>NZ_JADEWR010000003.1 GCF_015207525.1 Nodosilinea sp. LEGE 06152
CATCCTCAATGCCATGGTGAGCCATGACACCCTCTGGCAGGCTCCAGCTTGCTCATTGCCGCCAGCTGCCACCCTCATGGCAGCTACTACATAGCAGGGTGAGCTTGACAATCAAGATAATCGCTACAAATAATTAGGATAATTGCTTGGGTTCCTGCTCATTACGGATAAATGTGGCTGAGGATGACCTGATTCCATTCAAAGAATTGTAAGGGGAGGTAGTTTCGGAAACTCAATTCACTAAACTGTAGTTATTGCTACAGTTTTTCAAGGAAATTGGTATGGAGAACAAGTCTGCCAGTGAGCGGCGTCAGGTGATTGGTGAGCTGCGCCACCAGCTGCGGTTTGCATCGCCTCAGGAGCGCGATCGCATTCGTCAAGAGCTGAACTTTTGGGAAATGCGAGGTCGCTAACTCGTCGGTAGCAGGGGCAGCAGCAGGGTGACGAAGAAGTACACCAGCGCGCCCGTAAACACATAGCTGTCGGTGCGGTCTAAAATGCCGCCGTGGCCGGGGATGAGGGCTCCAGAGTCTTTGACCCCGGCGTCTCGTTTCATGAGTGATTCGGTCAGGTCACCCAGCAGGCTGGAGATACCGACCATCAGGCCCAGAGCGGCTCCGGTGGCTGGCCAAAGCGGCCATTGCAGCCAGTAGCTACCCACCAGGGCTACCACCATACTGCCCAACATGCCAAAGGCAGCTCCTTCAACGGTTTTCTTAGGGCTGATATTGGAGAGCGGGGTGCGGCCAACCATTTTTCCGGCAGTGTAGGCCCCAATGTCGGCGGCCCAAATGCAGGCGAAGGCCAGCAGCGTCACTACCAGTCCGTAGGGCAACGTCTCTAGGGCCGGGGGCCAGGTCTCAGGCCAGAAGCCGCCCAGGGGTAAGGAGGTTGAGGTGTCGCCCAGGTCGCGCAGTCGCACCCAGAAGCTGGGCAGGTAGCCGCCATAGAACAAGCCCAAGATTGAGGCCGCTACATCGGCAATAGTGGCCACCTGGGGCTGAAACAACAGGTAGAAACAAATAAAAGTGCCGCTCAGAGGCAGCAGGGCATCGGCCAGCGTGGGGGAGACGTGGGCCATAATCAGCAAAAGCTGGCTCACCACCAGTGTCGTCTTGGCCGCGGGCAAAATGCCCTTAGCTTTTACCAGGGCAAAGATTTCGAGCTGGCCCAAAAAGATCAGAACGCCAAAACCCAGGGTAAAGTACCACCCCCCGAGCCCAATCATGGCTAAAGCCACCACGATCGCAACGAGTCCACTAATAATTCGAGGCCAGGGCATAGGCGAGGGAAAAAAGGATTGACTGGGGGTTGAGTTGGGGCGTTACCCCCGAGCTGTGGTCAATAGCAAAGCCTGCTATCTACTATCACTGTGCCACATTACCTCGCGAGCACCGCAGAAACCTAAGCCGAATGACTTGTGCTGTAAAGCCTGGGCGGGTGAACTGGCTTAGATCTGCTCCGTACAGGGCCGCCTGCTAACTCTTTAGGGTGGCCAACTCAGGGTAGCCTGCCTCAACCAGGGCGCGATCGCGGATTCGGCAAGAGTCGCACCGCCCACAGGGAACGTCACCGCCCTGGTAGCACGACCAGGTAGCGGCGATCGGCACCCCCAGCGCCACCGCACGACGCACAATATCCACCTTAGAGTCCATCACCAGAGGTGCAACCAGCTTGGGCGCGTGGCCCTCTAGCCCCGCCTTTGATGAGAGCTGAGCCAGCTGCTGAAAGGCCGCCAGATACTCAGGCCGACAGTCGGGATAGCCAGAATAATCGACCGCA
The DNA here is from genome assembly GCF_015207525.1 of Nodosilinea sp. LEGE 06152. Taxonomy (GTDB): domain Bacteria; phylum Cyanobacteriota; class Cyanobacteriia; order Phormidesmidales; family Phormidesmidaceae; genus Nodosilinea. Next base: position 1,783 of record NZ_JADEWR010000003.1, read on the forward strand.
TTGATGCCCAGGTACACCGCTGCGGCCCCCTTAGCTTCGGCCAGGGCGAGGGCGAGGGCAATGAACACCGTGTTGCGCCCCGGCACGTAGGTGGAAGGAATGCCCGCTCTAATGCCATCTTGAGGGCCGTCCTGGGGCAGCGGCTGGGCCAGGTCGGTGAGGGAAGACGCACCCCACTGGGCCAGGTTGACATCGATGAAGTGGTGGTCTGCGATCGCAAAATGCTCCGCCACCGCCTTTGCAGCCTCCAATTCTCGCTGGTGCCGCTGGCCGTAATTAAATGAGAGCGCCACCAGGTCGTAGCCGTCTGCGATCGCCTGGGCGGCAGCGGTAGCCGAGTCGAGGCCACCAGAAAGTAACACAATCGCGGTTGGGTGGGGCATGGGGGGATTTTGGATTTTGGGTTTTGGGTTTTGGGTTTCGGGCTGTTACCTTACACCTGGCACCTTACACCGAGCACCTGGCACCCGTCACCCTGACTCTAAATCCCCAAAATTGCCCTGGCTATGTTGAGATAAATCAGCACCCCCAGCACATCGACCGCCGTGGTAATGAAGGGGGCCGACATCAGCGCCGGGTCAAACTTGAGCGCCTTAAACAAAAAGGGCAGGGCTGACCCAGCAAAGGAGGCCAACACCGAAATGGCAACCAGGCTCAGCCCCACCGCCAGCGCCACTCCCCAGTCACCCTGGAGAAAGTAGGCCCACACCGTGACGGCGATGCCCAGCAGCACTCCCAGCATGGCCCCAGCCAGGGTTTCGCGCCAGACAATGCGGCCCATCTGCGACGACCTGACCTCGTCGGTATTCAAGCCGCGAATTACCACCGTTGAGGACTGTGCCCCCACGTTGCCCCCCGCATCGATTAGCAGCGGAATAAACGCCGCCAAAATTACCACTTGCTCTAGCAGTTCCTCTTGCCCCTTAATCACCGCACTGGTGCCAGTGTTGGTGATCAGCAAAATAAACAGCCACACCACCCGCTTGCGGGCGACCGCAAACAGATTGGTCTGAAAGTAGCTGTCGCCGACGCTCTGTACACCCCCAGCGGTATAAATGTCTTCGGTGACCTCTTCCTCCAGCACATCCATCAGGTCGTCAATGGTGACAATGCCCACCAGGCGCTGCTCGCGGTCTACCACCGGCAAAGCCAAAAAGTCGTAACGCTGAATCAGGCGAGCGGCTTCCTCCTGGTCGGTGTCGGTGTGAACGTAAACCATCTCTCGCTGCATCAAATCTTGCAGGGTGCGCTCGGGTTGGGCCACCACCAGGTCGCGCAGCGAGAGCGCACCAATTAAGTGGCGAGCGTTGTCGAGCACGTACAGGGTGTAAATGGTCTCTGAGGTTTCGGCCAGGTGACGAATGCGATCGAGGGCCTGCTCTACGGTGAGGGTTTCGCGCAGGGCGACAAACTCGGAGGTCATAATTCGCCCGGCGCTGTTGGGGGGATAGCCTAGCAGTCGGGCGGTGGCCTCGCGCTCGGCTGGGCTGAGCTGCAGGGTAAGCCGCCGCACCACCTTAGCGGGCAGCTCGTCAAACAGGCGGGCGCGATCGTCGGGCGACATGCGATCGATAATCTCCAGCACCTCAGGATTCTTAAAGTCTTCGAGCAGCGACTGCTGCACCCGCCCCGGTAAATACTCGTAGACCTCGATCGCCTCATCCTTTGGCAGCAGGCGAAAGGCTACCGCCTGCAAAGTTTCCGGCAGCTCGTCAATAGCGTCGGCCACATCCGCTGACTGCATGGGAGTCAGCAAGGCTTGGGCTGCATCAAAGCGCCCGGCGTCTAGCAAAATCTGCAATTGTTCTTGGGCGGCCTCAGTCATTACGGCTTCCCCCTCTACTTCACGGCATGGCCACTGCAAGCCCGTTGCCCGGTTGTAGAATAGCTCAATTTTGGCCATCCCTGAGGGGCGTTAGGGGCCGTATCGGGGTCGGTAATGATTAATTGTGGTGTAGAACAAAGCCTGGGCCACGCCTCTATCTCCTAACGTGAGGACAGAAAGACACTGCCCCACCCTGCCTACCGACGGAGGATATAGCTGTGACCCAACGGCGTTCGGCACCTAAGCCCCAAGACCAAACGACTCTGACCTGGCACCAGGCTGAGGGCCACAAGATCACCCAGCATCTGGAGGTTGACCCCGAAACTGGGTTGTCTGCCCAGGAGGCGAAGGCGCGGCTAGGGCGCTATGGGGCCAACGAGCTGAAGGGTAAGGCTGGGAAGCATCCTGTTGTTCTATTTTTGCTGCAGTTCAATCAGCCACTGCTCTACATTTTGTTAATTGCGGGGGTAATCAAGGCGCTGCTGGGCTCCTGGGTAAATGCCGGGGTGATCTGGGGCGTAACGGTAATCAACGCCATCATTGGCTTTGTGCAAGAGTCTAAGGCTGAGAATGCGATCGCGGCTTTAGCCTCCTCCGTCACCACCGACGCCATGGTGCGTCGCGATGGGCAGCAGGTGCAGGTGTCGTCGCGCGACCTGGTGCCCGGCGACATTGTGCTGCTCACCTCGGGCGACAAGGTGCCCGCCGACCTGCGCCTGCTGCGGGGCCGCACCCTGCAAATTAACGAGTCGAGCCTGACGGGGGAGTCAGTAGCCGTTGAAAAGCAGCCCTCCCTGGAAACGCTGCCCGCCGAGACGCCCCTGGCCGAGCGCCACAACATGGCCTATGCGGGCAGCTTTGTCACCTTCGGCCAGGGCGAAGGCATTGTGGTCGAGACCGGCCTCAATACCGAGACCGGGCGAATCTCCAAGCTAATGGACGAGAGCACCACCCTGGTGACGCCCCTAACCCGCAAGTTTGACCGCTTTAGCAAGACCCTGCTCAAGGCCATTTTGGCGGTGGCTGCCTTGACCTTTGCGGTAGGTATGGCCTGGGGCAACTCCCCGATTGAAATGTTTGAGGCCGCCGTGGCCCTGGCGGTGAGTGCCATTCCTGAGGGATTGCCCGCCGTGGTCACCATTACTCTAGCGATTGGGGTATCGCGCATGGCCCGCCGCAGCGCCATTGTGCGCAAGCTGCCCGCCGTCGAAACCCTGGGCAGCGCCACGGTAATCTGCTCTGATAAAACCGGCACCCTGACCGAAAACCAGATGACGGTGCAGAGCATCTATGCCGGAGGGCACCACTACGACCTGACCGGCGAGGGCTATAACCCCCACGGCGAACTGCGCGATGGCGAAGACAACCCGGTGCCCCTCGACGCTATGCCCGCCCCCCTGTGCCAGTGCCTGCTCGTGGGTATGCTCTGCAATGACTCGGAGCTGGAGCACCAGGGCAGTGCCTGGAGCGTGGTGGGCGACCCCACCGAGGGGGCACTGCTGGTGGCGGCCCGCAAGGCTGGCCTCGACCGCTCGGAGCTTAACCACAGCTACCCGCGCATCGACAGCATTCCGTTTGAGTCGGAGTTTCAATACATGGCCACCCTGCACCAGCAGGATACCGCCGGGCAGTGGTTGCTGGCCAAGGGCTCGGTAGAGACGCTGGTGCCCCGCTGCAATGGCCTGCTCGACAGTGACAGCCAAGCCCAACCCATTGATGATGCAGACCGCGATCGCATTCTGCTCCAGGCCGAGCGCATGGCCTCGCGGGGGCTGCGAGTGCTGTGCTTTGCCGCCAAAACCTTCAACGGCCACCACATCGACCACGACGACCTCAAGCAAGGCATGGTATTCCTCGGCCTCCAGGGTATGATCGACCCGCCCCGCGCTGAGGCTATTCAGGCGGTCGAAGCCTGTAAAACAGCGGGCATTGAGGTAAAGATGATCACGGGTGACCATAAGGTGACGGCGGCGGCGATCGCCGAGCGCATGAATCTCAGCTCTACCGAGGAGGTAATCGCCTACACGGGCAAAGATCTGGCCAAATTTGAATCGTCTGACCTCACCAACGCCGTGCAGAATGGGGCGGTGTTTGCCCGCGTTGCCCCCGAGCAAAAGCTGCGCCTGGTGGAAGCCCTGCAGGCGAAGGGCCACATTGTGGCGATGACCGGCGACGGCGTCAACGATGCCCCCGCCCTCAAGCAGGCCGATATTGGTATCGCCATGGGTAACGCCGGCACCGAGGTGGCCAAAGAAGCCGCCGACATGATTCTCACCAACGACAACTTTGCCTCGATTGAGGCGGCGGTGGAAGAGGGACGCAACGTGTTCAGGAATTTGATGAAGGCGATCGCGTTCATTCTGCCCGTCAACGGCGGCGAGTCGATGACCATTCTGCTCAGCGTGCTCATCGGGCGCGGCGACGTGCTGCCGATTCTGTCGCTCCAGGTGCTGTGGCTCAACATGGTCAATTCCATCGCCATGACCGTGCCCCTGGCCTTTGAGCCCAAGTCGCACAACCTAATGAACCGTCCGCCTCGCAACCCCAGCGAGCCCCTGCTGTCGCGGGATCTGCTCAAGCGCATCGCCCTGATCTCGGTATTCAACTGGATTTTGATCTTCGGCGTCTTTGAATGGATTCGCCGCACCACAGGCGACATTCCCCTGGCCCGCACGATGGCGATTCAGGCCCTGGTGGCGGGGCGAATTATATACCTGCTCAGCATCAGCCAGTTTTGGGCCTCGGTGACGGCTAAAATGCGCGGCCTGAAGGTGCCCCTAGGCGACGTGTCGGCGATCGGTTACGGAATTGCGGCGGCTGTAGTGCTGCAAGTCATCTTCAGCCAGGTGGGCGTGATGAACTTCCTATTTGCCACCGCGCCCCTGAGCCTGAGTCAGTGGCTAATCTGCATCGGCGTGTCGCTACCGATGTTTTTTGTTGCCCTGCTCGCCAACCGCCTCAACCCGCAAAACTAAGAGCAGGCTGCCTCGCCCTCGGCCATGCCCCAGGGCTAAGGCGATCGCCCAACACCTCTGCTCGGTAGAACCAGCTCTGCGTCTGCCCCTCCTTCATGCCACCCGGCCCAGCCGCTGCAGGGTCCAAAAGGCTGGGGCCTGCTCGGCAAAGGGGCCGGTTTTGACAATGTCAAAGCCGTGGCGCCGGTAAAAACGCACGGCGTCTGCGGTCGAGGTTTCGACATAGCAGGGCTGCCCGCCGGTATCACTGCCCTCCAGCCCCGGCTGCATGAGCTGGTGGCCGACCCCCTGCCGCTGGTAGCGAGGGCCAACGGCCAACAGCATCAGATACCAGTGGGGCATGGGCATGGCCTGTTGGTGGTAGTGGTCGAGGGCGAGGGCGGCCTGCCAACGGCTCAGGTAGTGCCAGGGCAGGCAAAAGGGCAGCTCGTACAGCCCGGCTCGCAGCATGTCTACCAGACCCACCGACTGCCCCGGCGGCAGCCAAATGGCGATGCCTTTGAGGGTTTGACTATCGGTATCGGCAAGGCAGTAGCCGTGGTCGCCGCCGCAGAGCAGCAGCATGCGAAAAATGTAGGTCATTACCTGAGGGCGATCGCTCACATCGGTGGGCACCAGGTAGTTGAATAGCGGGTCGTCGGCAAAGGCGGCGCAGAGCAGCTCAGTGGCGGCATCAAACTGGGTCGGGTGCAGAACGGTTAGCGACGATAGCGTTTCCATCGGGTTCACCAGAGTAAGTCGTTGAGAAAGGCCGTCAATTTAGCGCCGTCGATTTTGACCAGGGTAGCCATCCAGCGAATGGCGGCGCGGTCTCGTTCTAAACCGCACAACACTACCCACTGCCACCCGGCTATAGCTAAAGTTGTCCAGGGATAGATCTGGCGACGCCCGTAGCGCAGCCAGATCCAGAGCGAACGCAATGTCATAGCTGTCCTCCCGGAAATTTCTCCAGGTAGGCGGTGAGCAAATCGGCCAAAAGCTCGGCCTGTTGCCGGTATGACACCAGCGCCGGATTGACCATGCGCTCAGAAATCAGTCCGTCAATCAGGCAGAGGACGTGGGTGGCAATCAGGGGATTGTCGAGGCGCAGGGCGACCATAATTTCGTCGCGCGATCGCATACTGACCCGCTGCACTGCCTCATTCACCCGCGACGGCCCCACCCCCGCCTGCTGGTAAAAATCCATCATCAGCAAGGTTTGTTTAATGAAATAGTCTTCGTTGGCTTCTAGAAAGTCGCCCAGGGCCAGAATGCGCTCCCGCAGACTGCTCAACCCTTTGATCTTGGCACTGGCCTGCAGCAAATCCTGAGTGGTCAGTTCTTCAATCAGCTGCATAAACAGATCCTCCTTGCTGGGGAAGTAGTAGTACAGCGTGCCGGTAGAAACGCCTAGCGCCTTGGCAATCTGCCGGGTAGTCAGGCTGGCGTAACCGTGCTCGGCAAACAGGTCAAAGCATTGCTCCAGCAGCGCTTTGCGGTACTGGTCGTGGTCGACAACCTTGGGCATTTATTTTTAACCGAGCGCTCGTTATTTTTAAGAGTAGCACAGTTTTTTTGCGCGTCAACGCTGCTTGGCAGATAGGCTGATTGGCGAGCTTAATTAGAGCTTGTGGGAGCGATCGCCCTGCCGATGCCCTTGAGAATTTGCAGGACGGCTTGTAGTTCTTCAGGTAGGGTATACAGCGAGAAAACCCGCGACAAACTATATTGCTTCGCAGGCTAATGGCTCAGCTTTACAAACAGAACATCATCGCCGTTGGTTAGTAGGCCAAAGGTAGGTTTGTCGAGCTGGGTATTGGCCATCATGTAGGCTAAAGCCTGAGGCAGGGCAGAACGGGTAGAAATTGTCGTTTTCCTTGCTTCCAGCACCAGCACCCAGAAGTTTTGCTGCCCACTTTGCTGCAAAATCAGCGCATCAATGCGCCCCCGCAGCACCTCTTCGCCATCGTCTACAACGACCTCAACTGCGGCTTCGGCCTTCAGCCTGAAGGGCGGGTCGTAAAACCCGGCTAGCTCTAGCAGCGGGGATGCCACCAGCAGCATGACAGAACCCTCTAGTAAATCTCCGTCGGCCCTGTGATACAGCAGCCGCTGCTGCATTACCTCCAGGCGATCGGTTTCTACGCCGCTAAGGCCGGGTAGGGGTGCTCGCCACTTTGGGAAGAAGGCTGCATCTTCGTTGCGGCTCAAACCCAGGCGGGTCTCTACCTCTGCCAGGGTCTTAAATGCTTCGGTAATGGCGATAACTTTAGCCATAGTCCCCCCAATGAACCCACTATAGGTTCAAAAACTTTTCCAGGGCGGTGACCATAGCGGGGGGCCAGCGACGCACGGTGCTGACCCAGGCGAGGTCGCGGTAGCGGCGATCGAGACCCATCACCGCAACCCAGTTGCTTTCGGCTTCGCCACTCTGGCCCTGGCCCCAGAGGGCGGCGGTGAGGGCAGCGCGGGCGTCGGCAAAATTGGGGTAGCGGCGGGTGAGGCTGCGAAACTGGCGAATCGCTTCGTCAGCGTTGCCGAGCTGATACTCGGCCAGGGCGGCATTGACGCGGGCAAAGGCAAATTTGGGGTCGAGATCAGCGGCTTTTTGGTAATCGGCCAGGGCGGTTTCCCAGTGGCCCAGGCCCGCCTGGGCGTTGCCTCGGTTGTTGTAGGCGGCGGCATCGTCGGGGTTGAGGGCGAGCACCTGGCTGTAGTCGGCGATCGCATCCTCCCACCGCCCCAAGCCTTCTAGGGCTGCCCCCCGGTTGAGGTAGGGGTCGGGCTGCTCGGGGGCTAGGGCGATCGCCCTGTTGTAATCTGCCAGCGCCTCCTCCAGCTTGTTTTGGCTAACGCGCACGTTGCCCCGGTTGCTCCACAGGGCGGCTTCGTCGGGCAGGTAGTCAATCAGCTGGCTCCAGTAGGTTTCGGCCTCGGTAAACTGACCCTTTTGGGAGGCAGTAAAGGCTTTTTGGCGCAGCTCAGAGATGTCTTGCACCACCTGGAGCGATAGGTCTGGTGCAGCAGATTGTGCCCATGCCGGTAGGCTCCAACCCGTGACACACAGCAGGCAGAGTAGAGCTATCACTAGAGGCCGAAATAAGTTCATCACGATGTTCGAGGAAAGAATGCGGCGGGGGAAATATGGAAAAACTTAGCCAGCTTTTCAATGTGCTCAACGGTGAAATTGCGCTGGCCATTGAGAATAGCCGAAACAATAGACTCGGTTTTAAAGATGGGAACCAGGTCTTTTTGTTTGAGCCTGAACTCATCCATTAGGGCGCGAAGTAGGTCGATGCCGCTTAAGTCTGGAATGGAAACATGCTGATCTTCGTAGTCATGGACAAGCATGCCTAAAAGATTGAGATAGTCTTGTTTTTCTGAGGTTAGTTCTTCAGCATCTATCAAGCTATCAATGACATTTTGCACAGCTAAAAGCTGCTCCTCGGTTTTGATCGGTCGAGGCGGAAACTTTTGCAGAAGCTGAAGATAGCCTTCTGGCTCAGTGGCAAACATGGCAAAGTCCTCTGCTGTTTTCGATCGCTAATTACCCAATACGTTTTTCTTTAACCCGGTCATATCTGAAGCTTGCCTATCAAATCACTCATACCAATTGTCTTTTTTCCAATTGTTTTTGTCATACTCAGCGTGGGTCAGCACGTTGCGGATAAACACTTTTTGATAGGTATAGTCAATTAACGTGATTAGGCGATACTTGTTGCCGCCTATATTAAAGACGGTCAGCTTACCAACTGGGTCGGCGGTCGGAAACACTCGACGCACATCAGCTAAATTTTGCCATCTGGCTATCAATGTCAGCTTATACCAAAGTAGTAAGCTGGTTTTTGAGTCAGGGTGTTTTTCCCAAAACGCTGCCAGACGAGCGCGAGTAATGATGTGCATAAGCCTGGGTAAGTCACTCTAAATCTTAGCAAATTGCGAAGTTTGCCGCTGGCCCAGTAGCCTAAATGTGTCATGTTCAGACAAACCCCAGATCATTGCTGTGTCCGGCGTGGGCCAGGGCGAGTTGATGGTACTTTTGGGCGTGCTCCAGCAGTTCTAGTACCTGCTGGTCGGAAACATCGCGCACAACTTTGCCCGGTACACCCGTGACCAGCGATCGCGGCGGCACATCTTTAGTTACCACCGCCCCAGCCCCGACAATGCTGCCTGTGCCCACCCGCACCCCGTTGAGCACGATTGCCCCAATGCCAATCAGGCAGCCCCGCTCGACGTGAGCGCTGTGGATGACGGCCCGGTGGCCGACGGTGACGTAGTCTTCGAGTATCGTGGGCTGGCCGGGGTCGCCGTGGAGAATAGCCCCATCCTGCACGTTGCTGTAGGCTCCTACTTCAATTGATTCCACATCGCCGCGCAGCACGGCCCCGTACCAGATGCTGCAGCCCTCACGGAGCGTAATTTGGCCCATGACGGTGGCGGTAGGGGCGACGAAAGCGGCCTGGGACAGGTTGGGTCGGGGCCAGAGCGAGGTAGACGCAGCATCCATACAAGTCAATTCTCCGATAAAGTTCCGAAAAAAATTAGCGGATTCCACCAATGGGATGCCCCAGCTGCGGGGAGAGCCGAGTTCCCAAAGGTATAATACGGCTACGGATATAGCGCAAACTGCCCGTTCCACTGCCCGCCTCTTGAGGACACGTCTGGTTTCAGCCCAATGGTCAACTCCGCCTTGCAGTATCCCATCTATGGCCCAGAAATCCAGTGCCCTCACTGTCGTCAGACCATTCCGGCTCTGACACTGACCGACACATACCTGTGCACGCGCCACGGAGCCTTTGAGGCCAACCCTGACTCGAAAGAGCTGGTGCATTTGCAGTCGGGGCGGCACTGGCGACAGTGGGATGGCGAATGGTATCGCCAGCACACTCACCCCGACGGCATTCGCTTTGAAATTCACGAGGCGCTCGATCGCCTCTACACTCAGGGCTACCGAGCTACGCGGGTAATCATCGCCGAGCGCTACCAGGAGTTGGTCAACGCCTACCTGGAACGCAACTCGCCCTGGCGTGGGCAGGTAGAAACCTCGACCGCCCCCAAGCTCTACGGCCTGCCGGTAGAGTTTAGCCCCTCTGCCGAGGTCGATCCCCGCTGGGCGGTGATTAACTTTAGCCTTGAAAAAGAGCCGGGTGTGCCGGTGCGCTATCCTTATTTTCGTCTCTTTGAATAGCCAAGCCGCCCGCCCGATGCTCCACCACGCATCAATTCGCACCCAGGATATTCACCGCGCGATCGCATTTTACGAAGCCCTGGGGTTTACCGTCCACGAGCGCTTTACCGCTGGCATTACCCTGGCCTGCTGGATGGAGGGGCTGGGGGGTCGCATTGAGTTGATTCAGATACCTGAGCCGCGCCCCGCCGCCGATGCCTTTGGCGATGAGCACTACACCGGCTACTATCACCTATCCTTTGATCTGACCGAGGCAACCCCCAGCCTGCCCGCCTGGCTGACGGACCTGCGCCAGCGGTTTGTCGAGGATTCTAGCGCGGGCGGCCTGAAGGTTTTGCTGGAGCCGCAGCAGCAGATTATTGGCGATCGCGTCTACGAGGTCGCCTTTTTAGCCGACGCCGACGGGCTGCCTTTGGAGTTTATTCGAGTGCTGGGCCATGTCCAATCCTGAGGTCCCTATCCCTGAAAAAATGGCCCCCTTTACCGACAACTGGGCCTACTTGAAGACCGAGCTGGCCTGGCTCGATCGCCTGCTGATGGTGGCCGTATCGCGGCAAAAGCGCGAGCTGCAGGAGCTAGACGACTTTGCCCTCTCCGACCAGGACCGGGTCACCCGCCACTGGTGGAAGGGCATTATTCACCTCACCGGGCAGCCCAACTACGACCATGCCCGTCCGCCCAAGGCCCCACGCACGGGCGGCAACTATGCCCAGCAGCTAGAGGCCCGCATTGTCGCCAGCCAGCGCCAGGGGGTGGTGCTGGCCCTGCCGCAGCTGCGCGATCGCCTGCAGCTCACCCTGTTTGAAAAAAACGTGCTGCTGCTGGCCCTGGCCCCCGAGGTCAACCAGCGGTTTGGGCGGCTCTACAGCTACCTTCACTACCAGCACGACGAGTCCGACTGGGATTTGCCCACCGTCGATCTGTGCCTGCGGCTGCTCTGCCGCAACGACCAGGAATGGCGGCGATCGCGCCCCCTGATTGCCCCCAACAGTCGCCTGGCTAGCCTGGGCCTGGTGGAGTGGCTGAATGCCGACGACACCACCCTGCTCAGTCGCCACCTGCGACTCACCGAAGACCTCGCCACCTACCTGCTCTCCGAAGACCCCGACCCCACCAGCATCGATACCTGGGCCTTGGCCCCCGTGGCCGAGGCGGGAGAATCCTCTGAAATTCCAGCGGCGAGCTGGAATAGCCTGGTGCTGCCCGACCCCCAGCTGGCTCAGCTCAAAACCGTAGCCGCCGCCGTTCGCGCCACCGACGGCACTATGGTGCTGCTGGCAGGCCCCAGCGGCACCGGCAAAACCCTGGCCGCCCAGGTACTGGCCGCCGAGCTAGAGCTGCTGTTGGTAATCATCGACTTAGCCACCATCGCCCCCGACGACGACGGCACTATTCCCGAACTCGACGACCTGGCCAACCTGCCCCCCTGCGTGCTGCTGCTTAAAAACGCGCCCCAGTGGTTTGGCCGCACCCCCACCGCCGAAGCCGCCCTGGTGCAGTCGTGGGTGATTCAGCGCCGCCGCCAGCCGGGGTTGACTCTGCTGGCCAGCCCCTACCTGCAAAGCATCAAACCCTCCTGGCGGCAGGCCATGACCGGGGTAGTGGAGTTCCCTCTGCCCGATGCCGCCGCCCGCGAGCTGCTGTGGAAGCGGGCCATTCCCCAGGGCACCAAAAAAGACCGCAATCTGCGCTGGCCCCACGTGGCCCTGCAGCTCGCCCTGAGCGGCGGCGAGATCGTTACCCTGGCCCAAACCGCCGTCGCCCTGGCCCAGCAGCACGAGCCGCCAACGCTAACGCTGGATTGTTTGCACCAGGCCCTGGCCCTGCACCACCCCGACCTGAAGCTGCTCAAACCATCGCGCCCCAAGCGATCGCAACCCAAGAAAAGTTGATTTAGCACAGGGGCTTCTCATGCTTGCGGTACATGCGGGGTGCAAAAATCTCTGTTTAGGATGAGGAGTATTTGCTTTGGAGAAGCAGGTGGTTCTCGATCAACTTCCGGTATCCCGCGTGAACGCTCGCAAAACTGATGCGTTCGATATCTACAACAGTCGGTTTTGTGAGGGCAGCAATCCTTACTTAAATACGGCCGCCTTCGTATTTGACTTTGCCCTTACCGGAAACAGCGATCCACTGCCGATCGAGGCCTATGTTGATGTGGTGAGCGATCGCTATCCTCACCTCAAAGAGCGCACCTACGACTCCTACGCCCATCTCTTTGCCCAGGTAGCCGCCGAGGTCAATCAGCTCGACATTGGGCTGCATCTACACCAGTGGAGCGTTACCCATCGCGGCGACCGCTGCCGCATTGCTGTTGAGGCCCTGCACGGGCGCTCGACGCGATCGGTTGTCTTTGCCGTGTGGGACTGGTTTGAGGCGATTACCCAAGACCAACACTTTTATATTGAAGACCAGGTTGAAATTTTTCAAAGACTGTTTCGGCAGTCGGTGTATGGTGGCCCCACCGTTTACGCGCTACTGCGAACCGCCCACGAAAAGAGTATCCCCACGTTTTATCTGTGGGATGAGGGGTTGATGCAGTACGGCTACGGCAAAAAGCTGGTGCGCGGCGTAGCGACCACCTTTGATACCGACAGTCACCTAGACTCAGACTTTACAACCCGCAAAGACGACTGCAAAGCCTTTCTCAGCACCCTGGGTTTTCCGGTGCCAAAGGGCGAAATTGTTGCCACCCGTAGTGAAGCCCTGGCCGCTGCCGACCGAGTTGGCTACCCCATTGCCGTAAAGCCGGTGTCGGGGCACAAGGGCGAAGGGGTAACGGCAGACGTGGGCGACGATGAAGAACTTGAAGCCGCCTTCGATCGCGCGATCGAGTCCATTCCTGCCGATGAGCCGGTGCGGGTGATTGTGGAGAAGAGCATCACTGGCTCCGATTTTCGGATTTTGTGCGTCAATGGTCGATTTGTGGCGGCTATGGAGCGCAAACCCGCTTCGGTTACCGGCGACGGGCAATCGACAGTCAGCGAGCTAATTCACGACGCCAACCGGGCCGCCGCTCGCAGCGACACCCCAACCTCGCCCCTGGGCAAGATCAAAACCGATGACGCCATGGAACTTTACCTCGCTGCGCAGGGATTTACCCTGGACAGCGTTTTAGAGGCAAACCGCACCGTCTACCTGCGCAAGGTGGCCAACCTGTCCGCTGGTGGGGTCAGCATCGATGCGACTCCCACCATTCACCCTGACAATGTGATTTTGGCGCAGGATATTGCTCAACATTTTCGGTTGACTTGCCTGGGCATTGATGTGATTGCCCGTGATCTATCGAGGTCTTGGAAAAACAGTAGTTTTGGCATTCTTGAAATCAACTCGGCCCCCGGCATTTCGATGCACCTCAACCCGTCGGTGGGCGATCGCGTCGATGTCACCTCCCCAATTTTAGAAACGTTCTTTCCCGTCGAAACCAGCGCTCGGATTCCGATCATGACGTTTAATCGGGTTTCAATGAGCAATTTGCAGGAGCTGATCGACCACGTGTTGCTGCAGCACCCCAATTGGGTAATTGGTGCAGTGTGTCGAGAGGGCATGTTGATCAACCGTTCTGAAAAGGTCTTGAGCCCAAACTACAACGTCAATGTGCGTAACCTGCTGCGCAACCCCAAACTCGATATGCTGATTGCAGAATATCGGGGCGATATTTTTGATCAAGACGGCATGTTCTACTCCGGTAGCGACATGGTGGTTTTGGACAACCCCACCGAAACGGAAACCCTTCTCACCCGCGATGTTTTTCCCGACTCAACCGTGGTGGTACGAGAGGGCGATAATATCTCTATTCGCCGTCAGGGGCTAATTGAGCAGTACCGTTTGGGCGGCTCAGAACCCTTTAGCCGCGTCTATCTCAAAGAGATCGGCACCATTCTGTCCTAGCCGCTTTGTAGTGAAAATATGGATAGGTAAAACGCCAGGGAACCTAAGCTGGGCAAATTATTTTCCAACAATGACCAATTTTAAGAGCTGTTTTTAGCGACAAAAGACCATTGCTAGCTCCCCTGGCAACCCATCCAACCGCCGCCGACTGGACGGGTTAGCTGATACTTTTAGCAGCCCCTTGGTGGTACTCGACTACCTGCATTGATGCGGTTGAGACCGTTGAGGTTAAGCAGGGCGCTGCCATAGCGCACTACCGTAGGGCTGGCCTGACGCCCCCTACGCAGTTGCAAGTAGCCGCTGGGGCCAAAATTTTGAAATGTTTCTCCAGCGCTAATCACGCTGGCACCCTGTAGAGTTTGCACCGCCATACCTGCGACCGTGTTGCCGCTGACCTGCCCCTGCACACAAATCGCTTCTCCATCTACGTAGCCAAAAATCCCCGTGATGGTATTGCCCTGCTTTGTGAAAGTAAAGGTAACGCCGCCATTCGCCATTAGCGCATCGTCGGAGACAACGCCACCGCTGGGGGTACCGCTCCAATAGCGGTAGTTGCCGTCGGGCAAATTTTGCACTCGGCTTGAGGCTGGCTGTGGGGTGGCAGTGGGCGCTGGGAGAGCCTGGGCTTGCGTAATAAGCATCACGGTTTCTGTGTCAGCACAGTCGGGGTTACCCTGGCACGACGCGGCCTGAATGTTGCCCGATTCGTAGGTAAGCTGCACCCGCTGGCCAACAAGATTTTGCTCACAGATCTCAAAGTTGGCAAACTCTGTGAACTGTCCTCCCTGGTCATTTACCACTTCGACATAGCAGGCGCGATCGCCCACAGTTAAGCTTCGAATAATTCCTGTGGTGGGCTGTTGGGCTACGCTAGGCTGTACCAGCAGCAAGGGCAAGCCCAAGACGCTCAATGTGATTGAGGGGAAGAATCTGTTTTTTTGATTGAACATTGTTTGGTTAATGCAGTTAGTGCTGCAATTAAAACGTTTGACTGAAATCAGCTACATTATCAGGCAAGGCGAGTTGTTCTAAAAGCAGTTGTAACTTTTCTGCAACACGGTGGTCAAAATTTGGTGATTGCCCAACTGAGCTAATTTTAATCGTATAAATAACGAGTGTTATTTGATAGTGTCTCCCCCTTACTCTGGTTAACAATGGGTAGAGCTATAGCCTTGCTCAAAGCAGCGGGGTAAGCACCTTGAGGCTTCACTGACCTCAACACAGGTTGATAACACCTGCGTTATTCAGATCAGGCTGCCCTAGCCAAAACTTATCTACAAAGGGCGATCGCCACCAAGACCCTACCAATTAAGCAAAGCACCTCATTGCACCTAACGAAAAAAAAGCGGAGGTTTTGTAAAAACCTCCGCTCTCAAAATTGAGTCAATAGCCGTGTTTAACGACCAGCGTTTTTGGCGTCGCGCCTAGCTGCGCCGATTTGCTTGGGAACGATTGTCTACAACAATGACCTCGGGTTGGCCGTCGTTGTCGATGTCGCGGGTGCCCGTGACAGCAGTTTTCCCGGCTCCAGGGGCCGTGTTGCGGCTGCCCATAGCTGCATTGCCTGAAGTAGCAGTTGAGGTAGCGGCAGAGCGGTTAGCGGCCTCAGGAGCATCGTAGGTGCCCATGTCTTCAATGCGGCGATCGCGCAGAATAGATTCAACATTGTGAACCTCGTCGACAGTGCCATCTACCATCAGCAGATAGTCACCAGCCTTGATGCGCTTCTCGTAGCCTTTGGCGCGTTCTTCAGGAATACCGGCCCCGACTAGAGCGCCCACCAGACCACCAGCCGCAGCACCAATACCAGCGCCAGCCAGGGTAGCCGCAATTTCAGAGATGCCGACCCCTGCAGCAAGCACAGGGCCTACACCAGGAATCGCCAGCACGCCCGCGCCGACTAGAAAGCCACCAATGCCGCCGAGTACGGTTCCGGTGGTGGCACCAATGCCAGCCCCTTCTGCAGCTTCATTGCCCTGGTGATCGGTTAGTTCTTCAGCACCTTCAACATTTTCTACGTGCTTAGCCAGTAGAGAAATTCTCTCTTTGTTAATACCGGCATCGCTGAGGGCGCGCAGCGCGCTTTCGAGATCTTCGCGACGCTTAAAAACACCTACGACTCGCTTGTACTGAGTTTGGTTGATGTTGTTTTGTGTGTTTACCATGATTTCCTCTTGTGCATCATTTGATTCGAACTTTGGGCGAGTTAAATCGGAGGTTTAACTCGCTCCCTTCATACTCCTCAGGCAGGCCTGAGAAAAACTTCTGCAATTGGTCCTGGGCTGAATCAGCCTATTAGACACTGGGGTGAGGAGGTACAGCCGATGGGTAGACTTCCTCAACGAAAATTACAGGTCGATTTTCATACCTCGACAAAAACTCTTGAATTTGATCGTCATCCCAGCCAAAGCCTGCCTCTTGTAGTGAAGCTGCATCGGCAGGTCGGGCCTGCCCGGTTACGACCACGTTTTCACCCTCTTCAAGATCAGCGATATCAACAGCTTGATCGACTCCAACCACTAGCACGCCAGTGTCGCTGGTCCAGCCTTCCTCAAACAGAGCAAATCCGTTATCGGCTCCGTCTAACGGTCTGAGGTCGCCTTCAATGGCGATAGTTTCGTCAAAGTATTCATCGGGCGCATTCCACAGGTCTTGGGGTCTGGGTGCTAGGGCAACGTTTTGGGCAACAATAACGGGCTGCTGATCATACTCCTCGTAAAGAGCGGGGTCTAAACCTTCTACCCCGTACTGATCGGCCGATGCCGCATCAAAAATTTCTAGCTGTCCAGTGACCTGAACAGGAATATTTTCTTCAGGGGGAGTGAACGCAGCACCGGCAGGGTTGAGAACCAGAATAGAATCGCCGTTGTTTGATTCCACAACAAAGCTGTTGTCATCGATTACTTCAGTGATTCCACTTCTAACGGTCACCAGTTCACCAACAATAGCTTCGCCTGGTTCTACTTCGGTGACCTGGTCAGAGGTTACATTTTCCTGCTCAGCTTGATTACCTGGAGCGGTTGTATTGCAGGCCGAAACCAGCGAAAGCGTTAGCCCCAGGGCGATCGCACCTACCCAGCCCTTTCGACCTCGGGCTAATTTTTGATTATTGTGAAGACTTTTCATAGCTTCAGCTCCTCCTTAATTTTGTATCTATTCATTTCTGCTCATTTCTGCGCAATGGCTATAAAGGCAGTAACGATGGGGCAAATCTCTGCCTCTTGTTTCTGACTGCTAAAGTGCCTGTAAGTACTGCCTTTGCAGACAGTGATCTAAACACGATCCAAACACTTCCTGCTGCATCTTGAGTATGAAGACAGGGATAGCCCTTAACATCTTGCTAGCGTGGTACTTTGCCGTAAAGCTTAGAAAAAGTTTAAGAAAGTAAGTGCGGTAGCTACTCTCGATGATCAAAACTTTTTCAGCTTGATGCTCAACTCTTTTGCAAGCGGATCTGCAGTAGGATTGAGAAAGATTGCTTAGCAGCGCCAAGCTTAATCACAATACTGCGCGGCAGCAATAAAATACGCCAGCCAGCGTTATTTACATAGTAAAACTAATCTAGAGTTTGCATCTCTATCAAAAGTTAAAGTTTTAGCCCTAAACAATAGAATGATTGGCAATTTTATATAGTTTTGTATGTTTGGCGTGTGTGACGCTTATAGAGTGATCTAAATATTGCCCATAGATGTCTTGTTGGCAGCTTGATAAAAAGCTTCTTAGCCAGATTTTTCTTGGGAAAAAGATATTTTCAAGTCTTTGGCTGCTGCTTTAGATCGTTTTTTTAAGGTTTTGCAGGGTACGTTGTGCACAGCTGCGTTGTGTATAGCCCTGCCAAAGTTAACGCTGGCTCATAGGTGTCGCTTCGGCCGTCTTGTAAATGAGTAGGACATTTATTCTGTAGGGCAAACCAAAAGATCAATCAACATAAAGCTCTAGGTGAAGTTCTAAACCTTTCCTTTGTCAGCTCCATCCTAAACAGCGGAACAACATACTCCTAGCAATTCGAAGTATCTACCAGAAGGAAGATTTTTGATATTTTCTCAGGAGTTTGGAGCAGCAATGACTCACCCAACCCGCCGGGACCGCCCGTTTTAAGCCCGGCAGAGGAGATAAAGCTCTGTCTTAGGAATGGTTTGATCCACGACTTGAATGCAGTAAGACTAGAGGGCTAACTCTTACGGAGATTGATTTTTATGAAGTCAAGCCATTTTACAAAAGGGCTTTCGACTGTGGGCCGCTGGATGGCCACATCCCTGTTCCTTTTGTCTGCGATCGCATTCGTTTGGCAGGGCACGTTTTTTGCCAACACCTCGGCACTGGCAGCCCCAACTGGAACCTTGATTGCAGCGGCGGATGCGGGCGACCAGGTTAAAGGTGCCGCCGATGACGTTGCTAAAGGCTCCAAGAATATTATTCGCAGTGCTGAGGACAGCGTTAAGAGTGCCGCTAACCAAAATGCGTCTAAAGTCGATCAGGCTGACGACGAAGGAAGTTTTGTTGAGCGCAAAGCTAAAAGAGACCGGAATCGGATTGAGCAAAGAGCATCGGAAGATGCCGATCGGACTGAGAGGGCCGCAGAAAAATCTATGAATGCTGTTGAGCGTGCGGTCGACAACATCAAGGATGCCTTCAGCGATTAATTCCGCATCCTATTGGGTTACACCCGGTCTTTAGGGGCATTGCACTGTAATGCCCCTAAAAAATTTCTATTCTGATCCAGGGTTTCTCAAGGCGAATTCCGTGTAAGCCGCGACAATTCTTCGGCAGAGGCGGTGGTGATTACAGTTTTATCTGCCACCTGCGAAAGGCTTTCTGGAGGGTAGATCAAGGGGATTGACAACGTGCTGCCTGCTGGGCTCAACGTCGTGTGAGACAAATCTACCCCCCCTAGGCTGGCGTTAACCGCCCACTCTCTCTAAAATCCTCGGCGGCGCAGTCGGCGATCGAGCCAGACCAGTATGGCTAGGGCTGGAGCCACCGTTGCCACCAGCCCTAGCCAGAAACCGTGGGCGACGGCAGCCCCCTGGTCGATCGCCCAGCCTCCTAGCGGTGGGCCAATTAGGTAGCCCACCGCCCAGCACATTGAATTAACTGAAAGATAGACCCCCCGCAGCGCCTCCGGAGCGATCGCCGCCACCAGGGCCGAGCCAATGGGCGTGTAGGCCACCATGGCCAGGGCCATAACCCCCAGGGCCAGCCCGCCCCAGGCCAGCGGAAAGCTGCCCGTGCCCGATCGCCACACCAGCCCAAACCCCAAACCCCACAGCAGCGCCGATACCATCAGCCCCTGGGCGCGGCTGTAGCGGTTGAGCCAGCGAGCTACAGGTAATTGCGCGATCGCCGCCAGCACCACGTGCCCGGTAAACAGCAGGCTCAGGGTGCCCTCGCTCACCGCTTCGCCACCCCCGCCAAAGCGACTGAGGTAGAGGGGCAGCGTACTTTGAATTTGAGCCAGGTAGCCCGTAAACATCACGTTCACCAGGGCGTACACCATCAGGTTGGTGTCTCGCAGAGCATGGCCCCAGCCCTGCAGCAGCGATCGATCCGGGTTGTCAGCCGGGCGAGTTTCGGCAATGGCGCTATAGATAATGCCAAAAAACAGCAAAAACGTGATGCCGTCGATGGCAAACAACGCCCGGTAGGCTCCGGTCAGCGAAATCAGCGCCCCCCCGGCCACTACCCCCACCCCCAGACCAATGTTGTCGGCCAGCCGCACCAGAGCGTAGGCTTCGTTGCGCTGCTGGGGGGTAGTAATATCGGCTGCCACCGACTCGGCGGCGGGCCAGTACAGGCCCACCCCAAACCCCATCAGCAGGTTACCCAGCACAAAGATGGGAAACGTGTTGGCCAGAATCAAAGCCCCATCGGCCACCGCCGATACCAGGGCCGAGGCCAGCAGCGTCGGTCGCCGCCCCGCCGTGGGTGAGTCGACCAGCGACCCGCCCAAAAATCGGCCCGCCATGCCCGCCACTGAGCCCAAGCCAATGCCTAGCCCCACCTGAGTGGCCGACAGCCCCACCTGGGCAGTAAAAAAAATCGGCGCGTAGAACAGCGTAAAGCCAATGCCCACCTGCGAGAGCAGTCGCCCCGCCGCCAAAATCCACACCCGGTGGTCTAGGGCGGGCAGCAACTTGCTGAGCCATTGCGTTAAAGACGACATCATGGCAGCGGTAGCTGTCGCGGTCGCCGCCAGGCATCGAGCAGAGCCACGGTGCCGCCGACCATACCCCACACTAGCCACAGTCCCAGGTCGTAGCCCTTGCGGTGGGCCACCTGAGCCGCCACCAGGCCGATCACGCAATGCAAAAATAGAGGAATATAGGCAAGGGGCAACGTGTCGGCCATACTGACAAAGCGATAGACAAAAAATTCACGAAAAGGCGGTAGAGCGGGCGATCGCCCCTTCAACCGGCGCTAACCTGGCCAAAACGCCTGCGCCTTACCCACCTTACACCCAGGGCCAGCCGTCTGTTGTTGAGACTATCGCTCTAGTCTGTCAATTAGAATCTGTCGAGAGAAATACCGCCGTGGCCGCTGGACTTTTTGTGGGGTTAGTCACCCTCGACTGCATCTACCGGGTGAGCCATGTCCCCAGCAGCGACGAAAAGATCGTCGCCGAAGACAACCTGCTGGTGGCCGGGGGGCCAGCCACCAACGCCGCGATCGCCTTTGCCGCTTTGGGCAACCGCGCCACCCTGGTCGGTGCCCTGGGGCAGCACCCCCTAGCCGAGCTGATTCGCGCCGAGCTGGCTACCTATGCCATTGAGGTAGTCGATCTAACCCCCCAGCTCACCGCGCCGCCACCGTTGTCTACCATTCTGGTTACCGCCGCTACGGGCGATCGCGCCGTTGTCTCGCGCAATGCCGTGGGTCGCCAGGCCACCCCACCCGTCGACCTCGAACCCCTCCTCAAAGCTATAGATATCGTGCTGATTGACGGTCACCAGATGGCTGCAAGTACCGCGATCGCCCGTCAGGCCCAAGCTCAAAACATCCCCATCGTCATCGATGCCGGCAGCTGGAAGCCTGGTTTTGAGGATCTGCTGCCCCTTGCTACCAGCGTCATTGCCGCCGCCAAATTTCGCCTGCCCCACCAAGCCGATACCCCGGCAGCCCTCAGCGATCTGGGTATTCCCGAAGTCGCCGTCACCCACGGCCCCCGCCCCATTCACTACCGCCACCGCAGCACAGCAGGCACCTTGCCCGTACCCCAGGTCGCCGTTCAAGACACCCTCGGGGCCGGAGASRTMKWMCNANCSGWKCYTTYYGSNACKRYYRSSKGCARKYYSSCTWNGWCKMWACCSKSTCWMYSKCMRYSYRGKTMRMCGCCCAGAGCTGCCGCCACTTCGGCCCCCGTACCTGGATCAAGGAGATCGAGAAACCGGGTTTCTAAAGGAGGTCGTTGCTGAACCGAGGTGAGCACGGAGAGGAACCCCGATTCAAAACAGAGATCCCGTAGGGGCATTGCACTGCAATGCCCCCCACCCGACGGTACGAAGGCAGAATCCCGTATGAGATGAGAGCAGGGAAAACCCCGTTTCTGGCCACCCAGCGATCGCGCCGCCCCCCCAACCGCTATAGTGCTCTCTGAGATCACCCCTACCTCCCTCATCCACGCCCCCCTTTCTCCCTACGGGAGACGCTCCCCCTTCGACTCCGCTCAGGGAACGCTACCCATTTACGCTACCCCTTTCTCCCTATGGGAGACGCTAGCGCGAACGACTTCGCTCAGGGAACGCCACTCATCCACCCGCCCACCCGCCCACCCGCCCACCCATCCACCTTCCAAACCATGCCCTACGAACAGGAAAAGCAAACCGCGATCGCCGCCGTTATTCAGGCCGCCCAACTCTGCGAACGGGTGCGCCAGGGGTTGGTGCCCCAGGCGATCGAAAAAAACGACAAAAGCCCCGTTACCATCGCTGACTACGGAGCCCAGGCGATTATCTGCAAGGCTTTATCCGCCGCCTTTCCGGGCGACCCGGTAGTGGGTGAAGAAGATACCACCGACCTGCGCCAGCCAGACGCCGCCCCGGTACTGGCCGCGGTTACCGAGCAGGTGCAGCAGCTAGTGCCCAGCGCCANYGATMNGNCRACMYYCKMNAKCTRSANCKWCYANCKKCRWCGGCAGCGTCGCCCCCCGCTACTGGACCCTCGACCCCATCGACGGCACCAAGGGCTTTTTGCGCGGCGACCAGTACGCGATCGCCCTAGCCCTGGTCGTCGGTGGCGATATTAAAGTGGGGGTGCTGGGCTGCCCCTTCCTCAGCTTTGGCGACGAGACTGGGCTGCTGTTTGTCGCCGTGCGCGGCGAGGGCACCACAATGATGCCCCTGGCCGGGGGCAATCCCCAGCCGCTGCGGGTGGCGGCAGCTGAGGATCGCGATCGTTTTCGCCTGGTTGAGAGCGTCGAGTCGGGCCACGGCGACCTTGGCCAGCAGGGGCAGGTGGCCAAGGCCGTCGGCATTACCACCCCCTCCCTACGCATGGATAGCCAGGCCAAGTACGCCGCCGTCGCCGCCGGGCAGGCCGTGCTTTACCTGCGCCTGCCCTCCCCCAWAACCCCCGACTACCGCGAAAAAATTTGGGACCACGCCGCCGGAGTACTGGTGGTTGAAGAAGCCGGCGGTAAGGTTACCGACATGCACGGCAAACCCCTAGACTTCGCCAGCGCCGCCCGATTCCCCAACAACCCCGGCATCGTCGCCAGCAACGGTACCATCCACGATGCAGTGCTAAAGGCCCTGGCGGAGTAGTGATATCAGCAGTCGATTTAGTAGGACACTCTAAAGGGGGCGAAATCCTCCGGTAGGAGCATTGCACTGCAATGCCCCTGCGCCGAACCTGTCCTAATTCAGTAGACATTTGCAATAGCCAAACCTAATCGAGGCTGTACAGCGGTCGAGACGAGTCCTGGCCGACGGCATCCTCGTGCAGCCACACCTGGCGGGGCGAGCCAATGCGGATGTGGTGGTGGTCAAAGGCCATCTTCAGCCGCCGCCGAAACTCCATCCCCACCAACCACTGCTTCAGCGGAATGGTCTTGATCCAGATCCGAATCAGAATGCCGCTGTGGGAAATGTCCTGCACGCCCAAGAACTCGTGGGTGTCTAAAATCTGCTGGCCCCACTCCGGGTCGGCGGCCAGGTTATCGGCCGTTTCGCGCACCACCGCCAGGGCGTGGTTGACGTCGGTGGTGTAGGCCACCTCCACATCAATGGTGGCCCGCGACCAGTGGCGGGTCATATTGCGAACGTGGCCAATCGAGCTGTTGGGCAGGGTAATTAGCTCGCCAGCCGGGTTGCGCAGCTGGGTCACCCGCAGGTTGAGGTTTTCGACAAAGCCGTCGATGTCGCCCACCCTAATCACGTCGCCAATGCGAAACTGATCCTCCAGCAGAATCAAAAAGCCGTTGACCAGATCTTTGACCAGGTTTTGGGCTGCAAACGACAGCACCAACGCCACCAGCGTTCCCAGGGCCAGCACCGACCCCGGCACCAGGCTCAGCCATTGCAGCACCCAGATCAGGCCGATGATATAGACCACGACGGTCTTGACGCCCTTGATCACCTGCGCGATGGTGTGGATGCGCTGCAGGTTGGTCGAGGTCATTGGCTGCCCCTTGGCAAACTTTTGAATGAAGCGATCGACCGCCAGGTTGATCAGGCGATCGCTCAGCCCCACCACAAACCAGGTAAGCAAAATCACCACCGGGGCCAGCACCATTTTTTGGGCAAACTGGCGGGTCTGAGGAAACAGGTTAAAGCTGTAGGCCATGCTGAGCGCCCACAGCAACGCCACGCCCCAAAACAACAGCCATCGCCCCAGTCGCACCGCCTGGAGCTGGTGTTCGAGCTTGAGGTGCTGGTATAGCCCATGGCGCAGCTGCGGATCTTGATGGCCGTGGGGCGGGTGAGCAGCCTCTGGGGCCTGGTGCAGCTGGGCCTCAATCAGCGCCGACTCGGCTGTTCGGCGCTGGTGCAGCCGATGCTCGTAACGCCCTAGCCAAACTCGAAGAACCAACAAAAGCAGGCTTAGCACCAGCACAGCCGCCATCACTTTGGCCACTACGATACCCTGCTGCCGCAGAGCCTCCGGCTGCCGCTGGGCCACCGCCTGGCGTAGTTCCTGGCTTAAAATGCCCTGCCACTGTTCGGCCAGCGCCTGCTTACTGGCGGCCGCATGGAACTCCGCATCGCTATCGGTTACCGTCAGCAGCACCCTGGGCTCGGCCATGCTGGCATCTTGAGCAAACAGAACTGGGTAGTTGTCGATATCTTTAACAACCACCTCCAGGGTTTCAGGGTTGAGCGGTGCAGCGCTCGACTGAGCATTCGGAAACAGGCGCTGCAGGTTGGCTTCAATCTGCCTTGCCCTCACTTCCACCGGCAGTTGGTTGCCCACCTCAGTCCGGTTAAACACGGTGGGTGACGCGATCCGAAACAGGGCTTGGCCATCGAGCTGCACCTCTGCCGACTCTAGCTTGCCGCTGCGCTCGACGTTGAGGGGTAATGGCTCGCTGCTGCCACTGGAGGAGGGGATGGGCAAAAACTGGGCCAGGGCGCTGGTTGAGGGGAGCACTGGGCTGGTTAAAACCACCAGAAGCAGGGTCAGACCCGCCACAACAATCTGGCGTACCAGTCGAGTTTGGATCCGAAGAGGAAGTTTGAGCATGAGATGGGAATTTTCGCAAGCTTCCTAACACAAGTTAACCCTCAAACTCAAAGTGTCAAGTTACAGCTATCGCCAGAACGGTTAGGACATGACTGGTATCCCTTGCAGCGATGGCCATACGCCAAATGCTGTCCCAGTTTTTGCCGTTGAAAAGAGGTCAATAATCCCAGGCGCGATCGCCGTCGCTTCAAACTTTGAATAGTTAAGGGCGGCAGTTAGAGGCAACCCCGTACAGCTCCCGCACCGACTCCTGCACCAGCACCGCCAGCGTCGCTACCCCTAGCACAGTACCCAGGGGCGTAAAGGTCAGCGCTCCGCAGGCCACTACGACGCTAAACCAGTAGTGTTTGTGCCGCCGTAAACAGCCGCCCGAGACAACCAGCGCGATCGCCAGCACCAGACCATAGACAAACAGCGCCAGCCCGATCGCCAAAAAAATCAGCCCAGCGGCAAGGGGCGGCAGCTCACTGTCGCCACTGGTCATGCTCTCTGGGGCCAGCAGCACCACCCCACCGATCGCCACAAATACCAGCGGCAGCAGCGCCAAGGCCAGCACCAGCCCCGCCACCACGTAGTGCAGCATGGCCAACACCTTCAGCCGCTCAATATCCTGACTGGGGGGCAGCGGAGTCATGATGGAAGAATTCCTATTGATACATCCTCTACACAGATCTTGTAGTGCCTGACGCCCCGGCATAGGATAGTGTGTCTCAACATTAAGCGATCGCAGAGCGAGATCGGCTGCGATCGCGACCTCTACCGCAGACGATTCCACATTCCCCAACCCGGAGCGGCCTGACCTATGGAAAGCGTCATCGTTTCGCTGTTGCCCTACATTCTCGGCAGTGCCCTGGTGCCCCTGCAAATCATCATCGGGCTGCTGCTCCTGCAAAGCCCCGACCAGGGACTGCTCAAGGGCATCGCCTACGTCGGCGGCATGACCCTCACCCGCCTGCTCCAGGGCGTCGCCTTTGGGCTATTTCTGGGCGAATCTGTCGCTGCCTCAGCGGGCAACGGCGGCAAAGGGCCAGTGGTGGCTACCCTGCTGCTGGTGCTCGGCCTGCTGCTGCTGGTCACCGCCTACAAGAAGTGGCGCAAACAGCCCGACCCCGACGAGCCGCCCCCAAAGTGGCTGACCGCGATCGATAGCGCCACCCCCCTGCAAGCCCTGGGCATTGGCCTCACCCTGCCCCTGATTGCCGTCAAGCTCTGGGTGTTTACCCTCAGTGCCCTATCCACCATCGCCACCGCCCAGCTGGGGCTGCAAGCGGGCGCGATCGCCTACCTCCTCTTTATTTTGCTGGCCCAGTCGCTGCTGCTGCTGCCCCTGGCCCTGCGTCTGGCCATCCCCCAACAGTCCAAAGCCATTTTGGATCGCGCCTCTGCCTGGCTAACCACCTACAACCGCCCGATCGTGATCGCAGTATCCCTGGTGTTTGGCCTCCTGTTCCTGCAGTCCGGCCTCAGCGGTCTTCAATCCCTACCCCGGTAAACCCACCCTCTCACCTGCGCACCCCTTCGCTATCCTTAAAATATCCTCCCTTCGACTTCGCTCAGGGACCCCCTTCGACTTCGCTCAGGGACCACCCCTCGACTCCGCTTAGGAACTGCCCTTCGACTTCGCTCAGGGACCGCCCCTTAACTTCGCTTAGGAACTGCCCTTCGACTTCGCTCAGGGACCGCCCCTTAACTTCGCTTAGGAACTTCCACCCACCTACCCTCCCACCCATCCACCCTCGTACCCATCCACCCACTCCCCTCCCCCATGCCCGCTCCCGACCCCACCCCCCTCACCCCTTCCCCTGACACCACCTGGGAAGAGGTTGAAGCCGAATTGGGTGAACTCGTTGCCACGGTGCAGGGTACGCCCCTCGCTCTGCCCGCTGCCGACCCTGTCACCTGGGAAGAAGTCGAAACCGAGCTGGGCGACCTAGTGCTCGACTTTCACGACCTGCAGGATGACCTCAACTACCGCCGCGCTCAGGCGGCCCTGGGTAGTCTGGTGCAGCGGCTCAACCTCACCCCCCGCGAGCAGGCCGGGGTTGAAGACGCCCTGCAAAACCTGCGGGGCCTGGTCGACAAGCTGGAGAATACCGTGGTGCACATTGCTGCCTTTGGCCTGGTGGGGCGGGGCAAGTCATCGCTGCTCAACGCGCTGCTGGGTCAGGAGGTGTTTACCACTGGCCCCACCCACGGCGTGACTCAGATGGTAGAGGGCAGCCGCTGGCAGGTCAGCCAAGATTCTCTAGGGGAGGACACCCCCGACCTGCTGCGGGTTTCGCTCAAGAGCCTAGGCCAGTCGCGCATTGAGCTAATCGACACCCCCGGCCTTGACGAAGTGGATGGCGAAGAGCGCGCTGCCCTGGCCTGCCGCATTGCTGAGCAGGTCGATCTGATTTTGTTTGTGATTGCGGGCGACATTACTCGGGTTGAGTACGAGGCGCTGCAAGCCCTGCGCCAGGCCAGCAAGCCCATGCTGCTGGTGTTCAACAAAATTGACCAGTACCCCGAGGCCGATCGCCAGGTTCTCTACGAAACCTTGCGCGATCGCCGCCTGCAAGACCTGATCTCCCCCGATGAGATTGTCATGGCGGCCGCCTCACCCCTGGCGATGCAGGCCACCCCCCAGCCCGATGGCACCGTCACCTACCAAACCGTGCGCGCCCAGCCCCAGGTAAACGATCTCAAGCTCAAAATTCTCGATATCTTGCACCGCGAGGGCAAGGCCCTGGTCGCCCTCAACACGCTGATGTACGCCGAAGGGGTAAGCGCCGAAATTTTGGAGCGCAAAAAGCAGATCTGCGATCGCATTGCCGACGACACGATCTGGAATGCCACCCTGATCAAAGCCGTCGCCGTCGCTCTCAACCCCGTCACCGTGGCCGACCTGGTGGGCGGCACCGTGGTTGATGTCATGCTCATTCTCAACCTGTCGCGGCTCTACGGCCTGCCGATGACCCGCCCCGCCGCCCTCAAACTGCTCCAGCAGATTGCCCTGGGCCTGGGCGGCATTACCATTAGCGAGCTGGTGATTACCCTCGGCCTCAGCTCGCTGAAGGGGGTGCTGGGGGTGTCTGCGATCGCCACGGGCGGCCTGTCTTTGGCCCCCTACGTGCCCGTGGCTCTGGCCCAGGGCGGGGTGGCGGGTCTAGCTACCTATGGCATCGGCCAAATTACCAAAACCTACCTCACCAACGGCGCAACCTGGGGGCCAGAGGGGCCAAGAGCCGTGATCGCCGAAATTCTCGACGGCCTCGACGAAGACTCCATCTTGAACCGCATTAAAACCGAACTGCGAGCTAAAATCTCGCCTTAGGGAGTCGTCCTGAAGCAAGAAAACATCGTCGTAGAAGCAACGAGGTTCGTGTGTTGGAGAAAAGTCAGAGGGACTAATACCAAATCCGAGTCACACGACCCCGATTCGTAATCGGTACCTCGTAGGGAGCATTGCACTGCAATGCCCCTACAAATCAGGGGTATACAGACAAGATTTGCTCTATAAATAGCCATCCCTTCGACTTCGCTCAGGGACCGGCTATGGCTGTTTTTATCGTTGGGGGTGCCGCGCTAGCGGCATGGACGATTGGTATAAGTACGACTAATGCTAAGCACACCAGGGCAGTACTGGAGTTATGCCTTAACTCAGCCGCTGGGGTTGCTGAACACAGGTATGAATCAAGAACTTAACGTCTTGGCAGGGGCAAACAGCCATAAAGCCTTTAGCTTCGCTGCGCCTATGCCCTTAATTCAAATTCATATCTCAACTCAGCAACGCCCAGGCGTTGACCAACCTCCCTTTGAGGCCTCTAATTGTCAGTTCCCTGGTTGGATGGAACGACGATGCGCTCGGTTCCTCTAATCACGTTGCCGTTAGCGGGCCGGCTGCGGGTGTCTGTGGTATTGCCCGTAGGGGTATCAACCGTAGGATCTTGGGCCTCAGGACTCGTAACTCGGGGCGGTTGGGTCTGGGGGGTGGGTATCCGAGGCGCTTCGATTTCTCTGACTGGAATATCGAGGCGGTTCTCTTCAACTCTAGGCTCGGTGTTCACGTCGTCAACATCCGCAGGATCGGTGGTGGCTCCGGAGGCAGCTCCTGGGGCGGTTCCTGGGGTGGCCTCCGGTGAGGTGTTGGCAGCGCCTGGCTGACCCGTGGGGGAACCCGCCGGGGTGGTGCTAGAACCGGGGACGGCAGCAGGCCCTGTGATGGTGTAGTTTCTGACCCTGGGGGAGGTGCCATCCTGGGTTTCAGTGACGGCCTCGCCAACCCCAGAGGTCCCTGTTTGTGACTGCACCGGTTGGGGAGTACTGTTGCTCTGACAGAGATCGTCGAGGTTGACCACCTCACCCTCTGAGTTAACTAAATAGCAATACCCCTGGGCCTGACTAGGGCTGGACCACAGGAGGGCACCAGCGATCAAACCAAGACCACCTGCATAGGTTAAAACGTTAGGTTTCATAAAATTTACCGCCTTCAGCGCTATGGGTTGGCGCTGTAGAAAAACGTCAGCGCAGCAGAACTCAGTTACAACCTATCAAGAGCACACAGGTACCTTATCGTCCCTGTGGTATAAACTCGCATCGCCGGGGGAGTATTTGACGTTATGGATTGGTTGCTTAGAGCCAGCGCCCGACCCTGACCGCCCCTACCCAGGGAAAGATCTTGCGATCGCAGGATCTCGCGGTAAGTTGTAGGGGCTGCCCCAGCCCGGATACTTACTGATTGACACCAATGACCCAATTTACGCTTTACGGCCCCACCATCAGCACCTACGTTCGCACTGTGCGGATGGTTTTAGCAGAAACTAACACGCCCTACGACTTAAAAACAGTTGATATCTTTAGCGATCGCACCCCCGAGTACCTGGCCAAAAATCCCTTCGGCAAAGTGCCCACCCTGGATATAGACGGGGAAACGCTTTACGAAACCAGCGCCATTGTTGAATATCTCGATACGGTGGTGGGCGATCGCGTCTTTACCCCCGCAAATGCCCTGCTCCAGGCCCGCATGCGTCAGATTATGGCGATCGTAGACAGCTACCTCTACGCCCCGGCAATTGGCACCATCACCATTCAGCGGTTGATTGTGCCCAGCCAGGGCGGCCAAACCGATGCCGCCGCTGTGGCTGCTGCCGTGCCCGAAGTCAAAACGGCCCTAGAAGCGATCGAGGCGATCGCCACCTGCAACCCCTACCTGCTGGGCGAAGCTATTACCCTGGCCGACTTCTACCTGATGCCGGTCATGCTCTACCTGTCTAAAACCCCAGAACTGGACGCCGCTACCAGCCAAACCCCCAAGCTCAACGACTGGTGGGCATTAGTCAGCAATCGGCCCAGCTTTTTGGATGTAATCGCCTAGGCGATCGCCCTGCCCAGCGGTAGTGTGGGGCATTGCTTACCTAAGGGTTAGCGACATTCGGCGAGCACCCCCGATTCCCGCAGCCCCGCTAGATTGGCCTGCCCGGTGCAAAACAATACCGTTTTGATCTCGGCGATCAGCACCTCCGCTAGGGCCGCCACGGCTTCCTCCGAGTCGCTGGCCGCCTGCAAAAACGGCATGGCTAGCCCCGCCAGGTCGGCCCCCAGGGCGATCGCCTTGGCCACATCCAGCCCGTGGCGCAGCCCCCCCGACGCAATCAACGGTAGGGTGGGGGCCACCTGCCGCGCCTGCACAATGCAATCCGCCGTTGGCAAGCCCCACTCGCCAAAGGTTTGGCCCAGCCGTCGTTGGTGGGTATCTAGCGCCCGCTCGCTTTCCACCCGCGCCCAGGAGGTACCCCCGGCCCCGGCCACATCCACTGCAGCGACTCCGGCCTCTATCAATTGCCGCACCATCGGAGCCGCAATGCCGTTTCCCACCTCCTTGGCAATCACCGGCACCGGCAGCGCGGCGCAGAGCTGCTCAATTTTGCTCAGCAGCCCCTTAAAGTTGGTGTCGCCTCCAGTTTGCACCGCCTCCTGCAGCGGGTTGAGGTGCAAAATTAGCGCGTTAGCCTCTAGCTTTTCTACCACGCGGCGGCACTGGTCGAGGCCGTAGCCATAGTTGAGCTGCACCGCCCCCAGGTTAGCCAGCAGCAGCATATCTGGGGCCAGCGTTCTGACGGCAAACGTCTCCATTAGCTCTGGGTTCTCCACCCCCACCCGTTGGGAGCCCACCCCCATCGCCAGGCCAAAGCGCTGGGCCACCACCGCCAGCCGCCGGTTGATCTGGTGGGCCGCCTCGGTGCCCCCCGTCATCGACGAGATCAGCAGCGGTGCCCCCAGGGGGTGACCCAAAAACGTCGTGCTAATGTCGATATCCTGGTAGTCGAGCTCGGGCAGACAGCAGTGGGTAAACCGATAGCGCTCTAGCCCCGTGGTAATTTGGGCGCACTGCACCGGCCCTTCTAAACAAATGCGCAAATGGTCGGCCTTGCGGGCCTGGGTTTCGTGGGCAACAGGCAATACAGTCACAGCGCGTATGGCTAAATCAACGCCCCCTATCCTAGGCAAGAATGGCGAAGTTGGCTGCGATCGCTCACCCAACGTAATAACTCTACCCCTTCACCAGCTCCACACCATCGCGGCCGTCCACGGCCTGCAAAAACACCTTTACCGACTCATCCTTGGCCGTGGGCAGCGCCTTGCCCACAAAGTCGGGGTGAATGGGCAGCTCCCGGTGGCCGCGATCGATCAGCACCGCCAGGCGAATGGCGCTGGGCCGCCCATAGTCAATCACCGCATTCAGGGCGGCGCGAATGGTGCGACCGCTAAAGATCACATCATCCACCAGCACCACCACCCGGTCGGTAATGTCAAAAAGAATCTCGGTGCGGGCCGGGGTGCGGGTGCTAATTTTGTCCAGGTCATCGCGGTAGAGGGTGATGTCGATCGCCCCCACCGGCAGCTCAACCCCCTCCAGCCGCTGAATCTGCTGCGCCAGCAGGTGGGCCAGCGGCA
Organism: Nodosilinea sp. LEGE 06152; assembly: GCF_015207525.1. GTDB lineage: Bacteria > Cyanobacteriota > Cyanobacteriia > Phormidesmidales > Phormidesmidaceae > Nodosilinea. The sequence continues at coordinate 33,254 of NZ_JADEWR010000003.1, forward strand.
CCCCCCGTGTATGAATGCCCAGCAGCACCAGGCGGCTTAGATCACCCCCCCGCTCCACCACCTCCGACGCCAGCCGGTTTAGGGTACGGCGCATTTCTTCGACCGACAAAATTTCAACGACCGTGCTGCTGGCACCCATCGACAGCTCTCCTGACAGCGGTAAAGACTCACTATAGCGGACCCTGGAATGGGTATATTACTAAATCCTGTCTGTATATCCCTGGTTTGTAGGGGCATTGCAGTGCAATGCTTCCTACGAGGTATCGGTTTCGCATCGGGGTTGTGTGACTCGGATTCGCTCTATAAATAGCCGTCCCTAGCCCCTTTGGGGCGGCTGAGTGCCCAGCACTCGCTTTGCGAACACCAACGACTTCGCTCAGGGACCGGCTATGGCTATTTTTATCGTTGGGGGTGCCGCGCTAGCGGCATGGACGATTGGTATAAACCAAAGAAAGACCCCTGATGCCAGAGGTCTTTCAACTACAACAGCGGTCGTGCAGCGGGCTTACTGATAAAGCTGCTTACGAAGGCGAGAGGAAAAGGGTAAGAGCACGGCTATCTAAGGATTGAACCTTGCCGGCCTCATTCAGGTCTTGCACAACCCGGTTCAGCAGATCGGTGGCGCGATCGCGGTGCTGATGCTCACGCCCCCGCAGCCTGACCAAAAACTTAACAGAATCTCCCTTGTCTAACCATTGGGCGGCCCGCTTAATGCGCAGTTCGTAGTCAGATTCGCCGATGTTGGGGCGAAACTTAACCTCTTTTACGGAGGGACGCGAGGTCTGCTTCTGGCGCTTATTTTGCTGATACTGGAGCTTGCCGTAATCCATGATTTTGGCCACTGGGGGGCCTTCTTCACTGGGGGAGACAACTACCAGGTCGAGCTTGCTCTCTTTGGCCATCTTGAGGGCATCTCTGGTGTCGATAACGCCCAGGTTTTCACCCGTCTGCGTGATCAGCAAAACCTCGGGGTCTCTAATGTCGCGGTTGACAATGGCTTTCTGCTTCTTAGCGATAAGGCAAATCTCCGAACTCTACAAATACGAAATTCATTCCCAGGATAACCTGTCCCCGCAGCCGCTGCCTCTTTCGGCTGATAGGTCACCTGAAGCTCCAGCTCACAGACTGCGGGAAGACAAGAGCAAAGCCCTGCGGCAGCCAACTCCAAGGCTCCACACTCGGGGCCTGCGGTGTTTGTCTTTGCAGCCGTCTGGGGATACTAGGGTTGCCATAACTAAAGGATGTTCCTGCACTACAGGGCTGGGGGCACCCGGTCCTGTTTTTTTGTCGAGCCGCTTGAGATCAGGTGCTTGACTGGGCGCTTGAGAATAGCTAGCCGCGATTTTTGATCGTCATCACCTGCACAATTTGCTGGGCCATCGCTTTAGGAATCTCTAGAATGACGTAGAGATCTTCTAGAAAAGACTGCTCCTGGGGCGTAACCGTGCGATCGGAGAGCACTAGATCGGTGGCGATCGCAAAGGCGGTCTCTCGCAGGTCTGGGGGCAACACTCCCTTAGCCTGGTTCACCAAAGTTCCTGGCCCCTCCTGCTTCAGGCGGATTAGCAAAGCGTCAAACAGGCGGTGCAGGGCTTCGCTAGAGTAGCTGCTAAACAGCGCCATACGCGAGAGCAGCATCGTCATGTCCTGTCCCTCCCGCTCGGCTAGGTAGCCATCGGCGGCGATCGCTACCAGAGCAATGCTGGCCAGAGCTTCTGCCGGACCCATTGCGGCTAGGCCCGTAGATACGTTGGTCATGGCTGTTTCTCCCTCACGTTGGCATAGCCCCGGTGCAACTTATTCTTGCCCCAAAGCCGCTTCGGCGCAATCTACCCGCGAGAAGTCTTTACAGCTAGCAAACCCGCTGCAGGCCTGGCATCCGTCAAATTGCCTAACTCTGTGATCAATCTCACAGTTGTGTGTGACAAATTGGCTAGGTTTTCGGGAACCTTCCAGTGATACTAAGGTTGACTCAACTTTAGCCGAGTCATCTACAGGGAACACACAACCAACCGACATACCCAGCCGGGTCTGTCGGTTTTTTTTGCCCGACAAAACGTCTTAAACAAAGCTTTTGGCAGAGGGTCGCGAACTATGTCTATCGCCACGGCTGAGAACGGCTGGGTCAATACTGCTGAGGGCCAAAACCCAGCGGTCATTGCTAAGGCACGCCAAATTCTTGAGGGCAATATTTACGGCACCCTTTCCACCAGCTCCCGCAGTGGTGTGCCCTGGGCCTCCCCCATCTTCTTCACCTACGACTCTAACTGGAACCTGTATTGGTCTTCCACGGTGGTTGCCCAGCATTCCCAGAATTTGTACGACAACCAGGGCCGGGCCGCGATCGCCATCTACAGCACAGATCGAGAAGAGGGCCAAGGCCAGGGGCTCTATCTCTCTGGCACAGCAGGGGAAGTAGAGCCAGAGAACGTAGAGCGAGTTATTCCTCTGCTGCTGAAGCGAGCGGCTAAAGGCCAACAGCGATCGCCTGCCGACTACCTTACTCCATCTCCCCGGCGGCTCTATCGTTTTCAACCTCAGATGGTCTGGATCACGGGAGGGCGCATCGCCCTGAGTGAGACTGTCTTGATCGACACCAAAATCCAGCTAAACCTAGCCAGCCTGATCGCCAGGCCTTAACTATTAGCCCTCGCAGTCTCAATGCACCCCCGTAGGTGAGGACAGCCCTTAGCTTGCCCAGCCATAGGCCGCTGTCAGGCTGATGTTATCCCGGAAGACTTAGAGGCAGGTTGGGGCCGGAGAACTCTTTCACTGCCCAGGCTTTAAGATCCACCAGCGCTCTGGGGTAGATATCGTTGGGCAGCCGCCACCTGTTGCTGTAGATGCGATCGCGGTAGGCTCTATCGAAGCTGTGTCCTTCAGCGGTAGCGCCGTCGCGTCTGCACAGACAAGTTTAAGAACCCGGATGAGGTGCCTAACCCCTTGAATAAAATAGATGTTTCCAGCATTTGAGCACTAGTTGAGAAGTTACTTATGTTAGGTCGAATATGTCTTGCACTCTGCGTGTCGCTGATGGTCATACCAACCTGTGCTATGCAAGCGATCGCGCAACCAACAAAGGGAGAGAGCATCGACTTTAGAACGAAGGAAACTGTCACCTCTCAACGGTTTTCTGTGGACTATCCAGACCACTGGATCGTTACTCAAAATTACAATGACTACATCATTATCTACAATCAGCGCTCTTCCGGTGTGGCTACGGCAAATGGAACATCACCTTACTTAATCAAGACCGACATAGCCATCCAGCCCCACTCGCTTCGAGACGCTATTTTGGGCATCGGTAATGAGCCAGAAGATATCCAGCGAATTGAGCTAGTAGAGATCAATGGACAGCCCGGATTAAGGGTTTGGGAAGAAAGTGAGGGGTGGGACTTTCCGAATACTCTCATTACCTATGTTCCTATCGGCGATCGTGAAATTGCCTATATCGTCAGCTTCTATAGCTCCGAAAATCAGGCCGCAGAAGATGCCATCATTCAGATGCACAACACGCTGAGAGTCCTCGATTGAGTACAAGCCCAGCAGCGGAAGTTAACTTTTGGGTCCAGCCCAGGCCTGTAATGCCGTAAGACTGTTGCTGAGCAATCGGTAGAGGTAGCCATCGCCAGAACGGTTAGGACATGACTTGTATTCTCTGAAGCAGGCTATTCGTAGCTACACTTCACGACCCAAACCAGGTGATGCATTACCAAAAGCCCCCGATGCAAGCTATCGGGTAGCCACAGCAGGGGTTGACTTGTTGATGGTGGGGTAGAAAGAATAGAACGCTGCTCTCCCGGTCACTCACTATGACGAGTCGTGCTGTCTCCTTTTGGCTCAACCCTCAAGAACTCTGCTTTCGGTCTGAGCAGGCACTGCCCGATCGCGCTGATGTAGTCGTTATCGGCGGTGGCATCACAGGAATGAGTACAGCCTACTGGCTGAGTCACCTGGGGCTAACTCCTGTTGTATTAGAGCGTGGAGAGCTTGCTTGCGGAGCAACAGGTCGTAACGGCGGGCATTTTGTCTTTGGCACCAACCAAAGCTTTAGGGATTCTTTAGAGGATCATGGTTTAGCTGACACCCTTGCTCTCTGGAACTTTACAGAGCAGAGCGCTCAACTTTTGCGCGAGTTAACCGACCAGCACAACATCGACTGTGATCTTCGCTTTAACCGACTGGCTTCCTTCGCCATTACTCCCGCGCAGGCCCAGGCGGTTCAGGAAAGCTGTGAACTCATGATGTCTCACGGTTTGGCTGCGGAGTATTGGGATCGGGAAAGGGTTGAACAAAATACTCAGTGTTCAAGCTTTTTAGCGGCAGCTATAGAACCCCATCATGCCCAACTATGGCCTGCCAAACTGGTTGTGGGGCTTGCTAAGGCCGCTCAGCATCTACACGCCCATATTCAAACGCGTGTAGAGGTTCAGGCGGTCACCCGGCAGGCAGAAGGGTTTACCATCACCACCAACCAGGGCCAGATCCAGGCAGAGGCCGTAGTTTATGCCACCAACGCCCTGACCTATCATCTGCTCCCGACCCTTAAGGGTGTCATCGTGCCTGTGCGGGGTCAGGTGATTGCCACAGCTCCAACAGCCCAGCTATTCGACTTCGACTGGGGCGTAAACAGTGGCTATGAATACGCTATCCAGCGTCAGGATGGACGAATTATCTTTGGTGGGATGCGGTGGAAGTCGCCAACCAAAGAAATTGACATTGAGGACGACTCTAGGTTGGAACCTTTAGTAAGCGAGGGTCTCAAAACCTTTCTGCGAAATACGTTTCCACCGCTCAGAGATGTAGCTATTGAGTACGAGTGGACAGGCATTATGGGCTTTACTGCCGATGAAAATCCTATCGTTGGAGAACTGCCGGGCCGACCAGGGGAGTACATCTCAGCCGGGTACACAGGGCATGGAATGCCTGTAGCCATCGCCGCAGGGAGGGCGATCGCTGAACGGATTGCAGGTTCAGCCCAAACTATCATCCCCAAACCATTTCGGCCGGAGCGATTCTGGCTGGGCTAGCAGTCTCTCCAGACAAACTGTAGGTCATGTCATGTAGCTCGACTTCATCCACTTGGCGCAAAAAGCGAAACAGCACGCAGAACTCAGAGGAGAGTCCGAGGATCTTGCTGCGATGGAAGTTATGGCGATGACAACAGCGTTTTCGCCCCTGTTTTTCCATCGCCGGCCTTAGTCACCGAAGCTGGCAATGGGAGCACTGTTAGCCCCAGGGAAACGCACAATGAGCCAAATATTGCAGGCGATAGAGTTAGCTGAGAAGCCTTAGTTTCAGCGCTATTGTGAGGTGCCGAACTGGGCCGTCTGGTCGTTTCAACAGACGAGTCGTATCTTATTAGGTCTCTTGGCGAGTACCTTGGCACCTGACGGAGGATGCAGAAAACTTTAGATTCCCAAAAGCACTGATGCGCAAGGGCTAGGAATCTTACGCATCAGTGCTTTTACTGATATGGGCGATACTGGTTTCGAACCAGTGACCTCTTCCGTGTGAAGGAAGCGCGCTACCACTGTGCTAATCGCCCTTGGGGTTCCTAACATAGCACATCTCCTGGGTAATATCGACGCAAAATTTTTGCGATCAGGCCATGTCGGGGGGAACAGCACTGCTCGGTTGGGCCTGCTGAAGCTGAGCCTGAATTAGGGCCTGCATATCCTGGCGGCGAATTTCTACACCCTGACCGATTTGACCGGGGGTTTCAAAAAAGATCAGGCTGTCGATGGGCTGCATGGCCAGCAGCTGAAACAGAATGTGCACCACGGGCACCGGCAGAGCCATCACCTGAGGGTCTTTGATGGTTGCTTGGCCGGTGGCGGCATCTTGCAGGGTGGGGTAGGCGTAAACAATGTTTTTTTGGGTGTTGGGCTGGTTGCGGTTGCTGAGGGTGGTCATCATCCAGCCTTGCTCTAGGGTTTGCAGCACGTAGTACTGCTCGTGCTTGAGCTGGCCTGCGATCGCCTTCAGGGTCGGTGCAAGGGTGGTAATAGCGTTGGCTGTAACCCCGTCGTTGGGGGCGCTTTGCTGGAGGGAGGCAATTTGGGCGTCAAGATCCATAGGAGGTACCGAGTGATTTTGGGGGGCTAGCCTTGAGCTGAACCCGGGGGCTGGGTCTACGGGCAATAGCCTGCCGTTACGCCCGCTCTAGCATCACTTTAGCGCAGGGGGGTGTGTGGCCCTGCATCCATAAAATTACGGACAGATGCTAAACTGCTGGGTAACTTGCAACCCTAGGCCATCAATCTACCCAGTCCGAACTTTTTGAGCAGAGTTAAGTCTCTATGTTTGGGCCAGCTAAGGGCGATCGCCCATTTCAGGGTTGCAGCGGGCGCATCCACCATGTCAGTAAATACCTGAATATCGCTTCACGGATTTGTGTAGCTTTTTGAGGATAGCCAGATTGAGTCAGGGTATCTGTGCATTGAGTGTGGATTCGCTTAGTCAGCTTTTCTGCCAAGAATTAAAGACGGGGACTGGTGCCCCCGAGGCCGCGTGCCGGGCTATGGCCCAGCGTCTGGCCGAGGAAGTGCAGCGCATTTGCAATGAGAGCGATCGCATTCAGGCATCAGGCGATGTCGAAGCCTGGGCCCGGTCGCTGGGCAAGCATCGGCTAGACCAGTGTATTAAATACTACGCGCTGGGGTCGCGGCAGGGCAGAGTGGAGCTGCACAGCACCCTCAGCGCCATTGTCTACCGCTACATCACGCCGCCCCAGGTGCAAACCAGCTACCAAGCCCGGCTAGCGCTGATCGAAGATTTTTTGCAAGGCTTCTATGTTGAGGCGCTGAATGCCTTTCGGCGTGAGAACCAGCTGGGCGATCGCTACCAGCCCCGCACGCTGCTAGAGCTAGCTGAGTTCATGGCTTTTTCGGAGCGCTACGGCAAGCGGCGCATTCCGTTGCCAGGTCGGCGCAGCCAGCAGCTGATTATCTTGCGGGCTCAGACCTTCTCCAGGCAACAGCCCCCCGAAGTGGCGATCGATATCGAGCAGGCCACCGACTACGGCGGCGAGGGCGACGACGTGCGCCCGGCGGCCTCCCACCAGCGGGTGCGCGAGGAAATGATCGCCCAGGCCGACGACCTGCCCGAAAACTCGCTGCGGGGGCGGGTGGTCGAAGAGCTGCTGGCCTACCTCAAAGAGCGCAACCAGGACGAGTGCGCCGACTACTTTACCCTGCGGCTGCTCGACCTGCCCACCCAGGAGATTGAGTCGCTGCTCAACCTCACGCCGCGCCAGCGCGATTATCTGCAGCAGCGGTTTAAGTACCACCTGCTGCGCTTCGCTCTCTCCCACCATTGGGAACTGGTGCACGAGTGGCTAGAGGCTGGCCTGGAGACTAATCTGGGGCTAACGGCCCAGCAGTGGCAGCGGCTGCAGGACAGCCTAAACGCCAAACAGAGCAAGCTGTTGAACCTCAAACAGCAGGGCGTAGCCGACGGCGAAGCGGCTAAAATTTTGGGCATGACCACCACCCAGTTTCAAAAGCAGTGGACTAAGCTGCTAGAGCACGCCTGGGAGATTCGTAACGTTTAGTCACCTCCCAAACATCCATCCGGACAGACGACAGCAGGCCATGAATAGAGATTCAGATATCCCCGAAGACCTCTTGCTAAAGCTTTTGCTGGAGCCACTTGCGGCGGACGACTCACCATCAGGAACTCGCTTTTCCTCAGCTGATAACGCTGAGTCGGTTGAGCCCGAGAGCTTACCTGCTCCACCGCTCTACCCTGGTTACGAATCTACCCCAGCGGCTTCAACTGATAACGCGAGCAACGCCACCTATAACCCTGTCTTTGACTCTGGAGACCTATCCACTGTGCAACCTCATTTTGAAGCCCTTTTGAAGCGCCGCCTGCGGCAAGAGATTGCCCACCGTCCGCCCCTATTTCCGTGGGAGAAGGGTCTACAGGACTACCCCGATGCCCTACAGTCTGGTGTCGCCTCTATTTGGTTAGACCATCTCAAAAACCTTTCGGTTCCCGGCGAGGTGCCAGAAGATGTACTGGCTAACCTACTCAACCAGTGCCAGCAGGTCACCAACGACCTGCGCCAGACCGGCCGACGGCTCGTAGCTGCTGTAGAGTCACTGTTTCCTGACCAGCCTCAAACCCTGGAATATATTGCAGGTCTAGTGGCGCGGCCGGCCTATCGATCAGCCCAAACCCAGACCCTGGCCCAGATTGACTACGCTAGCGCCTCAACCCAGCAGCAGGTGGCGCTGGCGATGCTGGCGGCCCAGGGCATCTTTGAAGCCCTATCGCTGACGGTATCTGAGGCCAACCCCACCCAAGAGCAACCGTGGTTGACGACGTCTGGCCTTCTGACTGTGCGGGCTACCTACAGCAATTCTCAGCTGGAGGTTAGGGCTGTGCTGCCAACGGGCGGCAGCGTGGTTTTGACAAGTGTGGATGAGACCGCTGGCTCTGAGCGGTCTACCCCTGGCGAACTGGTGCTGCGGTTAGCGACTCACCCCGGCGCACTGCATCGGCTCGACGTTAGTTTGGAGCAGTCCCAGGGGTTGCCTCTGAGCTTCCAGGTGATGATTGCTGAGTAGCTAAGGGGCTCTGGGCAGGGGCTGGCCCAGCGGTTAGCATGGAGGCGACTCTACTGCGGTTATGTCTATGGTCGCTTCGCGCTGGCTGGCCTCTTCTCCTTTAGCCAGGCCCATTCCCCCTGACGAAATTGAAGACTCGCGGCTGCTGCGGGGGCTGGTGCAGGGGCTAGTCACGCTGGGCATTTGCTCGGTGGTGGTGGCCGCCGCAGGGGTAACGGCCGCCTCGTGGTGGAACCTGCTGGCTATCCCTCTCAGTGCGGTGGGGGCTGTCTTTAGCTGGCAGCGTCGCCGCGATCGCAACATTGCAATCAAGTTTTTCATCGCCATTGGCATGCTGATGGCCCTGGCCGCTTTCTTTGCCCGCCTGGTTGAAGAGCCAGGCGATACGCGCATTGTGCTGGCGGAGCTTTTGGTGCAGCTGCAGGTGCTGCACAGCTTTGACTTGCCCCGCCGCAAAGACCTGGGCTACTCAATGATGATTGGCCTGATTTTGCTTGGGGTCGCCGCCACTATCAGCCAAACTCTGGCCTTTGCGCCGCTGCTGGTGCTGTTTCTGGCGGTGGCGATTCCGGTGCTGGGGCTCGACTATCAGTCGCGGCTGGGGCTGGGGTCGACGACCTGGGCCGGGGGGAAGTTGCGGCCTACCCTGGGGCGACTGGCGGCGCTATTGGCACTGGTGGTGGGCCTGGGGCTGCTCATTTTCCTGTTTTTGCCCCGCCTGCCGGGATACCAGATTCAGAGTTTTCCGGTTAGCTCGGTGATCGACACGCCGGGGGACTTTTCTGGAGAAGACATTCTCAACTCGGCCTACCGCAACAATCAGGGCGACGACGGCGAGGGGTTTGGCGAGGGGGCAGGCACTATTCAGAGCCAGGGCAAGGCCACTGGCCCCGGCGTGGTCGATACCGTTTCTTACTACGGCTTTAACCAGCGCATGAACCAGAACCTGCGCGGCACCATGACGCCCCAGGTGGTCATGCGGGTCAGGTCGCAGGCTCCGGGCTTTTGGCGCGTACTGGCCTTCGACACCTACACTGGCCAGGGCTGGGATATTTCCCGCAATGACGATACTCAGACATTGCAGCGATCGCGGTTCTCGGCCCAGACCTTTTTGCCCATCGATCCCACCCTGGCTCGCCATCGGGAGGTCGTGCAGACCTACACCCTGGTCAGCGAGCTGCCCAACCTGATTCCGGTTATGTATCAGGCCAAAGAGCTGTACTTTCCCACCCGCGAGGTGGCCATTGATGCCGAGGGCAGTCTCAGGTCGCCAGTTATTTTGCAGGAGGGCATGACCTACTCGGCGGTGTCGCGGGTGCCCTACCGCGATCGCACCCAGCTGCGTGCCGCCGGTACCAAGTATCCCCCCGGCATTCGATCCCATTATTTGCAGGTGCCGGAGGAAATTTTAGAGCCGGTGCGGGCCAAAACTGAAGAACTGCTGGCTACCTCCCCTACCCCCCTCACCGACAACTACGAAAAGGCCCTCTATCTGACCCAGGCCCTCAAGCAGCGCTACACCATTCAGCCCGAGCTGCCCTTTTTTAACCCCGACCAGGACCTAGTAGAAAGCTTCTTGTTTGGCACCGAAGGCGGTTACCCCGACCACTTCTCTACGGTGCTGACCATCATGCTGCGATCGATCGACATTCCGGCCCGGCTGGTCGCGGGGTTTGGCGAAGGCGACTTCAACCCCTTCACCGGGTTCTACGTGGTGCGCAACACCGACGCCTACGCCATTACCGAAGTGTACTTTCCCCAGCACGGCTGGTTTGGCTTCGACCCAATCCCTGGCCATGAGCTGATTCCGCCCAGCCTGAAAGAGAACGAGGCCTTTAGCCTGGTGCGACGATTCTGGAATTGGCTAGCGGGCTGGCTGCCCTCGCCGCTGGTCGGCCTGGTCGACGGCCTAATTACGCTGCTTAGCGACGGCATCGCCTCCCTGGTGCGCAGCTTCAACGCGCTGTTAAATCTAGGCTGGATTGGCATTATGCTGGGCATTGCCCTGGCCACTGCCCTGGGGTTTGTGGCCTGGCTGGTGTTTTTGGGCCTGCGCCGAGGCTGGCGCTACCGACAACTGCGCCAGCTTCCTCCCACCGAGCGGCTATATCAACAAATGCTGACCTGGTTTGCCCACCAGGGCCTCGGCAAAACCCCCGCCGAAACCCCCATCGAGTACGGTCAGCGCCTCTATCAGCAGACCAAGACCCAGAGCGCCCAGGCCGCCAACGAAATCACCCACGCCTACGTGCGCTGGCGCTACGGTGGCGAACCCCAAAACCTCGATTACTTAGGTAAAAAATTGAAGACTATTCGGCAGAGCAGCCGGTCCCGCCAGCTGTTAACTCGTCGTTAATCGGCTCAGGGCAATCCTTGATTTTCCTGAGGTTTCCGCTATGCTCGATCCATTGCTATGGAGTAAGTGAGNTNASWTAGNGTWRMMANATWGRWKRNTAYNCGGCARMKYRKCYGRNTNCCCRCCMRCTNGYYMACTCGYCSWYMMWCSNCWCWSSSCMRNCCKTGATYYTCMWRASSYTNNTCCRMWAYKCNNTCAAGTCGTTCAGCACCTCGACCAGCGATGCCGCCTTCACGCCGGCCCAGTTTGACACCGACGTGATGACCACCTACGGGCGCTTCCCGATCGCGCTGACCAAGGGGCGAGGCAGCTTTGTTTGGGATGATCAGGGCCGTCGCTACCTCGACTTTGTGGCAGGTATTGCCACCTGCACCCTGGGCCACGCCCACCCGGCGATGGTTGAGGCCGTGAGTAAGCAAATTCAAACCCTGCACCACGTTTCTAACCTCTACTACATTCCAGAACAGGGGGCGCTGGCCCACTGGCTGGTTGAGCATTCCTGCTGCGATCGCGCCTTTTTCTGCAACTCTGGGGCCGAGGCCAACGAGGGGGCGATCAAGCTGGCCCGCAAGTACGCCCACACCCAGCGAGGCATCAACAATCCTTTGATTATCACGGCCAAAGCCAGCTTCCACGGGCGTACCCTAGCTACCATCACCGCCACGGGCCAGCCTAAGTACCAAAAGAACTTCGACCCGCTGATGCCGGGGTTTGCCTACGTACCCTACAACGACATCGCGGCCCTAGAGTCGCTAGTCGCAGAACTCGATGCCGAAACCCCTCAGGTGGCCGCTATTATGCTCGAAGCCCTGCAAGGGGAGGGGGGGGTGTGCCCTGGCGAAGCCGCCTACTTCCAGCGCATTCGCCAGCTCTGCGACGAAAAGGGCATTCTGCTGATTCTTGACGAGGTGCAGGTAGGCATGGGGCGTACCGGCACCCTCTGGGGGTTCGAAAACCTGGGTATTGAGCCCGATATCTTCACCTCCGCCAAGGGGCTGGGCGGAGGTATTCCGATCGGAGCACTACTGTGTAAGGCCTTCTGTGCGGTGTTTGAGCCGGGCGATCACGCCAGTACCTTTGGGGGCAATCCTTTTGCCTGCAAAGTGGGCCTTACGGTGTGCGAGACCCTGGAGTCTGAGAACCTGCTGGGCAACGTCAAGCTGCGCGGCGAACAGCTGCGTTTTGGCCTGCAACGCCTCGTTCAGCAGTACCCGACCCTGCTTGATCAGGTGCGCGGCTGGGGCTTGATTAACGGTCTAGTGCTACAGGCTGACTCCACCATTACGTCGATAGATATTGTCAAAGCGGCGATGGATGAAGGCTTGCTGCTGGTGCCCGCCGGGCCGCAGGTAGTGCGCTTTGTGCCACCGCTGAACGTCAGTGCCGATGAAGTGCATCAGGCACTTATGGCGGTAGAAAAGGCTGTGGCGATGCTGGTTAAGCGGGAGAATGCTTAATAACGTGTGAGTCTATCGGTAGGTCTTTGAGACACCCTACTTAACGCGATCTAACTCTGAAATAGCCGGTGGCTGCGCCTCTGTTCAGCCGCCGACTATCGATCGACAAGGTCAAATAGCCGTTTGCCCCTACGGCATACTTATTTTGATTCAGCTTTCAGAATTCTAATTAGGCAATAACATAATCCCGGAAAGCCCGTGTAATTTAGCTGAATGAAGGGTTTTCAGAAGGTCAACTCAGCACTTTCGAGCAGGTGAGCAATCTCTAAAGCTGCTGATTGCTTGGAACAAGTGGGCAAAAATTCCAGCACACTACAACCCACAACATTGAAGTTTTGCCTTAAGAACACCAAAAAATTTTTAAGCTTATCTATGTGTATTCCGTCCGGTGTTGAACAGGCGACATGGGGAAATTCTTTAGGATCAATCACATCTAAATCAAGATGAATGTAAATTTTGCCAGAGTCTGACTTACTCAGGGCTGAAAACACATTGCTAAAGTTCTCAAGGTTTATGTCTTCGGCAGAAAAAATAGTTAATTTTTCTTGTTGAATCAAATCTTTTTCGGCCAGGTCAAACTCCCTCGTTCCAACCAAGAATACTTGCTCTGGCCGTAAGGTTGAGAACGCGCAATTTACAATCCTGGTGTCGCCATGACCCAGCAAAACACGTAAGGGCATTCCATGAAAATGAGCGCTAGGCGATGAACTAGGTGTATTTAAGTCGCTGTGAGCATCTAACCAAATAACACTTAGAGATTGGTCATGCCTTGCGTTGAGAAAAGAAATTGGAGCAATTTCAACGCCGCAGTCTCCTCCAATGGTTAAAATACGCTCTGGACTATGGGCTTGAATGACCCTACAAGCATCTAAGAGCTGAGAAGAAATTTGGTTGTACCCAAGAATATTTTCGTCCGAGGTGAGTGAATACGTTAGAGAAACAGGAACTTGCTCAAAAGGGATTTTATGATGTAGAACATCGTAAAGCAGCTTAGCCCCTTCATAAAGTTCGAGTCTTGCTGAGCCCTGCCACTGCGGGAAAAAAAGGTTGAGGGTTTTGTTTGAGGATTTTGGCATCAATAACTCACTCCAACATTGAATTAAGCAAAAGAGGCCAGGGCCTTAAGCCCTGACCTCTTTTGTTCATGCCCTTAAAAACGACGGACTAGGTCATCCACTCTAGCAATCGTAGTAGAGAGCTAACTCGTAGGGGTGGGGGCGTAGACGCATGGGGTTGACTTCGTTGTCGAGCTTGTACTCAATCCAGTTGCTGATGAAGTCTTCGGTGAAGACGCCAGTGCTGGTCAGGAAGCTGTGGTCGGCTTCCAGGGCCTTGAGGGCATCGAGCAGCGAGCCGGGGGTCGAGGGAATCTTCGCCAGCTCTTCGGGGCTGAGGTCGTAGATGTCGACATCCAGCGGGTCACCGGGGTCGATCTGGTTTTTGATGCCGTCGATACCGGCACAGAGCATAGCCGCAAAGGCCAGGTAGGGGTTCGAGGTGGCATCGGGGCAGCGGAACTCCAGGCGCTTGGCCTTGGGGTTGTCGCCGGAGAGGGGAATGCGCACCGAGGCGGAGCGGTTGCCCTGGGAGTAGGCCAGGTTTACGGGCGCTTCGAAGCCGGGCACCAGACGCTTGTAGGAGTTGGTGGTGGGGTTGGTCAGCGCCAGCAGGGCGGGGGCGTGCTTGAGAATGCCGCCGATGTACCACAGGGCCATTTGGCTCAGCCCGGCGTAGCGATCGCCCGCAAACAGAGGCTCACCGTTGTTCCAGATCGACTGGTGGGTGTGCATACCAGAGCCGTTGTCGTTAAACAGAGGCTTGGGCATGAAGGTGACGGTCTTGCCCCACCGCTTGGCGACGTTCTTAATGCAGTACTTGTAGATCATCAGCCAGTCGGCAGCTTCGATGAGCCGACCAAAGCGAATGCCTAGCTCACACTGACCGCCAGTGGCGACTTCGTGGTGGTGCTTCTCGATAGGTACGCCCAGTTTGGCCATTTCGAGCAGCATTTCGCTGCGCATGTCCTGGGAGGTGTCGGTGGGGGCGACGGGGAAGTAGCCCTCTTTGTAGCGGGGCTTGTAGCCCAGGTTGCCGCCGACTTCTTCGCGGCCCGTGTTCCAGCGGCCCTCGACGCTATCGACGTAGTAATAGGCCGAGTGCTCGTTTTGGTCGAAGCGCACGTCATCGAAGATGAAGAACTCAGCCTCGGGGCCAAAGAAGGCGGTGTCGCCAATGCCGGTGGACTTGAGGTACTCGACCGCTTTGGTGGCGATCGCACGGGGGCAGCGGGAGTACAGCTCGCCCGTGCGCGGCTCTTTAATGGTGCAGATCATGCTCAGGGTGGGGTGAGACATGAAGGGGTCGATCCAGGCGGTGTTGGGATCGGGCACCATCATCATGTCTGACTCGTTGATGGCCTTCCAGCCCCGAATGCTGGAACCGTCGAAGGCGACCCCATCGCTGAAGCTGCTCTCGTCAATTTGGCTCTTGTGCACGGTGAGGTGCTGCCAGATGCCCGGCATGTCAATAAATTTCAGGTCAATTAACTCAATGCCGTCATCCTCAATCCATTTCAGGATGTCTGCTGGGGTTGCCATGAACTACTCCTTAGCCTCGTTTAGCGTTCAAACTTCGGGAAAACCGATTTACCTCGTCGTGGATGACGCCCTGGCCCTGACCGACCTCACCGCTACGGGCAAGATTTTGCCAATAGACCATTACCAGCACCGCTTTATCGATCCGGGCACATGGGCTCAGCTGGTATCACAGGCATCAGCTCATCTGAATCATCCTAGGGAGAGGGGTTAGCCTATTTTGTATCGGCTAATACTTTTTGTCAGGGAAAGCCAACAAAAGCCCCATGACAGACCATGATGTTTTGTAACAATTCACTCATAAAGCCGAGGCTCTAGCAGCGCTTCTCCATCAGGGGCCAAGCCCCCGTGGTAAACTCTTTCGAGAATAAAACCTGGCCATTGTAGAGGTTAGAGCCTCTAGCTAGGGGTGGGCGCACCGCGCCTGCAACCGTTTATTAAAATGCTGTTTGCCAAGTGAGAGTTGGGAGAAACCACCTATGCGGGACGCTGTCACCACGCTGATCAGGACCTACGACAACACCGGGCGCTATCTCGATAGCAACGCCCTCGACTCTATCAAGTCTTACTTTGACAGCGGCCTCGATCGCATCAAGGCAGCGGCAGTGATCAGCGCTAACGCCGCTGGCATTGTCAAAGAGGCCGGGGTAACGCTGTTTGCCCAAGTACCCGAGCTGATTCGCCCCGGCGGCAACGCCTACACCACTCGCCGCTACGCCGCCTGCCTGCGCGATATGGACTATTACCTGCGCTACGGCAGCTACGCCCTGGTGGCGGGTAACCCTGACGTGCTCGACGAGCGCGTGCTGACGGGGCTGCGCGAAACCTACAATTCCCTGGGTGTACCCATTGCCCCCACGGTAGTTGGCATCAATATCATGAAGGATATTGTCAAAGCCAAGGCCCAGGAGGCTGGCGTTACCAACCCGTCCGTCGTCGATTATCCCTTCGACTACATGACCCGCTCCCTGAGCGAAATTAGCATCTAGCGGGGCTGTGGGAAACGTGGTTCGGTCGCGAGGATTGCTCCTAGCCATGGTTGCTGCGTGACCCATCTTCCCCTGGCGCTGGGCCTAGACTTTGGCACCTCGGGGGTGCGTGCCGCTGTGGTCAATCCGCAGCGGCATCTTTGTTGGCAGCACCGGCAGCCTTACCCTGACCTGCCCGCCCCAGAGGGTTGGCGGCAGGCCCTCTGGGGGCTGTTAGGGGCGCTGCCAGGGGCGATCGCCCCACAGATCGGTAAGATCGCCATCGACGGCACTTCAGGCACCGTGGTTTTGTGCGACAGCGCTGGCGAACCCCTCACCTCCCCGCTTCTATATAACCACCCTTGCAAAGAATCTTTAGCGGCTGTCAAAGCGCTGGCCCCCGCCCACAGCCCTGCCGCCAGCGCCACCTCTAGCCTGGCCAAGCTGGTGTGGTGGCACCAGAGCCTGCCCTCCGGCACCTGGCAGCAGGCTGTTTACCTGCTGCACCAGGCCGATTGGCTCGGTGCTCAGCTCTACGGCCAGTGGGGGCTAAGCGACTACCACAACAGCCTCAAGCTGGGCTACGACGTCGGTAGTCTAAGCTATCCGCTGGCGATGCTGGAGCAGCCCTGGAGTGCCCTGCTGCCTCGGGTGCTGGCCCCAGGGGAGGTGGTAGGGCCGGTGACAGCAGCGATCGCCCAGCGGTTTGGCCTATCGCTCCAGTGCCAGGTGGTTGCAGGCACTACCGACAGCATTGCGGCATTTCTTGCCAGTGGAGCCAAATCCCCCGGCGATGGCGTTACCTCGCTGGGCTCAACCCTGGTGATTAAGCTACTCAGCGATCGCCGCATCGATGCGGCAGACTACGGCATTTACAGCCACCGTTTGGGCCAGCTGTGGCTGGTGGGTGGCGCTTCCAATACCGGCGGTGCCGTGCTCGAAAAATTCTTTGATCGAGATGCCCTAGCTACCCTGAGCCAGCGGATCGACCCTGCGGCTCCCACCGACCTAGACTATTACCCCCTGGTCCAACCGGGGGAACGGTTTCCTATCAACGATCCGGGGTTAGCCCCTCGCCTTAGCCCCCAACCAGAGAACGATGCAGAATTTTTACACGGGCTGCTCCTGGGTATGGCCCGTATCGAGCAGCGAGGCTACACCCTGCTGGCTGAGCTAGGAGCCTCACCACTGCGGCAAATCTATACCGCCGGAGGCGGGGCCGCGAATGAAACCTGGCGACAGCTGAGAGCAGGGCTGATGCCGGTGCCCATTAAAAACGCCGCCTCAGTTGAGGCGGCGGTAGGAAGTGCTTATTTAGCCCTAGGCTAATTGGCTACAGAGCCCTAGGCTAACTGGCCTACAGAGCTCTAGGCTAACTGGCCTACAGACCCAGTTCGTTGCCCCGGCGGTACTGCATGTAAGCGGCGACAAAAAGGCCAGCCAGAGTAACAGGAATAAACCCTAGAACAATGCCACTCAGTAACGGCTCAACCACAGTGAGACTCCTAGATTTCAACAAAATACATAGCTCTAACCATAGCACTAATCAGGGTGTGACACAGGGCTTTTAGCCCAAGGTTGCTCCAGGGGTAGAGGGGACTTGTCGGGGCGAAGGGTAGAGCTAAGCTCCACCTCGACTACTAAATGTTAGGAAATGACGATATTTTTGCAGATTCAACTTTGCTGTTGAACTCTGGTGTTTAGAGGCGATCGCGATCGCCACCATCTCCCTCAAACGGAGTTTGTTGATCGTAAGCATCAGGGCCTGGTGGTCAGCTTAATCGCATCACAACACGGCTCTGTAGGGTAGGAGCAACAATACCCTAAGCGCCAATCGCTCAACTTTTTTAAGCTTTGAGTGGCGAACCAAAAAGGTTGTCCTGAAAAGCTTTAAGGCCACTGCCGCCGTTGATAACCTACGAACAGAGGGGCGCAAAACCCTTTAGAGAGTCTTTCATTTCTGCAGCAGCGATTGAAAAAGGTGGGGCAATTGTGTACAGTGCTTCTGGATTGTATACAGTGATAGCGCTCGCGCTTCCTTAACAAGAGGAGGCGGCATTACCCTCCGGCAAATTTTGTGTTACGGCTGCGACAATTAGCCGAGTCAATGGTCCATTGGCGACATTGACGTACTGCTTTGAGGTCGTTTCAGTCACTTTACGGTTCAAACAAGTGCCTTTGCCCACTCAATGAGCGATTCAGTGGGTTACGCAATAGGCCATTCAGTTTCGTGGTTCTTTAGAATTTAGGAATAGTTTCATGCTGACTTTTCTGCATCAACTCACTAGCCGAGGATTTAAAGCTGTGGCGGCTGGGGTTTTGGTTGTAACGTTAGTATTCTTGGGCGGTCCTGGCACAATGTCTCAAGCCCTGGCGACACCCAAGGGCACGTTGAGCGAAACCATGAATCTCAAAATGACCGAAGCCGCCCAGGAGTTTGTGGAGTCGGTATTAGACGACTATTCAGATGCCCTAGACGACTCGTTTTCTGAAGCAGTCAAGCCGCTAAAGTCAGTTACCAAAGACTTGACCAAGCAGCTCAGCAAAGCTGCTGCAGCCCCCACCTCGGTCGGCACAACCACCCTCGATCCCAAAATTGAAAGCTCAAAAGCGGCGCTAGATACGGCCTCCACATCGTTTGACACCCTGATTGCCGATACGACTACCTTTAAGTCCACCCTGGAGGCCGCCCCTGCCCAGCTCAAAGAGGCCATTGATACCCAGCTGGGCACCAAATTTGATGAGCTGCAAAAGGCGTTTGAAGACGTTTCAGGGGCGATCGCGCTGCTTTCAAGAGATACCGCTACCCTCGACTCCGCCGACCCGGCCGCAGGTAGTGCGGCTCTTACCGAGCACGCCACCCTACTCTCTGAGGCGATCGAAGCGGCCAAAACCGTGATTTCTGGCTTTGGCGATTAGGCCGGCTCTACTGGCTAACTAAGCGAAAGCCGGGCTGCAACGATCCAGACGCTTTCTCCAGGGCCAAGAGGGCTGTTTGATCTAAGAGTTGACGCGATCGAGTCAATACCTATTGACCGCCTCATCCTGAAGAAGGACTATTTATTAGACCTGCTCATGCTGTGCATAAATGCTGTGTTTGGTATTTGAAAATACAGTTTTGTTACTATGCATGTGTATTCAAAAGGAGGCATCATGAAAAACCAAGCCAATAACACCTGGAACTCCGAACAGCTTGTGCAGATGAGCCGTGCCCTGAGCGGCGGCTACATGCCCGGTACGCAAACGACCAAGTCTGTTAGCGGCGATCGCTGGACAGCCCAGCGCCACATTCAAGCTTCTGCCATGCTGAGCCGGGCCTATCTGTAGGTCTTCAGCTAGAGCACAGTCAATGGCGATCGCTGAGCGGCGATCGGTAAATGCGAACCAGCGGCCTCTTTCCCAGGGCGGGAAAGAGGCTAATTTTTTATTGGGCAACAGCCCGCTGGCGGTAGCGGATGCAGGCGGCTACTAGAGCCTGGGCCACCTCAGGGCAGCCGCCCCAGTGCAGGTGCAGGTACGACGCCTGTACCTGGTGCAAACTCCAGCCTTCGGCGGCGTGGGGCTGCTCAGCCCCGTAGCGCTTGAGCTGATAAACGGGATGCTCAGGCCCCGTGGCAGGTTGAGAGCGATGAAACTCGTGCCCCCACACCGTTTGCCCCCGCGCCAGTAGAAAGCTGGGCTGCTGAACCGCTGCCTGACGATAGCCCAGCGTTAACCGGGGTTCCATGCGCACGGTGGTCGGCAACAGCCCCACCATAGGCCAGAGTTGGGCATCCAGGTCGATCAAAGTAGTGGCCAAGTACATCAGTCCGCCGCATTCAGCATAGGCCGGTAGTCCTTCCTGCAAGAGCATTTTTAGCCTGGTTCGCAGGGTTGCTTGGACCGCCAGTTCGGCTGCAAACATTTCAGGGAACCCACCGCCGAAGTACATGCCATCGATATCGGCGGGCGGGCAGGCATCCCGAAGCGGGCTCCACGGAATTAGGTCGGCTCCCAGGGCCGTGAGAATGTCCAGGTTGTCGGGGTAGTAGAAGCTGAACGCGGCATCCTGGGCSWNTCKNAWTRYRSRSMTYTSSGNGYSMASGAGWSRKMKNAGKRKGWSGKWKGSMGKSTKSKNGMKTGRRARWGGGTAGGAAGGGTTGGGGGGTTGGAGGGTGGCGTTAGCAGTAAGTAGGGGAATGAGAGCATCCCAGTTGAAGCTGGTGTGGCCGATTGTGGCGAGACGATCCAGAACTTTGGGGAGCTGGGGGAGTTCGGCGGTGGGAACGAGGCCGAGGTGGCGATCGGGGAGAGCGATCGCATCCTGCCGCCGCAGTACCCCCAGGATTGGGATGTCAATACTCGATAGCGCCTCTTTGAGCAGGTCGAGGTGGCGATCGCTGCCCACCCGGTTGAGCACTACCCCCGCCAGTCGCACACAAGGATCTAGCGTGCGGTAGCCGTGAATGATAGCCAGCACCGATCGCGACAGTCGCCCACAATCTACCACTAGCAGCACGGGCAGGTTGAGCAGGCGGGCAACGTGGGCAGTGCTGGCCACATCTGAAAGCCCCGAAGCACCGTCAAACAGGCCCATGACGCCCTCTACCAGGGCGAACTCAGCATTCTGACAGCGGTGGGCAAAGCACTGCTGCACATAGGTTTCTGAGGTGAGAATGGGGTCGAGATTGTAGCAGGGCCGCCCCGTGGCCTGGCGGTGAAACATGGGGTCGATGTAGTCTGGCCCCACCTTAAACGACTGCACGCGAGAGGAGTTTTGCGCCAGGGCGGCTAGCAGGGCCAGGGTGACGGTGGTT
The DNA here is from genome assembly GCF_015207525.1 of Nodosilinea sp. LEGE 06152. Taxonomy (GTDB): domain Bacteria; phylum Cyanobacteriota; class Cyanobacteriia; order Phormidesmidales; family Phormidesmidaceae; genus Nodosilinea. Next base: position 54,001 of record NZ_JADEWR010000003.1, read on the forward strand.
TTGCCCACGCCGCTGCGCTCGCCTGCGATCACCAGGCCGCCGGGGAAAGTAGTTGTACTCAACCGGAATCCTTCTAAGCGTGGATAAATTAGGCTCATAGATCTAGACCAATTTTATCCTGGCCCCAGCAGGGCATTGCTCGGCGCTGGTGTAAATTCCCGAAAAGATTGCCCTTAAAATTAGCGCTATGGATATTCAACTACTGAGCACCCATCTGGCCGACCTGGTGCGGGCCTTAAGCGCAATTTTAATTAGCACCTGCCAACTGTTGGCAATTTTTGTAATTTCAGTAGGCGTTATTCGCGGTCTGCTGATTTTCTTGCGTTCTTCACTCTTTAAACCCCAAACCACCGCAGCCTTTCAGCGCAGCCGCCTGGCGATGGGCTACTCCTTCTCGTTGGGGCTGAGTTTTCTAGTCGGGGCCAGCATTCTAAAAACCATGCTGTCGAGCCAGTGGGAAGACATTGCCCGGTTGGTGATTATTATTGCCGTGCGCACCGCGCTGAACCTGCTGCTGGAGCGGGCGATTCGCACCAGTCAGGCGATCGCTGATGGGCCACTGGATATCGACGCCAATGGCAAAGAAGCCGCCCCTGAAGCCGCGATCGCAAATTCTTGAACTTCGTCTAATTCATTGTCACCCGTTCACTCTGACGAGCGCTCGACCATTGGGGTCTGGTCTGGGTACCCTGGGTGAGCAGGTTACGCCCAGGATGCTGATCATGTCACCTTCGTTACTGGAGCAGGCTCAGGATGGCGATGCGGCGGCGATCGCGGCCCTGCTTACCAGCGCCTTGAAACCCAAGGGCATTACCGTGCGGGGCGATCGCCAGAGCTACTGCCTTCAGCTCTGGTTCACAGGCGACCCGGCACCGCCTCAGGCGGCAACTGTTGCCTACGCCCGCCGCGCCCTAGAAAAGCTGCAGGTCTCTGCCATTGGCATTTTGCAGGTCTATGGCGAACAAACGCAGGGGGCGCAGCCGGTGTGGACGGAGGAAGTTGCCCTGCTTTCGGCACCGCTAGACGACTCTGGCGACGTTTTGGCGGAGTCAGACTTCAGCCAGCCGCCATGCGATGCGGAGTCGCAGCCTCCGGTATTTGAGCCCCTGGTCTTGGGTAACGTACCGCCAGATGACGTACCGCCAGCAGCGATCGCCCGCGCTTACCAGGAGCTGGGGCTAGAGGTGGGCGCATCTCTCTCCCAGGTAGAAGCAGCGTACTTTAAGCGCCGGGCAGCGCTGCTGCGCCAGGGTGGTCGCGCCGCCCTAGAGCCGCTCAAGTGGGCCTTCACCACCCTCAAAACCCATTTAGAACAGCAGGCGAGTGTTGAAGCAGCCCCTGGTCTGGCGGCGCAGGAGCCAGCTGCCGTCTCAAGGGTTGGTTTGGCTCAGCGATCGATAGCAGCTGGCCAACCCCGACCCGCTCAACCCTATATTCCAGACGATACCGACATTCTGGACTTTGACAACCGCTACAGCAACGGCCTGATTTTTCCAGTACTGCTGCTGCTGGGCATGTTGATGAATGCCATACCCATCGTCAATATTTTGCTGTGGGGAATCAAGATTTGGATCCATGAGTTTGGTCACGCTACCGTAGCCTGGCTAGCGGGGCGACGCGCCATTCCACTACCGATTGGCTGGACGAGCGTAGACCCGAGGCGATCGCTGTTTGTCTACTGCGGCATTCTGCTGCTGCTCGTGCTGCTCTACCAGGCCGGGCGACGAGAAGAAAAGCGCTGGCCGGTTGTCTTGGCGGTTGTGCTGGCGATCGTGCAGTTTTTTATGACCTGGCTGATCTCCGCCGATGCCTTTGACATGCTGCTTTCTTTTGGGGGCGTGGGCGGCGAAATCTACCTGTCGGCCCTACTCATCGTCGGTTTCTACTTCCCTCTACCGCAGTATTTTCGATGGGATTTCTACCGTTTTCCGGTGGTGCTGGGGGCGGCCTTTTGCTTTTGGGGCCAGGTGTGGCTGTGGCAACAGGTGCCGAGGGGCAAAGCCTCGATTCCCTTTGGTAGCCTGTGGGGTGAGGCCGACCACGGCGACATGAATCAGCTGATCAACGTCCACGGTTGGACGCCAGGGGACATCATCGGTACCTACAGCGCGATCGCTCACCTCTGCCTGCTTGCGATCGTCGCTGTCTACGGCTACACCCTTTTTCGCCAGCACCGCGACGTCTTTGTGGCCCTGAGGCGACAGTGGCTGCCTTAGTCGTAGACCCCAAGGTTCTCCTTTGAGATTGACAGGGTTCATCGGCTATCCTCAAAAGAACCCTGGGGTCTGGCGCTATGGCAAAGCTTGCTCAAACTCCTGCAGGGCACGGCTTGAGCCTATCGTCCAGGCTCGTTTGACATACCTTGGCAACAGGTCGCCCACAGGAATATCAGGAAAGATCTGGCTCCCCTCCTGCTCCAGGTAGCGGCCTGCGACAAAGCTATAGATGGTTAGCCGTCCTGCTTTGTAAATCCATACTTCGGGCACTGCAAAGGGCACGTAGTCTTCGATGCGAGTGATTGACGTTAGATCGGTTTCCAGGGCCAGATCCGGTGGCGGGTCGATGTCTAAATCTAACCGGGGTTTGCCCAGCACCGCCTGCCAGTTTTCAATGTAAAAGCAGGCGTCGGGTTCGACTCCGGGTACGCCGCTTTTGCGCAGGGTCATCACCCCATACCCTTGCCAGTCTTGGCCCGTCTTGCGCAGCAGCACTTTGACTAAATCTGACAGGCTATCGGCTTGGTTGCCGTGTTCGGGGAGAGGGGCCATAAGCAGAATGTGATTGTCCCGAAACCGTAGGCGTACAGCAGCGCGATCGCCCAATCGATCTAGCAGGGCCTCGTACTCAGCAAAGGTCGCCGGAAACTCTACCCGCGTGCCAGCAGGCAGATCAAGAATGTCGGGAGTAATGGTTGGCAGCATGGGCAAGACCAATGTTAGCGTTTGGACTGGCAAGTTAAGACTAAGGACGTCTTTGTTCCATCCTAGAGGGGCGGCATTAACGGTGCCACTCGGTAACGCCGCCGGGCTTATCGATTAAGGTAATGCCTGCATTTTGGAGCACGTCGCGGATGCGATCGCCCTCTGCAAAGTTCTTCGCCGCCCTGGCCTCGCGCCGCTGGGTCAGCAGGTCTTCAACCTCCGCATCCGACAGTCCCCCCTCGCTGGCCGATTCTACGTCGGGCTGGGCTTCTAGCCCTAGCACCTGGGCCAGGCACACCAGGGTTTGCCATCGCTGGCGCAGAGTGGCGCTGCCGGTGTCGGCCTCGCCCGTGTGGGTGATGACGTTGCCCGCTCGGCGCAGGTCTTTGGCCAGGTCAAACAGTACGGCTAACCCCCCAGCGGTGTTGAAGTCGTCATCCATAGCGGTTTGGAAGGCCTGGACAGGGGCACTGTCGCGATCGATCCGCATGGCAGAAGGATCCCCAAAAGCTGAATCCTCAACATCGGCCCAGCCCAGTTTGGCCCCGTACTGGTAGCCAAACAGCAGACCGTCCTTGAGCGTGCCCCAGCTAGTCTGGGCGGCAGCAATGGATTCATCGGTAAAATCGACCGGCTTGCGGTAATTGCCCTGGAGTAAAAACAGCCGCACCGCCATCGGGTCAGGCCCGTTAGGACCATCCAGCAGATCGCGGATGGTGGTGAAGTTGCCAAGGGATTTCGACATCTTCTCGCCGCCTACATTCACCATGCCGTTGTGCATCCAGTAGCGGGAGAGGGGGTGTCCGGTAGCGGCCTCTGACTGGGCGATTTCGTTTTCGTGGTGAGGAAACACCAGGTCGCTGCCGCCGACGTGGATGTCAATGGTGTCGCCGAGGCGATCGCGGATCATGGCCGAGCACTCGATGTGCCAACCCGGTCGGCCCGGCCCCCAGGGCGACTCCCAGAAGGGCTCGCCTTCCTTAGCGCCCTTCCACAGAGCAAAGTCGAAGGGGTCTTGCTTAATGGCCTCTTCCGCCGCCACTCGGCCGCTGGCCCCGGCTTGCATGTCGTCGAGCTTGCGGCCCGAGAGCTTGCCGTAGCCCTCAAACTTGCGCACAGAATAGTACACGTCGCCAGCAGCGGGGTAGGCGTAGCCCTTTTGCTCTAGCTCACCAATTAGCCGCTGAATGCCGTCTAGGGTTTGGGTGGCGTAGGTGTACTCGTCGGCCTCCATCACGTTTAGTCTGGCGATGTCCTCTAGGTAGGCCTGGGTGTAGCGCTCCGCCACGGTCTGCATGGTGGAGTTCTCAGTCTTGGCCCGGTTGAGAATTTTGTCGTCGATATCGGTGAAATTTTGCACGTAGTGGACGGCATAGCCCCGCCACAGCAGGTAGCGCCGCACCGTATCCCAGGCCACGTAGCAGCGGGCATGGCCTAGGTGCGAGTAGTCGTACACCGTGACGCCGCAGCAGTACATCTTCACCCGTCCTGGCTCTAGGGTTTCGAGGGGTTCTTTTTGGCGGCTCAGGGTGTTGTAGAGAACGACGCTCATGGCAGGGGCGCGCAAAATGCCCATTATAAAAGGACGCTAACAGAACGATTCAACACTGAAACCGGGCGCGGCGCAATGGCGGTACTCGGTTTGGGCGTAGTTTAGTTAGCCCTAGGCTTAACCCACGTCATAGGTGTTCCCCAGATGCCAAATTTGAAGAAGCGATCGCCGCTTTGCTGAAACCCTACTTTTTGATAAAAGCCCACTGCGGCCTCAGCAGCGTTCACCGTGACGGTTTCTAAACCGTGAGCACACTGGCTGAAGAGCTCCCGACCAATTCCTCGCCCAGAAAATTCTCGTCGCACAAACAACAGGGACAAGTGGTTGCCGCGCTTAAAGGCGATAAAACCAATGACCACCTCATTCCATAGGGCAACCAGCGTCTTCTCGGGGCTCAAAATCCTGTCCCTTAACTCGTCTGGATGACACAGCTTTAGCCATTCAGCGACACTTTCTGGCGTGCCATCGGTAAGCTCCCAGAGATCCGCAGAAGCCCACATGCACCCGGCAATCTGGTGTTCGTCTCCCGGCTGCGACGGTCTATAAACGATTCCAGCCATGTTGCGTCTACGAATTTGAGCAATAGAATTTTAACAACGCTGTTCCCAAGATCAGTGCGTGGCCTAAGCCGTTTGAGGCTGTAATGTAGCCCCTGACCTTAACAACCCACCAACTGCCTCAGAGCGATTTAGACTAGAAAGCTACGCTGTAGGAATCGTCAATGTCCTTAGCTCCCCCCCTTGCTGCCGCTGACCTGGAGGCCTACTTTCAACGCATTGGCTACGAGGGTTCCCATGCCCCTACCCTGGCTACGCTGCAAGGCATTCACCAGCGCCACCCCCAGGCGATCGCCTTCGAAAATCTCAGCTCATTTTTGAGCCAGCCGGTGGAGCTAGATTTGCCGACTTTAGAGCAAAAGCTCATCTATGGTGGACGCGGCGGCTACTGCTTTGAGCAAAACGGGCTGCTGCGATCGGTGCTCACGACCCTGGGGTTTCAAGTTACGGGGCTGGGGGCTCGGGTGCTGTGGAATTTGCCCCCCGATACTATTACCCCCCGCAGCCACATGGTGTTGCTGGTAAACATTGACGGGCAGGCTTACCTTACCGATGTGGGGTTTGGCGGGCTAACCCTGACGGCCCCGCTGCGGCTCGTGCCAGACCTGGTGCAGGAGACCCCCCACGAGCGCTTTCGGCTCCTTCAGGACGGGGAACGTTTTACGCTCCAGGCGCAGATTGCCGAAGCTTGGAAACCGCTGTATCAGTTTGATTTACAACCGCAGCACCCCTGCGACTACGAGGTGAGCAACTGGCACGTCTCCACCTATCCCAACTCGATCTTTGTCAACAACCTGATCGCGGCCCGAGTTGAGCGCGATCGCCGCTACGGCCTGCGAAATACCGAACTGGCCACCCATTTTTTGGCTGGAACAACCGAAAAACGCCAGCTGACTTCCGTAGAGGAATTAAAAACCGTTTTGACCGAGGTGTTTCGGCTCAAACTGCCCCAGAACAACGATTTCAGTCGGCTGTTTTCGGCCTAGAGTAGTTCCCATTTTGCGTTTAAAGCCCTCCTCTGCTCCAGGTTCACTCCCTGTCGGTCAATTCAGCTACCGCAGCGCGTCCGCCAGGGTTTTAACTACGATGCTGCTGGTCCAGTAGCCGCTGTGGGCATCGCCGCCCCACAGCAGCGGCAGCCGCCCCCAGGTAATCGGCAGCCCTCGGTGCTCAGTCACCACATCTCGCAGGTGCACGTAGAGCTGGGCGTTGCCCATCAGCCGGGGCATCAGCCCCTGCAGGGGGTAGGCAATGGGGTCGCCGGGGTGCAGGTAGTTGTACCAGGGCAGAGCTTTCTTGCCCCGCTGGTAGTAGGAGGTTTGCAGCAGCGATCGCAGCTCCTTGGTCAAGTCGTGGGTGCTATCACCCGTTACCGACAGCAGGCTAAACAGAGCAATGGGTGACCCCAGGGTGTGCACGCTGGCGACGGGCAGCCCCTGGCCAGGCTGTTGCCCCAGACCAAACAGAGCATTGCGCAGCTGGGTCACCATTGACCGCGTCTGGCGAGTGCTGGCGTCTTTGTCCAGGCTGGGGTCATCCCAGCGGGCGGCAAACAGCAGGTCAAAGAGAATCACGCTGCCCAGGCTGTGGGTGACCAGGTGGAGGCGATCGCCCGGTTGAGCCCCCTGCAACACCGGCAGCGCCCGCTGGTGAAACCGCTGCACTACCTGAGCACCCACGTGGCGGCTCAGGTACAGGGCGGCATCGCCGGCAAACTCAATCACTTCTTTCACCCTAAAGTCGGTCAGCCAGAGGTTTTTCCACTGGGGGGAGGCCTCTAGCCCCTGGCGCAGCGTGGCCTGGGGCTGCACGTTTAAATCTCCCCAAAACACCGGGACGGGCTTCAGGGTGCGCCCGTTGCTACCCATGGTTCGCTGCACGCTCTGGAGCAGCTGCTGAGTAGTGCGGTCGAACACTTCGGGCTGGCGGCTTTTAACGCCGTGAACAAACAAAACGTAGTCGGTGGCCATAGCGCTGTGCTCCGGGGACAAATGAATGGTGGGGTATACCTAACCCAAGTCACCGCCGCTAGGCAGCAGGCGACTCTCCATCACCAATAACTACCCATAACTACAGAGGAGCCGCCCCCATTCCAGAAGGTTGCCGCTGGGGCGCACGGCCCCCTACAGGCGGAGGGATTGGTATTGGCCCAGGTCAACCTGTAAAATTAACGATGTAGCTCTAGTTTGAATACATTGGCAGCCATGGTTAGTCAAACCCGTCTGTGTCGGATAATTGTAGCCACGCTGATGGTGTTGACCCTATGCATTGGCTGGGTCAGCCCGGCTGCAGCCACCAACTACGATCGCCAAAACTTGAGAAAAACCGACTGGTCGAACCAGGACCTGCGTGACAATAACTATACCCGCGCCGATATGGCCGACGCCGATATGAGCCACGCCAACCTGCGCGGCGTGCGCCTGTTTGACACCACCCTGGCCCGTGCCAACATGGAAGGGGCCGATATGACCGGAGCCACCCTCGACGGTGCCCGCTTTTTTCAGGCCAACCTCACCAACGCCATTCTGGAAGGGGCCTATGCCTTTGGCACCGACTTTCGCGAAGCGACCATCGACGGGGCCGACTTTACCGATGTGCTGCTCGACCCTAAGGTGAACAAAATGCTCTGCACCGTCGCCCAGGGCACCAATCCGGTCACAGGGCGCAACACCCGTGACACCTTGTACTGTCCCTAGGGCGTGCTGTCCCCACAGCTCCACCCCCCCGGTCCGGTCCGGTTCTACGTGTACCAGGGCCAGCACCCGCGGCCCCAACTGGTAGTGACCTAGGTTCTGCTAAAGCCAGTAACCACAGCAAAAGCCCCTGCGCTGAGTTCAGCGCAGGGGCCAAGGGGTGAACTTTAGGTGGTCAAGCTCCCCTACGCCGCAACAGGCTCAGCCGAGTTGATCGTAATGACCAGGTCGTTGAAGTCGTTGTCAGACAGGTCTTCGAAGCGCCACACGTTGCCGTCGCGCTGAATGCGAGACTCACCGATAGTCGCCAGGTTGTTGATGTCACCATCCACCAGCAGCACAGGGGCGTAGTAGGTGCCACCGGGCAGGGTGAGGGTGACATCGGTTGTCACCAAGTCGTTGGCAAACAGCTCAGCGTCGAGCAGGTTGGCGGCAACGGCGGCCTCGTATCCAGCATCCCCGGCCACCAGGCCATCCACTCGCCCTTGGGCGTCGGTTGCGTAGAACCTCAGCACGTTGTCAAAGGTCGCTTCGCGGGTCACGGTGATATCAACAACGACATCGCTGTCGATGCCCGTCAGGTCAACCAGTTCGGCCGTAGGCGCGGCAAACGCCTCATCCCCAAATAGGGTGCGATACATCATCTCGTAGATGAAGGTGTTGTCTAGGGTAGAGGGCAGCAGGTCAGCATTGAGACCGTAGGCCTTAGACACAATGCTGCCGGGGAAGTCGGGGGTACCTACCCAGGCCACCCCAAAGTTGCCCATGGGGCCATCAATGCTGTCCACAGCGGCAAAAGATTCCCAGGGAAACTCAGGACTGCCGGTGCTGCCGGTGGCACCATCTAAAAAGACGGGGGTGCCCGCCTCAGTGGTGGGGTTGGCGTAGATAAAGGGTACCGATGGTTCCTCATTCCCCAGGGCAGGTTCAGAGATCTCGTTCCCCGAGGGGCGGGTGTAGGGAGCAAACTGAAACACCTGTAGACCGCCAGCATCGCTATCGGCCGCGGTGACCACTAGGGTGTTGGGGTCAACGTTATCGACGTAGTCTAGGGCGACACCAATGGCCGCATCGGCCCGCCGCACGCCTTCGATCGTGCCTGCGGCATTGTTGCTGTTGCCAAAGTTGTCGGTGCCCTCTTCCTCCAGCACCACAAAGAACCCGTCGGGATCTGCAGACACCAGCTTGAGGGTGGCCTCCAGCATTTCGGCCACAGTGGGGGCAGTTGCCACGTAGAGGGGCTGGGGATCAGCGGTGTTTAACCCCAGATCTTCTTCGGTGGTAGCGTTGAAGGTGGCATCGGCGGCAAAGACACCCAGCAGCTTTTCGGGCGGGTTGTCGCCGTTGACGACTGCGTTCATCTGGTCTTCGGTGTAGACCACGGTGTAGCCCAGCGATTCTGCCAGTTCAATCAGGTTCGTGGTGGGGCGACGCTCGGGGCGCGTTTCGGCTGCGCTCATCTCTGCGTCTACGTGGAACCCGGTCTCACCGATGGGCAGCATGTATAGCTCACCACCGCCCAGAATGACGTTGGTGCCAGAGCGAATGGTTTGCTCGATGATTTCGGCGTACTTGTCGCGGGCGCGGATGTTGTCGCCATCGCGGTTGGTGGTGGCGGCGGCAAAGGCGGCGGTACCCGGCTCGGCCATCTGGCCTGACTGAATTAGCGCGGTGGCTTTGCCCGCCTCGATCGCCTCTTCGAGAATGGTTTTGCCCACGTTGCCAGAGGCCGGCACCACAACGGAGTTGTCTTCTTCCAAACCAAAGGACTCGTTGAAGACCTTGACCCCGTTGGCGTGGGTGACGGCTCCGGCGTTAGAGGTGCCGGTGAGCTGGTTCTCCATGTGGCCCAGGTATACCCCAGCGTTGGACATTCTGTCCCAGTTGAGGCGACCGTCGGGGCCGAGGTCAATGTTGCGCAGCGCCATGTAGTGAGAGGGGCTGGTGCCATCGGGGTGAATGAAGATGACATTGCCGGTCTCAGCGGTGGGGGCGGGTGCCACTCTGGTTTGGTCAGGAATGCGAGACTCCAGTTCGACATCGAACAGGGTCTCGTACATCAGCTCGTAGATGCCGGTGTTGTCGACGGTGGGGGGCAGCTTATCGGCGTTGAGGCCCGCGGCCTTAGAGACAATGCTGCCGGGGAAGTCAGGGGTACCGGCCCAGCCCACCGCGAAGGGGAATTCATCGCCGTTAGCATCGGGGGCCGACACAAAGGGCAGGGTGCCTAGGCCGTCCACGCCATCCAAAGGAACCGGACGGGCTTCGAGGGTAGGGTTGTTGTTGACGGTGCCCACGGGTTCCCCGGCACCGACGGGGTCGAGCACCTGTAGACCACCCGCATCGCTGTCGGCGGCGGTGATAATCAGAGTGTTTTCGTAGCGGCTGAGGAAGTTTTGGGCTACGCCGATCGCAGCGTCAGCTCGAATAACCCCCTCCAGCACACCCGCAGCGTTGTTGTTGTTGCCAAAGTTGTCGGTCCCCTCTTCTTCAACGATCGCGATCGAGCCGTTTTCGAAGTTGGGGTGAGCTTCCATCAGCTGCTGGGTGACCTCCAGCATTTCAGCAATGGTGGGTGCCGTCTCAAGATAGAGGGGTAGGCCGCCCTCGGCCAGCACCTCTTCGGGGCGATCGTTAAAGGTGTGAACGGGCGCAAAAACCCCCAGCACCTTTTGGGGCAGGGCCGACTGCTCAAGCAGGGCATACAGCTCATCGCGGGTGTAAACCACGGTGTAACCCAGTGACTCAGCTAGCTCAATCAGGTTCTCGGTAGGGCGACGGACGGGGTCGCTAGCGATCGCATCGTATTCTTCAGCGGTGCCGTGGAAGCCATCGGTACCCACGGGCAGCAGCGTAACTTCGCCCCCGGCCAGAATGAAGTCCACCCCAGACTCAATCACCTGCTTGGCAATATCAGCGGTTTGGCTTCGAGGCACTACCGTTCTGCCATCGACTTCGAGGTCACCGGTTTCGGCCACAAAAGCTGCCGTACCCGGTTCGAAGATCGCCCCGGACTGCACCAGTGCGGTGACTTTGCCCGCGTCGATCGCCTCTTCGACAATGGTTTTACCCGTATTACCCGACAGCGGCGTAATCTCAGAGCCATCCTGCTCTAAACCAAAGGATTCGGCGTAAACTTTGGCTCCCGTGGCGTGAGTTACCGCACCACCGTTGGAAGTACCGCCCAGGGTATCTTCCATATGGCCCAGGTAAACCGCAGCCTGGTCAAGGTTATCCCAATTCAAGCGCCCGTCTGGCCCTTTCTCAACAAAGCGAGCCAGGGCATAGTGAGACGGGCTAGCTCCGTCAGGATGAATGAAGATAACGTGGTTGTTCGCCATTGGTATGCTTCCCTACAGATTGTGTCTTTGAAACCGTGCACGCTGTAGGCAGTCAACAGTTCGCCTCGACTGGGCTCACCCCAGCTACAGCAAATTGTGAAAAGGCGCAGCAAATCGCGTCACCCAGGTCGAACGGCGTGACTGATGGCTTTGATTTGGCCTAGTACCTCAGGGCCAAAACCGAGTTAGCGCTGAGTGCCTCCCCAAATTGCGTTAGAGCGGCTCAGGATGTTTAGGATTTAAGAGTCGAGAGACGTTTACTGCTTGACCGCCGCTTGATAATTTCTCACAGGAACTTTAAAGATGAGCTGATATCGGGTTAAAGTACTGACCCTATTGGTTTAACCATTTACGAAAATTCTTAACCAGGCGATCGTTCTCACCCCACTGACCCATGTGGGTCAGTGGGGTGAGATTTGGGTTTGACCTAGGGCGCGTCAGCACCGCTGATGCCATCAGGCTTGCATCAGCGTTGCCACGGCTGCCCCAAAAAACAGCCTAGGGTAGGCTAGGGGCTATAACGGTTGATTCTTGAACCATCAGCCGTGAATGGATGACCGCCCCTAGGGTTGCTTAGGCAGCGGCCTCCGCCGAGTTGATGGTAACGACCAGATCGTTGAAGTCGTTGTCAAACGAGTCCTCAAAGCTCCAAACGTTGCCGTTGCGCTGAACGCGAGACTCACCGATGGTCGCCAGGTTATTGACATCACTATCCACCAGCAGCACAGGGGCATAGTAAGTGCCGCCGGGCAGGGTGACGTTGATATCAGTGGTTACCAGGTTGTTGACAAACAGCTCGGTATCGAGCAGGTTGGCGGCCACGGCGGCCTCGTAGCCTGTATCTCCGGCCATGAGGCCATCTACTCGCCCCTGGGCATCGGTTTCGTAAAACCTCAGCACGTTATCAAAGCGGGCTTCGCGGCTCAAGGTTACATCCACAGCAACAGCACCATCAAAACCGGTCAAATCAACAAGCTCCGTAGCGCCTCCAGACAACCCGGCGACGCCCAAACGAGCATCAAGGTTGAGAGGCTGGTCGAGCTGAATTTTGATGATTTCGTTGTTGTCGATATCAGGTCCCCGCCCGACGGAGAAGGGATAGTTGTTGTCGTTGGCGACCAGTAGGGTGTTGGCATCGAGTACCAGCACGTCCTCAATGGTGACAAAGGGAAAATCGAAGCTGGTCGAGCCATCGCTATTTAGATCGTTGGGGTCATTGATGTTCAGCAAATTGACCACTTCTGTCTTGGCTACAAAGCCCTCGCTGTCGATCTGAGACAGATCGACTTTAAAGATCTTCTTGAACTCAGCCGCTTCGCCCTGGTTGTTATCGCGCTCAATGACGAGGAACTCGCTGTCGTTGATGGGGGTAAAATCGCCGATCGCATTGGCAACCGACTCCATTTGGTACAGGCCAACCAGCCCCTCGTAGGCACGACTAGCCACATCAAACTCATAGATGCGCAGCGAGCCAGCGGGGTCGCCAACCACGGTGCCTTCAAGCATGGGATAAAGGGTCGCGCGATCGGGGCTAAAGGCCATACCCTCGAACCCGCGAGAGCCGCCCAGATTTGCCACCGCAGGCTCTTCGATGAAGGTGCTGCGGGCGGTGAACCCGGTGCCGGGGAAGTCGGTAAAGAAGCCGTCTACCCCTAGCTCGATGAACTGCTTGTATTCATTGATGGGATTTCCCCCATAGCTGTCGGGCAGGAAGAAGCTCTCGTTGCGCAGGGTATAGAGGTGAACCAGCAACCCGGCAGCGTGGGCGTCTTGAATTAGGTTAGTGGGAGTGCCGGTGACGCGATCGCCGTCGCTAATTGCCCCATCCCCATTTAGATCATCGGGCTGACCATTACCGTCGGCATCCACCGTAGTCAGAGGCACAATGCGCTGCTTGTTGGGGCCAATACCCTCAGCGTAGGTGGCGATCTCCGCCAGACCCTCCGGAGTTGAGAGATCGGTGTAGGTGCGCGCGTCGCCCGCCACCACAAAGTCGTAGGGCTGGCCGCCGCCGCCAAACAGCTGCACCAGAGGAATGTCAATACCAGCGGCGGGCATGAGGGTGTCGCTCAGCGCCTTCAGGTTTGCCACCTCAAAGGATTGAATATAAACCCGGCTGGGGTCGGTAAAGCCTTCGGCCACCAGGGTCTCGACCAAAATTTCGCTGGTGTTAAAACCCTGCTGCTCGAAGAAAGTGGGGTGCTTGGTCTCGGGATAGATGCCGATTTTGCGTCCGGTTTCGGCCTCAACCTGCTGCACCAGGTCGATCACCTCGGCCAGGGTGGGCACCTTCAGCCCATCGTTGTTAAACGCAGTACCTCGGATGGCCGGAATCCGCTCGATGGCGTTGAGCTGCTTGACCTCCGCCAGGGTAAAGTCTTCGGCGTACCAGCCCCCCACTATGCGACCATCCAGGTTCTTGACGGTGAGGCGATCGGCAAATTCAGGCCGCAGGTACACGTCAGTGCTGGTGTCGGTGCTGTTGATCACGGGGTTGCCATCGGCATCGCGCTGAATATTGCCGTCAGCATCGAGGGTAACGACCGCCAGCAGCGGCTCGTGACGGGCAATGAGCACACCATCCTGCGTCACTACCAAATCGGGCTCAATAAAGTCGGCCCCCTGGGCGATCGCCAGCTTGTAGGCCTCTAGGGTATGCTCAGGCCGCTCACCGGATGCCCCCCGGTGCCCAATCACAATGGGAGCACCGCCAGTCAGGGTGTCAAACGCTGTGGTCGCCAGCACTTCGGGGTTTTGGGGAGAGCGGACAACGTCACTAGTCATCTGATCGCGCACCAGGTCACCCGTGCCAGGGAAGTCGGTGAAGTAGCCATCTACACCCAGGTTGATGAACTGCTCATATTCTTTATTGGGGTTGCCCTGGTAGTCAGCGGCCAAGAATCGCCCCTCATTGCGGAAGGTGTAGGCGTGGACAAACAGCCCCGCGTCATGGGCATCGGGAATCAGCGTGGATGGGGCGGTGGTCGTTTTATCGGCATCGTTGACCGCACCATCGCCATTGACATCGTCAGCGTTGCCGTCGCCGTCAGCATCAACCCCCGCAACAGAAACAATCATTCGCTTCCAGGGGCCAATGCCATCGGCGTAGGTAGCGATTTCGGCCAGCCCCGCCGGAGTTTGCAAATCGCCATAGGTGCGGGTATCGCCGTTGACCGTGAAATCGTAGGGGCGAGCATTCACATCCTCGTAAATCAGGGAGCCGTCGAGTGCTACGTCAAAGGCGTCGAGCAGCTGCACCAGGGGAATGTCGAGGCCAGCGGCGGGCAATAGGTTAGCGTTTAAGTCCTTCAGGTTCGAGACTTCAAACGACTGAATAAAAATCCGGCTGGGGTCGGTAAAGCCCTGGCCGACCAGGGTTTCCACCAGCTTTTCCTCCAGCGATAGCCCCAAGTCGTCGTGGAAGGTAGGGTGCTTGGTCTCGGGGTAAATGCCGATCTGCTTGCCAGTGTCAGCCTCGACCTGCTGCACCAGGTCAATGATTTCGTTTAGGGTTGGAATTTGAAATGTGTTGTTAAATGCCTGGGTGCGAAAGCCCTGAGGCATGATGGCGCGCAGGGTCTTAATTTCCGCCAGGGTAAAGTCGGAGGCAAAATAGTCGGTGACTTCGACGCCATCGAGCACTTTAGTGGTGAGGCGATCGGCAAACTCTGGGCGACTGGCCACGTCGGTGGTGCCGCCCAGCATGGGCTCGTGGCGGGCAATCAGCACGCCGTCTTTGGTGGCAACCAGGTCGGGCTCGATGAAATCAGCTCCACGGGCGATCGCCAGGCTGTAGGCTTCTAGCGTGTGCTCAGGCAGCTCACCGCTCGCGCCCCGGTGGCCAATTACCAGGGGCTCCTGACCGTTGAGGGTGTTGTTTTGCCTGAAGTTGGGTGTGGAAATGGGCGCTTCCAGCAGCGTCCCCGTCGCATCAAAATGTAGGAGATAGGGGCCAAACTCGTCACCAACCCAAATGCTGCCATCGGCATCTAGCACAAAAGACTCAATGTCAAAGTCAGCGCCCGTCAGCAGACGCTCTGTGGTGCCCTCATTCACGATGTTGAAGGGAATCAGGTTGTTAGGATCGCTAAGCTGCACAAAGCCCTGCACCTCGGCACCGCCGCTGCCGCCCTCAGAGCCAGCAAAGCTTGGTTCAACCTGGTAAATCCGCAGCAGGTAGTCAGCGCTGTTAGCCTTAGCGCCAAACCCATTGTCAGACAAAAACCAGAAGGTTGAGCCATCGCCACCGGGAGCAAACTGCACGCCGCTAAAACCCTGCACCGGCTGACCGTCAAAGGGACCTGTGCGGCCATTGCCGACAATGGGTACGCCAGTGCCGTCATCTCCACCGGATGCGGGGCCATCGGCAAAGGTATCGGCGGGCAGCGAGGCGAAGCCCGTTAGCTCTGCCGATGGGGAAGCAATCTGTTCTGACGCTTGCGTTGTATCAAAAGCCATGGTCTAAGGGCTCTCCTAGATTATTCGTTTCGACAGTAGACAAATAGGCGCAGAAAGCCCCTGCAAAGTATCTCTCTTTGCAGATTATTCTTGCCCTGATTGCCACAGGAATAATCTCACAAAAGCCCAAAAATGAGATTAAGTCTGGAGGCTTTATTGATTAAAAAGGTTAGGGCTGCATTAATTTTTAGGATCTAAAGTTAACACCAGCAGCACAGTCCTAATGGTTAGCAAGTTACTGAGTAAATCCATTTACTTGGCCAAATTCAAGGCTGTTTGGCTCAATTAACTAATTCCATCGTCTCAAAAAAACCAATACTGGCTTAATCAAAGCTTAAACTTCAGGGTTTGATTATCCTTCAAGCACAGATGACCTATTGTTCGAAAACTTTTTATCTCAGCCCCTGGGGCAACAGTTTTTTGCTTACAAAGACCTGTGCACAGTTTCACATACAAAAGTTTTTTGTATGTAGCGATCGTCAGTTCGCTGGGCTATCTAAGATATCGGAAGCCGTCATTAACAAAAACTCGGGTGGCGAACTGGCGTATAACCATCGCTCTGGAAACTTTGGCACGTTCTAACTCTGCTAGCGACAGCTATACAAAAATGCCTCTGCTAAAGATTTTTAGCAGAGGCATTGGTTAGCGGAGATAGCGGATTTAGCGCTTAGCTAGCAGCGGCACCGCCACGGCTGTAGGTCGCCCAAAAGCTGGGGTGTACCTTGCCCTGGATGTGATTCCAGTATTTTGCGGCATCTTCCGGTAGACCAGCTTCGGTAGCCAGACGGGCCAGCATGGACTGCTGACGCTGCTTCACGGAGCGATGGCGATTCATCATGCTCATACGGGCTCTGTCTTCGGTGTTGAAGGCAGCGGCCACGACGGGAGTAGCGGGAGCGGCGGGAGCCTCGACGGGGGCCGCTTCGACCACGGGAGCCACTTCAGAAGTGCCGGTTTGGTAAACCACACCGCGGTAGACCAGGTCTAGGGTGGGCTGCTGAACCGGAGCTTTTTTAACGGTACGGAACCGAATATCTACGCCGCGGAACTTGCCAACTTCATCGGTTACGTTGGGCTCTACGGTGGGGGGGGTGTAGTCGTAGCTAACACCGCGATAGGTGAGTTTCATGGGGTCGCCTCCAAAAGATCAAGGGTTTGATCAGAACATTGGGGCGCGTTCCTTCGGGGGCTATTAACCCCTACTTCCGTCTCACTTTAGCCACTGGGAAAAGCGAGATGAACGAATTTCTGATTACTTCTGTATAATAAGCTACGGTTTGAGGCAATGTCAAGGGAATTCTATTCTGTACAGACTTCTACACAATGGCCTGTTCCTTGCTTGTTAAGGGCTTGGGGCCTGTAGCGGTAACTCAGCAAAAACTTGCCAAACTTTGCCATCGTGGTGCAGCAGCGCGAGCGCTTGAGCCACAAAGTCAGCCGTGAAGGGGCGCTGCTCAAACTCGGCCCAGGCCTGGCGAAAGGCGGCGGGGCTTAAGTCGCGAAAGCCAACGGTGAGGTGGGGGGTAAAGGGGCGGGCTTTACCGACGCGATCTACAAGGCCGCAGCTTTCTGCTAAATGAGCTGCGATCGCTGGCTGCATCGCCATCAGTTGCGCCGTCTGGGCTACGTCGATATAAATTACCCGAGGCGCAAAGGCGCTGTAACCCCGCAGTTGAATTGGAACAGCGGGCTGGGTTTGGGCAAAGGCTTTTAGGTGGTCCTCCAGCCTGGGTGCCTCCGGCAGCGGCCACAAAAAGGGCGGCTGGAGGGTGATGTGGGGCGGCGACTTAAGGGCAGCTTTGCTGTCAAACCGCTGCCAAATCTCCTGCTTAATAGCCGTAATCTCATCCTGCAAAGGCTGAGGCGGCAGCAGGGCAACAAAAAAGCGATCGGCGGTAGCTTTAGCCATCGGCAGTTCTAAACCAATTATAGTCAGCCCGCCCACTCATCCACTCGTCAACCCCTAGGGCCAGCGATCGCGGCGATCGCGCTCATAGAAGCTCAGCCGCGCGTAGCCCATAAACGTGGGTTCTGCGGTGTCACCGACGGGGTAAGCATTGGCCCCAAACAGGTATACCCCGCCAAAGCGCGGATTGCGGACGGGTCGCAGCGCTAGCGTGATCGGTACCCCAGGCTGAACGGGCGGATCAAAGGCAATGGTTAGTGCCCGGTTGTCGCGGTCTTCGCTGACCGCTCCGAGAGGCAGCGGCACGCGCCCCTCTGGGGTGTTGGCAAAGGCTTCGGTAGCGTTGAGGCGGTAGCGAAAGATGGGGTCGTAGCCCTCGTTCAGGCTGACCACGACCCGATCGAGGGGTTCGACGGCAGCGGCGGGAAAGTCAAAGGTGAGGTAGTAGGTAACGTTACCGTCACTAACCAGACTACGAGTGGCGTAGCTGTCGGTCAGGCGAAGCGGGTAGGAAAATCCAACGGTGCCATCAGAATACTGGATGGCTGGCGCAGGGGTGAAAACTCCCCCAGCAGAACCCAAAGCCAGTACAGCACCCACCAGAACAGCACCCAGAGGCCGCAAAAAGAGAGATTTCGGCATAGCTAGACCTGCGCGATACAGTGTCTCAGAACAAATCCTCAAATTTTGGAGTTTAGAGTTAGGCACAGCGACGCGCCTAAACGTGCTGAGATACTTAAAGTCTAGCGCTGTCTACCAACCATAGGCGGCATTAGTGATTGGGCTAAGGGGCGCAAATAGTCTAGTTATCAAACAGGTTGAGCTGTAGTTCGGGCTTCACCCGCATGACTACCAGAGTCATGTCGTCGTCGTTACCGCGATCGCCACCAATGAAGCGATCGAGCAGGTCAAAGGTGTAGTCTAAAATGGCCTCCGCCGACGTGCAGTTGCGGCAGGCCCACTGCAGGGCGCGCTCCAGGTTTTCTTCCTCAAAGCGTTCGCCGCGGGGGTTGGCGGCCTCGGTAAAGCCATCGGTGTAAAACACCACCGTGTCACCCGGCTGAAGCTCGACCTCGGCTTCGCAGTACTGGGTATTCATGTCCAGCCCCAGCAGCATACCGGGGGTATCGAGCCGGGTGATGGTGTTGGTGGCTGCCTGCCACAGCAGCGGCGGATTGTGGGCGGCGTTGCCGTAGGCTAAGCGGCGAGTTTTAGGGTTGTACTCGGCGTAAAACAGCGTCACAAAGCGGTTAGAACTTTCTAAGTCGCTGTGCATGACAAAGTTTAAATCCTGCAGAATGCGGGCCGGCGAATGGCCGTTGAGCACTTCCGTACGCAGCATGCCCCGCATCATGGTCATGATTAACCCCGCAGGCACGCCTTTACCCATGACGTCGCCAATGGCAAAGCTCCAGGGAGCCGCCGCCGTCTGTTGAGAGTCAGTCTGTCGCAGCTGGTCAAATGTAGTGGGGATAAAGTCGTAGTAGTCGCCGCCGACCTTGTGGGCGGTGCGGCACTTAGCGGCTAAATCCATCCCCTGAATGGCGGGGCACTCGCGGGGCAGCAGCTGCAGCTGAATTTCGGCCCCAATTTCGAGTTCGCGATCGAGGCGCTCTTTTTTGCGCACCGCCGCTGTTAGCTCGTTGTTTTCGATCGCCACCGAGGTTTGGTCGGCCACCAAGCGCACCAGCTTTTGGCGGGTCTCCGTCCAGGCGTAGTCGGGGTCGCGGCTAAACACGTACAGCCGTCCCCGCTCCACATTTTGCACAATGATGGCGGTGCCAAACAGCTGAAAATCATCGCCCAGGTAGCGGTTTACCTGGCGATCGAGGGCCAGCATAGCGTTGCGCGCCATCGACATCATGCTGCTCTCAGGAGCCGCCTGAAAGCTGGCCGTCACCTGGCGAGTGGCGGCCTCCAGGGCCGATCGCACATCCTGACACTGGTCTTCGCTCTGGCAGTGCAGCCGCTCTAGGCGCACCTGCCCATCGGCGCGAAACAGCACTAGAGCACCCCCACTGGCATCGGTCACCCGACTGGCAATCATGGGAATTAGCTCTAGGAACTGATTCAGGTTGTTGAGGCTGCGCAGGGCAAACCCAAGCGAGCTGAGTAAATCTTGAATTTTGTACTGCTCACGCTGTAGCCGAGCCACCAGTTCCTTTAGAGCAAACACTGGCGGCGTATCGGGCAAAGCGCTACTAGCGCTTTCAAATGAAGGTGATGGCCCTGATGGCATAGGGAAAGCTGTCATGGACGACCTGGGCAAAACGCTTGCATGAAATTCAGCGAACGGAACGACCAACTAAATATAGGGGCTAAATCAAAATTTGGTACAGGTGATTAATCGTGACCGTAAAAAATCCCTATTTTTGGCGGTATACAGCGACTTTTGCAGAGGCACTCCTAGCGGCAGCACTAGGGGATAGCCCATAGTAGCGCACAAATTGAAGGCCAAGGATAGCATTCCCCGCAGGACTTGACCACCCCTGGAGGAGGAGAAGATTTGGCGTTTTTTTAGGCAGTAAGGAGGAGGGGAAGAGGGTGGATGCGTGGATGTGTGGAGGAGGGAGGGGAGGAAGGAGAAGAGTTTTACGCTATTGCGCCAGTWSCTTTAGAGMRNAACRSTRNGMRKSGWAWCRRSYWARGMGYTWYYWRCGMWKKMAAATSMNAGSNTKAWKNNGCSMYSRTGGCMKMKGKARRGYKGKCAKKGMCSACCNNTRGGSAAAWYGYTTKCMWGAAGTTGCCTTAGGGGTGGTTTGGGCGCGATGACCACCAAACCTGGCAGAGGACCAGTATTTCCTCCTGGCTGTGGTAAACCACTGGATAGTCGAGCTGAGGCCGATTCAACACAAATAAAGGAATGCCCAACTGTTTGGCTACGGCTCGTTTGGTGTCTTCACCACCGGGTGCGCCAGAGGCTTTAGTAATTACTCGGGTAATGCGCCACTGCTGCCAGAGCGCTTTCTCTAGCTCTGCACCAATGGGGGGACGCAGAGCGACCAGCCGATCTGAGGTAAATCCGGCCTTTAGGGCTGCATCTAGAGCCACGGGTGAGGGCAGAATGCGAGCAAATAGCGTGGCCTGGGTCTGCCAGGGGGCAAAATGCTGCAGCCAGCGATAGCCCAGGGTCAGCAGTACCCGTTCTCCGCTCAAAACGGCTGGGGTTAAAATCGCCTCTAGCCCTGAAACGGAGTGAATCAACTCAGACGAGGGCGATCGCTCCAGGGTCGGACGCTCGTAGCGCCAGTAGGGAATGTTGAGGGCTTGGGCAGCGGCGATCGCCCCCCGCGAAATCTCCACCGCAAAGGGGTGCGAGGCATCTAACACCGCCCCCATCCCCCGCACCTTTATAAATGCCTCTAGTTCCGCCGCATCCAAACTTCCTACAAATACCGTCAGGTTAGGGCTGGTTGGATAGCGCCGCAGCGCCGCCGCAGTCGTCACCGTCACTAGGCAGGGAATCTGTATCGCCGCTAGAGCCGTAGCCAACTGCACCGCCTCCCCCGTCCCCCCGATAATCCACAGCACCCCCTCCTGCCTACCCACAAAATTCCCCATTCTACAAATCCCCAACACCCTTCATGAAGCCGCCCTACGTCTACATCCCTCACCTCCCGCCTCGCGAGAAGCCAGTCTGCGTCTACACCTCCCTCAACTCCTCATCCCCCCATCTTTCTCACCCACCCATCCACTCACCTACCCATCCACGTATCCCTCGCCCACCCACCTACCCACCTACTCACCCACCCCCACTTCTGCTACCCTTTCCCTCATCCCCTGCCGCCCCTGGCCATGAACCAACTGCTGCTGATTCCTATTGTTGCCTTTGCCAAACTACTTACCCTGGCCCTGCGGGCCTCGGGTCGGGGGTCGGGTACTGCCCTGCCGGGGTATCTGGTCGGGCGCTACTTTCCTTTTGTTTTAGAAGCGCTGATCAGCCAAATTCCCACTGTGGTAGCAATTACCGGCACCAACGGCAAAACCACCAGCCAGACGATGCTAAGCGCCATGATCAGCCAGGTACCAGGGGTTAAGGTGCTGCGCAACAAAGCTGGGGCCAATCTCAGCCAGGGTATTTTGTCAGAACTGCTGAAGCAGAGCAACGCCCTGGGTCACCTCGATTTTACCCACGCGGTCCTGGAGGTAGAAGAAGCTACACTACCTCGAATTGCTGCACTGCTTCAGCCCAGCATTATCGCCGTCACGAATCTCTACCGCGACCAGCTTGACGCCTACGGCGAGATCGATCGCACCGAAAAGCTAATTCGCGACGGCATTGCCCAATGCCCCACCGCTGCCGTAGTGGTCAACGGCGATGACCCCCGCACCGCCAGACTTACCCAGGGGTTAGGCAATGCCACCTACTTCGTGTCGCTGGCCCCCGAGTACGCCCGGTTTTTGCCCTACGAGGGCAAGCTCAACCCGCGCGATGTCAACGGTCAGGGGTTAGAAGCGACCCAAATTCACATCAATGAAGACCTGACCACCGACTTTGCGATCCAGGGCCAGATGAATGGCGGTGCCGTGCAGATTCCCCAGGCTAGAACCGTATCGCCGGGGTTCTTTCATGTCTATAACGCCCTGACTGCGATCGCGATCGCCAACCTGCTTGGGGTCGATGGAGATACCGCCGTCACCGGGCTCAAAACCTTCAAGCCCGCCTTTGGTCGGGGAGAAATTTTGGTTCAGCAGCAGGGCAGCAAACAGGTCAACTATCGCCTGCTGCTGGTCAAAAACCCGGCTAGCTTCAGCCTCAGCCTGGAGCTGCTGCGCAACATTCCCAACCTCAAGCTCATTCTGGCCATCAACGATAACACCGCCGACGGCAAAGATGTCTCTTGGCTGTGGGATAGCGAGCTAGAGCGGCTCAACCAAGCCAACATTGACTGGATTCTCTGCACCGGCATTCGCGCCAAGGATATGGCCGTGCGGCTCAAATACGCCCTCGATGCCTCCCCCGGACCTATCCCCACCGCAGAATCTATCCGTCAGGCCATTGATCTATCCTTTGAGAAAGCTCACTCCGGCGACACGGTGTTTGTGCTGCCCACCTACACTGCCATGCTGGAATTTCGCAAGCTCATGGGCAAAACCTTGGATGTTGTCTAAGGTCTACCTCACAGAAGCCCTAGACAGTGGTGGGCATTGCCCACCCTACAGCTAACCCACCTACCCATCCACCCACCTACCTGCCTACCCCATCCACCCCATGCCCTACGCCCTCACCCTCACCCACCTCTACCCCGACTACCTCAACCTCTACGGCGATACCGGCAACCTGATTGTGCTGCACCGCCGCTGCCAGTGGATGGGCATTGACTGCACTGTAAACACGTTGTCGATGGGGGATGTAGCCCAGGCTGGTACTACCGATCTCTACTTTATGGGCGGCGGGCAAGACACTGACCAGGTTGCCGTTGTCAACGACTTTCACCAGCTCAAGTACGACGCCATTCGAGCCGATACCGAGGCTGGCGTTGTGTTTTTGGGCGTGTGTGGCGGCTACCAGCTCATGGGCAACACCTTTCTAATGGGCAATGGTGAAGAAACTCGTGGTTTGGGCATCATCAACGTCAACACCCGCGCCCCCGGCACCGAGGTCAAGCAGCGATGTATTGGCAATTTGGTTGCTGAGCTTACCCCCACCACCTACGCCGATATGCAGACGCTGTACGCGTACCCCCGCGAGATCCCTAAAACCCTGGTCGGGTTTGAAAACCACTCGGGGCAAACCTACCTGGGCGATCGCGTCGAACCCCTAGCCACCACGATCGCCGGGTTCGGCAACAACGCTACCGCTGAGCACGAGGGGGCGCGCTATAAAAACGTGTTTGGCAGCTACATGCATGGCTCACTCCTGCCCAAAAATCCCCATTTTGCTGACTACCTAATCGGGCTGGCCCTGCGTCGCCGATACCCAGAGGCCACCATTACCCTACCAGCCCTACCCGATACCGAAGAATGGGCAGCTCACACCTATGCCGTGCAGCGCTACGGCTAAGGCAGCACGTCTATGAAGGCAACCCCCAAGGTGCTGGTCGGCCAGCGATCGCAAAAAAGCCCCTGGCTAGCCGTCAACCTGTCAGCGGCGCTCCCCGGTGCGGGGCAAATGTACGACGGCGCGATCGCCCGTGGTCTGACTATCGCTGCAGCCCACGGGGGGCTTTTGGCCTTTATTCTCTGGTCAATCTTTGCGCCCGAGGGCAATACCCTGCGGGGGCTGATCACCCTGGTGCCCCTGCTCAGTCTCTATATATTCAACCTATGGGATAGCCACCATGCTGCCAAACGGGGCATTACCCTCGACGAGTTTAGCCCCCTGCGCTATCGATCCAGCGACCCCTGGTATCCAGTCTTTCTCTCTCAAGTGCTGCCGGGGCTGGGGCACTTATTCTTGCAAAAGGCCGCGATCGGGGGCACACTGCTAATCTTAGGGATTCTCACAGCCTATCTGGCCAACTTCAACCCAGCTTTGCTGCCGCTTACACCCCTCATCTGGGCTGCAGGTTGCGGGCTGGCCTACCGCACCGCCCCCACTCGCCAGCGCCAGTGGGCCTGGCTAGGGCTGCTCCTTACAGCAGTTATAGTCACCCGGTTTGCGATCAGCGCCATCCCCTTTGTGGTACCGCAGCAGGTGGTGCAGTGCATTGTGCCCAGCGAGTCAATGCTGCCCACGCTGGAGGTGCGCGATCGCATCTTTGTTCGCCCCCAGCCTTTAGATCACCCTCTGACTGTCGGTGACATCATCGTCTTTTCCAACCCCGAGCGCACGCCCATTGAGCAGGCCGGAGAACTCTACAACCTAATGGTCAAGCGGGTCATTGCCCTGCCGGGCCAGCGGGTTGAGATCCGGCTGGGGCAGGTATGGGTTAACGGCACCCCCCTCGCCGAACCTTACCCCCCAGAGCCCATTGTTTACCAATGGGGACCTGAGATCGTTCCCGACGGGCACCTGTTCGTACTGGGAGACAACCGCAACAATAGCCGTGATTCCCACGTGTGGGGGTTTCTACCCCGCCCTCACGTCGTAGGCAATGCCTACAAAATCTACTGGCCACCTCAGCGAGTACAGCCCCTGCCTTAGCTAAAGCGGGTTTCAATCCCCAACGCATCTAGATCTCCGGTTCAGTTTTTGCGTTAGAGGAACCTGCCGCCAGGGCACCCTAGCAGTGATCCTGCCCGCAAAAGACTGGTCAGAATTGATCTAGCTATGTTTATCGGGTTTTCACATGCTCACGATGTGACTTCACCAATAGCTCATGATGATAGTCCAGGTCAGGGCTAAGCTAGCCTCTAGGTCGATTCCACAGAGACGCGATCGCGCTTATTCGTGACATGGAGGGAATTTAGCAGCAGGCCGACGCGCAATGATTGCAGATTAATAGTGTTTTTAACAGTCCTAAGGTGCGCAACTTCACGATTAAGTTAAAAACTTGTTAATACGGCTAAAGCCAGCCAGAAGGAATAATGTCCTGCCATAAACTTCAGTAAGATTACTCAAAACAGAGACGCTTGGTTTTAGCCAGCTTTTCTGTTTTTGCCCCAAGTAAATTCCATAAAGACATTAAGGAATAAGGACCGTTGAGTCAGATATAGTAGTATTTAATCGACTGCGAATAGTTGGGCTAGTTTAGCCCTATCCTCGCAGCTTTCCTTGTGAGTTAAGCCTGTTAGTTTGGTTGAACAAAAGTTCCCCAATGCTATTAATTTCTTAGAGGATTTATGAAAGCAGTTATATTGGCCGGTGGGCTAGGCACCCGTCTAAGCGAAGAAACTAGTATTAAACCTAAGCCAATGGTTGAGGTAGGAGGCTACCCCATCCTCTGGCACATCATGAAAATTTATTCTGCCCACGGCATCAACGACTTTGTTGTTTGTTGTGGTTACAAAGGTTACATCATCAAGGAATATTTTGCCAACTATTTCTTGCACATGTCAGACGTAACCTTTGACCTGCGCTACAACCAAATGAATGTCCACAACGGCAACGCTGAACCGTGGAAAGTAACGCTAATTGACACCGGAGCTTCAACCATGACCGGTGGCCGCCTCAAGCGGGTTCGCGAATACATTGGTTCAGAGCCCTTCTGCTTTACCTATGGAGACGGCGTCAGCAACGTCAACATCACCGAACTGATCGAGTTTCACAAACAACAGGGCACCCTTGCCACCCTAACTGCGGTCAAACCCCCTGGTCGTTTTGGGGCGATCGCTCTCCACGAAGGGCAAACTACCATTGCCTCCTTCGCCGAAAAAGCCGATGGCGATGAAGCCTACGTCAACGGCGGCTACTTTGTCCTAGACCCCCAGGTCATTGACTTTATCGCCGATGACAGCGTTATGTGGGAGCATGAGCCGCTGACCAAACTGGCAGAGATGGGCCAGCTGTCGGCCTATCGTCATGAAGGGTTCTGGCAACCTATGGATACCCTACGAGACAAAAACAATCTCGAAGGACTGTGGAAGTCCGGAGAAGCCCCCTGGAAAGTTTGGTAGCCCAAGCAATCTTCCTGCACCACGCTTAACTGAACCCTAGAGCAAACATAATGTCCAATACCTACGACTACGCCATTGTCGGCGGTGGAATTGTGGGCTTGGCTACGGCCATGAGGCTGAGCCAAATGCTGCCCAGCGCCAAAATCACCGTCATTGAAAAAGAATCTTCCTGGGCTTACCACCAAACCGGTAACAACAGCGGGGTAATTCACTCCGGGGTCTACTACAAGCCTGGCAGCTTTAAGGCAAAGTTTAGCCGAGCAGGCTGTCAATCAATGGTAGAGTTTTGTCGTCAGCACGACATTCCCCATGACGTCTGCGGCAAAGTCATTGTTGCCACCCAAGACAAAGAGCTACCGCTCCTTGAAAACCTGTTTCAGCGCGGCCTTCAAAACGAAATTCCCGTCAGCAAGATTACGCCAGAGCAAGTCAAGGAAATCGAGCCCTACGTTAACTGTATAGCAGCCATCAAAGTAGACTCGACCGGCATTGTTAACTATAAAGCGGTCTGCCAAAAATACATTGAGATCATTGAAAAGTCCGACAACGATCTCCGTCTAAACACGAAGGTTTTAGGCATTTCCCTAGACCCACAGCACGTAGTTCTAGAAACCAATAAAGGCACCATCAAAGCCAAGTTCTTGATCAACTGCGCCGGATTGTTTTCAGACCGAGTGGCCCAGATGGCCAATCTCAAGCCCTCGGCCAAGATCGTACCCTTCCGTGGCGAATACTACGAACTGGTACCCGAAAAGCGGCATTTGGTAAACACGCTTATTTATCCAGTGCCCAACCCCAGCTTCCCCTTCTTGGGGGTGCACTTTACCAAAATGATCGACGGCAGCGTTCACGCTGGCCCCAACGCCGTTCTTAGCCTCAAGCGGGAAGGTTATAAAAAGACCGATTTTGACCTCAAGGACTTTGCCGAGGTAATGGCCTATCCAGGCTTCTGGAAGCTGGCCTCAAAGCATGCCGATGAAGGTCTGCGCGAAATCGTTCGCTCCTTCAGCAAAGCCGCTTTCGTCAAGAGCCTGCAGCGTCTGATCCCAGAGGTTCGCAGCGAAGACGTGATTCCCACCCATGCCGGAGTAAGGGCGCAGGCGCTTATGAACAACGGCAGCCTGGTTGACGACTTTTTAATCGTCAATGGGGAGCGGTCAATTCACGTCCTAAATGCGCCTTCCCCAGCGGCGACATCATCTCTGGAAATCGGTAAAGAGGTTGCCTCTCAAGTGGTCAATGCCACGGCTCCGACCTCTGTCGCACTGTAATCACAATCACAAGTCACACCCAAACAGGTATTTTATCCATGAAAGTATTAGTTACTGGTACAGAAGGCTATCTCGGCTGCTTGCTAGCGCCGCTACTGCTGCAAAAAGGCTACGAGGTGGTCGGAGTTGATACCGGCTTTTACAAAGCTGGATGGCTGTACAACGGCATTGACACATCAGCCAAAACCCTGAACAAAGACATCCGCCACATCGACGCCGCTGATCTTGAGGGCGTAGAAGCCATTGTCCATATGGCTGAACTGTCCAACGATCCTTTGGGTAAGCTGGCCCCCAACATCACCTACGACATCAACCACAAAGGGTCTGTGCGCCTAGCACAGCTCGCTAAGGAAGCTGGAGTACGTCGATTTGTCTACATGTCTTCCTGCAGCGTCTATGGGGTGGCCGAGGGCAACGACTACGTCACCGAGGAGTCTGAGGTCAATCCCCAGACCGCCTACGCCAAGTGCAAGACCCTGGTAGAGCAGGACCTGCGGCCCATGGCGGACGACAACTTCTCGCCCACCTACATGCGTAACGCCACCGCCTACGGGGCTTCTCCCCGCATGCGCTTTGATATCGTGCTGAACAACCTCTCAGGATTGGCCTGGACGACCAAAGAAATTCGCATGACCAGCGACGGTACGCCCTGGCGTCCCCTAGTACACGCATTAGACATTGCTAAGTCTATTATCTGCGCTCTCGAAGCTCCCCGCGACATTGTTCACAATCAGGTGTTCAACGTCGGCGACACCAACCACAACTACCAAGTGCGCGAAATCGCAACGATTGTTGCCGATACGTTCCCCGATTGCCAGCTGAGCTTTGGTAAACCCGATACCGACAATCGCAGCTATCGCGTTTCCTTCGAAAAAATCAACAGCGTGCTTCCCGGCTTTAAGTGCGATTGGGATGCCAAGCGCGGTGCCGAGCAACTGCTGAAAGTGTTCCAGCAGATTGACATGACCGAAGAGATGTTTACCTCTCGCGGGTTCACCCGTCTCAAGCAGCTGGAGTACCTCATTCGCACCCAGCAAATCGACAAAGACTTCTTCTGGAGCTAGCCATGATCTTTGAAGCGACTAATCTTAAAGATGCCTTCGTCATCGATCTCGAAATTCGTAGCGACGATCGCGGTGGCTTTGCTCGTACCTTCTGTGCCAAAGAGTTTGAAGAGCACGGCCTCAAGCCCATGGTGGCCCAGTGCAACATGTCTTTTAACTACAAAAAGGGCACGCTGCGCGGCATGCACTATCAGCTTGCTCCAGCCGCTGAGACCAAGCTGGTGCGCTGCACTCGTGGGGCTATCTACGACGTGATCATCGATATTCGTCCCGATTCTCCTACCTACATGCAGCACTTTGGCGTTGAGCTAACCGCTGACAACCGCAAGGCGCTATACGTGCCCGAGTTGTTTGCCCACGGCTACCAAGCGCTGACCGACGATGCCGAAGTGATCTACCAGGTCGGTGAGTTTTACTCACCTGGCTTTGAGCAGGGTATTCGATATGACGACCTCACCTTCGGCATTGAGTGGCCGATTCCGGTGACGGTTATTTCCGAAAAAGACTCTAAGTGGCCTGCGTTTAAGGGCTAGGCAACGGGTCGCCAGTTCTTTCGCTCAGGCTTGGCCTGGCAAAGAACTGGCTTTTCTTTAACTACTTCAACCAATCTTTCGCTTAGGTTTAGACACTATGTTTATTGTTGATACGGCATTAAAGGCCAGACAGGAAGCTGGCAACCCGGTTCGCGTAGGGATGATCGGCGCGGGGTTTATGGGGCGTGGGGTTGCTAACCAAATGCTCAATTCTGTGCCGGGTATGGAGCTGGTAGCGATTTCAAACCGCAATGTGGACACCGCTAAGCGGGCTTACCAAGAAGCTGGTGTTGACGACATCAACGTTGTCTCCACTGTGAGCGATCTTGAAGCGAGCATTGCAGCGGGTGGTTACGCCGTCACCGATGACCCGATGCTGCTGTGCCGGGCCGAGGGCATTGATGCCCTGATTGAGGTAACCGGTGCGGTGGAGTTTGGTACCCATGTGGTTATGGAAGCGATCGCCCACAAGAAGCACGTCGTGCTGATGAACGCTGAGCTAGACGGCACCATCGGTCCCATTCTCAAAACCTACGCCGACAAGGCGGGGGTGATTTTGTCGGCCTGCGATGGTGACCAACCCGGCGTTGAGATGAACCTCTACCGCTTTGTCAAAAGCATCGGCGTTACCCCGCTGGTGTGCGGCAACATCAAAGGCTTGCAAGATCCCTACCGCAACCCCACCACTCAAAAGGGATTTGCGGATCAGTGGGGCCAAAACGTGCACATGGTAACCAGCTTTGCCGACGGTACCAAAATTTCCTTTGAGCAGGCCATTGTCGCCAACGCCACCGGCATGACCGTCGCTAAGCGCGGCATGATGGGGCACGACTTCAGGCTTCACCAGGAGGAGCTGGTAAAGCAGTACGACCTCAACTACACCGGCCACATTGACGACCTGACCAAGCTGTACGATGTCGATCAGCTCAAGGAACTGGGTGGCATTGTCGACTATGTTGTCGCGGTAAAACCCGGCCCTGGGGTCTATGTATTTGGCACCCACGACGATCCCAAACAGCGCCATTATCTGAACCTATACAAGCTGGGTGAGGGCCCGCTGTATAGCTTCTACACTCCCTACCACCTGTGTCACTTTGAGGTGCCACTTTCGGTCGCCCGCGTGGTGCTGTTTGGCGACCCCGTAATGACCCCCATTGCTGGTCCGAAGGTAGATGTGGTAACTACCGCAAAAATCGACCTGAAGGCTGGTGAGACCATCGACTGCATCGGTGGCTATATGACCTATGGCGAGTGCGAAACTGCTGAAATTACAGCGGCGGAAAACTTGCTGCCGGTGGGGCTAGCTGAGGGTTGTAAGCTAAAGCGGGATGTTGCTAAGGATCAGACTTTGACCTACGACGATGTCGAACTGCCCCCAGGCCGACTCTGCGACAAGCTACGGGCTGAGCAAAACGCTATGTTTGCCCCCCAAAAGTTCCTGGCGGGGGTTGCGTAGGCCAGGCCGAATTGTGTTGCGTTGGCCCGGTAGCTAGCTAAAAACATCAGCTAATGGCTAAAAAGCTGATTGCTGGGATGCCACCAGGCGCGCAAGCGCTTAACAAAGCCGACGCTTGCCATGCCAGATTGGTCTTATCCGGCTTGATCCAATCCTGAAAGGGGAAGCACAGTGATGTGCTTCCCCTTTTTTAGCCTTAGCCAACCAGGATACGACGATATGAACGGACGTAAAGCGTTGGACTGATTAGAGATAGCGGGTGAGACTAACGCGATACCGTTCTTTTTTAGTGACGGCGATGTCGCCAATTTCAAGTCTTCCCTTGCCTCGAATAACTACTAAATCCCCAGTGGATAGGGTGTGACTGGCTTGAGTGACTGGCTTCCAGTTCACCCGCACATCGCCGCTGTTGATCAAATCGGCCATTTTGCTGCGCGACATACCGAACCCAGCTGAGGCAACAGCATCGAGTCGTAAAGAGGCTTCTACAGTGGTGAGATCTTTCTTCTGGGGCGCACGCACCCGCAGTTGCTCCCACTCTAAAGGTTGAGTTTTAACGGGAACAGAGCGCACCTGGGTCAGCGACTGAGCCAAGGAATCTGCCAGCTCTGGCACGACGATCGCTTGGGCACCACGCTCGCCGAGCACAATAATATCGCCCACTTTGCTTCGGTCTATACCTGTGCCCAGCAGCGACCCCAAAAAATCTTGGTGGTTGGCGGGGTCGAACATAAAGTTGCCGCCGATGGTCAGCAACGATAGAGGGATTTGGCTTTGAGCGAGAGGAATGTCGGTGCGGGCGATCGCCAGTCGCTGCCGCTCGGCCTGGGGGTAACCGCCCCAGGCGAGGCTGTGTACATCTGTCAGCCGCTCAAGCATTGCCTTAGCCTCGACCTGATCTGGGGGCGACAAAAAGTCGGTAACGACAATCTCCCAGGTTTTGAGCGCTTGGTCGGCCTGGTCTAGAACACGGTCCAGACAATCAGGGTCTTCAGCTGATTTAAGTAGGTCATCCTTGGGCAGCATGGGCAGTGGTTGGTGAGATAAGCTGGCTCCAGTGGCCTAAGCTGTCTTTCAACATCTTCAGGTCACTGGAGCTGTGTCTGACTTTACCTTAGCGAGTTGCAGCACCAACGGCATTATTCAGAAACAAGGGTTTTGGAAGTACACAGGTCTGACGGTATTTCGCGCCCCCTGGTTTCTGGAGCCACAGCTAGTTGGCCATGGCTTCAGTGACCTCTCTACGCTTGGCGTAGATACTCTTCAGGTGGCGCTTTACGGTATTGACGGTGATGTACAGCTCCTTAGCAATGTCCTCGTAGCTGCGGTTGGCCCGCCGCAGCACCCACACAGCTCGCTCACGGGGAGTAAGGTTGTACTGCACAGCCTCCAGTAGGGCAGAAGAGTGGGCTGAGCGGGTTTTATTTTCTAGGGAAACGAGGAGGTAAGAGCCAGACGTAGCTGGAAAATCGAGCCACTGCACACGGACCCGGATTTGGTATCCCGATTGGGACGTCAGCTCCTGGGTGAGCACCAGAGGAACCTCGGGGTAAAGTTCGCGGCTTTCTAGGAGGTGCTTGCCCAAGGTTTTGAGGCAGGCGGGCAGGGAGGTGGAGCTACCGTCGTTGATGAGATCGCGGCAAAGGGCTCTGCCCTTTTGGTTGCTGTGCACACAGGTGCCAGCTTCAGACAGCACCAAAATGCCGTCTACAAAGCCTTCAAGTACGGCGCTAAGCAAGGGGAGGTTAACGGTCTCCTGGGTAATTGAGGGGGCAACAAAGTCGAAATCAGGAAGGGTAGTGGATGAACTCATAGTGACCATGGGGCTACCTGGTTTAAGACACAGCAGAGTTAGGGGAGCCATCCGGAAACACAGCTTGTAAAATTGCGTTCTAATGAACTTGCGGTAAAGAGAACCTCACTTCTAAGGGTGGAATCTCCGCACGGTTAGGACAGTTTTCTAACTGGCTTTTAGCGTGCTGCTGCTGTAAAAAGTAAATATTTGCCGCTGCCAAACCTTTCAAACTGACAGATACTTCACATACATGAAGCACCAGTCTGGAAAATTTGGATTTTTTTCACGTAAAGTTACGGTCAAAGTTCTCGATTATCGAGTACAAGCAGACTAGTCACCAGGCTTTGGCCGTATCGTTGGGCAGAACCTGGAGAGCAGTTGAAAAAATGAGCGCTTATCTATATTGTTATGGGCGTTCTATCGGGCTAAGGGGCACAGCAGGAAGCCATGACACGAACTAATCTACAGCTGTTGCGGTGTGTGCAAAGGAGCATGGTCGCTGTGGCGATCGCGCTTCCCCTTCTGGCTGCCTCAGTGCGCCCGGTGCCGAGTTATGCACAGGCAGCCTCGCCCGCAGCTTCAGCCGCCGATGGGGCAGCAGCGGAGGCAGCCCTCAATCAGGGTCTAGCACTGATTCAACGCGGTGATATCGATAGCGCTTTGAATCAGTTTCAGCAGGCAGTAGCCCTAGACCCTAACCTGGCCGCTGCCCACTACAACATTGGCTTGGCCCTGCGCCAAAAAGGACAGCTCCAAGCGGCCGCCTCCGCGTTTTGGGATGCCATTCGGGCTGACCCGCAGTTTGCCCTGGCCTACGCCAATCTGGGCGGTGCCCTGATTGAGGGCAACAACCTGGACCAGGCCGAAGCCTACCTGCAGCGGGCCATTGCGATCGAACCAACTCTGGGCAATGCCCACTACAATCTGGGGCTGGTCTACCAGTCTCAGGGGCGGTTTCCTGAGGCGCTGTCTGCCCTAGAGAAGGCTGGGCAATATAGCCCTCAAGCTCCCGAGTCGTTTTTGCAGCGAGGCATCATTCACCTCCAAAGCGAGCAAAACGCTGAGGCTGAGGCGGTACTGCAGCAGGCCCTGGCGCTCAACCCTCGCTACGCTCAAGCTCACTACAACTTGGGCATTGCTCGCTTTAACCAGGGCCAAACCGAAACAGCTCTCGACTCATTTCGTACCGCCACCCAAATTAACGGTAGCTATGCCGACGCCTACTACAGCGCCGGACTGGCATTTATTCAGCTGGGCCGTCTTGACGAAGCTCGCACCGTGCTGGAGTATGCCAAAAACCTCTACATCACCATGGGCAACCCGACCTGGGCTGCCAAAGCCCAAAACCACCTCAGTCAGCTGTCGGGAGGTTAGTTCGGTTGTAGGCTGGGCTGGTCTCGGGCTGCGCCACTACCAGAACTTGAGCTTGCGCGAGGCATACAGGCACATTTGCAGCAAAATCATGCCCTCTTTGACGTGGGCGATGTTTGAGCTACCGTAGGTACGCGGCTGGTAGCGAATGGGCACTTCGACAATGTGCAGGTTGAGTTTGGCCGCCCCAAACAGCAGATCAAAGTCGCCAAAGGGGTCGAAGTCGCCAAAATAGCTGCGTTCAGCGGCAATGCGCTGGTAGTCGCGCCGCCACAATACCTTGGTACCGCAGAGGGTGTCTTTGAGGGGCTGTTCTAGCAGAAACGAGAACAGTAGCGCAAAAATTTTGTTGGCTACGGTATTGAGCCAGGGCATGGCGGTTTTGGAGCGAGGGTAAACCAGCCGTGAGCCATTGGCAAATTCTCCATACCCTGCGGCCAGCACCTCCACGAAGTGGGGCAAATCTTCGGGAGGTACGGTCAAATCGGCATCGAGAATGAGCAGGATGTCGCCACTGGCTTGCTCAAACCCCAAACGTACCGCATCGGCCTTGCCCCGACCCGTCTGCTGAAAAGCTTTGAGGGTAAACGGCCCCTGATAGGTCTGCACGAGCTCTTGAATGGTGACCCAGGTGCGATCGCGGGAGTGACCTTCAACAAAAATAACTTCGGTGTGCTCGCCTAGCTGCGGCAGTCGAGCCACGGCGGCGGCAATATTGCCCGCCTCGTTGCGCGCAGGCACGATCACCGAACAGGTGGGCTTAGCCTGGGTCGGGGCAGCCTGAGGGCGAGCGACGATAAACGTCGTCAGACACAGGTGCTTGACCAGCGGCAGCGGAGCCAGGTAGCGGTTCACCAAACCCGCCACGCCGGGCACAAACTTGGGCCACAGAAACCGACTGCCGCGCTTCAGCGGACGATAGCCCGTGACCGTGAGCAGGTTGGCCATATCGTCGGTGCTTAACCAGTTTTGGGGCGGCTGGGGCCGACGCTGCCCCACGCGCTCGGCTAGCCCTAGCAGCGGCTCCCAGAGGTGATTGTGAAACGTCAGAATGAGGCGGGTCTGCGGCTGGCAGAAAGGCTGTAGCCGCTGTAGAACCGCCTGAATATCGCCCAGGTAGCCCAGCACCCCCGACAGCACAATGTAATCAAACTGACGATGCTCGAGGGCCAGCTGGGTGGCATCTAGGGTTTCGGCATCTAGGTTGTAGAAACAGAGATTGGGATATTTTTGGCGCGCGATCGCAACGACGGCTGGTGCAAAATCTATGCCAACTCCTAAGGCTGGAGCCGTGGCATGGAGGAGATCGCCCGTGCCGCAGCCGACTTCGAGTACGCGGCTGCCGGGCGGAATCAAAAACTGATGAAGCCGAGCCAAATCACTGTAGTAGTAGCGATTGCGGCTACTCCAGCGATCTAGCTCGGGAGCAATACGGTCGAAGTAGGCCCGAATATCTTGCTTGAAGTCTTGCTTGGGGGCCTCAAGCAAATCAGAAAAAGGGGCTTGCAGCACGAACGTCTTAGTTTTCTAGTTAAGGACTAGGCGGCGTCTTCGCGCTCAATGTAGAGGAACAGGAAGGCCATCGCCACGGCGGGAAAAACAAGGCCTACCAGAGGAACCAAAACAGAAGGTAAAAAGGCAGCTGGCATAGAGTTTACCTCAATAGCAACATCACAGCGTTGAGCATAAGACTACTGCGAATGGGCGATCTATATGTCTATTTTGTTACAAACTTTCTCACTCGGCGGCTTGCCCTCGGCGCGAGTAGTGCGATCGCTGCCCTTGACGAGTTCAGCATCGTCTCGGTGCAGCCGGGTATGCCACCAGGACTGGGTCGCGCGATCGAGCTTGGCGGTGTACAGAGTTGTTACAAACGACTGCGCCCCATAGCCCTGACCTACGATTTCAACGCAGTAGGAGGGGGACTTGCGCGTGGCCATATCGGGCACTAGGCGCTTGCCAATCCGCCGCCAGCTGGGTTCTTTGCCTCGCCACTGCAGGCGACAACAGGGCCAGGGCAGCTGATCGCGATCGAACAGGCGGCAGCAGGGGCCGACCACCCGGTAGGTGAGGTGTGCCCCAGGGCTTTGAAAAACATGGCCCGTGGGCCAGGGGTGCTCTGAAGAAGGAGGCAGGGGCGGTATCATAACAGCATGTAACCGATGGCCAATGTTGAAGTAGTCTACGGGATTTTTTATGGCTGAGCCAATTACTCCAGCGGTAAGCGATCGCATTTGCAAGCACATGAACAAAGACCATGCCGAAGCAGTGCTGTTCTATGCCACTGCCTACGGTAACCAGCCCGCCGCCACCGCCGCCCAGATGGAATCTATTGACGCTGAGGGTATGACCCTGGCGGTGACCGTTGATGGAGCGCAAACCCCCGTGCGGGTGGCCTTCGACCACACCCTGGAGGGGGCCGAGGATGCCCACCACACCCTGGTCGCCATGCTCAAGCAGGCCCAGACCTAAGCCATTTAGCAGTACTGCCATGAGCGTTTCAATTCAGTTTTTGCCCGACGGCGTGACCGTCGAAGCCGAGGTGGGAGAACCTCTGCTGGCGGTTGCCGATCGCGCCGGGGTAAGCATTCCCACCGGCTGCCTGATGGGGTCGTGCCACGCCTGCGAAGTTGAGCTAGAGGGGCAAGCAGACCCGATCTGCGCCTGTATTTCAGCGATACCGCCAGGGCAGAAGACGCTGGTGATCAACCTGTATGTAGATCCCACCTGGTAAGGGCGGGCATTGCTCAGTAGTTTCTAATCGCTAGGCCCAAAATCCCTTTTTGAGGGTGGGTAATGGGTTGAGTTGAGCGAGGAGATTAGCCCTTGGAGGCATAGGTTCTAAGGGGCGATCGCGCCCCACCAGCTCCTGCAAATCATTCCAGACCTGCTGCTGG
Organism: Nodosilinea sp. LEGE 06152; assembly: GCF_015207525.1. Classification (GTDB taxonomy): domain Bacteria; phylum Cyanobacteriota; class Cyanobacteriia; order Phormidesmidales; family Phormidesmidaceae; genus Nodosilinea. The sequence goes on from NZ_JADEWR010000003.1 coordinate 90,315, forward strand.
GCCGCTTCCCAGCTCAGGTGTTGTCGGTAGTGCTGCCACGACGACCGCGCCAGGTTTTGGTAGCCAGCATAGTCGGCCATGGTGGCGGCGATGTACTGGGCGTAGTCGTAAGCGCTTGCATCAGAGGCAAACGCTTTGCCATTAACACCAGCTCGCAGCACGGTAGGAATGCCCCCTACAGCCGCCGCGACACAGGGTACCCCAGCGGCGTTGGCCTCGCTAATCGCCACGCCAAAGGTGTCGGCTTTGGTCGGAAAAATCAAAAAATGGGCATTGCTCAGCAGGTGGGCAAACTGGGCTTCCCCCGCCGGGGTAGCGCGATCGATAAAGCCGTAGGGCTTGACGAAACCGGGCAGGTCGCCCTCGCTCTGGGGCCGACAACCCACCACCCATAGCTCGGTTTCTATGCCCTGCTGGTTGAGGGTTTGGGCCACCTCCAGCGCCAGAGGGCCGCCCTTGCGCTCCCAATCAACTCCCAGAAACAGCAGCCGACAGGGGCTTAGGGGGCGCTGGGCAATGACGGCTTCTACCTCAGGCTGGGTCAGGTCTTGGGCGCGGCTGGCCCCACGGGGAATAATCCGCAGTTTAGCGGCGGGAAGGTCGTAGAGCGCCATCGCCGACTGGGCCGCCCACTCGGAAGTGAGAATAACGCGATCGCACCGCTCTAGCGCCGCCTGCTCCACCGTATGCAGCCGCTGCCGGGTCTCCGCGCACAGATTTGTCAGATGAGGGTAAAAATCAACCAGGCTGCCTAGCAGGGCATCGGTCCACAGCACTGTCGGCAGGGTGGTGCGCACCTGCGCCAGGGGAATGGCATTCTCGGGACAAAGCAGCAGATCGGCCTGTGTCTGGGCCAGCCTGGCCTGAATTTGGCGAGCGTAGTGGGGGGCAACCCAGGGCTCAACAGGGCTGTAGTAGCTCCGCCCCCGGCGACGGTAGTACAGCCACTTCAGGCGAGTGATGGGGATTTTACGCTGGTGCAGCGGCCCTAAAAACGCCAGCTCGGCCCCGGCACTCTGCAAGACCTCGGCAATTTTTTGTCCGGCTCCGTAGAGACCCAAGTGGCGACGGGGCCAGGAGGCGCGATCGCGCACATCGTAGGTGGTGGCGTAGGCAATTTTCATATGAATAAGGGTTGAGCTATGGCTAACTCAACCCTCTCAGCGACTGCCCCTAGAGTGCCCAGCTGATGTTGCTGTTAACCCCCAGAGCAAGGTAGCCACCCTTGGCAGTGATTAAATCAAGCGAATCCAGTAGCGATCGCGCCCCCGTCTTTTCGCCTGGTACAGTGCGGCATCGGCGGCGGCGATCAGGTCTTCTGGAGCCTGCTCAGCGGTGGGCACCACGCTGGCGATGCCAATGCTGATGGTGAGGTAGTCGCCGATGGGCGACTGGGGGTGGGCCAGCTGCAGGTCAGCAATTTCCTTTTGCAGGGCCTTGGCGACGATTTCGGCTCCGGTGCGGCGGGTGTTGGGCAGCACCACCGCAAACTCTTCGCCTCCGTAGCGGGCTAGCAGGTCGGCGGCGCGCTTGACGGCGCGGTTGGCAGCAGCGGCGATCGCAATTAGGGCTTCGTCGCCCTGCTGGTGGCCCAGGCTGTCGTTGTAGGGCTTGAAATAGTCGACGTCAAACATGATCAACGACAGGGGCTGCTGCTCGCGCACCATGCGCTGCCACTCCTGGCTTAGGTATTGATCGAAGCGGCGGCGGTTGGGAATGTGGGTGAGCCCGTCAAGGGTGGCCAGACGTTCTAACTTTTCGTTTGCCCCTTTTAGGGCGGTTTCCATGCCCTTGCGATCGGTGATGTCGATGCAGTTGGTAATGACGCCGTTGACGGTGCCGCTGGCGTCTTGAAAGGGGCTAATCACCACCTGGTACCAGCGGCGAGCGCCAGCCCGGTTAATGATTTCCTGCTCGCCCTGGTAGGGTCTTTGGGTGTCAATCACCTGCTGGTGAATGTGGCGCTGCTGACTGGCCTCAAAAATCGAAACATTGGGATTAAAGTCGGTATCAAACTTGCCCACCATATCGGCGGGGGTGATGCCGTGCAGGGCAGCGCTGGCCCGGTTGGCCATCTGCACGCGGTCTTCGCGGTCTTTGACCACAATAATGCTCGGAATGCTGTCGATCACATTCTGCAAAAACTGCCGCTGGCGGGCAAGTTCAGCCTCAGCCTGCTTGCGCTCGGTAATATCGCGCACGATCGCCAGTACCTGATCGGAACCACTAGGGACGATGCGGGCCTCTTCGTAGTGCCAGCCACCATCGGTGCGAAAGCGATACTCGTAGACCTGGGGCTGGCCCGTCCGTAGCGCTAACTGAATGTAGTGCATGCGCTCAGCGGCCATATCGGCGGGTAGCACTTCGGCCATGGGCCTGCCAATTTGCTCACTGGGGTCGGCCAGCAAATTCACCGCGCCAGCGTTCATCACATCCAGGCACACGCCATCGCCCGAGAACCGCACCAGCAGGTCAGGTATGGCCCCAAGAATAATCCGCTGAGTGGCTTCGGCCTGGCGCAGGGCAGCGGTACGATCGGCCACCTGACGCTCTAGGATCTGGTTGTAGTCGGCCAGCAGGGTTTGGGCCTGTTTGCGGGTGGTGATGTCTTGGAAAGCAGCGATCGCATACTCAACCCGCCCCCCCTGGTCAAAGATCGGGGTAGTGGCCATTTCAATTGGAATCGGCTGGTTGCCGGGGCGCAGTTCAATGTCATCGGCCCAGCCGGGCTGCCCCCGTAGCGCCTGGGTAATGGGCAGTTCCTGCGTGGGGTAGCGCTGCCCCGTACTGGCTCGGTAGGCAATGCACGTGGCTTCGAGGCTCAGCGAAGGTACCGAGGGCATGTCTTCAAGGCAGAGCAAAACGCGGGCCTGCTGGCTGGCAAACACCATCGTGCCCTCGCGGTTGTATACGGCGATGCCCAGCGGAATACCGTCTAAAAACTGCCGCCAGCGCCGCTCGCTGCGCTGCATTTCGCGATTGAGGTGCTCCAGTTCAGTAAACGAATCCTGGAGTTTGGCCGCCATCGCGTTAAACGCCCACGCCAGCTGGCCTAGCTCATCCATGCTTTCGACCGGCAGCGGGGTTTGCCAGTTGCCCTGGGCCGTAGCCTGAATGGCGTGGCGCAGTTGAGCTAGGGGCTGCAGCACCCGGTTGACCACCGCCAATCCCACCACGACTGAGCTACCAATCGCCCCAACGCTCAGCAGCGCGATCGCCCAGTTGCCCAGGTAAAAGCTTAAAAACCCCAGCAGCCCTACCGCAAAGATGATTTGCAGAACAAACACCGCTGTCAGCACCGTGCTGAGGGAAAAGGGCCTGAGCAAACGGCTTAATGGACGGTAGAAAGGGAGTTTTGGCACTGGATTGAGCGGCAGTATTAAGTTAAGCAAAACACCCTACCTTTCTAGAATAAAGCGCCTAAACAGCCCTGAAATACTTGCTGTGCACATGTTTACAGAAGGGCCAGAACTTGGGCTATGGGCCTATCCTAGGAGTTTGAGGGGGGGTTAGCCCGTGATCTCAAGCAGCTATCTCAGCACTTTAGAGAGGCCCCTTCGGTGATTTAAAGCAGCTGCGAGAAAAAAACAGGGGTTCTAATAGGGGTTTTAATCTAGCAATTCGGCCTGGCAACTGGGTTTGGTAGCAGTTCTACAGCGGCTGGTTCGGCCCCTAAGACCAAGGTTCTGGGCACAAACGTCTGATCCAGCGGGCTGTTTCAACGGCGGTTCCACGGGTAAAGAGGGCGAAGCGATAGACCAGCGGCAATTGCAATACAGACGCCCTGACGGGGCAGCATTCAGGCCAGGACGGGCATGCTCTGCTGCCGGGGTGCGATCGCCCTAAATCCATCCCCCCAACCACCGACCTATAACGGGTCCCTTAGCCTTCCCTTAACCCCAAACTTGGCCATCGCCTGCAATAGTTGTGATGGGAGTTTTGGCTCCGACGACTGTAGCGCAACCCTGGTGCCCAAATGTCTAACACCTATGCTCCGACCTCCGCAGACGTTGCCCTTAGGGCTAAAAACCTTAACGTCTACTATGGCTCCAACCTGGCTGTGCGCGACGTTGACCTAGATATTCCCCGCAACGAAGTTGTCGCGTTCATTGGCCCGTCTGGCTGTGGCAAGAGCACGGTGCTGCGCTGCTTTAACCGAATGAACGACCTGATTTCATCCTGTCGGGTGGAGGGCAAAATCACCTTCCACGGCAGCGATATCTATGGCGACAGGGTGGATGCCGTAGAGCTACGGCGCAAAATCGGTATGGTGTTTCAGAAGCCCAACCCCTTCCCCAAGTCAATCTACGAAAACATTGCCTGGGGAGCCCGAATCAACGGCTACAAGGGCGACATGGACGAGCTGGTCGAAACCTCCCTGCGCAAAGCTGCCGTGTGGGATGAAGTCAAAGACAAGCTCAAGCAGAGCGGACTTTCCCTGTCGGGAGGGCAGCAGCAGCGGCTCTGTATTGCCCGCACCATCGCTATTCAGCCCGATGTTATTCTCATGGATGAGCCCTGCTCGGCCCTCGACCCGATTTCGACCATCAAGGTTGAGGAAACCATGAAGCAGCTCAAGGAAGACTACACAATTATCATCGTGACCCACAACATGCAGCAGGCCTCGCGGGTGTCTGACCGCACCGCCTTCTACAACGCCGAGGCTACCGGCAAAGGTGGCAAGGTCGGTTACCTGGTGGAGTACGACAGAACCGAGGCAATTTTTAACAGCCCCCGCGAACAGTTCACCCGTGACTACGTGTCGGGTCGCTTTGGCTAGAGCAACTGCTGTGGGCGGGTGGCCTGTTCAGCGGTGCTGATCATCCCCAGCGACAACAATGAGCTTACACTCGACTACCCAGGCCTAGCCTGGGTTCTTTTTTAAGCTGTTGTCTGCGGTTAAGTCGGTGCTGGTCTAAGGTATTACTATCCCTCGACGATTACTCTCAAAGCCTTTTGGACACCCTATGACTAGCCCCGATGTTTCGCCTTCGGCTTCTGGTTCGTCGGCCACCCCAAAACCCAACCTCGGCATTTTGACGATGCTGCGCCTGGGAGTGTTCAACATGGGCCTGGGCATTATGTCGCTGCTCACCCTGGGGGTGCTCAACCGGGTGATGATCGAAGAACTGCGGGTACCGGCCCTGGTGGCGGCGGGCGCGATCGCGGTGCATCAATTTATGGCCCCGGCCCGCGTGTGGTTTGGCCAAATGTCTGACTCGCGGCCCATCTTTGGCTACCACCGCAGCGGTTACATTTGGCTGGGCATTGTCTCGGTGGCGGTGACGGCATTTTGTGCCCTGCAGGTGGTGTGGCAGATCGGCAACCGCATTGCCGAGGGTGGCTGGGGGCCAGCGGTGTACCCCTGGGTGGGGCTGCTGGGGCTGCTGTTTGCGGTCTACGGTCTGGCCCTAAGCGCCACCTCGACCCCGTTTACGGCGCTGCTGGTGGATGTCTCGGACGAAGACTCGCGATCGCGCCTGGTGGGCATTGGTTGGGCCATGCTGATGGTCGGCATTATCACTGGGGTGATCATCACCTCCATCGTGCTCAAGCCCATTGAGATAGACGCGCCCATCGAGCAGGTGCAGGCTTTGGTTAACCGGCTGTTTGTGATTGCCCCGGTGGTGGTCTGCGTTCTGGCTTTTCTCAGTACGGCGGGCATCGAGAAAAAATACTCGCGGCTCAAAAGTCGCTCTTCCCTCAGAGACCGCGAAGACAGCCTCACCCTGGGGCGCGCCCTCAAAGTGCTCACCGCCAGCCGCCAGACCGGGCTGTTTTTTACTTTTTTGCTGGTGCTCAGCCTCAGCCTGTTCATGCAGGATGCGGTTCTGGAGCCCTACGGCGGCGAAGTGTTTGGTATGACCATTGCCGAAACCACCCAGCTCAACGCCGCCTTTGGCATGGGCACGCTGCTGGGCATTATCACCACCGGCTGGCTGGTGGTGCCCCGCATCGGCAAAAAGCGCACCGTGGTGGCGGGCTGTGGCTGGGCGGCGCTGTGCCTACTGGGCATTACCCTCTCGGGGCTGACGGGCAACCCGTCGGTGCTGCTAACGGCGGTTTTTTGCTTTGGCATTGCCTCGGGCATTCTCACCCTGGGGGCGATCGTGCTCATGCTCGATTTGACCGTGGCCGAAACGGCGGGCACGTTTATTGGGGCGTGGGGGCTGGCTCAGGCGATCGCGCGCGGTAGCGCCACAGTCCTCGGCGGCGGCGTGCTCGACCTGGGCCGCGCCATCCTCAGAGCCTTCGGCAGCACCGGGGAAGTGGGCCAGCCCCAGGCGTTTTTGGCCTACGGTTTGGTGTTTACCCTCCAGGCGGTGGGGATGATGGTGGCGATTCTGCTGCTCAGCCGGGTCGATATTCAAGAATTTCAGGCCAACGCCAAGGCAGCGATCACCGCCGCCCTGGAAAGCGATATGGATTGAGCATGTCAGAAAACTTTTGGGATCAGGTGCTGGCCTTTGCCGAGGCTACTACAGACACCGTGGGGCAAAAGCTGCGGTCAGACTTTGGTCAGGTGCAGGCGGATTTGAAGGCCGACGGTAGCTTAGTGACGCGGTGCGATCGCTGGTCTGACGACACCATTCGCGCCGCCATTGGTGAAAAATTCCCCGACCACGGCGTGCTCAGCGAGGAGGTCGAGCATATTTTCCCCGCCACCGACTGGTGCTGGATCATTGACCCCATCGACGGCACCACCAACTTTACCCGTGGCGTTCCAGTCTGGGGCATTTCCCTGGGCCTGCTGTACCGAGGGACACCTGTGTTTGGCTACGTGGCCATGCCGCCGCTCCATCAATCCTTCTACGGCTACTGGCCAGGGGAAAGCGGGCTAGATATGCCCAGCGGAGCCTACTGCAACGGTCGCCCGATTCACAGCAGCAATGCTGCCCCCGACAAAACCCAGTTCTTTAGCCTCTGCGCCCGCAGCACCTCGGTGCTGGAGCAGCCCTTTCCCTGCAAAATTCGCATGCTGGGATCTGCCGCCTACAACCTGCTGCTGGTGGGGGCAGGCTGGGCGGTTGGGGCGGTCGAGGCGACCCCAAAGATTTGGGATATTGCGGCGGTGTGGGCGATCGTCCAGGCCGCCGGGGCCACCTGGGTGGCCTTGGATGACATTGCGCCCTTTCCGCTGAAGGCGGGGAAAGACTACAGCCGCCAACCCTATCCAACCCTGGCGGCGGCTCAACCATCTTTAGTGGAAACGTTTCGCCCTTTAGTGCAGCAAGTAGCAGAACGATAGACTCAAGGTCAAATATTATCAGTCAAACACCCCTATTGGAGTTTGAGATGCCCGATTTTGCCACCTTTACGCTCTTTCTAACTGCGGCATTTATTCTCAGCATTACACCAGGGCCAGGTATTCTCTATACCCTGGCCCGCAGCCTCAACGGAGGCAAATCTGAGGGCATTTTGTCGGCACTGGGGCTGTTCACGGGTGGGCTAGTGCATGTGGTTGCAGCAGCGATCGGCATTTCTAGCGTGCTGATGACATCGGCTCTAGCCTTTATGGTGGTGAAGTATGCAGGGGCAGCCTACCTGATTTATATCGGGCTCAAAACGCTGTTTAGCCGCGACACAATGCCCGATACGGCTAATACCGCAGTGAGCCATCGGAGCCGAAGAAATGTGTTTTACCAAGGCGTCATTACTGAGGTTTTGAATCCCAAGACGGCCTTGTTCTTTCTGGCCTTTATTCCGCAGTTTATTACAGTTGAAAATGGCAGTGTTTTCATGCAGTTTCTAGTTCTAGGTTTAATCACAGACCTATTGAACCTATCTGCTGATGTCGTTGTTGTCGCCTTCGCCGGGCCGATTGGGCAGAGGCTACGCACCAGCTACCGCTTCAGGCAGGGTCAGCGCATCACTTCGGGCTGCACCATGATTGGGTTGGGAGCTTATGTCGCAGTAGCCGAGCAAAACTAACTTTTCCCAGTGACCACAGCTATAACTCCAAACCATAGGGTTCAGGGGCCAGGCGCGGGTTTACAAACTGCTTGCCGCAGGCTTTGCACAGGTAGCACTGCTTGCCCCGCCGCCGCCCGTTTTTAGCTAAATCTTGAGCGGCGCAGTGGGGGCAAATCATTACATTCATTACATGGTCGTGGGTCTGATCGCCTACGTGGGGGCTCAGGTACGCGGCCAGCAGCTTTGGAATTTGCTGCACCAGGCGATCGCGCCTCTCCAAGTCTGGCTGGCGCAGGGCAGCCAAAATTAAAGCATTACAGCTATGAACGCAGACTTCTGCCAGCAAACTATGCCGATCGTCGGGCAGGTCTGGGTTGCGCTGGTGCAGGATGGCGGCGAGAAAGGCGATCGCACCCTGGGTCATGCTGTCGTCAATAGTTTGGAAGCGATCGCGGGCCCTGTAGAACTCAATAAACAGCACCCGCGACACCGGCTGCTCAAACAGTGCCATTACCCCAGCAGTCAGCTGGTTCAGCATTTCTAGCAGCGGCAGTCGCCAAAACTCCTGGGCATTGGCTTGGCCCCACATGGCTTCTACTCGCTCAATATGGCGCAGCTCCATGGCGTTAAAGATCGCCGCTTTGTCAGGAAAAAACTGGTAGAGCGAGCCGATCGCCGTCCCCGCCCGCTCTGCAATTTGGTGGGTGGTGGCCGCCTCATAGCCCACCTCGTCAAATACTAGAGCGGCGGCCTCTAGAATTTTTTCGACCCGCTGCTGGCCTCGCCGCTGCTTGGGTTCGCGACGCAGAGGGCTTGACGAATGTGAGCTATCTGTCATATTTTGAAAACACGACGAATTCCTCACAATCTTATACTCCCCGGAGGCTTCCATGCAGTCCATGCTTCCCGGTGCGCCCTGGCTGTTGGCGCACAAGTCGATGCTGGCTACCCACCAGCCCCGCAAAGTTTCCCTACACGGTAATGACTATGTAATGTGGAAAGATGCCGCAGGGGATATTCACGCCCTGCCCAACGCCTGTCCGCACATGGGAGCGATGCTGTCGGAAGGCTGGTGCGAAGCGGCGAACGACGGTACGAGCCAGGTTGTCTGTCCCTTCCACGCCCTGGCGTTTGATGCCCAGGGGCGCACGGTCTTGCCCGGTTCTGCTAAGCAAACCCTGCCCCAGATTCAGCCCCTAGAGCTGATTGTTGAGGGTGATTTTGTCTGGTCCTACGGTGATTGTGAGCCCAAGCTGCCGATTCCGGGGGTGATGAATGCGATCGCATCCCAGTACACCTTCATAGGCTCGACAGCAGACTGCTCGATCGACACCGACCTGCTTATGCTGCTCAACATGCACGACTACAACCATCAAAACGGCACCCACCGCGACCTGTTTCGCATTGCTGAGGTACAGTTTCATCGGTTTGTCGACCAGGGGTATGAGTCGCACGCCTTCTACGACATGCCCACCGCCCCCTACTCACTGCTAGAAAAGCTGCGCCGTCCCGACCTGTTTCTGCTGCCCGGCACCATCAGCGCCCATATGGAAAACCACTTTCCAGCGCTGGTCATCTTTCATGGCGAGTCGTCGTTGGGCAGGGTGGCCCAGTGCCACCTGTTTGTACCCGAGGCCGAGCACCGCACCCGCACCTACATTCTGCTATTCGGTCAGGCTAAGCACCCCGCCTTTAGCCTGATGGGCCGCGCCTATCTCAATTTTGGCCGAGTCGTGGTGGACCAGGATGCCGATATTTTGGGCAAGATTTACCCCAATGCAGCTCAGAAAATCAAGCTCAACAACGAAGTGGGCATGGACTGGGTGCGGCGAAATTTTGAAACGCTTGCCGCCGCAAACGTTTCAGCAGCAAGTAAGGCCAGTGCTTCGCCCTAAGTCACGGCTCTGGCTACTGCTCTGGCACCAATTCAGTATTGACCTCGTTGATGGGGCGGCGGCGTAGTTCTTCTGACTCACTGCGGGGCAGCAGATCAAACACCTCACGCATGACATCGTCGATCGCTTCATAGGAAACCGTACCGGTTTCGTTAAAGACCAGGTCTCCCTGGGCGTTAAAGACTAGGGTTTGGGGCACAGCATCTTTGAAGTAGTAGCCCGGTTCGCTCGGCTCGTAGGAGGCCTTAACCGGAATTGAGTCGGCCATGGTGGGGATAAAGTTGGCCACCCGCCCATAGGGGGCCTGCAGCTGAGAAATCACCGAGGCAAACTTTTTGCAATCGCTGCTGTCGTCCACGTAGATGACAACGATGGCAGGCTTACCGGCCTTAAGCGACTGCTCCAGACTGACGCGGGGAGGTACTAGCGACCCATTACCGGCATAGAGCGCAAAAATGTTGCCGTCATAGTTGTCGTCGGTGAGGCCCGCCAGGGCCGTGGGCTGCCCGCCTAGCCCCAGCCACAGTACCAGCGCAGCGCAGAGGAGTCCCAGGGCTTGCCCCAGCCGATATTGGGGCCTAGGGCGATGAAAGAGATGGGCGGTGAGCCAGCGCAGCATGGCAATGATGTCCTTGGTCTAGGGCCTGTTGTCGGTGGCCTTGAATAGTCAGACTTACCGTCATGCCGATCAAAGCCACAGCCTCTATTAGGCCACAGAATGGCGGCGCTTATTGCTGAGTACTGCTAAATTCTTGCACCACCGATCGCATCGCGTCGGCATTGGCCATCCGCGAATCGTCAGGTGCCCACACCACCACTTGGTAATACTCCTCGCCCATTTCAACGGTGGTGTGCAGGTAGGCCACCGGGCGCTGGGACACCTCGCCCCGCACCGCATACTGCACGGCAGGAAAGCCATTTACCCGATCGACACCCGTGCGCTCCTGGTTGGCAGTTACCTGACTAAAGCCCCCTTTGAGAATTTGCAGGTAGTTGCTGGCCTGCTCTTCGAGGTTGCCCTGCCCGACGGCGGCCCGGCTTTCGCCCAGCACCACCAAAAACAGTTCTTGGTCGGGGTTGTAGGCTTCTAGGTCGGCGTTGGGGTGCAGGGTGCCGGTAGGGGCAGCCTGCCAACCATTCTGCAGGCGCAGCCGGACGGGCTTCATGCGGCTGACCAGCGTATTGCCGCGAAAGCCGCTATCGACGTACTGGTTGCCCATGTCTTCGTCGCTCTCGGGCGATCGCGACAGCCCCAGGGTATTGCACCCGGTAAGCCCCAGCGCTATCAGCCCAGCCGCCAGGGCGGGCAGGCTGCGCTGCCACCAGTCCAAGCCGTTGCTTTCAGCCATAGCGTCACCCTTCTGTTCAATCACCTATTGCTCTCAGCTTCAAGGGTATAGCAACCCCTCCGCAATGGTCGCATCCTCTCCTATGCTAGATAGGGGTTTGAGGTGCAGGGATTAGGGTTTAAGGCCGGAGATGGCCCTTGACCTTTAGAATCCCAAACTTCCCCCGTTGCCCCACATTTAGAGTTATCCCATGTTACGAGCTGGCATTGTTGGGCTTCCCAACGTTGGCAAATCAACCCTGTTCAACGCCGTGGTGGCCAACGCCAAGGCCCAGGCCGCCAACTTTCCCTTTTGCACCATCGAACCCAACGTGGGCATCGTGGCGGTACCCGACGCTCGGCTGCAGGTGCTAGCTGACCTGTCGAGTTCGGCTGAGACCGTGCCCGCCCGGGTCGAGTTTGTCGATATTGCGGGCCTGGTGCAGGGGGCTAGCCAGGGCGAGGGGCTGGGCAACCAGTTTTTGGCCAATATCCGTGAAGTCGATGCGATCGTCCACGTGGTGCGCTGCTTTGACGACGACGATATCATCCACGTCTCGGGTTCAGTCGACCCGGTGCGCGACATCGAGGTGATTAACCTGGAGCTGGCCCTGTCTGACCTGGCTCAGCTGGAGCGCCGGATAGACCGGGTGCGCAAGCTGGCCCGCGCCGACAAAGAGGCCCAGGCCGAGCTAGAAATTCTAGAAAAAATTCTGCCGGTGCTCAACGAGGGCAAAACAGCTCGTCAGGTGGAGCTTGACGACGAAGCTGAGGCGATCATCAAGCCCCTAGGGCTGCTCACCCGCAAGCCCGTCATCTACGCCACCAATGTCTCCGAAGACGACCTGGCCAGCGGCAACACCTGGGTGGAGCAGGTGCGCGCCGTAGCGGCGGCAGAAGACGCTCAGGTAGTAGTTATTTCCGCCCAGGTCGAGTCCGAACTGGTGGATCTCAACGACGAAGAGCGCAAGGACTTTCTTGAATCTCTAGGGGTTGAAGAGGGAGGCCTCAAGACGCTGATTCGCGCTACCTACGAGCTGCTGGGGCTGCGAACCTACTTCACCACCGGCCCCAAAGAAACCCGCGCCTGGACGATTAAGGCCGGCATGGTGGCCCCCCAAGCCGCCGGGGTGATTCACACCGACTTTGAGCGCGGCTTTATTCGCGCTGAAACCGTAGCCTACAACGACCTGGTAGCGGCAGGGTCGATGGCTACAGCCAAAGACAAGGGGCAGGTGCGCAGTGAGGGCAAAGAGTACGTGGTGCAAGAGGGAGATGTGATGCTGTTTCGCTTCAACGTGTAGCTACCCGTAGCGCTGGCCAAATGCCATAAACCGGGTTGGGTAGTTACAAAGGCCAGTGGTGGTCGCGGCCCGGTTAGGGTGTGCAAAAAAACTCGTTGCAATAGTGGTTCCTAGGAGAAAATCTATCTACAATTTGACCCATTAGGGGCATAGCTTGTCTCGCTCCAGGTTCATAGGACTATTGCCGTGGCCTCACCGCTTCAACCCTATCCTCAGCTACGCTCGGCGCTGCAACATCTGCAGGGGGTACCCCCCTGGGCGCTGCTCTCGCTGGTTATGAACGGGCTGCTGTTTATTACCGTCGTGGTCATGCTGCGGCAGCCGGGCCCGGCGGGGGATGCGGTGCTGCCCCAGGCCAATGCCTTTGCGGCCGATCCGTATGTGCCCATAGCGCCCTTTGAACCCGACCTAGGGCCGCGCCACAGCCTTGACTACGAGCAGTGGGTGGCTCTATTGGCGGCTGAGGCCGAGGCGGCGGTAGCTATCAATGCGCCGCGTCAAAACATTTTGCTGGGCGATTCTCTGACCCTGTGGTTTCCGGCTGACATGCTGCCGGGGCGCAAGACCTGGATCAATCAGGCCATTTCGGGGGAAAGCTCGGGGGGGTTGCGCGATCGCCTCTACCTGCTAGACAAAACGGCCCCCGAGGCGGTGTTCATTATGGTGGGCATCAACGACCTGATCTGGGGCGGCTCGGAGGCAGATCTGGTCTACAACGTTCGAATGATGATCAATTACCTGCGCCAGACCCACCCCCAGGCGCGGGTGGTGGTGCAGTCGGTTTTGCCCCACGGCGGCGAGTCGGCCACCTGGGAAGGCCGCGATCGCCTACAGGCCATTCCCCCCGAGCTGATTCGCACGGTCAACACCCAGCTCAAGGCGGTGGCCATCGAGACCGGCGTTGACTTTCTCGATTTGTACCCGCTGTTTGTCAACGGCGACGGCTATCTGCGAGCCGACTTGACCACCGATGGGCTGCACCTCAACCAGGATGGCTACATGGTATGGCGTACCGCCCTGGCCCTGCTCAATGAAACCGAGTTTCAGCCTTAGACGAAGCGGCAAAGGCAGGATCTGCAGCGACGGCCTCCTCCCCCCACGGCTGACTCGACAGTGACCCCAGAGTGTGGCCAACCACCGCTAGTGGACAAGCATCTGGCTCCAGTCGAATGGCGATGTTGGCCTCGGTAAAGGTTAGCCGGCGATCGCTCTGAACGATATCGACCGGGGTTGAGGCCGTTCCATGGCAGCGGTTAGGCAGCGTGTAGGTAGCCGTTAGCCTGTACTGACCGGGCGGTAAATCAAAAAAGCAGTAGTGGCCGTCGCCGCCGCTGGTGGTTTGGTCGGGCCGGGTGAGGGCAAGGGCAGGCACCAGGCGATCGAGCAGCCGTTGGGCCGTCGCCAGGGGAACCAGGGTTTGGTTCCAATCCGCGATTAGGTTGCTGTATTCGGCCTGCAGATCGGGCCGGTGGGCGATCGCAACGACCAAAAACGCCATTAGCCTCTCGGCAAAGGCCGCTGGAGCCGCCGTAATGCGCACCACAGCCTGGGGCACAATGTCGCCGGTTAGGGCGTTGGTAATGGTGCCTGCGATCGCCACTCGGCAGGGCTTAGCGGCAGCAGGCAGGGGGTGTTTAGATCGGGGGTTGGGCATGAGGGATGCTCCCAGTAAAAAGTAGATAGAGTAGGCAGGGGGCACGCAGAGCAGGCCCAAGACCAGGGGAAAGGCAGGCGAACAATAGGGCGAGAATTGGGCGATCGCAGCATCACAGCCACTACCACAGCGCTTTTGCTCGAGCAGGTTGAAACAGTCAAAGCTTCAGGAAATTAAGGCTGGGCAGTCAGGCTGGCAGAAGCTCCTGCAAAGGCAGAACGTAGCTTAAGCCAGCTCGTTTGAGGCATAACCAAGTTGTCAATTGCCCTACCTGGGGCTACTAGCTGGCTACCTATCGCCTAAACCGTCTCTCAAAATGGTTAACTGGGTGGCGGTTGCTATACACCTCTGCGCCTCACTGAGCAGATTCTTTCAGGGCCAGCTAGGTTTTGTTGGTAAAGCAGCGGCCCGTTGTTTGTGTTGAACACACTGCATCAAATTTATTGCGTCAAATTCACTGCGCCAAATCTACTGCGTCAAGGTTGCTTGGAGGGATTTTACACAAAGTCATGGCCCGTTTATAGCCCACGATTATGCTACTGCGATTCGGCTCTCCCTTAGAGAACCGTTAACCTAAGTTTGCATCAACAGCTCTAGCCGGTAGCGATAGAGGGCAACCGGCCGGTTCTGCGCCTTGAGAAAGTCGGGGTCCTGGGGCGAGAGGTAAACCGCCGTCACCTGATCGGCCAGCACGCGATCGGCTTCCTGACGATAGGCAGTCGTGGTTTCGACCTCGTTGAAATAGGGAATGGCCCCACCCCGAAACACCTGCTGAAACCGCTCTACGGCAATGAAGCGATCGTCTGCTGTTTCCACGCTGCGAGCGGTTACGGTTGACTCTAGCTGACGGTTGTCGTTTAACAGAGTGAGCTGGCGATTGGGGTTTTTGGCGTCTACCTTCACCGCCTTCACCGCTCCATCGCCCAGGTAGGCGCGGGCCAGGCTCAGCCCGTTAAAGGCGCGATCGGCCACGGTTTGAGGCGTATTTGTGGCGATCGGAATCAGCCCCTTTGACCTCGGTAGGGCGGCCACAAACCTGACGGGGCAGGTCACCGGCTGTCCCAACTGGTCGCGGTTGCCTTCAAAGCCAGGGGTCACCAGTTCGGGAGCCAGGGGAGCCGCCAGGTCGACCAGGGTGCTGGTCAGTTGCCAGTCGCCCCGCAGCCAGTCAGGATAAATCAGATCCCCCTGAGCCGGAGCGAGGGTAGGCTTGCTGCCCCAGTTTGGAAAGGCGGCCAGGCGATCGGCGATCGGTCCGGCCTGGGCCTGGCCACTGCACAGTAACCACACCGTGAGCAGCAGGGTCAGCCAAAACAGGCGGCGGCGCAGGAGCGTAAGCAGCGATCGGGGCATAGTAAAGAAAGATGAGTTGACGCTGGTTTCTCTAGTCAAGACCGACCCGGTTCTAGGGGCTGTCATCAATTGGTCGCTAATGCTTCAAGAATCAGGGGTTACGGCCCCTAGCCATTTTTCTAGGTCGGGTGTGGCAATGTTGATAGCATCAGGACTTGAGCCGGAATGTATGACATGCCCTAGCAGATTTAAGCAGATAAAGGGTGGAAAGCAGTCAGAATCAACAAATCATAGGCTCAAACTTGCTCCCAAAAGCTAGGCCTTGCCTCTGCTAACGACTTTCCTGCCGCGGCCCAGGGCAGGCTAAGGAGACCGCACCCAACTCCAATTCTATGACGCCGATCTTGCCGCCGTTCATCCCCAGTCGGCTACCGCGCCATATGGCCTAAAGCCCTAGCCAGCGCGCGCTGCCTCAGATAGGCTTAATACTGCCAGCACTTGCGTTTACCCAAACAGGCTTCTGGTTATCCTAAGACATCTGGTAGCATTGCGGTTTTGCCCAGGCCAACCCGGCGCTGTACCTCTCCTGAATATCCCCCCACCCCTCATTGTCGTCACTGTTGAGGAACCTCTTGGAAACTCCCCCCTCTAATACTCAGCCCCTGGATGTGCCTGCGGAAATTACCGTCACCGATCTATTAGAGCGCTACGCCGCCGGGAACCGAGACTTTCGCGGTATTCAGCTAATTGGGGCCGACCTGAGCCAGCAAACCCTCAGCGGTGCCAATTTTCGGCAGTCTAATCTGCAAAATACTAACTTTTCGGGGGCCATTCTGACAGGGGCCAATTTTCGTGAGGCCAAGCTGACCGACGTTAGCTTTGAGCAGGCCACGCTAGTGTTAGCCAACCTAATTGGGGCCGACCTGGCCGATGCTCGCCTGATGGGGGCCGATCTCAGCGAAGCCGGTATGCGCAGCGCCAATCTGGTGCGAGCCGACCTCAGCCAGGCCACCCTACGCGAAACCAACCTCAACGAAGCCGTGCTCGACCACGCCACCCTGCACAGGGCCGTACTCAGCGAGGCCAGCCTCAGCCGTGGTCGAATGCTGGCCACCGACCTCCAAGAGGCCAATCTAGAGCACGCTAACCTGACCAGCGCCTTGATGAACCGAGCTATTCTCAAAAAAGCCATTTTGGTAGGGGCGGTGCTGACAGGAGCGACCCTGGAGGGGGCCGATTTTGAGGCCGCTGACCTGAGCCGGGCCAAACTATCCAGCACTAACCTGGTCAACGTCAACCTGTCTCGGGCCAATCTGCGCGGGGCCAACCTGAGCTGGAGTTCGCTGCGCGGGGCCAACCTGCGTGGAGCCACCCTGTACCGCACCCGCCTGAGCTGGTCCAACCTGAGCGGGGCCGACCTCACCGATGCGGTGATGATCAACGCCAAGCTTGACTACACCAACCTGCGGCGCACCGACGTGCACGGCACCATTATGCCGGACGGATTTACGATGGGGTCTCAAGACTAACCCCGCTACTGCGGTGCCGTTGGGCGTTGGCCTGGCTGATTGGCCTGCATAGGCACTGACGGCCCCAAGAAAGGCCAGTACACAGCTGTTAGCGAGGGTGGCGTGTGGCGCAGGTAGGCTAACATCTGCCGCTGCAGCACCTGCAGCTGGTCTTGAATAGCCTTGCCCTCTAGATGCAGGAGTGAGGGCAGATAGCTAATCAGTCGATCCTGACGGGGCAGCCCGCTTTGGCGCAGTCGGGGCCAGGTAGTCAGCCCTTCGGGCACGGTTTGGCTCAGGCGCAGCGACAGCGTAGTGGTTGAGAACGCGTGGGCCACCGTCGGGCTGAGGGCCGGGGCATAGGCGTCGGCCTCTGGGGTTTGCTGCATGACAAAGCTCAGGCTCACCCCCTGCAGAAAAATGCGCAGCGGGGCGGTGGTGACATCGGGCAGCGCTGGCATAAACGGAATACGGCCCAGGTCAGCGTTGAGGTTGTTAGGGTCGCCAACGCTCAGGTGCGATCCACCTACCACGGTAATCAGGTGTTTGTCGGCGGGCAGCTGCATAAAGGGGCGCAGTTGCTGGCTGGCCATGGGGGTCACGGTGTCGTGGGTACCGGCTAGCACTAGGGTTGGCACCCGCACTCGGCTCAGTCCGGCCTCGCCAAACAAAAGGCCCGTCAGGGGGTTGGCCACGATCAGCTGAGTGATGCGATCGTCGCGCAGGTTGGCGTACTTAACGGGGAGATTGAGGGCCGCACACTGTAGCCAGTCAGAGGGGGAAACATTGACAGGATTGAGGGTCTGGCAGTAGGACTCTAGCGAGCGCAGATCGAGAGCGGCCCCGGCCAGGGCCAGGCCGGTGTACCCCCCGAGCGAATGACCGACAAAGGCCACCTGCTCGGTGTTGAGGCGATTGCGCAGGCTGTAGGAATAGAGGTTGATTTTCTCCAATCGATCGAGCACAAAGCTGATGTCGCGGGGGCGATCGAGAAACTCAGTGGCGGGCAAAATGCGGCTGTGCACAGCCGCCTCGGGCAGTTCTTCTGCGGGCAGCGATAGCAGGGCGGCCACGTTGCTGCCAGGGTGCTCCACCGACACCACCGTCAGCCCGTGGGAGGCCAAATGCTCAGCCAGATAGGCAAAGAAGCGGCGATCGGCTCCAAACCCGTGGGAGATCATCACCAGCGGGCCGTGGCTGTCCTGACTCCAGTAAATGTCGATGGGAATACTGCGATCGCGGTTGTGGTCACGCAGCACCAGTTCCCACCGCTCGACCTCAGCGGGGCCGGTGGAGAAAGGATCGGTGCCCAACAGCGGTAACGGCTCAGCGGTTTCGGCGGCGGGGTCTTTGCGCAACACGCGGCTGAGGGCCTTGCTCTCCATCTGGGCCAGCCGAAACTGCGAGGCCAGGGTGAGCAGAGTGCCAACGTTGATTTCCAGGGTGTCCTGGGGCATGGCTCGCAAAATGCTCAGCAGGGTCAGCCCCGACTCTGATGTCGACACCTGCTCTAGGGTAATGCGCAGATCGGTCGCCGCTAGATTGGGAGCAATGGCCCGCAGGGTATCGAGCAGCTGCGCGCCGCCGGGGGTGTGCAGAATTTCGTCCAAAATCACCTGGCCCACTTCGGGTTCCAGGGTGATTTCGCCCTCCAGAGCCTGCCGCAGGCTGGCGTTGAGCAACGGACGATACAACCGCAGCGCCTGGGGCACCTCCCCCGTGGTCGCAAACGCCTCCAGATCGTCTAGGCTCACGGTTTGCGACAGTCGCCCCAGGCGCACCGTCACCGACTCTGCCGCCATTGCTGGCGTCAGGGGCAAACTCAAGACAAAGCCGCCCGTCAAAAGGCTACCTGTAATCAGTAGCCGCCCGCCCCAGCGCCCCAGCGCAGAACGGCAACGACCTAGGCGTAACAAGTTAAATTGCACGGCAAAACATAGAAATGCAGGAGCAGCGGACTAAAACAGGCAGCGGCCAAATCTGACAAGAATGGGTTTACCGTACCCAAATTTTCGCTGTGGGTTAACTTAATCTAAACGACACCACCCCGCGACGGTGGGGATCGATCGTCAAGTTTTTTTGCGGAGGTGCCAGACCCTGTGACATTCCCAACGCTGTGACCCAATGACTCAAACTGTTGTCGGCATCATGGGGCCAGGGGCCACGGCCACCCCCCTCCAGCTAGAGCTAGCCTACGCCCTTGGTAAGGCGATCGCCTCTACCGGATGGGTGGTACTCACCGGCGGGCGGGCGGTGGGCGTGATGGAAGCGGCCTGTCGCGGGGCTCAGGCCGCTGGTGGCCTAACCGTTGGCATTCTGCCCTCGGCAGACGGAGCCGATATGTCAACGGCGGTTGACATTCCTATTCTGACTGGGCTGGGTGACGGCCGCAACGTGGTGAATGTGCTGTCGAGTCGGGTGGTTGTAGCTTGCGGGCTGGGGCCAGGCACCGCCGCCGAAATTGCCCTGGCTCTCAAGGCCCGGCGGCCCGTCATTTTGATGGCGATGCCCCCTGGTGCCAGCGATCTGTGGCAGAGCTTAGCGACGGGGCCGATCGCGATCGCCAATACCGTTGAGGCTGCCGTAGCCCAGATAAACCAGTGGCTGACCCCCTAGACCCACCACTCAGAACGTTGTATTCACCGCTATCAGCCCAAAAGGCCTACTTCCAGGCAGGGTCTGGTGTTGCAGACAACATAACTTGTCTCCTTTGCCACCAATTCGCCGACAATCGGCCAAAACTTCTTTAATGTAAGGTTAGAGCTACGCCCCTCACCCGCTGGTGCCATGACAGACAACCAACCCTCCCCAAAGGAAAATTTTCTCTTCCCGCGCAGCAAGTACTGGGGCGAATTTACTCCGCAGCAGCTAGCCTTTAACGCTAATCTGCAGGAGTTTGCCCAACGAGTTTCCTTTGTGTGCAATCTGGAGACCGGCGGCAAAATGTCTGCCGACGAAGCCTACGACGAAATTAAGCGGCTGTGGAAAGACCTCAAACAATCTAAGGCCAACCTGATTGACGCTATACCGCCAGAGCTGCCGCCAGAGCTACCGCCAGAGTAAGCAGCAGCCAGCACGACAAGCCGATAGAGTGTCAGACCCCAGACCAGCCCACGCGTGGTTTAGGGCCTCTTTTGGCAGTTGATCCCAAGTCCTGCGTGGTGACTCTCCATCCGGCAGGGCAGGTGCCATTTGGCTCCCACAGTTTGGTCCAAATGCAATCGAGTTATGCCATTCAGCTTTGGGATGAGGCGGTGTGGCTGGTATTAAAACGCCGCTGAGGCCAGATAGAAGCTGATCAAAAAGCCGGCAATGGTGGAAAACGTTACCGAGCCGCCGCCCATTTCGTAGGCTTCAGGCATCATTGTGCTGGCGATCATTGCCAGAATGGCACCCCCCGCTGTCGCCTGGGCCACCGCCAGCATCCAGTCGGTGGCGACGTTGACCATCAGACCGCCCACCAGCGCCATCAGCCCGCTGAGCAGCACCGCCCCACCCCACAGCGCCAAAATTCGCTGCGCGGAGGTGCCCGCCTGGCGCATGCCAATGGAGCTGGTCATAGCCTCAGGGATGTTGGAGATAAATACGGCCATCAGAAACGACGCGCCGGTATGGCCCGTGCCCGCGTGAAAGCCGATCACCAACGCCTCAGGGATGTTGTCGATCAGGGTGCCAATCAAAATGGCCAGCGGGGCCGAACTCTGGGCCAGCTCTTTGAACTGCTGCTCAGAGATGGGAATGTCGACCTCAACGCTGTCGAGCACCTGTCGCCGCCACTGGTCGTCATCGACTAGAACGGGTTTGGCGGTCGACTGGGTGGTTTCGCGCAGCCGTCGGGCCAAAATGCGGCTCAACCCGCTGGAGAGCTGAGGAGCGTAGGTGAGCATGGCGTCGAAGTCGGTTTTGTCGAGCTCGTACAGCTCCATCGGGGTTTTGGCTCGCACCGTGGCCGATCGCTCCTCGCCCGTCAGCAAGGCCATTTCGCCAAACATTTCGCCCGCGCCCAGAGCGGCGAGTCGCTGCGGCCCCTTAAAAATTTCGGCCTCACCTTCCACAATCAAGAACATAGAGTTGCCAGGAGCCCCCTCCAAACACAGCACCGTGCCGGGCTCAACCTGAAGGGGCTTTAGCAAAGGAATAATGGCCTGCATTTCAGCCGGAGAGAGGCTGTGGAGCATCTCAATGTGACCGATGCGATCGAGCACCTCGGAGGCTTCGTCTTGGCGGTGGTGGTAGAGAAAGCGCCGCGACGACGACGGGTGGCGAATAAAGCCGCCCTGGTTGTCGATGTAGGTAACGATGACGGTAAACAGGGTGCCGCCCAGGGCAAACCCGAGCACCAGCGGCAAAAAACCGCTGCTCTGAAAGGCGGGCAGGGTAATGTCGTAGGCAATGGCTGAGAGGAGGGTGCCGCTGCCAAAGGCCATGATCGCCGCTGTCAGCGATCGCGCGGGTCGCCAGGCAATTCCTAAAACCGCTCCGACCAGCAGACTAGAGGCACCCAACAACCCTTGAAGTAGCGCAGTAAAAGGAACGCTCATTACCGAAATGACAGGGCATTATGACCAGGTTACTGCACAATGCTCCGCTTCCTGGCAAACTAGAGCCTAGGATATCAGAGGTCAATGGTCTGTCTGCTATGAACTCACCGACCCAGCGCCGTCGTCGCTCTACCCCTAATCGCCAGCCGCGATCGCGTCCTTCCGGCCGCGCCTCACGCCGCCCTATTGTCGGGCTGTGGCTGCTGTGCGGGCTACTCTACACCACCGCCGGAATGATTTTGACCGCCCTGGCCGGTCCCTGGGTGTGGCTCGGTGCAGCAATCGGTGCTGTCGTTCAGAGCGTGGCTCTGGCTGGCCCAGCGGCTCTACAGCGATTTCGCTGGCTCACCGCCAACCTGCTGGTGCTGGGCAGCATTGCCGGCGGCACCGCTCTGGCCGCAGCGCTCTCCATTGCCCTCAACCACCTGGGCACCGACAACCTCGACGACCTCACCCTCGGTCGAGCGATAGCAGAGATCATGCTCTACAGCCTGCTGGCAGTGGGGCTGGCGGTGCTGTGCAGTTTAGCTACGGCCACCCTGGGCGATCGCCTGCTGCGCCGCAATAAGGGCGGTAAAACCAGCTTCCTTTTGGTTATCACCGCCCTGGTCGGGCTGGCCGTGGGCGGCGGCATCGGGCTGCTGATTGCCTAGGTTTGGCCAAACTATGCTGGCTAAGCAATGTCGTAGCGGAAGCTTAGAGTGGCCCAGCGATCGTGGTGCAGGGCGTAGTAGTCGTTGGCGGCAGACTTGCTGTCAGCGTCAGTGCTGGCGCTGAGATCCTGCAGTAGCGCCTGGGCCAGCCGCAGCGGCTGACGCACGGGACGAAAGCCTGTGGCCAAAGAGGGTGGGTTGTTGCCCAACGCCGCCAGACACCGCTCTAGGGGTTGCGTACTAAAAATAATATGGGCCTCTACCCAAACAGCCGCCCCCGGCATGGCCCAGCCAGCTCCATCGGCGGGAAAGGTAAATATTTGGCCTGGATCCAGCGGCGTCGCTACTGGGGGTACCTCTGCGCCATCCTCAGCGATCGCATCGGGAAGGGTCATCAGCGCTGTGCATTCGCCTCGGCTGTCAAAGCTAATCCAGAGCAAGTGCAGGGGCTGGGTTGAGGTATTGGCCAGGTGGTAACTAATGCGGCAGTCGCGGGGCAGCATAATGGGGTCGGTGACAGCCGCCTTCTGAGCCTGTCGAATAGTCACCGGCCAGGTTAGGGTACGGCTGCGCTCGGTCGTCTGCACTAGCAGGGGCTTGGGCTTAGGCTGCACGGCCTCCAGTACCGCCGCCGCCCCCACCTGAGAAGCGGCGTGGTTTTCGGTCAGCCGCACCAGCTTGAGGGCCAGCAGGGTTTTGAGGGTGGGGGTCAATCGATTGACCGCTGTTTTGACCGCTTCGTCGCGGGACAGCATGGTGCCCGGCAGCAGGGTGCGGTTAGGCGCAAATAGCCCGTAGCTGCTCTCGGCGGGGCGTTCTCCTCCCTGGGAAGCTCCCCGAGCATCGCCCCCCGATCCCGGCAGCGTTTCTGTCCCCCCCGGCAGCGCGGCCGTCAGGGTGGAGGTTGGCCCAATCGGCAGGCGGCCAAACAGGCAGTCGGCGGCCTTTTCACCCGCCGTTACCGACGAAACCAGCGGAATCCCGGCCAGGGCGCTGGTGGCATCAACCCGTTCTACCCGCTTGAGCTGGCTGTCGAGGGCCACAACCAAATCAATATTTTGGGGCAGACGTCGCACCTGCTCAAAGATTGGCCGTCGGGCCAGGGCCGAGGGGGGCAACGCCTCTGTGTCTTCAAGGTCGTCCTCAAGGAGTCTAACCAGGGCTTTTAGGCCTGTACGCGATTCTAACCCCAGCGGCACCAACCGCTCCTGATCCAGCTCGGCTACCAGACGAGTGCCGGGCTGCAGGTAGCGCAGCACCTGGGGGGGAACGCCCCCTAGCCATGCCGTCAGGGGTCGGCTGTCGCCGCCGGGCAACACAACCCCCGCCGCCGGCGGTAGCTGGGGAGCCAGGTTGTAGGCGGCCGGGCCGCCGCGCGGCGGCAGGCGATCGCTAAGATTGGGCTGCTGGTCGGCTCCTACCCACCGCTGCAGTCGCTGCCCGGTGCGCTGCAGCAAAAGCTGGCTGGTAGGGTCAGGTTCGGCTTCCCATAGGCTTTGGGTCAGGGCGTAGGTAAACACCCCGGCGCTAAAGCTATCCCAGTGGCTCTCCAGCACCAGTCGTCCCACCTGAGCTGCCCGCAGCACCAGTCCTGGCCAGGGTGCGGCGAGGTCAAGGGCAGACGCTACCGTCGACGGTACCAAGCCGGTGGGCACGGTAGGGCGCGACCTGACCCGAGCATTGCCCCAGCGCAGGTAGCCCACATCCTGACTGCCAGCGTCGATGACGGTGGTGAGATTGGCGGTGGCTAAGGGGGCCAGCCGAGCGATGATCTCGGCCTCAAGCAGATCGCCTAGGGCCGGGTTGCCTTCGCTGGGCAGGCGACTGTCTACGGTGACCCAGGCGGCCTGAAAACCCTCCTGAACGGCGACCTCCTCTGCCCCCATTGCTCCGACAGTATCGACAGCGTTGTTAGCAGCGGCCTCAATGCCCGCCACCCGCACCTGGCTCCCGTAGCCGCTAAAGTGCAGCAGCACTACGTCGTCCGAGCGAGCCTGCTGCACCAAGTGTTCGTCAATGGCGGTTAGAATGCTGTCGCGGGTGGCGTCCTGGTTGGTTAGCGTTACCACATCACCAGGCTGAAAACCAAAGCGGTGCACCAGCAGCTGCCGCTGTAGCTCTACGTCGGTAATGCAGCCCTTGAGGGCAATGTCTTGGGCTACGCCAGGGTCAAGGGCGCGATCGGGGTAGGCGTTGATGCCAATCAGCAGGGCCAGCCTGCGCCGAGCAGGTTTGGCCAGCGCCTGCTGATACTGGCTAGAGCTGGCCAGCAGCGCCGTTCCACTTAAACCCAGCGCCCCCAGGGCCAGACCTGTTCGCTGCAAAAACGCCCGTCGTTTCAGTGTCACCGAGTTGATTGCATCCTAGTTGGTAGCGTTGACCTTAGCCAATGGCCTCGGGAACCCGCATAGCCTTGGCCAACTCTGCCGCCACCTCGGGTCGAGAAAATTCGGGCGGGGGTAGTTCACCTCGGCGCAGCATCTCACGCACTTTGGTACCTGACAGGTGAATCCGCTCGTCTTTGGTACTGGGGCTGGTCTTAGAGGTCGCCATGCCCCCGGTGCGGGTGCAGTAAAAGGCGTGCTCAAACTTCATTGGCACAATGCCCAACTCCGTCGGCTCAAACTCATCAAAGATATATTGAGCGTCGTAGGTGCCGTAGTAGTCGCCCACCCCAGCGTGGTCACGGCCCACAATAAAGTGGGTGCAGCCGTAGTTCTTGCGGATCAGCGCGTGGAATATCGCTTCCCTAGGCCCAGCGTACCGCATTGCGGAGGGATTGATCGCAAGAATCACCCGATCCTGCGGGAAGTAGTGCTCGACCATAATTTCGTAGCAGCGCATGCGCACGTCGGCAGGAATATCGTCCGACTTGGTGGCCCCCACCAGCGGGTGCAGAAACAGCCCGTCGACAGTCTCTAGAGCACATTTTTGAATGTACTCGTGGGCGCGGTGAATGGGGTTGCGGGTTTGAAAGCCAACGACAGTCTTCCAGTTGCGATCGCGGAACATGGCCCGCGAAGCCGCCGGGTCAATCTGGTAGGTAGGGAACAGGGGATGGGGATCGCGCTGCAGCAGCCACACGGGGCCAGCCAGGTTCACCGCACCCTGGTCGTAGACCACCCTGACGCCGGGGTGGTTTTCATCATCGGTGCGGTAGACGTTAACGGCTTCGCGGGTTTTGTCGTAGGTGTATTTTTCTTCCAGCTCCAGCACGCCCACAAAGCGACCGCTGGGGTCATCCAGGCGCACCAGGCTGCCCTCCTGCAGGGGGGCGGCGATCGCTTCACTGACCGACAGCGTCACCGGAATCGCCCAGGGCAGCCCATTGGCCAAGCGCATGTCGGTCACTACAGTGTCGTAATCGGCCTTGTTCATGAAGCCGTTCAGGGGGCTAAATCCACCGATGGCAATCATCACCAGGTCCGAAAAGGCCCGCTCATCGAGACTCACCCGTGGCAGGGTGTCAGCTTTGTCTAGGAACTGAGCTTTTTGGTCGGGCGTTGCCTGGCGATCGACTAGGGTGCCGCCGTGGGGGGCAATTCCGTCTTTCTGTAGAGTCATTGAGATACCGCTGCCTTCTGCTGAAAATGGGATAAGGGAGAAACTGGTTCAGACGAGTCCTTAAAGACCAGGTTCTGAGCAGGACGGGAACCCCGGTTTTCCGCTGGGGAATCGGGGTTAACCGTCTTGTTCTATGAAATTACATCTTGGCACCGATGTCATCCAAGCAAGAGGCAGCCGATCGCCGCAGCCCCTTAACCTCTAGGCCAGAGTTGTGATCAATCGTGATAGATCTGCTTCCACAGAGGGTGCGAAGGCCCCTGGGCGGCGATGCGATCGCGCAATCGCTCCAGCCGCTGCCGCTCAGCCGTAGTCATGCCCCACAACATATAGCGGCTCTCGGCCACCAGCAGGGCTACCGTCAGCCCCACGCACAGCCCCAGCCCCAGGGCGGCCGGGCGGTTGTAGGCCAAACCCAGCCGCACCGTCGCCCAGGTAAAGTACTGCCGCAGCTGAGCAATCTCGGGCCTCAGGCTCCACAGGCTGAGCGGGGCCACTGTCAGCCACAGCAAGCCGCTTACCAGCCACCAGCGGCGCAGCATGATCGCCCGCAGGCGCTCTAGGGGCGCAGGATAGCTGGGGATGCCCATGGCCGATTCCTTTAGCTTTGGGTTGCGGGCGGGGGAGCAGACTCGTCGGGGTCGCCATCGTAGGCCTGGCCCGTGCGCTCACGCCATAGAGCCAGCAGCGAACTGGCCACAAAAATACTGGAGTAAGACCCCGCCAAAAAGCCCACAATGAGCGCCAGCGCAAAGTACTTCAGGGTTTGGCCGCCAAAAATAAAGATGGCAACCAGGGGCAGAATTGTGGTCAGCGAGGTGTTGATTGAGCGGCCCAGGGTTTGGTTAACGGCGCTGTCGACCACCTCGTTGATGTGGCTGCCGGGGCTGAGCTTGAGGTTTTCGCGGACGCGATCGTAGATGACCACTGTGTCGTTGACTGAGAAACCCACAATAGTCAGCAGCGAAACGATAAATAGGCTGTCGACTTCGACCCCCAGCACCAGCCCCAAAATGGCAAACACCCCGGCGGTAATAATGACATCGTGGGCCAGGGCCAGAATCGCCAGCAGCGCGTAGTCAAGCTTAAAGCGCAGGCTGAGGTAGGCCACAATACCGGCGAAGGACACCAGCAGGGCCAGCAGCCCCGACACCAGCAGCTGCTTACCAATCACAGGCCCCACCGAGTCGATCTGGGTAGAGTTGGCGTCGAAGGGACCAATCGCCTCATCTAGGGCATTTTGCAGGGTGGTGCGCTCGTCCACATCCAGGGTGCGGGTGCGA
Source organism: Nodosilinea sp. LEGE 06152 (assembly GCF_015207525.1). Lineage (GTDB taxonomy): Bacteria > Cyanobacteriota > Cyanobacteriia > Phormidesmidales > Phormidesmidaceae > Nodosilinea. The sequence goes on from NZ_JADEWR010000003.1 coordinate 117,251, forward strand.
ATGGAGAGCACCTGCTGTTCGTCGCCCAATACCTGAAGGCTGCTAGAGTCGAGCCCCTGCTGCCCCAGCACCTGCCTGACTTGCGCGAGATCAATGGCTTCACTGCAGCTATCGGTTGTCGTGCAAGCACGGGTCACCTGTAGTCGGGTACCACCAGCGAAGTCAAGCCCCGGTTTGAGGGGCGCACCGAACTGCTGCCACGAGATCGCCATGGCCACCAGGCTAGCCAGCACCAAAGCCCCCGAAATGGCCCACCACAGACCGCGCTGCTGAATAATGTTGAGCTTCATGGGCACTCCTAGGGGCGAACGGGGTTGGGGCGAGCGGTGTTTAGGCCGGGGCAGAACAGGTTGGGCCGCCGAAACTGGGGCAGGCTAATCGCCAGGAACATCAGGGTACGGGTGCAGGTCAGCGCCGTAAACATGCTGATGAGCACGCCAATACCCAGGGTGAGGGCAAACCCCTTGACTAGACCAGCGCCAAAGTAAAACAGCGCCAGGCAGGAAATTAGGGTGGTGACGTTGCCATCTAAGATGCTCGAAAAGGCGCGGAAAAACCCCGATTCAACAGAGCGGTAGAGGGTTTTGTCTGATCTCAGCTCCTCGCGGGTGCGCTCAAAGATCAGCACATTGGCATCTACCGCCATGCCAATGCTGAGAATAAACCCGGCAATGCCCGGCAGCGTCAGGGTGACTCCCAACAGGTTAAAGGCGGCCCAGGTGAGCAGCGCGTAGATAATGAGGGCCACGTCGGCCAGGATGCCGGGCAGACGGTAGTAGACCGCCATAAACACCAGCACCAGGGCCAGCCCGGCCAGGCCCGCATAGAGGCTGCGCTGAATGCTGTCGCGCCCCAGGGTGGGGCCAACGGTGCGGTTTTCAACTACCTCTACCGGCAGGGGCAGGGCACCGCCGCGCAGCTGAATTGCCAACTCGTTGGCCGACTCGGCGGTAAAGCTGCCCGAAATCTCTGCACCGCCTCCGGTAATGCCGGTTTCGGCGTACTGGACGTTGACCGTGGGGGCACTGAGCAGTCGGTTATCGAGGAAGATGCCGATGGTGCGGCCTGTACCGGCGATCGCCTTCGTCAGCTCGGCAAACTGGTTGCCGCCCTCGTTATTGAAGCGAATAGAGACGACCCAGCGACCGGCACTGTCGGTACCGGCGATCGCATCCGTGAGCTGGTCGCCACCTAGTGTGCTTGGCTCAAACAGGTTGGCGATGGCGGCTTCGCTGGCCCTGATATCGGCCTGGAGCCGCTCAATGCGGGCCTGGGTTTCAGGCTCGGTTGCCCCCTCGGGCAGGCTGGACTGGAGGGCGGCCAGCTCGCCTAAATGACCTTGCAGCACCTGATTTTCGATCGCCAGCTGCTGATCGGTACCGGCTCGCTGGGCGCGAAACTCTAGCTGAGCCGTGCCCCCCAGCACCCGCTCCGCCTGTTCGGGGTCGCTGACGCCGGGCAGCTGTACCAGCAGCTGGTTGTTGCTCAACTGCTGCACCACCGCCTCCGACACGCCCAGGCCGTTGACCCGGCCTTCTACGACACTTTGCACCACCTCCATATCTCGTTCGGAGATCGTGGGGATGGCTGCGGTGGGCTGCACCTGAATGGTGAGCTGAGATCCGCCGCGCAGGTCTAGCCCCAAGCGGGTGGGAATTTGGGTGATTACCACCACGGCGGCGATGGTGAGCGCCAAAATAACCCCTAGCCAAGCTCGATATTTTGCCATTGCGGGTGCTGCGGTGTGGGTACGAAGTGGGAAGATTTTCCCCGGAGACGGTGGCGGGCGGTGCCCACCCTACAGGGTTTTGGGTTCAGATTGAGACCTACCCCTAGACCTTGAGGGCGACCATGTTTTCGACGGCGGCCTCAATTTGCTTGGGCTGCACAATGGTCAGTGTCTCTAGCTTACCGTTGTAGGGGGTGGGTATGTCTTGGGAAGACAGCCGCACCACCGGAGCATCGAGCTCGTCGAAGTAGCGATCGTTGATGGAGGCAATAATTTCAGCGCCAATGCCGCCAGTTTTCATACACTCCTCCACGATAATCACGCGGTGGGTCTTTTTAATCGACTGGCCAATGGTGTCAAAATCGAGCGGCTTGAGGGAGATTAAATCAATCACCTCCGGGTCGAGCCCCTTTTTCTCTAGCCCCTTGACCGCCTGCATGACGTGGTGGCGCATGCGGGAGTAGGTGAGAATAGTGACGTCTTTGCCGGAGCGCACTATTTCGGCCTTATCAAGCGGCACCACGTACTCGTGGTTGGGCAGGTCTTCTTTGAGGTTGTAGAGCAGCACGTGCTCAAAAAACAGCACCGGGTTGTCGTCGCGAATGGCGGCCTTGAGCAGCCCCTTGGCGTTGTAGGGGGTGGAGCAGGCGACGATCTTGAGCCCCGGCACTGCCTGAAAGTAGGCCTCCAGCCGCTGGGAGTGCTCGGCCCCCAGCTGACGACCCACGCCCCCCGGCCCCCGAATCACCATCGGAATTTTGAAGTTGCCGCCGGAGGTATAGCGCAGCATACCGGCGTTGTTGGCAATTTGGTTAAAGGCCAGCAGCAAAAAGCCCATGTTCATGCCCTCAATGATCGGGCGCAGGCCGGTCATCGCCGCCCCTACGGCCATACCGGTAAAGCTGTTTTCGGCGATCGGGGTGTCGAGCACGCGCAGCTCGCCGTACTTGTTGTACAGGTCTTTGGTGACTTTGTAGGAACCGCCGTAGACGCCAACGTCTTCGCCCAGCACAAATACAGTGTCGTCGCGGCCCATCTCCTCATCGATGGCCTCGCGGAGGGCGTTGAATAAAAGGGTTTCTGCCATTGTTGGGATGTTTAGTGGGTGGATGGGTAGGTGAGTGGGCGGGTGGATGGGTGGGCGAGCGGCCAACGACTTCGGCGATCGTGCCAATGCTGTGCCGCAATGCACCGTTTCCAGAGCCCCGTAGGGTGGGCACTGCCCACCACGCAACTGGCTATTTTTCAAACTCTTCCCCAGTTTGGGGTCGCCAGTTTGGGATCAATCCTCAGCGAAGATGTACTTGTAGAGGTCGTCGGGGCTGGGTTCGGGGCTGTCTTCGGCGAAGGTGAGGGCGTCATCGATGCGGGTTTGAATGCGATCGCGCACTTCCTTGAGCGTCCCTTCCTCGGCCAGGTTGTGCTCAACCAGGTAGGCCTCAAATCGCTTGATCGGGTCGCGGGCCAGCCAGGCCTCTTTTTCGGCTTTCGATCGCAGCTCGTCGGGGTCGGCCAGCGAGTGGCCACGGAAGCGGTAGGTGAGCGCTTCAATCAGGGTTGGGCCTTCGCCAGCGCGGGCGCGGGCCACGGCTTCCTGAGCAACGGCCCGTACAGCCATTACATCCATGCCGTCGACCTCAATGCCGGGCATGCCAAACACCGAGGCTTTCTTATAGATCTCGGGCTGGGAGGTGGCTCGCTCGTGGGCCATGCCGATCGCCCACTTGTTGTTTTCCACCACAAATAAGATCGGCAGCTTCCACAAAGCCGCCATATTCAGGCATTCAAAAAACTGACCGTTGTTGCTGGTGCCATCGCCAAAGAAACAGGCGGTCACCTGGTCGGCACTGGCATCGCCCAGAGCGTCGCGGCGGTAGCGCGACTGAAACGCGGCCCCCAGGGCAACCGGAATGCCTTCGCCGATAAAGGCAAAGCCCCCCAGCAGGTTGTGCTCGCTCGAAAACAAGTGCATCGAGCCGCCCCGACCTTTGCTGCAGCCGGTCTCTTTGCCGAACAGCTCGGCCATCACGTTTTTAGCGGGCACCCCAGCGCTGAGGGCGTGGACGTGGTCGCGGTAGGTACTGCACACGTAGTCATCGGAGCGCAGCGATTTGATCACGCCGCTAGAGACGGCCTCCTGGCCGTTGTAGAGGTGCACAAAACCGAACATTTTGCCCCGATAGTACATCTCGGCGCACTTATCTTCAAAGAAGCGCCCCAGAATCATGTCTTCGTAGAGCACCAGCCCTTCCTCAGGGGAGATCTGGGCCGGGGGAGCCTGAAATTGGGGTAACGTCCGTTCTTGAACCATGGATTTTGCTGGGTCCTACGCCGCGATGTCCAACATTTGACTATACCGAAAAGTATCCACCCTGGGCAGGGGGCAGGCCAAGATACGCTTTTCATCATACCGAGTGGGTCGCCCGGTAACGGTGCTCGGCGCTGCTAAGGAGTGGTACCCCAAGACGAAGCCCAGAGGCTATACCCCAGGTCATCCTCAGATTTGCCCCATCTAGCGGCTAAATCTGGCCCCATTTGACACCCTCAGTCAATACTGTCGGCACACACACACCCTGCCGGGGAACAGAGCCAGGACTTTCATTTAATCTTTAAGAAATCTGGGCTGCAAAACCTAGGGCGTGTCATCAATTCTGGCTCAAGTCCTGATGCTATCAGCATGGCCGCGCCCGACTCAAAAAATAGGCTAGGGTCTGTTCAAATTAAACGGGTCAAGTACTAGTGTCTGTCAGGCCTAGAGCCAGGGATTGTTCTAGGGGCATTCGCACAGTAATGCACTGCCAGGATCTCAATCGTTTGTATTGATCTTTATGTATTGATAGGCCCCAGGCTTTGGGCATCAAGACAGTTTATTGGGAAAATTGCGGCGATCGCCTCCATGCAGGCATTGCAGCGGCGGGTATCTATACGTCTGGTCGAGTCAAGGCTAGCGGCTACCTCTGACGGCAAGGGCAGACATGTGTTATAAACTTCACTTTTGGTTTGGTATTGGAGTAAACGCGGTAGGGTGTAGCTATTTCCCCACGTTCTTATCGGCAATTGCCAGGGGGACAATCGCCAGGGGTAAGACATCGACCGGGCATCGGTCGCAAACTGGCTCTGATGTAGGGCCAGTCAGCAGGGCAAGGGGGCAGCTTCAGGATTGTAGGGTTGGCTCACTAGGGTTAGAAATATGGGTTTTGGCCTCCGATGGCGGTTAAAAATTCAGCGGGTTGAGCAGTCCGCAATAAATCTTTTTGGATACTATTTCGAGTGAATTCGCTGTTGGGGACGTGAGCTGTGCAAATTCCGTTAGACTACTACCGAATTCTGGGGTTACCGATTCAGGCGACTGCCAACCAGCTAGCCCAGGCCCACCGCGATCGCGGCCTGCAGCTACCCCGACGCGAATTTTCGGCCGCCGCCATTGAAGCTCGCAAACAGCTGATTGACGAGGCCTACGCCGTGCTGTCTGACCGCGATCGCCGCCGCGACTACGACAGCAAGTTTTTAGCCAGTGCCTACACCGTCGATATGGGCGACATGGGGCCAGCCCCTCTCGCCGAGGGGCGTATTCCGGGCCTGGAGGTGAGCGCTGACGTAGGGGAGGCGGCCCTCAGGTCGCTGGCGACCGAACCCGGCGGCAGCGAGGCCCAGAGTTCCAAAATTGAAATTGATTCCGACCAGCTGGTGGGAGCGCTGCTGATCCTGCTGGAGCTGGGAGAATACGAGCAGGTGCTCCAGCTAGGCCAGCCCCAGCTCAGCAACCCCTACGCCAGCGGCGGTATGGCCAGCCCCGCCCCCGCTCAGGACGACGTTGTGCTCACCCTGGCTCTGGCCTGCCTGGAACTGGGCCGCGAGCAGTGGCAGCAGCGCCAGTACGAAATTGCGGCCGAGTCGCTGCAAACGGGGCACGAGCTGCTGGCTCGGGGCAACCACTTTCCGGCTATTCGAGCCGAAATTCAAACCGAGCTGTACAAGCTGCGGCCCTACCGAATTTTGGAGCTGCTGGCCCGTCCCCTCGACCAAACCCGCGAGCGCCGTCAGGGGCTCAAGCTGCTCAAGGCCATGCTCGAAGATCGGGGCGGCATTGAGGGCAGTGAGGACGATCTCTCGGGGCTGGCGATCGACGACTTTCTGCGGTTTATCCAACAGCTGCGCGACTACCTCACCGCCTCAGAACAGCAGGAGCTATTCGAGCACGAGTCCCGCCGCCCTTCCCCCGTGGCCACCTATCTGACGGTGTATGCCCTGCTAGCCCGAGGGTTTGCCCGCCACCAGCCCGCCCTGGTACGCCGAGCCAAGCAGCTGCTGTTGCGTCTGGGCGGTCAGCAAGACGTCCACCTGGAGCAGGCCGTTTGCGCCCTGCTGCTGGGCCAGACCGAAGAGGCCAACCGCGCCCTGGAACTGAGCCAGGAGTACGAGCCGCTGGCCTACATTCGGGAGCACTCGCGCCAGTCGCCCGACCTGCTGCCGGGGCTGTGCCTCTACGCTGAGCGCTGGCTCAAGGACGAGCTGTTTCCCCACTTTCGCGACTTCAAAGACCAGGAGGCCACCCTCAAGGACTATTTTGCCGATGCCCAGGTGCAGGCCTACCTAGAGACTATGCCCTCCAGCCCCGGTGCCACGGAGCCGCGCTGGGCCCAGGCGGGGGCGCAGGGATCATCAGCCCAGTTTTCGACCTCGGGCCAGGGCGCTGCGACCCAGTTTTCCACCGGCCAGTTTCCAACCATTGAGGGGTCGTTGCCCATTGGGGCTCCCACCATGCCCGTCACCCCGACCCGTCGCGGGGCCCCCCCGGCCGCGCCAACCGATCGCGGCTACGGCAGCAACGGCMACGGCCCCTACTCGACTCCAACCCCAGACCCGGCCCGCAACGGCACCCGCAACGGTCGCCGCCGCCCAGCCCAGCCTGATCCCTGGGCTGAAACGGCCAACCCGACTGGCGACCCGACCGGTGAGTTGGCTGACCCCAGTACCGCTGGCTTTGATCTTCGCGAGGATGGACAGGACGATCTCTCGGTGGCAGAGCGGGTAGCCCAGCTCTCGCCCGAGGGGAAAATGACGGCAGCGGGCGATCGCGAAACCCAGAGCCCTAGATCGGAGCCGCCCCCACGGGGAAAACGGGAAAAGCGCGCGGCGGCGATCGCCGCCGCCGATGCCGCCCTACCCCCAGGCCAACAAGCCTTTCCCGACATAGTAGCCCCGACGCGCGATCGCCGTGCTGCCCCGCGCTGGGGACGACTCGCCCTGGTGGGGGCTGCAGGCATTGTCGGCGTTGGCATTTTGGGCTTTGGCACCATGCGAGCGCTAAGCTGGGTCACGTCGGCCTTTAGCGGGCCTAGAATCTCGGGTCAACCCCTGGCCATTCGCGTTGACCAGCCTGCCTTTGAAATTCCTGAAGCGACGCCCGCCCCCACTGAAATCGGCGTTAACGATATGGCCGGTCGGGTGATCAACGAATGGCTGGAGATCAAACGGCAGGCGCTGGGCAAAGACTACCAGGGCGATCGCCTTGATGACATTCTGCTAGAGCCGGTGCTGACCCAGTGGACTCGCCGCGCCGATGCCGCCGCCGCCGAAAGCTGGTACTGGGAGTACGAGCACAACGTTGAGGTAGAGTCGGTTACCCCCGACGACCCGACCGCCGACCAACTCCAGGCGGTGGCCGTTGTATCTGAGAAAGCGCGGCTATTTGAGTTTGGCGTTGAAAATACCAGCGCCGCCTATGACGACACCCTCAGAATGCAGTACGACCTCGTGCGCCAGGACGGCAAGTGGTTTGTAAAGGGAATGAATAAGCTGGCGGATACAAACTAGGTGGGTGGGTAGTGCGTGGATGGGTAGGTGGGTAGTTGGTTCCCCTGCCGCTGGATGAATTACCATAGACGCCCACGGTTAAGGCCATTGTTCGGCAATCCCTCCGGACGGGCGGGGCCTAACTGTGTTTTGATAGAATGCTGTTCGTACTAACCTCAAAGCTGAATGCCAGTCAATAGCCCGCCTGCTCCCCAGCCCCCCCTGGTGCTTGACACCCTTGCCCATCCAGGGCTGCCCAACGATGAGTGCCCACGTCGGGCGCGCATTCAGCTCGATCTGCTGCTGTTGGCGATCGAAGCGCTCGATCTGGGCGGCGGCGAGGCCATGCTAGCGATCTCCCGCGAGCTTGCTTTGGAGGGTTTGGTGAAGAACCGAGTGCACCTGTGGCTGCTGCGGGGCACCAACCCCATGCGGCGCTACAGCCAGCGCCGCCCACTTCAGATTGAAGAGGCTAAGGCTCTAGTAGTCATCATTTGCACCCTGGCACGGCGGCTAACGGTGCTGGTGCGCCAACTTCTGGTGGGCTATCAGCAGCTGGCCGACAGGCAGCTCTCGCCGGAGCACCACTTTCGCCTGGCCGATTATCTAAGCCGCTTTCGCAGCCACTTTCGGGCTCGCATGAACCCTCGCCGGGCGGGGGTAATTGCCTACAGCACCGACGAAAAGCTCGACGAGCTAGCGGTGCAGCTTTTGCAACAACTGCTGCTGTGCTCTGGGGTGCTTGGCCCCCAGCGGCTCTGGAGTAGCCTGTTTGACGGAGAAGTATCATGACCGTTCAGCGGCAATACACCCTGCCCCACTGCAATCTGGTTTTGGAGGGGCTGAGCGCCGACGCCAACGACCCCCTCTCGCCCCTGGCGGTGCTCATGAATGCCGAGTGCCATCTGCCCGGTGCCACCGATGCCACCCTGGCCGGCGGGCGCGAGTTTTTAGACAGCTTGGTGGCCGCTGTTAGCCGCTACGGGCAGCAGTTGCTCAGCGGCGTGCCCTACCCAGACCGGGCGACGACTCCTCCTATTGTAGAAATCAAGCCGGGTGAGAGCACCTACCACCACCTGATTGTGCATCAGCAGCCCCTGGGCGAACCCCTAAGTGACATTAATGCTCAGCCTCCCCTGGACATTAAGCTCACCACGGTGCAGTTCTACGACCTGATGGAAGCGGTCGATCAGCTTCTGGCCGACACCCAAACCCTGCCTGACCTGACGGCTCGGTTTCAGGCCGTGTCGCGGCGGCTGGTGCAGCCCACCGAACCGATGGCCAAGCGAGCCGCCCCAGCGGCTCTGGGCGCAGCGACCCTGGTGGCGGCTGGCCTGGCCCTATTCTTTGTGCCCCCGCCCGAGTTTGAGCCGACTCGCCCCGAATCTGAGTCGGCCCCTCCGGCTGAGTCGAGCACCAATCCTTTAGAGACCGCTCCCCCCGACGCCGCTGGTGACCCATCCACCGATGACTCCTCTGCTGAACCTGCAGATGACGCAGCAGCGGCAGGGAGTCTAGATCGCCTGGAGACAGCCCCAGCCATTACTGATGCCGCTACCTTGGCCCTGCTGCAGTCGGATGTGACCCGTCGCCTACAGGAAGCCTGGGCCGATGCCCCGCGCCCCAGTGGCGATCTGGTTTATCGTATGGTGGTTTCAGAGGACGGCGACGTCTTGGGTTACAAGTACGAAAATGACCTGGCCCTGGCCGAGGTCGACAATACTCCGCTGCCTCAGCTCACCTTTGTGCCTGTGAATGCAGCGGAGCCAGTGCGTGAGCAGGTAGCCCAGTTTTTGGCCACCTTTACGCCCGCTGGAGAGGTGGTGGTCGAGCCTACCAATTCCCCTTCTGAGGCAGCGACGGCGACAACCGCAACGGCAGCGACAGAGCTGCCTACCCTGGAGAACAAAATCACCGCTGGCGATCGCATTCGCGCCCTCAATAGCGCCCTCTATGACGACATTTTGGCTGAGCTAGAGCCGCTGTCGGCCAGCGAAGACCTGCGATATCGGGTGCGTTTGAGCGAGGCGGGCGAGGTGGTGGGCTACGAGCCAATCAACGCTGCCGCTGGCCTGCTGGTTGAAGAAACGCCGCTGCCCGGTCTGGTCACGGCCCCCGATAGCGATCGCAATCAGGCTGACTTTCAGGTAGTGTTCACTGAGGGCGGCGTGTTGCAGGTCAGCCCGTGGGATGGCTGGCCCCAGTGAGCTAGATCCATCTCCGATTTGACTCAGCGCCGCTAGCCGATGTTTTGAGCCTAACTACACCATGGCCGATTCTCCCGATCTGCCGCCCCCGACCTCAAACAAAACACCGTCGGCGGGAGGTTCTAATCCGGTTTCCCCAGCGCCGGTTGCACCACTGCCGGTCACCCCGGCTGCAGCAGATTCCGCTACCAGGCCCCGATCGGGTTTGGGGTCTGGGCTACACGCTCTGTGGACTTTGGTGGTGCGCCTACTCATGCTGGGGGTCGGAGTTAGCTTTGGTTGGATAGTCGGCATGCTGGTGGCTCAGACGTTTCCGGCCCGTAGCGCAGAGCCGCCGCTGACGGAAGTAGCCCTGCGCCACAGCAGTCAAACCCTGCGCAAACTGCAGCAGCTGCCCCAGTGGTGGCGGGGTGACAGGGTCGTGGGGCTAGCCGCTGAAGATTCTGGGTCAGACGCTACTGCCGCCGAACGGCCGCCCGTGAACGATCGCGATCGCATCGCGACAGACCTCAACACCCTGAGCCAGGACATATCTAACCTCAACACCCGCCTGAAAGCACTGGAAACCACTCTAGACTTGCCTTCTACCGGCGGCATTGAAGCTCGTTTTCAGCGCCTTGATCAACGCCTCAACGCTGACAACGCGGCGGCTGAGGCCCCGGCAGCGCCACCTGCGACCGAACCACCGACCGCTGCCGAGCCACCGCCCCCTGCCGCTGAGCCTGTGGCCCTAACGCCTTACCAGGAGCCGCGCTTTCCCCTAGTGCGCGATCGCGTGGTGTTGCCCAGCGCCCTGCTGTTTGAGCCGGGCAGCAGCATTCTCACCGCCCCCGGCCAGCAGCTACTCGATGCGATTGTGTCTGACCTGAGTCGCTATGGTGCCGCCACTCTGCTGGTGGGCAGCCATACCGGCGCTACCGCCCCTGAACCCGCCAGTCAGCTGACCCTGCAGCAGTCTCTGGCAGTGCAGCAGCATCTGGCCCCGCAGCTAGAGGGCAACGGCAGCCGCTGGGTAGCGGTGGGCTACGGCAGCACCCGTCCGCTGGCCACCACTACCAGCGCTGACCAGTCGCGCAACCAGCGAGTCGAAATTGGCATTGTCCCCAGTAGATAAGTTGCCCGGTAGATAACCTATGCGCCTTGTGTTTTTTGGTACACCTCAGTTTGCGGTGCCCAGCCTCCAGCGACTGCTGGCCGAGCCGGGCTTTGAGGTGGCTGCCGTGGTCACCCAGCCCGATCGCCGTCGAGGCCGGGGCAAGCAGGTCGATGCCTCCCCCGTAAAGCAGGCGGCCGGCGATCGGCCCGTGCTGCAGCCCAACCGAATTAAAAAAGACGAGGCTACCCTCACCGCCCTGGAGGCGATCGGGGCCGATGCTTTTGTGGTGGTGGCCTACGGGCAGCTGCTCTCGGCGCGCATTCTCGATATGCCTCGCCTCGGCTGCATCAACGGCCACGGCTCGCTGCTGCCCGCCTATCGCGGAGCGGCCCCCATTCAGTGGTGTATTGTCAACGGCGATCGCGCCACCGGCATGACCACCATGCAAATGAACCTGGGCATGGATACCGGCGATATGCTGCTCAAGTCGCACCTGCCCATTGGCCTGCTAGACACCGCCGGGGAGGTGGCGGCGACCCTGGCGCAGCAGTGCGCCGACCTGCTGGTAGAGACCCTGCACGGTCTGCAGGCCGGTACCCTCAAACCAGAACCGCAAAATGATGCCCAGGCCACCTACGCGCCGCTGATTCAAAAAAAAGATTTTGAACTGGACTGGGGAAAAGCGGCGATCGCGCTCCACAACCAGGTGCGCGGCTTTTACCCCAACTGCGTCACGACGCTGCGGGGGCAGCCGCTCAAGGTAATGGCCACCGCACCGCTGGACGAACCCTACTGGGCAGAGCTGCCCTCGGAGCTAGTGGCCCTGCGGGATGCCGTAGCAGGCATTGCCGCTGAAGCCGCCCAGCAGAGTTCTCCTCCCGGCACCATTGTGAGCCTGCTCAAGAGCCAGGGCCCCGTGGTACAGACCGGCGACGGGCTGCTGCTGCTGCGCCAGGTTAAGCCCAGCGGCAAGCAGGCCCAAGCGGGGGCCGATTTTGTCAACGGCAGCCGACTGCAGGTAGAAGAATTGCTTGGCTAGGAGCCAGCTACGAATTCAGTTGGTAAGCTGGGGTAGTTTGGTCAATCCTTCCGCAGAGAGAACTTCCAGCGATGAAAGCAGAGCCTTCAGCGACTGCGGCAACCTACGGTCCGGTGCCAGAATATTTGCAAAATCGCCGCGATGTAGTGTTTTTAGTGCTGTCGGGGCTATTTCTTGGCACCCTGGGCATGCTCAACATTCTCGGCATCAGCCGGTTTGTCAACGTGTTTACCTGGGGCAGTTTTGCCGTCACGGTCGCGGTAGGGGTGCTGCCCTACCCGCTGACCTTTCTCTGCACCGACCTGATCTCAGAACTCTACGGCAAGCAAAAGGCCAACCAGGTCGTGTGGGTAGGGCTACTGCTCAACGCCTGGGTGCTCTTTATCGTTTGGGTGGGCGGTCTGTTGCCGGGGTTTGAAACCCTTGACCCCGCCACTGGCGAAATTGCCCGAGACGCCGCTGGGCGACTGCCAGTATTTTTTGAAATTCGCAACCTCACCTTTGGGGCTGTAACCGCCTCAATGCTGGCCTACATGGCGGCTCAGTTTGTCGATGTCTACCTGTTTCACTTTTGGAAAGAGTTGACCAACGGCAAGCACCTGTGGCTGCGCAACAACGGCTCGACCCTAATTAGCCAGCTGGTCGATACCACCGCCGTTGTGCTAATTACCCACTTTTTGGCCGGGGCGCTGCCCATCGAGGCGGGGCAGGAACTGTGGCCCCAGCTAATTCGCTTTATTGGCTATGGCTATGTGTTTAAGCTAGTGGCGGCCCTGCTCGATACGGGGCCGTTTTACCTCTGCGTGTTTTGGCTGTCGAGCTATCTGGGGCTAGAGTCGCCTGTCCCAAAGCCGAAGCGCCCTCGCCTGGGCAGCCGAGGGCAAACCTAACCGATCGCTGAGCGTTGGCTGAACACAGGCATGAATCAAAAATTAGCTGAGTCGTTAGTTTACCAGCGCTACCGAGTCACCTACTTTGACTGTACCTTCAACCAGTACGGCTCCATATACCCCTGCGTAGCCCTCGTGCGCTTGGGCAACGTGTTTGATAATTTTAGGGTTGGCCTCTGATGTATCTGGGTCTAAGGTGATGACTTTACATCTGGGGTCACGCTCTAGAACGCTGATCTCCAGGCGATCGCCTATCTTCAAGCGACGGCCAACCAGGTCTTGCTCATAGAGGGGTGGTTTTTCGTCATTCCAGGTGACGTAAAAGTTAGCTCTAAACCGGCGCTTGTCAATGTCCATCTCTAGCTCTTCGCTGAGCTGATCGCAGGTTTGCCGCGAGAAAAGGGAAAGCGGACGACAGTCATACTGGCTTCTTTGAGTAAAGTGGAGCGTCAAACCATCACTCTGGGTTACTGTTTTCAGGTGGGCCATAAACGCCTCACTGCTCAGGTCGAAAATCTGCCCGTCCGGGGTTGCGACCTCAACCGCAAACTGTTCTGCATCAGGATAGAGAGGATTGATTCCAGGCCCTAAACGCTGCGCGGCTTCCAGTTGTTCAGGCTTGAGCGTAACGCTGTGGTGCTTATATCGCGGTTTGTACTGCAATAAATCTTCCTGCTCGCGAGCCGTGTGCCAGGGAAAAGCTGGGTTGCCTTTGTCGTTAATCAACCCGTAGAGGCGATCGCCCATCACCCCGGCAAAGGCCACAAATACTTCGTCGAGCTGTTCACCGCCCATGCTTTTGACGGGGTAGCGCCAAAGGCTCTCGATCACGCCTACTGCAGTCATGCCATTGCTCCCACTGGTGCCCCCATTCAACACAATCGCTCCTGGTGATGGCGTGTTGTGGGTTACGTTTAAGTCAATTAAACATCATTGAGACTCAGCGGGTGCTACCTGGGCTTGCTCACAGACAAATCTCAGGACGGCGGCGGCGCTACTGCCAGACTGCGGTTGCGACAACGGCCCCGCATCGCCATAGTTGATACGCCGAATCACCTGTTGATCCTGGTCGCGGGCAATAATTTGTCTGAGCCGGGCAACACTGCCCACACAGTCGACCGAGCGATACAGCGTGGCACCGTAGACCGGGCGTTCTAGCTCAACGCCAATAAAGGCGTTGTTCGGCTGCGGAAAATCGCGATGTTCCCAATACCAAACCGCTCCATCGCGCAGTTCAATGGAGTTGCGCTCTACCAAAAAGCGATCGCCCACCGCATTGCGCCTAATCTCAACCCAATCCACCTCGGTAGATTGAGCCAGCGCGCTAGACGCGCCAACGGCAGACATAACGGCGACTAAACTGACCAGCAAAGGTTTCATAGGCTACTGAGAATTGGGTTGAGACTGACTGCCAGACGCATCTTCAGACGTGCCCGTGCGGTACTGCTCAACGTTTTGGATGGCCTGCTGAGCGTAGGTATTGTTGGGGCGTTCGTCTAAGGCCCGCTGAAAATAGAGCAGCGCAGTCTCATAGTCGCGCTGTTGGGTTGCCTCATACCCAGCCGCCATGTAGCGATCGAACTCCGATGACTGGGGCGGTTGCTGCGCAGGCGGAGCGGCTTGAGACGGAGCGGTTTGAGACGGAGCCGCTGCTGTCGCGGTTCCCTGCTGCGCGTAGGCATCTGCGACTTTTTGAACGTAATCTGCAATTTCAGCACTGTTGTATTGAGACGAGTCGCCCCGCATCCACCAGGCCGCAGACCTGCGCACCGCCAGCATCTCATTGTTGCCGCTAGCGCCATACTCATCCTGCAGTACATCCCGCATCACACAGATCACCACCGAGCGGGCAACGTCTGGGCTAGCCTCAAACTCAGTCGGTGAAAGCTCTCGACCAAGGCACGACCTCGACCACCGGGGAATGTTTGCAGGCATGATCTGCCAGTCGCTGTAGAGCCCGTCATCGGTGCGGCCCGTCTGCGGTGCGGCCTGACGCAGCGCCTCGACCAGGGCCGCAACTTGAGCATCTGAAACTTGTGACTCCTGGGCCTGGGCGGGTAGCGCTCCCACCGCCAGGGCAACACCAAGGCCAACGATTAGTTTGCCGATGGGTCCTCGCATAGCTATCATCGATCCCAAAATAGCTCTCAGATCGAGATTTTACAGCGATTACCCGAGGCCCGCCATTGACCGTTCGTTAGTTGTTTTTTATACCAAAATCTGATGGCGTTTAGCGGGTGCCTGTAGCTATGTAGTCATGAGCCCGCAGTTTTTGAGGCCGCGGGCTCGCGGAGGTTGGAGGCTTGAAAAGACATTAAAGCGCCGTCCCAGACTACTCTTTGTGGCCCAGGCTTTGCCAAAGCACCGCTTCGCTGGGCATAACAGTCCCCTGGGAGGAGGTTTCAGCCTGCCCGATCGCAACCAGGGTAGTGGCGGCACCGACAAAAATAGCAGCGGCAAAAACAGCGGCGACGGTAGCCAGCAGCTCTAGGCGGTGAAGGGCGATCGCGGCACCAGGGGATTGAAGTTTCATGGAGGGTTAGGGTGAAATAGCCTCCTTCCATTCTACTCATTCTGTAGCATGAGATACAGAAATCTTCCAAAGACTTAAAATTCCTCTGCTTTTCGCCATGGCAATGTTGCAGGAAGCGCATCACCATGACGCATAAAAACCATAGAGAAAAAACTTTTGTAAGCACGTACACAAAGCACTCGGGTCGCCACCCGTAAGCTTGACCCGTAGATAGAGCTTATTTGCAGTTCATGCCTTTTGAATGCGACATAAGCTGTCCCGTTAGGGTTTAGCGGCATCAAAATTTTCGTTGAGTTGAATTCGGCTGACTGGCCTTTTCATCTATAGCAAGCTTGTTTTTATAGGTTTTGAGTCGTTAAAGCTGAGCTACCGAAGGGGGCGCACCGTCGTCGCCTCGGATTTTGGCGAAGCTGTACACCTCTTTCAAAGTTTTGGGTTTATTTGGAGTTGATGACTATGGCTGGAATATGGTCGTTTCGCGGCAGGTATAGAATCCTGCATATGACGTGGTTCGCGTTCTTCCTATCGTTTGTGGTTTGGTTCAACTTTGCTCCGCTGACTACGGCCATTAAGGCCGACCTGGGGCTGAGCGATCCGCAAATGCGCACCATCGCCATCTGCAACGTAGCGCTAACGGTGCCCGCCCGCATCATCATTGGCATGGTGCTCGATCGCTTTGGGCCGCGCATCACCTACTCCTGCCTGCTGATCTATGCGGCGATTCCCTGTCTGGCCTTTGCTATGGCCCAAAACTTTGAGCAGATGGTCTACTCGCGCCTGGCGCTGAGCATTGTCGGCTGCGGCTTTGTGGTTGGCATTCGCATGGTGGCCGAATGGTTTGACGACAACGAAATTGGCCTGGCCGAAGGCATCTACGGCGGCTGGGGCAATTTTGGCTCGGCGGGAGCGGCCTTTACCCTGCCCTCAATCGCAGCGGCCCTGGGCTTTTTAAGCGCTGGCCAGGTCAACTGGCGACTGGCGATCGCCCTCACCGGCCTTGCCGCCGCCTGCTACGGCGTCATCTACTACTTCAGCGTCACCGATACGCCCCCAGGCAAGGTCTACCAGCGACCCCCCAGCAGTGCGGGCATGGAAGTGACCAGCCAGCGCGACTTCTGGCTTTTGCTGGCCACCAACATTCCCCTGGTGGGAGCCTTGGGGGTGATTGCCTGGCGCTTGACCAAGGTTGAGTTCATCACGATGCAGACTCTGGCGATTATTGGGGTGTTGCTGGTGGGCCTCTACCTGTTTCAGGCCTACAGCACCTGGCAGGCCAACAAGCCTCTGATGACGGGCCAGAAGCGCTACGCCCCCGGCGATCGCTACCGCTTTTCGCAAGTTTTTAACCTGGAGATGGCCTACGTGGCCTGCTTTGGCTCCGAGCTGGCGGTAGTGTCGATGTTGCCCACCTACTTCGAGCGCGGCTTTGGCCTCACCGCCGCCGTCGCTGGTGCAGTAGCGGGCATGTACGCCTTTATGAACCTGGTGGCGCGTCCGGGCGGCGGGTTGCTCTCCGATAAACTGGGCAGCCGCAAGCTCACCCTGGTGATAACTATCGCGGGCACTGGGTTTGGCTACCTGCTATTCAGCATGTTTGGCCAGGGCATTCCGATCTTGTTTGTGGTGCTGATGACGATGGTGGCGTCGTTCTTTGTGATGGCCGCCGAGGGAGCCACCTACGCCATTGTGCCCCTGGTCAAGCCGCGTATTACCGGGCAGATTGCGGGCAATGTGGGGGCCTACGGCAACGTCGGTGCGGTGGTCTACCTGACGGTGTACAGCCTTTTGCCTCAGGGCGTAGCAGGCGACAAGCTATTCTTTCAAATGCTGGGCTGTGTAGCGCTGATCGTCGCCTTTTTGAATGCCTTCACCCTAAAGGAAGTCGTCGGATCCCACGCCGAGCAAGGGGTGCAGGTGCCCTCAGCGGTGCCGGTGCGGGGCGATCGCTAGGACAGCTCCGTCCCCATCTGCGCGCTCTAAAACCCTGCGCTAAACCTCGCACCCCGTAGGGGCGTAGCATGCTACGCCCCTACCCAACCGCCTCCTACCTACTCCTTATGTCAAATACGGCGATGGTGCCTCTAATGGTGCGCCTCCACGACCACGACTGGCACGGTGCTGATTTCTAATACGGCCTGCGACACTGACCCCACCAACACCTCATCAAGGGAGCGGTGTCCGCGTTTGCCGATCACAATTTCAGCTACACCGTAGGCTTGGGCGGTACGAACAATTTCTTCAGGTACCGCTCCGACACCCGTGACAAAGCGATAGCGAATATCTGTCAAAATTTGCCTGGTCTGGTTACGCAGTCGCTCACCCCCTTGGGGGTCATCCACACGAATGACGTGTAGCACGACCACCTCTGCGTCGCTTCGGCGAGCAAATTCTGCCACCTTAGTTAAAACGTCTACCGCGAGGGGCGAGGTATCCACTGCGGCAAGCAGTCCAATGCGACGCGACGCAGACACCTTAGTGGGGTCAACCTCGCCCTGCTCCAAAAGCCTGGGCGCAAAGGCGGGAATTGCCCAAGCTCCTATCGGCGCTGTAACGAGGATAGAAAGTGCAGCTATAGCAAGAATGGTTTCTCCACCCTCAATGCCTTGTGCTAATGGAATTGCACCAATGGCAGCCTGCACCGTTGCCTTTGCCGAATTGCCCGGCAGCAGAAACAGTCGCTCTTTCCACGTCCAGTTGCTCCCCAGAGTAGATAGATACCAGCCGATGCAGCGCCCGACGCAGGTGCCAATGGCTAAGATTACAAGCCCTACTAGAAAGGTATTGCCGAGCACGCTGAGCTGAATGCTGGCTCCCAGCAGTACAAAGAGAATAATTTCAGCAATTACCCACAGACTATCAAAGCCACCTCGCAGTCGTCGGGCTAAGGGGGCATCCATTTCAATGAGAAAAAACCCTGTGGCTATGACAGCCAAATAGCCAGAAAAAACTGGAACATCTACGGCTAAAACTACCAGTAGCAGAGCAAAGCAGGCTGCAACCAGGGCGTCTTGAACCGCGTTTTGTGTCCAGTTTTGCCTAGCTAGCAGCGAAACCAACAGGCGAGCGGCAAGCCACCCTAATAAAACTCCTAAACCAATTTGCAGAATGATTTGAAAGGGCAGCAACTGCACCGAATTAAGCGTTAAACCTCCAGGCAAAACCACCCCCGCTGCCGCGCTTTGGGTCAAAAAGGAAAGCAGCAAACTAAAGACCAGCAAAAGCAAGACATCTGACAGCGCACTTCCGGTCAATATGGCATCAGGAATGCCTTTCTTGACACCCCATCCCAGGCTTTTTAAGCGCAACATACCGGGCACAATGACGGCTGGAGATTCAGCACCAATGATGCAGCCAAGCAGAAGCCCCGTAGCAAAGTCAAACCGAAGCAGCCACATGGAGGCAACCGCAATGGCTACCGCCTCACAGGCCGCCGGCAAAAAGCCTAACCGCAGTGCTACGGTGCCCTGCTGGGCTAGCTTTTCGCGATCGAGCCCCAACCCAGCCTTCATCAGTATCACCATGACGGCTACAGCTCGTAGTGAGTCTGCTGCCCCCAAAACTTCTGGCGCAATTATGTTGCTGACATAGGGGCCAAGCACCATGCCGACCAATACCGTGCCAACAAGAGCAGGTACCCGCAGTCGTCGAGCAATTTGCCCGACGAAAAAGCCCATCAATAAAATCCAAATAGTGCTTTCTAGCATGTCGCCACGTCGAAACTAAATCGGAATACAACGTGACTTGCAGCGGAAAGATTGATTAAGGCCACAACCCTACCTTTCCGCCCCAAGTCGGAAGAGGTAGGAGCCATCAGCCTGATACAGGTTCAAACTATTGAACCGTGCTCAGCGGTTTCGGCGAGCTCCATCGCCATCGTTGCTTTCTTATACCATTATTATCCCAACACAAGGAAGCATCTGACCGTGCATCATGTTTTTACCCGATTTGGGGGGGCATTAAGAGACTAACTACCGATCAGACTGCGTTTCCCCCATTTTATCGGGAAGCGAAACCCAACACCCGCAAGCCAAGCCCTCAGCTTGCTACTTGCAAGTATTTTTAATCAAATTCAACTTCGCGGTTGGGCTTTACCAGCGCTCTACTCAACCCATGGCTCATAACTATAGCCTTTTCAAAAGCGGCAAAATCGTGCTGTAAATTCAAATTAGAGGCAACAAAAAGTTTTTGTCTATACATTGACATAAAAGGCTACAGACCCGCCTCACTTGAGAAGCCAGATAACGTTCTTGCTCATCGAACACAGGTAGCTTTGTATTCTATACAGAGGCTTAGACTTCGTCCAGTGCAGCAGGATTTTTATACGGCGGTTTAAGTCACCTTTCTAATTTCAAGCAAGAGGTACTAAATGCTCGAATGATTTCTGAAAACTGTTGATTGCGCTCCATGAATGCCATGTGCCCTCCTGGTGACAGTACGCTCAGTTCTGCTTGAGGGATTTCCGCGGTCATACGTTTGCTGGCAAATGGTCGTGTAGCAATATCGGACTTACCTACAATCACTAATGTGGGAACAGTGATTGCAGATAATGTTACTGTCTCGTCAAACTTAAACATCGCTAGAACTCCTCGCGCTAAAACTCCTGGCAACGCCTTGATGCCAATTAAAGTAGAAAAATTAAGCTGTCCCCGAGTTTCTGTGCCTCTGAAGCCAGAAAGTTTAGTTGTAAGCAACGTTGAACCATTCAAATAACTTAACCAGCTTATAACCCACAGCAGAGGAGAGAGAGCGATCGCCAGGTAAAGCAGCGGCTCTAACAAGGGTTTTTGCAGTGCCAGCAATAGTTTATTAAAAGTAGTGGTTTTGAGCGGATTAGTATACGTCCCATCGACAAGGATTAAGCCAGCGACCTGCTGCTCTAGACGTTTTGGAAACAAGCGGCAGAAGGTTAACAGGATCATAGATCCCATACTGTGCCCCACTAAAATGGCAGGTTGATCGTTTACCAGAGCCAGCACCGCCTCCAGGTCACGGGCATACTTCTCTAGGGAATAGTCCCGGTTATTAGGTTTTGGAGATTTTCCTAAACCAGGTAGATCCCAAACAATCACGCGAAACTGATCTGTGAGCTGCTTTTTAGCGTAATACCAGACTGTGCTATCTGGTCCCCAACCATGCGTCAGGATCAGCGTTGGAGCGCGATCGGGTCCGTAAAATTCAACTTGGATTTCGCTACCATCCGGTCGAACTAAACGTTGAACCCGGTCGCTGCGAAGGGGTGTGGGTTCATCTCGTCCAGGGCGATGGAGCAGCAAAATGGGTAGAAAGCCCAAAAACGACCACAGCAATAGTCCTATGCCTAAATATAACCATCGATCGCTGACCAAATCACCTTCGTACCATCGATAGAGTAGGTAAGGGCCACCTCCAACAAGGGCAACTGTCGCCAGATTGGACAGCAAACGCAGCAAAAAATCGAGGGGCATGAACATCGTGCGTTTTAACCTTTCCAAATCAGCAAATTAACCTTAGCTAAGATTAAAGAGAAGCTCGAAATAGGCGCAACCCTCTGTGGTTAGAGTGAAGCTTTTTTAGAATGAACATTGCCTGGGTCGTTGAGCCAAGATTTGAGCATTGGTATTGTTTCAACGCTGCATGAGATACAACACCTGACCCAATACCCGAGCGCTAAACCCCAACAAGGTGCGGCATGTGCTCTTTGGTAGTTTGGCAGGGGTAGTTTGGCAGGCATCGTTCGCGAAGCGTCTCCGTTTTGGAGACTCGCACCATCAAAGTTCTTCACACCTTCGGCCACGCCGACCCCAACGACCTGGTTGACTAACACAACTTTGGAAAGCATTGATATTCCGCAAGCTGGGTGGCGCGACAGCAGAACCCAACAGGCCCCAGATGATTGGCCAGTTTTGGGTTCCACTGCGTTTCACCTTACCTGCATTGGAAATGTGTCAGGCAGTCAGCCCAACGCCTGGAGCGATCCCATTCCCGTGCCGCCCGGTGGCATCGAGCTGGGGTACCTTAGCGAGCCCCAACAGGGATGGCAATTCTCACCAAGACTGTACTGATTGAGTATTGGTTGAGTAAGTCTCTTTACGATAGGTACCTCCTTTGCCTATAGCCTGGTTTAGGCAACAGAAACCCGGTGCCTTATCGCTTCTATTTGTAATCTGCGCCCTGCGATCGCTAAACACAAGCCGCTGATCGCTAAGCATGCACCGCTGTTTGGCAAACTGGCACAGCTGTTTAACGTGTTGCCCCTGCTGATCGTTGAACACAGGCCGCTGATCGTTAAACTGGCACACCTGTTTGGCATTGCAGGCCCACAGATTGGCATTGCGGTGGGCCAGCGAAAGATATTTTGCTGTGCACTGGTATTTTGCCTGGCTATTTGACCTACGTTCACCGCCGACTCGTTCGCCGCAGCTAGCAGCGGCAACCCTAGCGCCCGGCTCAGTTTGCCAGGGCAACCCCGGCGGCCAGCCAACGGTTCATACAATTTCCAGAGAGTTGTGGGAGAAAATGCAGGCGTACGCTCTTTTCCCTGTGCTGCCCTATGCTGCTCCGCCACCGATCGCTGAGGCTATTCTTCACCATGGCCCTGGGTGTAGGGGTAGCGCTAGCCACGGCTGTGCCGCTGCGGGCCGCAGAAACTCTAGCGCTAGATTTTGGCCCCTTTAGCCGCTCAATACCTACCGAGTCGTTGGTCACCTTTGCCGAAACCGGCACCGTTGACCGCCAGCTGGCCCCCTTTTTGCGGCGGCTCAACCCGGCCCAGCAGCAGGGGCTACGCACTGCCCTGACCCGCAGCCGAGCGGTGGATGTGGTGCCGATTTCGCAGTGGTTTAACAGCCCAATGGGCGATCGCAGCCTGCAATTTTTGGGCCAGCTGGCCCAGACCGAGGCCGGGCTCAACGGTCGTCAGGCGCTGCGAGCGGCGATCGTGGCGGCGGTGGCTGAGGATGGCGACATTTCGCTGCTCGATATTGTGCGTCACTTTCCTACCCGCAGTCTGCGGCTGGATATTGATCAGGGTATGACCGTCGCTCGTCAGGTGCGGGCCGAGGTAGCGGCTACCCGCACAATTGTAGGGGCCATCCAACAGCAGTCTGAAGCTGATGCCGCTCAGCCCCCGGTGCTCGACCTGTCCAGCCTGCCCGACCTCACCCAGCCCGGCCCCTACGGCAGTCGCCGGGTGTCTCTTACTCTGGCCGACGCCAACCGCGGCCGCACCTACGCCGCCGACGTGTTTTTGCCCCAAAAGTTGGCGGCTGTGCCCGGTCCCATTCCCGTGATTGTGATCTCCCACGGGCTGGGCGACAGCCGCACCACCTTTTTTGATCTGGCCACCCACGCCGCCTCTCACGGGTTTGCGGTGGCGCTGCCCGAGCACGTGGGCAGCAACAGCACCCAAAAGAATGCTATGCTCACCGGGCTCGATCGCGAAACCTTCAAGGCCCGCGACTTTCTAGACCGTCCTTTGGATGTGAGTTTTTTGCTCGATGAGCTAGAGCGGCTCAATGCCAGCACCTTTGAAAATCGGCTCAATGTTGGGCGGGTGGCGGTGGTGGGCCACTCCTTTGGCGGCTATACGGCCCTGGCCCTGGGTGGTGCCAGCATTGACTTTGAACGACTGGCCCAGCGCTGCGACCCTGCCGCCAACCTGCTGCTCGATGCCGCCATGGTGCTGGAGTGCCGCGCCCTGGAGCTGCGAGCCGATACAGCGGTGATGGCTCGCTTTGCCCAGGGCACCAGGGACGATCGCGTTCAGCTCATCATGGCCTTTGCCACCGTGTCTAACCTGTTTGGCCCTCGGGGTATGGCGGGGGTAGCAGTGCCGGTAATGCTGTTTGGCGGCGAGGTCGACCTGCTGGCTCCGGTGGTGCCGCAGCAGGTGGTCGCCTTTAGCTGGTTGCAGGGCCGCGATCGCTACCTGTATCTGGGCGAAAATACCTCCCACGGCCCCGACTTTACCAAGCTGGCCACCCGCTTTTTGTACCTTGACGACGCCTTTGAGCAGGGCATTGACGAGGCGCTCGCCTCGACCCGTGGGGTCAACCAGTCGCTGGTGGTGGCTTTTAGCCAGGTGTACCTGGCCGAGCAACAGGCCTACCGTCCCTTTTTGCGATCGCACTACGTTGAGGCGGCCAGCGCCGAGCCCTTTCGGCTGCACCTGGTGCGCGAGCTGCCACCTGCGGTGGTCAAGCAGCTATCGGGGCTACCCGGCCTGGAATAATAAAAGGTGCCCCTTTTTTTGGCCAACCTATGACCGCCCCTACCGTAGAAACAGCACTGCCCCTCACCCTGCCCGAGATGGGCTGTGGCACCTGGGCCTGGGGCAACCAGCTGCTGTGGGGCTACGACCAGCGCATGGATGCCGACCTGCAGCAGGTGTTTAACCACTGCCTCAGCCACGGGGTGACGCTGTTTGACAGCGGCGACTCCTACGGCACCGGGCGACTGAACGGGCGCAGCGAAATCCTGCTGGGGCAGTTTGCCAAAGATTATCAGGGGCCGCAGCGAGAATCCCTTTGTCTGGCTACCAAGCTAGCCGCCTACCCCTGGCGGCTAACCCCTGGATCGGTGGTAAAGGCTGGCGCTGCCTCAGTCCAGCGATTGGGTCGCCCCATCGATCTTGTGCAGATGCACTGGTCAACGGCTAACTACCTGCCCTGGCAGGAAGCGCCTTTTCTCGACGGGCTGATGGATCTCGTAGAGCAGGGCCAGGCGCGAGCCATTGGTCTGTCGAACTTTGGCCCCCGGAGGCTGAAGCTGGCCCACCAGCGGTTTCAGGAGCGGGGGCTGACCATCGCCACCCTGCAGGTGCAGTACTCGCTGCTGTCAACCTATCCGGTAACCGAGCTGGGCCTGAAGGATCTCTGCGACGAGCTGGGCATTCGGCTGATTGCCTACAGCCCCCTGGCCCTGGGGCTGCTGACGGGTAAATACTCAGCTCCGGGGCCATACCCGCCGGGAGTTCGGGGCTTATTGTTTCGCCAGCTGCTGCCAAAGATTCAGCCGCTGCTGGATACGGTGGCGGCGATCGCGGCCCAGCGCCAAAAAACCTCGGCCCAGGTTGCCCTGAACTGGTGTCTTTGCAAAGGCACCATTCCCATTCCCGGTGCTAAAACCCTGGCCCAGGCCGAGCAAAACCTGGGCGCTTTGGGCTGGCGGCTCGATGCAGGCGAGGTGGACGACCTCGATCGGGCGGCTCGGGGCAGCGATCGCCAAATGGTGCAAAACATTTTTCAGTCGCGTTAGCCCAGTTACCCTTTTCAAACTTTCCCTTTCAAACTCTTTAGAATAGGGCCGAATCCAAAAGCCCCGGTTCAAACGAGGCACCCTGCAGGGGCAAACGACCGTTTACCCCATCTGTGAATGAGTAATCATACCAATCGTCCATGCCGCTAGCGCGGCACCCCCAACGATAAAAACAGCCATAGCCGGTCCCTGAGCGAAGTCGAAGGGATGGCTATCTATAGAGCAAATCCTGTCTGTATACCCCCGATTTGTAGGGGCATTGCAGTGCAATGCTCCCTACGAGGTACCGGTTACAAATCGGGGTTGTGTGACTCGGACTTGGTATCAGTCGAACACTAATTGGGGTGTCCTAAACACAGGAGATTACGCCGCTTTCTCTGTCTAAAGCCAGAGTAGATTTCGACCGAAGGAAAGATGCACTAGTGGATTCAAATCTCGATAATTGACTCGTCAGCTTGGCTAAGCCCCAAAGTTGACCCCCATCATGAGTCGCCCTTCCCCTCAGGAGAACTTCCATGTTACGCTACGCGCTGATTTTTCTGGTTGTAGCTTTAATTGCTGCTTTCCTTGGGTTTGGTGGTGTGGCTGGTGCAGCCGCTAGTATTGCCCAGATTTTGTTCTATATCTTCCTGGCTATTTTCGTGATTTCGCTGATCATGAGCTTCGTCAAGCGGGCCTAGACATTTACTGCCCTGGACACTTACTACCATTGAGGGTGCAGCGGCTAGACAGTGTTAACTCTATTGAACTCAACATCCCTCTCTCTTCTACACCGTTGAAAGAGGGATTTTTGCTGTTTTTGTGCCTACTTCACCCCCCGCAGGGCCACCATCCAGCGGTTGGGTTTGCTCTTGGTGCGGGCGGTTACGTGCCAAACTCGACTGCCAGAAAAATGGTTGACCACAGCCACCATGCCAATCAGCGCCTTGAGCCAGAAATAAACAGGCGACAGCAGGCAGTAGAGCACCCCGTGGCGGCGAGTGTAGGTAGAGGCGGCAGGTCGCAGCCCCATCGCCACCGCCACCTGCAGCACAACGCTCAGGGTGAGCAGCCCCATCAGCACCAGGTTGAGGTTCTCGAAGTCGAGATCGCGCGTGCTGCGGCTGAGATAGATGCTGAGCAGCATGGGCACCACCTGCCACACCAGCGGGTAAAACCCCTGGCTAAAGAGCAACATCAGCACCCAGCAGGGCTTTTGGGCCTGGTCTAGGTGAGGCGATCGCAGCACTCGGCCCAGGTGCAGGCCCGCGACCTCCAGCCAGCCCTGGCTCCATCGCTGGCGCTGCAGCCACAGCCCGCGTAGATTGTCGGGGGCTAGCTCTGTAGTAACAATGGCCGGGTCATGCACCAGACGATAGCCCGCCAGCAGGCCCCGCACCGTGACATCGATATCCTCGGTCAGGCGGGCATGGTGAAAGCCCAGGTGGCGCAGGGCAGCGGTGCGCCAGTAGCCATTGGAGCCGCCAAACAGGGCGGTGTCAACCAGCAGCGATCGCCCGTAGTGGCTAACTCCATAAATGCACTCAAACTCCACCGCAATCAGCTGAGTCAGCCAGCTGTCTTTGGCGTTGCGAATAATATTGCGCCCCTGCACCATGTCATAGCGCCCCTGGTATAGCCAGGCCCAGGCCCGACTGAGGCAGTCTGCCGACGGGTAGTGGTCGGCATCAAAAATGCCGGTCATCTCTCCGGTGGCCACCTGCAGAGCCGCATTCAGGTTTTCAGCCTTGGAGTGGCTGTGGGCTACCGGCAGCAGCACCAGGGCTGGGTAGCGACGGGCCAGGGCCTGCAAACGGTTTTCTACCGGCAGGCGAACCGGAGAGTTATAGGCCAAAATGATTTCCCACCCCTGGGCGGGCGGCGTTACCTGGGTGAGCCAGTGGAGCAGGGTGTCTTCGATGATGTCTTGTTCGTTGGGCAGGTAGGCCGCCACAATGACCGAGACAAAGGGCAGCGCAACCTGGGTGGGCAGCAGCTCCGGTGCCAGGGTGGGCAGCAGCCCCGGCGTTAGGGTGGGCCGGGCCACCAACCCAGGGCGACGCCAGCGCCCCACCCCACTCCACCGCTGCAGCAGCCCCCGGTTAAACCAGGGGTTAGACCGGCGGCAGCTGTAGATCACCACGGCGGTTTCGGCATTGATCACCACCAGACCAATTAGGGAAACCACCAGCAGTGCCCCCTGCAATATCCCCAGGCTATGGTTGTGGTTAAGGGCGACAATATACACCACCACCGGTATCCACAATAGCCAAATGCTTAACCAAAGCAGCCGCCTGGCGATAGCCAGAACAGGCTCAGCAAACAGCGCCAGGCTCGACTTCATAGGCGGGGATTAACTCCTTATGAGTAGGTAACAAGGCCAGCAGCCCGACGATATACCTGTGCCGCTAACGACCGTAGACCATTATGACAGCCAGGCTAGGATTAGCCCTGGGACAACCTGGCCAGTACCTTGGGTGCCCCTGACGCCCTAGTGAGCCTTTCTTACCTGCTGATTGTCCCAAAAAAAGCGGATTTTGGATGAATCTTTGGGAGGATTGCTGCCTGGACACCGTCGATTTGGATTGAAAAAATACGGCCTAGGGCAACATTATTTTCAATCAAAAGCTATTCTCTCAGGTTGCCATCCTGACTGTCGCGGCGATAGCGGGGGTCGCGCCAGGCCCCGCCCACCCCGCGCAAAATTCCCCGCCCAATTAGGCCAATACCGCGCCCAATCACGTCGGTGAGCACGTAGACAATGCCGCTGCCCACCAGCGATACCGCTGAGCGAAATCGGGGGGCGATCGCATCACGAGCCTCCACCGCCAGCGTGACCGCCCGCTGCAGCCCCGACAGCTGCTCTAGCTCGTCGCGCCGGGGCGAGTACACCGTCTCGGCCTGAATACCGCGCTCGGTGA
Organism: Nodosilinea sp. LEGE 06152; assembly: GCF_015207525.1. Classification (GTDB taxonomy): domain Bacteria; phylum Cyanobacteriota; class Cyanobacteriia; order Phormidesmidales; family Phormidesmidaceae; genus Nodosilinea. Next base: position 144,675 of record NZ_JADEWR010000003.1, read on the forward strand.
AACCAAACAGGCGGTACTGACTCTCAAAAATGGCCCTGGGTTCGCTGATTAGCCCATCCCAGCGGTAGCGCCAGGAGAGGTCATTGCGAAAGCGTTCGATGTCGCGGCTGGTCATGAGGCGGCGGTGGTAGAGGTTTTTCTTGAGCAATTCCACATCGGCAAAATGGTTGAGCACCGGCTGCACAACGGCATTGGCCAGCTGAATCAGCAGGTGCCCCAGCAGGGCCTGACTGCGGGCCATCGCTACAGGACTGGCGGCCTCGTAAAGGCCCCCGTCAACCACCAGCGATTCGTTAAACAGCAAATGCCCCAGCAGCTCGGGCACCAGGGGAATGCGATCGAGAATGGCCGCCTGCACCACCGGGGCCTCGGCCAGCAGGGTGGGCACCACTGGCTGCTCTAGGTTGCCGACCTGAAGGGTGTAGTAGCGGCCAAAAAAATCGGTTACGGCGGCCTGCCAGAGGTCTTGCAGCACCAGGGGGCTTTTTTCGCTCAGCTGTCCCGGCAATACCGCCGCCTGGCGCAGGTTGTCGAGGCTGTCTTCGACCTTGCGCAGCACCAGGTAAAACAGCTCCCGCTTTTTGTCGTCGCGCAAAATATCGGTTTCGAGGGGCACCCCGCTGGTGTTCTCCAGCAGCCCCTGAAGCTGGTTAAACAGCCGCTCAAACACCAGCGGGGCCAGGTCACCCTGGCTGAGGGCGAGACGCTCGGCGGTAGCGACCGTTAGAGCATCGTCGGTGGGGCCAGGGTCGCTCCGTCGGGGCGGAATTGGCGGCATTCGCCGGGTCAGACGGGGAGTCAGATCATCGGGTGGCCCTGACTCTGGCTCAGCGCGGCGCGGTGCCACGGCTGGCTCTGTGTCTACCAGGCTGGGGGTGGCCAGCAGTTTGCTCACCAGCCAGCGAGCGGCCCGCAGCTCTCGGTAGCGCCCGGCCAGTACGGCTTCCGTCAGCAGCGACCCTCGCCCCCGCCGCTGCTCGGCTTCGATCGCAACCATCACCGCCTCAATTTGCTGCACCGACGATCGCCGCAGGCTGAGGCGCAGGTTGGTGAGGGCACTGGGCGACGCATTGACGGTAGAAAGAGGCCGCTCTCGCATGGATACCGCAGGCGATCGCTCCGGACGAGGGCGGAGGTCTTGCTGCCCCGGCGGTTGGCTGGGCCTGGGCCTCGCTAGCTGCTGCACCAGGTTTTCTAGCTCGGCGACGGCCATACTGCGGGGGGCAAACCCATCGGCCCCCATCTGGCGGGCGGCGGCCTCTAGCACTGGCTCGGCCTGGGCGCTGAGCACCAGCACCGGCAGAGTGGGGTAGCGGGTCTTGATGTCGGCGCAGAGACGCAGCCCCGGCAGCTGGTCGGGCTGCCCGGCCCCCAGCCCCAGGTCGAGAATCACCAGATCGACCCCTGGGCCATTGGCCAAATCGGCGCGTTCGGCCCGACTGGCCAAGATGGCCAGGGTATCATCGGTGCGGGTGGCCTCGGCCACCACGCTGTACCCAGCGGCTTGCTCCAGCCAAATCCGCAGCCCCAGCCGAAACACGGGGTCTTCGTCGACCAGCATGAGGCGCAAGGGAGCGATCGTCATTCTGACTCGGTCGTTGAGGAACTGCCCCCACCGGGCACGGGGCGGCCCTCAGCCTCCCAAATCGACCAGATGTAGGCGCGCTCGGCTTTCCAAAGGGCGATCGCATTTCTGGCCTCGTTGTGGAGTGCCCGCCCCGCCCCAATCTGACTGGCCAGATTGATCGCCGCCGTCAGGCTGCCGCCGTAGGCCAGATCCTTGGCCTCATCTAAAATTGGCTTGTCTTCGGCAATTTGAATTGAGGCCGTCCACTCCTGCACCAGCCCCTGGGCGCGGCTGTGGAGGGCGCGACCGGGCTCAATTTTGTTCGCCTCGGCGATCGCTTCTTTCAGCTTGTCCTGCTCAGCCAGGGCCACCGCCGCATCGAGCATGGGTCGGTCTTCAATCACCTGAATTTCTTGTTGCCACTCGGCCACCAGGGTTTGGGCCTCGACCCGCAGGGCGCGACCCAGCTCGACTTCACTGGCCTTGGCGATCGCGGTTTCGAGGGCGGCAATGGTGCCGGGCTTAGCCAAACTGCGGGCCTCAGCTAAAATGGGGCGATCGGCAATGCGCTGGAGGTTAGCCTGCCACTGGGCCACCAGGGTTTGGCCCTGAATGCGCCGAGGACGGTCAACGGTGACCATCTGGGCCTGGTGCATCGCCCACTCGTAGGCAGGCCGATGGCCCAATCGGGCCACCAGATTGCTAAACGTCAGCCGTCTCAAATCGGTCAGCTGCTCGCTCCACTGCTCCGTTGACGCCTGGCCTGTTGAAGGTAGCTCAGCCGTCGCGTAGGGGCTGTTCTCCGGCAGCTGACTGACGGCGCTGACGGCAGCCATCAGCCCAAAGAGGTGGCTATAGCGAGGGGCCACACCGCTCGGGTCGGCCTGGGCGGCCAGCTGTTGGGCGTGGCTCAGGGCCAGCAACTCCTGGGCGGCGGGCAGCAGGTGGGGGCTGGGCGGTACCACGCTAGCCAGTTCTAAGGCACCCGCGCGATCGCCCACCTGCCAGCGCTGTAGGGCTACATCCAGCACGGTCTTGCTCCAGGCGTCGATGTTGTCCTCTGCCGCCTGCCACACCTGACTGCGCAGGTCGATGTCCCGCGCCAGCACCACCGCCTGCCGCAAGTTTTCAATCTGGTTAGTGCTCGCTAGGGCGCGGGCCTGCAACAGCTGGTTCCAGGCCTGCTGCTCGACCAAAAACTGCTGCTGCCAAAACACGTAGCGCGTGGTTAGCCAGTAGTCGCTCTTGAGCGACTTAAACTCCTGCAGGTGGGTTTTGGCCAGCGCCCAGTCGCTAGCGGCCAGCGCCGGTTTGATCTTGGCCTCGATCGCCCGGCCCTGCTCCCAGTCCTGTCGCCACTCAAAAATGACCGCCTGGGCCGAGTTGCGCAGGGGCGTATTGAGGGGAATCTGTTCCGCCAGATCGATCGCATCGTCGAGCTTACCCGCCTGGGCCCAGCGGTTGGCCAGCACCAAAATCTGCTCCGAAGCGTCCTTCAAAATTTCCTGGGACTCATCGTACTTCGAGTGGGTGCGGGGCCAGTTGGCCGTCAGCAGCACCGACTGCACCAGGTTGTTGGGTTCGCCCGTGCGGGCCTGGGCCTTGGCGCAGTACAGCAGGTCGCTCTCCGAATGAAAGGGCGTCACCTGCTCGCAGTCGGGCAGGGGTGGAATGCGGGTCAGCCACATCAGCGCCCAGCCGCAAAAGATTCCCGACCCCGCCAGCAGCAAAACCCACAGGGTCAGCCAAAACCACTCCCACGGCTTAACCTGGCGGCTCGGTTTGGGGCGCTGCCGACGCGAACTCAAGGGCGAAGAGGCCGGTGTAGATGCCATGAAGTCGAACTACCGAGAGCGAGCTGTAGAATCTAGACTGTCAGGACGGCATGAGCTAGCCCGGATTGGCTCAAACCCCCGCTGAAAGCAGAGATGCTGACACATTGTAGAAGCAATCTATAGACTTGGCCTTAGATTTTGGGCCTATTTTTTGAGGAATGGCACAGGTATGGCGCACGACATAATGAAACGTCTGGGTCCCCAAAATAAACGTGCTGTGATGGGCAAAAATCGGTTCCAGCGGGCGATCGCCCTGGCGGCCATACTGGGGCTGGCAGCCGCGCCGGGTGCCGCCAGCGACCAGCTGCGACAGTTTCTGATTAGCCGCCGCTGCGTGGGCTGCGACCTTAGCGCCACGGTGCTGGCTGGGGCCAATCTAGAAGACGCTGACCTGACCGGGGCCAATTTGGCTGGGGCCAACCTGCGCCAGGCCCGTTTACCCCGCGCCCAGATGGCCCAAACCGACCTGCGCCAGGCCAATCTCAGTCAGGCGGTCATTAGCCAGGCCGACCTGTCAGAGGCCGACCTGGCTGGGGCCAACCTGCGCGGGGCCACGCTAACCGGCAGCCGCCTGGTCGGGGTCAACGCCACCGCCATCAATCTGCAAAACGCCGAAGCCCGCGAGAGCAACTGGTCCGGCAGCGACCTCAGCGACAGCCGCCTGGATGGGGCCTCCTTTGCCCAAGCCGGCCTTGCCCAGGCCAACCTCAGCCGGGTCACGCTCACCGATGGCAGACTCTACCGGGCCAACCTGATTGGAGCCCGGCTAGACGGAGTCGACTTCACCGGGGCCGACCTGCGAGAAACGCTCATTCGAGACGCCTCTGTAGACGGCGCTAACTTTACCAACGCCGATCTGTATGGCGCTAATCTGGTCCGTACCGACCTCAGCACCGCCCAATTTTGCAACACCCGTATGGCCAAAGGCGAGATCAACAACGATCACTGCGCCGAGCTAGGGGTAAGCCCCGATCGCCCTGCTTCTTAGAGGGGCGATCGCAGCAGAGAGATAGGGCTGAGGCGCTTGGACGAATCCTCAGCTTTGGCCTGCTCCACAGCCAAAGCGCCCCGGCTAGACAGGTTATGCAAAGGGCGGAATGGCAGGCGACGACTCACCAGGGCCACCAATCCGCAGAGTTGACCCATGCCCCCACCCCCGACGCACTAAACAGTAGTCGTTCACGATGTCGTGGGGCGGTTCCTTTTTCTCGCTTGGGTTTCGGTTAAATTCAGCTGACTATTCACAAACCGCCGCCGCGTTGAGGGCGGCAGAGCGTGATAGCTGCCGTAAAAATGACTGAATTGCCAAAAGGCTTTAAGCAGTTTCCAGGTGTAGGGTTGCAGGTCCTGCTGACCATCAATGGAGACCTTAATTGAGTCACAATTCCACAGCACGGCTTAATCTCCTGATGTTTGGCGGGTTGAAACTGTCCCTCGGTGACCTTCAAACTGCCCTCAAGGGACGTTCAACTTAGGCTTCGACTTGCAGCGTCGGCACGATCTTGACCGGGTTGGCCAGGTTCCAGACGTTGGGCGAGGAGGCGATCGTCGCCTCATACATCTGCTGGAATTTTTCGGGGGTGGCGTCGCCCTTCACGGTCAGCGTCCAGCGCATGTCCTGATACCCGGCGTGAATTGATTCATCTAGCTTGAGCATGCCGCGCACGTCGAGGGTGCCGGTGCTGCGGATCTCCACTTTCTCTAGCCGAATGCCCTCTACAGAGCAAAATTCCACAAAGGTAGCCACAATGCAGGAATTGACGCCCGCCAGCAGCACCTCCTGGGGGTTGGGTCCCATATTGGTGCCGCCCAGTTCCTTGGGCTCATCGATGGTGAGCGAGAAGTCGCGGGCGTAGGCTTGCCCAGCCCAGTCGAAGAAGGTCATGCGGGTGAGCGATCGCGTGCCGTCTACCCAAGTCGTAGCGGCGTGGAAGGCCATCTGCGCATGGGCGGCATCTTGCTGAATGGCGGCAACTAGCTCGGTGACGCCGCTGGGGGCAAAGCCGTTGATGGTATAAACCTGCTCGGTCGTAGTCATAGTCAAACTCCTTGATTTTGAGAATTAAAAAACATGCAAAGCTGTGAAATGACCGCAGCTATTTTGGTTTGCTATTGGTCGTCGTCCGACAAAAACTCTTGGGTCAGGGCCGCAATTCGGGCGTATCCTGGGGCACTCAAGGCCTGCACGCTCTGCTCAAAGCTGGGATGGGTCATGCCCACGATCAAAAACGCGTTTTGGTACGATCGCTCTTGAATGCGCTGCATCTCATCCCGTTGGTGGGCAGCAAAGGTCCGCTCAGTTGCTCGCTCCAAACTGGCGATGTCGAGCTGCACCTGAGCCATTAGCCCCTGGTTCAGGTAGCGAATAATGGCGATGTAGTCGTCAATGGCGGTAGCGATACCTTTGGCATCCATGGTTCGAGCGATCGACTCAACCATCAGAGCGTCCAGGCGGGCGTGCTGGGCCTCCTCCTGCCAGTGGTACTTCAGCAGGCTGCAAAACTGCGGGTCGAGGGCATCCTGCTGGTGACGAACGCTTTCGAGAAAGTGCCGCTGGGTCATCCACTCGATGTGCAGGGTCACCAGGGCCACGCCCAGAGCGCTGTGGCTGAGCACAAAGTCGGCAATTGCCTGGGGTGGCCCGATTACTTCGCAGCGGTGACCAAACCCGGCCTCAAAGGCCGTCGCAAACTGGCGAAACAGGCGAATGTGCTTGCTCTCCTCGGCGGCAAAGCCCAGGTAGGCCTGGGTGGCCGCAATGTCGTCACAGCCCAGGGTTTTGGCATGGTCAACCACCAGGGGCAGAATGAACTCTTCCACCAGGCCAAACAGGTGCAGATAGCTGTTGCTGCGAATGTGGTTGAGCAACCGGGCGGCCTCGGCATCTATGCCCGGAATCGCCTCGGCCTGTACCAGCGTCTCGGGCAAAAAGGGTCGGGTAAAATCGAGGGGGCGATCGGGGCCGATCAGGTCTTCCACCTGCCAGGTCACCCGCGCGGAATCTTTAAGAATCGCCGGGTAGCCGTATTTGGGAACGGTTGCCGTGGTCATAGGGTCTCCTTGCCATAACTGGGGGCCTGCTAGGACTGAATGGGGCAGCGCCCTGGGGCCATTGGTTTAACGTGTTTTCAGAGTAGATAAGGGGCCGTCGCCAGGCCGTCGCACAATCGTCCCAGCAGCGTCAAACCTAGGCAGATTCAGCTCTGACCGATGGCAACGACTGATTTCTGGCATCGCTAATTCGGGTGTTGCGACGCCGCAAGGTGGCCATGCTGCTGATGGGTGTTGCCTCGGGGCTGCCCTAGCTCCAATGGATGATGCTTTGTGGGGCTGGATGGCCAAGGCTCAGCTCGATCTGCCACTCGTCACCCTGATCGCCGCCCTGCCAGGCTTGCTGATCCCCTGGCGCGATCGCGAGGAGGTCGATTAACGCAGTACGCTTGGAGCAAGACGTTGCTGACGTAGGAACATGCTCTTTCTAATCGTTGCCATTGCCCCCTGGCTGCTCTTGCTCTACGCCGTGTTGGTGCTAGCCGGTGGCGTGATGGGCTACCTCAAAGCCCGCAGCAAACCCTCTCTGATCTCAGGGCTGATCAGCGGCGCAGCCTTGCTGATCGCCTGGTGGATTACCCTGAGCAGCAGCTACAACGCCGGTATAGGGCTAGCCACCTGCCTGGCGATCGCGCTCCTGATCATCTTTAGCCTGCGCTTCCGCAAGACCAACAAAGTCATGCCCGCCGGACTAATGGCGATCGTGAGTTTGCTCTGCGCGGCTGTATTTGCGATCGCGCTTTCCCTGTAGCCTCTTGCTAGATCCAGCTTTCGCCTATCTCTAGACTAGAGACAACAGGTTAATAGGGGTCCAAGGTTTCAGGTATAGGGCCAGCCTTGAACCGTGCACCTTAAACCCCAAACCCTGGATCGTTAAACCTCACGCGCTAATCAGCGGCGTCGCCTTGGCCTTAAAGTCAGCCTTCACCAGCGCATTCACCGCCGCCTCAGGGTCTTTTACCCGAAACTGCGCCCCCAGCCGCACAAACTGGCGCTGCTGGTTGCCGCCAATCACCGCGATCACCGGCACCCGTGCATATTTCGGGTCATCGCCCTGGTTGTTGCGAATCACGTTGCGCAGGCGGTGCTGCTGCTCAATGTCGCCCGCCAGGCGTGGGTCTAGCTCCACCATCACCATGCGCACATCTTCAATCGATTCGGCATCGTCGATGATGAACTGCACGCGATCGTCGCGGCGATCGACCTTGCCCCAGATCATCAGCCGCTTGTCGGCGACAATGTGCTGACCGATGCGCTCGAAGGATTTGGGGAAGACAACGGCCTCCGACTGGCCGGTGAGATCTTCGAGCTGCACGATCGCCATCCTATCCCCCTTCTTCGTCACCACCGGCTTGACGCTGGCCAAAATCACGATCGCGCTCAAAGTCACGTTATCCGGCTGCTCGTGCAGTTCCGCCAGGTTGATCGGGGCCAGTACCCGCGCCGATCGCTGCACCGACTTGAGTGGGTGGTCAGAAATGTAGAAACCCAGCAGCTCTTTCTCCTGCCGCAGCTTTTCCTGAGCCTCAAAGTCGGCCACCAGGGGCGCTTTGGGGGCGGTTTCGTAGCCGCTGGTGGGAGATGCGGCCTGGGTATCACCGCCGCCCAGCATCATGTCGAACAGGTTGCCCTGGCCAATTTCGCGATCCTTGGCGCGGCCTTGCGCCCAGTCGATCACCAGCTCCAGATCCTGCATTAGCTGGTTGCGGTTGGGGTCGATTTTGTCCAGCGCACCGGCCAGAATCAGCGATTCTAGGGCGCGGCGGTTGACGGCGTGCAGATCGACGCGATCGCACAGTTCCGCCAGCGACTTAAACGGCCCATCCGCCTCGCGGTTCTTCAGAATGCACTCGATCGCCCCCAACCCCACGTTGCGCACCGCCGAGAGGCCAAACAAAATACTCTTGCCCTCAGGGGTGAAGTCAACCAGCGATCGGTTGATATCCGGCGGCAGCACCTCAATGCCCATAGCGATGCAGTTGCCGATATGCATCTGCACCTTGTCCTGGTCGCCGCTGTTGGAGGTCAGCAGCGCCGCCATGTACTCCACGGGGTAGTTGGCTTTCAGGTAGGCGGTCTGGAAGGTGACGAACCCGTAGGCGGTGGAGTGCGACTTGTTAAAGCAGTTAGAGGCCACCTGCCCGTCAGTCAGCAAAAAGTTGTGGTCGCGTGCCACCCCGATGTCGTAGACCGGCTGCACTCCCAAAGACTGGCGGCTGACGATTTTTGCCATAGTTGGTGACGCTCCAAGGATTACTTCATCTAAATAGTCGAGCTTTGAGAGCCGCTAGCTTAACATCCACGGCAGCTGGGCTAAGCGGCTTGACTGTAGGTTTCTAATCTCTCAGCTACAATCTGCTGCAAGATTTTTACAACGGTTTCGGCCTCCAGCTTGCCGCTATATTCCTGGGAAGATTCTAGATAGAGCGATGGACGATTGCTCTCCAGGCCCAATACCTGGCCCCGCACAAACGTCCATACGTCAGCCACGGTGTAGCAGCCAAAGATAATTTGAGTGTCTTGCCCATCCAGCGCCCAATTCATCCTGGCTGCCGCCAGCATTTCGCCGTAGAGCTGATACTGGGGATTTTGGGCCTCAATGCCGCGCTTGGCTTCTACGACCACCAGGTAGGGAGCCTCCAGCTCACCCGCCAGTCCTTTGCCCAACACGCCATCGGCCACCCCAGAGATACCAAAGGCTGGGTAGGCTGCCCGCAGCGGCACCTGTGCCCAGGCCCGCACAACATCTTGCTCGGCCAGCATCAGCAGGGGATAGATGGCCCGTGCCCAGACAGTGGCCTCGTTCATAAGCTGGAGGCGATCCTGGCTGATGCGGTTTTGAATATCTGCCACCTGCCGTTGCACGGTTGCTGACAGCGTAACCTTGCTTACGTCCGTCCAGGGGTAGGGTTGTACCCCGGCATCTTGAATGGTCACCAGAGGACGCAGATCTGCCAGAGTCAGGTTAGAAAATGAAAGTTGAACTGGTGCCATAGTTATCTACTCCTGCCGAGATCATTCCGTTTGTAATCAACCTTCATCTGGTGAGTCTTCTACGAACTGGTCAATCGCATCCACCATTCCTTCAGAATAAGACTCTAGGACAGTGGCACACACGTGGAGGTCAGCTAGGGCTTGACTGAAGGATTCTTCGTCGGCGTTCGGGATCTCAAGGGTTTGAATGGCTGCGATCGCGTTCCCAAGCTGAGGTCGATATTCTGATAAATACCGCTTGAGTCGAGTTAACGATGGCTGCGCGATCGCTTGTGTCATGGCTTGAGCCTCCTTTCGAGTTTGGCCATTTGTTAGCGACAGTTGGCTACTGTTTTTCCCCAATGACCTATTAATTCTTGATCTTGCACTGTGTAGAGCTTTGCTTGCTCTTGGGCAATTTTTTCAAAGTGTTCCGCTAATGCTCGTCTTTGCCCTTCTAGATGCTTACAATACTCCTTATTCTTACCCACAGTGTCTTCTCCAAAATTGGCTGCGCTACGCTTTCAAGACTCAAGCAATTGATCGGTTAAGACAGGCAATTTCCTGTCACGCACAACGCAGCACTTGTGGCCAGGGGGCTTCCACCTGCTTCAACTCTAGCCCGCGCTGAAAGATTTCGTCGATCGCCATCATGTCCCCGGTTTCGGTCATAAATTGGTGATCGGCGGTGGCGCGAATGGTGGTGCCGTCGTCGAGGTGGTATTCAAATACTTCCTGCTGGCCGCGATCGTGCCATTGGGCTACGGGCTGGGTATACACATAGCCGCTCTCATCCACGCTAAAGACAGAGCAGGGAATACATTTGGCGACGATTTCACCAATGGTGAGGGGGCCGTATTCTAGCGTCAGCAGTTCGGTATCGGCGCTGAGGCAGTACTCCGCAAACTTCACCATCTGATCCCAAAGTTCTGTCGCCACCTTCTTAGCGACGCCTTTCTCCATGGCACCATTGACGAAGTTTTCCTGGTGCTTGAGCATTTCCGACATTTTCTTTTTGCCCATGGCCCGCCGCAGCAGGTCGGCCTGGCCGAGGGAGTAGCCGCCCATGTCCTGGGCGATTTTCATGATCTGCTCCTGGTAGACCATAATGCCGTAGGTCTCGCTGAGAATCGGCTTCAGAATTTCGTCGGCGAAGTCGATCTTTTCGCGCCCGTGCTTGCGGTTAATGAATTTGGGAATTAGCCCGGCATCCAGCGGCCCCGGTCGGTAGAGGGCCAGTACAGAGGAAATGTCTTCTAAACCGGAGGGCTTGAGGTCTTTGACGATCTGGCGCATACCGGAAGACTCAAGCTGAAACACACCGCCCAGGTCGCCGCGCTCTAGCAGCTTAAAGGTGGCGGGGTCATCCATGGGCAGGTCGTCGGGGTCGATTTTGGTGCCGTGGGTGGCCTCGATCAGCTCCAGGGTTTTTTGAATCATGGTCAGGTTGCGCAGGCCCAAAAAGTCCATTTTTAGGAGGCCCAGGGCTTCGACGTCCTCCATGTAGTACTGGGTGATCACCTGGCCGTCGTTGTTGCGCTGGAGGGGCACAATTTCGTCGAGAGGGTCTTTGGAGATCACGACTCCGGCGGCGTGCATGCCGAAGGTTTTGTTGGTGCCCTCGATGCGCAGGGCCATATCGATCCAGCGGCGGGTTTGGGGGTCGTTGTCGTACTTTTCTTTGAACTCGGGGGCGGGGGTGTCGTCGGAGATCATCACCTTGAGCTTGGTGGGCTTGCCCCGCGCCACCGGAATCAGCTTCGCCATCCGGTCGGACTCGGCGTAGGGGATATCGAGCACCCGCGCCACATCCTTGAGCACCGCTTTGGAGGTCATGCGGTTGAAGGTGATGATCTGCGCTACCCGCTCCTCGCCGTAGCGGCGGGTGACGTACTGGATCACTTCTTCACGGCGATCGATGCAGAAGTCGGTGTCAATATCCGGCATCGACTTGCGCTCGGGGTTCAAAAAGCGCTCGAACAGCAGCCCGTGGTGGATGGGGTCGATGTTGGTGATTTCCATGGCGTAGGCCACTAGCGACCCCGCCGCTGAGCCGCGCCCCGGCCCCACCGGAATATTGTTGTCGCGGGCAAAGCGAATGTAGTCCCACACCACCAAAAAGTAGGTGGGGAAGCCCATCTGGATCATCATCTCGATTTCGTATTCGAGGCGATCGCGGTATTCCTGCTCAATCTCGTCGTAGCTGGCTACCTTCATCCGTTTGACCAGCCCTTCTTTGGCCACGTGGCCCATGTAGGCCCCGGCGTCTTCGTTGAACTCAGGGGGAATGGGGAAGTCGGGAATGCGCGACTGGCCGAGGATGCCGGTATAGTCTTCAATTTTGTCGGCGACTTCCAGGGTGTTGGCGATCGCCTCCTCGATCACCTCCGGCCCAATATGGTCGCGGAACAGCAGCCGCATCTCGTCGGCCGACTTCAGATATTCGGTGCCGCTGTAGCGCAGGCGCTTGTCTTCGGTCAGCAGCTTGCCCGTCTGGATGCACAGCAGCGCGTCGTGGGCCTCCACATCGTTGCAGGAGATGTAGTGGGAGTCGTTGGTGCAGATGACTTTGATGTCCAGCTCGCGGGCGATCTTCAGCAGCTCTACGTTTACCACCCGGTCTTCAGGGGAGCCGTGATCCTGAATTTCGAGGTAGTAGTCTGCACCGAACAGGTCTTTGTACCACTGAGCCACCTTGCGGGCCACATCGGGCCGCTTCTGCAAAATCGCCTGGGGCACTTCACCACCGAGGCAGGCGCTGGTGACGATCAGCCCCTCGTGGTACTGCTCCAGCAAATCTTTGTTGATGCAGGGGCGCGAGAAAATGCCCTTGCCCTGCACTCCCTGCAGGTGCGAGATGGTGGTGAGCTTGACTAGGTTCTTGTAGCCCTGGGTGTTTTTAGCCAGCACCACCTGGTGGTAGCGGGGGCGGCGCTGCTGCTGCGAAATGTCGCCGTTGATCAGGTACATCTCATTGCCGATAATCGGCTTGATGCCCGCCCCCTTGCAGACCTTGATCAGCTCGATCGCGCCATACATGACGCCGTGGTCGGTGAGGGCGATCGCGGGCATGCCCAGTTCCTTGGCCCGCTCCACTAGCTGGGGCAGCTGACTGGCCCCGTCGAGCAGGCTGTAGGCACTGTGGATGTGGAGACCAACAAAGGACATAGCGCCGCGATATAATAGTACGATTTTACTGCAATCAGTAGCCTGCGGGTCAGACGGCTCCAACCCAAAGGCAGCCAAGCTGCTCCTAAGGTTAGCCGATTTGTAGAACTACATCTAGCGAATTTGAGGAAATATAGAAATTTAAACCGCCACATGTGGCGTGCTCAGAGCTTGCAGTTGCCGTTAAGGTTTTAGGGAGGCGGCAGCAGCCCAGTCACCCTGGCGTCGCCTGATACCGCCAGGAATGCCCCAGGGAGGCTGGCTACAGTGGGTCTAAACCGCAAGAACGGCACCCAGTTCAAGCCCTTACCAGAAAGCAGCTCGCGATCGCTACTTTGCCGCCCAACACGCAAACCTGTCTAGAAACGCTCAGCTTTACAGCCAGGCAGATAAACTTAAGCTTGAAATCTATTCCAGTAGAGAGATTAACTGGGTCGTTTTACCGACTGATGTAGTTTGGCTCACACAGCGCTTCAATGGGTAGTGTCAAGCTGATACTGATGCTTTTACAGGGCTTAGTTCGTTTTGCACAGCGGCAGCTCTTAAAACTTTTTAAGTGGTCTTGGGTACGGTGGTACATGCGCCTGGGCCACGGAGCCAAGGGCACGTTCTACGGCCTGATCGGCTTATTTGCCATCAACGACATCATCCACGACCAGCCCATCGTCGCGGGCAGCGAGGCGGTGCTCGCCGACCTAGATAGCTGGCCTCTGGGTAGCGCGGTGCTGGGGCTACTGGCGTTTGGCCTGATGGGCTACGTGCTCTGGCGTTTGCTGCAGGCAAGCATCGATCCGGGCCAGGCAGAGGCCTTGAGCCTTCGCCAGGTACTGCAGCGGTGCGGCTACCTTGTCAGCGGGCTCACCTATCTCGGCATTGCCCAGAGCGCGGCGAAGCTGGCCCTCAATTTAGCGGTCGATTTTGACGACACCATAGAAGAGCTGGTCTCCGTTTTGTTCGAGCAAGACGTGGGGCCCTGGATGCTTATAGGCGTTGGCCTTGGCGTTGTGGCCGTGGGTTGCCTCTATATTTATGGAGCGGCCTCCGGTGGCTACATCAACGATTTTCATCGCGACCTCTCCCGCCCCATCCGGCGATGGGTGGTTGTCATTGGCAAAGTTGGCATCACGGCTCGCGGAGTCGGTTTCGTTTTAATTGGAGCCTACCTGATCAAAGCCGCCTATCTAGTTGATAATGAATCCGCTGGCGGGTTGGGCAACGTATTTGACGAGCTAGATGATGAATTTTTGGGAGAATACTGGCTGGGCGCGATCGCACTGGGCTTTTTAGCCTACGCCGTCTATATGATCATTGCCGCCTGCTACCGTCAGTTTCCAACAGTTAACCCTTCCCCCAGGGCTAAGCATGGCTAAACTCTGCGCATTGTAGGTAAGGAAAACGATAGCCGTGCTACAACGCAGATTGAATCAACGCTATTGGCTGGCGCTGCTGCTTTTGGCAACGGTCGGTCTGCTGATGCATATTAGCTTCTGGTCTATACCCGCCAGCGATTTAATGGGTGAAGATATTTACTATATCTGGCTCGAAGGCAAGCGAATTATCGCCGGAGAAAACCCCTATGCCAGGGTTTTAGCCAGCGATATGCGGGCTAACGATAAGTACGCAACCTATTTTCCGCTGGCTTACCTTGTCTCGGCGCTAGTGCAAAAATTGGGGCTGCCAACCTTTTTAGACTGGCTTTATCTGTGGCGGCCCCTTTCATTTTTCTTTCATTTAGGCATAGTAGCGCTGACGCTAAAGTATTTTTATCGACGGGGTCTGTGGCTGTTCGGCTTTGTCGCCGCCGCCATTCTCCTGCTGGGTCGCTGGAGTCTTTACATCACGCGGGTGCACCATCTTGAATTTGCGGCCATCTTCTTTTTACTGCTTTCCCTAGTTCTCCTGCGGGCAAAACCCAGACTGGCCCTGCTAGCGTTTAGCCTTTCCTTAGGAATCAAACAAATCGCCATCTTTTTGCTGCCCCTTTACCTGATTTATTTCTGGGTGAACGGGGACAAGGATAGGCGCATAAAAGACGTAGCCTGGGGGTTTTTAATTATTCTGAGCATTCCGGTTTTGACCTCGCTACCGTTCCTGCTTTGGAACGCCGAAGGATTCCTGAAATCCATCATGTTTTCGGCCACTCGCTTAGGCAGTTCGCACATTGACGGTGCGCCTTCCCTGGATGTCATTCTTTCCCAAGACCTGCCCTGGCTGGTCGGCCTCAAAGCCAAGCTGCTAATGCTGGCGCTGGTGGGGCTTGTCTACCTGAGCTTTTGGCGAGAAAAGATTGGTATCTTGGCGGCGACAGCCCTGGTGATGATGGTGTTTCTCTACTTCAATTCAGTACTGTTTTTGCAGTATTTTTTGTGGCCCCTGAGCCTAACACTGCTGGCATTGGTTGAGCGAGTGCCTCCGCTGGCGCCACAGAGGCAACTATAGATGAATAGCACTGAGATAGCTAAAAACTAACCCTCGCCGATGGCCAAAGGTCTCGATCTACCGTAGGGTGGGCATTGCCCACCAACCTTAATTCAGTGACATTTGTCTGTAGTTTTCTAGCCAGCCGTAGGCGCTCAGCTACTCGGGCTTGACCCCATCGTTGGGGTTGTAGGCAGCCCAGGTTTGCCATAGCCAAGGGTGAATGTCTCGCGGGTAGAGCAGCCAGGTGCGCTCAAAGGGCTGGCTGAGAGTCTGCACCAGCGGCGACAGGTCTTTGATGTCGGTAAAGGCGTTGTCGCTGTGCAGGCAAATGCCTTCGTTATAGGTGGTGTAGCCCCGGCTCCAGGTGCGGCGCAGGCCGCTGTAGTGCTCGCCGCTGTAGCCCTGCTGTTCTAGATGCTTGCGTACGGTGTCGAGCAGGTCGTGCTGCTGATCCACCGGCAGCCGGGTGACTTCTAAGGTCTTGAGCAGGTCGCGATCGAGGAAGCGGCGGCACAGGTCGGCCAGCAGCAGGTCGGGGCTGTGCCGCCACCGCTGCAGGTGGTAGGTAAACACAATATCGTCACCCGCCAGGTAGGTCTCCAGCGACAGGGGGCGATCGGGGGCCAGCAGCCACGCGGTAACGGTGGGGTCAGCCTCCAGCTTACCCACCAGCAGGTCGGAGCGCGCGCGCTCAAAGGCCCGCTCTAGCAGCCAGGTGACGGCAATATTTTTGGGGTGGTTATACACCTGCACATACATAAAGTGGCGCACCACCAGGTAGTGCTCGATCGCAGACAAACCCTTGTGGGCCACCACCAGCCGACCGCTCTGGGGCTCAAACCGCAGGGCCATCAGAATGCGGTCTAAATCGAGCTGGCCGTAGCTGGCCCCGGTAAAGTAGCTGTCGCGCAGCAGGTAGTCGAGGCGATCGCAGTCGAGCTGGCTCGACACCAACTGCCACACCAGCGCAATGGGGTGCTCATGGGTGTAGACCTGCTCGATTGCCGCCGCCAGCCCCGCCGAATGCGCCTCCAGAGCGTCGTGAATCTCCGGCAGCTCGCGAACCACGCGCCGGGTCCACTGCTCATGTTGTAGGCCAAACACCTCTTCGGCGGTGTGGCTAAAGGGGCCGTGGCCAATGTCGTGGAGCAGAGCCGCGACCAGCACCGTGGCCCGGTAGGGAGCCAGCTCGGGGTAGCGGCGCTGGATCTGATCAAAGGCGCGACGGGCGATCGCCATTACCCCTAGCGAATGGGTAAAGCGCGAGCTTTCGGCCCCGTGAAAGGTAAGGCTGGCCGGGCCGAGCTGGCGAATTCGCCGCAGCCGCTGAAAAGCGGGGGTATCGATCAGCCGAGTCAGCAGCGCCTCGTCGGGGTCACTGGCGTGCAGGGTAATCGCGCCGTGCAGGGGGTCGTGGTACGAACGACTGGCCTTGGGTTCTACGGCGCTAGAGGAGGTAGATTTAGGATGCACTGGCGACTACCGTAGCGGCTTGGCTCAGCATCTCCAGGGCGGCCTGGTACTGGGGGTCGGCCTCGGTGGCAACGGTGTCGCGGTTGAGGGGCACGCTGGCCACAATGCGATCGGGGGTAATACCCAGTTTGTTGATGTCGTGGTGGGCCGGGGTTTCGTACTTGGCCACCGTCACCGCCAGCCCCGCCCCGTCCGAGAGGTCAAACAGCGATTGAATCAGCCCCTTGCCAAAGGTGGTGCTGCCCACCAGGGTAGCTCGGCCATTGTCCTGCAACGCCCCAGCCAAAATTTCGCTGGCGCTGGCAGTCCCTTCATTGACCAGCACCACCAGCGGCGCATCGGTAATCGCCTGACCAAAGGCCTCAAAGCTGTCTAAAATGCCCTGGCGGTTGACGGTGTAGACAATGGTGCCCTGGGGCAACCACAGCCGCGCAATTTCAATGCCCGCCTGCAGCAGTCCGCCGGGGTTGTTGCGCAAATCCAGCAGGTAGCCCTCCGCCCCCTGGTCAGCCAGTTCATGAATGGCGCTGGCCAGCTTTTCTGCCGCATTGCCGTTGAACTGGCTCAACCGCAGATAGCCTACCTGCTGCCCCGATGGGGTGGTCTTCAGGGCAGATACCACGGGGTTGAGCGTAATCACCTCACGGGTCAGCATGACCTGGCGAGTGGTGGTTTCGTCAGGGCGACGCAGTTCTAGGTTAACCGTGGTGCCCTGTAGGCCTCGCATGTGGGCAGCGGCTTCATCCAGGGTCAAATCGGTAGTGGCCACGCCGTCAATTGCAAGCACCACGTCCTGGGGCTGAATGCCCGCCTGCTCTGCCGGAGAGCCTTCAATGGGGGCGATCACCCGCAGCCAGCCGGGGTGCTCATCCTTTGAAATTTGCAGCCCCACCCCTGTCAGTTCGCCAGCGGTGCTGGTTTGCAGGCTACGGTACTGGCTGGGGGGCAGCAGCCGCGTGTAGGGGTCTTCTAGCCCAGCCAGCATGTCTTGAATCGCCTGGTAGGTGTCGGCCCGATTGGTCAGCGATCGCTCCAGGGTGTGCTGGCGCGTAAACCACCAGTTTTGGTGATTAAAGGTCTCATCGACGTAGGCGCGGTTGACAATGCGCCACACCTCCGCCACCAGGTTTTGCTCGTTGGTAAGGGCCATGGCCGGTCCCGCCGACACGCCGCCGACCGCTAGCCCAACCAGACACAGGCAGAGAATACTGAGACGCAACAGGGGTCTGATCATAAACGCAAGCAAAGGCAGGCGGTGAGAGGGGTGCAATGGTCGTTGGCGTAGCGCCCTGGGGCTAGACCGGCCTATTAAAGCCATGGCACGGCTAGGCGATCTGCGGCAATAGTCTTCAATTATTACCGCGCCTCTCCTTGGGCATGACGGGCATTCCAGAGCAGGTTGGCTTAGATGGCCTAGGCGGTATCTAGCTTGGACCTAGAATGGGCGATATCTACAGCCATTCGGCATCGGCTTTACATTAGTTTATTGTGACTATTTTAGACGGGTTGCGCCCAACCTCTCCTGAGGAAAAGGCTGAGGGCGCTTAACCAAGCCAGAAACCGGCCAGCCTGAAAAACTGGACGGTCGCCCCAATAGGATGCCTACAACAAAATCCTCATCCCTGCGTTGCCGAGGCTACAGGGCATAGGCCAGCAACAGCAATTGACGGCGCTGGGCACCCTACACACTACCCATTGTAACGAAATATTTCGAATCGATCAGACCCTCTCATTTGCCCACGGGGAGCATAGAGGCCGAATTTCTGCCCTATTTCTGCCCCAAGAAACCCAATTTCCCCTTGCCCTGCGGTTAATGGAGATAGCAGAACGTTCTCCAGGGCTTAGAATTTATAGCAGAGGATTTAGCGCAGCCATTACGGCTATGTTACATTTTTCATTGACGGCATTTATTGATATATAGAGTTACCCGCTTCATGTTTACCAAGCAAGTTACTGACTCTAAGACCTTTCAATGGTTTAACGAGCGGCTAGAGATTCAGGCTTTGGCCGACGACATCTCCAGCAAGTACGTGCCGCCCCACGTCAATATTTTCTATTGCCTGGGTGGCATTACCCTGACCTGCTTCCTAATCCAGTTCGCCACTGGGTTTGCGATGACCTTTTACTACAAGCCCACGGTCACTGAAGCATTCAGTTCTGTACAGTACCTGATGACCGATGTCAACTTCGGCTGGCTGATTCGGTCCATCCACCGCTGGTCGGCCAGCATGATGGTGCTGATGATGATTCTCCACGTGTTTCGGGTCTACCTCACCGGCGGCTTCAAAAAGCCCCGCGAGCTAACCTGGGTTACCGGCGTGGTGCTGGCGGTAATCACCGTTACCTTCGGCGTTACCGGCTACTCTCTCCCCTGGGATCAGGTGGGCTACTGGGCCGTGAAAATTGTGTCTGGGGTACCTGGTGCTATTCCTGTGGTGGGTTCTACCGTGGTTGAGCTAATGCGCGGCGGCGAGGCCGTTGGGCAAGCTACCCTGACCCGCTTCTACAGCCTGCACACCTTTGTTCTGCCCTGGGCGATCGCGGTGTTCATGCTGCTGCACTTCCTGATGATTCGCAAGCAGGGTATCTCTGGCCCTCTCTAAGCGCTTCGAGCCGATCAAAGGCGCTTTGAGGGTTTGAGCTTTACGTATGGCAAAGCTCTTGGGGGCATGACGTTTGGTTTCGGCTGTACAGAATGCCCCAGCTACATGACTTAAACTTTGGGCCTGGCCCAACTGGCTGTAACAGGAGAAGTTTTTCGATGGCGACCATTAAAAAACCGGATCTAAGCGATCCTAAGTTAAGAGACTTGCTCAAGCAGGGCATGGGCCACAACTACTACGGCGAGCCCGCCTGGCCCAACGACCTGCTCTATATCTTTCCCGTGGTGATTTTGGGCACCATCGCCTGCTGCGTGGCGCTGGCGGTGCTAGACCCCGCCCTGGTAGGCGAGCCCGCTGACCCCTTTGCCACTCCGCTCGAAATTTTGCCTGAGTGGTATTTGTACCCCACCTTCCAAATTCTGCGGATTGTGCCGAGCAAGCTGCTGGGCATTGGTGCTATGACCGCCATTCCCCTGGGGTTGATGCTGATTCCCTTTATTGAAAGCGTCAACAAGTTCCAAAACCCCTTCCGCCGTCCTTTGGCTACCACCCTGTTTATGCTGGGTACGGCCATCACCCTCTGGTTGGGTATTGGCGCAACCTTCCCGATTCAAGAATCGTTGTCTCTGGGCTTGTTCTAGACCGCCAATTAAATTTGTTATGCAAGACCTGCGTAGAACTGTATCGTTTTACGCAGGTTTTTTTGCTCAGGTGGTACTCTTTCGCTAAGCTAAATTAAGGCTGCTGGTAGGCGTTGATACAGGAGTAGGCGATGGCAAGGGTAGTTTCTAGACGTACACCCACACAAGTCCATTTGCAGGTGGCCAGCCAGCTCGACGTGGTAGCCCAGGTGCAGCGCTGGTTTCGCGAAACCTGTCGCTCCCTAGAGGGTGAGTCGGCCTGGGTCGGCAACCACTGCGATCGCCTGGCCCTAGCCCTGACCGAAGGCTTTACCAACGCGGTGCGCCACGCCCACGCCCACCTGCCCCCCGAAACCGGCATTGACATTGACCTGGCCCTCGATACCGACCAGGTTGAAATTCGGATTTGGGACTACGGCGACCCCTTTAACCCCGAGCTGCTGCCCGAACCCCAGCCGGGCGAACTGCTAGAGAGCGGCTACGGCTGGTTTTTGCTGCGCCGCCTGGCAGACAAGGTTACCTACTACCGCTCCAAAGACGGGCGCAACTGCCTGTCCATTGTGAAATACGGCACTTGCCCAATCTGAACGCAGGCTCAGTCCTGCGCCTGTCGTAGGGTGAATGGGTAGCCTAGGGGCACACTGCCGTTATTGTGTTGCCTGTAATGGGTTCTTCGACTGCTCATCCGTCCCTTGTAAATTCTGTAGATAAGCCTGCCCTGGGAAAGGATGCTGGAGCTGGTTCCGGGGCGGTTACGTTTGTCTTTCTCGAGATTTTTTCCTGCGAGGGGGGCATTCAGTCGTACGTCAAGGATATCCTCAGGGCCTATCTAGAGCAGCCATCTCCAGCTCCGGCGGATGTTTTTCTGCTGCGCGATGGGGCCGAGGTAGAAAACCCCTACGCTCGCTCACCCTTGCGGTTTCACTATTTCGCCTCAGCCGCTGCGGCCTGGGGGCGAGCCAAGCTGGTGACGGCACTGCTGGGGCATTTGATCAAGCGGCGACCGCAGCGGGTGGTGTGCGGCCATGTGCTGCTGTTGCCCCTGGTGGCTCCCCTCTGCCGCTGGCTCAGCCTGCCCTACACGGTTGTCACCTACGGCAAAGAGGTGTGGGAGCCGCTGCCGCCCTGGCAGCAAAAGGCTCTGCGCCAGGCCGATCAAATTTGGGCAATTAGCCGCTACAGCCGCGATCGCGCCTGTGCCGCTCATGGTCTTGACCCCACCAGGGTTCATCTGGTTCCCTGCGCCGTCGATGGCGAGGTCTTTTGCCCTGGGGCGGTCGATCCAGCCCTGGTCGAAACCTATGGGTTAACCGGGTGCCGGGTGCTGATGACGGTGGCTCGGCTGTGGTCGGGGGATATTTATAAAGGGGTGGATGTCACCCTTCGGGCACTGCCCGCGATCGCGGCGGCGATTCCTGCGGTGAAGTATCTGGTGATTGGCCGGGGCGATGACCAACCCCGGCTGACCGCCCTGGCCAAGGAGCTGGGGGTGAGCGATCGCGTGGTATTTGCCGGGTTTGTGCCCACCGAAGCCCTAGTTGCTCACTACCGCCTGGCCAGCGCCTACGTCATGCCTTCTCAGGAGGGCTTTGGCATTGTGTATCTGGAGGCACTGGCCTGCGGCGTGCCGGTGCTCTCCGGCGACCAGGATGGCTCTGCCGACCCCTTGCAGGATGGCCGTCTGGGCTGGCGAGTCCCCCACCGTGATGCTGAGGCGGTGGCCGCTGCCTGCGTGGAGATGTTGAGTGGCCACGACCGCCGCTGTTGGGGGCCGTGGCTGCGGCAGGAGACCCTGGCCGCCTTTGGCCCTGCAGCTTTAGCCAACGGCCTGCACCAGGCCCTGAGGGCAAACCAAATTGCTGATTAGCCCCAATCGCAGCGCTACAATAGAGGCCAAGATCAGGGCATAGCCACGGTCTGCTCTGGCTGCCCCACGGAGAACGCCCCTGTGAACCAAAATAACTTCAACCAATTTCGGGTGAATTTATCGGGGTTGGGCTGCTGGCTCACCCTCATTGCCGTCGTTTGGCTGCTGGGCGCGGTAGGCCTGGGCTGGCTGGTGAAGTCGCTGGCGGTGCTGGTAGTGCTGCTGGTGGCGGCCCCAGTGCTGGGGTTCATCGGTCTGCGGTTTTGGCTGCGGCGCAATCTGGTGCAGGGGTCGTGCCCGGTTTGCTCGACCGCGATGACCGGCATCAAGGGGGCCGACACTCGCTGCCTCAACTGTGGCACCGCCCTCCACACTGAGATCGATGGCTTTTCGCGGGTGGCCGAAGCAGGCACCATCGATATTACCGCCGTAGATGTCACGGTGGATACGAAGCCCATCCTGCCCGAGGGAGACTAAGCCGACTACGGTTAACCGCTATGTCGAAGTGAGTCTGTGTTGTTAGGATAGATACCATAACGCTATAACCCTGGAACCCATCCCTATGCCCGCCGCCATTCAAGTCGAAAAAACCAAGCTCAAGCAGCCGCCTCTGGAAATTCACACCCTGGGCGATCGCGTGCTGCGCCAGCCTGCCAAGCGGGTGGCCAAGGTCGACGATGAAATTCGGGCTCTGGTGCGGGAGATGCTGCAGACCATGTACAGTGCCGACGGCATTGGTCTGGCAGCCCCTCAGGTAGCGGTCAACAAGCAGCTGCTGGTCATCGACATTGACCCCGAAAACGCGGCCAATCAGCCCCTGGTGCTGGTCAACCCTCAAATCGTCAAGGTGTCTAAAGACATTGCTACGGGTCAGGAGGGCTGCCTCAGCATTCCCGGCGTCTACCTCGACGTGGTTCGCCCGGCGGCGCTAGAGGTCTCCTACAAAGACGAGAACGGTCGCCCTAAAAAGCTCCAGGCCAACGACCTGCTGGCCCGCTGCATTCTCCACGAGATGGATCACCTGGCTGGGGTGCTGTTTGTGGACCGGGTTGAGAATGCCCTGGCCCTTAACCAAGAACTGAAAAAGAACGGCTTTTACGCTAAGGACGTGCAGCCCATTACAGCCCGTTGATGGCGTCAGGGTGCGCTAGGGCCGTGATATGCTGCGTCGTTAGGGCCAAGAAATTGGCCCCTTAGCCGTGTTAGGAGAAACCCCGTGACCCCCAAGAGTGGCCTGTTGTTGGCTGGTTCCTGCGTTGCTGCGATCGCCGCAGTGGGCTCTATCTTTGAACTGTCCTCCGGTAGCCCCGACTGGGGTACGGTACCCACCACCGTTGTCCTCGGCCTCTGTGTGCCGCTGGTCGGGGTGTTGTTTTATGCGGCGGTTAAAGACGCCAAAGCTAATCAGGAATAGTCGCATGCATCACCCGCTAAGATTTAGCGGGTGGAATCCTCAAACTCGTTCCAGCGTCTACTATAGAGACCAACGATTGAGGACGGAGCTATGGAGCCGAACCGAGATAACCCAGGACTGACGCGGCGATCGCTACTGGCAGCGGCGGCGGCAGGGACCACGGTCGCGCTGCTAGGGCGTCCAGCCCAGGCCTACGATGTCATTCTCAACCCCGATGCCCCGGAACTGGGCGATACCATTTCGGTGATTGCGGTACCGCGCACGTCGGCCTCTACCCAGCCCAAGGTCACGGTCAACGACAGCACCGAATACCCGACCTTTCCGATCAGCGGCAATCGATTTCGGGCGCTCGTTCCCACCAGCCCCCTAGACCCGCCCGGTCGCATGGTCATTCGCGTCATTGGCACGGGCGAAACCCGTAACCTGGCGGTGGGGCTCAAGAACCGCGAATTTCCCACCCAGCGCATTACTCTATCGCCCAGCCAGAGCAACCTGGGCACCCAGCACGAGTTTGACCGGGTGACGGCCTTTAAGAACACGGTCTCCCCGGAGCGCTACTGGAATGGTGTCATGCAGCGCCCCAGCTCCGGTCGCACCTCGACCCAGTACGGCGTGCGTCGCTACTACAACGGCGTGTTTGCCCAGGACTACTACCACCGGGGGCTAGACTATGCCGCCGCTACGGGTTCCCCGGTGACGGCCCCGGCGGCCGGGCGAATTAACCTGGTCGGGCGCGTCTCCGACGGGTTTGAGCTGCACGGCAATACCATCGGCATCGACCACGGCCAGGGGGTGCTGAGCATTATGATTCACCTCAGCCGCATCGACGTCAACGAAGGCGATATGGTGCAGCCGGGCCAGGTGATTGGGGCGATCGGCACTACGGGCGCATCCACGGGGCCGCACCTGCACTGGGGGCTGTACGTCAACGGCATCTGCGTAGACCCTGGCCCGTGGATGGCTAGGGGGTTTGAGTAGCGTGGGTGCGTGGTTGGGTAGGTGCGTAGGTGCGTGGATGAGTAGGTGGATAGTAGCTTTGTAGGGTGGGCAATGCCCACCATTTCCCTATAAGCTTCAAGCAAATGGCTTTGGAGTTCTGGCATGAACACCTACGACATTTTGGCCCACACCCAGCGGCAGCGGGTGAGCGACGGGCAGACGGTGTCGCTGCTGACGGGTTGTGAGTCGGCGGCTCAAACTCTGGTACTGGTGTGGCCGCAGCTGGGCGACTTTGACAGTTTAGAATACGCCTGGTGGCTGCAGCGAGAGGCTGACACCCTGCGCCAGCGAAACATTGCGGTGCGGGCAGTCGGGATTGGCGATCGCGCTTCCGGCCAGCAGTTTTGCACCTATACAGGCTTTCCCGCTGACTGTCTGTTTGTGGATGAGACTGCGGCCCTGCACCGAGAGCTGGGACTGTACGAGGGGCTGAGCCTGAAGCCCCCAGGGCTTAAACCTGGGCAGGCGGCCTGGCTGAACCTGATGCTGATGTGTGCGGGAATCGCCAGCCCCGGCACGCTGCGCGAGGTGCTGCGCGGCTATACGGGCGATCGCCGCGCCCCGCAGCTAATTGGTGACGACGAGGTAGTGAAGGCAGGGCCGCTGCCACCCCTGACTGGCAAAGCCTTTAACATTGTCGGCGGCAGCGGGTTTCAGCGACCGATTGAGCTGGCCACCCTGCGCCTGCGCAACATGACCGAAGTGCTGAGCCACTGGAGCACCTACGTGCCCAACGCCGCCTACCTGACCCAGCGCGGCGGTACGTTCTTGTTTGATGGCGATGGCAAGCTGCGGTACGAGCACCGCGACCCAGGCATTCTTGGCTTTGCCGCCACTATGGCCAACCCCCTGGCGTTCTTAGCCGCCGACACCTCGACGGTCAGCATCTCCTAGCGATCGCCCATTTAACCCTGGGCAGCAACCAGCCTGATACGCTTTAGGTTGTAGACGGATGGATTGCTATGGTTTGGCTGGAGCCGCTGGAACAGCTGCTAGAAGAGATTGTTCTGCTCACGACATTTTGCTTAGAGGCAATCTCAGTGCTCTGCGTTGTGGTGGGGCTGTTTAAAGCAGCACGCCTGGCCACCCGCCTAAACCGGCAGCACCGAGGGCAGGAATTTCCCTTTAACCAGGTGCGGCTGCGGTTTGGCCTCTGGTTGGCCCTCGCCCTAGAGTTTCAGCTGGGGGCCGACATTCTCTCGACCACCGTAGCCCCCACCACCCAAGACCTGATCAAGCTGGCCCTGATTGCCGTCATCCGTACCTTCTTAAACTACTTTTTAGGCAAAGAGATGGCTACCGAAATGGCTCTGGAGCGAGAGCGGCAGCAGCACCAGCTGCCAGGAGACGTTGTGGGGTGAGGCCAGCCAATGGAGATGACGGAAATAGTCAGTGAACAGGTTCTGAATCTTGAAGGTCTGGCGGGCACAAACTCACCCCTCAGCATTCAACACCGCTGCCCCTATCGCTCGACCGCCCAGTCTTCGCCATCCTCAAGCGGCGGTTCCACCTCCGATCGCGACGGTAGATTCTCTAGCAGCACCTTGTCTACGCGGCGACCGTCCATATCGACCACCTCAAACCGCAACCCCTCCCATTCAAACGAGTCGCCCGCGTTGGGAATGCGGCCCATGTGGCGAATGATGAAGCCCGCCAGGGTGTGGTAGTTGTCTTCGTCCTCGGTGAGCTCTTCGCGGTTGAGCAGCTCTTTGAGGTCATCCACCGGCAGCAGCCCGTCGAGCAGCCAGGAGCCATCATCTCGCTGGGTCATCATCGGGTCGCCAGCATCGTCTAGGGAGGGCAGCTCGCCCACGATCGCCTCCACCACATCGTTGAGGGTGACCAGTCCCTCGACGCCGCCGTACTCGTCAAGCACCATGGCAAAGTGGGTGCCCGACGACTTAAACAGCTCCAGCACCTTGAGCACGTAGGTGCTCTCGGCCACAAACAGCGGTGGTTGCACCAGGCTGAGCAGCGTGGTTGGCTCGGTGTTTTGGCTGAGGTAGTTGGGCAGCAGAGCCTTGAGCGACACCACCCCTATACAGTCGTCGATGCTGTTGTTGCATACCGGAAAGTGGGAGTGGGCGCTCTGCATCACCAGCTCGCTGTGCTCGGCAAAGGAGGCATCTACGTCGAGCCATTCGATGTCGGTGCGAGGAGTCATGATCGAGCGAATCGGGCGATCGCCCAACTGCAGCACCCGCCCCATCATCTCCTGCTCGACCACCTCAAAGTTACCGGCCTCGGTGCCCTGGTCAATCAGCAGGCGCAGTTCTTCCTCGGTAATGGCGGCTTCGGGTCGCTCTTTGAGCCCCATCAGATTGACCAAAAAACTGGTTGAAACCCCCAACAGGGCCACCAGCGGGGCCGCTAACCAGGCTAGCCGCTGCATGGGTCGGGCCACCTGGCGGGCAATCGCTTCTGGATAGCTGAGGGCAATGCGCTTGGGTACCAGCTCGCCCACCACCAGCGACAGGTACGTAATCAGCCCGACCACCACCGCCAGGCTAACCACATCACTGTAGGGGGCGAGAGCGGGCACCTGGTCTAGCTTCTGGCGCAGGGAGTTGGCCACGGTAGCTCCGCCCAAAGCACCGCTGAGAATGCCGACCAGGGTAATGCCAATCTGCACCGTCGACAGAAAGTCGTTGGGGTTGTTGGCCAGCTTGAGGGCCAGCCGCGCCCTAGCATTGCCTCGCCGGGCCTGGTGCTCAAGGCGGGCCTTACGAGCCGACACTAGGGCAATTTCTGCCCCTGAAAACACCCCATTGGCAACAATTAGCAGAAAAATAAAGACGCTTTCGAGGGCAATGTCAGACATAGGTAGGGGGTAACGAGGATGAAGCAGTGCCAGACAGCAACCGCCGATGGCCGTGAACCTGAAACTTAGGCACTAGGGGCAACCATAGGTTGCTATAGCGAGTTTATCTGTATGTATTGAACGGCATATCTGCCAGCTATGGTAAAAGGAATAAGCTGTTTGCCCCCAACCTTGCTGAGCTGCTGTGCTGACCGTTACCCGTGTGCTGCCCCCCGACGATGCCGCTGCTGTGGTGGCCACGCTGTCGCTTACGGCGAGCGATCGCGCCAAGTCTAGGCACCGTTTTACCGCCGACAACGGCACGCCGCTCTACCTCAACCTGGCGCGGGGCACGGTGCTGCGGGAGGGCGATCTGCTGGGAGGTGATGGAAGCGGCGATCGTGAGGGAGTGGCTAACGCTCTCATTCGCGTGGTGGCCAAGCCCGAGCCTGTAGTTGTCGTCACCGCTGCCTCTAGCTTTGATCTGATGCGGGCAGCCTACCACCTGGGCAATCGCCACGTGTCTCTAGAGCTGGCCGCAGACCGCCTCAAGCTAGAACCCGACCCGGTGCTAGAAGCCATGCTGGTGCAGCTCGGCGGCCTAACCATCGCCCCAGCCACTCTGCCCTTTGAGCCCGAGGCCGGGGCCTACCACACCGGGGGGCATAGCCACATTCACAACCACAGCCATGACCACAACTAGTGCCCAGGCGCTGCTGCGGCTGCTGCAATTGACCAGCCCTGCCCTACCAGTAGGGGCCTACAGCTATTCTGAAGGGCTAGAAACGCTGGTTGAGCGGGGCCTGGTGACGACCGCAGCAGCCTTGACTCCCTGGCTAGAGCAGGAGCTAGCCCACGGCCTAGTCGTCATCGATGCGGCCGCCGTGGGGCTGGTTCACCACGCCGCTGCTCAGGCTGGCTGGGGCGATCGCGATGGGCTGCCGACCACAGCGCCTTTTGCCCTCCTCAACCACCAGCTCTCTGCCCTGCGCGACAGCGAGGAAGCCCGCCAGCAGAGCTGGGCGATGGGTCGCGCCCTGGTGCGCATGGCCACCCACCTGCACCCCAGCCTCAAACCCTGGTTTAGCGCGGTGGGCAACCCCTGCAACTTTGCTGTTGCCTTTGCCCTGCTCGCTGCCCACTGGAATATCGACGCGCGACAGACGGTGCTGGGCTATCTGCACAGCTGGGCCGCCAATCTGATTACCAGCGCCGTGAAGCTAATTCCGCTGGGGCAGACAGTGGGTCAGCAAATGCTGCTAGAGCTGTACCCGGTGCTGGAGGAAACCTGCGATCGCGCCCTCGCCACCCAATCGCTAGACGACCTCTACCTCAGCAGCTGGGGCACCTCGCTTGCCACCATGCAGCACGAGGCCCTCTACACCCGGCTGTTTCGCAGCTGAGGGAAAGCGCTACAGTTGGCTTGACCGTTTCGCTTACCCTATCGCGCAGAGGTGATTCGATGGCGAGTCTAAAGAAGGTGGCGCTGCTGGGGGCGGCACTGGCAATGCTGTCGGCCTGTACGGCCCAGACGGCGGCCAACAGCCCCGCGCCCAGTGTTTCAGCCCAGCAGCGATTTGCAGGTCGCCCCGGCGTTGCAGTACTGGCCGCCGCCGATACAAGTGCAGCGCCCGTACAGGGCCAAACCCTCTACGTGCCGGTCTACTCCGAAATTGTTGACGCCAACCCAGAACGCAGATTTCAGCTCACCGTTACCCTCAGCCTGCGCAACACCGATCGCGACCAGCCCATTGTGATTACCACCCTCGACTACTACAACTCCGGGGGCGATCGCGTTATCGCCTACCTCGACCAGCCAATTCAGCTTGCCCCGCTGGCCTCCACCGAAGTCGTCATCGATCGCAGCGATGTCGCAGGCGGTGTAGGAGCCAATTTCATTGTGCAGTGGCAATCTGCCGCCGCCGTCAGCGACCCGGTGATCGAAGCCGTCATGATCAGCTCCGCCTCGCAGCAGGGCATGTCGTTTGTCAGCCCCGCCCGCGTTATCGAAACTTTGCCACCCGAAGAATAACGTTAGCCCCAGCCTGTAAAGCTATATCACCCCTCGGACATCGCATATCACCACCTGGTTCTACGATGCGATCGCCCTGCAATGCTATGTCACCCCCTGGACATAACAAAACACTGCCTGGTTATACGATGCGATCGCCATACAATGCCATGTCACCTCTTGGACATAGCGAAACACCCCTTGGTTTTATGATGCAATCGCCCTGCAACAGCAAATCATGGACTGGATATAGTAAATCATCGGGGTGATCAGGGATGCGATCGCCCCTGCTTACCCACCTACCCACCTACCCGCCCACTCACCYRCCNATCYACTCMTCNACSWNCCSACYCWKCMACMCNCMMAYCMMYGGCYRSMATCSRYSSMTCSRCMGNCNNCCGYTCMGNCRSYGWCNASCWKSYSCACCSMNGCCATNGCNACNAGGCNNCATKRSNGCMRMMKMSNCTGGKNCGWSKWCKKCYMMGSCKWRGRSYYMAMCNTSAMCGNNCWARAAACYSNGGYCGCYNGTCKGCYRGNGCMMASAGGCGGKRMWSYTKGTCWSSNGCKGMRSSSAGGNCARSYYRRTKGYSRCWMTCASSSMSGYYYNAGCGNCRGSGWYGANNCCANCSWGGSSRMMGMTGSCCWSRSSTTCWGCWKSRRWGCCRGAGRSAKYGYMRWGCNGGGYKGCMKSRYYRSCYRWMNGCTRSCCACNGACMGCYKSSNGCYGNGWTRGSGCYARRSGCAAWCRMWGSYKYYMTTSKMGSKNGASMACCMSMRCCWGCCCSRYRGCCGCCYNAKCYTNGNSYTRAGAMCAGYTYSSSTRRSRRCANNGGCGNCGGCGRWCGAKCSCRRGTRCTKNGWATMGRTNCWRMRSCCWGGYCNNNTSGSRYWWKCKCAGCNGYGYNTCTSSAYRGMGSKMKWCTGYWCRRCGNCCAYYACNCGMYCKCGKRSTYSASSCSAYSGMSMNCACKRSCSRCRKCRRCKYSGKMAGKSTSTSCCWGNGYARRSKGCWRWGCSYCYMSSTSGSNNGYCASYKCKGGNTASKSNGTCGRGCCWYYRTTCNACCAGGSYSGCYKNCAYSGYMRGNCWGMTCGKTGNGCRNGYAYSCGNCCAGKMSSGRGTGCTGGCAGCGGCAGGCATTATCGCCCTCAAAACCATGACCCAGCGCCTCCAGACCGACCACGACAACGCCCAGGCGATCGCCCAGGGGTTAGCCACCATCCCTGGTATTGAGATTGACCCGGCGGTGGTTGAAACCAACATGGTGTTTTTCAATTTGGCCCAGAACGTAGAGATCTCCCCTGAGCACTTGATTAAGACGCTACGGGCTGACTATGGTTTGTACATGGGCGGCTACGGCGATCGCACCCTACGCGCCGTCACCCACTATTGGATCGATCGTCCCCAGGTGGAGCGACTGGTTGAGGCCATTCGCACTATCCTCGCGGCGGGTGGGTGAATGGGTGGATGGGTGAACGGGTGGATGGGTAGGCGGGTAGGCGGGTAGGCGGGTAGGCGGGTAGGAACAATTTTGAACTTTGAATTTTGAATTTTGAATTACTCTATCTTCACCCCCTCACCTCCCTCATCTTCCCCACCCTCTCCGCCTCCCTTCCCACCTCTACCCATTGCGCTGCTACCCAGACCTGGCTACACTTAGCCCAGCAATCTGACCCCACTTCCCCAGCTTCTATGGAATGGCATGTGACCGATGCCCACAGCCTGCGAGTCATTGACTCCGAAATTGGCGACCACAGCTTCTCGCCCTCGGAGTACGAAATCGTGCGTCGGGTAATTTACGCCACCGCCGATTTTGACTTCAAAGACCACATTCATTTTTCTGACCAGGCCCTGCAGTCTGGGGCGGCGGCTCTAGCGGCTCGCACCACTATCATTGTCGATGTGCCGATGGTGCAGGTGGGCATTACCCCCAGCATTCAAAACACCTTCGCCAACCCGGTGTACTGCAGCATGGATGCCCTGACCCGCCCTCAAAAGGGCAAGAGCCAGGCCGCCTGGGGCGTAGAGACCCTGGCACAGCGCTATCCCGAAGGCATATTTGTGATCGGTTCCTCTGAGGCCGCCCTATCTACCCTGGTCGATTTAATCGATGCCGAGAAGGTGCGCCCGGCCCTGGTAGTCGCCACTCCAGCTGGGTTTATCGACACAGCCGTAGTCAAAGGCCGCCTGCAAGACACAATGGTGCCCCACGTGCGCATCAATGGTCGCAAGGGCAGCGCTGTGGTAGCGGCGGCTATTATCAATGGGCTCGTAGACCTGGCCTGGCAGGCCTACGGCAAGGAGAATGCTTAGCAGTCGCGGTTTTCGATGCTGCCATCGGGCATCATAGTATTGCAGAACAGCACCATGCTGCGGTTGACGCCGCGCAGGTTAGCCCCCTTCAGGTTGGCCCCTTTTAGATTGGCGGTACCCAGGGTAACGCTGAGCATAACCGCACCGCTGAGGTCGGCGTCGGTCAGGTCGGCATCAGACAGGTTGGCCTGGGTCATCTCAACGTTGGTCAGGTCGGCTCCAGAGAGGTTGGCATTGGGCAGGTTAGCGCCATTCATCTGGGCACCTACCAGCGTGGCCCCGCTCAGGTTGGCCCCTTCCATATCGCTGAGCATGAGGTTGGCATTGCTGAGGTCGGCACCGACCAGGTTGGCCCCGGTCAGTACGGCAATTTTGAGGTTGGCCCCGTTCAGGTCGGTGTTGCTGAGGTCGGCTTCATTGAGAATGCACACCTGGCACTTTTTGGTGTCGAGCAGCTTTTGCACGTCGTCGGGAATGGCGGCGTCGGCAGTGGCAAAGCCGAAACCCCAAAACATTAGGGCGAGTGCCAGCGTGGCCAGTAGGCGTTTCATAGTCTGCAAAAATCCTGTAAGCGGGTCTTGGCTATTCTCCCACTCAAGGGGTAAGCCGAGAAGCCCAACTGGGTAGCTACAGCTCTAGTTGCCAGGCTGTTTGCCCGAGCCAAAACTGCTTTGGATCAGGGTTACGGCGGCAGGGGGGCCAGTGGCTCAAGGTTTCGGCATCCGCGTTGGGGGCGGGCACTGGCAGGTCTTGGGCCAGACACAGGTGGGCGATCGCCTGCGCAAATTCAGCCCCATGACCGCTGGCCCCCGCTACGGCGTGGGCCAGCTCGTGGGCTACCAGCCCCGGCCAGTCGGCGGGCACAATGCGGCCTGGGTCAACCATCAGGGTGGTGAGGCTGCGATCGCGGCAAAACCCATCTACCCCCGCCTGGGTGGCAATGGGGGCGGCAAAAATCTGCACCCGAGGCCGCTGGGCCGCCTCAAAACAGGCCAGCAGATCGCTCAAAACGGCGTTGAGCTGCTGGTTGACCTGGTGAATGTGGTGGCCAATCCAGATCAGGGCCACTCCCGGTGGGTCGGCAATGTGGTCGAGGCTAATCCAGCTCGGCTGTACGGCCAGTTCGCGCAGCAGACCCAAATACTGCGTTGCCCGCAGCAACGGGTCGTCCCCTGGGGCCGGGGCCTGCTGCCAGGTGGCCGGGGGTAGAACAGTTTGATCCGAAAGGGATGGGGCGCAATGCCGAGACGGATGCTCGTTCCGAGTCGGTTTTCGATCGCTGTGTGAATCGCGGATCATGGGTCAAACGCTGGGGCAGCCGTGGCGGTAGGCAAGTTTTCTCTCAGTCATCCTCCCACAGTGTCTGCCCCCACCCCGCTGTGCCTGCCTCTATCCCCACTCTGCCCTGACCTACGCAACAATAAAACAGGCCACAGAGCAGCGGACAGTATGGGGGAAACAGACAATGACCACTGGGGTTTGGGTACTCGGCAACCAGCTTTGGCCAGACCAGGCGGCCCTGGCCAGCTGCGAAGGCAAAGTTCCGGTTCTTTTGATAGAAGCGCTAACCTTCGCCCAGGAGCGCTGGTACCACAAGCAGAAGCTGGTGCTGGTGTGGTCGGCCATGCGCCACTTTGCCGACGAGCTAAAAGATGCCGGGTGGCCGGTTACTTACGCGATCGCCGACGACACCGAAACCGCCCTGCGCGACTGGATCACGGCCGAGGGCATTACCGAACTGCGGCTGATGGACCCAGTCGATCATCCCTTTACCGCCTGGCTAGAGAGTTTGGATTTGCCCTGCCAGCTCACCCGGCTCGACAACAACCTCTTTCTGTGGCGCACCAACGACTTCAACGCCTGGGCCAACCAGCGCAAGAGCCTGCTGATGGAGAGCTTTTACCGCGAAGGGCGCAAGCGCTTTGACGTGCTGATGGAGGGCGACCAGCCCGTGGGCGGTCAGTGGAACTTCGACAAAGACAACCGCAAGCCCCCCAAGGGCAAACTCAGTACTCCGGCTCCCCACTGGTTTGAGCCCGACGCCACCACCCAGGCGGTAATCGACAAAGTGGAGCGGCTCGAAGTCACCACCTTTGGCCAAGCCACCCCCTTTCGCTGGGCCGTCACCCGCGAGCAGGCTCTGGAGGTGCTGGACGTGTTTATTGTCGACCGACTAGAAACCTTTGGCCCCTACCAGGATGCGATGGTGACCGGCGAAGACACCATGTGGCACGCGCTGCTGTCGCCCTACCTGAACCTGGGCCTGCTGCACCCGTTAGAGGTGGTGGAGCGAGTGGAGCAAACCTTTGCCGAACGCGATCTGCCCCTCAACAGCGTGGAGGGCTTCATTCGCCAGGTGATGGGTTGGCGCGAGTATATGCGCGGTCTCTACAGCCACTTTGATGCCGACTACGCCCAGCGCAACTGGTTTAACCACCAGCAGCCCCTGCCCGAGTTTTTCTGGACTGGCGAGGTGGAGATGAACTGCCTGCACCAGGCGATCGACCAAATTCAGCGCACGGGCTACGCCCACCACATTCAGCGGCTGATGATTTTAAGCAACTTTTCGCTGATCGCCGGGTTCACGCCCCAGGCGGTGAAAGACTGGTTTCACGCGGTGTTTATCGACGCCTACGACTGGGTGATGCAGACCAACGTGATTGGCATGGGTCTGTTTGCCGATGGCGGCCTGCTGGCCTCAAAGCCCTACGCCTCGTCGGCCAACTACGTAAACAAAATGAGCGACTACTGCAAAGGCTGCCGCTACAACCCCAAAGCCCGTACCGGAGAGAACGCCTGCCCGTTTAACTTCTTTTACTGGAATTTTCTGCACCGCCACCGCGACAAACTCCAGACCCAGGGCCGCATGACCTTTATTTTGAAAAATCTGGATCGCATGAAGCCAGAGGAGCTAGAGGCCCTTCAGCAGCAGGCCCAGGAGTGGCACCAGGCACACCCATAGCCAGAACCAGCCTCCAGAAGTTGTGTTTTGTGACGGTTTTAAGGGGCGATCGCATCCCTTTTTCCTCCGGGGCTAGAATGCAGATCCGTGCAGTGGCAGGTTTTCCGCTGTTCGGCCCAGGCCCCGCAAGGGCCGGTCTCTGACCATCACTTTCTCTGTCGATTCTGGTAAAACTCCATGGTTCAAACCGCACCTCAGTCTCCCACCGACACCCTGCCCGCCGATAGCTACGTGGTGATCGGGCGCGCCACCTGCTACCTGCGCCAGGAGGGAGACGTGGTCGAGCTACAAGTTTTGGAGCCCATTCCGTCGGCCTACCTGCAATCGGTACTCCAGGGCGTACCCACCTCCTACAGCGCCATCTGCGGTACCACCATGGCCCAGGCCCTGGCAATGGATCTGGGCGAAATCGCCGCTAACCCCGCCCAGCCCTGCGCCGACTACGAAGAGCGCATTTTGGCCGCCGCCCGCACTTACCAATCCCGGCCCGAAGCGGTCAACCTGGTACCCACGGGCACTATCCACCGCGAGCTTAACTACACCACTGAGAAAAAGCGGGTGCTCAACAGCCAGCGCAAAATCTCCAAGAACGACAACGTGAAGCAGCACAAATACACCCACGAAGTCCTGTAGGGGCAAACGGTCGTTTGCCCTGCGGGGCTGCATCCTCACACCGGGGTTATTTGGTGCTCATTCTGTGCCGAATTCTGGTTAGCTCCTTCGAGTCGCTAGGGCGAACACCGTTCGCCCCTACCTAGACGTTCTCCTAAGTCAGCTGTAGGGTGGGCACTGCCCACCAATAATTCTGCTGAACCTGAGACTGCTTAGATCGGTACAATCGACCGCTGGCAACTGGGGCAAATCCCGTGGATGAGCAGCTGACAGTCGAGAATGTGGTAGCCCGAGCGGTCGGCGGTTTTGGCCCCTACCTTGAGCACCGAGTCATTTTTGAACTCAATGGTTTTGTTGCACCGCACGCAGATCAGGTGGTGGTGGTGGTGCGGGGCGGGCTGGTTAATTTCGTAGCGCTTTTGGCCCTCGGCTAGCTCTAGCTCGCGCAAAATACCCATACGCGCCATCAGCTTGAGATTGCGGTAGATGGTAGAAAGGCTAATCGGCTCACCTTCCTTCTCTAGCAGCTCACACAGATCTTCGGCACTCAGGTGGGTGCTTTCGGGCAGGTTTTGAAAGGTTTTGAGCATGGTCTCTCGCTGGGGAGTCATGCGCCAGCCGCGCTCGTTAAGCTCGGCTTTAAGGGCTGATGGAGTGTAAGCAGCCATAGCCTGGATTTCCCCCCGCTAGATTTCAATAACTCATCCTTAATGAGAATACTAGCGAACTTTTTGGGGTATTTGCAATAATTTTTTGTTATTGAGAATGACTCCGAAGACTGGTTTAGATGTCTTTAGAATTCGCCAGAGAATAGTTCAGAGCGCGAGCGGCGGAGACCAGAGTAAGCGCCGCCAGCGGAGCCGTTACCGCCCTGAGGATATAAGGACCTAGGGAGACAGGCTGAAACTCCGCCGCGATCGCCGCCTCTACCTCCGCCGCCGTCCAGCCGCCCTCTGGCCCAATGGCGATCGCCGCAGGAACAAGCGGATCGCCAACCTGGGCCGCCGCCAGCAGGTGAGGCGCATCGCCCCGCGCTACGCAGATCCACCGCTGGCCTTCGGTCGTCTGCTGCAGGTAGTCTCGCCAGGGCAGAGGGGGCAAAATTTTAGGCAGCAGCAGCCGTTCACTCTGCTCAGTGGCCTCCAGGGCGATGCGCTGCCAGCGCTCTAGCTTTTTGGGGTTGGGCTGGTGCAGGGTGCGATCGCTGATCACCGGTTGAATGGTACTTACCCCTAGCTCAGTGGTCTGGCGCACCACATCGTCAAAGCCGCTGCCCTTGGGTAGGGCGATCGCTAGGGTAATGGGGGCCTGAGTCGCCGTGGCTGATACGGGTAGGGGCGCGATCGCCGCCTGATCAGGCACTGCCGTCAGCGTTGCAAGCCACTGCTGCCCCAAGCCGTCGAGGGCGACAAACTGCTGCCCCGCCCCCAGCCGCAGCACCCGATACAGGTAGTGCTGCTGGCTGCTGCTGAGGCGAAGCTGGTTAGCCACCACCTGATTCGGCTCCACCATTAACCGCTGCACTGTCGGTCTCCCCTAGCCAAGTCGATACCTATTCCTTATACCTTGGCACGTTCAAAACTAAAGCCCCCAGCCCGAAAGCTGGAGGCCTTAGTTTTTAGATGTTTCAGTATAGTACGTACCCTATAAGAACCTTAGCGGTTCATAACTACTGTAGGAGAGCCGACGTAAAGAAAGAATAAGCCGTTTGTGAAGCTTCTTCCAAATTCCTTCGGTACTTACTTAGTACTTGACCAGGCTGATTTTGACAGGCTCTAACGGCCTAGGGGTCAGGGTTCAAGGTTTCAGGTTCAAGGCCTGCCATGAACCGTACACCCCAAACCCTGAACCCCTCCAACCTGTCACTTTTGATCTGCCAGAGCAGCCATTTAGAGCCCCAGCACCCCGATCTCGTGCTGGCGGGGCACGATGTTGAGCACATCGAGCTGGGCGCAGTACTGGAGGTCGGCTTCGTTGTTGAGGCGCAGCAGGCGCTGGCCGTGGCTGGCGTAGTGCATCAGGTCGAGCAGCTGATCTTGCCACTGCAGGTAGAGGCTGACGGCGGCGATCGCTGCGTCATTGCCAGCCAAGTCTTTGAAGGTTTGCCCTGTCGCCGCAATAATTCCGTGGATGATGGCTCCGGCACAGACGGTATCTTCTAACGAGTAGGTGCCCTCCCAACCCGAGCCCACCACCCACACGGTCTCAGGATTTTGGCTGAGCAAAAACTCGACCACGGCCTGCCGGGTGGTGAGAGCGGCGGTAATTACCGTGGGGGCGTGCTCGATCCGCTTGAGGCAGCGGGTGCCGTTGGTGGTGCTCATAAACAACCGCTTGCCTCCCGATTTTTCGGGGGAGTGGTCGAGGGGCGAGTTGCCCAGGTCGCAACCATCGACCTGGCCACCGCCCCGCTCTCCCGCCCGCAGTCGCTTTTCGGGCGGCCAGGTTTCGCTTACGTTGAGCAGGGTGTCAATGTCGCTAAAGACTTGAATAGCCTCGGCCCCCGCCGCCAGGGCCGCCGCCATGGTTGTGGTAGCCCGCAAAACATCGATGGCGATCGCACAGTCTGGGCTGCCCTGGTCAGGAACTTCTTCGGGAGTGTGGAACAGAAATAACTTCACGGCTTAGGAGTTTGTTTAGGACTTAACGTACCAAAATCTGGTTAGCCAAACGTGGACTACCGCATTTGGCTGGCCAACACCTCATTCTATGCGGGGAGTTGCCCCATTTTTGAAAAAAAAGGAGCACCCCAGGGCGCTCCTTGATCTGTGATTCTGCCGTCAAGCAGTCGGGCAGCCTAGGGCAGCCACTCCAACACCGCTTCGTCTTTGGTGTTGGTGCGGCGCGAGGGGGTAGCGCGATCGAAGGTCATGTGGATGGCGCGGGTCTGCTCGCCATCGGCCGCTACCGCCATAATTGGATAGTCAATGTTGCCATCCTGGAAGGACATTTGGAACCGGAAGGTGCCGTCGGAGTTGAGCTTGATCGGCTGACCGCCAATGGTAACGGTAGCATCGGGCTCGGTGGCCCCGTAGACAATCAGCTCGGCATCGGCCACCAGCCAGAACTTGCGAGGCCGAATGGGTGGAGCCGAGGCTGAGAAGCCCGCCCCCGACATGGTCAGCCCCGACACGTTGAGGCCCATGCCCGACATCGTCGGCACTCCCATTTCTGCTCCAGGCACCGCCCACAGCCCCGCTCCCGAGGGGAAGACGTAGGAGCTGATGGCCTTTTCGGGAGCCATCGACGCCGGTACGTGCTGCATGGAGCCAAACAGCGAACCAGCCACGCGCTGGGCCTCCGCCGACTCGGTCATGGCAAAGATGCTGTCGTAGATGGCGTTGGTGCTCTCGGCCGCGCGCTGGCTGGGGTGCTTGAGGGTGATCAAGGTCTTGCCGCGCAGGTCGGCCTGCCAATCGACAGTCACAAAGTGATCTTCAACCCAGTCGGAGGGGTAGACCGGGGGAATGTGGACGGGCAGCGATCGCGCCAGCACCAGCCAGCGACCGTCGTTGCAGAGGTAGCCAATTTCGGCCACGTAGTCGCGATCGCTCACCGGAATCGGTAGGTACCACTCCCGCGCCAGCTCGTCGCACTCGTACTGCTGCAGGCTGTGGGGTGTCTGGGAGTAGAAGTCGATGTCGGTGACATCGTAGAAGCGCAGGGCCAGCCGCGAACCACCTTGCCGCCGCAGCTCGTCCTTGTGGGTGTTGGGAATATCCCAGTAGGCGTAGGCCCATTGGGGATCACGGGGCATCAGCACGATGCGGCTTTCGCCATAGCCACTGGGCAAATCGGCTAGCCCGTCATCCACCGAGGCCAAGACCTCAACGGAGGGAGGTGTCGGAGCGCTGTAGGCAGGCGTTGGGGTAGACGCCACGGCCACATCTGCCGGAGCAGGCATTGGGTCAGGCACGGGGGTCACCGGAGCAGGAGACACCTGAGTGGGGACCGCCGCAGGGCCTGCGCCGCGCTTGGCATCGATCGCCTGAATGGCCTCAATCAGCTCGGTCTTGCGCATACGACTGTAGCGGGACACTTCGTATTCGCTAGCCACCTTGCGGAGCTGCCGCAGGGTCATTTCTTCTAAGGGGGGACGGGGCGATGGCATAGAGCACTCTCCTTAATAAAGACCAGGACGGCAGACAGTTAGCAACCAAATGAGCTACGGCAGGGAGGCAGCAGGACAGGACAATGCCGCCATGCTGATACCGATCCCGCACCCTGGCGTTAGCACTAATTTTTAAACCTCAATGCCCGGCTACCGAGCTTCTGGTTTCAGGTGGGGATCAACTGTTGCCCTGTAGCATGACAAAAACAACCGCCGGGATCAAGCCCCTGCCAAGGCTTTTCTGGCTCAACCAGCGAAAAAGCAAGGGTTTGGGGATCAAAATATCATGGTTTCACAACATTCTGATCCCGTACGTATTATTGCGTCAAGATTTCATGGCATTAAAGTGTGCGGCCAGGGCTAAACCTGCGATCGCCACCCCTAGCGCGGCTGCGATCGCAGTGGTGCTGCTCTGGGCGACATCCCCTGCTAGAGTTTGGGGATGCGATCGCCACTGGTGCAGCCGCGCCCTGGGGTTTCGCGCCAGCCTGTCTCTGTCACCACCCGCCTAACCATGTCCTCTGATCCTGCTGCTACGCCCGATTCCGATGTCTCGACCGCCAAAGGCAGCCGCATCATTAGCCGTCTGCTGCCGCCCGCCATTCGTCTGTGGCTGCACAGTCAGCTCGACCACATTGAGGGGCTGGAGTTTGCGATCGATGGTAAAGATCGGCAAATTTTGGGGGGCTACCTGCCGAAGGTAAGGTTGGCGGCTCACCAGGCGGTGTATCAGGGGCTGCACGTTAGCCAGGTATCGGTCAGCGCCGCCGACATTCGCGTCAACCTGCCTCAGGTGCTGCGCGGCAAGGCGCTGCGGCTGCTGCAACCCTTTCCGGTAGACGGGCAGGTAACGGTGCTGGCCGACGATCTGCGGGCATCGCTACAGTCATCTCTGCTGGGTCAGGGGTTGCGCGATGTGCTGAGGCAGCTCCTGGCGGGGGCAGAGACTCAGCAGCGCGTCCCTCTCAATCGCTGGCTCGGCGAAGGTGAAGCGTCGCCAGCACTCGACATTGCCCTGGCCACCGATCGCCTGACCCTGTGCTGGCCCCCAGAACCCTCCAGCGGCGATGCCCTGGAGCTCACGATGGGGCTGGCCATGCGAGCAGGGCGCTGGCTGTGTCTGCGTCAGCCCGTGGCGACGGTGCTACCCACAACCGGCGCACCGGCCTCGCCAATCGCGCTCGACGAGATTGAATTTGACCTGGGGTCAGAGGTAGACATTCGCCAGCTCGCCGTCACCCCCACCGGCATTGACCTGGTGGGCATGGTGCGAGTAATTCCGGCTGATTAGTCTCGGTTGATAGATCTAACCGTAGGGTGAGCAATGCCCACCACAGCCTTGATCTTTCAAGTTAGATTTGGCTTGGGTAACGCCTGTAGTATCCCCAACCATCACCTAGCCCGCAGCCTTAGCCCTAGCCTTTTTCTCCGGCAGGTTGCGGGGCGGCACCGCTCGACCTTCGTAAAAGCGGCGTTCTAAACGGCCCAAACCGGCCCAGGCGGCAGCGGTACTCAGGGGCAACAGAGACAGCAGCACGGCCGTGGTGCCCGTGAAGCTGCTGGCGGCAAGCGGCAGCAGCGACCAACCTACCGCGCTCACCCCCAAAAGCCCCCAGCGCAGTGTTTTTATGCGGGACAGAGCAGTGCGACAGCTGTGGCAGTGCTGGGTGTGAGACTGGTAGCGATCGAGCAAGACTTCTTTGGTCAACTCACGCTCTAAACGCTGACCGGGGAAGGGATCGGCCCCAAAGTCGCTGACCCAGTTGCGAAAGGCCAGCACGTAGCGATCGGCCTGGGTGGGCAGATAGCAGGCCTGAGCGTAGGGGCGATTCTCCTCGGGAGAGGCGTGGCCAACGGCCTTCTCTAGCTCACGCTCCTGCAGGTGCAGAAAAATTTGGTCGTCTTCGAGCACGGCGTTGTTGCCGATGTGGCTATACCAACGGGGCGTGAGGCCAATCACGGTAGCAGGAATTTTAGACGAAAACTTAAACGGAAAGCGGGCAAACAGCCGACACTCGCCCTTGCGCATGGGGGTGGCGTAGACCACGGTCATGGTGCGACCAAACTGCTTTGAGGTGAGGTCGTGGTACATCAGCGCCGGGGCAATGAAGGTCGTGTACTGGGTGCCCAGGTTGCCCTTGCGGGGGCCTTCGGGCCACAGACCGCGAAAGCCCTGCTTACCCGATTCCACCACGTCCATCACCATAGGGGCGGCATTTTCACGCTTGCCTACGGTTTTGTGGTGGGTGTAGGGAATGTGGCTGGCATCCAGCACGTTTTCGAGCAGGGTGAGGGCGTCGTAGGGCAGGTCGCGAAAGGTGTTGAGCACCACCCAGCCATCGGGGTCTTCATCCACAGGCCCAACGATGGGCACCTCCACCTGGGGCGCGTGTTCGGCCTGGCCGGGGTAGACAAACAGCAGCCCCTGGGCGATCGCGGTCGGCATCGACTTCACACAGGCCCGCGACGACCGATTGCCCTGGCCATTTTGCTCCTGGGGCGGCTGCTGGGGAATATAGGTACAGGTGCCATCGCCCGCAAAGGCCCAGCCGTGGTAGGGGCACTCTAGCTCGCCATCCTCGTTGATGCGCCCCTCCGACAGGGGGGCGAGGCGGTGTGGGCACTTGTCTTCAAACACGCACCAGGTCTGGCCTCTGGCGTCCCACCAGATCACAATGCCCCGATCTAGCAGCGTAAACCGGGTGGGGGTTGCCGGGTCCAAATCGTCTAGGTAGGCGACGGGATACCAGGCCTCGGCYCAGTCAAACCGGGCGGGGTCGGGGCCACCCGCGGGGAGAGGGGCGGCAGAGCCCGCAGACTGAGGAGCGATCGCAACGGTAGTCATGGCTAATACCTGACGGTCATTCCTTTACATTCTGCAATATTTTCCCGCCGGGCAGCAGGTCAGCCAGGTGGTTTTAGATACAGGAAAACCTCACCTATCGTGGGAGGGTAGCCCCTGGCGGTGGTGAGCACAGCTGTAGTGAGGGCAACCAGAGTACACTCAGCAAAAGCGTAGCTGTGTAAAAGCACGAGGCCAGCTGAGAAGCCATTGCGGTTACCCAGCGCCAGGTTAATCTTGTCCGGCATCAGTTACGACTCCGTTTAAGAACTCAGTAGCCCTACTCAAGCTTTTTGGGGTGAAAAGCGCTAGTTTAGAGCCAAATATTCTGATTAGTGGCAGATTAGCTCCAGGTTGCCTCGGTTTTTGGGGTAGTGTAAAGCAGACTAAAGGGGTACTCATGGTCGGTCTTGTGAGCTAGCGTGAACAAACCTCGGCAGGGCTTAGAG
The DNA here is from genome assembly GCF_015207525.1 of Nodosilinea sp. LEGE 06152. Classification (GTDB taxonomy): domain Bacteria; phylum Cyanobacteriota; class Cyanobacteriia; order Phormidesmidales; family Phormidesmidaceae; genus Nodosilinea. The sequence continues at coordinate 186,787 of NZ_JADEWR010000003.1, forward strand.
CCGAGGCGTTAGGCGCGGCAGCTCTATACTAAGGTTCCGTCAGAATCTAGAGCCATAGGTCTGCTACGCAGCTGGCTGGCCTCTGGTTTCACCCTCAATTGCAGCAGGTCCGTCAGGTATCTGGGTGTTGATCATTTACCTCTCGCTGTGTCCGAAGAATGACGCGCAACCTTCCACCCCAACCGGCCATTAGTGAAGCAACAATTTTGTCGGCGGTAGCGGCTGTCTGTGATGCAGCCGCTTTAGCCTACGACCTAGACCTTTTTTTACAGCAGGTAGTAGACACCCTGCGGCAGCTGCTCGACACCGACCGGGTCGTGGTCTATCAGTTTTTGCCCAACCGCGATGGCATCATTGCCGCCGAATCGGTTGGGGCGGCCTGGCTGCCCCTGCGAGGAGAGCTGATCTACGATCCCTGCTTCGAAAACGGCTGGGGCGAACGCTACCGCCAGGGCCACATTGGCATCGTTACCGATGTGCAGCACAACAATCTCGAACCCTGCTATGTCGATTTGCTCACCAGTCTGCAGGTGCAGGCCAAACTGGCGGTGCCGATCTTTGCTGGCCCCCAGCTGTGGGCGCTGCTGATTGTTCACTGCTGCGGTGGTCCCTGCAACTGGCATCAGTCGAGCCATGATTTGCTCAGGCACGTGGCGCGCCAGGTTGGCCAAACCGTTTATCAGAATGAGTTAGAGCAGCAGCTGGCCCAGCAGCGGCAAACTCGCCCAGACCGAGAGCAAACCGAGCAGTTGTTTCAGCTCTTTACCGACCACGTCGATCAGCTCCTGTTTATTCGCGATGCGGTGTCGAAGCAGTTTTTGTACGTCAACGCCGCCTTTGAGCAGATCTGGGAGCAGCCCTCAGCCGCCCTTTACGACGATCCCAATCTCTGGCTGCGCCAGATTCACCCCGACGACTTGCCCCAGGTGCAGGCCTCGGTCGGACGGCAGTTTGAAGGCAACTCGGTGCGGCGGGAGTATCGGATCGTGCGCCCCAGCGGCGAGGTGCGCTGGATTAAGGCCCACGTGCGGGTGGTCGAAGATGATCAGGCCCAGCCTCGCTACATGGTGGGCTGGGCCGAAGACTGCACCGAACACCGAGAGCTACAGGCTCATCTGAGGGCTACCGAGGCCACCCTGAGCCGCCGGGTAGGGCAAGAGCAGCTGCTGCGTATGCTGACCGCCCGCATGCGCGAAACCCTAGACTTTAAGACCATTCTCAGCGCTGCGGTAGCCGGTATTAAGGCTGTGTTTAATGCCGACCGCGCGGTGATTTTTGAAATTTTGGCCGACGGTAACCGGCGCATTGCCCAGCAAGCCACCCACCCCAACTACGTCACTATTACCGACGCCATGATTCCGGCCGGGCCGCTGTCGCCCGACTACCTGAAACGACTGCGCACCGGCCAGCCCTACATTGTCAACGATGTGGATACGGCGCTGTGGTCGTCCGAAATTCTGGCCTTTCTCAACAGCATTATGGTCAGGTCGGCCATGATTGCCCCCATTGCCCATCCCTTTGGGGGCGATCGCCAGCCGGTGTGGGGCATTTTGGTGGTGCACGCCTGCGGCGAAAATCGGCAGTGGCAGCCCTTTGAGGCCAACATGCTGCAGCATTTTGCTGACCAGCTCACCACCGCGCTGCACCAGGCCGAGCTATACCGGCAGCTGCAGGCCGCCAACCGGGAGCTCGATCGCATTGCCAAGGTCGACAGCCTGACCCAGCTGGCCAACCGTCGCTGGCTCGACGAGTACCTGAGCCAGGAGTGGCAGCGGCTGGCTCGGGAGCGCAAACCCCTCAGCGTGGTGCTGGCCGATGTCGATTTTTTCAAACCCTACAACGACACCTACGGCCACGCCGCTGGCGACCAGTGCCTGATTGACATTGCCAGCGCCATTGACCACGGCGTTCGTCGCCCGGCCGATTTAGCAGCGCGCTACGGCGGTGAAGAGTTTGCCCTGGTGCTGCCCGACACCGACACCGCTGGCGCGATTCGAGTGGTGCAGATGGTGCGTCACCACCTGCAAATTCTGAGCCTGCCCCACGGTGCCAGCCCCAGCAGCACGACGATTACGCTCAGCTTTGGCATTGCCACGCTGGTGCCGACCCCCGGCAGCCCGGCGGAGAGCATTTTGGCCGCCGCAGACCAGGCTCTCTACGCGGCCAAAGATGCTGGCCGCAACCAGTACCAGGTGTTTCAGGGACAGGGCTGATGCTGCGCGAGAAAAGGCGATCGCCGCCGATCGCAAGGGCAGACCACTAACCCTGGGGCCTGACCAACAGCAGGTAGGCCCCAGTCAGCAGCACCGCCGCTGCGGCCAGCAGGGCCTGACTGAACCGGGTGCTGAGGCGGGGCAGCAGGTAGACGGTGGCTACCAGCACCAGCACCAGCTCCAGGGTCGCGCCCAGTCGCCCCAAGTGGTCCACATCCCAGTAGGAGACGGGGCTGATAAAACGCACGGAGCTGAGGGGCCAAAAGTGCCGATGGGCGTCGTCGTGGTGCAGGGGCAGATCGGCCAGGTGGTGCAGCACCATGCTGGCTCCCACAAACCCCAGCCAGTACCGCTTAAGGTAGTAGCCCAGGGCGATCGCCAGCAGCCCCAGCGGCATCGAGTTGCCGACAGCAAAAATATCTTGCCAGGGCTGGCTGTAGTAGGCAGTGCTCCAAATCGTTGACTCGGGCAGGCCCTGCCACCGAGCCCAGGCGTAGAATACAAACATGGCCGCGTCAGGAATCAACGCGCCGATCAGAATGGGCCAGGTCATCACCGGAGCAACCGGGCGACGCAGCAGGGCCAGATTGAGAATCAGGTGACTGGGAGTATTCATGGGGCTATGGTACACCGCCCAATTTATCTAGACTGCCACGCCACTACGCCGGTCGACCCTCGGGTGCTGGAGGCGATGCTGCCGTTTTTTACCGAGCAGTTTGGCAACCCGGCCAGCCTTACCCACGCCTACGGCTGGGAGGCAGAAGCGGCGGTGGCGCGATCGCGCCAAACCCTGGCCGCTGCCCTCAACGCCACGCCCGAGGAAATCGTCTTTACCAGCGGGGCCACCGAGGCCAACAATCTGGCGATCAAGGGCATCGCCGAGGCCTGCTTTAGCCGAGGCCGCCACATGATTACGGTGCAGACTGAGCACAGCGCCGTGCTCGACCCCTGCCGGTACTTAGAATCACTGGGCTTTGAGGTCACCTACCTACCCGTGCAGCCCAACGGTCTGATCGATCTCGACGCTCTGGATAAAGCCTTTCGCGACGACACGGTGCTGGTGTCGGTGATGGCGGCCAACAACGAGATTGGGGTGCTACAGCCCCTGGCCGAGATTGGGGCGCGCTGTCGCGATCGCAGGGTTTTCTTCCATAGCGATGCGGCCCAGGCAATCGGCAAAGTTCCCCTCGACGTGCAGGCCATGCAGCTGGATCTGGTATCGCTGACGGCCCACAAAATCTACGGCCCCAAGGGCATTGGGGCGCTCTACGTGCGGCGGCGACCCCGCGTTCCCCTGGCGGCCCAGCTCCACGGCGGCGGCCACGAGCGGGGGCTGCGCTCAGGCACGCTGTATCCGCCGCAAATTGTCGGCTTTGCCAAGGCGGTGGAGCTGGGGTTGGAGGAGCTGGAGGCCGAGCGCGATCGCCTGATCGCGCTGCGGCAGCACCTCTGGCAGGGGCTGCAACCCTTGGGGGGTCTGCACCTCAACGGCCACCCTACCCAGCGGTTGCCCAACAACCTCAACGTCAGTTTTGAGGGGGTGGATGGGCAGGCGCTGCTGCTGGGGCTGCGGGGTACCGTGGCGCTGTCGTCGGGTGCTGCCTGTAGCACCGCCAGCACCGCCCCTTCCCCCGTGCTCAAGGCCCTGGGCCGAGCAGATGCCCTGGCCTACGCCTCACTGCGCTTTGGTTTGGGCCGCTTCACCACCGTCGATGAGATCGACCAGGTAGTTGCTGCGGTGATTGCGACAGTGCAGGCCCTACGTCAGTCAGCCGTTTAGCCATACGAAGGCGAGCGCGATAAGGCATAATGAAAATTAGCTTTGGGGTCAGGGGCATCTACAGCAGCTAAGCAGTGCCCGAGTTTAATTCACACACCGTTTCACACGCCTTAGGGCGTGACGCCAAAGGGCGCAACAGAGTGTCTAGTTCCCCGACAGGCTTATGACAACCCCAAACCGTCAGCTCGGCGATCTTCTCAAAGCCGGCATTGAGCAGGCCCGGCTGGGCTACTTTGAGGCGGCGATCGCCCACTTTTCTGCAGCCATAGCGCTCGATGCCACTTGCGCCAAAGCCTTCTACAACCGGGGCTGCGCCCACCGCGATCGCGGCAGTCATGCCGCCGCCATTGACGATTTTTCGACCGCCCTGTGCCTAGAGCCCACCTTTGCCAATGCCTACATCAATCGGGGCAGCGTCTACCGCCTGGTGGGGCAGCTGAGCGAGGCCCTGGGCGACTTAGACCGAGCTATCGCGCTGCGGCCCGGCTCAATCAAAGGCTACGGCAACCGAGGCCGAATCAAGCTCGATCTAGAAGACTACGGCGGGGCGATCGCCGACTTTGCCGTCGTGCTGGCCGAGCAGCCCAAATTTGCCAAAATTTTACTGTGGCGGGGGCTGGCCTACCTCAAGCAGGGGGCCATCGCGGCCCTGGCCGAACCCCGGCGAGAGGCTTACCAGTTTGCGATCGCCGACTTTACCCGGCTGCTGCACAGCCAGCCCCACCACGCCGAGGCCTACAACTACCGGGCGGTGGCCTACTTTCAGCTGCGCAACTATTACCAGGCCACCCTCGACATCAACCGCGCCCTGGAGTGCCAGGTCGACTACGTGGAGGCCTACGTCAACCGGGGCATGCTGCGCCACGAGCTGGGCGACTTTCAGGGGGCGATCGATGACTACACCACGGTGCTTGAGCTGAACCCCGACCTGCAAGACCGCTCCTACAACCAAACCCTGGTGGGCCTGGCCCTCGACAGCCCCGATGCCACCCTGAGCGAAGACACGCCCCTAAACCTGCGCTTTCGGCTGGCCGACCTGTACGACAGCCGGGGATTACTGCGCGCCCAGGTGGGCGACATGGAGGGGGCGATCGCCGACTACACCCTGGCGCTGCGCTTTAACCCCCACAGCGGCCGCATCTGGGCCAATCGAGGCCGCGTGTATAGCCGTCAGGAAGACTACCCGGCTGCGATCGCCGACTTTGACCACGCCCTGGAACTCAACCCCGGCGATGCTCTGGCCCACTGCGATCGCGGCTATGCCCTCTACTTTCTCGACGAGTGGGACATTGCCCTCGAAGACTTTAACCGCGCCATTGAACTCAGCCCCACCCTGGCCGAGGCCTACATTGGTCGCGGCCACACCAGCATCCGCCTAGGTCACGGGGCCAATGCCGCGATGGATGACTTTCGCAAAGCCCTTAACCTGTCGTGGGACAGCCGCAAATCAGAGCGATCGCGCCCGCTCTAGATAGCCATGCCGCAAACACTATGAGCAAACAGGGTTCAGCAGGCAGCAAACGCCCCTGGTTGGGCAGCGTGGTTGGGGCCTTAGTGGGTGGCACAGGCCAATATTTAATTACGGTGCTCTTTTTCTACTACGTGTTCAACTGGGGCGGGCCGTTTTTTCGGAATCACGCGGGCGTTAGTTTGCCTACCCTATTGACGTCTGATCCAGCCTGGCGATTTTTTGGCCTATCCGCCGGGCTGGGGGGGCTCGGCGGTGCCCTGGGCGGCACAACACGACGATTGGCTAGGGGCGCGGCCCTGGGCGGCGGCACGATTGGTCTGCTCTATCTGGCGCTGTTTGTGGTGCCGCTCAACGGCATGATTAGACTGAGCGGCGGTGGCGTTACCGACTACTCAACTGACAAGCAAGCCATTGCCCTCAGCCTGGTAGCAACTGTGGTCTGGGGCGCGATCGCAGGCACCTGTGCCGCTGCCGTCAAAAAAAGACTCCCTTCCACGACCTTAACTCCTCCCCGTTGAGAACGGCCTGGCCGAATGAAAAAGAGAATTAATCCTAAGTCCTGGTTACTTAACCCAATTAGGTAAGGGCAAACAGCCGTTTGCTCCTACGGGACACCTGTTTTGAGCCGGGTCTTTGAAACTCGGACTTAATAGAAAATATTACCGCCGTCTGCGGCCAGAGCTACGACGTGGGGCCGAGCGGCGTGAACTGCCAAAACTACCCCCTGAAGGCCGAGCCCGCTCATTCCGTCGATTGTTGCGTCGCAGATTGCTATTGCCAACGCCGTTGCCTGAAGGTCTATTGGTGTTAACACGCGAGGCAGTGCCGCCGGTCGAGCGGAGCCTGCCGCTCGCTCGAAACTGACGGTTCCGATATTCAGCCGGAGGCGCTTGGTAGCGTGACTGATAGCGCGAAACGGCTTCGCCATAGCTGCGTCCATAGCCGCCGTGGCCAACTAGGGCTACACCCGGCCGATACAACGGCGGCATGTAGTAATGCGGACGGAAAAGTAAGCTGCCGACCGCCTGACCCGCTAGCGCTCCCGCAAACGGTGTCCAGAAGCTGGGTTCTTGACGAATAATGACAACTTCTTCCTGCCCAGTCTGTGGATCGACTTGCGTTGCAGTTACGTTGTGAACATATTCAATTCGAAAATCGGGTGTTAGATACAGCGCTGGTTGTCCGTTTTCAACGCGCAGTTCACTCGATTTGCCCGCAGAGATTTCTTCGTCTGTTAGACGAGCCAACGGCAAATTGGCGCTGCGAAACATCGACTGCCCAGGCTCAGTGTTGAGCAACATTAAGCTGTATTCACCCGAACTGTCGTCGTAGGTAGCCTGCTGCACAGAATAAGCTCCGTCTGCAATGGAGCTAGCAGCAGCAGGGGCAGTTGTTTCTTGCGGCAGTTGCGGTGCTGGTTGCGAAGTGGAGTAATCTTCTAGGCTAGTGCAGGCAACCGACGACCACACCAGAGCCAATGCCATTAAAGAAGCAGAAAGTTTGCGTATCATTGTAGTCAAAGGTTAAGCGTGATGAATTTAAAGACTAGAGCGGAATAAGTTCAGGAAAATTTTCAATTAGCTGATCCGATGTGAGTTCGTCTCCCAATTGAGCAGGAGAAAAATGTATCTGAATCGCCCTTAAAGTTCCCCTGTAGTTCAGATCAATTAGCGCTTTCAAGCCAGCTCTTAATGCAGTGATGTCGGCCAAATTGGTTTCCAATTCAGATACTTCGCCTTCACAGGCAACTGCGATCATGACAACCACATTTTGTGTCATGGGAATAGCAAAATTTTCACTGTTATTTGAGTCAACGTCTACCGCACTACCGTAACGCCCAGCTGAGTCAGTAAATAGTTCGCTGACGTAATCCCCGGCTTCGCCCTCATCCCAAACAACATCTCCTTCGTTAGCTGCCGACTGCCAAAAAGTTTCATACTCCAGCAAGCTTTCACAAACCCGCACGAGTTGCTCGCCCAACACCTGCATGTCACCTTCTGAATCGATCGCTTTACGTGCCGCTTGATTGAGCACACCCAGGAGTGGTGCTACTTCTCGGCCAGAAAGATGCACAAAAATGCGACATACAACAAAGCGGGTCTGTCCACTAAGCTGGTTGAAGCGATCGCGCAAACCCATAGCAATTTACTTTGATCAAGAGAAGCGTACAAGCTTCATTGTAGAGAGCCAAGTTCACGGCTGTCTTGACCTAAAGGCTGATTGATGGGGCGATTGCTATCGTGGGCAGACCGATAACTCAAGGGGAGTAGCGATGGCCATCGCGCTTAGGACATCGGCCTCTTCCAGTGGCAAAAACTAGGACAACGCCATGGCGTATAGCCATCGCTTCAGGGGACAGTCATGTCCTAACCGCTCGGACGATAGCTATGCTAATAAGGGTTACAGCTTTTTTAGAGGAGTTTTCTTGATAACAGGCAGCATCAGGGCAAACTAACCCTTTTTGACAAATACCCTCAGGGAGGCGAGTAGGACGTGAATTCGCCTCCCAACACCCCTTCAGTTCATTTAGTTGGGCAGGCTGGAACCCGTTTACAGATAAAGCCCAAAAGCTGAACTTCTGGGTTGCTGATTTGCGGAGCAGGATAAAGGGTGAACTCTACCCTAGTTTCACTGGAGTTAGCCTGGGACGCAATCTCCACCGTTTGAGTAGCCGGGATAATTTTCTCAGCAGTTTCGCTCGATAGCATGATCTGATACCGACCAGGACTGAGAGACACAATCGTTTCTGAGCGATTGTTCAAAACCTCAACCTGCTGAGAATGTTTCCCTTCGATCATCACCTTAGCTGCCCCTGTAAAGGGATAAGTTTTGCCAGCAACCTGTTCCAGTAGGCAAATCTTTAGTTGCCCGGTGGCTTCAGGGACCATAGTAATGACGGGCGGGTTTGTAGTCTGAGGAACGGTAACAAATCCGCTGGCCGTGATGAAACCTGGTTTATCAACCTTGACGGCGTAGCGTCCCTGGGGGAGCCGAGCCGTGAAATCGCCATTCTGACCTGTATGCACAAACCGTGTACCGTGTGGTGTCTGTATCGTCACCATAGCCTGGTATAACCCTCGACCTTGAGGATCAACTACCTGCCCTCGAGCTGGCATCATCAGAGCTTCGCGCTGAAGTAAATCAATCCGATGCCTGAACTGCTGAGGAAACAACTTACTATTTAGTTGACCTGTTGGCTGGATGTCTACAGGCCTCAACTTCGCTGCATCGGCTACTTGCAGCTGAGCGTTTTTTGAAAGATCCATTTGGGAAGGCGAAGACTGGATGGCTTTGGCCACTTTGAATTGAGATGCTTGGGCAAGGGCTGGCTGAATAGAATGGCTGCTAATCAGTGGAGCGACCTGCCCCGATGCGACTGCCGATTTGACCCGCAAATTGTAGGCGGAAGTTGTTTTGTGTTCTAACAAAGCCGAGTTCACCTGTAGGGAATTGACCTGCATAACTTGAGCTGCCAAGATTTCGTTGGGGGTAATGGCATAGGTGAGCAAATCGGAGCTATCCACCGTTGCAGCCTGAACCGTTGCGACTTTGGCAGTTGCGGCCTGGGCCTGGGCAAAGTGCTTTTGCGAAGTTGGCACTCCTTTAACAACCACGTTGCGGGCAAGCACCAGACCAAAAACGTAGCCAGGAATCAACTTTTCGGTATTACCGTTTAAGACACCGTCCGAAACGGGCCGTGAGGGGTTACGCCATTTCCAGTTTTGGTGCTCAAACAGGGCAGGCCACAGCCAGGGACGGGAGCAGGTGACGGTTTGCACTTCTAGGGTGATGGACTCAATTTCACTGTCGTCAAGCCCCGCTGCTCCGCCGGGGGAGGAGGTGCCATTGCTCTGCCACTGGGCGATGTCTTCACGGGTCAGTTTGAGGGGAATCCAGTTGTCTTCCGACAGATGAGATGGCGAAAAGTGGCAACCAACATGGGTAGCATGGGAAATTGGGTCGGCAATTCGCATCAAGGGGATAGCAGCCACCATGTCGCGCACAGCCAGGGGAATGCTGTCAATGTCTCGCTCCGCTGCGTCAATAATGCCTTCCGCCGATCGGAAGTTGTGAACTCGATCAATCGCCTCTAGGGCCTCGCGCTGCTCTTTAACCAGGCTCTCCAGGGCGCTGAGTTCCCCTGCCAAAACCGTTTGCTCTTGAATGCTTTGGGCCCTTTGATGGTTCAGGCGCATAGCCATCAAGGCGACTTCTTTTTTTTCAAGATCAGCCCGTAGTAGGCAAAATTCCTGGTAGTCGGGTCGCTTAATGATTTGCGGCTCCTCATAAAGCAACGCCTGGGCCTGATCGTAACGGCGTTGTTCGGCCTCGCCTAGAGGGGGTCTAACAAATTGAACGTTGGCCAAAATTTGTGGGAAACGCTCCGATAAAAAACCTGGGGAATCATCTGGGGAAACTACCGTTTCTGAGTTGATCTGAATGCAGTCGACCAGACGAGAGATTTCGACTAAACGGGCTACCGACTCAGGCTGATCTAGGCGATCGGCAGCAAGCTTTTGCAAAACCTGGAAATGTTCTTTCCCTAGAACGACCCCTAAGGGCACTTGGGCCACATAGAGATCGTCTCGACGGAACTCTTTAATAACGGTCTCTGCCAGCTTAGAGAGCAGTGCTTTGCTGGCCTTTTGAGTAGACATAGGAGCCTCCTTGTAGTGCCTCCATGGGTGAGGTCGGCAGGCCCAGGACCATTGGGGTTCCCCTGTCCTTGACCCGCCGACATTTGCTTTGTGGGATTAGATCCAATCCTTGACCTTAGGATTGGGATCTGGGCTCTTATCCAAGGTGTGGCACAGGAAGCCGAGGAGCTGTAGGCCCTCAACTTTCATGCCTTCGCGGGTGAAGCTGTAGTTGTAGTTGCTTTCACCTTCGCGGTTACTATGGCTACCGCCCAGGAAGAATGGCCCGTAGGACAATCCGCCTCGACCGCTGACTTCCTGTGCTCTGCGCTCGTATTGGCTGTTATATTCGCCAAAGTTGATACACAGATCTTTGATGAAGACGCAGTCGGTGGTAATGGCCGGCATTAACCCGTTGGGAGGGGTTCTGCCATCGGAGAGCAGGGTGTTTTTGTACTCTTCGTTTTGCTGGTCAAAGCGCCAGAAGCCACTCTTGACAAAGGCCAGGTTGATGGCAGGGCGGTAGATGGTGGCGCGGCACATCTTGAAGCTGAGGCTGAAGGTTTCGGCGTTCACCTGGCCTTCCCACTTTTTCTTGTCAACGCTGCCGCCACCGCCGATGGTAAAGGGGCCGATGCTCAGGCCGCCACCGCCGCTAGTGCGGCTAGCGGAGAACTTGTGGTTGCTGTTAAAAGACCCGCTGTTGAAGTAGAACTCAGTCCACCCGGAGTCGGAACGGGCAAATTCAGCGGGGGCTGGGGCCGTATAGAGGAAGTTCGCCCCGGAGGAGGGGTTGGTTAACAGGCTGCGGAAGAAGTCTTCCTTGTAACGCTGTTTCAACAGGGCAAAGCTGCGGCCTTCTACGGCTGCGATCGCAGCATTAATCCGGTCGTAGGTGTCCCGGTAGCCGTTGCTGATCCAGTCATTTTCAGCCGCTCGCACCTTCATTTGCATGAGGGGGGCATTGATTGCAAACTGGTGCACGGCCTGCTGGTCTTGACCGGCCAGCGCAGAAATGCGCAGGTTGTTATAAGCTAGGGCTTCGCCATAGTAGGCCAGCATTTTTTCGCGATACTTCTGCACCAGCGCTGTTTCGCGCGTAACCTCTACGGGTTCGTCGGTCACTAGGTCAACTTCGGTCTTGGTTTCCTGCAACAGCGATCGCCAGCGCTCAATTTTCTGCTTGGTTGCTTCGTCGGGTTCAACGTTGTAAACCTGTGAAAACTGAAGCGCCATAGCATAGGCATGGGAGATCCGAGTTTCCGGGTTCCAGACATTGATGCGCCCAGAGTTAACGATGCCGCTGGTGTCGGGCACCAGATCGCAAAGGGCAGAAAAGGTTTCTGCGGCCATATATTTACGGCGGGCATCGGCAGCCAGGGCAGACGGATCAACCTGGGCTTCTTCATCTTCGGCGTTAGCTTTATCAGGGCCAACAGCTTGATCAAGCTGGTTAGGATCAGCCCCACGCCGAACAACTCCCCCAAACCCCTCCAGGGCATAGTTAAAAAAGTCTTGGGTCAGGGGATAACCTGGGCTACAAAATGCCAAGTAGTGATCATCACTTTTAGGAATGGCTTTACCATCACCGTTTAACAGCACATCACTGATTTTTCCCAGCACTGAATTCATCACTACTTCAGGTTCAACATTCTTAGGCATGACAAAAGTCCTTAGTAATTACAAAAATTTCAGGCAAAAACATGAACAAAACGCCTGTGGCTTAGCCTCTAGCGAGATAGCAAAATGAAATCCTTGTTGGTATATCCACGGGATTGGGAACACACCTCATAGCCTTCCCGTGACCCTTCATCGTTGGTGTTACCTTCAATGGTGTCGAAGAACAATTCATGAGTTTCTTCGACAATACCAACGTGAGTCCAATCGGTGCTGGTACGCCGCACCAAAAACAAACTGCCAGGAGGGATCTCCCGATGTCGGGCCTCTGCCTCTGACACAAAGAGCCCTGCGGCCTTGGCCTGAGCGGCTAGAGAATCACAGGAAAACGAACCCTTAATGGGCATATCCACTTGCAAAGATTCTGTAGCCTGCTGCAATACAAAGGTGACAAACCCGGCACACCAGGCCCAGGAGGTACCGTCGTTGCCCTTCATATAGGTTCGCACCCATGGGCCGCGATTTTGGCCGCCAATTTCGCGGGGGTGTTGGGCTAAATGAGCTCTAGCGTAATCTAGTACCGCTGAGTTTAACGACGTTGATATGGTTAACCGCTGACGCAGGGTTTCCCTTAGGGGTTCAACCAGATGATCGAAGGTTTTTTGATTGACTCGACCATTGGCAGGCAAGAACATATCCTCTTGAAAACGACCTACAAGTTCTGCTGTAATTGGGCCGTAATTACCATCAATGGCAACGGAATATCCGCGAAGGGTTAACCATTCCTGCACACGACGGGCTAGCAAGCCCCTTGCCCCGACAGAAATATCGCTATCAAGATCGATTTCGTCCTGAATCCAAGGTGCCAAACCCAAAGTTTGGCCTTCAAAAGTATACATTTTTCGCCATTCCTTAAACGCAAAGTAAGTTATTCAAAACCGTCAAACAATGAAGGGCTGACAACGGCTTAGATGAAGAAAATGACGGTCTACCTACGGCAAAAAATAGCCGATTCGACAGCATTTGTTTCAAATAACTTTTATTTTGACCGAACTGAGACAGCTCCAAAGCCAAAATCAAATCCTGAATAAATCAGCTCAACAGAGCTTTTTCAGGAAAAGTTTCTTGGAGGTAACCCTCGTCTTGCTTGAGTTGAATTCATCATAGGCGACGAAAATAGTCGCGCCTATTACCCAAACGGGTAATAAGCAATATTGGTGCCGAGACAAGCCGCACCTTTGGTAAATCTCATGCGTCAATTTTGCGGTGGGAAGAGCGTCTCGCGCATCAGGTTGACAAGCGATCACTCCCGTGAGTGTGGAACGAGAGGTGACATTAGAATAGGATGAAGCTTACATCCGTGTCAGCGAGAGCTTTCTCCCCCCTAGTTCCGCTCGTGAAGCGTTATCACAGGCATGAGGTTAGACCATCAACTTCATCAAACGCACCGATCGCTACTGGTCTCTCCCCCAGGGCAAGTCACAAAGACAAACTGCTGTTTCCATGGGGACTCAGCAGGCTTGGCAGTGAGCGCAAGCTTGTCGGTACATTCGGTGGTTCACCGACGGTGAGCAGCGCTACGCCAAGGCTTTGTGAATTTGGGTTTAAGGCATCTCGGAACGATAATGGGGAAGGGCTACATAGAGTCTTTGGAGCGCAGTCGGTTTCATTAAAATTCAGAAATAAGGTTTTCCTAGAGGCACGGATCGCGGTATTCTGCTGAGTTCGCCATTAATTCAAGCCCTATTGTGTTTTAGGCCATGCCTGCAAAAGGTGAAATCAACATCACGGTTAAATTTAGCGGTATCCCAATAGCCACTGCTGCTCCTGGTGGAAATACCAGAATCGAAGTGTATTGTGATGGCTACACTGTCCTGGCCAATATCAAGACCAAAACATTCAAACGCTTTATTGAGATGGCTATGGAGTATGACTACTGGGAAGGCGTCGTGAGCGGCAAACTTCACCACATTCAAGGCCATCAGCTAATCCTTAGCCACGCTGGTCTCCATTGCCGTGAAAGGAAACCAGGCGGCTAGGGGAATCGCAAGCGACGGGCTAAATAGTCCCATGCACTAGTCAATGAGGTTGCTATATCCGGCGGAACGTCATGCTTTGCCGTCTTTATAAGCTTGAGGCAACTGGTACCAGGGTAAATGAGGATTTAGATGATGCTCTCGGTGATACCCAAAATGGTAGCAAGCAATAAGCGACCAGAAAACTGGTAGATGAATGCTTTTAATATCTTGACCATATTCAGGTGCGTTGTCGCGTTGCCGATGGGGAAGGAAGATGCCGAAGGTGAACAACTGTAATGAACTGAGCACCATGGGAATAATCCAAAAAAGAATCAGATTAGTCGCTGGAATGCCGCAAACCATCAAGGCACCGAAAATCAAACTAATGCCAATTAGCGACACCCAAATCTGCCCACCCGTCTGGTAAGTTTTCATAAACTGGATGTACCAGAGCCAGAATTCCCCCATACCTACATCATGATGGTCAGGATCTTGTTCGGTCGCGGGAAAGCGATGGTGGAGTCGGTGGTTCTTAGCCAGTAGCTGATAGGGTAATAGTGCGTATAGCCACGAGGTCACATAACCGAATGCGTCGTTCAGCCTATGAAAACCAGAAATATTTCTGTGAATGGCTTCGTGGGTAACGATGAATAAACCAGTGTGTAAAAATGTTCTGACCAGAATTGCCCAGAGCCAACAAAACAAGGGAGTTTGAGCATCGAATAGGGTAAAGGTACCCGCTAAACTGACAAGCCACATCAATCCGATTAAGCCAGCCCAGTACAGACTCAACTGAGATTGGCTAAAGCTTTTGAAGGGGTGTGATGGTGATTGACTGACCATATCTAATCATGTTTCCAATCTGAACAAGCTAGTCTTCTGTAAGTACTGCCGAAGCGATATCAACATCTCTGCTAAAACCCCAGGCCTCTTTCAGAAGTTCACGGGAAGTGGTGACTGGTTCAGCATGATCTCTCACAGTTAAATAAGGAGAGGCTAATCATCTGCTTAAGAGAGGTGTTGAACCCAAGTTTCAAAAGCTTGAAACTCAAACTTCTGCTCTAAAGACAGTTGATCACGAATACCCACGGGTGACATTCCCTTAGCTATTGCTAGTAACGCTACGTTAGTTAATGTAACGTTTCGTTGAAGGCATTACATTAATCTCCTTCTTCCGTGGTACTCATCCTGAAAACACACCGTTCTAGATTGGTGTGCTCTGCCACAACAGCGAATCATCCGCCTAGCCGTAACGCTTGTAATCTAATGAATCTGGCTACTACGGATAAGGCAACGGAGGGTAGGTGAGGAAAGAATGCGTGTTTGGCCTGCAAGAAGGTGCTGCGGGCCGATGTGTCGTTAGATAACTACCGGGAAGGGGTGTCGCTACAGACCAATGTGGTGGGCGAGTTTGAGACTGGCCCACACTCTGCTAGCGGGAGTCGATCTGAGCCAGTTTAGTGCCAGCTTGTTTACCGGCGGCAACCCGTTTGCGCCGCTGCCGCTGAACATTTTCAACCCGGTCTACAACGCCTTCCCACGTAACCCAGCGCCGCAGATTCCCCTGGTGAATGAGTTTTATTCGCACCCGCACCCTGGGGCTCTATCTGCAAGATCAGGTGCAGTTTGGCGAGGCGCTGACCCTTGGTGGCAGGTCAGCGCTACGACCTAATTGACCAGGCGATCGCAGCCACCGCCTCGCGCCCCTCAGACCCAGCAGGCAATTCTGCCCAAAACCTCAGCGCCCTCAGCCCACGGCTGGGGCTGGTCTATCAACTGATCCCGGAACTGGCTCTCTACGGCAGCTATGCCCAGTCCTTTGTACCCAGCCTGTCTGTGGGCGTCGATGGCGACTTTCTAGAACCCGAAACATCGGGCGGGTTTGAGGTGGGGGCCAAGGCCGAATTTTTGGACGGCAATTTGTTTGCCACCCTGGCCTTTTTCGACATCACCAAACGCAACGTGGCCACGGTGGCCGACCCACTCACCGGAGCCTCAATTGCCACTGGAGCCCAGCGCAGCCAGGGCGTTGAACTAGACGTGCAGGGTGAAATTTTTCCAGGCTGGAACGTGATTGGCTTCTACGCCTACACCAACGCCCGCATCACCGAAGACAACGTGATTCCGGTGGGAAATCGCCTGTCTAATGCCCCTCAGCACAGCGCTGGACTGTGGACAACCTACCAAATTCAGGACGGAAGTTTGCAGGGGCTAGGGTTTGGGCTGGGGGTTAACTACGTCAGCAACCGCTTTGGCAACCTCGATAACGACTTCGAGATTGGCAACTATTTCATTACCAATACCGCCCTGTTCTATCGCCGTCCCAACTGGCAACTGGCTCTCAATATCAACAACTTATTTGATGCCAACTACATCAGCAGCACCAGCGGCTCTGACCGCAATACCGGCATTCGACCAGGGGAACCGCGATCGATTGTGGGGTCTGTTTCGGTGAACTTCTAAGCCGTAGGGTGGGCAATGCCCACCACAGCCCACCATCGGGGAGTGTGTTTCCTAGCTGTGCCTTGACCTCTTTGAATTTTGAACCAGCAGACTAATGGGATGGCGCGTATGGGTTTACTAAACCGGCGATGGCTGGCGGTGGCGTTGATGCTCTGGGGTGTAGCCGCCTGTCAAAGCCCTGGGGGCAATGGCGCGAGCGATTCTGAGATACCCTCTACCGCCTGCCGCCCCGTGCCCCACGCTGCTGGGGAAACCGAGATCTGCGGCACCCCCCAGCTGGTGGCCGTGCTGGGGCCTAACCTGCTGGAGCTGCTGCTGGTGCTGGGGGGCCAGCCTGTGGCCTTTGGCGACCACATTCTGTTCCACGCCCAAGACTACACCGACCCGGCAACGCAAATTCCCTACCAGGGCGATCGCATTACGACCCAGCCCATCAACCTGGGGTCAGACTTCACGCCCAACCTGGAGGCCCTGCTCAGAAGCCAGCCCGATTTGATCTTGGCACCCCCTACTTGCCCCCCGAACAGCAGGTCGCCCTGGCTAAGATAGCGCCCACCCTGCTGCTCGACTGGTTCGAGACCGAGACTAACCTGAGCGCGATCGCCGCCGCCCTAGACAAACCCGCTGCCGCCGAGGCGGCCCTGGCCGATCTAAACCAGACTGTGGCAGCCGCCCGCCAGACCTTTGCCCCGCTGGTGGCCCAATCACCCCAGGTGTTGATGCTCTCTTCCACCGATCTCAAAGAAATTCGCCTGTTCACCAGCCAGGAAAACTACTGCGCTGAACTGATAGAAACCCTGGGTTTTGAGTCTATGGCCCGTCCGGGGCAGGAAGCTGCTCCCCTATCGGTGGAGGCGCTGCCCCAGTTTCAGGACGCTGATCTGGCCCTGCTGTTTGGGGTCAACTGGGCGGTGCTGGGCCAGCCCACCGACGGCGAGCGGTTTGAGCAGCACCAGCTGGGGCCGTTGCAGCGGGCCTGGCAGGGTAGTGCGATCGCCCAATCTTTGCCGGTGAGCCAGGCCGAGCAGGTCTACTTTTTGCCCGCCTACCTGTGTCTGGGGCTGCCCGGCCCCATCGGCACCGAGCTGTACCTGAACGAACTGAAGCGGCAGCTGTTGCCCCCCGAGTGAGCCTTACCGCTATGCATACTTTTATCATTCTCTGGCTGGGGCAGCTGGCCTCGTCTGTCGGCAGCGCCATGACCTACTTTGCCCTCACCCTATGGGTGTGGGAGCGCACCCAGTCGGCCACGGCGATCGCCCTCATCCTGGCCCTACTACGCCCCCTTGGGTACGCTTCCTCTTGGACTGGCTGCCGCGCCGAGGAAGCCGCCCTCAATTGGGGACACGTGGCCCCAGACTGCCGAGAGGTGTTAATCGCTGAGGCCCTGTCCCAGGCCCAGAAAGAGGCCCAGCACACCAAAACGTAAAAACTACCCAGTTCCCCTGTGGTGACCGCCTCGCCCGCCTGCTGCGCCAGCAGCGGCCCCACGAAGGCTGTCGAGAAGGGTGGGTGTTCCCCGGCAAAGAGGGGGGCAGTATGAACTACACCAATTTCCAGACCCGTTTTTGGCGGCCCATCGTGAAGGAGCTGGCCGAGCAGGGCCACGTCGCCTTCTACCTGACCCAGTACCACACCCGCCACACCTGGATCACCGGAGCACTCGAAGCTGGCGTTTCAGTGCAGGATGTGAGCTACTTAGTCAGGGTCTCGACCGCGATAATTTATAAGCACTACGCGGCCAGGGCCAGGCGTCCGATCATCCCTGAATTTTGACCTGGACTAAGCCCGGCCTAAAACACCCAACTGGCACAGGGGCAAAACCCTTGAAACCTCGTTGGCCCAGAGTGAGCAGAGGACATCGCCACCAAAACGGCAAAAGCCCCTTTAGAGAAGGGGCCTAGACCGCATAGCGCACCGTTGAATAGTTGCCGTCCCACGCAACTAGGCTCGCTGGACTATGAGACAAACAGCGGCGCAATCAAGGGTGGTTAGGCCCAGCAGGCGGTTTAACCTCGATGCCTAGCTGTGTTTTGAGAGCAGTTGGGATATTTATTGCTTGGGCGACTTCGGTTATGTCTGGCCAAATTGTTTTCTCCCCAATGATGTTTTCGAGGTTGGCCGCGTAGAGGTGAGCTCCGTGGAGGTTCGCCTCGGTGAGGTAAGCCCCATGGAGGTTCGCCCCGGTGAGGACGGCACCGCTGAAGTTGGCACGGAGCAGCTTGGCACCGACTAGGTTGGCACCGAGCAGGCTGGCATTACTGAGGTCGGCGCTGAAGAGTTTTGCACCGCTGAGATTGGCACCGCCGAGATTGGCACCGCTGAGATTGGTACTGAAGAGGTCGGCATCACTGAGGTTGGTACTGAAGAAGTTAGCTTCGCAGAGGTTAGCACCGAAAAGGTTAGCACTGAGGAGGTTAGCACTGAGGAGGTTAGCACCGCTGAGATTAGCCTTACTGAGATTGGCACCGCTGAGGTTGGCACCGCTGAGGTTGGCACCGCTGAGGTCTATTGTTTGTTCGTTTTCTATAGGTGTACGCCGTCCAATGACAGTTAGAGTACTTTGAATGTCTTGGGATAAGGGCTTCTCCCCTTCTTCTTTAGGTGCCCCTCTAGTCCTAACGAAAGCTGTTAGGACTTCCATGACAACAGAGTGATCTGCTTTAGAGTCCCTTGCGATTCGTTCAAGGGAGTAGATACCGCCAAGCCTGACTTCTAGCTTTTCATCAGCTAACATCTCAACAGCTTTGCTGAAACGGTCTGTGACGTTTTTATCCTTTGTAAGCTGTAAGTTTTTCCAAGCCAGAACGGCTGTGACGATAAAGCCTAGCCCTGCTATGGTCTGAATGACTTTTAGGGCATTGTCTCGATTAGCATTTAGTAGTTCGGCTTTTGCTTTCTCATCAGTAATAGATGGGGGAACACCCATCTGAGGAACTCTCCAGATGAAAAATACTAGAAATGAAAGACCAGCTATTGAACCCAGCACCCACAATCTTATGTTGCCTGTTGGAAGCTTAAGCATGCTGGCTTGTGGCTAATGATATTTGGGCAAATCACATTGGCTAAGTGTACTGCCCCGGTAGGGTGGCTCTGGCCACCCTACCGGGCGGCATAGCAACTTTAACCCAAGTGCCCAGCTCAGCTAGATCGCTGACTGCACTCTGCCCCGGCGATCGCGCCCCACCGACAAGGGCACCATAAGCGAGCAGCGAGTTCCTGAAAGTAAGTTCCACCGTAGATGATATCAACAGCCCCCCTAGCCAACGCTGCAGCTAAGGGGGGTCGTTCTTTTGGGGAACCGTTGGGGGAAATTAACATTCCCTGCATTAGCCAACGTCTAGAATGTATGCCAGGAGGCGGGCTTGAACCGCCGACACGAGGATTTTCAGTCCTCTGCTCTACCAACTGAGCTATCCCGGCGAGGGAGCGCAAACTTCAGCGCTCACTTAAGATAGCAAGCCGGTGTCACACCTGACAAGACTGCAGGGAAAAAATGCTGATATTTTCTACTGCACCTCTCGCAGGCGAGCTACCTTGAGGTAGAAGTTGCCTGCCCCTTGCCCGGCGTAAGCGCTCACCCGCACGGTGTAGGAACCAGACTCTTCGATACGGGCGAAAAGCAAAGAATTGGTGGTGCCATCGGGGCCGTCGTCGTTTTCGCCCATGGTGACGCCGTCCTTGTTCATCAAAACCACCAGGGTGTCGAATTCGTCAGAGACGACATCGATCGCAACCTGGTCACCGGCCTCAAGATTTACCGTATAGTCGCGGGCAAACCCCCCTGTACCCGTGGGAATATCGCGATCGCTCAAAGCGTCATTAACTTCACGCGAGGCCGGTAGCACGATGGGGGTATAGACGGCGGTCTGTGCCCTGGCTGGCAGCGACGTTAGGGCCAGGGTCGTCAACGCGAAGGGCAGCAGCAGGCGGCGATAGAGGCGAGGGTGAAAGAGCATAGATTCTGGGAGAATGGGAGGTAAACATTGCCCAAAGGCACGAGGTCGTGCTCATTATGGCCTAGATCTCCAAATTGCTCCGGGAACTAAAAAAGTCTACACATACCCAACCGCTCTACCCTGCGCGGTGGCTAGCGTTGACCCAGTCTGACTACGGACGCTGAAAACTGGGCTTTTGGTTGCGTCGTTTCGCTATTTCGTTGCTACACTCACAGACGACCAACGCCGTAGGTATGCCGCCTTTGTCCATGCTGGAGCGCCGCCGCCATCGTTCACTACCCTCAATGCCCAGAACCAGGCGCAGGCGACGACAAGCTCCGCGTCGGCGGGCGTTGATGACCATGGCCCTAATTAGCAGTACCCTCCTGCTGGTGGCCTTTCGCGGGGCCAGCGAGTACTGGCGACAGCCCCTAGAGTTCACCCAGCGCCCGGTGGGTCAAATTGTCAATCGGGCTGAGGTGGCCACCGGCATTCGCCAGATTCAAACCGCCAACGGTCGCCCAACCCTCACCCCCCTGCCCCTGGCCGAAGAGGTATGGACCTGCGAAGTGGTGGTAATTGGCGGCACCCTGGGAGGGGTTGCCGCTGCGGCCCAGGCCATGAAGACGGGTGTCACGACCTGCTTAATTGAGCTCACCCCCTGGATGGGGGGGCAGATTAGTTCTCAGGGCGTGTCGGCAATCGATGAGTCGCGGGCAATGCGGTGGCGACGCAATTTTTCCCCCAGTTGGGAAGCGTTTAAGGCGTTGATCAGGCGTCAGCCTGTGTACCTGCCGCCGTGGACGGGGCTGCCTGCCCAGATGCCGGTAGACCAAACCAACAGCTGCTGGGTGGGGGAGCTGTGCTTTACACCCCGTGCCGGAGCTACCGCCGCCGAGATGTGGCTACGGGAGGCTGCCAAGAGCGCGCCTGAGAGCCGCTGGGCCACCTCTACAGCCTTTAAAGGGGCCGCCTTTGACGCCTCAGGCCGCTATGTGACGGCGGTTTATGGGGTGCGCCGCATTCCCTTGAATCCAGACTATGTGCCTACCGGGCGGCTCTCCCAAGAGCTAGAGCGCTGGTATGCCTGGTCTGACGATGAGGCCTACAACAAAATTCCGATTCGGCTGCAGTCGCCCCCCGATCGCCGCATGATTGTGATTGACGCCACCGATACTGGCGAACTTGTGGGCTGGGCTAACTTTCCCCATCGCCTAGGGTCTGACGGCCAGGCCTTTACCGGCGAAGTCAACGCCCCAGCTCAAGACAATCCCGACTGCACCCAGGCCTACACCTACCCCTTTGTGCTGGCCACCCTCAACGACAAAAACGAGAGCCTGAGGGAACTGCAAAAAATAGACCCCGTCCTGAGCAAAGCTGAGCACCGCAACGAATTTAACCTGGAGGGGTTTCCATTCTTCAACTTTGGCAGCGTGTTTAACTACCGCCGCATTGTCAGCCAGGTGGCGGGCAACTCCAATGTCAACCTGACCCGTCTGGGTGAAATGACCCTGATCAACTGGAACAAGGGGAACGACTGGCACTTTATGGACCCACCCCTGGTGTTTACCGAAGAGGACATTCGCCTCTCGGGGCAGCGCCAGGACTGGCTGGGAGGATTGTCGACAGAATCGCTCAACTACGGCGAAGTTCATGCTCTAAAGTTTGCCGAGTGGCTGATCGAAACTGAAGCCACCAACAAACTGCCGCTCACCTATCTAAGCGGCAGTGCCTCTCCCCTGGGCACCCAGTCGGGCCTCAGCATTGCGCCCTATATTCGCGAAGGGCGGCGCATTTTAGGTCGCCCGGCCTACGGGCAGGACAGCTTTATGGCGGTGGAAGCCGACCTGCGCGAAGACATGACGGGCGGGCGTGACTTTAGGGCTACCGCCGTTGCCCTGGCCCACTATGACATCGACATTCACGGCTGCCGCTACCGGTCTTGGCGGCCCTCCTACGAGGCGGCGGGGGCCAGCATTAAAGAGTTTGTGGTGCGGCCCCTGCAAATTCCCCTGGAGGCGCTGGTGCCCCAGGGGGTCGACAATGTGCTGATTGGGGGCAAAAGCATTGCCGTTAGCCACATTGTCAATGGGGTAACGCGGGTGCACTACGGCGAGTGGAGCGTTGGCAGCGCGGCGGGGGGCACAGCGGGATGGCTCCTGCGCTACGGCAGGCCGTACGATCTAACTCCGGCTCAGATTGTGGTGACGGGGCAAATGCCAGCGCTCCAGACGTTTTTGATTGAGCAGGGCCTGCGGTTTACCTGGTAGCGATCGCGGGCCAGGGCTGGGACACGCAACCTTGGCCTATCCTAGAGGGTGCTGGCCCAGAGAAAGAACCAGAGCCAGAAAGGTATACGAAAAGGGTGTGAAGATGGCAAAGGGGATGCGCCGTAGGCTGTGGCAAGTGGTGTGGCGGCGATCGCA
Source organism: Nodosilinea sp. LEGE 06152 (assembly GCF_015207525.1). Taxonomy (GTDB): domain Bacteria; phylum Cyanobacteriota; class Cyanobacteriia; order Phormidesmidales; family Phormidesmidaceae; genus Nodosilinea. The sequence continues at coordinate 209,350 of NZ_JADEWR010000003.1, forward strand.
GGCCCTGGCGCTAGCCCTGGGCTTACTGCTGCTGGTCACCAGCTGCGCCATCCCGCAGATCAAGGCGGAGGACCGGCTGTTTATCCCTGTCACCGTTGAGCTGCTGGATGTCTACAATCTGCCGCCCCAGTCGTTTGAGGGCACTACCGTGGGGGGAATATCGGCGCTGGTCTACGATCGCCCCCGCGATCGGATCTACGCCCTCTCCGACGATCGCGGCCGCTTTGGCCCTGCCCGCTTTTACACCCTGGCCGTTACCCTGGGGGGCAGTGCCAGCCAGCCCCAGTTCGGCACCGTTCGCTTTGAGGCCGTCACCCCCCTACTCGATGCCGCCGGTAACCCCTACCCCAGGGGCAGCATCGACCCCGAGGGTATGGCCCTATCGCCCCGCGACTCGCTCTTTATCGGCAGTGAGGGCGATGTGGAGCAAAATGCACCGCCCTTCATTGGCGAATTTGACCGGCAGACCGGACGGGTGATCGCCACGCTGCCCCTGCCCGAGCGCTACCTGCCCGACGACCCCGACCAGGCCACCCGAGGTGTACAAAACAACCTCAGCCTGGAAGCCCTGACGGTGGCTGGAACCTCTGGCGGAGCGGGCATGATCGAGCCCTTTCGCCTGTTTGCCGCCACCGAGTCGGCCCTGGTGCAAGACTACAACAACGACCCCAGCCAGCCCCTCAACAGCCGCTTCTTGCACTACTTAATCGGCGACGACCAGTCAACGCTGATTGCCGAGCACCGCTATCCCCTCGACTTAGAACCCTCCGGGGCAGTGGTGAACGGTCTGACTGCCCTGCTGGCGATCGACCCCGGCGGGCACTTTCTGGCCTTAGAGCGCGCCTTTGGCCTGCGGGGCATGCAGGTCAAGCTCTACCAGCTGGCCACTGGCGGTGCCACCGATACCTCCACCATTCCCAGCCTGGCCGGGGATGTGGCGGGGATCTCGCCCATTCGCAAGCAGCTGGTGCTCGACTTTGCTGAGACGCCCCTGGCAGTAGATAACCTGGAGGGCATGACCCTGGGACCACGCCTGCCCGACGGCAGCCAGAGTTTGCTCATAGTCAGCGACAACAACTTTGAGAGCGATCGCGCCACCCAGCTGCTTCTTTTGCGGTTGCAGATGTAATGCTTCTATTGCAAATGTCTACTGGATTAGGACAGGTTCGGCGCAGGGGCATTGCAGTGCAATGCCCCTACCAGAGGATTTCGCCCATTTTAAAGTGTCCTACTCAATCGACCGCTGCTATATCACGCCAAAATAAGGGGTAGGCCCTCGCCCACCCCCTACTCAGAGAAGATTGCCAACGGTCGTAGAGACGCCAATTAGCTAGCGGCGCTGCCGATCGCCCCTTTGAGAGCCGCAATACCCTGCTCGACGCTGGCCCACAGACCCATATCAGGCTCTTGACCAGCTATTTCACGGGTGCCAACAAAGTACAGAACGCCTTTGAGCACCTCCTGGTGAGCCCGATTCTCAAAGTTGACTTTGTTGAGCGGCTCCATAGCGTTTTGAAGGTCATCGCTCAGGGTTTGACCCACCTTGTGCAGCACCAAACCATTCATTGTCTGCTGGTGCTTCAGCAATTCAAGCTGAAAGAACTTGTCGTATAGAGACAATTCTGAACCGTTCATCATTTGGGTGACGGCTTCAGCATGCTTTTGGGTAATATCGCGCGGCTCTGCTGCAGAACCCAGCTTAGTCGCGGCCTCTTCAATGTTGCTGAGGTTGGCGCGATCGCTCTTCAGCATCCCTTCCAGGCGCTCACGAATGGTGTGATCGTCGGTGGCCGTCATGAGCTTTTGCTCGCTGTCAATCAAGACATTTTGGAAAAGCTTCAGGTCAGCAAGTTTGGTGGTCAAGGTTGTCATATCAGTCATTAGATGTATTTCCTAACTAAAAGTTTGATAGTGTTTCATTACTCACAATTTTTATGATTCCGTAGGAATTTAGGGGCATCCTCTCTCTTTGGAGAGGTTCGAGTCGAAAGCCGTCTGCGCCACCCAGCTCCTTTCGCGGCTGACCCTATAGCGACCCCTTAGGCAAGACCCGCCCAGCTACCCAATGCTCCCAAAAACCCTCCTAAAAGGGTTTGCCCTTTTCGTCTCGCTGCCGCTTGAGGGCTTCCTCGTACCACTCCAGCTCGTCTAAAAAGGAGCCGAGTCGTTCGATCAGTGACTCATCCTGAGGTTCTCCATCAGCATTGAGGGCTTCGGTAATTTTTGGGATGGCAAACATCGACGAAATGGTTGGCATGCCCATCTCGCCCAGAAACACTCGCAGGTGGACGGCGGCCCGCACACCCCCAAAACCACCCACGGAGTAAGAGACTATTCCCGCCGGGCGAAAGTAGTACTCTTCAAGGAAGTGATCCATCAAGTTACTCAACCCCGGCAGGATGGAGTGGTTGTATTCGCCCGTCACTACCACAAACCCATCGGCGGTGCGAATGTGCTCGGCCAGCTCCTCCATTTTGGCCGGGGCTTGGCCAGGTTCATGCTCTTTATACATGCGATCGAGCAGGCCAAAATCGTACTCCATGGCATCAGCAAAGACAGTGGTGTGGCCGCGCTGAGTTAGGTGCTCTAGCAGAAATTTGGCGGCCCGAATACCGTTGCGATCGCGTCTGTACGAACCGTAGAAAACCACTGTTTTGAATGCCATGGCCAAGCAACCTCAATTAGGACGTGGGCTCTACTAGAACCACCGCCCCATCTTAGGGCGCAAACCTTAAATTTCAGTGAGGCAACTGCCCCAGCATATAGTCCCTATCCAGGCGCTGCCCCTACCGCACCAGCCGTGGATACAGCCGCCCACAAAAGGCAATCAGCACAGCAGCCACGCCCACCAAAATCGACAGGCTCAGCCCCAGGCTGTAGCTGCCCGCCGGCTCTACCAGCATCAGCTGGCGCAGGGCATCGACCATGTAGGTCAGCGGGTTGAGCCGCGACACTACCTGCAGCCAGACGGGCATAATCGCGATCGGGTAGATCGCGTTGCTGGCAAAGAACAGCGGCATCATCATCAGCTGCCCGACGCCCATCACCCGCTCGTGGGTCTGCGCCCAGCAGGCCACAATCAGCGAGAAGGTCGAAAACAGCGCCGCCCCCAGCATCACCACCAGAGCCACACCGAGAATCGCCAGGGGGTTCCAGTTAATTCCCACCCCCATCAGGGCCGCCACAATATAGATGACTAGCAGCTGCGATAGACACCGCACCCCAGCCCCGATCGCCTTACCCAGCACCAGGGCCGACTTGGGCGCAGGGCTGACCATCAGCTTGTGCAAAATCCCCAAATCCTTCTCCCAGATCACCAGCAGCCCGGTGAAGATCGACATAAACAGCACGCTCTGGGCGAGAATGCCCGGCGTCATAAAGTCGATGTAGCTGAGGTCGCCCGTGGGAATGCCCCGTACTTGAGTAAAGACCTGGCCAAAAATGGTTAGCCACAGCACCGGCTGCACCGCGCGGGTAAACAGCTGAATGGGGTCGTGGCGCAGCTTGCGCACTTCCAGTTCGGCGGCGACTAGGGCCTGGGCAATAAAGTCTTCGACGGGGGCGGTCACTCGGCCTCGATTAACCCAGTCGTTTAGCGGTACGGCGTGTGGTTGACGTGTCACGATAGCTTCCTTCGGTTTCAGTACTGAGTGAGTTGCGGGTGTAGTGAATAAATACGTCGTCCATGGTGGCTTCAGGATGAGGCACGGTGGCCTTGAGGGCGGCGGGGGTACCGATCGCCACCTGCTGACCCTGGTAGAGCATGGCAATGCGATCGCACAGCACGTCGGCCTCTTCCATAAAGTGGGTGGTGAGAAACACCGTGGTGCCGTAGTCGCGCCGCAGCTGCAAAATTAAGTCCCACATGGTTTTGCGGGCCACCGGGTCGAGCCCCACTGTCGGCTCATCTAAGAACAAAACCGGGGGTCGGTGCAGGGTGGCCTGGGCCATCTCCAGCCGCCGAATCATGCCGCCGGAGTAGGTGTTCACCAGGCGGTGGGCCACGGCATCGAGCCCCACATAGGTCAGGGCGGCGTGGATGCGATCGAGCCGCTGCCTGCGGGGTACCCCGTAGAGCTTGGCCAAAATCAGCAGGTTTTCGTAGCCGGTCAGGGTGCCATCCACCGAGAGCGCCTGGGGCACGTAGCCAATGCGCCGCTGCACAGATCGCCGCTGGCGGCCAATGTCAAACCCGGCAATGGTGGCCCGCCCGCCGCTGGCGGGCAGCAGGGTGGTGAGCATTTTGATCAGCGTGCTCTTGCCCGCCCCGTTTGGCCCCAGCAGGCCAAAGACTTCGCCCGGCTCTACGGTGAGGGAGAAGCCATCGACCGCTGGCTTAGGGCCGAAGCGTTTAGTGAGTTCCTGAATTTCGATCATGGGTGGAGGTCGGTGGAGGGATGAGGGAGATGGGGGTGATGAGGAGACGGGGGAGCTTTTAAGGTTGAGTGTTGAGTTGGGCAGGGGCTTCGATTCAACAGTCAAAACGTCTCTTACTCCTGCCCTCCGGGCTCATCAAACAGGTCAGCCAAGATCGCCAGGCCTGCCTGCACCTGCTGAAGCTGGGTTTCTGACAGCGCTGCCAGGCGATCGGCCACAGTCTGCAAGGTGGTATCGTAGACCCGCTCCATTTGCGCAGCACCTTCGGCAGTCAGGGTAAGAATGATCCGCCGCCTCTCAACGGGGTCGCTAATTCTGTTGACTAGCCCCCGCTGCACCAGGCGCTCCACCATAGCCGACATGGTAGGTCTGGTGACATCTAAATAGTCGGCAATCTCTGAGAGGGATGACCGCGATCGCCGCCGCAAAAAGTACAGCACTCGCAGCTGCGACAGCGACAGGTGGGGCTTGCCGTGGCGACGAATACCCGCCCGCAAAAATCGCGTCACCGCCGGTACCGTCGTCATCAGGTCTGCCGCACACTGGCTAGGCGTAAGGGGGCCGGGCGTAAGGGCTTGGGTAACCACGGGTGAGGTGCTCGCTCGAGCAATAGTTAGCTTAACTAATAGTTAGTTTAGCTGACTACTTTTAGATTGTGGGCCTGTTGCAGCCCATCCACCTCATCAATTTGAGGCAGCCGCAAAACTCTGGGAACGGCTTAAGTTAACGCTCAATTTGGCGGCTGCAGAAAAAATCCTTCCGATTCCTCAATCTTTTATTCAGTGGTTTACAGGTCCGCTAAACCTGGTAGATTGTCTTGGTATCAGCAAAGAGATTGAAGCATTGATATGAAAGTCCTTGTAATTGGCGGCGACGGCTATTGCGGGTGGGCAACTGCCCTGTATCTTTCCAATCGCGGCTACGAAGTCGGGATTCTTGATAGTTTGGTGCGGCGTCACTGGGACGCTCAGCTTCAAATCGAAACGCTGACCCCGATTGCCCCCATCCAAAGCCGCCTGCAGCGCTGGAAAGACCTCACCGGCAAGCACATCGACCTCTATGTCGGCGACATCAACGACTACTCCTTCTTAGAAGAGACGATGCTGGAGTTTGAGCCGGAGGCCGTAGTGCACTTCGGTGAACAGCGTTCGGCACCCTTCTCAATGATTGACCGCGAGCACGCCGTGCTTACCCAGGCCAACAACGTGCTGGGCAACCTGAATTTGCTCTACGTGCTGCGCGACCACTTCCCTGACTGCCATCTGGTTAAGCTAGGCACCATGGGCGAGTACGGCACCCCCAACATTGATATCGAAGAGGGCTACATCACCATTGAGCACAATGGTCGCAAAGACACTCTGCCCTACCCCAAGCAGCCGGGCTCCTTCTACCACCTCAGCAAGGTGCACGACTCCCACAACATTCACTTTGCCTGTAAGGTATGGGGCCTGCGCGCCACCGACCTCAATCAGGGCGTGGTTTACGGCGTGCTCACCGAAGAGACCGGCATGGATGAGCTGCTGATCAACCGCCTCGACTACGACGGCGTGTTTGGTACCGCCCTCAACCGCTTCTGCGTGCAGGCGGCGGTGGGGCACCCCCTCACCGTGTACGGCAAGGGCAGCCAGACTCGCGCCTTCCTAGATATTCGCGATACCGTGCGCTGCGTCGAAATTGCGATCGCCAACCCCGGCGATCCCGGTGTCTTCCGCGTGTTCAACCAGTTCACCGAAATGTTTAGCGTCGGCGACCTGGCCATGATGGTGAAGAAAGCAGGCAACACCCTGGGCGTTGATGTCGAAATCAACCACATCGACAACCCCCGCGTTGAGGCCGAAGAGCACTACTTCAACGCTAAAAACACCAACCTGCTAGAGCTGGGTCTACAGCCTCACCTGCTGTCTGACTCGCTGCTCGACAGCCTGCTCAACTTCGCCGTCAAGTACAAAGATCGCGTTGACAAGAATCAAATTCTGCCCAAGGTTCAGTGGCGGCGCGATTAGTAAGTAAATGGGCCAAAATCACGCGTTGATTTTGGCCCATTTACTCGTTTACCCTCTCATTTTCAATCATTTTCTTTAGTACCCCTCGATTGTTATGCGGATTGCTCTCTTCACCGAGACCTTTTTGCCAAAAGTTGACGGCATTGTTACCCGTCTCAAGCACACCGTTGATCATTTGCAGCGCCAGGGCAACCAGGTTTTAGTGTTTTCTCCCGAGGGCGGTCTGACCGAGTACCGGGGAGCTAAAATTCACGGCGTGTCTGGGTTTCCGCTACCGCTGTACCCAGAGCTAAAGCTAGCGCTGCCCCGACCTTCCATTGGCGAGGCGCTAGAAGATTTTCAGCCCGATTTGGTGCACGTGGTAAACCCGGCAGTCTTAGGACTGGCGGGCATTTACTATAGCAAAACCCTAGATTTGCCCCTGGTGGCCTCGTACCATACCCATTTGCCTAAATACCTGGAGCACTACGGCCTCGGTATGCTCGAAGGGTTGATGTGGGAGCTGATCAAGGCGATGCACAACCAGGCCCAGATCAACCTGGTCACCTCTACCGCCATGCAGACCGAGCTGTCAGAGCACGGCGTCGAGAATATTGAGGTGTGGCAGCGCGGCGTGGATACCGAGCTGTTTCGCCCAGAACTCGCCAGTGCCGAGATGCGCGATCGCCTCTCTCAAGGTCACCCCGAAGCCCCGTTACTCCTCTACATCGGTCGCCTCTCCGCCGAAAAAGAAATTGACCGCATTAAACCCGTGCTAGAGGCTATACCCAACGCGCGGCTAGCGCTGGTGGGCGATGGACCCTACCGCACCGAGCTAGAGGCCCACTTTGAGGGTACCTTCACTAACTTTGTTGGCTATTTAGCCGGAGAAGATTTGGCCTCGGCCTACGCCTCCGCCGATGCCTTTGTCTTCCCCTCCCGCACCGAAACCCTGGGGCTGGTTTTGCTAGAAGCGATGGCGGCAGGCTGTCCGGTGGTGGCGGCAAACTCGGGCGGCATTCCCGATATCGTCACTGACGGGGTCAACGGCTTTTTGTTTGACCCGACGAATGAAGAGGGGGCGATTGTCGCTACCCGCCGCCTAATTGAGGCTAAGGCCGAGCGCGAGCTGATGCGCCGCAACGCTGTCGCCGAGGCCGAACAGTGGGGTTGGGCCGCTGCCACCCGTCAGCTACAGCAGTTTTACCGGCAGGTGCTGGCGCAGCGATCGCTGCCAATGGCGGCTTAGCCCGCCTCAGTGGGTTAGTCATATCGTCATTTCGCGGTGAGTACAAGCTGAAGACAGCGACTTTGGAGGGGTGCTATCGAGTCAGATAGCGCCCCAATGTTTAGCTTGCCAGCTTCCGTAGTAGGTTTTTGGGTCAGTGTTACCCATCGAGTTAGCTTGGTAGCTAAGGCCATCAGCTAATAGTTGAAAAGCTGAGTCCTGGGACGATACCAGGTCCAGATCTTAGCGTTATGGTTGCGTTCTTCAGCCGTATTAGTCCTGCCCAAAATCTGCATATTAAGCCCGACACCTTTATGCTGCGCCTAAAGCAGGAAGGTACCCTACCCGAAGAGGTTTCTCCAGAAGAAGTGGCAGGCGCAGTGTTTTCAGCCACCAAAAAAATTTTGCCTCCCCAACGAAATCAAGACATCCGGCCCTGCTGCTCAATGAACTTCGGCAAATTTGAGAGCGGGCTTAACAGTCTTGGTATAGCAACCAGTGCGGGTTGCTAATAGATTCCGTGCAAGTTAGAGGTGGTTAGCGAGCGCTAGCCACCTTTGATTATTCAAACCCTGCTAACAGTGGTCATCATTTTTCAATCAATGAGATACTGCGCTGTCCCCACAGTTAAGGGGTTTGCCCTGGCTTAGTTAGCTTAGAACATGGAGTTTACGCATCGCAGTGCCCCCTACAGCTTGGCCCGAATCGTAAATGAGTAGTCGCCGCCGGGTTCGAGCTGGTAGTCGAAGCGTTCTAGAAAGCGGCTGAGCGGTTCGCAGATCAGCGCTCGCCCCAGCGAAGGCTCTACCCTGAGCTGGCCCTGGCGGAAGCGCCATTGAAACTGCCATTCATAGGTGCTGGCCCGCACTTCCCCTTCGATGCGGCCCTGGCTCCACGACTGGTGGGTAATGCGAACGTAAGCGGTGGTTTCAGATTGGCGACGGGTCACAGTGGTAAAAGCAAGCAGTGGGCAGTTGGCGGGGCTGAATCAGCCCTCACAGGTACGATAACCGTAGCGTAGGCCGTGGTCTACCCCAAAAGTGTGGGCAACGATACGACCTTAGGCCTTAAATATGTAGGGTTAACCGAGCAATTCGAGGCAGGCTGTTTAACCGTAGACGAAAAAACGGTAGCCTAGGGAAAAGGTAAACTACGATCCCCAGTAGCGTGTTCGGCATCTTAGCGGTGTAGAGCACGTTTTGTTTACCCTAGCCTCACCGATTTTAAGGTTGGACCCTGCCTGTGCCCAAGGTTGGCATTATTTACAACGACGTTAAGCCTGTAGCCTGCCAGGCTGCTCTCGAATGGGAGGAAAAGCTGACTGGCCTTGGCTACACCGTTAGGCTGGCCACAGGTATGGGCGGCATTTTGGGATATTCCCAGCCCGAACGCCCCGTTTGCCATACCCCGCTCGACAGTTTAGTGCCGCCCCACTTCGACGCCGACATGAGCTTTGCGGTGGTGCTAGGGGGCGATGGCACGGTGCTATCGGCCTTTCGTCAGCTGGCCCCGATTGGGGTACCTCTGCTAACGGTAAACACTGGCCACATGGGCTTTTTGACCGAAGCTTACTTGAACCAACTGCCCCAGGCGATGGATCAGGTGCTGGCGGGCGACTACGAAGTCGAAGAGCGGGGCATGCTGGCGGTCAAGCTTTTTCATGGCGCTGACCTGGTCTGGGAGGCGCTGTGCCTGAACGAAATGGTGCTGCACCGCGAACCGCTCACCAGCATGTGCCACTTTGAGGTCGCAATTGGCTATCATGCCCCGGTCGATATTGCCGCTGACGGCATTATTGTGTCTACGCCCACGGGGTCAACCGCCTACTCGCTCTCGGCCGGGGGGCCAGTCATTGCCCCTGGGGTGTCGGTCACCCAGCTAATCCCCATTTGCCCTCACTCGCTGGCGTCGCGGGGGCTGGTGTTTCCCGATCGCGAGCAGGTCACCATTCACTCGGCCAACCCCGACCCCCTGGTGCTGATTGTGGACGGCAATGCGGGCTGCTACGTCATGCCCAAAGACCGGGTAAGCGCCTGTCGCGCCCCCTACCCGGCTCGGTTTATTCGCCTGCAGCCGCCAGAGTTCTTCAAGGTGCTGCGGGAGAAACTGGGCTGGGGGCTGCCCCACATCGCCAAGCCAACCTCGGTGGAGCTGCCCTAGCCGTTCCACCGAGGTAAGTAACCTCAGCCGTTCCTTGAGCGGCGTCACCCTTCCCTGAGCGGCGTCGAAGGGAACCAGCAGGAATCACCCTTCCTTGAGCGAAGTCACCGTTCCTTGAGCGGAGTCGAAAGGAACAGCGCCAATAGGAATCACCCTTCCTTGAGCGGCGTCCCCGTTCCTTGAGCGGAGTCGAAAGGAACCAGCAGGAATCACCCTTCCTTGAGCGGCGTCCCCGTTCCTTGAGCGGAGTCGAAAGGAACAGCGCCAATAGGAATCACCCTTCCTTGAGCGAAGTCGAAAGGAACTACATCAATTCAGCCACACCCATAGGTTGTCCTTAGCTCATCTCAGTGGGAATACTGCTGTCAACCCCTACGCCCCCACCGCTATGACTTGGCCTACCATTGCTGTGATCATCCCCACCTACCAGCGGGAGGCGGTGCTGTGCGACACCCTGTGCAGCGTTTTGGCCCAGGACTATCCGGCTTATCGGGTGGTGGTGGTAGACCAAACCCAGATCCACGAGAGCGACACCCAGCGCCAGCTAGAGACCTGGGCCAAGGCAGGGGAAATTACCTGGTACCAAGTACCCTGGGCCAGCCTGCCAGCGGCGCGCAATGTGGGAATTGAGCGATCGCATTCCGATCTCGTCCTCTTTCTCGATGACGATGTGGTGCTGCCCCCCGGCTACCTCTACGCCCACGCCCGCACCTTTGTGGAACGGCCTGAGGTGGGGGCAGTGGCGGGTCGGGTGTTTGACCGCATGAAGCTGGCGGAACAAAAGGAACTCGAAATCGACTACTTGCCGCCAGAGGCGATGGACCCCGGCATTGCCTGGTACCACTTAGATTTGGTGCATACCACCCAGCCCCAGCGAGTGCTGACGGCGCGGGGGTGTAATATGTCGTTTCGGCGCGAACTATTTGACCAGCACGGGCTGCGGTTTGACGAGCGCTTCTACGGCAGTGCGGTGCGCGAAGAATCTGACTTTTGCCTGCACATTCGCTCCACCGGCTACATCATTTGGTACAACCCAGCGGCCCATCTGGTACATCTGGGCGAGGAGACTGGCGGCTGCCATGACATAACAACGCGATCGCTCAGCTACCAAATGAACTTCTACCACAACCACTTTTTGCTGGCCCTCAAAAACCTCACCCTGGGGCAAAACCTGCGCCTCTACGGCCGCCTGTTCGACTGCCACGTGCTGGGGCACCCCCCCTGCAATAAAGACGGGCATCCGCTCAAAGTGCTTAGCCGGGGGATATTTTTTGTGGTGGGCTGGCTCTATACGGTTTATACCCTGCTCACTACGGCAGGCCAGCACGGGCGCATTTACCCCCATGTAGAGTAGAACCAGAAGTTAAGAATCTCAGGGGGAAGAATCGGCTGGCTCTGTCAGCGATCATAATTCTAAAAACCTTTTCTGTAGGCAGCCCATGGCTGACGATCGCGACCCCACGATTCGATTACAGCTGGATCTGTTGCCCGATCAGCCAGGGCTGCTTGCCGGGCTAGATACCTGGCTGCAACTGGGGCTAATCTCTGAGTCACAGGTGCGAGAGATTGCCCAAACGCGGCTCAGTTGTGACCTGCCGCCCGAGCTAGACCCGGTAGCCGCACCAGAACCGACTTTAGCCGATACGGTTAATCCTTTTGAAGAAACTGCTGGGGCCGTCGCGGGTCGTGCCCCAATCACTGATTTCGTCCCCGCTGCACCAGCGCCGCCCCGCCAGAGGTCGCGTCAATCGCGCCCCACTTCGCGCCCCACTTCGCGCCCTGAACAAGGTCAAAAGTCGGCTCCAACTCAGCCCAGATCCCCCTCGCCTACTCAGCAGTGGCTCAACCGCCTGATGAGCGAGCTGAGCGTGGTGTGGCTGCTGGGGCTGGGAGTATTTCTCGTCGTGCTGTCGTCGGCGGTGCTGGCGGCTACCCAGTGGGAGCGGTTTGGCGCGGTAGGCCAGTACCTGGTGCTGCTGGCCTACACGCTGGTGTTTTGGGCAGTGGGGCTGTGGTGCCATCGCCGCCCCAATTTGCAGCTCACGGCCAAAACCCTGCAAATGATTACCCTGCTGCTGGTGCCGCTCAACTTTTGGGCGCTGGATGGGCTGGGGGTATGGCGGGGCGGGGGCCTGGTTGTGGGGGCGATCGCCACCATTCTGCTCACCCTGGCGGCGCTGCACGTGCTGCGCCAGCAAGCCAGCACTTCTCTAGAGCAGGCCAACGCTCTGGGGCTGGCCTACCTGCACACCGGTTGGGCGCTGGGCTCGGTGCCCATTTTGGCGGTCTATGCCGGAACTTTGGGCAGTGCCGCCGCTACGATCTACGACCAGCGACGGCGGGGAGTATCCCCCGGTCTGCGCTGGCCCACCATTGCCATTACCGCGGCTCTGGGGCTGCTGCTGGCGCGGGGGTTAACCACGCTACCGTCATATCAGTTTGGTCAGTTCGGGCTGGCCTTTGGGCTTTACGGGGCGACCTGGGTTTGGCTGGGGCAGCGGCGATTGCGGCCAAAACCTCAGCCAGCTGCAAATTTAGACGCGTCTACAAGCCCAGCGCCAGCACCAGAAACACCGATCGATCGCACCTCTCGCTGGGGTATTGCCATTGGTCGGGGGCTGCTGTGGTGGGGCTGGCTGATTGCGCTCGCAAACTGGTTTTTGCAGGCTTTCGGCATTGGTCTGCTGGGGCTGGCCCTGCGGATTCAGGCGCTTGGCAAACTGGGTAAGCGGCGCGATTTGCTGGTCGCCTATGCGATCGCCGTCCAGCTGGCCTTTGTCGGTTGGGAACTAATTCCCCTGTCCCTACGCCAGTCGATCATGGCTCCTCTGGTCGGTTGGATTGGCCCCGACAGTAGCCCCGACGCGCTCCTGGGAATTTCGCTGTTTCCCTACGTCGTGAGCATGGTGGCCCTAGGCGATTGGTACTTGCGCCGAGGCAAGCTTAAGCTGAGCCACTTGAGCGATGGTATTGCCCTGGGTACTAACGCGCTGCTAACAACTATCAGCGTGCTCAGCGGCCCGGTGTTGGTAGTAAACCTGATTGCGTCTACACTCACGGCCCTGGTGGTAACGCTGCGTCGCGCCCTAGCCCGCTGGCGCATTGTCGTCGTCTATGGGCTGGCCCTGGTAAGCATTCTGGTTGCGATTGGTAACTACTGGCCAACGCTGCCCCTCGATCGCTGGCTGGGGGTAATTGTCGCACTGGCCACGGCTGCCCTGCTGCTGAGCAAAGCGCTGCCTGGGCTCTGGGGCAGCAGCGCCTGGCTCTACGGCGTGGGGCTCTCAGCGATGACCTACGCCCTGCTGTGGGGCTACTTCATTGACGATGGCTTTGGCTTTGGGCTGAGCTGGCTGGGGCTGGTGATTCCGGTGGTGCTGGCGTTGATTGGCCGTCATCCGGCTAGCGTGCTGACCACAGGAATTGCGCTGCCGTTCACCCTGGGCTTGCCCTGGACTCGGCTGGTGGGGCTGAGTACGGCTACGGCTCTGACGGGGGTGAATAGCGCCTTTTATCGGCGGCCTGGGGTGGCGTTTTTGGCCGTGGCCTTTGCCCTGGGCTGGGTCTACAGCAGTTTGGCCGACTGGGTGCCCAGTTTTCCGCGCCACCTGGCCGATTGGGGCCTGGTGACGGTGGGGCTAATGGCGGTGCTCTGGGGAATTTGGCGATTCCCGCAGGGAGCGCTGCGCGAATCGCTCCCTCCAGCGCCCCTGGCCCTTGAACGGTCCAGCCCACCAGAACATGCTGACAATTTGCCTGCGTTGGCGACGCTGTATCGGGTAGCCTGCGATCGCTGGGGTCACATTCTCGCCGTTGGCGTCCTGGCCCTCTCCACTGCGGCAATTTCCCTCTATTACCTAGAGCTGCGCGACCCTCGCCCGCTGATCGTCGCTGTTCTCGCCAGCTTTCTGGTGGCCCTAGGCTTGCGCTACTGGGGAAATTTGCGCCCCGTGACGATCTACCTGGCGGGCTGGGGGGTAGAACTGCTGGTGGCGGGGCTGCTGGTCGATCGCTACCCGGCTCCAGTTTCCCTGGCGGTGCCAACTTTGGGCTTGGGGGCGATCGCCCTGATTTTTGCCGCTACCACAGGGCGATCGCGGCCTATTCTAGCCGCTCCCCTGCACACGCTTACTATTGCCTATGCTGGACTGGCCCTGGCGCTGCGATGCTACACGGCTACAGCCTGGACGGGCTGGCTGGTAGTCGCAGCCGCCCTGCTCATCCTGGAAGTAGGGCGGCGTACTCAGACTCCGTTGACGCGCTGGCTGGCCCTGGGGCTGCTATCGGTGGGCTGGTACGAGCTGGTGATTTACCAGATGCTGCTGGGTTCTGGGGGAGAAGCAGCGGATGCCCTGCTGATACTGGCTGGAGTAGCAGCGTTAATTATGGCCGTTTACCGTCTGCTCGCCGGACAGCTCGATCGCGCCCTGGGTCTGCCCCAGACAGAGTTAATTTGGGCGGCGCACCTGCACTGGCTGATCGGCAGTCTGCTCATGCTGGGTGGCGGTATAGGGATGGGTTCTGGTCAAGCGACCTTGGGCTGGCTGGGGTTAGCGATCGCGGCTGCACTCCTCCTCTACGCCCTCAGCCAGGGGCGACTGGGTGAGTCTGACCCAGTTCAGCACGCCTGGGTTTACGCCGGACTCCTAGAGCTGGTCGGCTGGTTTGCCCTGGGGCGATCGCTCTTTCCTGCCCTAAACGTTCTCGACAACTGGTGGGGCGTGGTGGCCTGTGCCGTGGCGGTGCCAGTGTACTGGGTGCCCTGGGGCACCTGGAGCTGGCCCCAGCGACCCTGGCGCGTAATGGCGGTGGGGGTGCCCCTAGCGATCGCAATCCTGACGGGAGGATTCGACCACATTCCTACCCTGTGGGTATTGGTCGGGTTCTACGGCTGGCTAGCTTGGCACAGCTACAAAATTCGGATTTCATACCTGTCGGTATTCTACGCCGCCTGGGCGATCTGGGTCTGGCTAGAAACCCAATCTATAGACGACAGCGTGGCCTGGGTACTGCCCCTGGGGCTGGCTTTGCTCTACATCGCCCAGGTAGACCCAGGTTTAAAGCTGGCCGAACGCAAGGAACAGCGCCACTGGCTGCGCGCGATCGCCCTGGCGCTAATCTTGCTGACCGCCCTGGTCACCGAACGGTGGGCAGGGCTGCCGGTGGGGGCGCTGGCGCTGGGGGCGATCGCGGCGGGCCTGCTGCTCCGCATGCGCGCTCCGCTCTACGTCGGCACCCTGGTTTTCGCCCTCAACGCCCTCAACCAGCTGGTGCTGCTCAACGCCGCCTTTCCCTTCATCAAGTGGGTGGTGGGCATTGTCGTGGGCATTGCCCTGATCTGGGCTGCCGCCGATGTCGAGCGCCGCCGCGGCCAGTGGCTACAGCTCACCCAGAGCTGGGGCCAAGATTTAGATCAGTGGCAGTGAGAAAGCCAAGTCTTTAGCATCCCACTACCCTAGCGGCGGTGACGGCAGCCAATAGATCGGCATGCACAGCCTTAGAACAGCCGATCACCATACCGGGGCGGAGGTAATCGCGGCAGGTGTGCAGCGGCGGGGGCGGGTCGCCCGCAAAGGTGGTCACAATGTAGCCCATCTCCTGGGCCATAAAGGCCAGCACTGCCCCATCGATAAATTGCCCCTTGGCCAGCACCGCCCCGGCCAGGTCGCCGCTGAGCAACCCATTAAAGTTGGGAATCTGAGTCTCTTTGGAATAGTCAGTTTTGGTGTGGTAAACCCGGTAGCGATCGCCAATATGCGGTACCACCGCCCCCATTTGCCAGCCCAGACAGATCGCTGGGGCCGGATCAGCAACCTCGATCCGAGTGCAGTCTTCTAGGGATTGATCCAATCTGCCTTTAAAGGTGCCCTCGCCCCGCAGGGTGTAGTAGTAGATGCCCTGGCCGGGGGTAATGGCGATCGCCGCCTCGTACTCATCGGCATTGAGAACCGCCAAAATAATCTGATAGTTCGAGTGGCCATCCAGGTAAAACTGAGTGCCATCGATGGGGTCAAGGGTGATCAGGTAGTCACCCGCTGGGCCGAGGTCAATGGCGCGAAAGTACTTGGTGTTGTAGGTTTGCTCATACTCCTCACCGTAGAAGCGCACCTGGGGAAACAGCCCCAGCAGCACCACCTCCATCATGGTTTGAATCGACAGATCGGCATCACTGAGCGCCGAGGCAAAAAAATTGTCGCCCTTACCGTCTTTGTCGGGCTGGGCCACAATCTGAGCCTGAATCTGCTGGGCATAGGCACCAGCCGTTTTGAGGTAAGGCAGCAGAGCCGCCAGAATTTCTCGGGGGGTAGTCGGGGGCAGCATAGAACATGTTTTGGCGGCAGAGCACCCCTAATGTACGCCAAGGGCGGCAAATTTGTTTTCCCGCTGTGGATCTTAGCCCCCAATTTGTAGGCTGGCCAAGTAGCGGATCGAGCATTGAGCGGAGTCGAAATGCGGCCTATAGATAATCAGACCCACTTACTTCGCTCCAACATTCATAAAAAACAAAAGCAGGGCCTCCTCAACGAAGAAACCCTGCTTCATTTCAAGCTAGACCAGATTCCCTAGAGAATCCAAGCGATCGCGCAGTTTCTAAACCGCAGCAGCTTTGGCGGTCTTAGCGTCGAGTTCGCCCTTGGCGTACTTAACGGCGTAGACATCCACAGGCTCTTGCTTGATCTTGCTGGCCTGACCGGCGGTGCCAAAGGCGTCGTAGCGCTCGGCGCACACTTCGGTCATGTACTTCATCGAAGGCTTCATGAAGTGGCGAGGATCGAAGTTAGAAGGATCCTTCGCAGCGGCTTCACGAATGGCAGCGGTGATGGCCAGACGGTTGTCGGTGTCGATGTTGACCTTGCGCACACCGCTCTTGATGCCCTTTTGAATTTCTTCGATGGGCACACCGTAGGTCTCAGGAATTTGACCACCGTACTGGTTGATCATATCCAGCCACTTCTGGGGCACCGAAGAAGACCCGTGCATGACCAGGTGGGTGTTGGGCAGGCGGCGGTTGATTTCTTCGATGCGGCTGATGGCCAGAATTTCGCCCGTGGGCTTGCGGGTAAACTTGTACGCGCCGTGGCTGGTGCCAATGGCAACGGCCAGAGCGTCCACCTGGGTAGCTTCGACAAACTGTACCGCTTCGTCGGGGTCGGTCAGCAGCTGGTCGTGGCTGAGGGTACCCTCAAAGCCGTGACCGTCTTCCGCTTCACCAGCACCGGTTTCGAGGGAGCCGAGGCAGCCCAGTTCACCCTCAACGCTACAGCCAATGGAGTGAGCCACTTTCACCACTTCGCGGGTAACGGCCACGTTGTAGTCAAAGCTAGCGGGGGTCTTGGCGTCAGCTTCCAAAGAGCCATCCATCATGACGCTGGTGAAGCCGTTGCGCAGAGCCGAGTAGCAGGTGGCAGGAGAGTTGCCGTGGTCTTGGTGCATGACCACGGGAATGTGGGGGTAGGTTTCAACCGCGGCGAGCACCAGGTGACGCAGGAAGTTTTCGCCAGCGTAGGAGCGGGCACCGCGAGATGCTTGCAGAATCACGGGGCTATCGGTTTCATCCGCAGCCTTCATGATGGCTAGAATTTGCTCCAGGTTGTTTACGTTGTAAGCCGGGATGCCGTAGCCATTCTCAGCGGCATGATCCAGCAGTAGCCTCAGTGAGACAAGCGCCATAAAATTCCTCCTAGTGTGTTCTCGCCGTTAGGCCTTTGAGTCGTTTAAGTAGGTAGCCTTACTCATCAATCTTAGGATAGATCGGATGATGTATGACGAAATGTTTGCAAAAGCTAAAGTCAAGCTTAAAAGACCTCCCCACCTAGTAGGGATGTGTTCACCCCTCCACTCTGCCCCATCATAAAACACTGTGGGACACAGACCACGAGTTCTACCGTTTAGGAAGCAGGCAAGGAAAAAATGGGTCGCCTGGGATTCGAACCCAGGACCAATCGGTTAAAAGCCGAGTGCTCTACCGCTGAGCTAGCGACCCGTGATTTGGTGATGTACTCATCTCTGAGCACGATTAAGAATCCTAGCACATAGTTTTCGCTTAATGACGCTGACAGAAAAATAAATGTTGGGTGAAGCCGCGATCGCAGGTTCGCGGGGAGGGAAACCTTAGGCACACCCTTCCCTGTAGATCGGCTCCAACCACCCCCCATGGATAAACTACCCGGCGGTTCTGACCAGTCCTCATCCCAAGCTAGCATGGCGTTGGAGCGGCTGCTGGGGCAAATGAGCCCGGCAATTGCCCGCTCCTTCACTGAGAGCCAGCGAGAGGCGCTCCAGGCCGCTCTAGTCACTACCTTTTGGCAAAAGCATGCGATTGATCTTCGCCTATCTATTCCCCTGGTGCTCAGGCGGTACTACCTGGTCGTGGTGGCGGGTCCAGAAAAACGCTCTCAGGAGCGCCGCCAGCAGGACCAAACCACGCGATCGGTTTCGGGGCAGATGGCGGTGGCGGTAGCGGTTACGAGCCTTAGCCTTGGCCTTTTGGCAGTGCTGATGCACCTCACCCAGCACCAGACTGGCGCGGGCGATCGCCCCCAGGCCAGCCCGGCGGCTGTTCCTTTTTTAGGC
Source organism: Nodosilinea sp. LEGE 06152 (assembly GCF_015207525.1). Lineage (GTDB taxonomy): Bacteria > Cyanobacteriota > Cyanobacteriia > Phormidesmidales > Phormidesmidaceae > Nodosilinea. The sequence continues at coordinate 227,671 of NZ_JADEWR010000003.1, forward strand.
GATCGCACCGCCTGCGAACACAGTGGCCGCACCTGGCAAAACGGCGAATGCCTCGACTTTGAGCACGACCCCACTTTTTAGGTTTTCCCGGCTTAGTCTAAAAGTCAGGGCGAAGGGAATGCTGACGGCCTACATCTCTAAAATAGACGTTACGGAACGTAACCAAGCGCTTGTTTTCGTTCCAAAATGAAGCTTTAGTTTAATGAAGCTTCATTCTTAGAGACCTCTCACCCCAGGCCATGTTCCCCACCCATCGCCCTCGCCGTTTGCGCCAGCACCCGCAACTTCGCCGCATGGTGCAAGAAACCCTGGTCACCCAGGCCGATTTGATCTATCCGCTGTTTGCCGTGCCCGGCGAAGGTTTCGCCAAAGAAGTATCGTCGATGCCGGGAGTCTACCAGCTCTCGGTCGACAAGATTGTCGAAGAAGCCAAGGAAGTCTACGACCTGGGCATTCCTGCCATCATTTTGTTTGGCATTCCCGCCGACAAAGACACCGACGCCACCGGAGCCTGGCACGACTGCGGCATTGTGCAGCAGGCCACTACGGCAGTTAAGGAAGCTGTGCCCGACCTGGTGGTAATTGTTGATACCTGCCTGTGCGAGTACACCAGCCACGGCCACTGCGGCTATTTAGAAGTAGGCGACCTCAGCGGGCGCGTGCTCAACGACCCCACCCTGGAGCTGCTAAAGAAAACCGCCGTGGCCCAGGCTAAGGCCGGGGCCGATATTATTGCGCCCTCGGGCATGATGGATGGCTTTGTACAGGCGATTCGGGCCGGGCTAGACGAACACGGCTTCGAAGATACACCAATTCTCTCCTACGCCGCTAAGTACGCCTCGGCCTACTACGGGCCGTTCCGCGATGCGGCGGAGAGTGCGCCGCAGTTCGGCGATCGCCGCACCTACCAAATGGACCCCGCCAACGGCACCGAAGCGCTCAAAGAAATTGAGCTAGATATTGCCGAAGGGGCCGACATGCTAATGGTGAAGCCCGCCCTGGCTTACATGGATATCATCTGGCGGGTAAAGCAGGCGACGAACCTGCCGGTTGCCGCCTACAACGTGTCGGGCGAATACTCGATGGTCAAGGCCGCCGCCCTCAACGGCTGGGTGGATGAGCAAAAGGTGGTGATGGAAACCATGACCAGCTTTAAGCGCTCCGGGGCCGACCTGATTTTGACCTACCACGCCAAAGACGTGGCCCGCTGGATTGGGTAGCCGATTGCGCTAGGGAGTTAAGGAACCCGGCTTTCTCAAAAAGCCGGGTTCCTTTGTTTGTAGAAGTTACTCAAATACCAGGGGCCACAGGTCAGCGACGGCGACCTCCCAGCCCGGTAGCAGGTCAGGGACGGTGAGCATGTCCCTATTGCTTAGGGCGATCGCCTCTTGCCCCAGCCGGTAAACCTCCACCCGGCGGCTCTCAGGGTTGATCAAAATGCCGACCTGAGTACCCAACACTAGAAAATCTTGAATTTTGGCACGCAGTTTGGCTACGCTGTCGGTCGGCGATTTGACTTCTACCATCAGGTCTGGGGCCAGTTCGGCAAAGGAGCGCGGGCTACGGCGCAGCCGCTCAGCTTTAACGAAGGAGACATCCGGGGCGCGGGTATCGGAATTTGGCAGCACAAACCCCGCACTTGATCCAGTAACTCGGCCCAGTTGCCGGGGGCGAACCCAGTTGCCCAAAACCCTCGATAGTTCAGTAGAGACTTCATCGGCCTCGTAGCCGGATGGACTCATAACGTTGACCTCTCCATCCACTAACTCCATGCGGTAGTCGGGATAGTCGGCTTGCAGCTTGGCTAATTCGTGAACGGTTAAACCCATCGTTGGCCTCCGATCAGAGGTATCTGAGCCTATTGTATGGGCTGATCGCTAGCTCACCTAGGGAGCTTACAGCTTATGCTGCAAGCAGAGAAATTCTAGCTGCCCACCCATGACCTTTATTCTCACCAACGACGATGGCATCGATGCCCCAGGCATTGCGGCCCTGCGGGAGGCGCTGAGGGGCTATCCTACCTGTGTCGTTGCCCCCGATCGCCATCTTTCGGGCTGTAGCCACCAGATGAACCGGGGCGGCCCGATCGCCATTACCCAGCGGGAAGAAAACGCCTTTGCCATTGGCGGTACCCCAGCCGACTGCGCCCGCGTTGGGGTTAGCCACCTGTGCCCCAATGCGACCTGGGTACTCTCCGGCATTAACGCCGGGGGCAATATGGGGGCCGACATTCACGTGTCGGGTACGGTTGCGGCTGTGCGAGAGGCGGCTCTGCTGCGGGTACCGGGCATCGCCGTGTCTCACTACATTCAAAACCGCCGCCCCGTTGACTGGGCGATGGCGGCTCGCCTGACCGCTCAGGTGCTTGAGACGCTTATGGCTGAAGCGCTGCCCCAGGGCTGCTTCTGGAACGTGAATTTGCCTCACTTACAGCCGGGCGACCCCGACCCGGAAATTGTTTTCTGCACCACCTGTACCCAGCCCCTGCCCATCGAGTTCAAAGTGGAAGAGGGTCAGTTTTATTACGTGGGCGACTATGGCAAGCGCCGCCGCGACCCCGACTCAGACGTGGCGGTCTGCTTTGGCGGCAACATTGCCGTCACGAAAATTTGCCTATGGTAGGGGATACCTCAACCGCTATGGTTCAAACCCAAGTTCGACCCCAATGCCAAAGTGGTCGGACAATCCGCGCAGATCGTCGAGCCGCTGGGGCCAAGCAAAGGAATTTTGAAAGTGCTCCTCGACGTTAGAAGCGATACAAATGTGGTCAATGTTGGAGTGCTGCCCGTCGATGAGTTGGTGAACTGGGTCATGTTCGCCAGCGGTAAGGCAGACTAGCTTCACGCTGTCTAGGGCCTGTCGTAGGGCCTGCTTGTTGCGGCGTGACCCATAGTAGTGCAGGGCGTTCAGGTCCTGGTTGAAGTCTCCGGCCACTGTCAGAATAGCCTTTGGATAGGTGGTTCGCAGCAGTTGCCAATCGGCCTGCTGGGCAGCCAGGGCAGCGGCAAAGGCCTGGCCCTGGGAAGCGGGCTGCATTGGCCCATGTTGGCCGGTCTTTGACCATCGCCAACTACTGCCCAACCAGGGCAGCACTGTGCCATACACCACCCACTGCTGGCCACTGCCCAAGGTGAGCAGGGCGGCGGCGGTGCGGGCTTCATCAATGGTTGTGAGGGGCACCAGTTCGCCCGCTTTAACCCAGATTTGTACCCAGCGCTCACCCTCTGCCCCAGGGCGCTCAGGCAGGCCGCTGGCTACCGAGTAGTAATTTTTCCCAGGGGCAATGTCCAGATGGGTTTCAGTCAAAATCCAAATGTCGGCATCGATGCGGTTGAGCCATTGGCGCTGGCGCTCAGCCTGCACCGACTGAGGTAGCGCGCGCTCAAGATTCCAGGTAGCGATTTTCATTCTGGGTCGGCAGACGGGTGAAACAGAGAAAATCTCTGTAACAGCCACTACTTAACCCTGGAAACGGACCTCTTGCATATGTTCTTTAATACAAATCGGCTGTCTAGCGTATTTGAAGGTTTGTGGGCGAGCTTTTCCAAACCCCAACTAAAGTTGGTAAAGGCTGGCCAGCATAGCATCGCTGACCTGCTCGGTGGGAGCATCGAAGAGAATTTGCCCCTGGCGTAGGCCAATAATGCGATCGCAGTACTTGACCGCAAACTCGACCTCGTGGAGGCTGATCACCAGGGTTTTGCCGGTGGTCTCGCTGAGCTGGCGCAGCAGGTCCAGCATTGCCCGCGATCGCTCCGGGTCCACGCTAGAGATGGGTTCGTCGGCAAGAATAGCGGCGGGGTCTTGCACCAGCACCCGCGCCAGGGCCACCCGCTGCTGCTGCCCGCCGGAGAGGCGATCGGTGCGGGCGTAGAGCTTATCGGCAATGCCCACCTGAGCCAGGGCCAGGGCGGCAGACTGAGTCTCCAAAGGCCACACTAGCGACCAGAGGGCTTTGGGCAACGACCAGCGCCCCAGGTGCCCAGCGTTGACGTTGTGAACCACAGCCAGGTTGCCCACCAGGTGGTGCTGCTGGTAGACCGTACCAACCAGCCGCTGAATTCGTCGTCGTTTTCCAGCGGTCAGATGGCTAATATCCTGTCCCATGATCACCACGCGCCCCGTAGTCGGGACCTGACTGCCGTTCAGCAGGCTCAGCAGCGTGCTCTTGCCTGCTCCGCTAGGGCCAATCAGGGCTACCCGTTCGCCGGGGGCGATCGCTAGACTGCAGTCGGTGAGAGCTGCCACCGCCCCAAAGCGGCAGCTCACCCCCTCTAGCTGAAAAATCGCCCCACAGTGACCAAATTTGCCACTACTGAATTTTGCCAATTTTGCGGCCCACCGCTTCGATCTCGGCGTAGTTGTCGTTGCTGGTAGCGATAAACCGCTCAGCCCCAAACAGGTCGAGAATTTCCTTTTGTTCGGGCACCGCAGGGTCGAGGGCCATCAGCGCGGCCTGCACTTTTTCGGCAAAGCCTTCGCCGTAGCGCTCATCGACCTCGGGGCTAATCACCCAGTGGTAGTCGTAGTAGGGCGGCGTGCGCCAGATGACGGCCACTTTAGAGGTATCGACGGCTCCTTCGCTGACGCGATCGCGCCACACCTGCTCATTCAGGGCTCCGACCTCGTAGGTGCCTGCTTCGACGAGCTTAATCGTGGTGTCGTGGTTGCCCGAGAAGCCCACTTCGCCCTTAAAGTCTTGGGCGATGTCGATACCGGCCTCTTCCATAAAGTACTGGGGCATTAGCCGCCCCGAGGTCGACGACTCGCTGCCAAAGGTGAGGGTGCGCCCCTTGATCTGGGCCAGATCCTGGGCATCGGTGAATTCTTTTAGCCCCGTGGCGGTATTGGCAATGAACACGCTGTGAAACTGTTCATCAATGTCGCGCTGGGCGATCGCCTGTGCCCCCGGCACCTGCAGCCGGGCCTGCACCCCGGTCAGCCCGCCAAACCACACCAGATCCAGATCGCCAACTCTAAACGCAGTGACAGCAGCAGCATAGTCAGTCACGGGCTTGTACTCGACGGGTACCCCCAGCTCAGCCTCCAGGTAGTCGGCTAGCTTAGTGTAAAGTCGCTGCAGCTCTTCAGGGTCCTGGTCGGGAATCGCCCCCGCCGTGAGGGGAATTACGCTTTGCTCGGTGGTCGCGCCGCTTTCTCCAGCCGCACCCTGCTCTGGCGCAGAGGGGGCACAGGCTCCCAGGGGCAGCAGCAGTAGCAGGCTGGATGCCCCTGCGATCCACAAACGACGAATGCTCACCATGATCTAGATAGTGTCTTAAACAGCAGCCTTAAATCATACGTGTGGATCCTACCCAAAGCAATGCCCTCCCCCAGGGATGGCGCAGGCCACTGTATAACCCAGCCGAGCGTGACGCTTTTAGCTCAGCCAGAGCAGGCCACCTAAAACCAAAGCTACCCCGACCAGGGCCGCCCACAAAAATCCGTTGTCTTTGCTGTTAATTTCGCTGGGGTCAATCGGTGGTTCTTCGGATTTAGGCCGTGGACGAGAGGTCGCCTTAGTTCCCCCATAGCCAGCCTGACCCAAGCTTTGAGCCCCATCGGCAGACAGCTTGTCTAGATCAGGAATCTCCGTCATCCAGTTGGTGGGGCGCTGAAGCTGAGGGGCCTGCAAAATGTAGAGCAAATTTTTGCCTTGTTTACGGGTTTCTAGATCCGGGTGACGGGCTAAAGCCTGACAGAGGGCGATCGCGTCCTGCTGCCGCCCGACCGCGCTGTAGGCATTCACCAGCCAGGTTTGAATTTGGCCACCTAGAGGGGTTGTGGCTTTGGCCAAATCCAGGGCAGCCTCGAAGTACTCCACGGCCTCGCGGTAGTTCCCCCGCTCAAAAGCGGTTTGGCCGTAGGCATACTGGGTTTTGGCAAGCTCGCGCGGGTCTTCAGTCATGGAGCACAAAAAACTGAATGGGCAGAGATTAGTTGTCAAAAAGACGGCACAGTCGCTTGGCTATATCTGCCTGGGCTGTTTCTGATAGCGCGCCCAGTTCTCGCAAAATGAGCGAAGTACGAGCCGTCATCAAATAATGCAATCGTAAAGCAGATGACTTACGCAGCCCACTGCCAACGAATTCAGGATGGGATACATCGAAGACGAGGTCAGTTGCCAGTGGATTTTCGGGTAGGCGGCTGGTGATGAATGCCAGCAGAACCTGCTGATAAGGACCGATGGCATGAGTTACGCAAACCGCTGGCCTTACCTTAGTGGCCGACAAGTCGTCAAACGGGAAGGGCACGAGGACAACCTTACCCCTAGGGCTCGAAGGGCTTACCATCATTCACAGTGTAAATATCTTCTTCGGAATCGTAGAGAAAACTAAAGGCAGGATTTTGAGCAGCGGATTGTAACCACTCATTCTCTTCGTCAGCGCTCTCTTCGACCAAAACAATTACCCTCACCTGAGCATCCTTGAGCGCAGGATCGAGCTGAAACTCAGGCCAGGTTAAATGACCATTAGCTGCGACCGTTGCTGGTAGCTCGTAAGCTTTCATAAAATTTGGTGGGTGGCTTATCAAGGTTAATTTAAGGGTAGCCCAAGGGCTTAGCGATTACCTCGTGTCTAAGACCAGGGTTAACCAGTTGGTTCTACGACGAGGCCCCCTGTGGAAGTGCTGGTGTTCCTATCATAGGGCACTGAACGTTTGCCTCTGAGCGGGAAAAGTATCATGACGCGGTGACCCTACCGAGCTTTTTTTCGCTCAAGATAGGAGGTAGGGAATAAGGAGACATATACCGTGGTAGCCCCAGCCATTCAGCCCCAGACCGACTCGCACCCCTACGAAACCAAGACCCTCGCGATCGCCACGGCCCTGCTCGGGGCCACCCGCGAGAAGAAGAACCTCTTCGCCCAAATGCGCGACCAGATGCGCTGGGACGACAAAATTATGGACTTTGCTATGGCCAACCCCGGCCTCAAGGTGCAGCTGTTTCGCTTCATTGATGCCCTGCCGTCCCTGCGCAGCAAGCCCGAGATCGCCCGTCACTTGCAGGAGTACCTGTCTGCCGAGGAGGTTGAGCTGCCGGGTGTGCTGAAGGGATTGCTCAACTTCACCGACCCCGACTCCACCCCCGGCAAGCTGGCCGCCACCACCGTTGCCCCCGCCGTTGAAACCCTGGCCTACCGCTACATCTCCGGCGAAAAGATGGATCAGGCGATCAAGGCGATCGAGCGCATGCGCAAAGACAAGCTCACCTTCACCATGGATTTGCTCGGTGAAGCGGTGATCACCGAAGCCGAGGCCCAGGCCTACCTGCAGCGCTACCTGGATCTAATGGAGCAGCTGTCGGCGGCGGCGAAGGGCTGGAAGACTGTAGATGCAATCGATCGAGCTGACGGCAAGGAACTAGCCAAAGTTCAGGTTTCGGTTAAGCTGACGGCCTTTTACTCCCAGTTTGACCCGCTCAATGCCGAGGGCAGTCGGGCTAAGGTGAGCGATCGCATTCGCACCCTGCTGCGCCGCGCCCAGGAGCTAGGGGTGGCCGTTCACTTCGATATGGAGCAGTACCGCTACAAAGCCCTTACCCTGGCAATTCTCAAAGACATTTTGATGGAGGCCGAGTTTCGCCAGCGCGACGATCTGGGCGTCACCCTGCAAGCCTACTTGCGCGACAGCTACAGCGACCTCAAGGATCTGGTGCTGTGGGCCAAAAACAGGGGCACCCCGGTCACCGTGCGCCTGGTTAAAGGAGCCTACTGGGATCAAGAAACCATTACCGCGCGGCAAAACGATTGGCCCAGCCCGGTCTACAGCGAGAAGGTCTCGACTGATGCTAACTTTGAGCGCATGACCCGGCTGCTGCTGGAGAACCACCAGTATCTCTATGCCGCGATTGGTAGCCACAACGTCAGGTCACAGGCCTACGCGATGGCGATCGCCGAAGAGCTTAATATTCCCAAGCGCAATATTGAGCTACAGGTGCTCTACGGCATGGCCGACAAGCTGGCCAAAACCCTGGCCGACAAAGGCTACCGGGTGCGGGTCTACACCCCCTTTGGGGAGCTGATTCCCGGCATGTCCTACCTAATTCGTCGCCTGCTAGAGAACACCGCCAACAGCTCCTTCCTGCGCCAAAACCAGGAAGACGTGCCCGTCGAAACGCTGCTGGCGGCACCGGAGTTTGCCGCTGCAGACCTGGCAGGGGCCGAGATCAAAGACTACGCCGTGCCCTTTCCCAACGCACCAGATACCGATTTTGCCGTGGCCACCCAGCGCTCTGAAGCTGCCGAAGCACTCAAGACAGTTCATGCCCAACTCGGTCGGCGCTACAACCCAATCATCAACGGCACAGCGGTCGATACCGAGGCCACCGCCGATTCGGTGAACCCTTCAAAGCCAGCGGAACTGGTTGGGAAATTGGGTTTGGCCAGCCAGGAGCAGGCCAATGCGGCGATCGCCGCCGCCAGAGCCGCCTTCCCCGCCTGGGCCGCTACCCCCGCTAAAGAGCGGGGGGCCATTCTGCGCCGCGCCGCCGAACTGATGGAAGAGCGCCGCCACGAACTCAATGCCTGGATGGTGTACGAAGTCGGCAAACCTCTGGGTCAGGCCGACCCAGAAGTCTCTGAGGCAATCGACTTCTGCCGCTACTACGCCGACGAAATGGAGCGGCTGGATACCGGGTACGCCTACGACTACCCCGGTGAAACCAACCGCTATCGCTACTTCCCCATGGGCATTGCGGTGGTAATCTCGCCGTGGAACTTCCCGCTGGCGATCGCCACCGGCATGACCGTCGCCGCCCTGGCCACAGGCAACTGCACCATTCTCAAACCCGCCGAAAACTCCGCCGTAATCGCCGCCAAGATCGCCGAAATCTTGATCGAGGCAGGCATACCCCCCGGCGTATTTCAGTACCTGCCCGCGCGCGGTTCCACCGTGGGTGCGCACCTGGTCAACCACCCTGACGTGCACCTGATTGCCTTCACCGGCTCCCGCGAGGTGGGCTGTCGCATCTACGCCGAGGCGGCCCAGTGGCGACCGGGCCAGCGCCACCTCAAGCGCGTAATCGCCGAAATGGGCGGCAAAAACGCCATCATTATCGACGAAAGCGCCGATCTGGATCAGGCGGTGCAGGGGGTGGTCTACTCCGCCTTTGGCTACAGCGGCCAGAAATGCTCGGCCTGTTCTCGCGTCGTCGTCGTGGCCTCGGTGTACGACACCTTTGTGCATCGCCTAATCGAAGCTACTCGCTCCCTCAACGTAGGCGAAGCGGTGAAAGCGAGCACCAAAGTCGGCCCCGTGATCGACGCCAACGCCCAGGCCAAAATCAAGGAGTACATCGAAAAGGGCAAGGCCGAGTCGACCCTAGCGCTGGAAATGCCCGCCCCCGCCGAAGGCTACTTCGTTGGCCCCACCATCTTTACCGATGTCAAACCCGATGCGGTGATTGCCCAGGAGGAAATCTTTGGCCCAGTGCTGGCGGTGCTCAAGGCAAAAGACTTTGACGAAGCCCTGCGCATCGCCAACGACACCGACTACGGGCTAACTGGCGGCCTCTACTCCCGCACTCCCTCCCACATCGAGCGGGTGCAGAACGAGTTTGCCGTTGGCAACCTCTACATCAACCGGGGCATTACGGGTGCGATCGTTTCGCGCCAGCCCTTCGGCGGCTTCAAGATGTCGGGCGTGGGCTCGAAGGCAGGTGGCCCCGACTACCTGCTGCAATTCCTGGAACCCCGCCACGTTAGCGAAAACGTCCAGCGCCAGGGCTTTGCTCCAATCGAAGGGGTAGATTAGCCACGGGGTCAGAAACCCGGTTTCTTTGAGAAACCGGGTCTCTCCTTACCCATCAGGGATGTATTCACCTGGCCTAAACTGTGGGTTAATGGCAGGGGTCAACCCCCTACGTCTTGCACTAAGAGAGCGATTTATGACTGAAGCAACTAATCCCAGAGTATTTTTTGACATCACCATCGGCGGTACGCCTGCAGGCCGCATTGTGATGGAGCTGCGGGCCGATGTCGCCCCCAAAACCGCTGAAAACTTCCGTGCCCTTTGCACTGGTGAGAAAGGCATGGGCACATCTGGTGTGCCGCTGCACTTCAAGGGCTCTAGCTTTCACCGCATCATCCCCGAGTTTATGTGTCAGGGGGGCGACTTTACCCGTGGCAACGGCACCGGCGGCGAGTCGATCTACGGCATGAAATTTGCCGACGAAAACTTTACCCTCAAGCACACTACCCCCGGCCTGCTGAGCATGGCCAACGCTGGCCCCAATACCAACGGGTCGCAGTTCTTTCTCACCACGGTGGCTACCCCCTGGCTCGACGGCAAGCACGTTGTTTTTGGCAGCGTAGTCGAAGGTATGGACGTGGTCAGCACCATGGAGCAGGTGGGTAGCCGCAGCGGCCAAACCTCCGAGCAAGTGGTAATCGCCGACTGCGGCCAGTTATAGGTTCTGCATCAACTCTAGCCCTTAGCAAGTGACCCTGGGCTATCGTAGGTTCAGGTCATTTGCTGAGGGCATCACAGTGGTTGCAAAGGATCAACCCGTCACTGGTTTTCAGTCGGGCTTGATTTGGTATTGCGAGAGACTCCGCTAACCTACGATGAATTGCTCAACACTTGTAGCTACACGGCTCAGCAAATCTTGTCGGTAAGCTACTTACCCAAGCCGATTGCCCTAGCCTAATCGTCGGGGGGAAACTGAATACTGATCTCGCCAGTTTCGTTGATGAAGACGCTGCCACCCAATGCGTTGATGCGATCGATCGCTTCTTGGCGAGTAGCATCGTCGAAGGCGGTTCCCAAGATGCTAGCCCAGGCGTTGACCTGGGCCTGCTTGCTCAGCGGGTTACGAGCTAGAAAATCAGCGGTACGCTGAGAGTTTTCGGCAATGTGTGGGGCGTCTGGATGAGACGACTGTCTAGCCCAATCGGCAGCTATTCGATAGGATTTTTGCGCGGCTTCGGCATCGCCTAGATACAGTAACTCATCTACACCGCGATAGCGCCAGATATAAAATCCATCCTCGGGTATGGCGGGACTGAGCCGCTCTAGCCCCTGGGCAATGAGCGCCACGCTTTGTTCGGGCTGAGCCGCAAAGTTGCTGGTACTGCCCGACAGAAACAAATAAAACATTCGATAGTACGGGTCGTTGGGGATGATGGCTTTGAAGAACTCTGGGCTCAGGCCGTAGCCCGTTTCAGCCCGCGCTGCATCATCGCCAAAATATTGTAAAAACCGTAGAAAAAACCAGTCAGCCATCAAGTTGTCGAACCCAAAGGTGGGCATTTTTTGCGCCAGCGCCAGGGTCGCGGCGGTAGCCTGGTCTTGCTGCTCAAGGCTCTGGCTAGCGGTGGTGCGGTCTTGGAGCGTTGCTAAGCGCTGCCGCTGTAGGGGCACCAAACCCAGCAGCAGCACTACAGGCACCGCCCAAACTAGCAAGCGCTTAGCTCGGTGCAGGGGACGATAGGAGGTACTCAGACTTGACAGCATTGGTGTTTCTGGTAAGCGTAAGAAACCTATAGTGCAGGCAATTGATTTTGGGGTGGTTCTAGAATAAGTCTACCCACCACAGCCGCGATCGCGTCTACAGACGTCTGTACAGAACCAACGTGGGTAGCAATCCAACCCTCTCTCCAGGCCCTCTATGGCTCAAGATTCTTCTCAACCTTCTGCAAGTGGCCCTACCAGTGAGGCCACTAGTAGGGCCTTCAATTGGCACTGGCTGGATGCTTTGGCTGGGGTCGTGGTGGTGGTGATGACCTGGCTACACCACAGCTACCTGCGCATGGTGGGATGGCCCTGAGTACTGGTTTGGCAGGCGGAGTTTTTGGCGATCGCGCTCTGGTTGATGGGGCAACTGCGTCAGTTCGATCGGCCCTTTCGCCCCTTGGGGCACGGGCTAGACTGGACAGTGGCGGCAAGGGGCATCAGCCTGATCATTTGCAGTCTGGCCAGCGACTTCAAAACCGTTGCCTTGTGGAATGTGGTTTTGGCTTCGTCACTTTATTTTGGCACTGCTTCCTGGCGCTTTAGCGTTTAGAGGGCGTTTGAGAAGTTAACTGGGCAGTAAAAAAGCTCACACGGTCTAGGCTGAGGTTACTAAAGCTACAGCCCCGTGAGAGCGATGAGTAAAGCCTACACTAGCAATTTGACCCGTGACCAGTTTGAGTTGATTGAGCCCTTGTTGCCAGTGGCAAAGCCCGGAGGACGGCCGCGAAGTGTGTGTCTGTGGGCGGTGCTCAATGCAATTTTCTATCTGGTCGATCAAGGGTGTAGTTGGCGGGATTTGCCGGGCGACTTTCCGGCGTGGCAAACGGTGTACACCTACTACCGTAACTGGGTCAAGGATGGTACCTGGGATGCTCTCCATGAGCGGTTACGAGGCTGGACACGTGCGGCCCATGACCGCTCCGAGAGTCCGTCGGAAGTGATTCTGGACAGTCAAAGCGTTGCCACCGCACCGATGGTGCATCGCTCAGTGGGCTATGACGTGGCCAAAGCGACTAAAGGGCGAAAGCGGCATCTGGTAGTCGATACGGCGTTGCTAAATCAAGAGATGAATCTTGACGGGACTGAGACATCGCCGAACTTGAGGTAGTGAAGTAACAATCGAACAGAGTGAGCCAGCATTTCCACGGTCTTAGAGTAGCAAAGCGTTTTGCGATGCAAGCGGGCTAGATAGTGCCGTAATCGCGTGTTCTCTCCCTCGACCCGAGTCATGTAGGTCTTGCTGACAATCTGATCGCCCGCTGGAATAAAGCTGGGGTACACCGTCCACCCATCCGTGACATAAAAGTAGCACTGCCAACGAGCCACCAGCGTCCAGAGCGGTTGAAACGTCTCGGCACTATGGTCACCTAAGACCCAACCCAAAATCCCTTGCTTGAAGTGGTCAACGGCGGTCCACAGCCAAATCTTGTTTTTTTGAGCCTACAAAGGTTTCTAACTCGTCGAGTTCGCCGACCTCTGGCGTCGTTTCAGGGGCGTAAGCATCGGGGAGGCCTTCGCCCACTTGCTTCACCCAAGTAATGACCGTCGTATGGTGCACCCCTTTGACCCGTTCTATGGCTCGAAACCCAGCGCCGCTAACGTACATCTTGAGGCATTCGCGTCTGACCTCATCCGAGTACCCTCGGTGAGGCTCATAGGCCTCAATAAACTGACGACCGCAGGCTACACAGATGTGGTTTTGTTTACCTTTCCTCTTGCCATTCTTACGGATGTGAGTGGCTCCACAGTCTGGACATTGCATCGCAAATTACCCTAACTCATCTCTCAATTATGCAACGCCGTCGATACCCTGGGCCTAATGATGGCGGTTGTGGTCACTGCGGCTAGCGTTCCTGAGAGAGCGGGAGGCCAGCAGGCACTGCAAAAGCTTCATCGCATGGGGGAACGGGCCGCGCGAGTTTATCTGGTCTGGGCCGACGGCGGTTATAGCGGCCCCAACTTTCTGCAATGGGCAATAGATACCTTGGGTTGGATCGTCCAGGTCGTCTTGCGTCCTCAGAAATCGAACGGCTTCGTCTTGCTTAAAAAACGCTGGATGGTCGAGCGCACCTTTGGTTGGTGGCGCTGGTCTCGTCGCCTGGTTCAAGACTATGAGCAGTTGCCTGAAAACGCTGAGGCCATGCTCCAGATCGCTATGATTCGCATCATGCTGAGGCGCTTGGCCTAATTCGCTACACCCCTGCCCTTTTCAAACGCCCTCTTAGATGATGGCTGCAAGAACTGGTAATGGCCTCAGTACAGGGACAAAAGTTGTAACACCTGATTGAACTCAGCGTGGCGCAGTGTCAGATCACAGCAGGTGCGGCGCAAAAAGTCACAACCCAGACGGAAGAGACTCTTGGCTCTGCGACCATGAGCCTTCAGGGGAATCGGCTGCTTCTGGTGTTGCCAGAGTCCCGTGAGCATGGCCCAGCAGAACGCTAAGGCGAGCAGCGCGATTAACTTGCTGAGACGTTCGGCATGGCAAAAATGGGTCGATTCAAGGTTGAGGCCTCGGGTTTTTAGCGCCGCGAATAAGGTTTCAATGCCCCACCGCAAGCGGTAGTCCACCAGTGCCGTCTTTGGGTTATGGTTGGTCGCGAGAATCAGAAGCTCGCCATCCTCAAGGCGGGTGGCGACGACGTAGACCCGGCGGCCCCACACCCAGCGCTTACCCGAGAGAACTCGCTGCTCGCCGACGGCCAAATTGGCAAAGACTCGCTCGCCCCGTTGGCGATGCTTGCCCGAGCGAGAGCTGATACGGTCACTGTGTCTGAGCCTCAGCCGAAAGGAGATCGCCTCTGGCAGCAGCAAGAAACTACACCATTCCTTGCCCACAAACTCCCGGTCCCCCGTCAGACAATGGATCTTGGCATTAGGAAAGACTCGCCCAAAGCGTTCCATTAGCTCTATGCGCTCGTCACTGTTGCTGTTGCCACGCTTGTCGAGCATTGTCCACAGCACCGGAAAGGCCACGCCCTCGTGAACAATCCCGAGCATCAAGATATTGATGTTGAGCGTCCCGAAGCACCAGTTGGTGCGGTCTAGACTCAACGTCCAGGGTTCAGGAATCTGACTCCAACTTGCTACCGCTCGCGCAATCCCATCAAAATCAACCGCAAAGTCACGAAAGAAGCGGGTTAGGCGCTTGTAGCTGGAGGCACTCTGCGCCTGATTGGCAAAGACACTCGCGAGCTTGTCTAAATTCACCTGCTCGACGCGAAACAGCGCAACTAGAAAGAGGGCTAGAAACCTCAGTCGGGCACCGTGCCAAGGCAGGTGGGGTCGCAGAGCGGCTTGAATTCGGGTAATCTCGTTCATGAGGCGGGCGATGCTAGGGGTGTGGTAATTCCTAGCTCACCGCCTCTTCCCTTGCTCTGTCAAATCCCCTTCAGCTCTAGCGTTCTGCTTTCATTCCAAGTTTTGTCCCTGTACATTGGGTAATGGCAACCCCTGCTAAACCTCTAACTCAGCAGGGCGGTAAGCTATTGCGGTTTTTGGAGTTGCCGCTGTTATAGCGGCCTTTATAGCTAGTCCTACGGCAAGCGATAAAACCCAGCGCTTGCTCTTTAATGAGCTTAAACGGAAATCGGTGGCTGGATTACACAGGCACCTTTGCTGCTCAAAAACTTTTTTGGACGGGTGTGATCGCTGAACGAGAGCAAATGGGTAAGTTAGACCCAGGCGCAAACAACACCTCTACCGCCTACCCTCAAGGAGACACAAACTTATGAAAACCTCTCTCAAAGCCAACCTGCTGAAGCACCTGATCACCAAAAAAGAAGAAGGCGGCTTCACCCTGATTGAACTGCTGGTTGTTATTATCATCATCGGTATTCTGGCAGCTATTGCTCTGCCTTCTTTCCTCAACCAGGCTAACAAAGCTCGTCAATCTGAAGCTAAAACCTACATTGGTTCCATGAACCGTGGTCAGCAAGCCTACCGCCTAGAAAATCCAGTGTTTGCTCCCGATTTTAATAACCTGGCCATTGGCATTCCTACCAGTACTACCTATTACACCTACACCATTCCTAACACTGGTTCTTTTGGTGCAACTTCTGTAGCTACCGCTAAGGACGCAGGCCTTAAGGGTTATATTGGTGGGGTTCAGCTCAATGCGGGCAGCGCCACTGCAGAGGCTACCACCATTGCTATCATTTGTGAAGCGACCGCAGCTGGTACGACAGCGCCTACCAGCGCTGCAATAACCAGTTTTTCTGCAACTGCCACCGCCGCCTCTCTTGACTGCGCAAACAATTGGAAAAAGATGTAACTAGATTAAGCGTTGCCTAAGTTACTAGCAGTTTTCTTTTAGTCTATAAGCTCAGTTACCGTAAAGGTAACTGAGCTTATTTTTTTCGGAACACCCACGCCTCTATAAGTGATGTCCCATTTTGAGTCATACCATTCAAGTAATGTTTATATAGCAGTTTTCATAATTTAGAGTCCATCTATCTAACAAGATGTCACGGAAAAATTTGAATTGAATAACCCCGATTCCAAAAAGCCACCGAAGAGTAAACGGTGTTCATCCTGCTGAGTCATTTTAGGTTGGATAAAATGCAGTGAAACCTAATAGGGCTTAACTTTGTTGAGTTCCGCTTGCACTTACGATCGCCGCCCCAGAAACCGACCGTGCAGGGCGATCGCAATACTATTCATCAGCACCAGCAGCACAATAATGGCGGCGGCTCCATTTTCGTGAAAGGCGGTTTGGGGGCGGCTGATCCAGTTAGGAATTTGAATTGGCATCACTGTAAATGGTCTTTGCACCACATCAATAGGGCAGCGCACCAGGTCTAAGGGGTTGAAGTAGGGAAACTCTTCGGTGCAGCCGGGGGTAAAAGGTACAAAGGTCAGCGCCCCGATTGTAATCAGCGGTGCGGTTTTATCGATGGCGCGGGAGAGGGCCAAAATGACCCCGGTGAGAATGCCAGAGAGGGCGGCGGGCAGCACATGGTTGCGCGCACCACCTACGAGCGGCCGCCCCCATCGCTAGCCCTGCCAGGCGAATGCCCTCGGGCACGGCGTGTAGAACCTCGCGGGTGGCAACAATGATAATCGGTAGCACCAGCAGGGCCATAGTAAGTGCCCCCGCCAGCACCGATCGCCCGCCGGTAGTTGGCTCCATAATTTGCACGAAGGCGGCTAACCCCAGCAGCCCGTAAACAACCGATGACACCTCGACCAGGTTGCTGATGTTGATCTCGATTAGGCGAGAAAACTAGCCGTCATCAGAAAATTTTTCCAGGTATAGCCCTGCCCCAACGCCTACTGGAAACGCCACGCTAGGGACGATGATCATCACCCAGAAGGTGCCGACTAGGGCACCAATGATGCCCGCGTTTTCGGGTTTGTGGGAGGGAAAACTGGTGGGAAATTGCCAGCTCAAGCGGCCTAAGCTCTGGCTTAAGATATCGCGCCGTCAGGGTCACAAACTGTGAAACTATAGGGGTAGCAATCCTGCGCGAATCTTGAAAAGTAGTAGGGCAAGCGTCTCGCCTGAACGGGTAAGCTGCCCATCCTAATGAATCAGTTCAAGTTGCTATAGCGTCTACAATCCTCTGCGAAGTTATCCATCCGCAACTCCCTATGACCACTCCCCTCCATGTTTTAGTCACTGGCGCAACTGGGCGCACGGGGGCTATTGTTGTTCAAAAACTCCAGCAACGACCGGAGCAGTTTGTGGCCAGAGGGTTTGCCCGATCGGAAGCAAAGGTTAAGGAGCTTTTTGGCACCACGGAGGGGGTCTACCTGGGCGACATCGGTGACCCCGATCGCCTCAAGGCAGCTCTAGAAGGCTGCGATGCCCTGGTTATTCTCACCAGTGCTGTACCTCAAATGAAAGCTCCGCCAGAGCCAGGTCAGCAGCCCGAGTTTGTCTATGCCGAGGGCGGCACGCCGGAGCAGGTTGACTACCAAGGGCAGCTCAATCAAATTGGGGCGGCTCGGGCTGTCGGAGTTAAGCACATTGTCCTAGTGGGCTCTATGGGCGGCACCAATGAGCAACATCCGCTCAACCGCATGGCCAACGGCAACATCTTGATCTGGAAACGCAAAGCGGAAGCTTACTTAATCGGCTCTGGCATCGACTACACCATCATTCGCGCCGGGGGGCTACAGGATCAGCCCGGGGGGCAGCGAGAGCTAATCGTCGGCAAAGATGACGCACTACTCGCTAATCCTCCCGATGGCGTTCCTACCTCCATTCCTCGCGCCGATGTGGCAGAGGTGGTTGTCCAGGCCTTGATAGCCCCCAATGCCCGCAATAAAGCCTTTGATGTCATCTCAAAGCCAGCGGGCACCCCAGGGGCCGTGGTCACAACCGATTTTGCGGCCCTGTTTGAGGAAACTACTCCAGGGCTATAACCCTTTAGAAGAGGCTGCCCATTGCGCGCAGCATGTTCTGCGGCTGCATAGCAGCTTCTGCCGCCGTAGGCTCGTAGCCACAGTGCACCATGCAGTCGGCGCACTGGGGGTTGCCGCTTTTGTGGCCATACTGATCCCAGTCGGTGTTGTCGAGCAGTTCTTGAAAGGTTTCGTAGTGACCTTCGTTCAGCAGGTAGCAGGGTTTTTGCCAACCCAGCACGCTGTAGCTGGGGCTGCCCCAGGGGGTGCAGTCGTAGTCTTTTTGACCAGTTAAGAAATCTAAAAAGAGCGGATTGTGGTTAAACTCCCACTTCTTTTTGCCCGCTGTGAACGGAGCCAAAATTTCTCGAAACAGCGCCTTGGTCTGCTCGCGCTTGAGAAAGTGCTCCTGGTTGGGAGCCCAGTCATAGCTGTAGCCCGGCGAGACCATCATGCCGTCTACCTTAAGCTCAGTAAGATAGTCGAATAGCGCCTGAATCTCTTGTGGGTCGGTGCCTTCAAACACGGTGGTGTTGGTGGTGACGCGGAAGCCTCGCGCTTTAGCGGCCCGAATGGCGCTAATGGCGATATCGAAAACGCCATTGCGATCGACACAGTGATCGTGAAGATCTTTCATACCGTCTAGGTGAACGCTGAACGAGAGGTAGGGCGACGGCGTAAATTTATCGAGACTTTTTTCGAGCAGCAGGCCGTTGGTGCAGAGGTAGACAAATTTTTTGCGATCGACCAGCCCCTGCACAATCTCGTCAATCTGAGGATGCAGCAGCGGCTCTCCACCAGGAATTGAGACCACCGGAGCGCCACATTCTTCGACCGCTGCAAAGCAGTCCTCGGGCGATAGGTTCTGCTTCAAAATTTCTTTGGGGTGCTGAATTTTGCCGCAGCCAGAGCAGGCCAGGTTGCAGCGAAACAGCGGTTCGAGCATTAGAACCAGGGGATACTGCTTGCGGCCTTTGAGGCGCTGAGTGACCAAATATTGCCCCACGCCCAGGGCCTGCTGCAGACTGATTGCCATTTCTCTTCACTCCTCGGTTGGGGAGGATCCGAAAGCAGAGCCGCTAACTCGGACAGGTTCGCGCCTGGCCACAGCGATCGCCGATGATTCGAACCCTGATGATGAATACCCAACTACCGTAATTCATTTTGGCAAAAACGGTTGTCTCTAACTAAACGTATGCCTTCCGATAACCTATGTCGTCGCGGTTTACGGCCTTTACCCCCGACCTCGAACCAGGTCTGACGTTGTAAGATGCATGTGCCTCTGCTTCTGCCACTAGCTAGGGGCAGTTCACAGATGCTCCAGATATTGGTAGCCTCAGATACCATCCATCCGATTTTATTCATCGTTAATGCTCTATTAATGCTTACTGGATGAAATTCAACCAGTATGGTTGAAAAATCAAGCAACGTGAGGAGTTCGATCAATGCCGTCTATTAAATCTGCGTTGGACTTGCTGAGGGAGACTAGCCGAACGTTCTTTATCCCGATCAGCTTGCTGCCAACCACGCTTCAGGAAGCGGTTGCGTCTGCATACCTGTGCATGAGGGCGATCGACCAAATTGAGGATCATCCGACCCTAGATAGCGGCACAAAGGTCAGGCTGCTGCGCCAAATTAGCCTGAACCTGCAGGCGGGGACTGAATCTTCAGTAGTGGACGATTTTGCCGTGGGACTGGACGGCTATGAGAACCAGCTCGATGAGGTGACCCTTCGTATTGGCGAATGGGCCTTGCTGGCCCCTGACACGATCGCCCCCCGAATTTGGGATGCCACCGCCACCATGGCCGATCGCATGGCCTACTGGGCTGAGCAAAACTGGCAAATTAAAACCGAGGCCGATCTCGATCGCTACACCTTCAGCGTGGCCGGGGCCGTGGGGCTGATGCTGTCTGACCTGTGGGCCTGGTACGACGGCACCGAAACTAGCCGGATGGAGGCGATTGGCTTTGGGCGCGGCCTGCAATCGGTTAACATTTTGCGCAACCACCTGGAGGATAAAGACCGCGGCGTCGACTTTTTTCCGGAGGGGTGGACAGCGGACGACATGCAGCGCTATGCCCGCCGCAACCTCAAAATGGCCGATTCCTACACCTGCGCCCTGCCCAAAGGCCCCGCTATGCTGTTCTGCCGCATTCCCCTGGCCCTGGCCCATGCCACCGTTGATGCCCTGGCCCAGGGCCGAGAGAAACTCACTCGGGCCGATGTAATGGCGATTGTGACGCCGCTGCTCGGGGTTGGCAAATCGGTCGAACTTATGACTAAAGTCTAGTTAGGTCAGATACTGCCCCCTTTACCCCCCTAGTGCATGAATATTCTGGATCGCATCGCCGAGCGGCAGCGCGACAATTTCTCGCTGCACTCGCAGTACCTCAACCCGCAGATGGTCAACGTCCTCAAGACGATTGGGTTCGATCGCCACTATGTGCGAGCCGAGGGGCCGTATCTATTTGACGACCAGGGCGATCGCTATCTTGACCTGCTCAGTGGGTTTGGCGTCTTTGCCCTGGGCCGCAACCACCCCAAAGTCGTGCAGGCTTTGCAGGATGTGTTGAGTGCCGAACTGCCCAACCTGGTGCAGATGGATGTCTCGATTTTGTCGGGGCTTTTAGCGGAAAAGCTACAGCAGATCACGCCGCCGGGGCTAGACCGCATCTTTTTTGCCAACTCCGGCACCGAAAGCGTCGAGGCAGCGATCAAGTTTAGCCGCCACGCCACCGGGCGCAGCAAGATTGTCTACTGCTCAGGCGGCTACCACGGCCTCACCCTGGGCTCCCTGTCCGCCACGGGCGACCCCCACTTTAGGGCGGGGTTTGGTCCCTTCCTGCCCGACTTTATCGAAGTCCCCTTTGGTGACCTGACCGCGCTAGAGCGGGCGCTTGCCCGACAGGATGTAGCCGCCTTTATCACTGAACCCGTCCAGGGACACGGCGTTTGGATCCCAGAGGCCAGTTACCTACCGGGGGCGGCGGCGCTTTGCCGCAAATACGGCAGCCTGTTCATCGCCGACGAGGTGCAGACCGGGCTGGGCCGCACGGGCAAGTGGTGGGCGGTGGAGCACTTTGGTGTCGAACCCGATTTGCTCTGTATGGCCAAGGCGCTGTCGGGCGGGTTTGTGCCGGTGGGGGCTGTGGCCTGTCGCTCGTGGATTTTTGACAAGGTGTTTAACCGCATGGATCGCGCCGTGGTCCACGGCAGCACCTTTGGCAAAAACAACCTGGCGATGGCCGCCGGATTGGCCACCCTGGATGTGCTCGAAACCGAGGGCTGGATTGACCACGCGGCTAAGATGGGACAGCAGATTGTGGCCGACTTGCAGCCTTTGGTTGACCAGTACGACTGCCTGAAAGCGGTGCGGGGCCTGGGCATGATGATGGCGCTAGAGTTTGGCGAACCCAAGAGCCTGACTCTGAAGCTGTCGTGGAAGATGCTGGAAACTGCCAACCGGGGCCTGTTTTCTCAGATCATTACGGTGCCGCTGTTTACTCGCCACCGGATTTTGTCGCAGGTGGCGGGCTACGGCATGAACGTGGTCAAGTTTATTCCGCCCCTGACGCTGCAGGAGA
The DNA here is from genome assembly GCF_015207525.1 of Nodosilinea sp. LEGE 06152. Lineage (GTDB taxonomy): Bacteria > Cyanobacteriota > Cyanobacteriia > Phormidesmidales > Phormidesmidaceae > Nodosilinea. The sequence goes on from NZ_JADEWR010000003.1 coordinate 249,058, forward strand.
GCGATCGCCGCTGGATTGTTGAGGCCGTCACCGATGTAGTGGCCGATGCCCACCGCATACCGGGGGCCGCCTGGGACTTTGGCAAAACGCTGGCCACCCAGGCGATGAAAACCAAAGCCGGAGCCCGGTAGCCAGCCATGGCGAGCCTGTTTCATCCGCTCTGTGGCAGCAACCCCCCTACCCTGCTAAAGCTGTTTTTAGAAAACGGACCACCTGCCTTTAACCGCTGCCCCCAGGCAGCTCTGGCCCTGGCGGTGTCGCTGGCGCGCTGGCCTTTTTCGATGGCGGAACAGGCGGTGTTTGCGCTGTCGCCTAAACGGCCGATGCCTGACCCCGTCTTTATTGTCGGCTACTGGCGATCGGGCACCACCCACCTGCATAATCTGCTGGCCCAGTACCCGGCCTTTGGCTACATTACCCCGCTGGCGACGGGGATGCCGTGGGATATTTTGGGGATTGTGCGATCGCTAGAGCCGCTGCTAGAGCAGGCCCTACCCCAGGACCGCTATGTGGACAATGTGGCGGTGACCCCCACCTCGCCCCAGGAAGACTCGATTCCCCTGGCGACGATGGGGGCGACTTCGTACTACCACGGCATGTATTTCCCCAAGCAGTTTGAGGCTCACTTTCGGCGGGAGGTGTTTGGGGAAGGCGGAGAGGCTGACGTGGAGCAGTGGAAACGCCTGCATCGCCATCTGCTGCAAAAAGTTTCGGTGCACCAGGGGCACCGCCCGCTGCTGATTAAAAATCCGGTGTATACCGGCTACATTCGCCACCTGCGAGAGCTATGGCCGAGGGCAAAATTCATTCACATCTACCGCAGCCCTTATCGGGTATTTGTCTCGGCGCGGCACTACTTTACGCGGCTGCTGCCTGAGCTAACCCTGCAAGACTACGGCGATTTGCCGATTGATGAGCTGGTTTTAGAAAGCTACCCATTTCTGTTAGATGCCCTCAAAACCGATACGGCGGATCTGCCTCCTAATCAATTTGCAGAAGTTCGCTTCGAAGATTTGCAGACCGCCCCGCTGCCGTTGCTAAAGGGGCTGTTTGAGCAGTTAGAACTGCCTAATTTTGAGGCAGCTTCTCCCTATTTTGAGACCTATTTAGCGGGTCTGGAAGACTACCGCCAAAATCAATACTCCCTTAACCCTGAAACGATTCAAACCATTGAAAAGCACTGGAATTTTTACATTCAAAACTGGGGCTACAGCTTGGCGGACGAGGGGCTTTGCTCAAACTCGATCTGACCGTAATCGAGCTTGAGGATGCGATCGCCCACATGAAAATAGTGATCGTCGTGGCTGATTACAAAAACCGTCTTCCCCTGAGTCTTCAGGTCGGGCAGGAACTGGGTGTAAAACACCTGCTTAAAGGCCGGGTCTTGGTCTGCGGCCCATTCGTCAAACAGGTAAATGGGGCGATTTTCCATGTAGGCGCTGAGCAGGGCCAAACGCTTGCGCTGCCCCTGGGAGAGATCGACCGTCGAAAATTTGCCCTGCTCAACGCGAACCTTGTGGCTGAGATTGAGCTGTTTTAGATAATCCTGAGCTTTGCTGTCGTCGGCGTCGCCGCTGACCCCTAGCAGCCGATCAAACAAGTAGAAATCTGAAAACACTACCGAAAAATGCTGGCGATACCACTCCTGGTTTTCCTCAGTGATGGGCTGCTGATCGAGCCAGATTTCACCCGATTGGGGTTGATAGAGACCCGTCAGCACCTTCGCCAGGGTCGATTTGCCGCTGCCGTTGCCGCCAATGATAAAAATCAGCTCTCCCGGATGCACTGTCAGATCGACTGGCCCCAGGGTAAATTCGGCGGCATCTAGATCGGTTCTGTAGGTGTGGGTGATGCCCCTGAGTTCTAACTGCTGCCAGCTTTGGACGGGCGACGGGGCTGAGGCGGCAACCGACTGGTTGATCGTTAACCCCAGAGCGGCAAGCTTGTCGAGGGCCACACTGGCCTGACCCAGCAGCGGCAGCTTATTCACCAGGTTTTCCATTGGCCCCAGCAGGTAGGTGAAGGTGAGCACGTAGGCCACCCGAGTATTGGGACTGATGCCAATCCAGTTGGGCAGGGCAAACAGCACCAGCCCCACCGCAAAAAAGTAGATGAACTTGCCCCAGCTGTCGAGCACGGCAAACAGGCTCAGCCCCTTTTGGTTGTAGTACCTGACCTGGTGGGCCGTTTGCTGAAGATCGATCGCAAAAAAGTCTTGGCGGCCCCGGTAGTGTAGCTTTAACTCTTTGATGCCCTCAATCAGGCTGCGGAAATGCTGGAACAGCCGTTCCTGGTTTTCGCGGGCAGCTGCCAGACCGCGCCGCCCCGCCACCAAAAACCAGCGGCAGCTCAACGAGGCAACCAGGGTAATCAGCAGTACCAGAGCCAACACCTGCCACGATAGCCACGACACATAGACCATGCAGCCGACAGTGCCGGCGATGTTGATCATCAGAACGGGCAGAATGCTGGCGGCGGCAGCGATCACCTGAATATCTTCCGTGAGAATGACCAGCAGGCGAGGTAGCCCCAGGGCTTCCAGAGACTTCAGCTCAGTGGCCAAAATCTGGCGGCAGAGCTGAAGCTGTAGCTCAAATACCGCCGCCTGGGAGAACCGCACTAGCAAAATGCGCGACACCATCGCCGTGATCAGGGCGATCGCGCCCAGCCCCACAAAGGCCGCCACTACCACTACCCCCACGGCCTCCTGGGCGATGGAGTAGCTGATCAGCGCAATTAGCGCCGCGCTACAGCCGCCGCTTACCAGGCCTGTGGCCAGGGCGATCAGCAAGGCTAGGCCAGAGGTCTGCAAGAGAAACAACACTAAGCTCATGGAAATTCCGCCAATCGGTTATGCACCAGGAGTTTGATTAGGTTGGCTTCAGCGAACGTGGCGCGATGGTCAAAGACCGGCCCCTTAGGGCCATCGGCGATCGGCACTGGCACTGCCGTAAACTGAGGAACCTGTTGAACAAGCTATGATATCTGCGTTTCTCTTCGTCAACTAAATCGATGCCCCGACCCGACCTCAGCCAGCTTCGAGAACGGTTGAATATCTCCCGGTTAGCCATTCAGAACGGCGGGCTAACGGTTTTTTGCTGGCTTGTGATTGGGGTGGCGGGGCTGTTCGCGTTTAGCTCTCTGAAGTATGCCTTGTTTCCAGACATTACGTTTTCGGTGGTGCTGGTCAATGCTACTGCCCCAATTGAGACAGCGCTGGAAACCGAGGCTCAGCTCACCATTCCTTTAGAGAATCAGCTGCAGCCTCTAGCGGGGTTGTCTCGGCTCAACTCAACTACCTCTGCCGGGCAAACCCTAGTCAGAACAGGCTTTAGCGTCAACCGGGGTCTGGCAGAAGCCACCGCCGCTGTCGAAGAGGCGATCGCCCAGGCCGACCTGCCCAGCGAGGCCGATTACGAAATCATTCCCCTCAACCTGAATGAGGCGACGGCGATTAGCTATGCCCTTGCCAATGACGAGCTGAGCTTAGAGGAACTGGCTGAGCTGGCCGAGGCGGAGATTTTGCCACCCCTGCAAGACCTGCCCGGCGTGTTGCGCGTCGATCTGCGGGGCACGGGCGCTCAACCTACCGCTGCCGCTGAAGGCGAAGGGAGTTTTCTCGCCGCGTTGCAAAATCCCCCCACGCTAATTCGCTTCAATGGGGCAGCGGCGCTAGCTATCCAGGTGATTAAGCAGGGCGAGGCCAACACGCTGGAGGTGGTCGATCGCGTCGAAACCGCCGTAGAGCAGCTGCGCGCCGATCTACCCCAGGTGCAGATGACGCTGGCCGCCACCCAGGCTGGCTTCATTCGCTCGGCCACCCAGGCCACCATCGACGCGCTGGTAGGGGCGATCGTGCTGGCGGTGCTGGTCATTTTGGGCTTTTTGCGCAGCTGGCGGGCCACGGTGATTACGGCGCTGGCGATTCCGCTGTCGCTGCTGGGCACGGCGATCGTGATGGCCATTTACGGCTTTAACCTGGAGACGATTACGCTGCTGGCCCTGGCGATCGTGATTGGCATCATTGTCGACGATGCGATCGTCGAAATTGAGAACATCATTCGCCACATGGAGGAAGGGGCAACTCCCCGCCAGGCGGCGCTGCTAGCAACCGACGAAATTGGCCTAACGGTGTCGGCCTCGACGCTGACCATTGTGGCCGTCTTTTTGCCCGTGGCGCTGATGGGCGGCACGGTGGGGCAGTTTTTCAAACCCTTTGGGCTGACGGTCTCGGCGGCGGTGCTGACCTCGCTGCTGGTGGCGCGTACGCTGACGCCAGTGCTGGCCGTGTACTGGCTGCGGGCCAGGCCCTCCAACTCCAGTGCCCCTCTGGTTTCAGACCAGGCTGCTCCCGTTTCAGATGCGGTGCCTAGCTCATGGCTGGAGCGCGTTTATAGCCGAGTGCTGGCCTGGTCGCTGCGCCACCGCTGGATTGTGATGGGTTTGGCGATCGCCAGCCTGGTTGCCGGTATCGCCATCATTCCCCTAATTCCCCAGGGGTTTATTCCCCAGCTTGACCAGGGAGAATTTTTGCTCAATTACAGCGCACCGCTGCCCCAGCGTCCAGGCCCAGGCCCAGGTGCTGGGCAAGGCCAGGACTTGGGCCAACTGCAAGGCCAACTGCCGCCGGGCCAGTTGCCCCCCGGCCTAACCGCTCCGCCGGGGGCAGGGGATGTGCGAACTGACCAGTCAGCGCTAGCGCGATCGCAGCTCTTGCAGCAAACCCTCCAGCAGGCCGATGAGCTAGAAGAAACCGTGGTTGCCCTACCCGAGGTGGAGTCGGTGCTGACCACCGTGGGCGGGCGGGGGCGGCCCAACGAGGGCAGCCTGTACATTAAGCTGCGGGAGGATCGCGACCGCGACACCGCCGCCGTTCAGGCTCAGCTGCGCCAGGATTTGCCGGAGCTAGAGGGCGTTGAGACTAGCGTCGAAGACCTTCAGTTTGTCGATACTGGCGGCGAAAAACCGCTCCAGGTGTCGCTGCTGGGCGATGATGTAACGGCGCTGCAAACCGCCGCCGCCGAGATTCAGGCCCAGGTAGCGGCGCTGCCCGGTTTTGCCGATGTGCGCATCTCTGGGGCCGACAATACCGCCGATGCGATCGTCGAAATCAACCGCCAGGGTGGGGAGCGGGTCGCCACCCTCAGCGCCAACCTGGGCGACGGCAAAGCCTTGGGCGATGCCACCGAGCAGGTGGTTGCGATCGCAGAATCCGTGGTGCCCCCTGGGGTCCGCATCGACCTGGGGGGCGACTCAGAGCGGGCCGGTGAGGTGCTGGGCAGCTTTGGCCGCATTTTAGTCCTGGCGGTGATCTGCATGATGCTCGTGCTGCTGGTGCCCTTTGGGCGGCTGCTAGAACCGGCAGTGGTGGGCCTGTCACTGCCGCTCTCGATTGTGGGGGCCATGCTGGCGCTACTGATTACCCGCAGCGACTTTGGCATTGTCTCGCTGCTGGGCCTGCTGTTTTTGCTGGGCCTGCTCGACAAAAACGCGATTTTGCTGATGGATTACATTAACCAGCTACGCCGCGCTGGGCTAAAGCGCACCGACGCGATTATGAAAACGGGCCTGGTGCGGCTGCGCCCCATTCTCATGACTACCGCCTCGACAGTCCTGGGCATGGTGCCGATCGCGATCGGGTTAGGGGCTGGCGCTGAGCTGCGGCAGCCGATGGCGGTGGCGATCATCGGCGGACTGCTGACCTCAACTCTGCTGAGTCTGCTGGTGGTGCCGGTGCTCTACACCCTGCTGGAAGATGGTTGGAGCTGGCTCACCAGGCGGTCGACCTGATGGGAATTCAGGTGATTCTCGTACCTGTCGGGGCCGAATATCAGGCAGTGATGCGCGGCGTCAAAGCGCTTTCCGATGCTCCTCTGGTAATGCCTATTCCAGCAGGGCCAGCGGCGTTTCGCGCCTTTTTGGAGAGCTGGAAAGACCGATCGCGCTTTGCCGACCAGGAGATTTTGCTGATGGGCCTAGGCGGCAGCCTGTCGCCTCAGCACCAGATCGGTGACGCTATTCTGCTTGAGCAGGTGTGGAATGTAGTTGGAGGAAATGGATTTCAAAGCGATCGCGCCCTTACCGACTCCCTGGCTCAGCGGCTCAAGCTTCCCATGGGGACTGGGGTGATGTGCGATCGCGTGATTACCACAGTGGTAGAAAAGCGGCGGCTGGGCGATCGCTACCAGGCCGATGTGGTGGATATGGAAAGCGCGGTGTTGCTGGAGGTCATGCCCCAGGCAAAAGTCGCCATTCTGCGAGTGATCAGCGACGACTGTAGCCGCGACTTGCCGAATATTGCTGGTGCGATCGGCCCAGACGGCAACCTGCACGCCAACATTCTCGCCCGCAGCTTTTTGAAGCGCCCGATCGCAGCTCTAAACTTTATCAGCGGCTCTCTCCAAGCGCTCAAAGCCCTGGAGAAACTAACGCTTACCCTTTGCAAGTCAGATCAATAATGGGCATTGCTGAATTAAGGGATGAACCGTGGAGGGACTAGGACATCGTCGAACTTGAGGTAGTGAAGTAACAGTCGAACGGAGTGAGCTAGCATTTCTACGGACTTGGAGTAGCACAGTGTCTTGCGGTGTAGTCGAGCCAGGTAGTGGCGCAGTCGTGTGTTTTCGCCTTCTACCCGAGTCATGTAGGTCTTGGAGACAATCTGATCGCCTTCTGAAATGAAACCGGGATACACTGACCAGCCATCGGTAACGTAGAAATAGCAGTTCCAGGCGGCGACAATAGACCAGAGTGGGGCAAAGGTTTCAGCACTATGGTCACCCAGTACCCAGCCCAAAATCCCTTTTTTGAAGTGGTCAACGGCTGTCCAGAGCCAAATCTTGTTTTTTTGAGCCAACAAAGGTTTCCAGCTCGTCGAGTTCGCCGACTTCTGGCGTCGTTTCGGGGTCGTAGGCCTCAGGAAGGCGTTCGCCGACTTGCTTCACCCAAGTAATCACGGTTGTATGATGCACCCCTTTGACCCGTTCTATGGCTCGAAACCCGAGGCCGTTGGTGTACAGCTTGAGACACTCGCGTCTGACCTCATCCGAGTATCCTCTGTGAGGTTCGTAGCTATCAATAAACTGACGACCGCAGGCTACGCAGATGTGATTCTGCTTACCTTTCCTCTTGCCATTCTTACGGATATGAGTGGCTCTGCACTCTGGACATTGCATCACAGATTCCCCTAATTCATCTCCTAATTATGCAACGCCCAATAATGTTCCTTTCAGACGGTTGATTAACCGCTCGTCTGCGCCAGTAGCCGTTTGACGGAGACGGCTACATTGTCAAAAGCCAGAGGCACAATATTCCCGTCTTGCACCGTTGTTTGCTGCCTATATTGGCCTGCTACGGGCTGCTTAAATATCGTGATCTGCATCGTCGCTAAACTCACAACCCAATATTCAGGAATCTCGGCGGCGGCATAGACAGCGGCTTTGACGTTCAAATCTTGCTTGAGGCTCGTTTGAGCAACTTCGACCAGCCAAAAAATGTCTTCAGGGTGGGGATGGCGATCGCGGTAGGTCGATTCGGGCAGGCGAACGACGGCGATATCCGGCTCTGGCTCAGAATTGGCCAGGGTAATCGGCCCGTTAAAGCGAACCTCGGCCTTACCTGCCAGCAATGTTTCCAAGTATTTTGCCCCCTGTTTTGCGGTCGTGTAGTGGATTGGGGTTTCTGGGCTCATCTCAACAATTTCTCCCCTCAGCAACTCGACACGGCGTGCCTGGAGAATGCCTGCCTGAATCATCCGGTGATAGTCGTCCACAGACCATTTAGCGAGGGTTTTCATCGAAAGCTCTCTTAACCGTCCTATTGCTATCAGTATAGAGGTGCTGCCGGGGAGAACTACTACCCCATATCGCTGTAAACTCGCCCCTTCCAGGCACCGCCCTTGCCCGCCCAGTGCCGTCGCGCCGAGTCGAGCGTCATTAGAGTGTAGAGCAGGGCAATCAGTGGTAGCGCCAGGGCCAGTAGAGGGGTGCCGCCGTAGAGGCGCAATGTGGGCCAGTAGGCTATAGCCATCAGCAGCCAGCCCGCCAGTCCGGTCAGCGTCAGGGCGATGTCGCCCCCAACTAGGCCCAAAACCACGCTCAGGGGAGAGACCAGGTAGACCAGCAGCATCCCCAGCACCGTGCTAACCAGCAGCCACGGCGAGTAGTTGAGCTGCGTGTAGGCGCTGCGGGCGACCATATTCCAAATGCTGTGCAGGTCGGGGTAGGGGCGCAGGCTGTGAATGGTGGTACTAAGGCCGAGCCAGATCGGGCCGTTGGCTTTGACCGCTGCCCCCAATGCACAGTCATCGATCAAGGCCTGGCGAATGGCCTGGAGACCGTTGATGCGCTGAAGGGCGCTGAAGCGGATTAGGGCGCAACCTCCGGCGGCGGCGGCGGTCTGTTTTTTGGGATTGTTCACCCAGGGGAAGGGGTAGAGCAGCTGAAAAAAGAAGATAAACGCCGGAATCAGCAGCCGTTCCCAAAAACTCTCACAGCGGAGTTGCACCATGAGCGATACCAAGTCGAGGCGATCGCATTCGGCCTTGGTCACCAACTGCTGAGTGCTGGCGGCATCGTGCTCAATGTCGGCATCGGTAAAGAGCAGGTAGTCGGGCGGGGTAGGCTGCGATGCCAGGTGGCGAAAACCCTGCTCCATCGCCCAAAGCTTGCCCGTCCAGCCGGGGGGGAGGGCGACCCCCGATAGCACCGTAAGGCGGTTGGCTTGATTTACCGCAATCGCGCTTTCCCTCGCCACCGCCGCTGTACCATCCGTACTCTGGTCATCCACCAGCACCACAGATAGGTTGCCGGGGTAGGTCTGGGTGAGGTGCGATCGCACCGCTACCCCAATTAGATCGGCCTCGTTGCGGGCTGGAATTACCACCGCGATCGTGGGCCAGGTAGGCAGTGGCAAACTTCCAGGTTCAAGCCGCTGGTCCGCCCGCCAAAACTGGCCCCAAAACAGCAGCATCCCGATCCAAATCAGGAGGGCCAGACTCGTTAAGCTCAACGCTAAGATCGCCATACCATGCCTGCGGTTAATTCTTCCGCATCATAAATCAGTTGCTAAACGCGAACCCATTGCCGAATCCTTTCAGATCGAAGTCCGTCCGTTTCAGCTATCTTTCCTTGGCAGGAGCATTTGCATTATGCTGCCTCAAGGATCGCAGCATTCAGGATGTGAGGGGTGGCCATGCAGACTCAAGAACCACAGCAGCTAACCGGGGTTGATCGGGCGATCGCCGCTGCCCAAAACTACCTGCTGGCCCTACAGCATCCCGACGGCTACTGGTGGGCCGAGCTAGAGTCGAACGTTACCATTACCGCTGAAATCATTCTGTTGCATAAGATCTGGGGCACCGACGGCGGGCGTCCTTTAGCTAAGGCCGAGCGCTACTTGCGATCGCATCAGCGACCCCACGGCGGTTGGGAACTGTTCCATGGCGACGGCGGCGACCTGAGCACCTCCGTCGAGGCCTATATGGCCCTGCGGGTGCTGGGGGTGCCCGCCAGCGATCCGGCTCTGTTGAGGGCGAAAGACTTTATTCTCCAGCGCGGCGGCATCAGCAAAACCCGCATTTTCACCAAGCTGCACCTGGCTCTGATTGGCTGCTACGACTGGCGCGGTCTGCCCTCGCTGCCCGCTTGGGTCATGCTGTTAGAGTCGCCCTCGCCCTTCACCATCTACGAACTGTCGAGCTGGGCGCGGGGCAGCACGGTGCCGCTGCTGGTGGTCTTTGACCAAAAGCCGGTTTATGTCATCGAGCCTGCCGTAACCCTCGATGAACTCTACGCCGAAGGTGTTGCCAACGTGCGCTGGGAACTGCCGAAAGCGGGCGACTGGAGCGACATTTTCGTTTGGCTCGACGGCGCGTTCAAGTTTGCCGAGTCGATTAACTTCACCCCGTTTCGCGACGAGGGTATTCGCAAAGCCGAGCAGTGGATTTTAGAACGGCAGGAGGCCACGGGCGACTGGGGCGGAATTATTCCCGCCATGCTGAACTCGATGCTGGCCCTGCGCTGCCTCGGCTACGATGTGAACGACCCAGTGGTGCGGCGTGGCCTACGGGCAATCGACAACTTTGCGGTCGAGACCGACGATACCTACTGGGTGCAGGCCTGCGTCTCCCCGGTGTGGGATACGGCGCTGGGTATGCGATCGCTGACCGATTCCGGCCTAGCCCCCGACCACCCCAGCCTGGTACGGGCGGGCGAATGGCTGCTGGAAAAGCAAATTCTCGACTACGGCGATTGGATCGTGAAAAATCCCCAGGGCAAGCCGGGGGGCTGGGCCTTTGAGTTTGACAACCGCTTCTACCCCGATGTGGACGATACGGCGGTGGTGGCTATGGCGCTGCAGGATGTCACCCTACCCGACGAGGCGCTGAAACGTGAGGCGATCGCCCGGGCCGTGCGCTGGGTCGCCACCATGCAGTGCAAAACCGGGGGCTGGGCCGCCTTTGACATCAACAACGACCAGGAGTGGATCAATGCCATTCCCTACGGCGACCTCAAAGCGATGATCGACCCCAGCACCGCCGACATTACCGCTCGGGTGCTGGAGATGCACGGTCGCCTCTGCCGCGAACCCGACCTGGCGGCCCGCTACGCCAGCGACCTCACCGCGCAGCGACTCGAACAGGGTTTAGCCTTTCTGCTCAACGAACAGGAGGCCGACGGCAGCTGGTTTGGCCGCTGGGGCGTCAACTACCTCTACGGCACCAGCGGGGCGCTGTCGGCCCTGGCCTTGATCGCGCCAGAACGCTGTCAAGGGGCGATTGCGCGCGGAGCCAACTGGCTCGTCAGCTGTCAAAACCCCGACGGCGGCTGGGGCGAAACCTGCCGCAGCTACGACGACCCCGCTCTCAAGGGCCAGGGGCCGAGCACGCCGTCGCAAACCGCCTGGGCGCTTCTGGGCTTAATCGACGCAGCGGATAGCGGTGTCGCCGCAGAGCCAGCCATCAAAAGGGGTATTCACTATTTGCTCACGACTCAAACCGCTGAGGGCACGTGGGACGAGCAGGAGTTTACGGGCACTGGCTTCCCCCGCCACTTCTATATCCGCTATCACCTGTACCGCCACCATTTTCCGCTGATGGCGCTAGGCCGCTATCGAGCGCGGGCTTGATGTACCGCAGCCCTTGCTTGGTAGGGGCATTGCTTGCAATGCCCCTACCAAGCAAGGGCCTAAACCATAGGACACTTGCAAGCAAGCCAATCTATTCAGTGTAGTGATTCATGGCTGTGGTTTATGCCCCATTAGCACCATTGTTGTGAACGGCTATATCCACCCCCTGGATGAGGGTGTAACCGATTGAAAATCGTTAGTTTAAATCAACTGTATAGCTGCTCAATCTGGGCGATCGCTGCGATCGCCAACCTGATCTGCTGACGCTTTTTGATCAGTTATTCTCGTCGCAGCCAGCCTACAGATTTGAGATCTACTGTGCCCATCAACGGGTATTCTTAGCCCCTTTGACACCCGAATTAACACTTAATTCGCAGCAAAGTGAGGGCTGCTGTCACGTTCTGATATCAACCATTTGTTATGCAAATTCCATTAGATATTACGTACCGCGATGTCGATAAAACCCCTGCTTTAGAAGCGCTAATTCGCTCTAAAGTGGATAAGCTGGAAGATGTGTGTGATCACATTATGGGGTGCCACATCGCCGTCGAACGCGCCCATTCTCACCCCAATCACGGGTCGCCCTACCGCGTACGGCTTGATTTAACCGTGCCCCCAGGCCACGAAATTGCGGTGGCCAAAAATCCTGGTGAAGGGGTGCAGTATGACTCCTTAGAAACAGTCATTCGAGATGCTTTTGACGCGGCTCGCCGCCAACTCAAAGAACTGACTGAAAGGCAGCAAAACCATACCAAGAGCCATCCTGAACAGGTCGTTGGTGGTATTATTAGCAAGCTGTTTCCCTCTCAGGGCTACGGATTTCTAAAAAGCCTAGACGGCCAAGACATATACTTTCACAGCAATAGCGTTTTGCACGACGACTTCGACCGCTTAACTGTAGGTGCTGGCGTTCAGTACTTTCTCTCAGAGGGCATTGATGGTCCCCAGGCCAGTACGGTGAGACTGCTGGATAAGCCCGGCATTCGCCCTCCCGAAGATCGTTCTGACCCGGCCCCTATTGAGGAACCCCAGGGATGGGGCTATCAGCAGGATTAATCCTAAATCCAACTCACAAAATTCTGAGTCAAAACCGATACCTGGTGGGGGGCGTTGGAGTGCAATGTCCCTACAAAGCGAGAGTATACAGTCAGAATTTAGCCTCAGGTGAGGCCTAGGACTCCGTGTGGCAGCTCTAGGCCTCACCTCAAGTAGGCGTGCTTAAACTGAACCGGCAGTGGCGGGCACGTTCTGCGCCGTTTCGTTATCTAGCCCTACCAGTCGGGCGCTCAGCTCCCACAGTTTGCGGGCCTTGGCGTCGTCCTGGGCTTCGTTTGAGACTTCTTGGGCAAAAGAGCGGCGACCGGGCTTTTGGCGGTTGCCCCAGCTCCAGTACATGCCCGACTCTTTGAGTTCGGCGTCGGTGACAACATCGGCCACCCGCTCGCCCGCCAGCTTTTGGGTTACATAGCCGCCCGTAACGTTCTTTTGAAACCAGGGGAAGATGGTCTGAAACGCCTTGAAGTGGTTGCGGAATAGGGGCGTGTCGGCCACGCAGCCGGGGTACAGCGAGCTAAAGGTAATGCCGGTTTCGTCGTGGTAGCGGCGGTGCAGCTCGCGCATGGTGAGTACATTGCAGAGCTTGCTGTCTTTGTAGGCTTTGCCCGACTTGAACTTTTTGCCGTTGATCATCGAGATGGGGGCTTTGAACCCGGCCTCAAAGCCCTCCAGATTGCCCAGGTCAGGGGGGGCGGGAATGGGGATCTTGCCGCCCAGTTCTTTGGGGTTGGCGGTCACGGTGCCGAGGATGATCAGGCGCTTGTCGGCGGCGGGGGAAGCTTTGATGTCATCCAGCAGGAGGTTACACAGCAGGAAGTGGCCCAGGTGGTTGGTGGCCACGCTGATTTCGTAGCCATCCTCGCTGTACATCGGCTCTTTGAGCAAAGGGTAGTAGACGGCGGCATTGCACACCAGCGATTCTAGGCTGCGCCCTGTGGACCGAAAGTCGCTGACAAACTGGCGCACGCTGGCCAGGGAACCTAAGTCGAGGTGAATGATGCTGTAGCTGCCGTTCGGCATGCCGATTTCCTGGGCCACCTGCTTGGTTTTATCGATATTGCGGCAGGCCATGACTACGTGCCAACCGCGATCGGCCAAAGCTTTGGCAGCGTTTAGCCCCACCCCAGATGAAGCGCCGGTAACGATGACTGTTTTCTGCTGTTCCATGACTATCCAAAGACTGAAAAATCGCTTGTAATTTTCCAGTGTTAAGGATTGCACAGACACTAAGGCAATGTCTTAACGTTTTTTGAGGTGTTGTTACATAGGGTATAGGGTTCAAGGTGCAGGGTATAAGGCAGAACTCCGACATCCAAACCGTGAACCCTATACCTTGAACCCCTCTAGGTAAATGAACTCGCCCAATCCTTCGCCCAGTGCAGGTGCTTGTGAACCTCGTCGAGGGTTTGGGCCTCGCTGTAGAGACGCAGCACGGGCTCGGTGCCGCTAAAGCGGATCAGCAGCCAGCTGTCGTCGGCCAGGGTGAGCTTGTAGCCGTCGATGTCGAGGATGTGGGTGACGGCTTTGCCCGCGACCTCGGTCGGCGGTGCAGTAGCCAGAGATTCGAGCAGCTTGGCCTGCACGTCCATGCTGGCCAGGGGCAGGTCAATGCGATCGTACTCGGAGAAGTAGTCAACTTTCTCCTGCAGGGTGCGGTAGTAGTCGCTGAGGTCCATGCCAGAGGCGACGACGGCCTCTAGCACGTAGAGGGCCGACATCAGCGCGTCGCGCTCGGGGATGTGGTGGCCGTAGCCAATGCCGCCCGACTCTTCGCCACCGAGCAGCACCTTGGCCTCCTGCATGCGATCGGCGATGTACTTGTAGCCTACGGCGGTTTCGTACAGCTCCAGACCGTTGAGCCTAGCCACCGCCGGAATCAGGTTGGAGCCGCTGATGGTTTTGACAATTTCGCCGCTGTAGCCGCGCCGCGACTTCAGGTGGTCGATCAGGATGGGAATCAGAATCTGGGAGCTGAGGAAGTTGCCTTGGCCATCGACGGCGGCAATGCGATCGCTGTCGCCATCAAAGACCAACCCGACCTTAACGCCCGCCTGGGCCGGATACTCCTTGACCGTCTCCAGCATTTCGCCCAGGTACTTGGGCAGGGGCTCGGGTGGGTTACCGCCAAACAGCGGGTCGGCATCGCTGTGCAGCTCGTGAACGCTGGCTTCGCCCAGCAGACGGGGCAGACCACCACTGGCAGACCCGTACATCACATCGGCAAACACCGTGAGCTGGCCGCTCGAAATCGCCTTTTGAATAGCGGCCACATCGACCTCGGCCTGGAGCGCTTCGCAGTAGGCGGGCCAGGGGTCAAAGGTTTCGATTTGGCCGGGTTTGCCGAGGGGGGCGGGCGGATTGGGCAGCAGCGCCTCTACCTGCTTGGTCACCTCAGGGGAAACCGAGCCGCCAAAGGCTCCTTTGATCTTGAGCCCTGAGTAGGTGGGGGGGTTGTGGCTGGCGGTGATGACGATCGCCCCCAGCAGCCCCTGGTGCTTGGCGGCGTAGCTAAAGGCAGGGGTGGGAGCGTAGTCTTGGGAGAGCAGTACGTCAAACCCCTGAGCCGCGATCGCCTCGGCAGCGGTACGGGCAAACTCAGCCCCCAAAAAGCGGCGATCGTAACCCACCGCCACGGTGCGGCTGCCGGTTTCGGCCCCAAAGCAGCGGTGCAAGACCTGGGCCGATAACGCCGCCACCTGAGCCACCCGCTCGAAGGTGAAGTCGGCGGCAATAATGCCGCGCCAGCCATCGGTGCCAAATTTGATGGGCTTTGGGGTAGCTGGAATGGGGCCTGAGGGTGCTGCCATAGCAGATTCCAAATGTCGAGGGTAAAGAGCAGATTTTCTCTGAGTTTACCCGCTTACTTCGGCGGTGACACGGCTGCGGCTGCGGCACTACGCACAATTTACCGAACCCGCTCGTTTTGCCGGAAAGGGTTGAAAGATTGGTGAATTGTCCTGAAGCGATCGCGGCCCGGGCGCAAATGCTAGGTGCGTTGGCGGGCAGCGCCACTGCTTAACAAGGAATGATGGCCGGTCTGGATCTCAGGCGAGGCGGATATTTGAGCTAAATGTGGAATGTCACAGGCTTTAGACGCTACGAATTGCCGCTGCCGACCTAACTATTTGCCAACGGGGGGGGTCTGCTGTGCTACCCTAGTCAAGTAAAAACGGGATGTAGCGCAGCTTGGTAGCGCACTTCGTTCGGGACGAAGGGGCCGTGGGTTCGAATCCCGCCATCCCGATTCTTCTAAAACCTACTGCGGAAGCGCCTTGTAGCCGACGCATCAACCTTTTGATGACCCTAACATATTGTCAATAGGGGGGGTGAGGTTGGCTACTTTTGGACGCTTTTGGACGTCTGAGTGGTAGGAAATTGGTAGGAAGATGACTACTATGCAACCCCCCGTAGCGGCACGCCCGACGCTGATCCGCGACCTAGATAGAAGCCTTGTCAAAGTAGAAAGCGATAAAGGCAGGCTGAGATTACGCTTTACCTATGGAGGCACACGCCATTACATAGCCGTTGGCTTGCCTGATTCCCGAGTTAATCGCATCGTGGCCCAGCAGAAGGCGACTCAGATCGAACTGGATATTGCCTCCGGCAACTTTGATGAGACCCTCAGGAAGTACAAGCCACCCAAAGCTGTCGCTAAAAAGCGCGAGGCAACCACCGTGACTGGGTTATTTGAGAAATTCACAGCGGTTCAGACCAAAGCCAAAGACTTACAGGTGGGCAGTCTGTGCCGATATGGAGCTACGCGGCGACATTTAGACGCATTTTTCTTAACTAAGCCAGCAGACGCTGTGGATGAGGACAGTGCCACCGCTTTTGCCGAGTACTTGCGAAAGCGAGTGGTCGAACGAACGGCCAAAGACTACCTAACCCTAGTTAAGTCCTGTTGGAACTGGGCTGAGCAGACACTCGGACAAAACCCCTGGGCATCCGTTCTAGAGAGGGTGAAACCAGCCCCTAAGCAGAAGGTTAAGCCATTTACATTGGCTGAGGTTCAAGCTATCTTGGCGGCGTTTAGAACGGATCGTTACTACCAGCACTACGCCGACTTTGTGACGTTCCTATTCGGTACAGGCTGTCGTTTTGGGGAAGCTGTAGCCCTAAAATGGAAGCACATTGCCGATGACTACTCAACGGTATGGATTGGCGAATCTGTTTCTAGAGGAGTCCGTAAGACCACCAAAACGGGGAAGGATCGGACGATAACCCTTACCCCCACGGTGGCAGAGATGCTATCTGCTAGAAAACCTACCAACGTGGATCCTGAAGCATCAGTTTTTCCATCGCCGAAGGGAAAGCTCCTCAACGACCATACCTTTCGTCGCCGAGCCTGGACAAAAATCTTGACCCGGCTCGAAATCACCTATCGGAAACCTTACTCTACCCGCCATACTGCCATTAGCCATGCTCTAGCGAATGGCGCAAATCCTCTAGCGGTAGCAGAGCAAACAGGTCACGATCCTCAAATTTTGTTCAAACACTATGCCTCCGTCATTCAGAAATCTGCCGTGATGGTGGAATTTTAAAGCGCTAGCTTTATAGCTTGTGTCCGGCCCAAACTACCCTGCCCATGATGCTTAGGCCATTCGACTTGCTAGACAGGTCTAAGGAAAAAGCTTCGTAGGCAGGGTTATCACTTAGCACCCGGAAGTTATTTTCGGGGATGTACTGCAAGCGCTTAATCAAAATTCGCTCATTTAGCTTAAACAGGAAAAGTCCATGGTCGATGGCCGCTAACTCCCTAACGCTGGTATCTACTAGTACTAGGTCTCCGAGAACCAGGGTAGGCTCCATGCTTTCATCCTGAACTTGGGTGAGGAGTAAATGGTCATAAGACTTTGGGAACTCAGACTTTAGCCAGTCCGTCTGGAAAGCTAGCGGATCCTTATAGATATACTCTTTGGATTCTCCTTCTCTCAAGCTGCTGCAACTAGGCTGACCGCCAGCCAGCCATTCTACGCTGACGTTTGCCGTGCGTGCTATGGCGAGCAGTGCGGGTCGGGTAGGTTCGCTTTGGCCGTTGAGGTATTGGCGCAAAACTGTGTCAGAGAATCCACAACTTCGTGCAAATCCTCGAATGCTATTCTCTCCTACAGCTTGCTTTAATCGCTGTGGGAAACTGTTTGAGTCGGCTAATACTGCCTGCCCCTCATCAGAAGGTGTGTTATCCATTGTAAGTCCAGGGATTACTATTGCAAATCATAGCGCTTGACATGCGCGTTATTAATTGTTAGCTTCATCGATATACAAATTGATGGAGCTTTGTTGATCTTATGCACGTAGAGGACATTAAGGCAGCTCTTCGTAAGCAAGGCTGGACATTAGCTGGCATTGCTAAGGAACTCGGTGTGGGGCCTTCTGCCATTTCCCATGCCCTGACGAGACAACGGTCTCGCAGGGTTGAAAAAGTGATCGCGGCCAAGCTCGGCCTGTCTCCTCGGGAGATCTGGCCTCAACGTTACAAAGGAGGGGCAACCCATGAATCAGTTTGTCAGCAAGCAGGAAGCGTTACAGTACCTCAATCTCAGCAGCACTACCTTAAAAAAATACAGATTGCAGGGCCTGTTAATTGAGGGCATTCACTGGGTTCGCATTAATAGCCGCTGTACCCGCTACAACTTGGAACTCATCAAAGATTGGCTCCAAAACCGCCATGACCCAGTGGCCCATCAGCGAGCTATCGAAGTCTATCAGGCCAGTTTGTTGAGTAACCAGCGAAAAGTTCCACAGCGGTCTAATCGTCGATAACCTCAGGGACATCAAGCTGCCTTGATATCTCGATAGTCCATCAAGTATGTGATGAAGAGCTAGGTTTAGCATCTCATTCTTGAGGCCTAGGAAAAAACACCCTAACTACAACGCAGTCAGGGTGTCGGACTTTCTTTGTTTATTTTCTGAGCCAGGCTAATCAACATCCTGATGTGGTTTTCGCCGAACCAGCCAGGGCATTAATCTGCTGCTAGAAGTAGTGTCTTCAACTATAGCAAAGACATTGAAAATGTCCACTCTGGGCACAGCTTACGGTTAAAAACAGCTGGTCGATTGTGATGGCCTGGCTCCTAAATTTAGGAGCTAACCATGGCACAGTACATTTACTCGGGGCGATCGCGCTCCTGTCCAATCTGTGGACGCACCAAAGACCAAGACTGCCGCTGGAATGAGGAGGTGGTGTTCTGCCACACCCACGTAGACCAGGATGAAGCGGTAGACGGCTATGTTTATCGAGGCCCAACAGCCGATGGCATGTGGGGGCAATACTTTGCAGCCACCGCCTCACCCGAGAAGCCGGTTCGCCCCCAGCAGCGGCAGGACTATTTCTATCCCAGCCGAACCGGGCAGCCGCTGGTGAAGGTGACTCGGGTGGATCGGGGCAATGGTGCAAAGTTTTTTGTGCAGTACCACTGGAATGGGCAGCAGTGGGTCAAGGGGCTGACCCCTGAGATTCGAGCCCAGGTGCCAATTTACCGGTACCGCGATGTCCAGAATGCCATATCCATCGGTCAACCCATCTGGATGGTGGAAGGGGAAGGCTGCGCGGATGCCCTATGGAACATTGGCATTCCTGCAACAACTACTCTGGGTGGCTCGAAGAAGTACCGCAGCTATGGCGATTACCGTCAAGATTTGCAGATGGCCCATCTGGTGCTGTGCCCAGATCGCGACCAGGTCGGTATTGCTCACATGGCGGAAGTCGCCCAAGACTTTCCCTCGGCCCAGTGGTGCTACCCCTACCCTGACAGCCTGCGTTGGCAAAACCTGCCGAAGCATGGCGGGCTGGACGTGGTGGACTGGATTCACGATGGGGCCACAGCGGAGCAGATTCGAGCGGCGGTGCAAGACCGGCGGCAGCTGGAAGTCAGTTCTACTCAAGACCCCAGGCGATTGACGGTGCAGGCTTTGCAAGACCAGATTCGCACCTATCTGGGCACCAGCCCCACCGAACTGGCCCTGGCGGCGCAGGTGGTGCAGTGGCACCAGGAGACGGGGCTATCAGGCAGGGATATCGGTAACCTGGTCACCCTGGTGCAGGCGGAACTGGAGCAAACCGAAGAGCGGGACGATCGCCGAGCCGAGATTCACCAGCTGCTCAAAATTGGCGACTACCAGCTGTGCCTGGGGGAGTATCTTCACGCTGAGTTGGCAGAACCCTTGGAGCAGATCGCGGACTGGATTGGGGCGACGCCAGCGGCGATGCTGGTGACGCTGCTGCCGGTGGCGGCATCATTGCTGCGGGTGGGTACGGAGCTAGAGATTGATGCTGGGATGGGGTTCTCCGTGCCGCCGATTGTATTCACGGGGCTGGTGGCCCCCTCGGGCAGTAAGAAGAGCCCAATTCAGCGACAGATTTTGGGGCCGCTCTCACTGCTCCAGGCGGAGGCCGATCAGGATTATGCGTATGCAGCTTCGGAGTATGAGGTTGACCTGCGGGATTGGGAGCAAACCCGAGCAGAGGACAGGGGCATTCGCCCGAGGAAGCCGATGCCACGGGAGTATCACACCTCGGATGCGACACGGGAGGCGATCGCTCGTATCCAGTCCCAGCAGCCGGAGCGGGGCATTTTGGTGACGCCGGATGAGCTGGCAGGTCTGTTCAAGGGGCAGAACCAGTATCGCAATGGTCGAGGGAACGATAAGGAGTCGCTGCTGACGGCCTTTGATGGCTCGGGGCTGAAGGTGGATCGGGCTAGCGGTTTGCGCATCAGCCTGCCGCGCACCAGTCTGAGCCTGACGGGGACGATTCAGCCCGATATTCTGCGGGAGATGATGGGGGATTGCTCGGATGCCAGTGGACAGTGGGCGCGTTTTTTATGGTGTTTACTGCCGCTGAAGCCTGCGCCCTTTCCCCGGCAGACGGTGCGCCATGACGTGTCGGAGCGGCTCTATGGCCTCTACCAGCAGTTGGAGGGATTGACGGCCCAGTGCTACCGGCTGAGCCCTGAGGCCAAGGCATTGTTTGCAGACTGGTATGACCAGTTGGATCAGCTGCGGGTGACGGAAACGCACCCCGGCTTGCAGGCGGTCTATTCCAAAATGCAGGGCTACACGGGGCGGCTGGCGCTGATTCTGCACTGCCTGAATGCGGCGGTGGAGGGGCGTT
Source organism: Nodosilinea sp. LEGE 06152 (assembly GCF_015207525.1). Classification (GTDB taxonomy): domain Bacteria; phylum Cyanobacteriota; class Cyanobacteriia; order Phormidesmidales; family Phormidesmidaceae; genus Nodosilinea. Next base: position 269,354 of record NZ_JADEWR010000003.1, read on the forward strand.
TGCCGAACCATGCAATGGAAGTGAGCCAGATGCAATCGGCAATTAAGCTGGGGCGTTGGTTCATTGGCCAGGTGAAGCTGCTCTATGCGGACGGGAATACGGTAGACGGGGCGCTGGAGCCGGTCTATACGAAGCTGATTCAGCTCTCGCGGGTGCGGGGCTGGCTGCGGGCAAAGGATGTGCGAAATTATGAGCGCAGCTTACGGAAGGCGGGAGTGGAGGTAATTCGTGCTCATTTTCTGGAGCTGGAGGCGATGGGGTATGGGGAAACCCAGGGAATGGGGAATCGGCTGCGGTGGCGGGCAACGGTAGACGCGGTAGACAGATTTGAGGAAACGGTAGACGGGGTGTCTACCGCTGAAGGTGTTGATGGGCAAGGGTTATAGCGAAACGGTAGACAAGTAGACAAGGTTTACCAAGGGGGAATTGCCAGGAAAGTGTCTACCGTCTACCGAAATGGCTGAAGAGATTGTGGATAAAGGCTTTTGCCCGGTAGACAGGGTGTCTACCGGGCGTCTACCGTGTCTACCGAAAGTCGATTACTCCTCGTCGTTGTCTGTGAACAAACTCGTTAGGTCGCGGTAGCCACTGACGACTCGCAAGATGTCTACTCTAGATTCGGTTGCGGTAAAGAGAATGAGGCGTTGCTGATTCAGGGTATGAAGCGACGGCTCAAATCTTTGAAAACTCCTTCCGGATTTCGCAAATTCATACTGCCATTCAGCAACGCCGCCTAAGCTACGAGCACGTAGGCCAACACGGCGCGTGCAGCCTTAAAGCAATCTTCTTGATGACCACCGAGTGCACAGAGCCTGAGTTCACTAATCTCAAAGAAGAATTAGAAGAGTTAGGTTATAGGCTGAACGTAGTATACGGCTGCACAAAAGAGCATCAGGATGCGAGACAACGCGCTCTCAATGATGCAATGACCACTGCTTAAGTAGGAGAGATCACATGCAGATCGAATTTCCCGACCATTTAGTACCCACCGTAGATAAGTCAGTGAAGGCTTTGAGTGACCAAGCCTTTTTATCAAGTGAGGACCGAACAGTACTTGTCCTGCTTCGAGAACTGCAGCAAGCCATTAGTGTTAGCAAGAGCAAAGAGGAGTAATGGCTAAAATTATGACCCGCTGGGAGACTTTCTCATACGATGTCTTGGGCAACAAGCACGATGGGTACGAGGTCAACAACACCTACAGAGGTGAAGAAGTTGACCTAGCCCTTGAGTTAAAAGGCTACAACCAGGGCACCCCGCATGGCCTCCTAAATCCCCTAATTCTGGGGGGCTTTGAGACTCTGGCTCCCCCCAAAATTGGGGGACTGGGGGGGCAAATCATACTTGCGTTAAGCAACGCCGAGAATGAGGTAGCTCTCCATTGAGAGGCTGCGCAGCTCTGGGAGAATTTCGCCGCGTGGTCGCCCCATGTTAGGGAATTGGGTAATTCTGGCGTATTTGGCATTGAGCTTTGAGAGGAAGCGCTCGGCCTGTTGGAGCCCAGTCTGACCGGCGATGTAGTCTGCAATAGCCTCAATGTGTTGAATGGCAGGCTGAGTTAGGTAAAACTGAGGGGGCATTATTTGGCGGAGGCGTGGCGAGACCGCAGGTTTTCTTGAATCTGGGCCATGGCGGTGGGGCCTTCAACGAGTTCGCCGCGCTGGGCTGCTTCCCAACCAATCTGGGCATCTTGCTGGAGTTCGGGGAGTCGCCCTTGATAAATGTCGTCTTGCTGGTCGAGTAGGTGAATGCCTGCCGTGATGACGTCTAGGGCAGATTGGTATTTGCCAGAGGCAAGCTGGCGTTGGATGAGTTGCTCTAGTTCAGAGGGAAGAACTATTTGCATAGAGACTTCAATAGAGTAGCTGAACTTATTTTCAATTGTAACCTTTATGGATATTAGCTGAGTAGCGTTACTCAATACCAACACTCAGGACAGATTTTGACCGGCAATGGTAGAATTTGGGTTTCACCCCTCTTTCACGGCAGTCTAGCTAACGAAGAAACAAGAAGGTTAACCCTTGTCCTTTATCTTATTTTTTTTTAGCTCATTCAAGAGCTCATCTTTTGTTAAATATGAATTATTCCGAAATAAGTTTCGGGCTAATCCAAGTAATTTTCCAATTTCTCGATCACCAGCTTCAACATGAAAAACCTGAATAATATCATCAGTGCCAAGTGGCATCAAAATTTCGGTTTTATCCAGCAATGTATCTAGAATACATCTTTTCACATTCTCTTTAAAGTCATCCGAATTAGTAAGTGATTGTAAGTATCGATCCCATTGGCTTTGATAGCGTTTTCGAATGGTTGTAACTTGCTTTTGACCTTCAATGCCCAAGTCACTCATTAGTTCTCGAATTAAAGCGTCATAATCCCAAGGTGAAAGTCTCTTTTCTCGCCTTAACTTCCACTGCTCCAACATTTCATTGCAAGACTCATCATCCTTAATAAATAATAAGCATTGATGTAAAGCATCAAAAAATTTCTCTGCTTCATTAACAAGCTGTAGTAAACATATTTGCCAGTCCTTGTCCTCGCTTGGAGCAAGAAGTCTACAGGTTGAATCAAACCATTTCTGGCAAACTTGATGGGTTCGGCGGTCAGGTTCACTATTATGACTAACTACGCTGTGCTGGGCAATAGTTCTTAGTGCTCGTACCAGTTTTGGATGTTCTCTACACAAGCCATCTGGATCGAGCCCATAAGCTTGGAATAAATCAATAAGAAATTGAATATCAGCCTTTTTACCAAATTCCCAATAAAGAACATATAGCCATGATACTAAGCGCTGAAATTGACACTCCCATAGACTATCTTGAGAAAGTGGTATACTCGCCAAGCCAAACAGTTGGATACTGTTATCAAGTTGTGTTGCAAATTTGTTCAGTGTTTGCTGCCGATTCAGCAAGCTTTGTAGCAAAACAGGATATTCGAAGGATTGTTTCATCGCTTATGTACAGGCTTTAGCTTACGTTCCGTATATTGTTTGTAGTATCCAACTGGATCTGCAATCGGGCCGAGAAAGTTAAAAGCAATATAAAACTCATTTATCACTTCTCCAGGACGAATATCTGGCCTGCCAAACTGCTGAGGCACAAATTTGATCTTCTGACGTTGAAGCTCTGCCACATAAATCAAGCCAGGATCCCTTGGATTTCCCCGTCGCCAATCAACAGTCCCACTATAAAGCTTGGGTTTTCCAGCAGTATCACTTGCAAGATAACTACGAATAATGCGTCTTCTTCCTGTCCCAGTCTCAGAAACCTCTAATTGCTTAAAGACTTCTAAAGAAGTTGCAATATGATTAAGGTGGAATTCTGCTATGCCCTGAAGATATGTGAGAGAAGAGTTCTCATAAAACTCATTAGTTAACATTAGATCTTTCAAAAGTTCAGAAAGATACCTCCAATCTTTCGTGCTAAATGGCAATGTTTGGCGCTCATCATAAAACAAGCGCCGCCCAGTTTTACTAAGCCACCATATTCGCAATAAAAAATAAAGCGCTTTTGCATTTTTCTTGAGCACATCATAATGCTCTTTTAGCTGATCGAGAACTATGTAACATTCCTGGATTTGAGCTTGAGAAAGCTGATCCTCAAATAGAAAATCATGAACTTTTTCATAGCCTTCTAAATGATAAGCCGCTGCAGGATCCAGTTTTAATAGCTCTTGCATCGCACTCTCAGACAGTTCGACTTTTCCAGTTAGTTCTGCAACTTGTCTTCGTCGCTTCTGAAAGTCAGTTTGCTGCTTAGGTGGAAAGTTTTCTAAGCTTGCTAATGTGAAAGCATGGTAAATATTCGCTTCAACTTCTATTTTCAAGGTTGGATCAGAGGCCATTTTGTCTAAAGCAGTAATACTTGTCCAACTTAGAATGTCAATTGGATAATAGTTTTCGGGATCTAGCTTGAAGGCTTCAAATGCCATTTGATGAGAATTACTCAAACATTCCTTGGCTATGGTTGGATTGTTTCTATCTTCCAAGAAGTGCTTAAATTTTGTTCCCAAAACTGCCGACAATTCAACTAATAAGCGATTTCGCCGCTGCTTATTGAATACATCTGACTCTAAAGAGTCCAAAGCTTCCTTCAAAACTCTCTCTGCTTTATTGAGTAGAGCTTCACATTTGATTAACTGGGGCAAATCTTGCTCGGGATGTTCGCGCAACCTCCTAGTTGCTTGTATAACTGATTCCCTTAAAAGGGTTGCTTCTTGCAACATTAAACTTGTGTTTTGGATTCCCTGCTGAGTTCTCATTTGTTCTAAAACATCAGCAAGTTTCTCATATTGAGGAGTAAAATAATGTGGGTCAAGGCCGTTAGGTCCCATGCTCCGTATAAGATTAAGAGCAAATAGTAATTCAGGCTCACTACGACCTGAACTTCTTTCACGTATTTTCAGAAATAGCTCTTTTGCATACTCAACCTCGGATTCCGCACTTCCAAGCAAAGAACGAACAATCTGTTCTGCCTCAAGTCGGTGACGTGGGCCTAGTTCAATATCGCCAATTTCATCCTCGTACCAACAAATAATATCAGTTTTAAGTTGCTTGATCAAGCCAATTAAATCAGTGATGTTATTTCCGCTGAGAACGCGTGCCAAGATTTCAAGCGGTATATTTAATCCGAATCGTCCTGGCACCATAACAAGGCGAACTAGCTTTTGTAATTGTGTTACTGTTTCACCTGCAATATCTTCTGTTTCTAAATCGATAAGTTGCTCTTTCTGAATAAAACCAGCCTGAAGTAATGCAACAGCAAAAGAAGTTTTAGGTGAAGATTGTGAATAATTGGCTGTAAGATCTTGCTCTACAAAACGAACTTCTCGCGTTAAACTCTCTTGAATTTGTCCACGAGTAGGTGGTAATAACCTGTAGAGCGCTACTAAAAAGCGATCACTATCAAGGAAATGAGAACTCCGGAGTATTTGCTCAGATTGTGGCGCGAACCTTTCAAGGTATTTTATGAATCTATCTTTTTCGGAAATTGACCCCTCAGGAGCAGCTTTACTCAATACTGCCGGTGCCTCTACAGAGCTATTAGTAATCTGATTCTCGCTTTGCTGTTGGTAAATACTGCCAACTAAAATAGCTTTACGGCCTCGTCCTGCCAACCATTTTGCCAATTCATAATACTGAGGTTGGTCTACAATTCCATCCCAGACAATTAAGGTTGATGATGCACCACTATCCTCGACCCAGCTGCAAAACGCTTCTAAATCTGAGTAAAGCGGTGCTCTAGACTTATGCGCTATAAACAGGACTGGGTAATGTTGATTTTGGCGTACTTGATAGGCAAGCCACCCTAAAGCTATGCTCTTACCTGTTCCAGGCGATCCATAAAGTAGTATAGGTTCTTCTTGAAGTTCGTTGGAGGCAAGTTTTTTGATTGTGAAATCATATAAATTTTTGTGGAAGTCTCTTTGGAAAGCAAAGCCTCTGTAATAGCCTGTCCAAATAGGTTTTATACTAGATTCAGCAAGAAAACGCCTAAATTCAGTATACAAGCGATTCTCGCTGATATTACTAGGTTCTGCTACAACTGTGTCGTCTAAAATAATAGCTGTTCTAGAAACTTGATTCCAAAGCTCTAGTGGAACTGTTAGTGATTTAGACTCTAATCGAATTTGCCTCCCATACTCTTCTTGTTCAGGTGGCTCTCCGAGTACCAACTTACCTGCTTCAGATGCTTGGATCAAATAAGTAGATAGACTTTCTGTATGAAATACAATCTTACCCTTTTGAGCAAAACGGCTTAGTCTCCTGTTTTGCCTAAGATTCTCAGTTGCGCTAAATAAATGAACTTGTTCAATATTAAGAGAATTAAGGATTGCAGCAAACTTCTCAGGTTGAAACCAGTCAGCATCCCCTGCGTATCCTTCAATAACTAGTATGCCCAGTGGTGTAATAAGTTCCGGCAATCGGAGACTCAAGCTTGTAGCTATTGCCTGTCGAATATCGAGATTTTCTTCTTCTAATGGGGGTTGCTTTCTAGGCTCATTTTGATTAACACAACCATATAAGAAAGTGCAGTGCAAATGGTGGCGATTTCGAGCATCTAAAGGATTTAAATCGACATCATATAATGGTTGTAAGTCTCGCCAAGACATTCGGAAGGCGCTTTGCCAAATACTGTCTATTGCAGAAGTATAAACGCCACTCCAAGGAAAACTGGCAACGATTTCTAACCATTCGGGCTTGGGAAATCGGTTACATCTTTCCTGCATCCAAGCTAAAGCAGATTCTGGGGATTCATAAGCACTGCTGCCAAGCATCTGCCAATAATTTTCAGGTTCATTGACACCATCTCCATACTTCCTAATGATTTCTGCAAGCAGTGGATCCCGTCCTGTTTCTAGTGATAAGTAACGTTGCCCCAAAAACAAAAAGGCAGGTCTTCCATGATGTAATTTTTCATAAAGTTCATCACTCTTTGTTTTCATTAGTTTTCCTTTGGTGCGTTCTGCACCTGGTACAAAAAATCAAAAGCTTAACTAGCAGCAATGATTGATCACTTCTCTTCCTTGAACGTTAGAGCTTTAACTTGCCGTGATATTTAGTTCAGTCCATTCAATCCTGAATCAGAAAAATGCAATTGATCTTGTCAATTTAGGATTGCTCCGGTTCTAAGTTCTAAACTTGTTGAGATAGCTGAACAATGACCTGTAATTAGAGTATTCATAATATTCTTGCGTAATTAACACGCACTTTAGACGTCTGTCATAGCTTCTTAAGCAAGATAATCTCCAAATTTGCAACAGTGTGTACGACTATTATGGAAGATTTATGTTCTGGTGAGAGTGCTTGGAGACTCGATCTCGCCATCAAAAGAAACTTTTTATGCAAAATCCCCAGATTCTCCATGAATTAGGGGGAGTCAATCTCAGTTAACCTATTTGCCGATCGCGCCTCAGCAGACTAAACACCTCCCCCTGCTCAGGGGTAATCAAAATCCTGAACTCTAAAATCATCATGCTTGCTTGACCCCAATTCGTTCGCTTAGTAAGCTCCGACGCAATCGTCTAACCCCTCAATCGCTTCTGCATCGTCTCCAGCTTCCTCAAATCCGCCGCCCGCTTCCGGCGCTGGTAGCGCTCCTTCGCCACTCCATTCACCGCTTGCATCGCCTTCGGGTGCTCTATCAGGTAGAGGTACGCCGCCTCAAACCATACCTCCTTGGTGATCTTCTCATCCATACAGAGGTGGCGCAGGGCCGTATCAATCTCTTCCTCCAACCGGGTCGTTGTCCGCACTAGCTGTGGCAACTCCGCCTCATCATCTTGGCTAACAGACATACTGACGTCAACACCTGTAGACTCGCTAGAGTCACTATATCCCGACCCATTGCCCCCCACTGCTACCTGTTGAGGAGACTTCACAGGTAACTCTGCCCCCAACCCATCAGGACGAGGTGGCACACTCGGGCGCTGCCGCTGCATCAGCCGTTCCAGCGCATCCTCAGCCATTCCCTTGCCCCTGCTCTAACGCCTCAATCACCCTGTGCAGCGGAAATTCCAACTCCTCGTACCCAATCTCTGACAGCCGCTGCCCCTGCCGAATCGCCTGCTTGTAGCGCTCACTCTCCACAATTGACGGCAGCACCGGGATAGCCCCAACCACCTGCTGCATGGCCGCTATGGCCTCTCGGCTATCCGTTGCCTGCGACCGGCCAAACCACTTATCGCGAAACGGCAACACCCCCAGCACCTGGCCCTTAAACGCCCGTATGCGCCCCATTTCCTCCAGCAGTTCTAGGCTGCACAGTAGTGAATTTACCCCCTTGGTTGAGGCCTCCGCTGGAATTAGCACCCATTCCGAGGCCCCCACCACTGACAGGCAAATCTGGGTGCGCTGGGGCGGCGAGTCGATAATGCAAACGTCAAACAACTCCTCCACTGCTTCGAGGGCATGGCGCAAGGCCAACGCCCCCATCCCAATGGTGGCCAAGTATTCCTGGGCTTTGTGCAGCCCCTCATCAGCCGGAATTAGAAACAGATTCGCCGTCGCCAGCGGATAGATCCCATCGGCTGTTTCCACCTGGCCCTTCAGCACCTCCAGCAGGGTGGGTTCATTTGCCTGAACGTCATGGCCTAGATAAAAGGTGAGATTCGCCTGCGGATCGGCATCCACCATCAGCACCTTCTGGCCCCGGTGTGCCAAGAGCTGCCCTAGCAGCAGCGAGACCGACGTTTTCCCTTGCCCCCCAGAGAGCGACAAACAACTTACCGTCTTCATAGCCGTGTTTCACTCCCCGTACAACACTTAGCCTCTGCCTATCTCGACATGCCATGACCCACCAGCGATCTGGCCGTCATCTAAGCTCGTGAGACAATAGGCATCAAGACGTATTGACGTCAATACGTTTATTTTTGTGTCTGTAAATTAGTTGCCATGTGATTTTGTCCGTTAAAACTTGACGGTTAAGTTGAAAATTCCTGTGGAGAAAGGGAACTAATCAACATGGCAAAACGTCGCTTTTGACATTTTTTATAGATCAATTTCGATTGCAACTATAGAGTTCTTGCGTTTAGATAATCGCGTTTATAAGTAGCAGTAATACTTTCAAGTGATGGGAATTATGTATGACTTAAGTATAAAAAGTGTTCCTGCCTTGAAAATATACATAGACTGGTCAATAGCTTGATTAACATCACGCAAGATTACAGGATAAGGCACGATATTCGCTGTCTTGTATAGGCTTTAGGCATGGATTCGAGCTGTCTAAGCCTGAATTCGCAATTTAGTTTCTCATTTCCCCACCGTTGAAAAATATTGCTATATTGATCAAATCTTTACGTAATTCGAGTTGAATACTTCACTCATTGGTGAGCACGCGAGTCATGTCATCTGACTGATTTCAGGAGACTTCAATCATCAGTCAGACTCAATTCATTTGAGCCATGAAAACTCTCTACATTTTTCCGCTGATGGAACGTCTGGTGAGCCGGATGAATCCTCTTCCAGACCTGCCGCTATTACTCGTAGCGTTCCAGTGCATTGCTCTAGACGTCCTCATCCACGGCCCCGCCTTACTCATGATGCTGGCCGTGGCAGGGTTTACAGGCCTTGCCTGTAGGCAGGACATAACACCCTCCCGTTCCCTATCCAGGCGGGTTTCTAAAGCCCAGGGTTTCAAGCGAAAGGCTGCGCGGCTCCTGGGATTGGGGTTGCTCTGGCTGGTTACCCTGCTGGCCTACCCTGCCCAGGCCCAGTTCTTCGGCGATGCTGAAACCTGGATGACCACCAACTTTGGTACGGCGGCTGGCGACGCCATTCCCCTGGTGTTTAACGTGCTGCGGGGCCTGTTTCTGCTCTACGTCGGCATCTCGCTGGTGCGGGTGATCAACAGCGCTCGCAACGACGAAGATTGGCAAACGATTGCCCGCACGCCGCTGATTATCATTATCGCCGTCACCGCTGGCGATGTGCTGACGTCGCTAATCACTGGCTAGTTGTCGCCGTGTGGCCATTCAGATCGAGGGTGCAGCTCTACACCGTCCTTTCAGCACTGCTAGCGACTTATGGCATCTAAATTTCGTCCCGTTAACTCCATTCTGGGGGCGCAACCCCGGCTAGGCCCCATTCCAGCCGACCAGATCATTCCCTGGTTCTGCATCATGGGGGCGTCTTACCTGCTGGGTCGCGGGTTCAGCCTCAGCTGGATTTCCATAGGTTTCATTGCCGCCTGGGGCATGTCTACCTGGTGGATTCTCACCGGGGGGCAGAGCTGGAAGTTCACCGCAAAATTTGTGCCGACTCCCACTTGGAGTCGCGGCTATGCCCGATATCTGAGGTTTACCTACGATGAAACAGACCATTGGCAAACACCGACTCAAGCTCGGCAGCCAGTTCGTCAGCACGTTGACGCCCTTTGAAGATGCACTCAATCTCGCCGCTATGGTGCGGATCGAGCTGCGGGGGCGACAGGTTGGAGCCTACGTTCTCACGAAGGGCAAGAACCGCGAGCACCTCTGCTTTGTGTTTGGCTTCGACTGCCGGGGCATCCACAACACATTGACCGATGAGCAGGTGGAGATCGTCTTTGACCAGCTGGAATCGGGGCTTAAGGATCTGCCCAACGGTGAGCGGCTAACGATTCATCTGGGGTCGTTTTCGGCGGACTGTAAGCGACAGCAGGATCTAGCTCAATTATCTAGCGGTGCCCCCAGCGCTGCCCTCAAGTTCCTGCTTACCGCTGAACGCGCCCGAGTCCAACAACTCACCCAACAAGGCCTGCGCAAACCCAAGTTTCTGCGGCTGTACGTCACCTACACCGTCCAGAGCGGTGCCGAAGGAGCCCAGGACATTATCGAGAAGGTGATCAGCAGGGGCGAAACCCTCTGGAAGTCGTTTACGGGTGAGCTGCGCCAGGCCAAGAACCAGCGCCTGCAAACGGTGATCACGAAGGCCTTTACCGACGGCTTTTTGCTCTGGGAGCAGGTGCTCTCAACCAAGATGGGGCTCTCGGTCAAACCCCTGGGTGAAGGTGATCTGTGGACGCTGCTGTGGAACCGTTTTAACGCCAGTGACCCCATCGACATTCCCCAGCTGATCATCCTGGATGGAGACGGTCTGCACGAGCAGGTCAACTCCGACATTCACAGCACCACACTGCTAACGCGGGCGGGGGTGCCCACTGCTGGGAAAACCTGGGTCAAGGTCAAGGGCCAGTATGCGGCCCCGCTAACTTTTCTCGAAAAGCCGGGAGGCTGGGCCAGTGAGGCGGCTCAACTGCGCTACCTGTGGGAGATCCTCTCCCGCGAGACGGTGGCCGATACCGAAATCTTCTGCCAGCTGACTCGGGCCAACGAAACCCTGGTAAAAACCACCGTGCAGCGGATGCTGAAGCAGTCAAACCTGACGGCTACGTTAGCTGAAGACAGTCACTCGGTGGATGTGGCCGCTGAGCTGAAAATGAAGCGCTCGATTGAGGCCCAGGAGGAACTCTTTGAGGGTGCCCTACCCATTCACACGGCTGTTGTGTTCCTGGTGCATCGCCCGGATCTGGAGCAGCTGGATGAAGCCTGCCGCTATATTCAGAGCTGCTTTCGCCGCCCGGCCTGGGTAGAGCGCGAGCAAGACTACGCCTGGAAAGTGTGGCTTCAGACGTTACCCATTGTCTGGGAAGCCTTGATGGCGACTCCCTTTGGGCGACGGCAGCTCTACCTCACGGGCGAAGCACCGGGGCTGATGCCGCTGGTCGTGACCCAGCCCTGCGATAGGAGCGGCTTTGAACTGATTGCCGAGGAAGGCGGGCAACCCATCCACCTGGATCTGTTCAACCAACACCAGAACCTGGGCCTGTTTGCCACCACCCGAGCCGGGAAGTCAGTACTGGTCTCTGGCATTTTGACTCAAGCGCTGGCCCACCGATTTCCGGTGGTGGCGCTTGATTTTCCCAAGCCCGATGGCTCCTCCACCTTCACCGACTACACCCAGCTGGTGGGCGGGGCCTACTTCGACATCTCCCGCGAATCCAACAACCTTTTCGAGCTGCCCGACTTGCGTCACCTGCCGGGTGACGAGCGCAAAGAACGTCTCGACGACTTTCAGTCGTTCCTGGAGTCGGCCCTACTGACCATGATTGTGGGCTCGGGAGCCAATAGCTCGGTGATGACCCAGACCATTCGCTCGATTCTGGTGCTGGCGCTCAATGCCTTCTTTGCCGACGCCCCGATTCAGCGACGCTACCTGGAGGCGATGGAAGGGCGCTTAGGCTCAACGGCCTGGGCACAGATGCCCACCCTGGCTGACTTTCTCGACTTCTGCACCCCAGAAAAGCTGGATCTGAACCAGGTGGGCGGCAATATCGCGAAGGCTCTGGACATGATCGATCTACGGCTCAGGTTTTGGCTCTCCAGCCGGGTGGGACGAGCGATCTCTGCTCCCTCCAGCTTTCCCACCGATGCCCAACTGCTGGTTTTTGCCCTGCGGAATCTATCCAACGAAGAAGATGCCGCTGTGCTGGCCCTTTCCGCCTATGCCGCTGCTCTGCGGCGAGCCCTGGAAGCCCCGGCGTCCATCTTCTTTATTGATGAAGCCCCCATCCTGTTTGAGTTTGATGAAATTGGAGCCTTGATTGGCCGACTCTGCGCCAACGGGGCCAAGGCTGGAATCCGGGTAATTATCTCGGCTCAAGATCCCGATACTGTCCATAAATCTCCCGCCAGCGCCAAGATCTTTCAAAACCTGACCACTCGGCTGATTGGTCGCATTCAGCCCATGGCGGTGGATAGCTTTGAGCGCATTCTCAAATATCCCAAGGCTGTCATCAGCCGCAACGCCAGCGAGAGCTTCTTTCCCAAACGGGAGGGGATTTACAGTCAGTGGCTACTTGATAACAACGGCCTCTACACCTACTGCCGCTACTATCCCGCCTTTGCCCAGCTCGCTGCGGTAGCCAATAACCCTGATGAGCAGACGACCCGAGACCTGGTGCTGCGCCACGCCCCCGATACCTTCACAGGCCTGGCGGAATTTGCCCGGCTGCTGGTGCTCTCAATTCAGTCGGGTGAACCCCTATCGGTGATCACCGAGCGCTGGTTCGCCGAGCGCAATCCTCATCCTGAAGTTCCCCTGTTTCCGCTCAATTCGCTGCCTACTGGAGGTCATTCATGAACCATCGCTTTCGCGTTGCCCTAATCCCCATCCTGGCTACCACCCTGCTGGTGGCACCCATGAGACCTGCCGCCGCCTCACAGGTCGATACCACGTTCACCGATATCTTCAGCATTTTCCGCCAGGCCTTCGAGACCAGCAAAACCTACATCGAGCAAACCCTCTCTGGCCTGCTCACGCCGCTGCCCGGTGATTTAGAGGGCGTGATCCAAAACGCCCTGGGGGATCTGGGCCTGGTTGACCCCAATCGGGTACGTTCTGAAATCTCGACGGAACTGGCGACCATCCTGGAGGGTGATCTAGCTCAGTCCGACAGCATCTATGCAGGCATTGAAACTGCCAACGAAGTGGATCGGCAGCTCACCCGCGCCCAGGTCGATGCGGTGCTGGGCCAGAGCGGACAAGCCGCCACCCGCGACAAAATCACCTGGATTGAGGACACCATTGGCCAGGTGCAGCAGCACGCCGATTCAGCCCAGACTGCTGTCTCTACCCAGGCGGCGATCAAACAGATGGCGCAGCAAAATGCGCGTCAGTCAGAGATTCTGGGGGCGGTGCAGTCAGAACTGCTGCAATCTCGCCAGGACGCTCAGTTGACCAACCTCAACCTGGCCAACATGTCGCAGAACCTGGATCAAGAGGCCCGTGCCCGTCGCCTCCAAGAGTTGGGCAATGCCCTCGACACCCTGCAAATTAGCGCTCAGGCCCGTTTGTTCTAGACGTCTGTCAGTCATGACGTCAATTTAGATGTGAACTCCCATGCTGCTGAATTGGCCCGTCTCACCCATCGCCCAGTTACCCCGCGACACTGCCGACATCATTGAGGGCGGCGCTGTCGCGTCTGAAGCCGTGGCTGAAAGCTGGAACCAGCTCTGGGAGAGCGTGCTTCAGGGGGGTCTTTACTTTGCCCTGGCTCGGGTGGGGGTCTTATTTGCCGTGGCTACCCTGCTCCTGTTTATGACCCAATGGACACGGCAGATGGTGGAAGGGGAAAGTAGCCGGGCTTACGCTGACTTCATCTGGCCGCTGCTGGTGATTGTGCTGCTCTCTAATAATGGCGATCGCCTGGCGGCCATTACTTTAGACATCCGCAACTACATCAACCAGGTCAACCAGGATGTCTTGTCCTACACGGCGGCTGATATCCGCCTGCAAGAGGCCTATCAGGCGGCGGTCTTAGAGGGCTCGGTGGAGCATACCATAATCCAGCGCCGCAACCAGTGCTATGAACTGCAAAACCCCGAAGAGCGGGCGAATTGCATTGAACTAGCGGCGATTGAAGCCCGAGAGTTTATCGAAGACTACCGTGCCAGAACCGGCAATCCCAATGCCCTGTCCCGTGCGTTGGAGTCGGCTCAGGCTGGGGACAATCCCCTCGATTCGGGCCTTAGGTTCGGAGGGGCGCTGATGGGTTCGGGCTTTCAGACCGTGACCCGAGGTCTTTTGATGGCGCTGCATATTGCCTTTCAGTGGCTGATTGAAGCCTCGCTGTTGCTGACCGCTACCCTGGGGCCGCTGGCCGTGGGTGGCTCGTTACTGCCGGTGGGGGCCAAACCGCTGTTCGCCTGGCTGACGGGGTTCTTTTCTTTGGCCATAGCCAAACTCAGCTTCAACATCCTCTCGGGCCTGGTCTCTCTAGCGGTGCTCAATGCCGGGGATTCTCACCCATTGATTGCCCCCTTCTTTTTGGGCCTGCTGGCTCCCATTCTCTCTCTAGCGCTGGCATCCGGCGGTGGCATGACGGTCTTTGGAGCTTTGACCAGTACCGCCGGGGTGATTGCGGGGACGGGAGCCATGGGTGGTATTGCCCGTGCCCCTGGCTACTCGGCTCGTCGTCGAGCCTATCGCGTGCGTCGCTGACTTCATCCCTCACTCACAAGGAAACACCCCATGGTGCAGTTGATTGAGAAACGCAACACAAACTACCTACCCCTATTTGTCTTGGGCAGCGTGGGGTTGCAGCTGGTGATGCTGGTGGTCTTGTTTCTTCAGGCCGGTGCCCTAAGCCGTCTCAGCAGACAGGATGCCCCCACCCTGGTGCAAATGCAGGATGGGCAGGCCATTCGAGTCGGCACCATGGGCTCTCGGGAGCGCACCCCAGACACGATCCGGCGCTTCGTCAACGACACCCTGGTGCTGATGTTCAACTGGAGCGGCAGCCTGCCTGCGACCACGGCAGAAGAGGCCAACCAGCTTAGGGCCGACCCTGGCCTACCGATTGAGGTGGAACGGGGCAGACGCAATATTGCCACCGCTAGTTGGCAGGCTAGCTTTGCCTTTTCCGAAGACTTCCGCCAAGACTTTTTGAAGCGGGTGGCCGAATTGACTCCACCGGGGGTCTTCACCGGTACGAGTCAGGTGGTGATGGTGATCAACCACGTCGGCAGCCCTGAGGTGGTTGGGGAAGGCCGCTGGAAGGTGGCGGTGGTGGCCCATCTCTATGTCTTTAACGACGCCAATGCCCTGGGCCAAGCCATTCCCTTTAACCGGGAGGTGTTTGTCGAGGCCGTCACCGCGCCAGCCGTGCCCGATGGCGATACCCCGCTGGAGCAGGCCATCTACAGCATTCGCCAAACCGGCCTGCAAATTTATGCCATCCGTGAACTTGAACGGGAGGACTTGTGATGACGACACCCAATAATCTGTGGGATGACCAAGAGATGGCTGACCTGGTCGGACTCCACCTGCCAGAACCTGCCGCAACTGAAGAACAGGCGGCTGATTATCCAGTTGCACCTGCTACCACTCTGGAGACAGAACCCCTTCTGGATGCTGAGGATATTGACGGGCAGGCACTAACTTCTCACAAGCCCAAACTATCCCTGGCGGCTAACCCCTTCACAAAGCTGGGTGTTGTCGCGGCTGGGACGGGTCTGGTGATCGGGGTTTTAGCCGTGTTCACCAGCGGGGTGATGAAGAATGACTCTCCACCGGCTGAAGAGGTGCAAGCCGATTTTCCAGAACCCATGGTCGAGGGAGAGGAGGTGATTACCACCGATGACCGGGGCCAACTGCTGACCGATTTAGCGATGGGGCGGCAGCAGGCTGAACTGGAGGCCTTGGCCAATGAAGAGCCTACGGCTCAACCGGAAGCGCCAACGGCCAGAGAAACCCCTGAATTTTCTCCTGCGCCTCCACCCCCGTCACGACAACCCCAGCCTGTTGCAGCGCGGCCCACCCCGACACCGCTGCCGCCTCGACCAGCACCCGTCTCCCCCGCTGTTTCAGCCCGTCCCGTCGCATCCCAACCGATGGCCCAACCTGTCGTTGATCCAACGGAACGATGGCTAGCGCTGTCCCATTTGGGGAGTTACGGGCAGAGCAGTTCCTTACCGCAGGAACCCTCTGCACCGCTAGTCCCAGAGGCTCCAACGTCAGTGGCTCAAGTCAGCACCCTACCCTTACCCCGTGACATCAACCATGCCGAAGAAGCGGCCATTCTCCAGGGCCAGCCAGTGGCATTGCCCCCGACATCGCCTCTGCTGCTGACTGGAACCCAGGCCCCAGCTGTACTAGAGACGCCGTTGATCTGGGCGGCGGAGACAGACAGCCCTCAGTTTGTGGTGCAGCTGACCGAACCCTTGCTGACCGCTAATGGAGAGATCGGCTTACCGGCAGAAACTTCGCTGGTGGCACAGGTGACATCGGTAGCGGACAGCGGCCTGGTGCAGCTGGCGGTAGTCTCGTTCATTCAGGCGGGTCAGGAGATTCCGCTGTCCGCTGGAGCCGTTCAACTGCGAGGGGTAGAGGGCACCCCCCTGATCGCTCAAAAGTACGACGACCCAGGCATGGACATCGCTCGTATGGATGCCACGATGGCGGCCATGGCCGGGTTATCTCGGGCGGCAGGGTTAGTCAATCGGCCCAAAACCTCCTCGGTCATTACTGCTGCCGGAGGTAGCGCGATCACCCAGGACACTGGAGAGCCCAACCTTCTGGCTGGAATTCTCGAAGGCGCGTTTGAACAGCTATCGGGGCAGATGGAAGCACGCAATCAGGCGGCACTGGATGAAATCTTGAATCGCCCTGTCGTCTGGTATTTGCCAACCGGCACTGAGGTCGAACTGTACGTGAATCAAACTGTGGCGCTATGAAAACACCTTGGACTCCCTGGATTGTGGCCGGGACACTTTCTCTTGCAAGTATCTCATCCCACCCCGCCCAAGCTCAGTCAGCCTATTCCGTTTCTGCCAGCCATGCCCAAGGATTAACTGGCAGTCAGGCCCCCGTTATTCACCTTCGGCCCGGCTATGGCACCAACCTGAGCTTTATCCCGACGAACGAAAGCATCGTGCGGGTGTGGATCGATGATCCGTCCCGAGTCGCCCTGGATTTTGATCAGCCGCTTTGCCCCACCGCTGCTGAATCCGGCTGTATCTCGGGTCGTCCCTCGGTGGTTCATCTGAGACGGATTCAGGGGCTGGCTTTTGAGAATTTGCCCAGGGCCAGCGGCACGCTGCTGACGGTGATCACCGAGACGACTGGGGGTGATCGCCGCCTCTACGAATTCCGCATCGCCTTCGGTACGGGCGAGCCCGACTACCACACCGTCGTGGTTAACCCCACCTCCCCCATTCATCCGCTGCTGGGGCCAGGGGATGTGCGCCGAGGGCTTCAGGTAGCTGAATCCAGAGGACTGATCGCTCCCGACCAGGACTTGTGGAACCGGCTACAAACCTTTTTGCGGCTGGCCCAGGGTGGCTTGGCCGCACCTGCTGCCGCAGCGCAGGCTGGGGTTTCCTCTGAAGTGATCACCCGCCTGGCGCAGTGGGGTGCCAATGCTCGCGACGACCCGCCTTTGAACTCTACTGCTCTCTAGTTTCTCCACTCAGGTGAAAGCCATGACCTCATACTTGTTTAGGCGCAGGCGGCCATGGCGGCCTGTGATCGGGATTCTTGTTCTAATTTTGGCGATCGCGCTCCACAGCTGGCGAGTGCAACCGGCCTACTCCAGCCTCCAGCCGGGGTCGCCAGTGCCGGTGATTCAGGATCAGATCTTAGGCACCAAGCCCGACTGGGTACAGATCACCCTACGCACCCTGCCAGCGGTGCTAGAGTCTGGCTCGTTTGAGGCTCCAGCGGATCTGATCCGTCTGCTGGGCTACGACCCGTCGCGGGTCTGGCAGGCCGGTCAAACCGCTGATCAGTACATGCAGCTAGGCGATTTTCAGGAGAGCTTTCAGCTCCAGCAGTTCTCGCTGTACGAGATTGCCGCTGTGGTGGGGCTGGATTGGCCTGCCCTGAGGCTGGCGGATTTTGCCCTGGTGGCCTGGCAAACCCTAGGGGATTTGGTGCAGGCGCTGCCCGATCTAGCCAACCGTCCGGTGGAGTCCGTGGCCCCGATCGCCGATCTGCTGAAGGGAGAAGTAGACCCGCAAACTGCGATCGCCGAGGCGCTCCAAAATCAGGCTCTGGCGTCGCTCAGCCTGGGAGACCTCAACCTGGAGCAGTACGGACTAGCCGATATTCCGGGGTTGATAGAGGCCCCGCTGGAAAGATTCCGCGACTGGCAGCAGTCCGTCATCGATCAGGTGCCCGGTCTCGCCGATGTCCCCTTCGCCAACTTCCCCAACCCCATCGTGGAGCAGGGCGTGGTAGTGGGCCAGGTGGATGTGGTGTTTGGCCCGGCGGAGGGCGATCGCACCAACACCATCAGCGGTAGCTATGTGGAAGGGTTCAATGTGCCCTGTGACGCTGACTGCGCCCACCTGGAAATCGGGCAGCCCACGCTGGTAGAAGGCACCCAGTGGGTCTCGGGCAAGTACCAACAGGTGCGCGGCGGTCGTGGGGCCTTGGCCGCCGCCAATGGCGGGGTTGAACCCACGGGTCGCCATCCCTTTGGCAATGCGTTCAAGGTGGCGGTGTTAGAGACCGATGAGGCCTCCGGCACCGCTGAAACCGGGCTGTATTTTCGCATGTGTGTCCGCAACCTGTTTGTGGACTTGGGCTGCACTCCCTATTTCATCGGCCCCATTCCCTGGCTGCCGGTGCAGGAAGAGGGCATGGTCTTCTTGGGTCAAATCAAGGAAGGTCTTTCGACCACCGATTCAGCCGCCGCCGCTACGGCAAAAGGAATTGACCCGCAGACCGGCGAACCTAAACCCAACCCAGCCCCTGTCGCCAGAGCTTCAGGCTCTCCAGGGACTGCTACTGGACGATTCATTCACCCCGCACCGGGCTATGGCGTCACCAGTAGCTTTGGCTATCGCACTCACCCAATTCACGGCGATCGCCGCCTTCATAGCGGCACCGATTTTGGCACTCCCACCGGCACCGTCATTCGAGCGGCTGACGGCGGGCAGGTCACCTTCGCGGGCATCAGCGGCTCCCTCACCAGCGGCTACGGCAGGCTCGTCATTGTCAATCACGGCAATGGCTTAGAGAGCTACTACGCCCATCTACAAGGCTTTTTTGTGCAAGCGGGCGACATCATCGCCCAAGGCGATCCGGTTGGTCGTGCCAACAGTACCGGCTGGTCAAAGGGGCCGCATTTGCACTTTGAGGTGCGTCAGAACGGCCAGCCCCAAAACCCTATGAACTATCTCAGTTGAGGAGTTTAGCAATGAGACTTAACCGTACTGTCTTTGCTGGTTTAGCAGGCCTCTGTCTCCTGCTTGTCGGTCTAATCTCTGTCGTGGGCCTCAATCTGGCTCGGGCATCAGACCCCATTCCAGAGGCGGTCTACGATTGCCTGCCCCCCCAGACCCAAGCCACCAAACTCTGGGGCCTGGTTGAAGCAGCCTCCGGCAGCTACCTCCTAATCGGGGCTGGTGAAGGCGAGACCTACCAGGAAGTGCTGATTTACCTGGATGCTCAATCTGCCTGCCGGTCACTACTACCGGAGGATGACCCGGTGCTGAGTCACTACATTCCCCTGAACTTAGCCCGCGAGTTAGCCCTTCAGCGCTACACCCAAGTGCTGCAAGAACAGGGCGGACGCGACGCCTATCAGCAGCAGTTGACCGAGTATCTGACGGCAGCCCCTGAAGGTACCCGCAGTCAGTTTCCTGAGGAATACCTCTGGGCGCTAGAGCAGCTGGGCATTGAACTACCCCCTAATAATTATGAGGTGCTGCGCTGATGCGTTACTACACCGAAACCCCCTCAATTCTGGGGCAGGTGAATTCCACCTCCACCCAGTCAATTTCTCAGCTGGTGACCTCACTCCAGTCTCGCCAAGGGCTCACCTTGCTGGGCTGTGCCGTGCTAATTGCCGCCTTCTCCCTCATGAGCCAAGGCAAGAAAGGTAAGCTCGCCACCAGCCGCTTTGGTGGAAGTCCCGAGAAATCTGCTGCCCGCAAACGAGCGGTGCGACAGATTCAGGAACGCAAACGCAACGCAGTTTCGCTCTATATCGGCAAGCCTACCCGCAAGCAAGATGCCCGGTCTCTATACCTGCCCGACCTTCAGCGGGGCATCGCCGTTTGTGGTGGGCCAGGCTCCGGCAAAACCTTCAGCGTCATTGACCCGCTGATTCGCTCCGCTCTCGACCAGGGTCTACCGGTGGCTATGTACGACTTTAAGTACCCGACCCAAAGTGCTCGCCATGCCGCCTATGCCGCCAAGCTGGGTTACGACGTGCGAGTGCTGGCCCCCGGCTTTCCCGAGTCTGAGGTGTGCAACCCCATCGACTTCCTCCGCAGCGAGTCCGATGCCGAGATGGCGCGGCAAATCGCCACGGTGCTGAACAAAAACTTTCGGCTGATGACCCAGAGCAGCGAGGATGGCTTCTTTGCTGCCGCCGGGGACCAACTGACAGAAGCCCTGCTGATGCTCGCTAAGTCCACCCCGTACCCCGACATCATGACTGCCCAGGCAGTACTCGGGCTGACCAACCTGGGCAATCGGGTGGCGGCAGCTCAAGGCATGAACAGCTGGATTCGGGTGTCTTTCAACCAGCTCATCGGGGTCAAGGATGCCGAGAAAACCGCTAGCGGCATCGTGGGCAGCGCCAGCGAGACCTTTACCCGCTTCATGAAAGAAGGGGTACTGGGGGCCTTCTGCGGCCAAACCTCCATACCCTTAGACCTGACCGGCAAGCAGTTGCTGATTCTGGGGATGGATCGGGAGCGGCGAGACGTAGTGGGGCCATTGGTAGCCACGGTGCTGCACATGCTGGTCACCCGCAATGTGGCCCAGCGGCGGCAAGATCCGCTGATTGTGGCGATCGACGAACTGCCTACTCTTTACTTACCCACCCTGGTGCAGTGGCTGAACGAAAACCGGGAAGACGGTCTAGCGGTCATTCTCGGCTTTCAAAACCTGGTGCAGCTGGAGAAAACCTACGGTCGTGAACTGGCTCGCGCCATCTTGGGAGCCTGTGCCACCAAGGCGGTCTTCAACCCCCAGGAATACGAAGCGGCCCGCATGTTCTCAGACTTTCTGGGAGACGAAGAAATCCAGCACAAGCAAAAATCGCGCAATCGGGGCGGTGGCAAATCCAGCACCACCATCTCTGATCAAGAGCGCACCCGCAAGCTGTTTGAACCCAGCCAGTTTCTCCGCCTACCGCCGGGTAAATGCATCTTGATCAATCCCGGCTTTACCTCCCGTGGGGAAGCCGCCATTCCCATCCAGCAGGCGATCAAGATTCCCAAGGCCGATGTTCAAGCCAGCGAGGGCAGCGAAGCTCTGTGGGCCAAAATCCACACTCGCTTGGTGCGCCGCAGCCCTCAGCGGATGCCTACTGCCGCTGATTTGGAAAAACGACGACAGATGGTGGAAGCGATGCTGCCGGAGCCCCAGGCCCCGGTCAACTCGGCCTACCCTGACCCCGCTGGCCTCATCGATAAATACAGCAGTTTGCTTTAGGAGAAACCCGATGACAACAACGATTCAATCCCCCGATCTCATGCTGGCGCAGACCCTGCGGGCAAAGCTGCCCGTCGATACGGTCACTGCCCTACTGGCTTACCCCAACATCGCCGCTGATCTGGCGTTGGAGCTAGATCAGCCGCCCCTGGGTGCTGACTATGTGCCTCGCGAGATTGAGTTGCTGTACGACGATGTGACGGTGTTTCACTGGCGGGATGGCCGGATTCAGGCCCAGTGCGCCGATGTGGATATTGACTATACGCCAACCCTGGTGGAGTGGCTGATCGATGGTGACACCGCCTACTTTTCGGTTCAAGGGCTGGAGGTGATTAACCGCATCACAATCATGCCCCTGATGGAGTTAGAAGGACTAGACCCCTTAAAGGAGGAACCATGCAAGCCGTAGTTAATCCCGGAGAAGCCAAACAAATCGAGCAGGATTATGCTCACACCACCCTGGCCTCTAGCGAAATGGCAGCGGCCACGGCTCAATCAACCGCCGAGGCTGTACAGGCCTTTATCCAGATGCTGCGCGAGCGGCTTCAGGCGGCTCGGCAAAAGGAGCAAGACCCGGAAACTGAAGCACAGGATTCTCAGCCCGAGGATGCCGTGGATCTGCCCCAAGCTGTTGCTGAGCCTATCGAGATCAAGATGGGCCGCGAGATTGTCTACCGCGAAGGCTATGTCGATAAAGACCCTATCAACAAGCTCAATGCCAATACGCTAAAGTTGCTCCAGGCCGCAGTAGATGCGCCTCCGCAATCGGGGGCTGAGGTGACTACCGGGGCCAAAGGGACGATCAATATCAAGGCTGGAGATGAGCTGGTTTACCGGATGAGCAAGGGGGCTGTTGAGACCAACCGGCTGGAGCCTGACTCGGCTAACCAGGCGGAAGTATCTCATCCTGCTGTCGTCCAAGGGCCAACAGATTCGGCTCCGCAACGGGCAGACGATACTGTGGCCCCAATCCCACCGCCTTTGTCCCCGGTCAAAGCGGAAGCAGAACCCGAGATTGCCACAGCCAAGGACATTCCGGCCCTTGTGACGGCTGTAGTGCCAGAGCAACAACCATCTGCAAGTCAGCCTGCACCCACCCGAGTTGCAGCTCAGCCTCTGGCTATGGCCTCACCCAAGGTGGTCTCCATCCTCGACGTGATGGAGCGCCAGAACCAGCAGGTGGTCGAAAAAGCCACCCAGAAATGGATGCAGCAAACCACTCGGGTGATGCAGCGCTCGTCCCAGCAATTGACTGAACGGGTGGTGGCTCTGGCGGCGAATATCCGCAGTCGGCAGGTCGCCTCTACAGCGGTGGATTTGCTCCAGAAATACGGCACCGCCTATAGCCCTGGTCGAGGCTTCTACGTGGCGGAAAACTACGTAGTCAGCTCTAAGGGCCGTATGGTCACTGTCTCAGACCGCGACGGTATCGAGTTGATGACGGCTCGCAAAACCCGCTGGGGGCTGGACATCCTCAAAAACGACATGGTGGCATCACAAGAGGCCGACTTCATGAAAGCCCGCCAGCAGATCCAAATTCAGGGGATTGATGGTCTGTCCCCAGAGCCTCCCATGCGGGTACGGCAACTGGGTAACCTCGCGCCAGCCGGGGACATGGGCATCACCCGCGATCTCACTGCCCTGGCCCTAGCGAAAACCGCCCGTAAACTGCTGGATGTCACTGGCAGCCGCCCCAACGTGCAGGGCAAGCGGGTCTTTCAAGGGGGTAGCCAGTACCGGATTGAGGAGACCCCCAACAGCCTGAAAATTCAAGCGGGTGAGAGGGGTCAGATTCTCAGCATCGACAACGGCAAAATCAAGTCTGATCTCACGTCTAAGGATGTGGCTTACTTCCGCTTTATTGACCGGGAACTCAGCCAGGATTTACAGCGGCACCAACCGGCGACAGTGACGCCCCTGAACAGCCAACAACGCAGCCGCGCTGTCGGCATGGCCATGGGTGAGTAGGAATGGTAGAAGATTCCCAACAGCAGCTCGTGAACCACTTCACCGCCCATTTTCTGGGGGGTGAAGGGTTTACGACAATTACCGCCGCCCGACAACAGGCGGCGCTGGTGTTGGGCACACCGGTCAACCCCGGCACAGCGCTGGCCAAGCAGGTGGATGAAGCGGTGGAGGGGGCGGTGGTGCGAGCGGCCCAGGGGATTCTTCAAGCCTCGGCCACTTCCCTCGATGCCTATGAGCAGCTGGTCGAGTTGCACAACCGCCAGCCAGCCCTCAATGTTCGTTCCTCCACCAGCGTGTTGCAGCAGGCCTACAGCACGCCCATTTCTATTGCGTTTTTGGCCTCTACCCTGGCGGGCATTACCCCAGACACCACCGTCTACGAACCCTCTGCCGGACATGGCGCATTGCTGGTGGGAACTGACCCCACCCAGGTGACCGTCAATGAACTCAATCCAGATCGCGCCGCTGACCTGCGGGCTCAGGGGTACCGCGTCACGGAGTGGGACGCAGCGGAGTATCAGCCAGAACGCCTGCACGATGTGGTGATTGCTAACCCACCCTTTGGCGCGGTGCGGGACGCGCAGGGGCAGCGTAAGCGATTCAGGTTGCCCGGCAATCTGCGGGGGACGACTCAGATTGACCAGGCGATCTCGTTTCAAGCTTTAGGAGCGATGAAAGACGATGGTCGCGCCGTTCTGATCCTGGGTGGCAAGCTAGGGGCAGACGAAGAGCTCCGGTCTGAGCGCTACAACAGCCTGGAAAGTCGAGGCTTCTTTTATGCCCTGTACCAGCAGTACGCCGTTACCCAACACATTTCTATCTGGGGTGACCTGTACCGAAAACAGGGCGCGGGTTTTCCGATTGATTTGATTGTGATTGAAGGCCGAGGACGGTCTGAACGCCCGTTACCTGCCGCTGATGTCCCGGTTATCTACAAATCGTTTGCTGAACTTAAGGAGTTGATTCCCCATGAACCTATCCACCATGCCCGTTTCACCCTGGACGTACCCGTTCATGACCAGCAAGTACCCCAACTTTTCCAACCTCTGGACACTGGAGGGCATGGGAACGCTATTTATCGTCAAGGTGCCACCAGCGCTAGAACATCTGAGCGAAGCGACTTACCTGCAGCTGATGCAAACCCGGCTGGACAGAATGATTCAGGACTCGGTCTCGGAAACCTCCCAAATCGAGACGCAAAAAGGGCTGGCCACGACCCTCAGCGAATTGGACTGGGCTCAGGAGATTCCGATACTGGAGCCGGACGAGGAGCCGGACTTCGCCCTGGAGTATTGGCGGCAGCAGTGGGCGGAGACCTTGATTCGGAGCAACTGGCGGTTTCAGGAACGACTGGGCCACTACGGGGGGATCTTTCCGGTAACGCCCGTAACCCCCAGCTACCCGGATTACCTGGACTGGCTGAGCCTACACGACGAAACCACGCTAGAGGCGTGGCTGAACGAACTAAGCCTATAGCCCTTCATCCAGAAACCACCATGAATACTCCTCTTGCAACCGGCGAGGCTGTGGCCCCGTCGGCAGACACTTATGATGTCCAGCCCCGGCAGGTGGCCTATGTGCCCAAAAGCAAAGGCTTTTCGACTCAGACCCTGATTCCCTTCAATATGGCCAGTGCGGCCCAGCAAGCGCTGGAGTGCTTTGAGCAGCAGCACGGCGACATTGATGAGTACCTGGCCACCCGGCTGGGTTATGGTTCTGTTTCTGAACTGCACGGCTACTTCAGCGCTGAGCAGGTCGATGCCTCAGCTCTGGCGATCAGCAATATCGAGCGGGGGGCCGGGTTCATCACGGGTGACCAGACCGGCATCGGCAAGGGCCGCATCTGCGCCAGCATCATGCGCTATGCCCAGCAGCAGGGGAAGATTGCGCTGTTCATCACCAAGGACAAACCGCTTTATGCCGATATGATGCGGGATGTGGGGGACATTGGGATGAGGCGGTTTATGCCCTTCATTACTGATAGCGGCACTGAGATTCCGCTGGCTAATGGCGCGGCGCTGAAGACTGCCGGGGCGGCGAAGCAACAGACGGAAATGCAGTCGATGATTCAACGGGGGAACCTGGGCCGTTACAGCGCTGTGTTTACCACCTACAGCCAACTCCAGACGGTAGGAAAGAAAGAACCGCTGCGGCGGACGTTCCTCAGACGCATGGCTCCTAACGCCATCTTGATCCTTGATGAGGCCCACCAGGCGGGGGGCAGCAAGGGCGGATGGAAAGAAGCGGGGCCACCGGATCGGGCTGACTTTGTGCGGGAGTTGATCGACCTGTCCTCGGGGGTGTTCTACTCGTCAGCCACCTATGCCAAACGGGCCGATGTGATGGATTTGTATGCCCGGCGCACTGACCTGCGTCTGGGCGTCAGCAGCATGACGGCGCTGGAGAACATTCTGACTCGGGGTGGGGTGCCGCTTCAACAGATTGTCGCCAGCAAGTTTGTGGCCTCGGGGCAGATGCTGCGCCGCGAGCGCTCCTATGAGGGCATCTCATTTCAAGCCAAGACGGTGCCGGTGGATCGGGAGGTGGCCGATGACTTCTCGGCGGCGATGCGGGCCATTAAGGATTTTGACCGGGCCAAGCAGAAGGCGGTGAAAGCGATCAGTAATGAGGCGAAGGCGGAAGCGAAGGCCTTGGGGCAGGATGGGGCAATTGGCGAGGTGGGAGCCAGGAGTACCAACTTCACCTCGTTGATGCACAACTGCATTGAGCAGGGGCTGCTGGCCCAAAAGGCAGATGCGACGGTGGAGGAGGCGATTGCAGCCCTGAACCGAGGTGAGAAGCCCGTGATCACAGTGGCCAACACTATGGGCAGCTTCATCGAGGACTATGCGGAGTCCCAAAATTTGAACCCTGGGGATGCCATGAGTCTTTCCTTTGGGGATCTGCTGGAGCGGTATCTGGAGCGATCCAGAGATGTGGTGGTGACTGACTACCGTGGCCACTCTACTCGGCTACGCCTCAGCGATGATCAACTGGGCAGCGATGCCGTTCTGGCCTATGAGGAAGCCCTGGATTGCATCCGCGAGTCTGACTTCAGCGGCATTCCCATCAGCCCCATCGACTACATCGAGCAGCAGTTGGAGCGATCTGGCTACCGGGTTACCGAAGTCACCGGGCGCAAGGCGGGCATCGAGTACGGGGCTGATGGCGCTATGGCCTACAAGGTGCGACTGGGGGAGGAAAAGACAGCCAAGGGCAGGATCGATGCGGTAGCCAAGTTCAACGCCGGGGATGCGGATGTCATTCTGCTCAACTGCTCGGGCTCGACTGGCATCTCGCTCCACGCCTCGGAGAAGTTTGCTGACCAGCGGCCTCGGCACATGATTGTGGCCCAGGCGGAACGAGACATCAATGTGTTTATGCAGATGCTGGGTCGGGTGCATCGTACCGGGCAGGTAGCGCTGCCTGCCTACACCTTATTGATGGGTGACCTTCCAGCCGAAAAGCGACCGGGGGCGATCCTCTGTCGCAAGATGGCGAGCCTGAATGCCAACACCACAGCGGCACGGGAAACGGATATCTCGCTGAACACCGTGGTGGATTTCATGAACCCCTACGGGGAGCAGGTAGTGACGGAACTGCTGGCGGATGACCCAGACCTCAATGCCAAGCTAGATTTCCCCGCTGCTCAAATCGGGAACGATGCCTCGGATATTGCTCTGATCAAGAAGGTGACCGGGCGGATTCCGCTGTTGCCCATTGCTGAACAAGAAGCGGTCTACAGCCTGATCGAATCGGAGTACCGCGACCTGGTGGATCAGGCGCGGGCGATGGGGGAGAACATTCTGGAAGCGGATCAGCTGGATTTGGAGGCTCGTCCCCTGGCGCGGATGGAGGTGATGGCCGATGACAGCGAGACGGCGAGCGAGTTCACGGGGCCGGTGTATCTGGAACTGGTAGAGGCCAAAAGTGAGAGTAAACCGCTGACTCAGCTTCAGGCGATTAATGTGGTGCGGGAATCGGTGGAACTCCCTGAAGTGTCTGCGGTAGACGCTCATGATTCAGATGCTCTGGCTGTGCGGGCCAGACAGCAGGTGGCGGCGACAATTACCGAGTTGGAAACGCAGACGAACCAGTATCGGCAGGCGGCAGTGGCCCAAAAGCAAGATAGCAAGGCGATTGAGAAACTGAATAACCGCATTGAACAGCAGCTCACGCATGTCTCTGGCGTGTTGGAAACCTTTGTGCCCGGCACACCGCTGCGGCTGGTGACACCAGCTAGCAAGACCATTCTCTATGGCGTAGTTGCTGGGGCCGACGCTAAGAAGCGATCTGGGAGCCCGGCAGCACCGAACCGCTGGAAGCTCAGGATTCTCGTCGCGGATTCGGCTCGACAGATTACGGTGCCCTTGTCGAAATTCAACACCGGGCGGGCGGGGGCGATCGATGCCACGGTTCAGACCGAAGATTGGTTTGGCAACAGCGTCTATTCCCTGTTCGACATGCAACAGGAGGCGGGGCGGGTCAACCGGCAGATCTTCACGGGGAACCTGATCAAGGCGTTTGAGAAATACTCCAACGGCAAGCTGGTGAACTACACCGACTACCAGGGCGAGGTCTGCCAGGGGCTGATTATGCCGAAGGGCTTCGATATTGAGTCGGAGCTGACCAAGGAGCCGGTGGCGTTTAAGGAGCCGCAGCAGGTGTTTCGGTTCTTGACCGATTTGACCAACCGGCAGGGAACGGTGAAAACCCTCGATGAGCTGTTGCTGCTGAAGCCTCAGCAGGCGGGGGACGGGTTCATTCTGCAAGCGCCGAAGTCCAAGGAGTCGGGGGGGCGCTATTACCTGGATGAGGATCTGATCTCGGCGGCGGGGTCGGATTTCTATTCAGTAGCCGATCGCATGGAAGTCGTCATCCCCCCAGAACGGCTGGAGCGGATGTTGGGAGTAGTGATGCACCAGCGGAACTATACCCTGGCGGCGTTTGAGTTTAAGGAGGCGGCGCGGCAGTTGATGGGGGTATCGCTGCCAACACTGGAGAAGGTGGAGGTAGAAGCGGTTAAGCCCCCAATTGTTTCTCAGCCGGTTGCGCCTGCGATCGCAAGTCAGCCAAAGCCAAATCCCATAGAGCCCATAACTCCGATTCGACCACCAGAAAATGCAGTGTCCCCAGGTGTACCCAATCCGCCCCCGATGGGCCAACTGGAGAAGCGAATTTTGCGGTTTTTGAGGAATGCTGGGATTGAGCAGGAGGTAATGACCTCCCAAGAATTTCACCTGCGGATCGAGAACGAACCGTTTATTCCACTGGTGGTAGAGCGGCAGGGCGATGAGCTGTATCTGACCCACTACCTGACCCAGAACGGCGATATGTTTATTGACTCGGAGATGGTGTTTCGGGTGCGGGGGGAGGGGCATATCGAGTTTAAGGAGACGGCGGTACAGAGTCTGCGGGGTGGGGAGTCGCGATTGCCCGATCGTGCCTTTGCCCAAGTTTTCTCCAAAAATATTGTGCAGCAGGGGTTTGCAGAAGCAGCCCAGGCTCAGCTACAGGCCCAGGCGGAGCCCGAAGTGTCCCCACAGGAACCGGAGGATGAGCGATCGCAGATGCCCAGCGACATGCGGCAGTATCTGGAAGTAAAAGACCAGTATCCAGATGCGATCGTGCTGGTGAAGTCGCCAGATCAGCGGTTTTATGAGGCGTTTTTTGACGGGGCTCGGCCCTTGATCGAGCATCTGGAGATGATTGGCACCAGCATGGAATCTGGGGTGAAGGAACTCGGACGGGTACGAGTGGCAGGGTTCCCGGTGGGGAGTTTGCACAAGTACTTGGACAGGTTGACCCGGCAGGGGGAGGTGGTGATTGCGGAGGGAGAGGGGGTGATCGCCCTTCACCCCCACCAGCCGACCGAACCAACCCTAAAAGAACCTGCCCCAATTCCTGTTGAACCCATTCCCCCGCCCCAGGCTTCAGCAGCAGCGGTTGAAGAACCTGAATTCCAGGTACAAAGCCTATTTGACCTCGCCCCGTTCAACGGGGCGCACCAAAATGGCCATCGGGAGAGCCATGCTGCCGATCCAGCCTGGACTGCTCCAGTGGAAGACCATCAGCCAACCGCGCCATTGTCAGAAGTGGCCGTAGATCCGCCGACACCCCCTTTATCTGGCCCCACGGTTCCAGCGGTAGCTGACCAGGGGCAACAGGCCAACGATGCAGCGCCCAAGGCATCAGAACCCTTGCCAGGGCCAGCTTTAGAGACTTTGCGGGACTGGTACCGCGCTGCCCGCGACTTGGGCCATGATCCGTTACACCTGGAACAGATCAAGCAGTTGGGCCTCTCAGCCAAACAGGCTAATGGTAACGGTCTTGGCCTCGCGCCAAACCTACAGCAGGCGATGGCTCAAGACCTGGTTCAATATCAGGCGTTGCAGCAGCGGGGGGAATACGTGGCCCAGGCTTCTAAAAAAATCCTGTCGGTGATCGGGCAGACCCGAGGCCCTCACACCCAGTTTCGCGGCAAAGTCTATGAACTGAAGCAGACCGCCGACCGGCTGACCGTCCGCCGGGTGACACCCCAACCCCAGACCATTCTGGAAATGGCCCAGGGGAAAATTCAACGCACGGTGGTGACGGCTGAAGACTGCCAGCGGTTTCAGCGATTTGTGCAGCGCCTAGAATCAGACCGTGTTCCCACCCCGACTTCAGCAGGACTTGAACGATGATGACCCTGGCCCCCTTACCCGCCGACTACCGCCCCCAGTCCATCGTGATTTTGTGTGATGGGCAAAAGGCTGTGCATGTGGAGGGCGATGAGATACAGCTCGATGTAGAGTGGACGGCGGAACGCGAACCTGACCGCTTAGAGATGTTTTGGGATGGGGTATTGGTCTATGCCCTGGTGAACCAGCAGCTCACAGTCAACCGTCTGGAACTGGTCACGGGTGCTGTCCATCCCATGGAATGGATCTTTCAAACCCCAGCAGGCCAAGTCGATGAACCCAGCCCTTCGCACCACGTTTGACTGGCTCCGGGTGCAGGGGCTACCACCGCTGCCCGTTGCCCCAGCCCAAGACCCGACTCGTTACCCGGCCCGCGATCTCGATGGCAGCCTGAAGCGCGACAAAGACGGGGCTCTGGTGCCTGCCTTTACCGGCAAGAATCCTAGCTATGTGGACAGCCGTGGAATTCCCCATCTCATCAGGCATACCCAGTATCAGAATCGGTTGCCGACTCAGGCTGAGCTTCAGACCTGGTTTGCCCACCCTGACAACGGCATTGGCACCCTGGGCGGCTGGCACAACATCGTTTGGGTCGATGTGGATGTGAAGCAATTTGAGTCGCAGCAGGCCTGCGACCAGCGGATCGCCAATTGGCTGAGCCAGTACCCGCTCTTACGGCAAACTTTTATCGAGCGCACTCACAGCGGCGGCTGGCGGCTGGCAGTGCAGGCTCACGAAAAGACGTTTACCAATTTCTCGCTGGATGGGGTGGGTGGCCAGCACATGGGGGAGGCTCTGGGCCAGGGGCGCTTCACGGTGCTGGCTCCCACGATTGGCCCAACTGGCAAAGCCTATGTCAATATGCAGCGGGTACCGCCGGTTTGGGTAGAGCGGTTGGATGCGATCGGGCTGTACCCGGTGAGTGGTCGAAGAGAGCAGAGGCCATCCCGTCAGGCTCGCCCCCTAATTCAGTCGCAGCCTGCCCAACCGGGAGTCTTGCGGCTGGAGGATCTGGCCGCAGCGAAGGCCCAGGCGGTGCTGCATGGGGATAGTCCATTAGAATCGCGATCGCACTCGCTGACCTTTGCCATGCGTGAATTCTATGGCTGGGAGAACTGGGCTGCCCAGAACCGAGTGCCGATTAGCGGCAATGCCGAGGAGTTGGCGCGAGCGGCGGGGGCTGCTTTGGGGATTGACGCTGAGCGGGTGGAGAGAATTATGGAGAGTGTTGTTGATCCGGGCAGTTGCACCCCGGCGGCGGTTTTTACGGGGGGTGAGATCAGCGCTTGGAAGCGCGTATGGAAGCTAGACCGAGGGGTATATCAAGAGCTGTGTCCTAGCAATACGAAGCAGTCTATCCAGACTACTGCCAGGAGGAACCATCACATTCTGAATGGGGGCAAACCTCAAAAGAAGCGAGACGCAGTCATCCATACTTCAGCAGTCCATCAGCCTGCAATCTCAGCGACTCAGATTCAAACGTTTGTACACCAGGCCCGAGAAATTCTGGCTTATGCCCATCAGACAGAGCGAGGAAAGGTAACTGGTGAGCGCTCGACGGTAGATCCCAAAGTTTGGGTGCAGGGGCAAATTTATCGAATAGCTGCCAAGGGGGCGCAGCTGACTATAGAGGCCCGTGACCGGGGCGCTATTTTGCAAGCCCAGGGTGATACTGTCACCTTGGAAAACCTGACTGTGGTTGATCTGAAGCGGTTTCAGGCTGAGATGTTGCGGCTTCAGCAACGCCATCGTCCTTGTGCAACGGCTCCAGCGATTTCTCGTCAAGGTCAGGAGCGCTGAATCTACATTGTTTCTCTGTTAAGCAGGCCATGAACGTCTGCCATAGGTTGACCTGGATCTTTGAGGATTGGGTAGTTTGGGCCAGGTTAACTAAAAGCTTTTTATGCAAGGGGTAGGCAGGGCAGTCCATGGATTAGGTAAAGCCATGCAGCACGCTAGGATGAGAGCAACGTCTGCGGGGATAAAGGCTATGACCCAGGCTAAGGTAAAGCACGCTTCCTTTGAGGAGTATCTTGCCTACAGTGATGAGACGCCGCTAGAAGGGCGTTTTGAATTAGTGCGTGGAGAGTTAGTCGAATTGCCACCTGAGTCAGAACCGAATAATTGGCTGGCTAATTACCTGCAATTTCTGCTGGTCGCGGCCAACGTCGCTCCCCTGCGGTTAATCAAAATCCATGCGTTAGAACTACAAGTGCCAGTCTTGCAACCGAGCGATGCGGCCAACCGCTACCCCGACCTGGTGGTTCTCCGCCCTGAGCATCTGGAGCTGACCCAGAGGCGGTTAACCATCACCCGCGATATGCCACCCCCTCGCTTGGTAGTTGAGATTGTCAGCCCTGGCAAAACCAATCGAGACCGCGATTATGTCTCCAAACGGGCTCAGTACGCAGCCCTTAGAGTGCCAGAGTACTGGCTAGTTGACCCCGTAGCCCAAACCGTCATGGTGCTGTCGCTAGCCGGTGAGACCTATCAAGAGGTCGGAGTATTTGGGTTGCAGAGGGCCATTGCCTCAGTCGAGTTTCCAGATCTCACTCTGAAAGCAAGCCAGATTTTTGAGGCTGACTGATAACTTCGGCCAATTCCCTATCGTTCAACGCCTCTATCTTGTCGGTTGGAACGGTTGTCATGCCTTGTGTGAGACAGGTTTGCCTGTTGACTGGCCATAGCAACTAAATTGTTCAAATTGGTCGGTAGTGGCAAATCAGCGGGCTGAGAGCGGCCACTATTAATACCCGTAACCTCTCCAGGGTTTTCCTTCGCCCTAGATCGCTCCACCCGTTCAATCAGTCGATCCAAATCCTCCGAGGCATATAGCCGCAGCTCCCGCTTCACCCGGCTCACCGCCACATAAAAGCTCTCCCGCCCCACATAGCGATCCAACGCCCCAATCACCCGCTCCGCCGACTTACCCTGGGCTGCATAGGTGGTACTGACCACCGCATAGTCCAGATGCGCCAGCTCCGAACTCTCGAAGCATCCCAACTCCCCTCGCCCCCAGCGAATCATCACCTGCCCCTCCTCCAAACCCACAACCTCAAACTCCTGGCCATTGCGTCGCCCCAAGGCATGGTCATTGCGCGTCCACCGCAGGCAATCGCCTACTGCAATCTCCATCTCCTCCACCTCATAAACCGACTTCCGCTTAATCTGCGCTGGATCCACCTGTAACGCTGCCCCAGATTGCCCCCGCAGCATCAGCTCATTGCTGTGGCTATTCGTCGCCAGCACCTCGTAGTGCTGCCCCTTCTCCAACCCCAGCCGCTTATAGCTGGCCTGGGGGATCAGCACATTCCCCGGCTGAAAATGGTGGGCATAGCCCGCCTGGGTGTCCGTCAAATCCCTCGCTTTCAGCCTCTTCACCGTCAAACTCTGGCCGAGGGTTCCTTCTGCTTTTAGACCATCTCGCACTAGCTGGGTGATCGCTAACCGCTCCTGGTTGGTGCCTGCCAAGAGCAAAGTCTTCTTGCGCTCGTCTGGGGTCAGGGCCAGATAGTCGCGGGCGATCGCCGCTGCCCTCGCCTCCTGACTACTCACCTGCTGAATGTACGGCTTCAACTGCCGCACCCCCGCCGCAATCTCCCCAGCAGCAATCAGGTCAACCCCTGCTTTGATCTGCTGGTTCTTCTGCCGCAAGGACTGGGTGAGGTAGGCCGTCGCCATCCCCGCCTGCTGCAAACTTTTGAACGGGTTCCCCGCCTCCACTGCCGACAGCTGCCGGGTATCTCCCACCAAAACCACTCGGGCCTGCTGCGCCTGGGCCTTGGTCACCAGGGCCAGCGCATCCTTTGCACTCAAGAGCCCCGCTTCGTCTACCACCCAGACTTCGGGCTGAGACGGATTGGGTTCCACCGGTTGAGCACACAGCAACGCCGCCACCGTTTCCACCAGCTGAATCTGGGCCGAGTCACCCAACGACTTTGCCGCCTCTGCACTCGGGGCAAAGCCCCGCACGGTGTAGCCCTGGGACTCCGCAATCTGACGAAACTGATTTAGGGCGTAGCTCTTCCCCGCCCCGGCTATCCCCTGCCAGGCGATGAAGCGATCGCGGGTAGTGACCGCCAACATCACCCCCTTCACCTGCCCCTCGGTCAACCCCTGATCGCGCAGATGTGCTTCCACTAGGTCTGGAGAAGCAATACTCCCCACATCTCCCCGGCCATCCAACACCGTGCGAATGGTCTCCAGCTCCCGCAACACCGCTGTCTGGGTGGTCAGCCGCTGGTCATGGGTGTGAATCACCTCCGGATCGGTGTCCAAGGTCTGTTGCACGTCATCAAAGCACTGCTGCCCCAGATGGTTTTCCAGGGCAAACCGTTCCACCTGCTCGCGCTGGAACACCGCCTCCCGCTCAGCGCAGTGGGTCAGCCCAGCTTGGGTGGCCCGCTTCGGCTGGCTCTGCCAGTCCATCAGCTGGGGTTGAGGGTGTTCCAGCTTCAGCGCCTGAGCCTGCTGCTGCCAGTAAGCTTGCAGCTCTTCGCGAGGAATTTCCTTGCCCTTGGGTGCCCGCGTCATCAAGGTGGCCAGTTCTCGCTCCTGGGCTGTGGCGTTCTCCTCCACCGCCGCCAGAACCTGCTCCCGCCGTTTGGAGAAGGTCTGGAGGTCGTCGGGTCGGTACCCCCGGAGTTCAAGCTGGCCGTTGGCTCTGGGCTCAATGCCATAGCCCAGGCGCTGTACCTCCACCGCCAACTCGTTCTGGTAAATCATCCCCAGCAGCTTTTGCTGCTTGAAGAGAATGTCGTTGTGGAGCGATTGCCAGCGATCATTGTCCAACTGCGTGGCATTGATCACGACGCAATGGGTATGCAGCTGTGGATCCTTCTCGCGGGAAGTGTCGTGTTGGAACTGGGCGACGATCAGGTTGCCTGTACCAATAGCCTGCCGTCCCTCTGGCGTCCGCACCCGCGTTTGGGCATAGCGCTCCTCGATGATGGCCAGAGTGCGAGTGACAGCGGTGCGATGGGCCTGCTCTATTGCTTTATTTCCCTCAACCAGAGCCGCCAGACTGATGCTCTTGGGCGCACTAAAGGTCAAGTCCAGCCCGGCTCGATGGCGCTCCGGATCGATCTTTCGACCCGATAGGGTTTGGTGCCCCTGGGGATGGGAGCCATGGAGCAGATTCTTGAAGTCGCCCCCCTGCACCTGGCCCGCTAGTCCCAGGCTCTTGGCCCCCTGACCCCACCAACCGGAGTGGGCCTGGTTCTCTTCGTTGGTGTAGTAGTTCTCGGCGGTGTAGTAGGTTTCGCCCTGGTTGGCGCTGATCACCGTCAGGCTGAGCATGACTGACCTCC
The DNA here is from genome assembly GCF_015207525.1 of Nodosilinea sp. LEGE 06152. Classification (GTDB taxonomy): domain Bacteria; phylum Cyanobacteriota; class Cyanobacteriia; order Phormidesmidales; family Phormidesmidaceae; genus Nodosilinea. The sequence goes on from NZ_JADEWR010000003.1 coordinate 304,741, forward strand.
TATCCCTCTACCAAGCCCTGTCGCTTGCGGATTTCCTGAATCAGCGCCTTGCGATTTTCCAGCGCCTGCGGCCCCCGAGCATTGGCCTGCTCCAGGGCGATGGTCTCTAGCAAAATCTGGAGTCCCTGAAACTGCACTTGCAGCAGCTCCATCCGAGCCTTCAGGTCATCCACCTGCCGCTCTAGTTCGCGGCGCTGCTGACCATCGCGCATCATCAGGCGAATGATGCTGGCGGCGGGCAGACCCAGCCGATTGGCCTCTTTTTCGACGATCGCCGCCTCTTCGAGGGGCAGCGAGACGCTAAATCCTTTACCCATGAGCTTTTCCGTGAATTCGTCAGTGATTCGTAAACGACCGATCATTGGCTCCCATACCTGGAACCCCTGATATTGCTGGGTTTCGGCAACTCCCTGGCCCAGGGCTGGGCGTGGTGTGTGAAACGCGGAGCTACGAAACGCAGTGGAGTGGCGTAGCCCCCAGGGCAGCCCATCAGGCTTTTGCTGGGGCATTCCCTGGGGAGAATACAGGGGCAATAATCTCTGTTTTAGCTCACAGAAAATACCAGTTCTGCTCAGCTCAGAGAGCTGCAAACTTTGTTTTTATTCATCAATCTATTGATTGGAATCTGCATCCTAAAAAAGGAGAAGTCGTGAATAAGTCGTTATCAAGTCGTGAATGATTGGGTGATTCCAGGCTTGTCTTGGATTCTGGATTGACAAGTCGTTATCAAGTCGTGAATGAAATTCATCGGCCATCAAAGTCATGATGGATTTTACTGAAGATAACAATTCAGTCGTTATTAAGTCGTGAATAAAAACGACAACTCAGAATACAGATATCGATCAACAAACTGGAAGACATTCTTCGCTTCTCAAGCTGTTGATTAAACGCTGTCATTGGCATTCAAAACTATGACCCAAATCATCCAGACCTACATCGACATGGGCAGCTCTGCCACCAAGTGTCTCTACTGGCAGGGCCAGCCTTACCTGCTACACCTCGACCCCCAGGTGGCTCGGTTGAACCCCGCTCGGCTCGACCGGCTGATGCTGGGTGGGCTGACCAGCCAGGAGCCCGAGGACAGTGCCTATGTGATGGTGGGCAATAGTGCCTATGCCATTGGAGCGTTGGCGATCGCCCAAAAAGGTGACTCGGGTCTTGCCCTGCCCAAGCGCGATCGCGCCGTCTACAAAATTCTGGCCACCCTAGGCGCGATCGCTGAGAAGACTTTCAAAGCTCAGCAATCTGATAGCTCAGGGTGTGAGTTCACCGCTCAGCTAGGTCTGCTGCTGCCGTTGGAAGAATACTGGCAAGACCGCAAGGAGCTGAAGGCCCAGATCCTGGGGGCCATTTCTGACTTCAGCTTTCGGGGTCGATCTATGTTTGGACAGTTAGAGCGCATCGAGATGCAGCCAGAGGGGGCAGGGCTTTATCTGGCCAAGGGGTTGCAGTTAGCCAGGGCTGGGATAGGGATTCGCGACTCCACCGTTGTCGTTCTGATGTTTGGCCACCGCAATCTCTCTATCCTCACCTTCGAGAAGGGCAGCACGCCCCAGGAAACCAACAGCACCTCCCAGGGACCAGGGTTTGTGGAATATCTAAAGCAGTGTGCCACCGAACTGCCAGGTGTCGCCCCAGATGACCCGGCTCTGCTGGAAGCGGTTTTGCAGGAGCATCCCACCTTCCACGTCCCAGGCCGCAAGGAAGCCCTCGATCTGACCCGAGCCTGTAGCTACGCTCGGGAGTTTTATCTGGATCGAGTGAACCAGTTTTTGGTGGAGTGGCTGCCCTCGGCTGAGGTTGATGTAATTGTCGGCGGGGGTGCCGCCTACTTTATTCGGCCAGAACTGGAACAGTTTTTCGACCAGCGAGGGCTTACCCAGCAGATCACCTGGGCCGAGACCCTGCGACAGGAAATGACCGACGTACTGCGAGGCCAAGATGGCACGGCGGAACCCGACTTGATTACCAGCGTCCGTTGGGCCGATGTCTATGGGTTGTTCAAGACCTTTATGTACAGCGCCAAGCCAACCCAGGCTCATTAACATCCCGGACATCCCAAGACAACCGAGACAAGGAATTAGAGGAATGACCCAATCGTCAGAAATGAAGGCCCGAATTCAATACTCCAGCCGAGATGAGCTGGATGTAGCGGTGATTGGCTACTGCCGGGGGCGATCACGCCATGACCTCCATGCCCGTATGCGATCGGCGTTGAATGGCTGCTATGGGCCGTTTGCGATGGCAGCGGTTCAGGCTCCCCAGGATGAAATTCGGCGGCAGGCTGTGCAATCAATTCAGCAGTTGACAACTCAGATTCTAGAAATCAAGGAGCGGTTTCTCCCAGAACTGGAAGTCTTCGATGATTCAATAACGCTACCCAAGACAGCTCTCCCACTGGTTAAGCCATACCCACGACATCTACCATCAGCCAATAGCTCCATGGCATCTACCCCAGCAGCATCCATCAAAACAGTGCCTGACCTAAGGCCGGTGGATGAACCATTGCGGGAGTTCTTGGGCGATGATGCCGCCATCATGGCGGGGCTCAATCCCTTCATCAATGACTTGACGTGAACTCGCCGCGCCCCAGAACACCGATCCCCGTTGACCGCCAGACCCAGGAGCAGATTGCGGGGACGGCGGTGCTGCTCCTGGAGCGGTTTTGCCGCGACCAAGCTCGGGGGCAGCGGGTGTTTGAGGGTAAGCAGTTTTACACAATCGTGGAGCGGGGGCGCGATCTGAATATCGAGTTTAGAGGCGATGCTCACCACCTGCCGGAGACGATTCTCGCGTTACGGACTCAGCGAGACAATGGGCAAATGCTTTACGAGATTGAGTCCTGGCTGATCCAGGCAGATGTGCAGCGATTTGCCCTCATTCGGCAGGAGCTACAAAAAGACCTAGAGGACAGCCAAATGTACTCAAGGCAAACTAACGGATCAGTTCTAAGTTGACGTATCATGGCCTTAAAAGTTGTCACCCGTGCATATTCAAGTTCTTGCCATGATAGCCGCTAAAACCCCAACCAGACGACACTGGGAACTGTTCAGGGCTTACAAGGCTAGGATTTCGAGACAAATGGAGCCGGAAGAGTTCCTAGAGTACTGGGTTGTCACCTACGAAGAATTAGCGGAATTATGCGGGCGCTCTAAGAGCACCGTGGCCCACTGGTTCTCGCAGGGAGAGCATCGTCGCGATCCGTCCGAGGCAGATAAGCGTCGACTGTCCGAAGTTCATGCTCTTTGGAGCCAGTTTGAAAATGAACCCTCCCACCTCCGGGAGATTTGGGAACGAAAGCGAAAACGAAAACGAGATTAGATGTTGTCATCTGTGCATTGATTTGTTGCCCTGACGGCAACTTCAAAACTATCGTGGTCTTAAAGCGACTTTGTCCGTTGGGCACGGTTAGAACGCTCAGTGTTCTCAAGACCCTTTAGTACTCCTCACCTGGTGAAGCACAATGACCCAACCTCCGGCTAGCTATCCAAAGGATCCCCGCTCTCCGCTTTTGCCCATTGCAATAGAAGATGTCCCGTCTGGGCGAGAGCCGCTACGCCATCTACTGATTGGCTCCCCGAAGGGTGTTACCAGCACCATCCATAATCTCTATGGGCTTGGCTATGCCGAAGTGGGAATATGGAGCCCGCTTCTACCTACCCCTAATCCTGGGGAGGTCATGTCTATTCTGACTCGGTATATTCTTCCTTGAGAAAGCATGTAAACAAGGGAAAGGAAGCACCCCTGCCAATTATCGCTCAACACTCAGTCAAGGCATGATTAGGTTAGTCCATCGAATCTTGGTCTAAGAACGGTAGCAAAACGGCCAGTGCTTCCTCTGAATATTTTTCTCCTGGACCTAAAGAGCCTAGTGTCACGGCAGACTTTACTCCGGCCATAGCGCTCAGCATCTTCATCTCGGCCTTAGACTTGGCTGGTCATTGTTGGGCAACAATGACCAGCCAAGTCTTGTCACAACCTGCACCAAATCTAGCCAGTCAATGCGCTGCTGCACTAAATCTAGCCCTCCGGTTGCAAAGGCTGCGGAGGCAAATCTGGCCCCCTTAGCTTGAGTTGTTTGGTGCTTAATCAATTCAGGGGTAACGTGGGCAGTGCCCTAACCCTAGGCAAAAAAAAGACAGTTGAGTTAGAAATCGAGGCTGAGCTAAAGTCGAAGAATTGTCTCTTGACTCTCTAGACGACTGGAGGGTTTAGGATAGATTTAATCCTTGATGAGGTCAGCGATGCTAACTGAAGCCCCTCCTAAACTAATTGGCGCTGTCGCTAAGAAAAGCGGCTTACCCGTTAAAACCATCCGCTACTACGACGAGATTGGTTTGCTTAAAACCGCCGGACGCACTGAGGGCGGCTATCGGGTTTTTGCGGGAGATGTCTTTACCCGGCTAGGCTTTATCCGGCGCGCCCAGAGCCTTGGCCTCACCCTAGCCGAAGTCAAAGAGTTTTTGGAAGTGCACGATCAAGGAGACTTACCCTGCTCCCATATCCAAGTCAAGCTAGAGGAAAAGCTGATAGAAATCGAAGAAAAAATTCAGCAACTTCAATTACTGAGGCAGGAGCTATCTGGGCTTCTGACTGGGTGGCAAAGCACAGTAGCCAAGACGGATGAAGCCATCTGCCCGATCATCGAAAGCTAGTAAACTTACCTCTCCCTCAGTAAGTAATACACGCTGCACTGGGCCTAATCAAGAGGCCCAGTTTTTTATTTTAAAACTTCCTCTTGACATTCCAGTCAGGGGAAAGCTCTAAAGTTAGACTATGCCTAGCTAATCAGGAATTAAAAACCTGCGTAAGGTATTGGATATGTCAGATTCACACTTGCAACTAACTGATGACAAATCCGAGTCAATGGGGCCGACGTACATACCATCAGGTTTCGGTACAACAATGGCAAGATGGCCAGGTGGTTCATGAACGTTTTTACTATGGATCTTAGCTAGCCTGAGTCTAAAAGGCTACTGAACGGGGCTATTTGTCAGGGCAAACGCATACTGATTTAGAGCCACGAAGGAATAAGGGTTTCAACGATCAGCAGCCTGTAAGATGCCGACGTTTTCGCGATAAGGCACCCCAAAGCTGGTCTTACTGCGAAAATATTGGAGTATGCGTTTGCCCTGGGCTATTTGTCAGCTTTAGCTAGGTTGAAAGGTCTGCGATCGCAGGCCTTTTTTATTGCCAAAAATTTCTTTGAATTAGCTCTTGACTTTCCATCTGACTGGAAACTGTATGGTTTACCTATGTTTGGTTTGACCCCTGTTGAGGAACTTTTAATGAGCACTAACACCAACGGACTTAACACAGATTCTGGCTTTGCTCAAGAGTGGTTTGAGCTGGTTGACGAAAGGCCTAAGAGATGGAGTTTTAGGCAAGCCGTTCACCGTATCTGGCATGGCATAGTTGAGCTATTTACTCCATCAAGCGAACTCAAGATTTTCACAGACCGCGACCAGCATGGCAAAACCTACTACAGAGTCTATGAGGTTTTGACCCATGATTTCCATCGCTTTGATTCTGAGGATGAGGTACGCATTTGGCTTGAGCAACGCTACTACCACTAAATGAGCCCATCGGCTGATTTTCTAAGTGCAAGCTGCTGCTGCCCTATCGAGTATTTCTACCGCAAACAGGAGTCTAATATGTATGAATTTTCGCCTGATAGTCCTGATATTCATCGCGATTTGGAATGAATTGAGCCATCCCTAAGCAATAAGCAAAAATCACCGGTTGGAGCATTGTTTGGCTGGCTTTCACGCACCTCTAGAGAACTCTCTTTTGCGCTGTTTGGGGAAATGGAGCCCCGAGTTTGGGAGTACGTTGATCGCACAGGTCAGAGCTGGTGGATGATTCAAGACTCCTTGGCCGACGAGCCGTTCCGATCACTCTCTATTAATGACGTTCGCGTTTGGTTAGAGCAGCAATATTTGGCCAGTCCCGACGATGTTTAGGCAGCTTTTTAGCTTGACCTGACGAAGACCCATTATCTCCAAACAGTTATGGACGCTTTTGATTTTCCCATCGCTAAGGCTCAGACAGAGCCAGCGGTAAGCCCTAAAAAACGACCGTGGCGATCGCGCCTTTGGCTCATCTTTGCCCTGCTCTGGCTCACTGGCGGCGGCTTTGAACTGTGGCGCTGGCGGCACAAGCAGGAAGTGGTACCTGTAGCCCAGGCACAGCAGCCCCCCATGCCCGTGCAAACCTTGACAGTGGAGGCCGTGAGTCTAGCGGAAACGTCGGCGTTTGTGGCCAGTTTGCGATCGCACCAGTCCGTTCTCTTGCGGCCCCAGGTACAGGGGCAGGTCGCGCAAATTCGGGTACAACCGGGCGATCGCGTCACCGCTGGCACGGTACTGATTGAGATCAATCCGCAGCAACAACAAGCCCTGGTGAGTGGAGCAACGGCCACCGCCGAGTCGGCCCAGTCCACCATTGCCAATGCGAGGGCTGGGTTGCAAGCCCTCGCAGCGCAGCGGGTGGCCAAGCTAACCGAGGTGCAGTATGCCCAGCAGGAGTATGACCGCTTTGCCACCCTGGCTGAGGCCGGGGCGGTTTCTCGGCAAATGCGCGACCAGTACGCCCAGCAGCTCGAAGTGGCCCGCGCCCAGCTGAACGCGATGGATGAGCAGATCCGCGCCCAGCAAGCCACCATTGCCCAGGCCGAGCAATCTTGGCAGGCCGCACGAGCCCAAACGCAGGCTCAGGCATCCCAGCTAGCCTATTTTCAAATCACCGCACCGTTTACCGGGGTGGTGGGCGATATTCCCGTCAAGGTGGGCGAGGTGGTGAGTCCGGGCACAGCGCTGATCGGGCTGGCCAAGAACGACACCCTGGAGGTGAATTTCTCCGTTCCGGCGGAGCGGGCGTCGCTGCTGCAACCGGGTAGCCCCGTGGAACTGGTGGATGGACAGGGGCAAACCCTGGGCACCAGCCAGGTTGAGTTCGTTGCGCCCAATGCTGACCCTGCGACTCAACTCGTGCTGGTGAAGGCGCTGTTGCCCAATGCTGAAGGCAAACTGCGGGCTGATCAATTTGTCCTGGCGAGGACTACCTGGAGCCAGCGCCAGGGCACCCAAGTGCCAACTAGTGCCGTGACCCATTTGGGTAGTGAGTCGTTTGTATTTGTGGCGGAGTCTGAACCAGAAGGCACGGTGGCGCGTCAGCGGTCGGTGCAGCTGGGAGAAATAGAAGATAACCAGTACCAGGTGACCGAGGGGCTACAGCCCGGTGAAGTGGTGATCACCACGGGGGTGCTGATGCTGCGGGACGGTGTGCCCATCAGCCCTATTCAGAATTGAGATTTTCAGACGCTAACGGTGCGTTTCGGCCAGAGCAGAGCACTTTGGTGCTTCATTGGGTTGGCCTAAGGCCGGGGACACACCCTACGTAAATCCTTTTTCCACCCAACCACTGAAGGCACGTTCCCACTACATCCAAAGGTGATCCTATGTTTACGGATTTCTTTATCAAAAAGCCCGTCTTTGCCATTGTCTGTGCCCTGGTTACCCTGGTGGTGGGGTTGATCAGCCTGCCGCTGCTGCCCATCGAGCAGTATCCCGACATTAGCCCGGTGCAGATTACCGTCACCGCCAACGCCGTCGGAGCCAACGCCCAGGTGGTGGAAGAAACAGTGACCAACGTGCTGGAGCGCCAGATCAACGGCGTGGCCGGAATGCGCTACATCAGCTCCACCAGCAGCAACGACGGCACCAGCACCATTGTGGTTACGTTTCGCCAGGGGTACGACATTGATGTTGCCGCCTCGGATGTGCAAAACCGGGTGTTGCAAGTAGAACCCCAACTGCCGGAGGCGGTGCGCCAAACGGGGGTGCAGGTGTCGAAGCAATCCAGCTCTATTGTGCTAGCGATGGCGCTCTACAGCGAGGACGATCGCTACGACGACACCTTCATCAGCAACTATGCCGACCTCTATGTGCTCGATGCGCTGCGACGGATTCCTGGCGTGGGCACCCTCGTTCCCTTTGGTGAGCGGCGCTATGCGATGCGCATCTGGCTCGACCCCCATCGCTTAGCCAGCCGTCAACTCACTGCCCAGGATGTGATCACCGCTCTGCGCCAGCAGAATGTGCAGCTAGGGGTGGGCAGCATCGGTCAACCTCCTAATAATGATGAACAGCTCTACCAGATCGATCTGCAAACCCTGGGACGGTTGAGCAGCCCAGCGGAGTTTGAGGAGGTGGTGCTCAAGTCAGGGGCAGCGGGCGATCTGGTCAAGCTGAAGGATGTGGGGCGGGCAGAACTTGGGGCCGAGCGCTACAGCACCTTTGCCCGTTACAGCGGCCATCCGGCGGTGGGGTACCAAATTTTGCAAACCCCCGGCAGCAACTCTCTGGCCATTGCCAAGGTGGTGAAGGCGGAGATGGCGCGGCTGGCGGAACGCTTTCCCCCAGGGCTGATTTACGAGATTCCCTACGACTCGTCGCGGTTTGTGGAGGCGTCGTTTCGGGAGGTGATTATCACCCTGTTGCAGGCGGTGGTGTTGGTGGTGTTGGTGATCTTTGTGTTTCTGCAAGACTGGCGCACCACGATCATTCCAGCCATCACAATTCCCGTGTCGCTGGTGGGCACCTTCGCCTTTGTCAAAGTCTTTGGCTTTTCCCTCAACAGTCTGACGCTGTTTGGCCTGACCCTGGCGACGGGCATGGTGGTGGATGACGCCATCGTGATTGTGGAGGATATCAGCCGCCTGATTCAAAAGGAAGGGATGTCGCCCATGCAGGCGGCGATCGCCTCCATGCGGAACTTGGTGGGCGCGGTGATTGCCACCTCGCTGGTGCTGATGGCGGTGTTTGTGCCCGTGGGCTTTTTCCCCGGTACGGCGGGGCAGCTCTACAAACAGTTTGCGCTCACTATTGCCTTTGCGATCGCCCTTTCCACCTTCAACGCCCTCACCCTTACCCCGGCACTCTCGGCGCTGCTGCTGCGGGCACAGCCTCGCCAAACCGGCGCTCTCGGCTGGATCTACCGCCGCATCAACGGCTTTTTGACCTGGCTAGAGCGCAGCTACCACTGGGGCCTGGGGTGGTTAATGGGATGGCAGAACCTCGTTCTGGTCGGTTTCGTGGGGCTGCTGGTGGCAACGGGATGGCTCTACACCCAGGTACCCCAGGCGTTTTTGCCCGAAGAAGACCAGGGCTATTTCATCAGCATTTTGCAGGGGCCAGACGGCACCTCCCTCAACTACACCGAGCAGGTGGTGGCCCAGGCCGAGCAGCGACTGCTGGCGGTGCCGGAACTGGAGGGTACCTTTGCGATGGGGGGTGTGGGTTTTAACGGCAACACCCCCAACCGGGGCATCCTGTTTGCGCCGCTGAAAGCTTGGCAGGAGCGGCGGCAGCCTGAGCAGTCGGTGACGGGCATTATCAACCGGGTGCGGATGCCGCTGATGGGCATTCCCCAAGCTCCTGTGATTGCGGTGAACCCGCCCACCATTCCCAGCCTGGGCAGCGTCGGCGGCTTTGTCTTCCAGCTTCAAGATCGCGACAGCAGCACCTCGGATATCCATGCGCTGGATCAAATGAAGGGGGCAATTTTGGCGAAAGCGAGCCAGACTCCCGGTTTGCAGGGGGTGTTTAGCCTCTACACGGCCAACGCGCCCCAGCTCCAGGTGGAGGTGAACCGCGATCGCGCCGAAGCCCTGCAAGTCCCCGTCGAAGACATCTTTAGCACGTTGCAAACCTACCTCGGTTCCCGCTACGTCAACGACTTCAACGCCTTTGGCCGCACCTATCGGGTCTACGTGCAGGCCGACGATGCCTTTCGCGCCGACCCCGACAGCATTGGGCAACTGTATGTGCGATCGCGCCTGAACGAGATGATTCCCCTCAGCGCCCTGGTGACGGTGACGCGCACCACCGGCCCGCAGATTATCAACCACTACAACCTGCATCGTTCCATCGAAATCAACGGCGCGGCGGCTCCGGGCACCAGCTCCGGGCAGGCCATGCAGGCGATGGCGACGCTGGCGCAGGAGGTACTGCCCCCCAACCTGGGCTTTGAGTGGTCGGGCATTTCCCTCGAAGAGCTGGAGTCGGGCGGCAAAGCGCCCATCATCTTTGGCCTGGGGATCTTCTTTGTGTTTCTGGTGCTGGCGGCGCAGTACAACAGCTTTGTCGATCCGCTGATCATTATGCTGGCGGTGCCTCTGGCGGTGCTGGGTGCTTTGGCCGCTCAATCCATGCGGGGGCTGTATAACGATGTGTATTGCCAGGTGGGGCTGGTGATGCTGATTGGTCTGGCCAGCAAAAACGCCATTCTCATTGTGGAATTCGCCAACCAGCTGCGCGACGAAGGGCTATCCCTCAGCAAAGCCGTTGTCCAAGCCTCCCAGGAACGTCTGCGCCCGATTTTGATGACCGCGATTTCGACCCTGCTGGGCATCTATCCGCTGATGGTCGCCACGGGGGCTGGGTCGGCCAGTCGGCAATCGTTGGGCACTGCCATCTTTGGCGGCATGTTGGTGGCGACGGTGCTGACGTTGTTTGTGGTGCCGGTGCTCTATGTTGCGATCGGTAATGTGCAGCAGCGTTTCATGAAGGCCTTTCGCTAGACATGGAAAAACCAATGACTTGCAGAAAAAATACACTGCCAAAACATTCACTCTAAAAGATAGGCAATTGTCTATCAGAAAAAGTCTTTTTCAAGGCGTATTGAAGCTTAAGATTTTCTCTAACGGTGAAATTGTGCAGCGGCGAGCAACCTCAAACCCTTACCGACAGCCTCTATGCCGTCCGCATTAACGCAGTGTTGGCCTGTACGCTGAATTCGTGAATCAGTATCAGAAGTCTATACCGAGAAGGTTTCCGCCCTCATCGTCAGTTAACCTGAGCCTTATAAAAGAATCAAAATCAAATTCAGATGAGAACTCTGTTGACGGAACCATATCTGAATTGAAGGTGCAGATATATTTGAACCCAAGCCGTTCTGATTCTCTGGCTGCCAATTCAAGGGCTAAAGCAACCTGCCGCTCATCGACACCATCAAAAATAGTACTATCGTGAATGAGAATGTGGGGTGATGGTTCTCGTTGCGCCCACAATTGAGCAAGCATCAAGTCGTAGCAAAAGATTTTCATTTTACCGATTCCCTCACTACGATCTCTTTCAATTTCGACATTAAATTGAAATCCGCTTGAACCGACGTTTATTGCAAGTGTCCCTGGAGCATCATAGAGGGCCTGTGAATTTGAGTTGAATAGTGCAATGGCCCGCTCAGCCTGAGTGTATCTCTCGTCATAATCTCGGCGTGCTTTTTGCTGTAAAAGTTCTCTTTCTATCCGAAGAGAACTTTTTCCTTCTTCCACTTTTCTTAGTTCATCAATACGCTTATTTATGTCGTTAAGGTTAGAACGCGTTTCCAAATACAATTCTTGGAGTCTAGTGTATTCTTCCAAAGCACCATGAGTCTGTAAAATCTCAAGTCTTTCGGCTCGTTGCTCGGTTTTTCTTTGAATTAACTGATCTAGATCAGCAATAGTTCGCCTAAGACGCTGAATTTCCGTCAGCAGAAATTCCCGCCTATTTTCGATGATCTGATGATGAAAAGCTTCTACTTCCTCAAGACGACGAACAACCAAACCTGGAAGCTCAATGCCAGCACTCTCATATATTTTAAATAAGTCACTTTGATTTGGTTCGTTTTCCTGCTCAACGCTAGATTGATAAAATGTCAAAAGTTGACGATTGAATATATTCTCATTTGTGATTTCATGTATCCCAGAAGTAAGAGAGTTAGCCTCTTTTTGAAGCTCATTATACTGGGGATGCACACGAAAATTGCTCAAATCTTCCTGGCGTCTTTGCAGTTGTTGCTCGATCCTGACTCGAGCAGCTTCCAGTTCTCCGAGTGAACCCAAGATTCCTATCGAAATGCCACCTTGACCAGACTTCTTCAACTTCTTAAGATTATCTAACAGTTTCCCCTCTTCTTTAATCTTCTGAAAATCGCTGGCATCTTCCCAAGCAAACCCTATCAAAAAAGTATTAAGAACTTGTTTTTGCCATTCCGGTTGTTTTCTAAAGAATTCAAAAGGTGTGGAAAATGCATCTTTTCCCGGACGAATAAAGTAAGAAATCAGCCCACGAAAATTAGGAGTAAACTGTCTTTCTTCATCGATTGGTAAGCCAAAAGTTAAATATCCAAGCAACTTTTTCCATTCTTCTAATCTATAGAACTTCTCACCTTCTTCTGTTCTTGGCTGAATCGCCCAATTGCTAGTATCACCCTGCAAATAAATTTTGGCAGGTTCATCAATACTTCTTTCAACGATAACGTTGCGCCCTGCCAAAGTTAAATTTAGACCAAAAGACCATCCTCTCAAGCTTGATACTCTTAGCCCTGTACCTTTTCGTGGACTCGAACCCAAACAAAAATGAATAATTTCAATAAGAGTTGATTTTCCTAAACCGTTACGCGAGTCTCTGGAACTAGAAGTATCTGTACGATCAGCCAATATCAAATTGAATCCACATGTGAATTCAACTGGTTTAAAAGAATCTTTATTTGCAAAAACAGAATTAATCATCGGTGACGTTTGTAAATCAAACCTTCCTCTAGTTCAATAGCCCCAATCATATAAAGCAGATCAAGCACTAAAATAAAGCGCTCAAACGTAGCAACTTCTGAAATTTTTGATAAATCGCTCCAAAGAGAAGTTACTGTTCGAGGTTGATTCAGATGCTCTATAAGAATAGCACCAACACCTAACAATGAGTTGCTGGTTGAAATGTACTTATCAGGTAATATCATGGCTCAAAAACGTCGCAAGTTTCAAAGAAATAACATAAAACTGCTAAGCCTGCCAATTGACGTGAGGGATTCGGATTGTTCTGGTGTGAAAAATCATAAAGACGATTAAATAACTCATCTCCTCGAACGCCTTCGCTACGTAGCTTTTTATATTCATTGCTTAAAGCGGCTTTAAGCCTTTCTGGAACATCAGGAAAGTAGATTTTTGCATTTTTCTCGATAAAGTCACGCACCTCGCCTGCCTTGGCTAAGCCCATGCTTAAAGCAAATTTGATCTCGTGAGTCAAATCATTTTTAGACATTTTTTCTTCAGGATTAGTAGGCTTAAAAGTACCTTGCTCATCTAAAGAATTTGGCTTCTGATTCAAAAGCGCTGTAATCACAAATGTAATATCATCATAAGCAATATTGGCCATTGCCAAAGCAGAACTTTTTTGAGTATGAGAGGCCGACTCAAGACTTTCTAAATCCAGTTGGCAGTTTTTCATTTCTTCTCTGAGTTCAGAAATTTGAGTTCTTAGTTTGCTTTTAGCTTGTGGATCACTCTCATCAATCAAGCTTTGCTCGCACTCGCCAAGAAGTTTTACAGTTTTTAGCAATCTTTCCTCAAGATTAGACTTCCTTTCCTCACGCCAGTCCATACAATCTAATTATCCCTAGTAAACTTCGACTTTAATCCTTTCCATGCTTCTTTAAGGTTGACTCCAGTTCCTAATCCTAATTCTCCTTCATAGGCGAGAATAAAAGGAATAATTGGAATTGAGACCTTCAATGCGTGCTTTACATCAATTTCTGGTGAATTAATTATTTCAGCAATAATTACATTTTCTTCCGGTAAATCTAGCTCTTTTTCCTGTGATGCTTTTATCATCTGCCTAGCCTCTTCCAGCATCAAGCATACGTTTTTTTCTGGGATGAGATCTTCATCTATGGCTTCTATAAATGCTTTTGCTTTTATAAGTTCAATTTGATCTAATTTTTGCGCAAGAGGAGAGAGAAAGCCCTGTTCTTTAGGGCTGAAATGAACCATTAACGCCTGAAAAAGGTGCTCTTGGCTTTCTAAAAGAAGATCGATTTTGTCGTCAATTATCTGAAGCTGGCTTGAAAGAGATTGAGCTCGATCTGGGTACTCACTTTCCAGTTGAACTTGCAGATCTGAAAATTCTTCCTCGTATTTTTCTTTCTGCTGTTTTAAGCTTTCAATACGGCGGCGGTACTTGCTTTTTCTGCCAGGATCATCTTCGTCGAGTAGTTCTTTTTCATACTCATTTAGCAATTGTAAGACCTGGCTAATATTGCCTTCCAATTGCTTTAGTCTTAGAGCCAAAGTCGAGGAAATCATAGATATTTATCTATAAGAAAAATAGCTTTAACCTTAGATTTGGGTCACTGAGTTGTTTATAGCACACCAAGCCAGTTGCGGCTCTCTACGTCAGTGGTCAATAAGGATATCGATAATTTCTCCACTGCTAAGGCAAAGTCACTAAGCGGGCTAACTATGCATTCAACTTCATATCTGACAGATAACACCCCTGAACACCGCAGTTATCCGTCAGATGTGATGGTTAATTCTGGCGATGTAAGAGGTTATCCGTTAAAAACGCTGGATACATTCCCTCTGCCAGGCTTATCCGACACCTAACGCCCTCCCACAGGCTTATATCTCGCTTGAGCTTGTCTTAAAAGAGAACGCGAAGTTTTGTTTGTGAACTTATCTACACCCCCTTGACACTCCAGCACACTGGAATCTCTAGCATAGACTCATCAAGTATTTCACCCCCTGTCACGCTGCATTGACAGGCATTTCAACCAATCATTACCCTCCCCCAGGGAAAAGGAAAAGACTATGGATCGTCGTCATTTTATCGCCCTCGGAGCCGCTGGTGTCAGCAGTGCGGCAACCCTCCACTGGCTCAGGAATCGATCTCTAGCCCAGGGGCTTGCTGCGACCGCTGCTACCCCCCTCTACACCAGCCAAAACGGCCTGCTAGAGGTCGATTTGACCGCTGCGGTGAGACCAGTACAGGTCGGTGATCGCACCGCTAACCTACTCAGCTACAACGGCCAAAGCCCCGGCCCCCGGCTAGAAGCCCGCCCTGGCGATACCGTCCGCATTCGGCTGCACAACCAGCTCGATCAGCCCACCAACTTGCACTACCACGGGTTGCACATCACCCCCCAGGGCACAGGCGATAACGTGTTTGTCAGCACGGCACCGGGCGAAACCTTCGCCTACGAATTCACCATTCCTGCCGATCATCCTGCTGGCACCTTTTGGTATCACCCCCATCACCACCACCACGCGGCAGAACAACTCTTTGGTGGCTTGGCGGGTCTATTCGTTATTCGGGGCGCTTTGGATGAGATCCCGGCAGTGAAGGCCGCCCAGGAAGAGTTCATTGTCCTCAAAGACTATGAGATTGACCGGGCTGGCAATCCCCCTGCGCCTAACCACATGGCGCTAATGATGGGGCGAGAAGGGTCGCTGGTCACAGTGAATGGTCGGGTCAACCCCAGCTTGAGCCTTCCCCAAGGCGGCTTGCTACGGCTGCGATTGCTAAATGCGTCGGCCTCCCGCTTCTATCGGTTGCAGCTTGAGGGGCATCCGTTTCAGTTGATCGCGACGGATGGGGGTGCGATCGCATCCCCCATACAACTTCAGGAACTCCTTTTGGCTCCTGGCGAACGGGCCGAAGTGCTCGTCCAGGGCAACCAACAACCGGGCGCATATCGCCTGCTCAACCTGCCCTACAACCGTAACGGTATAGGCATGGGCATGATGGGCGGCGGCCATGGCATGGGCGGCATGATGCACGGTAGCAGTAGCTCCTCCGGTGACGCGCAACCCCTAGCCACCCTGACCTATAGCGGTTCTGTCGCAGCGCTACCGTTACCCCAACAGTTGGGTACCGTGGCAACTTTACCTGAACCAACCATTACCCGCCGCATTGAGCTGTCGATGACGATGGGCCACGGCATGAATATGGAGTTTTGGTTTAACGGCAAACCCTACGACGAAAAGCGGATCGATATCGAAGCCAAACTGGGCACTGTGGAAGAGTGGGAACTAGTCAACGTTGACCCTGACCTAATGGATCACCCCTTCCATCTGCACGTCAATCCGTTTCAGGTCATCAGCCGCAATGGGCAGCCTGAACCCTATCGCGCCTGGAAGGATACGGTGCTGGTGAAGGGCAGTGAAACGGTACGGATTCGCGTTCCTTTCCGCACCTTTGTGGGCAAGACGGTTTACCACTGCCACATCCTCGACCACGAAGACCTGGGTATGATGGGCAATATTCAAATCACTGCTTAGAACGTCGGTACACCAACCCGATTTCTCCGTACAAAGGCAGCCTAGGTCGTTAGAGCGGCGGCGAAGAAACCTTTCTTTTCCCTAATCGGTAATCTAGCGACCGATTTCTAGTCAAAAAATCGGCCCCCGATGCGCCTTGATGAAGAGGCATTGGGGGCCTTGTTCTTTGGGATGGGCGATCGCCCTCTTCCTACTGCCCGTACCAGTCTTGCCGCCACTGGGTCATCTGGTCAATCTCGACCTGCTGGCTAGCGATGATGGCTTCCGCCAACTCCTGGATTTCAGGACGACTACTCTTGGCTAGCGCCTCTTGCGCCATAGTCAGTGCCCCCTCATGGTGAGGAATCATGGCGTTGATAAAGCGCAGGTCGTACTCATCATCGGCAGTGCCTAGATCCACGTCCATCATCATGGCCGACATCATATCTGCACTCATGGGCATCATGTGGCCCATTTCAGCGTTATACATGACCGGTTCTGCCGAGGCGTCAGGATACCAGCCTTCCCGCCACGCCTGCATTTCGGCAATCTCGGTTTGCTGAGCGGCAATGATATCGCTGGCTAGGGTTTGAATTTCGGGACGGGTAGAAGCTTGTTGAGCATCTTCTGCCATCACCACAGCGCCCTGGTGATGCATGATCATGGCGTCAATAAAGCGCAAGTCAAAACTCTCGTCAGCGGGGCCAAGATCCATGCTGCCATGATCCATCATGCCGCCACTCTCCATCTGGCCCATGCCACCGTGATCCATCTGGGCGGTTTCTTCGGTGGATGGCTCAACTGCCGCGTCTCGGGAATTAGCGCAGGCGGGCAGGCCGACAGCAGCAGTGAGACTGAGCAGGGCGATTGCAGCTAGTTTCAACGTCATTTCAATACCTCAATCATCTGCGCAGTTTGTATTTAGCTATATAAAAGTGTGCCAAGCAAAAATGAAATCAGGATGAAATTTGAGCCGCTGACGGTATGAGATATCGAATTTGGCAATCTCTCTCAATAGCTAGATTTGGTGATTTTCAGTCTCTCTTTAAGCTAGAGAAGACTGAAATGATCAGGATCTTGAACATCTAGAGAGGTTGATTATGCCTATTCAAACCCTCAAATTACATAACGTAAATGATGAGATGCAGCAGTGCATTCAGACCTGCCTCGATTGCCACAGCCTGTGTCTCAACACCATTACCTACTGCCTAGAGCAGGGTGGTCACCACGCCGCGCCGTCCCACATTCGCCTGATGATGGACTGCGTGGAGAGCTGCCAAACCAGCGCCAATTTCCTGCTGCGCGGCTCTGACCTACATGCTCATTTTTGCGGGGCCTGCGCGGAGGTGTGCGATCGCTGCGCCCAAGATTGTGCCAGCATGGGCAACGATGCCCAAATGCAGGCCTGCGCCGAGATGTGCCGCCGCTGTGCAGAAACCTGCCGCCTCATGAGCATGGCAATGGCTTAATCCACGCTGGCTTGGAGCTTGTCAATGTGGCACAGATACAAGCTCATAAAAACTGACAGCTAACGTAATGAGGGGCATAGTCTTTATGCCCCTCATTGTCGTTTCAAGACTTAATAAAAAGAATAATCAACCGCTTCACAAATTGTTTGGCTTATCCCCTTGACTCTCCAGCGCACTGGAAGCTCCAAGATAGACTCATACAGCATTTAGAGGTTTGTTATGTCCCTTTCATTTACCGTTCCTAACCTGGCCTGTTCCTCCTGTGTCAAGGCTGTCACCCAAGCCATTCAAACAATTGACAGCACCGCCCAGGTCAACGCCGATTCCAAAACCAAGCAGGTCAACGTTACCACCATCGCCACCGAGACCGTCATTAAGCAGGCCATTATCGACGCTGGCTATACCGTTGCCTAGCGCTGCCGTTCAGTCATTGATTCTGACCAGCCATTGATCCCGATAAGGAGGATATCGATGCAAAACCAACTTTTAAAGCTGCGAGGCATGAGCTGTGCCGCCTGTGCCAGCACCATTGAAGACGCCATTCGCAGCGTGCCTGGTGTAGAAGCGTGCAGCGTCAACTTTGGTGCAGAACAAGCCGCTGTCACCTACGACCCCCACCAGACCAACCTCACCTACATCCAGGCGGCGGTGGATGACGCGGGATACACCGCCCAACCCCTCAGCGACGACCCACTGACCGCCGAAGACGATGCTGAACGGAGAGAACGAGAGACTGAAAACCGCCAGCTCACCCGCAAGGCTGTGTTTAGCCTGGTGATTGGAGGCATCTTAGTGGTCGGCTCGCTGCCGATGATGCTGGGCCTACCGATTCCGTTTATTCCCATGTGGCTGCACAACCCCTGGTTTCAGCTGGTGCTGACCACGCCCGTGTTGTTCTGGGCCGGGAATTCCTTTTTCATCAACGCCTGGAAAGCCCTCAAGCGCCACTCGGCCAGCATGGATACGCTGGTGGCGGTGGGCACCGGCACCGCCTTTCTCTACTCGCTGTTTCCCACGGTTTACCCCCAGTGGTTTATTGACCAAGGCCTCAACCCAGACGTGTATTTTGAAGCCGCTGCGGTGATTGTTGCGCTGATTTTGCTGGGTCGCCTGCTAGAGAACCGGGCCAAGGGGCAGACTTCGGAAGCGATTCGGAAGCTGATGGGCTTGCAGGCCAAAACCGCGCGAGTGATTCGTCAGGGCCAGGCGTTCGACATTCCCATTGCCGAGGTGGTGCTGGGCGACGTGATTTTGGTGCGGCCTGGGGAAAAAATTCCGGTCGATGGCCAAATCGTCGATGGCGCGTCTACCCTCGATGAGGCCATGGTGACGGGCGAAAGTGTGCCCGTGCAGAAAACCGTCGGCGACGAGGTGATTGGGGCCACGCTGAATAAAACCGGCAGCTTCAAGTTTCGCGCCACTCGGGTGGGCAAAGACACCTTCTTGGCGCAGATCGTCAAGCTGGTGCAGCAGGCCCAGGGGTCGAAGGCCCCAATTCAAAAACTGGCTGACCAGGTGACGTCCTGGTTTGTGCCAGCGGTGATTGCGATCGCCATTCTCACCTTCATCGTCTGGTACAACGTCATGGGCAACGTGACGATGGCGCTAATAACTACCGTGGGCGTGCTGATTATTGCCTGCCCCTGTGCCCTGGGTTTGGCGACGCCGACCTCGATCATGGTGGGCACCGGCAAAGGGGCTGAAAACGGCATTTTGATTAAAGGGGCCGACAGCCTAGAGCTGGCCCACAACATTCAGGCGATCGTGCTCGATAAGACCGGCACCATCACCCAGGGCAAGCCGACGGTGACCGATTACCTGACCGTCAACGGCACCGCCACCGAGCTGCACCTGCTAAAACTGGCCGGTTCACTGGAACGTAACTCTGAGCACCCCCTGGCCGAAGCGGTAGTCAACTACGCCCAATCGCAAGGGGTGACTCTAGAAGATCCCCAGGCCTTTGAAGCGGTGGCGGGCAGCGGTGTCCAGGGGTCTGTAGCGGGCCAAAGGGTGCAGATTGGCACCCACCGCTGGATGAATGAACTCGGCATCGCCACCGATCACCTGCAACAAAAGGGAGAATACACCGAATCCTTGGGTCGCACCGTGGTCTGGCTAGCGGTCGATGGCCAAGTCGAAGCCATTCTCGGTATTGCCGATGCGGTCAAACCCTCCTCGGCTGCCGCCATCGCCACTCTGCAACGCATGGGTCTGGAGGTGGTCATGCTGACCGGCGACAACCGCCGCACCGCCGAGGCGATCGCCCGCGAAGTGGGCATTGCCCGCGTCTTTGCCGAGGTGCGCCCCGACCAAAAAGCCGCCCAGGTCGAAAGCCTGCAACGGGAAGGCAAGGTCGTGGCGATGGTAGGCGACGGCATCAACGATGCCCCCGCCCTAGCCCAGGCGGATGTGGGTATGGCAATTGGCACGGGGACGGATGTAGCGATCGCCGCCAGCGACATCACCTTGATCTCCGGCGACCTGCACGGCATTGTCACCGCCATTCAGCTCTCCCGCGCCACCATGGCCAACATTCGCCAAAACCTGTTCTTCGCCTTCATCTACAACGTCGCGGGCATCCCGATTGCGGCGGGCATTCTCTACCCCATCTTTGGCTGGCTGCTCAGCCCCATCATTGCTGGGGCAGCGATGGCCTTTAGCTCGGTGTCAGTGGTGACGAATGCGCTGCGGTTGCGGAACTTTCGCCCCAAGCTGCAAGGGTGATGGAGTGACGGGGGGATGAGGTGGTCGAGTCATCGAGAACACAAAACTCTCTTGCTCCCCCCCTACTTCCCGTCCTTCACTTCTCATAAAAAGGACTCCTCCCATGATCCACTCTTCTTCCTTTGCCCTACTTACCGGATTCGGTTTTTTACTGGGCGCACTGTCAGGACTTGTTGTTAACGCCATTGCCTAGGAGCATCCCTATGAAATTCATGCATATTCCCCTTACCACTTTTGCCAGTCTGAGCCTCGCCCTCACTCTCGCCAGCGGCACCTCCGCCCAGGTCAACCACGACGCCATGACCGATCACGCTGTCGAGCCAACTGGGCAGTTCCAGCGCATTGAGCAACCGCTGTGGTCGAGAGCCGCCGTTACCGGGGCGGGCCTCAGCCTGATCGGCCTTGAGCTGTGGTGGTTCTTGCTTAGCAAGCCCAAGTCTCGCACAGCCACCACTACTGGCGGCGTGCAAGAGGTGGCTGTCACCGTCGATGGTGGCTACGACCCCAGCCACATCGTGGTGCAGGCCGGGCAGCCGGTGCGGCTCAACTTCTACCGCAAAGACCCCAGCAGCTGCCTCGAAGAAGTGCGCTTTCCTGATTTTCGCATTGCCCAGGCGCTGCCGATGAACCAGACCACGGCGATTGAGTTTACCCCCACCCAGCCTGGTCGCTACGAGTTTGCCTGCGGCATGAATATGTTTCGCGGCACCGTCGAAGTGGTGGCCGAGGACGGAGACGCAGTTCCCCCTGTAGCTACAACCACAGCAGAACCTACCGACCATCAGCACCATCCTTCAGGAGTACCCACGGCAGTTCCCGTTCCATCGTCAGAGACAGGGGAGGCGACTCTCACCCCTGAGGGCATTCAAACGGCCATGGTAACGGCAGCGAAGGGCTACCAACCGAACCGCATTATTGTCGAAGCGGGTCGGCCCGTGCGGCTCGACTTCAGACGTGATACTCCCAGCAGCTGCTATGCCCAACTGCTGATTCCTGAATTCGGTATTGCGGTGGATCTACCCGAAGGCAAAACCATTCCAGTGGAATTCACGCCTACACAACCCGGCGAGTACGAGTTTATGTGCGGCATGAAGATGAACTTCGGCACCATTGAGGTGCGCTCTGGAGTAGGATTCCTCAATGGCAAAACTCCTGTCCATGCTTCTGCTTAATCAAAGGAAATTGTTAGAGGACGTTTGGAAAGTCCTGTTTCTTGTAGAAAAAGTGATCCTCCCCCCTGCTCCACTGTTCGCGGGGGACAGAGGGGAGGCTCAGCAAGTTACTAAAGCTACAGCGAATCGCTCTTCAGTGACCTCTTACAAGTAAGACTAAGCAACCTTAGTTCGAGATAGACTCAAACACCAATCAAGGGCCTGGCAACTCTGACATAAGTTGCAAAATTGGTTGTAAGTCTTGCGCTCGGTAGTGGAGATACTTTTCACTTCTGAGAAGATATTTTTCATTGTCGCGGTCCACTAAGACAAGGGAATTCATATTCTTTAAAGCTAAAATATTTTGGCTGGCAACTTCTGCAAGGAACAGGTCATCCTTACAATTCCTTATTTGGGCTATAAACCTAGGGCAAGTCACGAATTCATAAATTATATTTTCAAATATAAAAACGGGGATAAGGGCGGGTTTTTCTTCGGCTTCATTTTCATTGTAATCAGCTTCATAAATTTTCCAAATTCCCTTTAAATTTTCACCCCTTCTGCTCCAGGATTTATTGTAAGAATTAAGAATTGGGCCGTCATGATCATTGACAGTAACAGCCATAACAATACAGAAAAATTTCTTTAAGTAGCCCGCTTCATCTTCATCAATTTCTGTGTAATACCCAACAACGAGAGACCTCACGTCAGGGAAAAGTGCAGTCTTCTTGTTGATGACCTTAAGTAAGCGACTTATTTCTTCACTTGGCTTTCTGGATTTTTTGGCATATGTTTTAACTCGACTGTAGTTGAGGTGTGGCTTGAAAAGATTAATATACTTCTGCTCTTGTTCCTTCAATTGACTAATTGGAAATACTTGCCAACAGATTTTGTATTGTTTTTTATTGTTTGTACGACTGATTTGCTGATATCTATGATGACTCTTGCCATTCCAGCGAACCTTGATGTTAACGGATAGCCCCACATACCAGACCTCATCTTCTGCATCCACTACTACATAGATGCCAGGCTGGGCAGGTAAATTCGCGCGGTCTTTCAGTGAAAGAATTGGCCAAGATTTCCATTCCATAATTGCTTTCGGAAAGTACAGGCTAAGTTCGCAGAAACTAAAAATCTTTAGAGGGCGTTTGAAAAGTCGGCTGAGTAGTAAAAAAGCTCACACGGTCTAGGCTGAGATTACTAAAGCTACAGCCCCGCTAGAGCCATGAGTAAAGCCTACACCAGCAATTTGACCCGTGGCCAGTTTGAGTTGATTGAACCCTTACTGTCAAAGGCAAAGCTAGGAGGGCGACCCCACACGGTTTGTCTGTGGGGGGTGCTCACGCAATTTTCTATCTGGTCTCTCAAGGGTTTAGTTGGCGGGATTTGCCCAGTGACTTTCCAGCTTGTACACCTTTGGCTGGTGGCGTTGGTCCTGTCGCCTGGTTCAGGATTATGAGCAGCTTCCTGAAAACGCCGAAGCTATGCTCCAAATTGCCATGATCTGCATCATGCTCAGGCGCTTGGCATAATTCGCTACACCCTACCCCTTTTCAAACGCTCTCTTAAAGAGCCGGGTTTCTTTTTTTTAGTGTCCTTTCACCTAGTGGAGTAGCAATTATGCCGTGATTAATTTCATTGTGGTTTCATTATCAGGTGGTATTTTCTTGAAGCGACGTGGTGCAGCTACTCGCTGCGATCGCGTCTTCCGGTAGCCTGAGCAACTATACAATGCGTATTTTGTTGGTTGAAGACGAGCCCGACCTGGGACGCGCGATTAAGCGCACGCTGACCCAAGAAGCCTATGTGGTGGATTGGGTGCAGTCTGGGGATGAAGCCTTGACCTATCTGGGAAGTAGCAATGTGACCTATGGGCTGGGTGTGTTGGACTGGATGCTGCCAGGACGAACGGGGCTCGAAATCTGTCGCTGGCTGCGATCGCAGCAAAATGCGCTGCCGGTGCTGATGTTGACCGCCAACGATCGTATCGAAGATCGCATTGCGGGGCTCGATGCCGGAGCCGATGACTACCTGGTCAAACCCTTCAGCATGGATGAACTGCTGGCTCGACTGCGGGCTTTGAGACGCCGCCCCGCTGATTTTAGGCCAGCTCAAATTCAGGTGGGGCCACTAACGCTAGATTGTGATCGCAGAATTGCCCTGCTGCACAGCGACACCGCCGCTGAGCAGACGATCGAGCTGACCCAGAAAGAATTTCAGCTCCTGCAATATCTAATGGAGCACCCCGACCAAATTCTCACCCAAGAGCAGGTGCTCAACCAGCTGTGGGAATTTGGCTCTGAACCGATCAGCAATGTAGTAGCGGCCCAAGTGCGGCTGC
Organism: Nodosilinea sp. LEGE 06152; assembly: GCF_015207525.1. Classification (GTDB taxonomy): domain Bacteria; phylum Cyanobacteriota; class Cyanobacteriia; order Phormidesmidales; family Phormidesmidaceae; genus Nodosilinea. The sequence goes on from NZ_JADEWR010000003.1 coordinate 328,501, forward strand.
TGCGCCGTAAGCTGGGGCAGTATGGCTATGACTCTATGATCGAAACTGTCTATGGCATGGGATACCGGTTCAAAGCTGAATAGACTGTTTCGTCGCAGCCGCTGGCAGCTCACTGGCTGGTATACGGGCGTGATGGCCGTTGTCTTGGCGATCAGTGCCCTGGGCATGTATGAGGCGATCGCCCACGCCCATCGGGTCGCCGCCGATCGCGAGCTCAAGTCAGTCGCTGAAGCCGTTCACGACAACCTAGAGAAATCGCTCACGGCCAAAGGTCAGATTGAGAGCGGTTCCCCTGAGCTGCTGCCGAGCCTTTGCCTAACCGGAGATCCCTGCCTGGCCCCCTTTGAGCACAGCCAGAACCACTCTCACCCCGGTGACCTATACTCCGGCAATTACTACATCCGGGTGCTAAGCACCGATGGAACATTAGTTGCGATCGCTGGCGACTATCCCCAAGGACTATCCAGCCCTGATGTTTCTTCCTCTTGGCAAAGTCTGCGCGATGGGTCGGGTCACTCTTACCGCCAAATTATTCTGCCCCTGTATGCTCTCGATGACCAGCAGCTGGTGGGCCGGGTCGTGGTGGGCCGTTCCATGAAAGACTTTGCCGCCTACCTTGACACAGTTCGCTGGAATATGGCCTTAGGTTTACCGCTGGCGCTGGCGCTGATTGCGGCGGCGGGGTGGTGGCTGGCGGGGGTGGCGCTAGAGCCGGTGCAAATGTCTTACCGCAACATTCAGCAGTTCACGGCAGATGCCGCCCACGAACTGAGAACCCCCCTAGCTGCGGTTCAGGCCACCACCGAGTCAGTGATTCGGCTGCCAGACATCTCAGATGCCGAGGCGCGCGATACGCTCCAGGTGATTGCTCGCCAAAACCATCGCCTAGTTAGCTTAGTCAGCGATTTGCTGCTCTTATCCCGGCTCGATATCCAAACCTCAACGCCCGGCCTGGCATGCTGCCTGCAAGACATCCTGAGCGATATTGATGAAGAAATGGCGGCGTTGTTTATGGCAAAGGGCATTGGCCTAGTACTCGATCAGCCTGCAACCCCGCCCCTGGTAGTGATTGGTCATGCAGAGCAGCTTTACCGCCTGGTGCTGAATGTGGTCAGCAATGCTTTGCAGCACACCCCTGCCAATGGCAAGGTCACCATCCGCCTTAAAGCAGTAGATAAGCACGCCCTGATTACGGTAGAAGATACTGGGGTGGGCATTCACCCTGATGATCAAGCCCGGATTTTTGATCGCTTTTACCGCATTGAAAAAGATCGGTCTCGCCAGAGCGGCGGAGCGGGGCTGGGGTTGTCAATTGCGTTGGCGATCGCCCAGACCCACGGCGGCAGTATTTACGTTAAGAGCGCCGTCTCTAAGGGCAGCACTTTTACCATTAAGCTCCCGCTCGTGGCACTGGTTCGTTAAGAGAAGATGCATCGAAACCTTCTGATACAAAGGATATGCTGACTTTCTGGGTGAATAAAGGGTAAGAGCAAAGACCTATTGCTATTGCCGGAGTTATCCGCTTCCTTAATCTTTATTGTAGTCTCACCTAACTATAGATGTTCCACTGGACATCCAAGATATGCTACAAGCCCGCCTGAGTCTTGCCATAGAAATTCGACGCCGATAATACATACTGCACCGCCGTTTCAGAGCCGCATTTTGAGATCCCCTCTTGTAAGTCTCACGCCCACATTATGATTTGTAGACCTTTTTATCATGTATCTCCACGGTGCTAAACGAATATTCTTCTGAAGGCTTTATAGCAAGATTCATAATTATGGTATTACATACAACCCTTGCTGGATGAAGGTTTCAGGGTTTTTGGCGTGCTCCATATTTATGAAAACCGCTATATATAGGTTCTTAATGTCTTGTTAATCCGTTAATTCAACCTTTACTAGACACTCAGCTATTTTCCAAGTGGCTCTCATCTTACCGCCGCAGATTTCCTATATGTTTCTGTTACGTCATCGGAAGGCTCTATGCCACCGACGCTATAGCAAGATTCATAATTATGGCAGTACATACAACCCTTGCTGGATGAAGGTTTCAGGGTTTTTGGCGTGCTCCATATTTATGAAAACCGCTATATCCAGTTTTATCCAGTGTGAGGAGATATTCCCGAATGACCAAACTAATGTGGCAATTTTTGCTAGCGGTGCCTGCTGTCTGGGGTGCTGCTGTAGCTGTTTCTGGTACGGCTGTCGCTGCTGATTCGGCCTCCGTTCAGGTGAACAGCTTTAACCAAGACTCGATTCAACTGGCTCAAATTACCAGCGTGTCGGATCTGACCGATGTGCTGCCCTCCGACTGGGCCTTCCAGTCGCTGCAAAGCCTGGTAGAGAACTACGGTTGTATTCAGGGTTACCCTGACCGCACCTTCCGTGGTCAACGCAGCCTCACGCGCTTCGAGTTCGCCGCTGGCCTGAACTCCTGCTTAGATGTCATTGCCACCTTAATCGCTCAGTCGGGCATCAACCCCGACGATCTGGCTACCATCCGTCGCCTGCAAGAAGAGTTCCAGGCTGAACTGGCCACCCTGCGCGGTCGCGTTGATACCCTCGAAGCTGAAACTGCTACCCTACGCGCCCAGCAGTTTTCCACTACCACCAAGCTGCGTGGTCAGGTTGATTTCCACCTAATTACCCCCTTCGACACCCTAGATGGCCGGGGAGCAGCCAGCGAAACCAGCACCAGCGTTGCAGCCCGCGCTCGTCTGAACTTTGACTCTAGCTTCACCGGCAGAGATCGTCTGCGGATTCGTCTACAGGCCGGTGACGGTAATGCCCTGACGGCCTTTGGGGGATTACAAAATGCCCGAGGTGCAGACTACAACGTCACCGTAGACGACTTTTTCTACAGGTTTCCGGTGGGTAATCGGATCAACGTCACCGTTGCGGCCCGTGGCCTGGCTGGCGACGACTGGGTAACGAGCACCATCGTCCCATTCGATGGGGTTTCGGTAGCGCAAGCCGGTGAACCTGCATTTTATAATCTAGCTGGCAGCAGCAGCAATGGCGCTGGCGTTGGCGTCAACATCAACCTGACAGACACTATCGTGTTTGATGCTGGCTACACGGCGGGCAATCCTGGGGCGACTCAGCCCAATGTGGGTGTGTTTGCTGCCGCTAACCAAAGCTACATTGGCCAGCTCAGCTATCTGGGCGAAGGCTTCTTGCAGGCGGGTGTGGCCTACCTCCACAGCGATCGCTCCAATACCTTCGCGCTCAACAATACGGGGGTCGCTGCCGCCGCTGGTGCTATCGATACCTTTGCTGGGTTGCTTAACCTCGACTTTGGCCGGTTCTTCATTGCCGGTCACGGTGCCTATAGCACCTTCAACGGGGGTAACGATTTCAGCTGGAATGCTGGCGTCGGCCTCAACGACTTCCTAATGGAAGGATCTCAGCTAGCTGTCTATGGTGGCCAATTGCCTCAGCTGGTTGGGCGCAGCGAGAATCCCTTCTTAATTGAGGGCTACTACGACATTCCCTTCAACAAGTTCCTGACCATTACCCCTGCAATTATCTACGGCGATGCTAACCAAGTTGCCTTTACCGATAATTCTGCGCTCTGGGGTGCCCTGCGAGCCACCTTCCGGTTCTAAGTTGAGAGGTTAGCGATTTTAGCTACCTAATTTCGCCAAGTACAAAAAAGCCTTGCTTCTGTGGCAAGGCTTTTTTGCTGACTTAGACCTCTCCCTGGGCTTCGCTCCAGATGCCCTTCAGCAGCCATTGCTTGCCTAATCCATCACACAGTCACTCACAACCTAAGCGGTGCCCAGCGCTCACCCACCGTTGCTATAGACAACATGGAGATTCATTATGATGGCGTTGCTGAATGAGGGTATGAATTTGTCTGATTACAAATGAGGCTCTAGGCATCACAGCCCACGGTTCATACCTATGATCAGCAACGTCCATTACGACTTCTCAAATTGCAGTCGCTCCAGCAGCAGTTTGCGCTGGGGTTGCTTCCAGTGGTTAGGAAGAGACCTGGTCTCCTGACGTAGGCGGCGACTGCCGGGGGTGCTGGTTCACTCTTTACCTGTCCCTGCACCCCTCGGGCGTTAAGCGCTTGAACTAAATGAGGGTAAAGACTATATCCTAATGGCTTGGGCACTCTAGACGATGGCCTGGCTCAGGAATGGCCTTAGGGTTACCCCCGGCGCTAGCGCTGATTGTGACGGTGGGGTGGTAGCTAGCACGGGTGGCGCTGGAGCCGGTGCAAAGTCATACCGCATCGAGAAAGCTCGCTCACTCCAGAGCAGCGGAGCTGGGCTGGGGCTGGGCGAGCGCCGGTCCTACGGCGGCAGCGTTCACGCTAAGAGCGCCGTCTCTAAGGGCAGCGCCTCTATCATTAAACGCCCCCTCGCCAGTGCGGGCATGCCTCTAGGCCAGCTTCGCCCGTCGCAGCAGCACCGCGTTAATCGCCACAATCACCGTCGAAAGGCTCATCAGTAAGGCACCCACCGCTGGGGACAGCAAAATGTCCCAGGCGGATAGCACCCCCGCCGCCAGGGGAATAGCCAGAACGTTGTAGCCTGTGGCCCAAAACAGGTTTTGGATCATCTTGCGGTAGGTCTTTTTGGCCAAAACCAGCGCCTTGACGGCATCCAGCGGATCATCGTTGATCAGCACCAGGTCAGCTGACTCGATCGCCACGTTCGTCCCGGCCCCAATCGCCAGCCCCATCGTGGCCTCTAACAACGCTGCCGCATCGTTGACGCCGTCACCTACAAATGCGGTGGGAGCTTCTTGTTTCAGTTCCTTAATGCGGTCGACTTTGTCTTCTGGCAGCACGCGGGCGTAGTAGCGATCAATGCCCAAATCCTCAGCCACCGCCTGAGCCACTGCCTCAGCATCGCCGGTAATCATCACCGACTGAATACCCATCTGGTGCAGGCGATCAACGGTGGTACGGGCGCTATCGCGTACCCGGTCAGCCATCGAAATCACTGCAATAGGGCGATCGCTCGTCATCAGCACCACGGCACTTTCGCCCCGTTCATCAGCCCTGGTTAAAGCTGTTTGTAGCGCTTGGGGCCAGGATAGATTTTGCTCTTGCACCCATTCTGGCCGACCCACCCGGTAGGTCTGCCCGTTCACCCGGCCTTCTACCCCGCGTCCGGTGATGGTTTGAAAATTGCTCATGGGGGGCAGGTTAAGCTGGCGCTGGTGGGCCGAGTCAACAATGGCTTTGGCCAGGGGATGTTCAGAGGGGTTTTCGAGGGCGGCGGCGATCACCAGAGCCTCATTTTCTGGCATGCCTTCTACCGCAACCTGCTGCACTCCAAACTTACCTTGGGTCAGCGTTCCGGTCTTGTCAAAGGCCATGATTTTGATATCTTTGGCCCGCTCCATCGAGTCGCGATTGCGTACCAAAATGCCGTTTCGGGCGGCTAGTCCGGTCGAGTTGGCAATCACCAGGGGAATAGCCAGCCCTAGCGCGTGGGGGCAGGTAATCACCAGCACCGTCACCGCTCGGTTGATGGCAAACACCAGGTCGCTCAGGGTGAGCCAGACAATGAAGGTCAGAGTGCCCGCCGCGATCGCAATCAGGGTGAGCCAGTAGGCTACCTTGTCAGCCAACACCTGATAGCGGCTGCGCGACGACTGCGCGTCTTCCACTAGGCGCATAATCTGGCTAATCGCCGTGTCTTTGCCCACCCGCGTGACGTTGACCTGCACAGAGCCATCGGTATTGATAGAGCCTGCCACCACCTCATCGCCCACCTGTTTATGTACCGGCCTCGACTCCCCGGTCAAAAACGACTCATTGACGCTGGTACTGCCCTCAATCACCTCGCCATCGTTGGGAATCTGTTCACCGGGGCGAATCAGAATGATGTCGCCCACCTGAATGTCGCTGGCGGGCACGTCGTCAATCTGGCCGTTGCGCATGCGGTGGGCTTCACTTGGCACCAGGGTCGAGAGTTCATCTAAAGCCCTACTTGCTCCCTGTACCGAGGCCATTTCAATCCAGTGGCCCAGCAGCATAATCACAATCAGCGTAGCCAGTTCCCAGTAGAAGGGCATGCCGTCTAGCCCTAGGGAAACTGCCAGGCTGTAGATAAAGGCCACCGTGATGGCCAAGGCAATCAGCGTCATCATGCCAATTTGGCTTTGCAGCTCGTGCCATGCCCCCAACAAAAAGGGCCAGCCCCCATAAAAGTAAAGGACAATGCCAAGGATGGGATTAATCCAGGTTGAGCCAGGGAACATCACCGCCTCGTAGCCCAGCCAGCCTTGAAGCTGCGGCGAAAAGTAAAGAATTGGCAGGGTTAATACCAGGGAGACCCAAAACCGCTGTTTGAACATCTCAGGGCTATGACCGGCATGTTTGTCATGGTTAGAATCAGCACCATGACTTGAAGTGGCATGATGCATCCTAGAGTGATCATGCTGTGTCGCGTGGTCGTGATCCATAGTCGCTCCCTTATTGACTTACGTGAGTACCAGGGGATTTGCCTGTAAGCCTTGTTTCTAAACGATCAGGAAAAACTAACGTCTAAGGCACTTGTAAGTAAGCTTGCAAGAGAAATATGAAATTAGAATGAAATGATTCCCGAGCAGCAACATATCTTATTTTCACTCAGCTTGATTTCTATCCAGATAAGTTCAAACCTAAGTATTAGCCGTGCAAAAACTCATACCTTGAGTTAAGTTTGACGCAGAGCTATTTACTTTGAAGATCTTTAATTAGCACCTTCATTTCATCAATCTCTCTGACTTGAGCCTCAATAATCTCTCCGGCAAGCTGCTGCACACGCGGGTCTGATAGATTAGCCCGCTCACTCGTTAAAATTGCAATTGAGTGGTGCGGAATCATTGCTTTCATCCAAGCGACATCCCCAACGGTAGCCTGGCTACGAACAAGCCATAACGATAGAAAAAATACTATAAAGCTGCCTGCGAAGATACTTATATTTACTTTTCGATTGCCGTACATGTTCAGCATAAAGCCGAGCATGATGCCAGCCATGACTGCTCCCATGAAGAGAGCCATATAGACCCGTGTTTCACTAAAGTAAATATGGTCTAGCTGGTAAATGTTCAAGTACATCAGCACAAACATCGCAACAGTCGATGTTGCTATCATCGCGGCAAATCTTCCATACTTTCCCATCGACATTTTTTCGCTTTTCATCGCCTTTTGAGTAGACATACCGTTTAATGCTCCTTACTAAGGTTTTTTCCAGTACTAAAGTTTTCTCCAGTTCACCTACTTACTAGCAATCTGACGATAAGTATTGGCTGCTGTACGACAAGCCTGAGCGCACTTTTTACAGTGCTCCATATTGTGCTTCTCGCACTCAGCTGCACAAGCATCACAAATCTCGGCGCAGGCATTTGCTAAAGGGGCAATAAAGTAGGAACCCCGTACCATAAAGGTCGCCAATGTGCGACAGCTATCGCCGGTATCTAGGCACATCCGAGCACATTTCACCATTTCTGCCTGCCCCATGCAGGCTTCAGCACAGTGCTCACATTGCACTACACAAGCCATGGCTTCATCAAAGCTAGATTGATATTGTTCGTGATTGAGAAGCATGATCGCTCTCCATTAACGTCTATTTGGTAGTAAGAATGTAGATAAAAGCATTTTAAGCTTCATCCCTCTAAGGGATGAAGCTTAATTTCTTACTGATTGAATAGGGTGATTTCATCCTGATTTCATAAGTTGATGGTAACGAAATCAGGCAATTACTTATTTTTTGTATTGTCTGTATTTTACTGGCATTTCATAGTTCAGTCGTAGCATGGCTATGAGAAACACTAAGTATTGTTTCGCTACCTTGACTCTACAGTTCACTAAAATGGTTCTGTCGCAAGCAAAAATTGCAGTGGAGTGTAAATTTTCTCTTCCCTATCAAGGCTTACACAGTGATGCCGAAGAGTGATGGATGCAGGAAATTTATGCAGATACACTATCTCTATTATCCCTTTTAACGTGTCCTTTACTTATCACTGCGCCCTGACTCTAAAACAGTTAAGATACTATGATGAGCACTTATTCCACATGAATAATGTCTCTCATGTTGAACCAGTTATATCGATGGATGCCATAGGGTAAACCGATCAGCAGAATCAGAAACAGAAGAGAGAAAATAATTCCTAAAGGTAAACCAACTGTAAAAGTTGAGCCTAGAAAAGTTAGAAGAAAGGTTGATGGAATCATGCCAAGTAAGGTTGCAGTGGCATAAATTGGCAGCGAAATCCCTGTGACACCAGCTCCATAGCTAATTAGATCAAATGACAAGACAGGAAGCAGACGTGTGATGAAGATTATCCAGCCAAGATAAACTTCTCCTCGATTTTTAGAAAAGTAGATAAGTTTGCCCGTCAACGCGCGAACAGCTGATCGCCCTAAGGTGTATCCAATAAAGTACGCCAGCAAGCCACCTAAAAAGCCACCAATAACACTATAAATTCCTGCCCAAATTGGCCCCCAAACCATACCAGCCGCAACCGCTAAGGGAGCGCTTGGAATGGGACTAAGGACAACAGATAAAATGAGGATGCCAATGTAAACGAATACTCCCAACCATCCCCAGCTTTGAATAGCTTGCTCCAGACCTTGTGCGGAGAATAAGTCAAAGTCTGGTTGAACCCAAAGCCAGCCGCAAACCAGTATACACAGCACCAGAATGCTGAAGGCGATCGCATTCTGACGGTTGAGAAATTGCTGCTTCCTTAGTGGCTTACGCTTCATAAAAGACTAACCATGACATCGCCCATTCTGACATTTTGGTCTACGGGCAATGTGAGTATCATAGAACGCCTTCATAGCGGTTGGCTCGTAGTTGTTTAGTTTTTTAGACACCCCCAAACAGTTAGAGCGATCAAATTGTTTGACTCACGGTTACGAATTCAGTTCATCCCATGTTTTGCCACCGTCTTGTGATTGAAAGACGGCATTGTTCTCATTAACAGCATAGAGAACTTGGGAATTAGTGGGAGCAACAGCCATGTATAAAACTATGCCCTCTAATTCGTCGCTCCAAGGTTCCCAAGATTGTCCGCCATCCACGCTACGGTATAATCCAGTATCCGTAGAAGAAATACGGTATCCCAACATCGTTGTTTGATCGCCCTCTGCTCGCAGTGCTAATCCGGCGATTGGAGAAGTGGCTGTACTGGGAATCAGTGACCACGCTTTGCCTGCATTCTGACTTTCATATAGCCCTGCTTGTGTTGTTGCTAAAACTCGTTCTGGATTAAGAGGATCAACATTGAGGCTAAAGGGCATTGCTTCTAAACCGCTGCCAGACGGTTGTGTCCAGGTTTGACCCGCATCGTTTGATACAAAAAAGCCTTGCTTTCCAGATGTAGCTAAGCCGTAAATGGTATCAGGGTTGCTAGGTGCGATCGCCATGGCATGAAAATCTACCCCTGGCATGGAAACTTCTTGCCAATCTAACCCTTGATTTTGGCTCACTTGAAAACCCAAGTTACCACCCTCTGGCGGATGACCACTGGCATAAAAGCGATTTGCATCAGTGGGGTGTGCAATGAAACCCATGTAATCGTATTGCTCTTTTATCCAAAACCACTGACCCGTCTCAGATCGCTTCAAAAGCCCACTGTGACTGGCAATATAAATGATTTGAGGATTGTCAGGACTGACGGTTAATCCGTGAATGTGATTATTTGCCTGCCAGTTTTCGGCTGGTTTTAGAGATGCTTCTAACGTAGTGGGTGCTGGTGCGCTATCTGTCTTGTTCGCTGGCGATTGAGGTGCAGCACTAGACAAATTGCCTTCAGTAGGCTGGCTGGTACGGCTAAATAACCGGGCTGTGCCTCCTAGGATTAGAAGAAATATAGTTGCAAGAAAAGCATAAGCTAACCATTTTTTAGCTTTTCCCTCGCTTAATTTTGGCTGACTCATAGTGTCCTTATCGTAGTTTTTTGATTACTGCTCCATGCCCATCATGCTGCTGAAAGGGGTCACTATACAGCTGATGAAAGCTTGGGGTTGTAAATGACTGACATTCCAAATAGTTAATAGAGCGATCGCCATTCCTATACCAACGGGATTATCTCTAAGTCTTTGTTTTCATATCTCCGTTTGAACTTGATTCAACCGAATCTATTGCGCCGCTTGTTCTATGTATTCGGGTGGAAAGTTAGCAGCAGCTCCGGCTTTAATTAATTCTTCTAGCAATTAATGATGTGTTAATGGTTCTCACCTCATCCGGCACAGTTTACTCTTTGGAATGATAATCTGCCTTAAGTGAAGAACTACCGGATGATCGCTGTTCAGATTGTTCTAAGGTATTAATCTGGTGGGCGATCGCTTCATGCTGCGTCTGCAATTGCTGAAGATGTTCTCGCAATTGAGCCAGTTGCGCATCCCGGTCAAGATGTATGCTGGTGGGTAAACTGCTCACTGATTGGTGTGATGTAGCAGACATTGAGTCCTTGTCCATTCGATTCATCATCGCCATCATCAAAAACATTGAAAGTGGACAGGCTGCTAGCAACAGCAATGGTAATGCACTCAGCGTTAATTGCGGTACCAATATCGCAATGGCAATGCCAATGGCTACCAGCCCCACCAATACTCTCCAGTCGAAACACATGCCAAAGACATTGAATTTTGTTTTCATCGTGTTGCTCTTGCTTGAGATAGGAACGATTTTAAGCGTTGCTGATTCCTGAGATGAATATCTTTTCGAAAGTTTAGTGCCGATGGGGTTTCATCAATCTGTTTATCCCTCATTTCAGCAACGCCCGATTTTATTATCTTGGCATGGGGTTTATTATGTCCTGCCCAGAATGGCTTTTTGGCTGCTCCATCATCTCAGGCATATTTTCATTACCCATCATGTTGTGCCTCATGCTCATCATAGAGTTGCACTGAGCCATCATTTGCCGCATTTGTTCTTCTGTTGGGGCTGTTTGTGCTTGATCTTCATAAGAAGGCGCTGTAGGCTGCCTTTGGGCAAGGGTAGAGGTTTTTTGGTTGTATTCATGAGCGATCGCTGGAAGTATGGCAACTCCCAACAGGGCTAATCCAGCAACAATTCCACTAGTGATGATGCGAGTCGGTTTCATAGTATTTATCTAATTTTCAATCAACAAAAATTCGTCACTATCTTGATGACTATTGCCATGATAGAGTCTCTAGTCAGCTATAGAGTCAAGTCCATCGAAAAAAATTTCATATACAATCTCCCCAGGACATAAAAATCAATGTCTTACTGATTAAATAGAGTGATTTCATCCTGATTTCATAAGCTAATGGTAATGAATTTGGACAATTACTCATCTGTTAGTTCACGCCCGTTTTCCACGACTTGGTGGCTCTGGCAGTGAGTACAGTCTATAGCTTTGGGGTAATCGCACTACAGCTATTTTACCTATCATCGCTTACCAGACCAGTGCCCATCTTTTCGTATTGTCTGTATTTCACTGGCGTTTCATAGTTCAGTCGTAGCATGGCTATGAGAAACGCTAAGTATTGTTTCGCTGCCTTGATTCTCCAGTTCACTAAAATCTCTATCGCCATAGTGGCGTTGCTGAATAGCAGTATGATTCTGCAAAAAATTGGGCGGGGTTCCAATACCTACAGAGATCGGTTCATACCTGGAATCAGCAACGCCGCCATAGTAGTGAGGCATGAGCTCTCGTTTAAGGCAGCTGCCTGAGTGAGTCATTGAAATCTAAGTACCTAACCTATGCGCTCTATCAAACGACGAGAATTTCTAGGCTTGAGTGCGGGAGCTACGACAGCTATCCTGCTCTCTCAATGTTCTAAAGCACAAACCCAAGGCTCTACCGCTAGCCCTACTCTGCTGCAAGGGCGAGTTATTAACAGTCAAGGAGGATTATTGAGCCTTGATTTGGAAGCGAATGTTCAGGCAGTATCCCTGGGTGATCGCCGTGCTAACCTGCTGGCCTTCAATGGTCAACTGCCTGGCCCCCGGCTAGAGGCTAAACCGGGCGATACAGTGCAGATTCGCTTTACTAACCGACTCAATCAACCCACCAACCTGCACTACCACGGGCTGCACATTACCCCCCAGGGCAACGCCGACAATGTCTTTCTCAGCGTGCCCCCAGGGGAGCGTCTGACCTATGAGTTTACGCTGCCTGCCGATCATCCGGCGGGGACGTTTTGGTATCACCCCCACCACCACGGACATGTGGCCGAGCAGGTGTTTGGGGGGCTGGCGGGGCTGTTTACTGTCCGGGGCGAGTTAGACGAAGTACCTGAAATTAAGGCCGCTCAAGAAGCATTTGTCGTGCTGCAAGACTTTGACATCACCAGCGCCGGGGCGATCGCCGCGCCCGACATGATGGCCCGCATGGTGGGCCGCGAAGGCCCGTTGATCATCGTCAATGGGCAGCTCAACCCTGAGCTACCCCTGGCTCAGGGCGGGCTGCTGCGGCTGCGGCTGTTAAATGCGTCTCCGTCTCGGTTCTATCGATTGCAGCTAGAGGGCCATAGTCTGCATCTGGTGGCAACGGATGGGGGTGCGATCGCCACCCCCGTCGAACTCTCTGAACTGCTGCTAGCCCCTGGTGAACGAGCTGAAGTACTGGTGCAGGGCAACCGCGAACCGAACCAGTATCGCCTGCTCAATCTCCCCTACGATCGCGGCGGCATGATGATGGGGGGCGGTGGCATGGGCGGCATGGGCATGGGCGGTATGATGGGCCAGGGCAGTTCTGTCGCAGCCACCCAAACCCTGGCCACTGTGACCTATCGCGGCTCTGTTGCCGTCCTACCGCTGCCCCAGCAGTTGGGCACAGTCGAGTTGTTGCCTAACCCTACCCTCAGCCGTCGCATTGAATTCAATATGGCCATGGGGCCGGGGATGTCTATGGCATTCCTCTTCAACGGCAAAACCTTTGACGCCCAACGCATCGACATCGCCTCCAAACTCAACACCGTCGAAGAGTGGGAACTGGTCAATGTCGATCCTGACCGGATGGATCATCCCTTTCACTTACATGTCAACCCGTTTCAAGTGATCAGCCGCAACGGACAGCCTGAACCCTACCAGGCTTGGAAAGACACGGTACTGGTAAAAGGCAACGAAACCGTGCGCATCCGCATTCCGTTCCGCACATTCACAGGTAAAACGGTTTACCACTGTCACATCCTGGATCACGAAGATCTCGGCATGATGGGCACTGTGAATATTCAGCCTGCCTGAGGGCAATCAGAAAAGCAATCAGCCTAGCCATATTTGGCCAGGCTGATTCCGTAATCTAAAACTCTTACTCGCTCACTCCCAGATCCAATCTAGGTAATTGGCAAGTCGTCCCGATTACAATCTGCTTGACCTCGGGGTGATTGAATATAAGTTGGTGTTACTTGGCAAAGGTAAAGCGTCCATTCACCTTTTCACCGCCGATGTCAGACAAAATAGCTACGTTATAGTCTCCTGCGGCTGTGACGGGCACCATGGCCGTGTAGTGTGCGGCATCGGCGTCATAGCTCAACTCGATAGACTCTTGAGTGCCGTCGGGAGCCTGAATTTGGGCCATGACCTTAGCATCGGCGATCGCCTCGTGAGTATCGCCCTTTTGTAGGAAAAAGTCTAGGTGAACGCCATCTGATTCGTTGGAAGTAATCAGTTCCAGGTGGTAGGGGCCAGACTCAACCACCTGGCCCCCCTGGGAGGCCTCCATGTCCCCCGCCCCGCCAGCGGCGGGCTCTGATGCCGTTTGAGCCTCAGCAGCGGGTGCCTCGGCCACAGCCTCTGTGTCAGCGGGAGCGCTACTTTGCTCGCCACTGCTGCCACACGCCCCCAGGGTTAGAGCCAGGCCAAGGGCCACTATTGAAAAGGTCAGGGTCTTCTTAACGGTCATAGCGTTGTTCCTAAAAGAGAAAACAGGATGTTGCCTAGGGGCAGCGCCGAGGCTGCGATATGAGACTTGGCTTACTGCACCAGGGCCGGATCTTGGGGCTCGGGTTCAAGCTCTGAAAGCGATAGGGGAGCCGCTACCTTGGGAACCAAATGCCGCCCAAACAAAGAGTAGAGCGCTGGCAGCACCAGCAGTGTCAGCGCCGTCGAGGTAAACAGGCCACCCAAAACGACCACAGCCAGAGGCTGCAAAATTTCTTTGCCTGCGCCGCTGCCCAGCACTAGGGGCACCATGCCCAGGGCCGAGGTGAGCGCCGTCATTAAAATGGCCACCAGCCGCTCTGAGGAGCCTTCGACAATCACCTCGCGCAGGGGCATGCCTTGGGCCAGCTTGGTGTTGTAGTTGTCAACCAGCAGTAGGCCATTGCGGGTAGCCACCCCAAACAGGGTGATAAAGCCGACCAGCGACGCCACCGACACCACACCGCCCCCCAGGGCAATGGAGGCAATGCCCCCCACCAGGGCCAGGGGCAGGTTGACCATAATCATCACCATCCCCAGCACTGATTTAACCGCGAAGTACATCAGCACGGAGATCACAACGATCGCCAGCCCGCCAAACACCAGCAGGTTGCGGCTGGCCCGCTGCTCTGACTCAAACTGCCCGCCGTACTGAATGTAGTAACCCGAGGGCAGCGACACCGCTTCCCTCACCCGGTCTTGAATGGCATCAACCACCGAGCCCAGATCGCGCCCGGCCACGTTAGCTGACACCACAATCAGGCGCGAGACATTTTCGCGGTTGATTGTGTTTGGCCCGGTGCCGTAGTCAATGCGGGCCACCTGAGCCAGGGGAATTTTTTGGCCGACGGGAGTATCAATCAGCAGGTTGCCGATCGCCTCCAAATTATTGCGAGCGTCATCTTTGAGCCAAACTAGCAGGTCAAAGAGCTGCTGCTGCTCCAGCACTTGAGACACCACTCGCCCATTGAGCGCTGTTTCGACCACACCCGCGATCTGCCCCACGGTAAGGCCATAGCGGGCCGCAGCAGGACGGTCGAACTGAATCTGCACCTGCCGAATGGGCACCTGGGGCTCCAGTTGCAGATCGACCAGGCCATCGATATCGCGAATGGCGGCTTCCACCTCGCTGCCGACGGTGCGGAGCTGGTCGAGATTGGGGCCGAAGATCTTCACGGCGATCGCACTTCTCACTCCCGAAAGCACCTCATCCATGCGGTGGGTAATAAACCCGCCCACGCTGGGGGCAATGCCGGGAATGCGGGCAAATTCTGCTCGAATGTGCTCAATGGAGGCTTCGCGATCGCGCAATCCTTCTTCGCTCAGCTCGATATCTACGTGACCCAAGTTAACCCCGCCCGCATCGGCATCGCCCGGTGCTCGCCCCGTCCTCATCTGCACCGTCACGAAGCGGGGGTCGTCTTTCAGCGCCTCTTGCATCGCCAGCCCCGCTTCGTTGGTGGCCGCCAACGACGACCCTGGATACAGCAGCATCGCATTCACCAGCGACGGCTCCTGAAATTCGGGCAAAAACACCCGCCCTAGACTAGAAAACACCACCATCGACGCCACCAAAGCCGCCATAGCAATGGCCAGCACCAGCTTGGCGCGGGCCATGACAAACCGCAAAGCCGGTTGATACAGCCGTTGAGATGTCCTGGTAACCCAGGTCTCATCGCTGGGCAGCGGGCGTCGAGCTAGCAAGATAGCGCACAGTGCTGGGGAGAGGGTCATAGCCACCAGGGTAGAGGCCACAATCGACACCAGGTAGGCCACCCCCATAGGGGCAAAAATGCGCCCCTCTACCCCGGTCAGGCTAAAGATAGGGGCAAACACCACCGCAATAATTACGGTTGAAAAAATAACGCTCACCCGCACCTCGACCGACGTGTCGTAGACCACCTTAAACGGGTGTTCTGGGCTGCCCGCCAGCTGATTTTTGCGCAGCCCGCGATAGGCGTTCTCCATATCCACAATCGAGTCATCGACCACGGAGCCAATGGCCACTGCTAACCCGCCCAGGGTCATGGTGTTGATGCCCTGGCCAAAGGCATTGAGAATGATCATGCCCACCAGAATTGAGAGCGGAATGGCGCTCAGCGTAATCACCGCCGTGCGCCAGTTCATCAAAAACAGCAGGATAATAACTGAGACGATGATAATGCCGTCTCGCAGAGAACCCAGCACGTTTTCGACCGAGGCCTCAATAAAGTTTTCTTGCCGAAAGGTTTCGGTGACAACAACATCCTCTGGCAGAGCCGCTTTTAGCTCCTCCATCGCGGCTTCCACCGCCCGTGTAACGGTAGGAGTGTCGTTGAGGGGCTGCTTGTTGACCACCATCACTACCGCCCGTTGGCCCCCTACGCTGCCGTCGCCCCGCTGGAGGGCTGCCCCAATTTGCACATCGGCCACATCTTGTAGCTTTACTGGGCGACCCTCTCGGGCGGCTACCACCGACTCTTGCAGTTGCTCAATCGAGTCGAGCCGCCCGACACCGCGAATAATCAGCTCCTGGTCGGGGGTGTTGAGAAAGCCACCGGCGGCATTGACGTTAGCGGCCTCGGTCGCCTCGGCCACCTCTTGCAGCGACACATTAAACGCCACCAGTCGGTCTGGGTCAACCAACACTTGGTACTGCCGTACGTCGCCGCCGTAGGTAATCACCTGGGAGATGCCGGGCACAGCCAGCAGTCGGTTGGTGACATCGCGATCTACCAACCGCCGCACCTCCATCAGAGGCGTGGTTTCCGCCGTAAAGGCGTACATCAAGATCGTGCCGATGGGGGACGAAATCGGCGAAATCTGGGGAATGCCGACCCCCTCGGGCAGCTTTTCCTGCACCTGCTGAAGGCGCTCGGTGACTAATTGTCGGGCCTGGTAGACATCGGTACCCCACCGGAAGATCACCTTGACGACCGAAATACTCACCGCTGAGGATGACCGCACGATTTCTACCCCTGGGGTGCCATTGACGGCGCTCTCGATGGGTAGGGTGATCAGCGCCTCCACTTCTTCGGGGGCGAGTCCGGGCGCTTCGGTTTGAATTTCCACCTGGGGCGGCGCAAAGTCTGGAAACACGTCCAAAGGCATTTGGGTGAGGTTGTAAATGCCTAAAAACGTCACCACGATCGCTCCGATGACCACGAGCCACCGCTGGGCGATCGACCACTTGAGAATGTTATCTAGCATGGTTGTTCAAAATCTTGTCAGAACAGATGGCTCACCATGGCTGTTGTAGGGCAGGCGATGCCCACCATTCGGGAGGATGTTATCCAGACACCACCGCAACTACTTGCGCGAGGGCTCTTCCTCTTCAACTAGGGGAGCGGCCAGGGTTGGCCCATGGCCATAGCGGGGATGCTCTAGCGCGGATGACGAAACCACCGCGTCGTCGATCGCCAGGGCATAGGTCGGGCGCTGTCGCCTGGCCCACCAGATACCGGCGGCAAAGGTTGTCATCGCGATCGCACTACTGCCTAACCCC
Source organism: Nodosilinea sp. LEGE 06152 (assembly GCF_015207525.1). Taxonomy (GTDB): domain Bacteria; phylum Cyanobacteriota; class Cyanobacteriia; order Phormidesmidales; family Phormidesmidaceae; genus Nodosilinea. Next base: position 345,831 of record NZ_JADEWR010000003.1, read on the forward strand.
ATCGCCCACCAGGGAATGCCTGCGGCAGCCGCCTCAACAGGGGCTGCGGTTTCCTCTGCTGGTTCAGCCCCCCCACCCCGCAAAGACTGGGCATAGAGTTGGTTAGCCCGCTGGGTGACGATTTCATCACCCTCAAACAGGCCAGTGAGCACCTCTACCTGATCGCCTGCCGTTCTCCCTAGAGTGACGTCTACAGGTTCAAAGGCGTTGCCGTTGCGCACAAACACCAGGGTTTGGCCGTTGGCTTCCACCACCGCTGCCTGAGGAATAGCCATCACTGCCTCGGCAGTGCTCTCGGTTAACACTTCCAAGGCCGCAAACATGCCGGGCTTGAGGGTGCCCTGGGCATTGTCTAGCTCGGCCTGCACGGGCACGACCCGAGTTTCGCCATTGACCACCGAACCCACCGTGGTAATTTGGCCCTCAAAGATTTGATCGGGCAGGCTAGCCACGGTGATCCGCACCCGTTGCCCAGGAGATACCTGGGAGAGATCTTTTTCAAAAATGTCTGCGGTGGCCAATACCGTGCGATTGTCCACAATAGTCATCAGCACCGCACCCGCATCTTCTGAAGATTGCCCCAGGGTGACGTCGCGGTCGGCAATGGTACCCGCAATGGGCGCTTTGATAGTGATGGTGCCGTCTGGGTTAGCTGTGGCTCCAAGCTGCTGCAACCGAGTTTGGTAGGTCTGTGAACTGAGCTGAGAGCGGGAGCGGGCGACGTTGAGGGCGGTCTGGGCCTGCGCCACCCCCGTGCGAGCACTGAGAACCTCCAACTGGCTTTCGGCCTCTGCCAAAGCCTGCTTGGCGTCTGCCAAACCCGCTTCAGAGGCCAGTAGTTCGCGGCGGGCGATCGCGCCTTCCGCCGCCAGTTCTGAGTCGCGATCGTACTGCTCTTGGGCCACCCGGACATCCGTCCGGGCCGCTTCAATGGCCCTCTGGGCAATCTGCTGCTGCTGCGCATAGGTTTGCCCCGCGAGCTGCAAATCGGCCTGGGCCTGCTGCACGTCTCCCTGGCGCTCAGCAGAATTTTCTAGAGCGGTCACTCGCAATTCGGCTAGTTCGCCACTGGTGATCACCGCTAGCGCCTGGCCCGCTTCCACCTGCTGCCCTGGCTCCACCAATAGCTTGGTTACCGTACCGCCAACTGGGTTAGTCACCGATACCTGCCGCCCCGGCGAAGCTTCGATTTGCCCTGTTGCTTTTACCCCAAACGCCAACACCTGGCGCTTCACCGGCTCAATTATCAGACCAATGCGGTCAGCTGTTTCAGCGTCAACCTCGATGCCTGCTGGGTTAGCCCCGGCACCACCCCCCTGAAACTCATCCCCGTGACCAGCATGGGCGAAGGCCGCGCCCGCAGGGGCTAGCAAGAGCATCAGCAAAGCCAGCCGGGGGAGCGATCGCCCTCTGGCTGCTAGGTACAAGCGATCGGAGATAGCTGTCATAGGCGTGCCCTTGAACCACTTACTTAGAGTCTGCGGAGAAAAATACCATCAGTCCCTCAAACATCCCACAGAAAAATGAAATCAGGATGAAATACTCAACCCCCAATCGGGCAATTTTCAGGTTGCACAAGAAATATTTCTCTAGACTGCAAGCCCAATCAACGGAAAAACGTACTCAAATGAAGGTTTCATCAAGTCAAGAATAAATTTCTTTAGTCGCCCAAAAAATACTTGAAAGAATTAAATTTTGTGAAAACTTCCAGCGAAAAATCGTCTCTAATTTTTCTAATAAAACATTCAGTTTTAGCTTAGCTAATTATCAGGAAATGATTTGATAGCGAACCTATAATGGATAGTGCAAGGTTTCGCCAATCAAACGCGAACTTTAGCAGTTCTCATGGAGAAAACAAATGAAAAAATACTTTATTTCCGCACTAACCATTGCATTAGCTACAGTCGCCTTCGCTCCTGTGGCTAGTGCCTCTAGTCAAACTAGTCTTCGTGGTTTGGCTGCCGAAAAAGGTAGACCCGTAACTCTCGGCGAACTTATACAACACAACCGCGATTATAGGGGTTCATAAACTTTCTTATAGATAGTGATGTTTTGAAGCGCCACTATCCATAAAGATAGCACTCGCCTTAATAGACTCTAAAGCCACCAAGCCTTTGGCAATGGTGGCTTTTTTAAGAGGCATACAGCGTTTTACTGTGGCGAAGAAAATCTAACGAACATAAGGCCTATATGATCTGGTAGCTACCGAGCTTCGCTCTAATTTTTCTAATAAAACTTTTACCATTAGCTTAGGTAGTTTTCAGAAACTACCTGAATAAGAGATCTATCATAGTAAGAGTTTCGCTGATAGATACAAGGCGAAATCTAGTTTTCTTAATGGAGAATAAGATGAGAAAGTACTTTCTTTCTGTACTGACAATTGCAATGGCTTCAATGGCGCTAGCACAAGTGGCGAGTGCTTCAGGGCAGAACAGTAGCCTTAAGGATCTATCTGCCGATCTAAATGGGGATGGCACTGTCACTCTTAGCGAACTTAGGTTTCACAACTCTGAATACAGAGGGAAATAGCCAGCGATCGCCTCTAAAGACACTAAAGAGTCGTTACTCTTTAAGTGCTTTTAGAGGCATGTTCAAGTTACCTTACTCACTCTAAAACTGCAAAGCCCATCGTAGATTTACGCTACGTGGGCTTTTTATTTTTTAATTCACTTCGTGTTTCAGGAAAAACCTAGTCAGGATACTTGAACAGATCTGAAAAACTATTCTAAATAAGGTTGCTCGGTTGCTCTTTGAATTGCTGCCAAAGAACGATTGTAGTCTATGATTGCATTCGATAAATTGCCTTCTGCTTCAGCTAAATCTCCTATGGCGCTTAACACATCCAGTTGAGTTCCGACTCCTGCATCAAATCTCAAGTTGGCTAACCTAAGCGCCTCTTGCGCCTGTTCTATAGCTGCATTGGCTGTAGTAATATTTTCCTGATTGGCCGTTAAATTAAAGTACGCTTCTTCAACCTCCAGGCGAACACTGTTGCGAGTTTGGGAAAACTGAGTTTCTGCAATTTCCGCTTCTGTATCCTGCTGAGCCGCCGATGCGGAGGCAGCACCCCCGTCAAAGAGTTGCCACTGTAATCTAGCGCCCACGCTGAATCCATCATCCAGTGCCGTTGAATTGCCACTCAAAGCCTGCTGAAGGCCGTAATTGGCAACCAGACTAAGATTAGGCCTGACCGATGCCAGGGCAACTTGCCGTTGGCGTTGGGCAATTGTGCGTTGGGCCAAAACCTGCGATAGCTCAACGCGACTTTGATAGGCCAGAACAATACTCTCTTCTAGGGTCAGTGGCCAGCCTCCGGCAATTTCTACAGGCAAAGTATCAACGTTTACTGAAGCTGGTAAATTTAGCCTGCGTGATAGCTGTCTTTGTGCAATTTGCCGTTGGCTTTGAACCTGCGTCAAATCTTGGCGGGCATTGGCTACCTGTACCTCTGCCCGTAGCACATCAAACCGAGTGCCCACGCCAGCACGCTCTCTTAAAATTGTGTCCTGTAGATTGCGCTCTGCCTCATCTAAAAAGGCCTGGCTAATACGAATTTGCTCAACAGTTAGCTGTAAGGCGTAATAATCATTGGCGGTATCGAGCAGAAGCTGCGACCTACGCCGGTTAATGTCTAGTTCAGCGATACGAACTTGCTCTTCGGCCACTTGTATTCTGGCCTGTCTGCCACCTGACAGGCCCAAGTCATAAAGGGCCTCAAGGTCTCCTCTTAGAGTTGTTTGATTGTCATTCTCTTCGCCACTACTTAGTAGTGTTGATGCCAAGCCAACTGTTGGATACAAAGCCGCTCTAGCTTCTCTTAGCGCAAATTGACTGCGTTCTAGCTCTAACAGTACAATTTGGAGGTCTTCGTTATTGCGTAATGCTAACTCAAAAGCTTCTTCTAGGGAGAGAGTTTCTGTCGTTGTAATTTCAACCGCTTCTGGCTGAGTGGGCAAAAGTAGCGGATTAGGCTCAGGAGAAAGACGGTCAAGTCGTGAGGCATCTTCTTCTGGCTGAGGCAAAGATTGAGCAAGAACTCTAGATGTGCCCAGGGGAATTGAGCCCAACCCAATAGCAATGACCAGACTGGCTGGGATAGATGCAGAAAATCGAAAGCTTTGGCACATATTTAGCAACACACGAGTACTCTTGACTGATTACAGACAACAAAGAAGTTAGGCCAAAGCTAGGGATAATGAATTTCTAGATCGACCCCTGGCAGCAGTCTTAAGAATGTAGCCAAATCCTCGAATGGTGTGAATTAGCCGTTCTTTTTGACCGTTTTCCATCTTTTTTCGCAGAGAGCAAATGTAAAACTGAAGGACGTTGCTTTCATGACCGAGATCGCAGTCATAGCTCCAAACAGCATCGATAATCTGCGACTTTTTAAGCGCTTCTTTAGGATGTTCAAGAAAGTAAGCCAGTAAATCGAACTCCTTAGCTGTTAGGGTTAATTCATGACCGCCTCGATACACCGTCCGGCTGTAGTGACTGAGTGTCACATCCGAGAAAACAACTATTCTCGATGTATCTTCGCTATTATTTTTCCTCAGAAAAACTTTAATGTGAGCCAAGATTAAATCCAGACTTATGGGTGTAGTGACATAGGCATCAGCCCCTGCTTCTAAAACAGCAGCTTGCTTTTGAGGAGTAGTGTCTTTATCGATATAAAGAATGGGGACTGGGTCGCCTGTAGTCCTCAGCCTTCTGCATATATCAATAGCTGTTAAATCAGAAATGGACGAGCTAATAATTAGTGCATCTGGCTCAATTTGGCGAACGTTGACAAGGCCGCTAAAGCCATCTTCAAAGACACTAACTAGGTAGCTCTCCTGAATCAGTTCTGACTCAATCAAGCGAGAAAAGCTAGACTCATTCTCTATCAAAAGAATATGTTTGGCCATATTAACCCACCTCACTCTCTAAGCTGAAAGCACTAGAAAACAGGGAAGAGGAAAGCTTGTTCTAAATCATAGAACATAAGCTACTCCTCAACGCCCCTGGCATCAGGATCTTCTTTAATCTTTCAGTGTTTGTCGCTACAGTATGGCAGGCAAAAATGAAATGAGCGTGAAACCATACTTGATTTAGAGTGTATTTTTAGGCTTCTTGTTTAATTATTGAAACTGACGCAATTGTAGGCAAAGCTTAGCACTATTATCCAGATGTATTCTAGATAATAGTGCCACGATAGGTTTCCTGTATCTGACTGAGCTAGTTACCTTGGTAGATTCTTAGCAAATTAAGGCTAGGAAATATCTAATAAAAGACAGGCCTCATTTTTATGGTGAGACCTGTCGAATTCATTCGTTGACTACACTACTGACCGTACCACTCTTGCCGCCACTGTTCCATTTGGTCAATTTCGATCTGTTGGGACGATACAATATCTTGGGCGAGTTGCTGAACTTCTGGTCGGCTGCTTTTCTCTAGGGCATCTTGGGCCATAGCTAGTGCCCCTTCGTGGTGCGGAATCATGCCATTGATAAAGCGTAAATCGAACTCATTATCGGCAGTACCTAAGTCACCACTCATCATCATGGCGGCTTGCATATCAGATGTCATAGTCATCGAATGACCCATTGCTGCGTGATACATGACGGGCTCTTCGCCAGCGTCTGGGTACCACGTTTGTCGCCACTGCATCATGCGGTCAATTTCGATCTGCTGAGCGGCAATGATATCTTCCGCCAGTTGTTTTACTTCACCCCGCTGGGAATTTTGTAACGCTGACTCAGCCATATCAACAGCACCCTGATGGTGCAAAATCATACCGTCGATAAAGCGCAAATCAAACTCCGCATCGCTAGGGCCAAGATCCATCATCATGGAATGGTCGGCCATGGGTTCATCACCCATGGGCATAGCGGCAGAGTCTGACTCGTTAGGGGTTGAGGATGACGTGCCGCATGCACTGACGACTACAGGTAACGACACCAGGCCACCTACTACTATCAAAGAAGCTAATCTTCGTCTCAGGGTCATTGGATGTCGAACCTCTTCTCTGTAAAAAGGGCGGTTACCTGTCTTGAAAAGCGCTGAAGCACTTATCACAAACAACCACTAGCTTTAAGTGTGCCACCCAAAAATGAAATACGGATGAAATAGAAAAAGCCCGAGCGCTATGGCAGCGTTTCGCTATTTTATCGCTGTCAGGGCAATTGAGATAGCTAGCAAGGGCAGCAGCCCAAAGTTTAGGTAGACTACCCCTGCGGCGAGGCTCAAGGCGCTGAGCACAATGACCAGCACAGGGGTAAACCAGCAAAGGGCGACCATAGCGGTGCCGACCAGACTGGCGATAAACGTATTCCTAGGCGTCATGGCATACCTGTTCAATAAATCCGCAAATGATGCCGTGGCAGAGGGTTTCGGTAGCATCATCAGGGAGCTGTGTCGTTAGGTCAGTGTGGTAAGTGGCCAATTCCTGGCGGAAGGCTTGTAGCTCGGCAATTTGTTGGTCGAGCTGCTGGAGATGACTGGACACCATCGCTTTGACCTGCTGGCAGGGCGGTGTGCCCCCGGCTCGCAACGCAATTATTTGGCCAATCTCCGTCAGCGAAAGTCCCAGCCGTTTGGCTTTTTGGATAAAGCGCAACCGCTCGACATCGGGTTTCCCATAAAGGCGATACTGAGCCTTGCTGCGCTGGGGTGCTTGCAGCAACCCTACCCGCTCGTAATAGCGAATGGTGGAAGCGGGTACCCCAGTGGCTCGACTCAGTTCGCGAATTAACATAGCTGTGTCCTACCCCTGCCCTATCCCAGCCGCCGCTAGGGCAGCACGAGAAATAGGCTGCTGTTGACGACAGCAATCGACTAATGTGCCATCAACCACCATTGCGGGAAGTCGGTGGATACCGTAGTCCTCTAGCTTTTGTCGCGCGATAGGGCTAATTGATTCTGTTCGCGCATCCCAAACCTGAATCTGGCAGGCTGTACAGCTCATCTCCTGCACCAGGCTGACGGCTTCGTCGCAGCGAGGACAACCGGCCACAAAGATTTCAACTTGTCGCTGAGTCATTTCATTACCTTGAAAGCTGAGTTTACTCTAAACGTTGAACCCAGCTTTAAGGTCAAGGGGGAGGTCAAACCCCGAGTAAAGATGACAATTTACCAAGCTCCCTTGACTCTCTAACGACTTTAGGGTTTAGCCTGAGATGGCATTAATGTGGTAACTGATGCGAGGCGTTTATTTTGAATCCTTTTGATATAAAACCTTCAGATCTTAGAATCTCAGCAGACTTGGCCCCAGAGGTGTTGGCGCTGGCAGCGCGACTACAGGCTGAGCAGCAAAGCAGCTACTCCCTGGAGGAATTGGTTGAGGCAGGAGCTGAGGCCAACATTGGGCCGGAGCATATTCGTCAGGCAGCGCAACAGATTCAAGCACAACAGATTCAGGCGACATCACGCTCCGACAGCTTCTCTTGGCTAGCTAAAGGCGGTGCGATGGCGGCAGCAATTGCGATCGCGCTATTTGGCATGACACTAATCGGTGGCTCCGCCGGTATGGGCTGTCATGCCAGGATGGATGCGATAGAAAGCCATCGTTGATGCCCCAGAGCTGGCCGCAGACTCATCGGAGCAACTGCGACGTCTCAATTATGAAATAAATATGAAAAGACTTCGCTGTCCATTATGCTTGTGATTATGAAGCAATTATGAAAAGCAATGGATTGGCATGTACAGCGGCGATCGGTCCTTGGAGCCGGTCTTCTAGGGGCTGGCACCTGGTTGGGCAGACGGTTTAGCCAACCGGCGCTGGCTCAAGAGCGTGCCCCGACTGCTCCGGCTCTCCATCACCAGGGCATGACTACGCTGGGCGAGGTTGATCACCTTAGGAATGGATTTGACCCCCACGTACTGCTGACCCAGTGGGATGAAGGAAGGGTCTCAATGCTTTCTACTGGTCAGCGGCTGCGGGAATACGACATTGCCGCCGTTGAGCGAGAGATTGAGGTGGCTCCAGGTGTGTTTTACCCCGCATGGACGTATAACGGTCAGGTGCCAGGGCCAACAATTCGAGTCACGGAAGGCGATCGCATTCGCATTCGCTTTACCAATCAGGGCACTCACCTACACACCCTGCACTTTCACGGCATCCACGGAGCCAAGCAAGACGGCATTCCGGGAGTGATGGAGGCCGCACCGGGGCAAACGGTGACCTACGAATTTGACGCGAAGCCCTTTGGCTGCCACCTCTACCACTGTCATTCGGTGCCATTTAAGCGCCATCTGCACAAAGGGCTCTATGGGGCATTCATTGTTGACCCCGACCCCGAGCGGCACCCAGACCAGACCGAGGTCGCCCGATCGCGCCTACTGGGCTCCCCAGAAAACCAGCGCTGGCAGGAGTTGCTAATGGTGATGAATGCTTTTGACACCAACTTTGATGAGGAGAACGAAGTCTACGCGGTTAACTCCATTCCTCACGCTTACATGAAGCAACCGATTCGCATTGAGCGCGATCGCCCGGTACGAATCTACTTAATTAACGTGACCGAGTTTGACCCGATCAACTCCTTTCACCTGCACGCCAATTTCTTCGACTACTACGACCACGGCACCACCCTCACCCCAACCCACCGCACTATTGATACTGTTATGCTTTGCCAAGCGCAGCGGGGCATTATCGAATGCTCCTTTGCCGACTTTGCGCCGGGGGTGTACATGTTCCACGCCCATCAGGCCGAATTTGCCGAACTGGGCTGGATGAGCGCCTTTGAGGTGGTGGTATGACGACTTTACCCTGGCGTTGGGTGTTGCCGCCTATCTTGTTGGCCGGGTTAGCGGCCCTGCTGCTGACGATGAGCCCGGCGCGGCTGATCAACCTGAATGCACCGCCGCTAGAGTCTCTGATTGTGGAGCGTACTGTGCTAGATGATCAGGGCATCAGCCTCAAGGTACGGGCGGAGGGGTCAAAACCCATGATCATTGCCCAGGTTCAGGTGGATGGTGCCTATTGGGCATTTACCCAGCAGCCCCCTGGCCCAATCCGACGGTTGGCGACAGCGACGGTGCAAATTCCGTACCTCTGGGTAAAGGGCGAAGCGCATCACGTTCAATTCTTGACCAACACGGGGGTTGTCATTGCCCACCCGATTGAGGTTGCTCTGCCTACACCCGGTCTGTCTCTGGCAACGCTGCTGGGCTACGGCTGGCTGGGGCTCTATGTGGGGCTGGTGCCAGTGGGGTTAGGCATGTTGTGCTACCCCTACTTAAAAGTGCTGGGCCAGCGGGGGCTGACCTTCGTGTTGACCCTGACGTTGGGCATGCTGGCCTTTTTGCTGGTAGACACCTTGCAGGAGGGGTTGGAACTGGCGGGGAAAGCGGCGATCGCGTTTCAAGGCCAAGCTCTAGTCTGGCTCGGAGCGACAGTGGCCTGTCTGGCCCTATTTGCCGTGGGCCGACACCGGGGCAAACCGCCCGAAGGCCCAGCGCTATCTACCTATATGGCCTTGGGCATTGGTCTGCACAATTTGGGCGAAGGATTGGCGATCGGCACGGCCTTTGCCCTGGGGGAGCTAGCGCTGGGTTCATTCCTGGTGATTGGCTTTACGCTCCACAACCTGACCGAAGGGCTGGGTATTGTTGCGCCGCTGCTCAAGCAAAAGCTGCGCTGGCAAACATTTGTGGCGCTGGCTGCTCTGGCCGGACTTCCGGCTGTCGTGGGGCTGTGGGTGGGTGCTTTTGCTTTTTCTCCTCATTGGGCGGCCTTGTTTTTGGGTATTGGCGCAGGGGCAATTTTGCAGGTGATTGTAGAACTCAGCACCTACCTACAGCAGCGGCATCAGCCAGGAAACTCGGGAATGTCTTATCTAAGTTTGTTTGGATTTATGACGGGTTTGATAATTATGTATAGCACGGCCCTGATGGTAAAGTTTTGAATGGGCGCACGACGCTAGAAACAGGTCATAGTAAGAGTTTTTTAGGGCAGAGTAATTTATTGATAGGGATAAAAGTGGCTTATAGATCCTGAGCTTTGTAGACTTGCTGACTGAATCGCTGAAAGTCTTGTTCACAGTCTTTCAAAGCTGCGATCGCAGTGCTATAACCAGTCGCTTCCAATAGATCTCGATCATGAATTTTAGAGAGCCAAGATTTCAATTTTGTGAGTTCCGCCTCATTTTCATCTAGTTCAGCAAAGCTAAAGTTATCTATCTGCCGCTCTCGCTCTAGCTCTTGATGAAAGTCCTGGCAGCGGCCTAAGAACTCTTGGTATTCCTGGTCAGCTTGCTGCTGAAACCGATCAATTAGACTTGACACTTGAGTCTCATCAGAAATGACGATGGCGAGTAAGTCTGCTTCGCCTCCACCGCTTATGATCTCTGCCTTTAACTGCTCAAGTTGCTGTTCTAAATCGTGGCGTTGGGGCAATACGCAGACAGACTGCTGCAAGTACAACCCGCCCCACCCCTTCAACTTTCGCCAGACGTACACTCTCTGCGTAGACGGCTGTGAAGGGACACGGTAAATCAGCAAGTTCCAGGCTTGATGGCTCATTACCTGATTGTAACAGGTGTTGCATCTATACGAAAAACATGCCAAGCTCTAATGCAACACTTGTTTCATTTTAAGGTGCTTGTGATTTTGGCCTGGGGACTCTTAGTTGTAGTGGGCGTGGTTTTCATTGTTTGGGGGGCTGAAACCTTTGCTGAACACCTGGGGGCTGCCGCCGTCCGGTTGCAGGTTAGTTCCTTTGCTCTGGCGTTGCTGCTGGCTGGGGCAGAGCCCGAAGAGCTGGCGACAGCAGTTACAGCATCTCTGAGAGCCGCTCCGGCGATCGCCTTTGGTGATGTAGTTGGGGCCAATATCGCTATCTGTCTGGTGGCCTTGGGGGTGGGTGCCTGGATAGCGCCTTTACCCTTTAGCAAACGAGTCATGCGCTATGCCCTCTTTGGTTTGCCGATAGGCGCGATAGCGACTGGGTTCATCTGGGACGGCGACATTAGTCGCCTTGAAGGACTGTTCTTGATTGGGCTGTACGTTCTCTATGTCGGCGTGATTTGGTGGGCTGAGCGTAAACCACCCGCTCTAGGCGAAACCGGGGAGCTGAAAGAAGCGTCGGAGTCACTCGCCATCGAGCAAGCGAAAGGTATTCAACATCGAGTTGGCAAAGATGTGCTCCTTGTCTGCGCTGGCTTCGCCGCCATGATCGTGGGCTCGATCTTACTGGTGGAAGCGGTACGTCGAATCAGCCCTGTTGAGGCCACCCAAACCAGATTGGCGCTTACGCTAGTAGGATTTGCCACCGCCTTTGAACTGGTGATTTTGGCCTGGTCAACGGCGCGACGAGGGGCGACGGAGGCAGCGGTAGCTGGGGTAGTCGGGTCGTTTACTTACAATGTGACAATGACCCTTGGAGCGGCGGCGATCGCCCGTCCGTTAACTATTGTCGATGCCAGTTTGCTGCATTTCCCGCTCCTGGTGATGCTGGCATCCCTCGGGTTAGTCATTGTCCTAGCTTCGTTTAAGGGATATCTAGCCAAAACCGCAGGGGCGACGCTGCTAGCAGCTTACCCGCTTTTTATAATCGCGTTACTGGTTGTCTAGCGGCAACTCAGCAACGAGGACGGTCTACCGATACCCATGGCCAAAGCCTAAAGCGCAAATGCTTTCAGCCCAGACCATGGACGCTGTCTAACAGATATCCAGTCTCTAAAACAGCTTTACCGCCCCAGCTTAGCCACAGTCAGCCGGAGGGCAGTCAGGGGTGGGGAACAGGCAGGGGGCGGCAGCAGCAACGCCAGCCACGGCAGTGGTCAGAACAATGGCAGAAACAGCCGCCAGGGATAGCCTCTTGAGTTGAGGAACTTTGAGCATGGCAATTGACCTCTTTGGTAAGGATGGTGAATACAACGGGCTCTAGACGAGACCTCCCATAGACTAAACCCTGAGGTTGGCTTGAGAGTCAACCCCTCAAATTTGCACTAAGCTAGCTTTAGCAACGATAGTCGCACATCCCCAATTGGTCTTTTTCAAAAGGATGACCTGCTTAGAGAATGAAGAAACTCCTCAAAATAGGCGAGCTGTCCAAACAGGCCCACGTGACGGTAGCCACCATTCGCTACTACGAGTCGCTGCACCTACTAGAGCCGGTAAGCAAGGCTGAGAATGGCTATCGCTATTATGACGATGAAGCTATTACCCGCCTGCAATTCATCAAGCAGGCTCAGACATTGCAGTTTTCTCTAGCAGAAATTCAGCAGGTGTTTGATGTTCGCAAGCAGGGGGAGCCGGTCTGCACCTTGGTTAAAACGCTGATCGACGGAAAAATTACCAAGTTAGAACAGGAAATTCAGCAGGCTACCGCCCGTAAAACCATGCTGGAAACCTACCGCACGAGCTGGGCCGCCCGTCCCCTGGATAATCCATCCAACGTTAAGGTTTGCAGCCTAATTGAAGAAGTAGGCCTGACCTTGGATTGTCTAGAGGCTATTTGAGAAACTGTCAGAGCAAGTCTGATTTATTCTAAATAAGGCTAGTACCGTGAACCGCCATAGTCCTTTGAATTGGCTAAATTCGCCTGAATTTAATGTAGCTATATTTTCGTTTTTGCTGTCTTTCTTCTGGGAAATTCAGCAAATGTGGTTTTATCACATTCCGGCTGGATACTCCCATTTTGATATAGTCCGAAATTGCACTCTTGCTACAGTCGGGGATGTCGTAGTTATGTTGATTTCCTTTTGGATCGTTGCAGTTCTATCAAAGTCTCGTCAATGGTTACGTCACCCAAACCCAAACCAAATCAGTGTTTTTATCCTTGTGGGAGTGGTCATCACCGTTGTTATCGAAGCCTTGGCTACTGGCCTCCTCAGTCGGTGGACCTATGCCGAGTCCATGCCAACAATTCCGATTTTAGGCACTGGGTTAGTGCCATTGTCGATGTGGTTTATAGTGCCTCCGCTCACCATTCGGTTTGCCAGGCGTCAAATCCTACCTATAAGGTCATAAAATTTAGAGCCAATTGTTCGAGTTTAATTAAAGTGAAGAATAACTAACACCGTACCAAAAGTCGATTCCGTCTATGAATGAAGTAGCCTGCTGCTAGTGCTGCTACAAATAAACTGGTGTAGTAAACCAAGCCAATAAGCCGAACTAGGAGAGGCGGTGAAATCCCCTCAACGTGAATTTCCTGACCTACACTAAATGGTTCAAAACGGAGGCTAGTATCTCTGGCGGGTGCAACGTCCACTGTCACGCGATGAGGTCCGCCATCAAAAAACTGCTGCTTCCAGGTAAATTCTCCAGCGGTTTTTGGAGCAGTCTCGTAAGCAAAAATGGGCTGGTTATGCTCAAGGCCAACAGCAGAGATTTTTAGAGTAATGTTTGAGTTACCCTTAACATGAACTCGTTGAGTTGAAGGCCGACCAACCACTGCGGCTGTTTCGCCTAACATCTCGACTTGAACTTCTGCGTTCTGCTGGGCAATAGCAGTAAGGGTATTGCTATGACCCTTGACTTGGTGGACTTCGGTGATCTCTGCGGAGATATTTACAACTAGCAGCACCGCGATCGCAATGATGATTGCGACACTTAACATTGTCTGAACGGGGCGAGATGTCACCTCTCCAGGATGCACAACCTGCTGAGCGCCTAGAATCCAGCCACACCCAAACCCAGCCAGCAGCAAAATACCCATCAGAATAGCGGCATTGCGATACTTAATCGGGTTTTCTGGCACTTGGAGGGTCAAAATTTGTTCAAAAGGCTTGAAATCTTCTGCTTGTAGTGGTGCCACCTCCACTCGCAGGCTATAGCTGCCTCGAATGGGCAAAAAAGTCTGAAAAGCTAGCTGTCCATCCGTCACTACATCTGCTAGCTCTAGGAGAGTTGTCCCTTCTACGATGGGAAAATCAGAGCTCCAAAAGGGAGTTTTAGGCGGCGTCATTAGGGTGACAACCATTTGAGCATTGGTTAAGGGCTGCTGGTTAGCGCCTACAGCCGTTAGGTCTATGCGCACCGGCTCTGTATTGGGAACCACCTGACTTAATGGCGGGAACGTCTGAAGTTGAATCGAGGGTTGAGCCCGTACCGGCGTTGCTAAGGTCAGACAAGCTGCAATAGCGGCTAGCGCAATTGCCAGCCTAATGAAAGGCTTCATCGTGTTTTACCGAAAGATTATCGACAGAAATTAGCCAAGTAAAGTAAATACTTGGCTGATGGACACAGTTTTCTCGCGCCTTGTCCTAGTGACAAGCAACCCCTAGAGTCTGGTGACGGGTCTCATGGAGAGTGTTGTGTACTGGTGGATAGGTAGAAAAATAAAGCGTCCATAAAATCAGAGCGCACAAGCTAACTAGCAATGAGGCTTGAACGGGAACTGAAAATACCACGCGCTGGGTGCGCTGCCAAATTAAAGACTGAGTCGTCATCTGTGCCTCGCAGATTATTAAACGAAGAGCGGATCATCGGCGGGCATTCTGACTGGGAGGGAAAACCTCCTTCACAGCTGCGGGACAGTGGCAGATTTTCACTGCTCTTTCCCCGTTTCCTCTAGTAAGTGATCTCCACTAGAACCGATAAATTATTCTGCAATATATCACTCTGAGGGCTCTTCAAGATTTCGGGATCACAAATATTTGTGTGCGCTAACTTGGTTCTATGCAAGGGTCTTTCAAGAAGTGATGCCTGTAAGCCATTGGTAAGCGTAGGGTGAGATAGCTTGGGGATTGACAATGACTTGGTTCGAGCGATCGCAGCCGCTGCTAATCCTACTCTCTGTACTGCTGGGGCTAGGTCTGGCGCTGATGGACGACATTGCTGCCGTTGCAGGCTATCTCATCACACCGCTGTTGATGGGGATGCTGTACGCTGCGTTTCTGCCTATTCCGCTGCGGCACCTGAGTAAAGCCTTTGGCAACTACCGCGTGACTGTTGCCAGCTTAGCGATGAACTTTGTCTGGACACCCCTGCTGGCCTGGGCATTGGGGGCGCTGTTTTTGCGAGATGCGCCCGATTTGCGGGTGGGCCTGCTGATGTTGATGGTGACTCCTTGTACCGATTGGTATCTGGTATTTACCGGTATCGCCAAAGGGAATGTCGGCTTGGCGACAGCTTTGTTGCCTCTGAACTTTGTTTTTCAGATCGTGTTGTTGCCCGTCTATTTGGCCATTTTTGCCCAGTCCCTAGTCACGCTTGATCTTTGGGTATTGGCAGGCAAAATAGTCACCGTTTTATTCATTCTGCTGGCTCTAGCGGCGCTATCTCGCTACAGTATGAACTGGCTTAAGGGGCCAACCTGGCTGCATGAAAAGCTGCCGCAGGTGGCGATCGCCCAACTTCTCTGTTTGAACCTGGCCATTGTGGCCATTTTCGCCACCCAGGGTAAAGCGTTACTGCAACGTCCAGAGTTGTTGTTGCTGTTGCTGCTGCCCATTGGTTCTTTTTTTGTAATTAACTTTGTGCTGGCTCAGTGGTTGGGAAAGCGGTTGCAGCTGGCGTATCCAGAAGTAGTCTGTCTAACCTGCACGGCCCTGGCGCGAAATTCTCCTGTGGCGCTGGCGGTGGCCGCTGCTGCGTTTGGCGATCGCCCATTGATCGCCCTAACCCTGGTGATCAGCCCGCTGCTAGAGCTGCTGATTATGGTGCTGGTGGCCCAGCTGCTACTGCGCTTTCGCCCTGGCTCGCCTACCGCAGGGAGAGTTGAGCGCTAGAGCGTCTGCTGGGCGTACTGCAAAATGCCTGCGGCAATGCCCTGGGCCATACGCAATCGCCAGGCGGAGTCGTTGAAATTACGGGCATCTTGAGCCCCAGTGACGAAGCCAGTTTCGACCAAAACCGATGGCATAGAGGTGTTGACCAGCACGTGAAAGCGAGCTTGACGTACTCCGCGATCGCGCATACTCACCAAACTCAAAATCGACTGGTGAATCACCTGGGCTAGCCGATTTCCGGAGCTGTGGTAATAGGTTTCGAGACCGTTTACGTCGGGGCGGCTGAGGCTGATGGAGTTAGCGTGGATGCTGACGAAGAGGTCGGCGTTGGCCTGTTCAGCAATTTGCACCCGAGGCGCTAAATCAATCTCGCGATCGTCGGCGCGGGTCAAAATCACCCGTGCCCCGCCCTGCTCTAAAATTCTGGCGACTTCGTAGGCGATCGCAGAGGTCACATCTTTTTCGCGTAGGCCATTCACACCGATCGCCCCCGGATCGCGCCCGCCGTGGCCGGGGTCAATCACAATGGTGACGGCCTGTTTTGGAATGCCACTACCCGGTGGGGGCACCGCTGGGGTCGCGGGTATTGCTGGTTCAGGTTGAGGTGGCACTACTGGGGCTGGGGGCGGCGGTTGCACAGCAATGGGGGGCGTTGCCGCTGCGGGTGCCTGGGCGGGTGCCACGGCTGGGCTGGCTGGAACGGCGGCGATCGCGACTCCCCTAGGCGGCAGAATTATAATGCCGCTGCCGTTGCTGACCGAGGCTTGCCAGTCGGTGCTGTTAGCAGGAACCGTAAGGGTAATTTGCAGGGTTGGCACCGCCGCGCTGACCGGCTGAATATTCCAGGCGGTGACCCCAAAGCTATTGGCAGGTAGGGTTTGTCCAGTGAGGGCGGCTGCCACGGTAGCATTTTCGAGCTGAAGCACCACCTGGGTATCACTGACTCGCTCCACGGTCAGATTAGGGCTTGCTCCAGAGGTGCGGATGAAAAAGCCATCGGGGGTGATACGCACCCCTTCAACCTGGGTCGCTGCGCCAGCAATCGGGGTGGCATTGACCTGATTGACGCTGGCGCTGGGCGCTGTTCCGCCCTGGGTTGGGGGCAGTTGTACCACCCACTGCTGTGGCGTCTCCCCCCGCACTATGACCTGGTCTGGGTTAAGGGTGTAGCCAGGGGCTAGCTCAATGACCAGCCGGGTGGTCTGGGCATCAAACTGCCCGATGCGAACGGCTTGAACAGCGCCGCCAACGGCCTGGTTAACTGTCCGCTGCTCTAAAGTTGTGCCGGGCAAGTCCACTACAATACGAGTCGGGTTGAACAAAAGCTGCGCCCTGGGCTGCACGGCGGCATCGGTCGTAAACTCCAGCCGGTTTTGCTGAGGATCAAACCGCCAAGATTGAAACTGAGCTGCTTCCACAGCAGTCGCTAGAAGCAAGCCACTGACTACGCCAAGCAGACTTAATAAAGGACGATAGTGTCTCATGGGCTGTCCCTACGGTGGAGCGGGTGAGCTAATGATTTTGCCTGATCTTGCGACATCGAGATCCCCATTTCATCTTGTTTCAGAGAAAATCTCATCTCAAAACGGTCGCTAAACTGGAGAGGAATGGTCTCTACCCCAGGCGTGAAGGCTGACCGAAAAACGTCAAAATCTCCGATTCATAAGGTTAGCTCAGCTTGTAAAGCGTCACAAGGCGCTGGATTGGAGTCGTGTCTGGGCCTTATGGTACAGGCTCGCGGATAAGACTCATAGCTCAGTTGTGCGGTTCGGAGAGAAGCAATGCAGACCCAAAGAATGTTGGCAATAACTTTAGGACTGGCCGCCATTGTCGCCTCTGGGAGTATGGCAGCGGAAATGCAGCCTGCCCAAGCGGTAGAGCAAGCTGCCGCCAGCCTCCTAAATCAGGGCCGCCAGCAGGCGGAGCAGGGGCAGTTAGAGGCGGCGATCGCAACCTATAGCCAGGCCATTCAAGCCGAAGCTAATAATGCTGAAGCCTATTTTCATCGCGGCATGGCCTACCACGATCTGGGAGACTATCAGCTGGCTATTGCTGACTTTTCTAGAGCGCTTCAGCTGCGCCCCGACCATCCAGAAACGCTGTACAACCGTGGAGAGGCCCACGCTCACATGACCAATGCTGAGGCGGCGATCGCCGATCTAACCCAGGCCATTGAGCTAGCCCCTGAGATTGTTCAGCCCTATCTAGATCGCGGTCTTGTCTTTGCGGCCACCGGCAGCTTACCCCAGGCCCTCAGCGACCTAGATTCTGCGATCGCCCTGGCCCCAGACAACGCCGATGCTCACTACAACCGAGGCAAAATCTATACCGAACTGGGCAATGCCGAAGCCGCCCTCTCAGACTTCAACACTGCGCTCCGCCTCAATCCTGAATTAGCTGAAGCCTACGGCAATCGGGGTATTTTGCAGTACCAGCTCGGCGACTCCCAAGCCGCTATGGCCGATTTGCGCCAGGCGGCGGCGCTGTTTCAGGCCCAGGGCGATCACCCCGGCTATCAGCAAACCCTGTACTTCATGCAGCAGGTGCAGCAAGGAAGCGAGCCCACCCCGTAAGACCGACGCCCTCAATCCTCTGAACAGGTGTTCAGTGGTAACGATTCTCAGTATCATAGAGAGAAAGCCAGGGAACCGAATCGATGGCTAATTCTCGCTCTACAGAGAACTCTACAATGCAAGCCGTTGATGCCCCCAGTTGTGACCTCAGTTGTGACGAGTCGCTGGTGCATTTGGACAACGTCCGCCAGGTGCAGCCTGAGGTGCTTAGCACCGAGAAAGCCCAGAGGATGGCGGAGTTTTTTAGTGCGCTCTCTGACCCCCATCGGCTCAAGCTGCTGTCGGCCCTAGCCCAGCAAGAACTTTGTGTGTGCGATCTGGCCGCTGCGGTAAAAATGGGTGAATCAGCGGTGTCCCATCAGCTGCGGGTGCTGCGATCGCAGCGCCTGGTCACCTACCGTCGCCAGGGCCGCAATGTCTACTATGGCCTCGCTGACGATCACATCATGTCCCTCTATCGAGAAGTGGCCGCCCACCTGGATGAGTGACCTAATTGGCCTCTAAGAGGTTGGTCAACCCTGAAGCAGACTCAAGGTAGCTAGCGTTCCAAAGCCTGGTCGGCCCACGAAACCGGGTCTTCTAAAGGCTCCAAATGGGTAAACACAATTGTGCCGGGAAGTGATCGCCCAATTGCCAGCTCAATCGCTTCACAGAGGTCATGCCCCTGCTTGACAGTCCAACTGCCTGGTACCAACACATGCAGTGAGACAAACCGCCGGGCACCAGCCACCCGAGTTCTTAAAGCATGAAACTGAGTTCCCTTGACCTCAAAAGGCTGCAACGCATCGGCAACAATTTGACGCTCCTCAGCCGGTAAGGCCGTATCTAACAGGCCCATACCCGTTTCGCGTAGAAGTTTCAGCCCCGCCCAGACAATATTGGCCGCGACCACCAAAGCAATAATTGGGTCAAGAATTAGCCAACCCGTAATGGGAATTAGAATGATCCCCACGCCTACCCCCACTGATGTCCAGACATCGGTCAGCAGATGGTGCGCGTCTGCCCGCAGGGTAATGGAGCGCAACCGCCGACTGGCCCGTAGCATCACGAAAGCCAGTGCCCCATTAATTGCCGTTGCCACCAGCGATAAGAGTAAGCCAATGCCCACCTGCTCTAGGGGTTGGGGGTCAAACAGACGACCCCAGGCCGCAAAAGCAATGCTGCCCGCCGCCACCAAAATCAACACACTCTCGACGCCGCTAGAAAAATATTCCGCCTTGAAATGCCCAAAGGCATGTTCGTCGTCGGGCGGTTTAGCCGCAAAGGTCACGGCCCAGGTCGCGACGATCGCAGCCACCAGGTTCACTACCGATTCGGCAGCATCAGACAGCAGCCCCACGGAACCCGTCAATAGGTAGGCCGTTGCTTTCAGCAAAATCGTTAAAACAGCGGCTCCAACTGAGAGCAGCGTATAAAACCGAGCCGAGCGGTTTCCCATGGTAAGTCTTTAAAAGTGCAGCAGAAATGCCAAGCCCTATCGAGTAGCCTACAGCAGTTAAATGCCAGTGGGGTTCCACTGCTGCGGTTCATGCTTAGCTAGCGATGTGCTGTGTAGGGATCTGAGCATTTCGCTACCAAGCGCAGGACTTCTCAAACAACTTCATAACTGTATCTAGCCGATATCTCGCCATCGGGAAGCGCCTGGGATATACCTAATACCAGCGCTAATTAGAGCAAGAAACAGGACTCCCATTGCTCCGGCCAGCGGGTTTTGGTTAAGGCCCGTCACCCATTCCGGCACGCGCTGAGTATAGACCGCCAAATCGCCCACATCGATCAGGTAGTAGCCCGCCACCAGCCCCCCATGCAGCCCAATGGCCAGCCCTAGGCGTCCTGTAGTACGCTGGCGTGCCCAGCCCAGGGTTAGCCCTAGCAGCAGCAGTCCCGGAAAGCTGGGCAGCTCCTTCAAAATCACGTTCCAGGGCTTAATAAAGTGCAGTGAAGCATAGATCGTGCTGCTGGCCCATAGGGCTGGGGTAAAGCCCAAGTCGTAGCGCAGTTCATCCAGCAGCCAGCCGCGAAAAAGCAGTTCCTCGGCCAGGCCAACGCCCAGTCCCACCAGTAACCCTTCTAGAGCAATGCGCCCCAGGGCAGGCGGCGCAGGTTGCCAGGTGAGCCAGCCCAGCCAGCCCTCTAGGGCAAACAGCAGCCCCAGGCTGACCAAACCCACGACAACCCCAATGGCCAACTCTCGCCCGTGGTAAACCGATGTCCCT
Source organism: Nodosilinea sp. LEGE 06152 (assembly GCF_015207525.1). Lineage (GTDB taxonomy): Bacteria > Cyanobacteriota > Cyanobacteriia > Phormidesmidales > Phormidesmidaceae > Nodosilinea. The sequence goes on from NZ_JADEWR010000003.1 coordinate 366,270, forward strand.
AAGCCGTGGGCGCACAGCGGTTTCGCCTGCCCATGCACGCGGTGGCCCCACGGCATCAGCCAAACCATAAACATGACGTAGAGCAAAATTAACGGAATAACACTGAGGGAGCCATCGGTGCCCAGCCAGGCGTAGAGAGGCAGGGCAATGGGTACCCAAACCAGCGCCAGCAGCAGCAGAAAAACAAAAATCCGCACTGGGGCAGGATAGCGAATCAGCTTATGCAGTTGAATCATGCCAAAGGTGCCTATTTAACCTGCTTGCTGAGCGTCATACATGGCCCTTAGCACCAACCCAGGGTCAACCCAGTTGCCGTCGTATTTCAGCATCCAGTGGAGGTGGGGGCCAGTGGTGCGTCCTGTCATGCCGACGCGGCCCAGTCGTGCCCCAGTAGGCAGGTCTTGCCCCTGCTCGTAGCGAATGCCCCCCTCTAGATCAACCAGGTAGCGTCTGCCGCTGGAGACCTCAACCCGACCGCTCATGTGGCAATAGCGGTGCTCCCACTGGCCTGACCGAATGACGGCGGAGGTGCCACAGGTGGTGTGGTCAGACACCTCGATCACCTTGCCGTTCCACCAGTTGCGCACAAAGCTGCCCTGGGGCGCAGCCAGGTCTAGCCCGTAGTGAAACTGAGAGCCGCCGCCGCCAGTGGGAGAGGTTCTGTAGCCAAATGCAGAGGTGTAAGCCTGAAAGTTTTCAACGGGGAAAGACGCCTGCCGCCAAAACGCAACCGCTTCTTGAGCGAGGGCCGGAGTCGGTGAACCAGGCCAGTGCAGAGTGAGAAGGAGCCCCAGCCCAAGGCAAAACGCTATTCGTAAAAACCTCGCACGATGCCAGAGATGACTCAGTTTGCTCAATGCTGTCACGACACATCTCCTCTGCACAGGTGCAGTCAACGGCCTATTTATCGCCCAATTATGCATCAAGATGATGCAGTGTCTCATAGCCTTCGACTGCCGCAAAAAGCAAGAGTGATTTATGGAACACATCATGTATCATCTGAATAATACTTCAGATATTCAGCAAGCGATTGCCAGGTTTCCTATGGCAGACTCTCACTCTCACTCTTGTTGCGACAGCCACGAGCCACCAATTAATCCACCGCCCAAGATTCAGGCGGGTAGTCATGATGACTGCTGCGGGTCTGACCACGGCCACAGCCACGATTCAGCAGACTTCAACCTGCGGCAAGAGCTAACGCCGATCGCGATCGCCGCCATTCTCTTTCTCATCGGGCTGATTTTCCACGATGCCCTGCACAACACCCCCTTTGCCATAGCAGAGTACGCGGTACTGATTCCGGCTTACCTGATCAGCGGCTGGACTGTGTTGACCACGGCAGGGCGCAACATTTTGCGGGGGCGCATCTTTGACGAAAACTTTCTGATGACCATTGCCACTCTGGGGGCGATCGCCATTCACGAAATCCCCGAAGGAGTAGCCGTGATGCTGTTCTTTCAAATTGGGGAACTGTTCCAGGGCTATTCTGTGGGGCGATCGCGCCGCTCTATTAAAGCCCTGCTGGAGATTCGGCCCGACACCGCCAACCTAAAAGTAGACGGCGACATCCGTGCTGTTGCCCCCGAGACCGTAAGGGTTGGGGATGTGATTGTGGTGCGCCCCGGCGAAAAGGTGCCCCTAGATGGCGAGATTCTAGAGGGCAAATCTCTGGTCGACACCTCGGCTCTGACGGGCGAATCGGTGCCCCGCACCGTCGCCCCTGGCGGAAACGTGCTGGCCGGAATGATCAACCAGTCTGGACTGCTGACAGTGCGGGTGACCAAGCTTTTTGGGGAGTCATCAATCGCCAGAATTTTGGAACTGGTCGAAAACGCCAGCAGCAAAAAAGCCGACACCGAAAAATTCATTACCCGCTTTGCCCGCTACTACACCCCGGTGGTGGTGTTTCTGTCCCTGGCGGTGGCGATTTTGCCGCCCTTGTTTATTGAGGGGGCAACCCAAGCCCAGTGGGTCTACCGCGCCCTAGTGCTACTGGTGATCTCCTGTCCCTGCGGCTTGGTGATCAGCATTCCCCTCGGCTACTTTGGCGGGGTGGGCGGTGCCGCCAAGCGCGGCATTTTGGTCAAAGGCTCGACCTACTTAGACACCCTCGCCCAAGTAAACACCGTCGTATTCGACAAAACCGGTACCCTCACCCAGGGCAACTTTCGGGTGACGAACGTGGTGACTCACAACGGCCTGAAGAAGCACCAGCTGCTGGAGCTAGCGGCCCAGGTCGAGTCGCAGTCAACTCATCCGGTGGCCCAGTCAATTCGCCAGGCCTACGGACAGGCTATTGATACCTCCGGTGTGCAAGACTACGAAGAAATTGCTGGCCACGGCATTCGCGCCACAGTGAATGGTCGCGCTGTCTTAGCAGGCAATGATCGGCTCCTGCACCGCGAAGCCATCCCCCACGATGTCTGCGTGGTCGAGGGCACCGTGGCCCACCTGGCTGTGGATGGTGAATACAGCGGGCGCATCATCATCGCCGATGAACTTAAAGATGACGCCGTTGAAGCCATCCGCGCCCTTCAAGCCCAAGGCATTCAAACCGCCATGCTGACTGGCGACAGTCAGTCGGTGGCCGACAGCATCGCCAAAAAGCTGGGCCTCGACCAATACCGGGCTGAGCTTTTACCCGAAGACAAAGTAGACGCCCTGGAAGGCTTTTTGCAGCGTGCCCGACAGACCAAGGGCAAAGTGGCCTTTGTCGGCGACGGCATTAACGATGCCCCCGTCATCGCCAGGGCCGATGTAGGCATCGCCATGGGTGGGTTGGGGTCCGATGCGGCGATCGAAACCGCTGACGTGGTGATCATGACTGATGCCCCTTCCAAGGTGGCCGAAGCGATTCAAATTGCTCAAAAAACTCGGCGGGTGGTTTGGCAAAACATCACTTTTGCCATGGTGGCAAAGGTTGTTTTTATTTTGCTTGGCACCTTGGGTCTCGCAACGCTTTGGGAAGCGGTGTTTGCCGATGTAGGCGTGGCTTTACTCGCCATCTTGAATGCGGGTCGAATTATTCGGCACCCTCAGTCATGAGATGGTCGTTCTCCGGAGAACTTTAGTGTTGCACTATTACCAGCATCCGCCGTGATGGTGGCCACTATGAGTGCCACCGTGGTGGTTGAACAGCACCGTATCAGCGATGTCTGAGGAGTTAACCACAGCAGGATGAACCTGCCCCCAAGCAACGGCTGGCATAGAAAATGCGATCGCAGCAGCCACAACTGCACTAATCATAGAAGTCCGTGTCATGGCGTCCTCCTTATGTGTTGAGTATTTATACTCTGATCCTAGCTCTCGGGTGATGGCAAAGCTGCCACCCGTGCAATTCGTTATAGGACGTCACCCTAGTTCATGTTCTGACCGAGACACGGCTCTAGTCATGTCTGTCTCCCTCCAAATCGTGCTGGGCACCTTAGCTCTGAGCTTGATTCATGCCCTAATTCCGGGGCACTGGCTGCCGTTTGTGACGGTAGGTAAGGCCGAAGGATGGTCGCGGCAAGAAACCCTGTGGGTCACAGCCTTGGCCGGATTTGCCCACACCGTTAGCACGCTCTTGATTGGAGTAGCCGTAGGGCTGTTGGCTTACCGGTATGCCGACTACTACGACATCGTGACGCACCTGGTCGCTCCAGCGGTGCTGATTGGGTTGGGCTTGGTTTACCTCAGTAAATCGCTGCATCAACTCTTCCCTCTCAGCTCCTCCCAGAGCAAATCTCACCATGCTGTGGCCACTGTTGGCCGCTCTGGTCGTAGTAAAGCAACGACGGTCATGGCCCTTGCCAGCACTATGCTTTTCTCGCCGTGCTTGGAAATTGGTGCACTTTACCTATCTGCAGGAGCGCTCGGGTGGCAAGGCATTGCTCTGGTCTCCGGGGTGTACTCCGTTGTTACGGTACTAGGCATGGTTTTAGTTGTGAACTGGAGCTGGCAGCGGGCAAAATCGTTTTCTGCCACAATCCATACCTGGAATCTCAGGGGTCATACCTTAACAGGCCTGATCCTTGTGGTTTTGGGCTTTTTGACGTTTTTTATTGATATGTAGTCATGCCGCGCAAACAAGCTACTCCCTGGATTCATCGCTATGCCCGCCCCCTGATGGCAGGGTTAGCGGCGGTTGGCGCTGTCGTCACCGCCTACTTAACGATCAACAAGCTCACCGGTAGCGCCACAGCCTGCCCTACCAAGGGCTGCGATATTGTGCTCTCTAGCCCCTACGCCACGGTGTTTGGCCAGCCGCTGGCCCTATTTGGGTTTTTGGCCTACGTGGGCATGGCGGTCATCGCGATCGCTCCCCTGCTGGTCAATGGGTCTGAGCAGAAAGACCTCAGAGATAAACTCACCCGCCTCACCCAACCCCTGCTGCTGATCGGCGGCACCGCCATGATGGTCTTTAGCGGCTACCTGATGTATCTGCTCACCGCAGAAATCAAAGCCGTCTGCCTTTACTGCGTCGGCTCAGCTCTCCTCTCCACCAGCCTGTTTTTGCTTGCTCTTGTCGGCCAGAATTGGTCTGAGCTATCTCAACCCTTCTTTATTGGCAGCATTACGGCCTTTCTAGTGGTGGTGGGCACCTTGGGCGTCTATGCCAATGTCAACAACCCAGTCACTGCCGAGGGCTCGGGCGCTCAGCTTGGGCTTGCCATCACCACCCAGTCTGGCCCGGCTGAAATGGCTCTGGCCCAGCATTTGAAAGACACAGGCGCGATTTTCTACGGAGCCTGGTGGTGCCCCCACTGCCACGACCAAAAGCAGCTGTTTGGCCAGGAAGCCAGCCAGATTATGCCCTACGTCGAGTGCGCCACCCCCGAGGGGCAGGAGCAAACCCCCGAATGCCAGGAAGCTGGCATTACCGGCTATCCCACCTGGGAAATTAAGGGCGAACGCCTGTCGGGTACCCAAAGCCTGGAAGAACTTGCTCAGCTCTCGGGCTATACCGGCCCCACCACCTTTCAAAATTCGATTTAGCGCAGAGGAGAATCCCTTGAGACGTATAGGTAAACGATTGGGCCTAGTTGGCGTGGCGATGGGAGGGCTGTTGGCCGTAGCCTCTCCGGTAGGTGCCCACAGCCCTGGCCAGGCGTTGAGCGAGCAGGCCCAACGCGATGAATTGGCTAATTTGCTAGAGTCAGGGGCAGAGCTAGTTGAAGCAGGGGATCTGGCTGGGGCGTTATCTCGTTACCAGCATGCAGTTAGCCTGGACGAAGACAATGCCAAAATCTTCTCGGCCATTGGCTACCTTCAGGCTCGCCAAAGCAACTTTCGAGAGTCTATTGCCGCCTTTCAAACTGCCATTGGGCTAGAGTCTGACAATCTGGCCTTTTATTTCGGCTTGGCCTATGCCCACAGCAGCCTAGGCGAGTACGAGGCTGCTGGCAACGCTTATCGGCAAATCCTACGATTGCAGTCTGATAACCGGGCTGCTCAACTGGGACTAGGCGCAGCGCTATTTCAAACCGAAGCCTTTGAAGACGCCCTGGCGATCTACACCAAGCTTCTGCAGCAAGACCCCAACAATCTGCAAGCCGCCGAATCTATTGGGCTGATTCTACTCCGGCAGGGCAATGCCGAGGCGGCGATCGTGGCCTTAGAACGAGCCGCTGCATTGGCCCCCCAGGCCAGCCAAATTCAAATGAACCTGGGCATTGCCTACCTCAAAGCAGGGGATATGGCGTCTGCTCTCACTGCATTTAGCACAGCAGCGGCGGAAGACCCCCGCAACGCCGACATTCGCATGCAGATTGGCTACCTACTCTGGCAACAGGGAAACCTAGACGCTGCCCTAGAAAGCTACCAGCAAGCGGCCCGGCTTCAGCCTGACTCCGTGATTGCCCACGATGCGATCGCCGATCTTTACTTCGAGCGACAAGAGGTACTGATGACTATTATTGCCCACCGTGAAGTGCTCGAAATGGCTCCTGACCATGCCCCTGGTTACTACCATCTAGGTGTTGCCCTAGAGGCTCGGGGCCGACGAGCAGAGGCGATCGAGGCACTGCAACGGGCGAAGGCGCTACTTCTAGAGCAAGAAAATAGTGAAGACGCCCAGATTGTTGATCAGCTGCTACAAAAGCTCCAATCGTCGTAGCCCACCCAAGTTAACTTGACTAACTTCCTACAAAATTCTGCCGATGACGACATTGCCACACCACGGAACGTTTAACCATGGCGACTGACAATAGTAGAAAAGAATTCAACCCGTTTATTGGTCACAGCTATTCTAGTCGGCTGGTAGAGCTAGGGCGTATATTCCTAATTTTGGGCGGGCTAGGCAGTGGGTTGGCGGTTGTCCCGGCCTTGGCCACAACCGACATAGACCCATCTGCCCCTATCTCAGCAGAGGCATTGCTCCCTGCGGCAGCCAGCCCGTCGGGAGTTGAAAGCGTACCCCCATCTTCAGCCCCTGCTTCAATACCGAGTTCGGTAGACGTGCTGCCCAGTGCAAGGAGCGTTAGCGCCCCTGCTCGAGCATCCGAACAGATTCCTAATCAACTGCCTGCTAGTGCCCCTGTTCCATCTGGATACAACAGCGTCTTCATTGACCCAACCGACTACAGTCTTGGGGCGACAGTGGCTCCAGGGCCTTCTCCTAATCTCGTATTTGCAGAACGAGAAACGGGCTGTCAAATCACGGTAGCAGGGTCGCAAAATTCTCCCCAGTCATCCTGTCAAGCAGTTGACCAAAACTCTGCCAATCCCGCTGCAAACAGTGGCGATGGTATTCAAGTCGGGCCTGTCACTATCAGCTCGCGTGGCGTCAGTTTGGGCGATACCACTATCGTTAGCCGAGCACAGTTGAATGAGAAGTTGCGTCCTCTAAACATCCTCCGGCGCGGCAATGAGGAATATGTTTTCCCCCTGTCTATTCCAGCTCCTATTACCTCGCTATTCGGCTGGCGGATGCATCCCGTCCATCAGAATTGGCGGTTTCACTCTGGGACCGACTTGGGGTCTCCGGCTGGCACCCCAGTTTTAGCGACCCGCTCAGGCAAGGTTGCGGTAGCCGACCATCTAGGTGGCTATGGCCTAACGGTAATTCTGCGCCACGATGATGGGAATTTAGAATCTCGCTACGCCCATTTGTCTAAGCTGGCTGTGCAAGCCGGGGAATGGGTTGAGCAGGGAGAAGTCATTGGTCTGGTGGGCAGCACAGGCACAGCTACTGGCTCCAACCTGCACTTTGAAATTCGCCAGTTAACCAATCAGGGCTGGGTAGCGGCAGATGCCAGAAATATCTTGGACGATGGCATTGCTAACTTACTTAACGTTATCAATAACCCCTTGCAGGCGTTAGGAGCGGGTACTGCTAGTGAAGCCGGTGACGCAGTGGCTCCTGCCAACTATCCCTTCCGCCCAGCCCAGCCAAACGCTAGCTAGCGCCCTGGCCACAGCACCTGTCATGTTAAAAAGCCCTTTACCCCTTTGCAGCAATGACTAACCCCACTCGTACCTCTGCTCGGCGCAACCAGGGACCAGCTCGGCAACGTCAACTGTTGCCTGTTAAAAGCCGAGTGGTGGCGTGGCGGCGCGTGGCTCTTGTCTGGCTATTGTTGATGCTGGCCTTAGTTGGAATTGGCGGGCGGCTGGTCTACCTACAACTGCTGCAAGGGGACACTTTGAGTGCTCTGGCTAAACAGCAGCGAACGCTGCCGACGCTGATTCGCCAAGCTCGTTACCCAATCGTCGATCGCTTCGGTGGCGTGCTCGCTACCGACCAAGTTGCCTATACCCTCTACATGCATCCCAAGCTGTTTAAGCAGCCTGTAGTTGAGGTAGCCGAGGCATTGTCCCCGGTGGTGGCTATGCCGCAAAATGAACTCTTGAATTTGCTCAGCCAGCAAACCACCGGTATTCGGTTTCCTAGTCAACTATCAGAGGCGGTGGGCGATCGCCTTCGGAATTTACGTATTGATGGCCTAGAGTTGGTGCCTCAGCAGCAGCGGTTTTACCCCCAGCAAGAACTCTTTGCCCCGATCGTAGGGTTCATCAATCTCGATGGAAAACCCCAGGCCGGGTTAGAAATGGCCTACGCCGAACAACTTGCGATCGCCGCGCCCTCCTCTGCCGCTCCGGCGGTGCCATCGTCAGTGCGTAGGTCATCCCAAAACGCAAGCCTGCGCCTAACGCTTGACAGCCGCTTGCAGCGAATCGCCCAGCAAGAACTAGAGGCGGTGGTCAAGGACTATGACGCCCAGCGAGGCACTGTAATGGTGATAGACGCCCCTACCGGAGAAATCTTAACCCTGGCCAGCGTGCCCACCTATGATCCCAATCGCTACTACGAAGCTGACATCAGTGCCTTTCGCACCTGGACAGTGAGCGATACCTACGAGCCTGGCTCAACCTTTAAACCAATCAATGTTGCGATCGCCTTAGAGGATCAAGTGATTTCCCCCAATGACGTAATCAACGACAGCGGGCGCATGCAGTTTGGTAAGTGGTTGATCAAAAACAGCGACTACAACGAGGTCGGTGCCCGAGGCCCCATTTCCATCACCGACATCCTCAAATATTCCAGCAATGTAGGCATGGTGCAGATCATGCAAAAAATGGCCGCCTCCGACTATTTCAACTGGTTGGAACGCTTGACCCTAGGGCAGCCTACGGAGATTGATTTGCCGTCGGAAGCCCATGGGCAAATGAAACCCCGAGACAAATTCATCAACAGTCAGGTTGAAACAGCCACTACTTCATTTGGTCAAGGGTTTGCGCTGACACCAATAAAAATGCTTCAACTGCTGGCTACCCTAGCCAATGGTGGCAACCTAGTAACTCCTCACATTGTTGAGGGTATGGTGGCAGAAGACGGTACTTACCTGTGGCAGACCGAACATGCTGATCCTAAAGCCGTCTTTTCTCCCCAAACCACTCAACAGGTGCTGGCCATGATGGAGGCGGTGGTCGCTGAGGGAACCGGTAAACCTGCCCAGATTGAAGGATACCGGGTTGCGGGCAAGACAGGTACAGCTCAAAAAGTTAACAACTCGACTGGCTATAGCTCTGCCCGCATCACTAGCTTTGTCGGCATCGCGCCCGTAGAAGACCCCCGTTATGTGGTGTTAGCGGTCATTGATGAACCCACGGGCGAGAACGCCTATGGTTCAACGGTGGCAGCTCCATTGGTCAAACGGGTGATGGAGTCGCTGTTAGTGCTCCAGGGAGTATCTCCAAGTCGCCCTGAGAGAGTGCAGTGACGATAAAGTTAACGCCTTAATTATGCTGGTGCATCTACTTTGCTAAAGGCTTCTGAGCAGCCCTGTTCTCAGTACTAAGAGATCTGATATTTAGGTTCATTAGATAGTGAGGGTGGGAACCGCCGCTTTTTGCCCCATCTGTAAAATATCTTTCGCCATTGTTTGAGAGGCAACATTCGCGATCGCCTGCCAGTCCTCTGTAGTGAACATCTGAGCGAGCATAGCGATCGCCTCAGCCCGAATCACCTTCTGTTCGGTGGGTAACGCCTGTTCTCCCTCTACCAACAGCATCTCAATCCAAGCCGATTGTTCGGGGGTGGGATGCCTTAGGTGACCGTATAAGCGTTGTTGTGCCTCCATGTAGACAGCCTCTAGACTCCGCCCGAGCTGCCACGACTCTAACCACCCCTTCAGCTCAGGCAACAAGATGGATAGCACTCGCGTATACCACCGCTGCCGCTGCAAAGCTTCCGGTGAAGCATTTTTAAGTAACTCCACATACGGCTGTAGACCCAGACCAGCCTCAACCGTCCCTTCCTCACTGGCGCGATCGGCGTCTGCTTCCCGAACCCAAGCCTCGTCATTGAGCAAGTCCATCAGGTTGCCCGTCTTTCTAAGTTGCTCAGCCAGGATTGCATCATTCATAAGCGATTGGATGAGTTAGAGCGTTAAAGCGGCGTACTCGAAGTATACCAATCCGTCTTTGTCTGGGTCAGGGCCGTAGTCCGGCATATTGTCTCGTCGATAGAAAGCTTCTGCGCCTGGTAGCGCATGTAGACCGACGCGACCACCGTAACCTAGCTCCACACTGCGCTGACGGGCAAAGAGTATAAGTGCCCGTCCGACCCCAATTAGATAGGGAGGATCTTCGAGTAATCGGCGATTCCACGGTGCAGAGGCCAAGTATTCGACATAGACCAGAGGAAACCGTTGCGGCAACCAGGAACGGTGCCATTGCGTTTCGAGCAAGATGACGCCTTGAAGGAGCGCCTCAAACTCGATGCCATAAGCCTCATAGCGATCATCATTGACAGCCAGTCGTAACTTATAGGCCCAGTCCCAACTGGCGTCAGTCTGCTGTGTCTCCCGCAGAATGCCTTCCCAGATGTCTTCGATTTGCCCGGCGTGCTCTTGAGTTAACAGGCCTATTGTCGCCGTGACGATGTCATCTGGAGGTTTCGTTAATCGAATAGGACGGTTCATGGGCATCACATCGGAATGCCCTAAAGCTTATCAATGACTGTTCCTAACTCCATCAACGGGGAACGAAATAACCGCAGCTCTACTATGAGGACCACATATCGCTGGCTCATGGTAGAGCGACAGCCTTCTGGGCTGGTAGCAATCAGCAGATTGAAAACTGGTATAGAATTGGTATAAGCCTGAAAGCCCTTGCCTAAACCCCTTGTATATCAAGGAAATGTGTCAGCTTCCCAAGCTGACGTTCTATGTCACGCTTTTGTAGCTCTTTCCATTTGATCAAGGGTGAGACCACGACATCCTCACCACACCGCTGTGTTTGATCCATCTCTACCCAGCACCTGCTTACTCCCAAGAGCAATGGAGAGATGTTCGTTTGAAAGCGATGGGAGTGTCGCTCTTGCATCACAGCTGAGTAATCGCTGATGGGTTAACCCATTGCACGTCGGTGAAGGCTGAGGACGGCACTGGCGCTAGAACCGACACCAGAGTCTAATCGCAATCGGCAACCTCTCATTGCTGCCGTTGGAAGGACAATTGAAAATATACCTTCACACATCGATTGAGCTTTGGCTAAGCAGAGCTAACTTGGGAGAAGCCTTTTAAATTTTGGCTACCATAGCCCTTGGCAGCCGGATTAGGACGTACTCTCAAGTCGTCTAAGGGTGATGGCTATACGCGGTTTTGCCCCAGTGTTGGCCACTGGCGCTCAGAGAAATCCGGCCTTTAGTGAAACGGCGTTTCTAAATTTTGACCTTTGAGCAGCAATCAACCGAGATCGCCCGGTTAGACCTACACCAATCCCAGCGGTGCCAGGCCATCCCGACGCTGTCTGTTCTGCGGGGAAAAGTCATTGCCGCTCGTCAGCTGTGGATCCTGTGGTCAGATCAGGCCCATCGCCAGACAGGTCTGGGAGTTTACACTTCAATTGCCGCCCTCTTAGACACCTGGCTCACCGCAATTGCCCAACACAACAACCTACGATCGAGGATTCTGCAAAGCCTTGCGGCTCTGACCCATCGCCCCGAAGCGGAACTGACCGCCTTCTTAGCCAGTACCAGCGACTACCAGCGTCAGCTGTTTTGGCAGCAGCTAGCGCCCCTCTCAGATGATGTCGATCAGCTCCGAGCCATCCTCGACTGGCTCCCTGAATCCCCAGACTTAGAGCCACAAACCAAGCAGTTGGTGTCTGAGGACTCGTCTACGGTGTTGACAAGCTTTGCTGCTGTAGCGCGGCTATTTCCGCAGTCTGCGGTGCCAGGGTTGTTGGTGCTGCTGCCCGAGGATAACCGGTGCGAGGCTGCCCTCACCGCCCTGGCTCAGTTGGTAGAAGCAGTACCGCAGATTCCAGTGGCCCTGGCGGTAACCGCAGCTCAGGGCCAAGGCTTACTGAATGAGTTGCCCGAATCGAGAGCTAAGGCAATGTTGCGCGGTGGCCTACTCGATGTCACCTCTCCCGAACCGGGCAACATTAGGCAGTGGTTGAGCACTCACGGTCTAGACGACGAACAGCTTCAGCCCCTGCTTCACCTAGCCGAAACCCACGGAACTACCCCAGAAGCCTTGGATACGGCACTGACTCTCCTTAATCAGACTCACCAGCCCGAGACAGCAGAGGCAGCTGAGGTTTATCGCAGTCAGGCAGAGTGGTTTTTGTTTCAGTATCTAGAGGCTAAACCGACGACCATGGGTCGATTTCAGGTGAATGCGCGGTTAGATATAGACTTTGGCGGTCGCCCGATGGAGGTGGATTTTCTAGACGCAGCGGCCAAAATTGTGATCGAATTGGATGGCCACTATCACTTTCAATCCCTCGACAACTACCGCCGCGATCGCCGCAAAGATCGGCTTTTGCAGCAGCAGGGGTTTCTGATCCTGCGCTTTCTCTCAGAAGACGTGGTCAGCGACCTCGAAGGCATTCTCGATGCCATTGACCAGGCCATCGCCACTCACTCCCCCCCAAACCCCCACCCTTCGGAGGCATGATGCTTTCACTGCGACCCATCCCCTTATCAGACCTGCTCTTGAGCCGCCTACTTTTCGCCGATGCAAACGGTATGACCATCAGCGAGTTGAAAGCTGCCCTCAAGGCGATCGCTGGCAGCGAGCTATCCAACACCGCCTATACAGAGCAAATCGAAACCACTCTCACCAACCTCAGCGAGCAAGACTACACCCAGCCTGTCAGCTCGTCCCGCCACCAACTGAGCGGTCGCGGGCGTCAGCACATCCTCGACGGTCTCAGACTCAAGACCCTGCCCCCCAGACTCCAGTGGAAAACCCTAAAGAATACCGATTGGATCGCCCACGCCCTCAACCTCCCCGCCCTTTCCACCGAGACCCGTAGACGGTTAGCGGAGGCAGACGGACTGCGAGCGGCCATTCTCCAGCAGGGCTTTGACCTGCCCATTGCTCCCTTCGGCACCCTCACCCAGGCTCGCAATGTCTTACTGTGGCAGCACCTGTGTAATCCCCAAACTGCGGAAAACCTCCAGAACCAGATGCCCGACCTGCAACAGCAGGCGTTTAACCAGGGCACCGTCATGGCCGCACTGCTGAATGATTTGCTTCAAGCTCCCAAACCCATGCCCTGGGACAAGGCACTGTCGCAGCTGGTGGCCAAGGTCGCCCAGGCCAAGCGCACCACCCCCGATGAACTGCGCACCACGATTTTGCGTCAGGCTGTGACCAGCACAGAGCCATTACCCCCAAAATCAGATACCCCCAACAGTGTTCCCCTAACGGCCCTATCCGACGAAGCGTTTGCTGAGCTTACTCTCAACGCGGCCAAAGCAACCCAAGATGGCCGGTTAGGAGACTCCAAAGTATTTATTTCTCGGGTCTGGGCAACCTTACAGCAACAGCGCCCAGACCTAACGCTCAGTCTAGAAGACTTCAAACAGCGTTTGATAACCGCTAATCAGCAGCGAAGACTCGATCTAAGTCGGGCTGACCTGGCCTACGCCCTAGATGCCAACGATGTATCGGCCTCCGAAATTAATCATCTAAACAGTACGTTCCACTTTATTCGTCTTGACTAAAGCCAATATCTATGACTACTGATCCGAGATTTGACGCCTTTTGTTCTCACCAGGGGCTTGATGTTTTTCATGCCGTCACCCACCAGCACCAAATCTGGCAGCCAGACCTATATGACGTTGACACTATTCATCCAGAAGCTCGCTTAGCCTATGAGCAGCTGCTAAATCGAGCCGATAGTTCTGCCGCTAGCGATTCAGGCCGCATCCTATTGCTATTGGGAGAGTCGGGGGCAGGTAAAACTCATTTGATGCGGTTTTTTCGCAATCAAACCCACGAACAACAGAAGGGCTTCTTTAGCTACATGCAGATGACCTCTGCGGTGTCGAACTATGCTCGGTATGTCCTGAGAAACACCATCGATTCTTTCGATAAGCCTTACTACGAACCCTTTGGGCCAAAAACTGGACTGATTGAGTTTTCTAGTGCCTTAGCCGAAAGCTCAGGTGTCGTTACGCCTAATGAACTTGCTCTCCTGAAAGAAGACGATCTATCCCAGGAAGAGCTAATCGATTTAATCTACCCAATCGCCGATCGTGTGATTGCCCTGCCACAGTTTAATGGGGTTGATATCGACGTTATTCGGGCGCTGCTATACCTGCAACCCGGCCAGCCTGCTATCAGCGCTAAAGTCCTTAAATTACTGCGGTGCGAACCCTTAACCCCCTACGACAGTAGAGTTTTAGGTGGGGTAGTTGGTCGCGATCACGATGATGATCCCCTGCGGATGCTACGGTCTTTTGCCTTGTTGATTCAAGCGGTTACCGGCGGGGCCTTTGTGGTTTGCCTAGACCAGCTTGAAGATATTCACAGTATGGATGAAGCTGGGCAGCGTTTCCGGCGAGCTGTTCAGACTATTGTTACGCTAGCTGAGATTCCCAACGTCATCGTCGTGCTCTCCTGCCTAGAGAGCTTTTACGATCTGCTGAAACAACACCTGCCAAAATCCCATCTTGATCGCCTAGAGCTAGATCCAACCCCCGTAAGCCTTAGTGCCCGGCGTTCAGAAGATGAAGTCAGGCAAATTCTCTCGCGGCGACTGCAAAATCTTTACGAATTGGCAGAAATATCGGTCAACAGTGAGGAGGCGTTATATCCCTTCCCTGACTCTATCGCTGAGACGCTAGCGGGTCAGACAACTCGCGATGTCTTGGAATGGTGTCGCCGTCAGCGAGAAAAAAGCATCACCACAGGACAATTACCCGACATAGATATTACTGAGCCACCACCCAAAATTGATCCGCCGCCTTCGCCAGACTATGAGCTGAGTCAACATTGGAATGATCACCTGGCGGGGAGCTTTGAGCCTCCCGACGATGATCGCGACCTACTTCACCTCATTGGCAACAGCATCGAGCGCTGTGGGCAAGAACTAGGCCATGGTTGCCACTTCACTACCCAGATCGATGGGGAGTACATGACCGCAGATCTGCACCTGGAGCCAAATAACTCTAGGGAATCTTTACGGCTGGGTTTATGTCAGAAGTCTTCAAAGGGTGGTGCTCTAGCCAAACAAATTCGGGAGCTTCAGCAAAACGCTGGCGATCGCATCCCCGTCGCCCTACGCACCACTGAATTCCCTAGCAATCCTCGAACAAAAATCGCCCAGCAGATCGGTGAGTTTCTCAGTCAGGGAGGCCGTCGCGCCCAGGTGGCCGATTCTGACTGGCGCACAATGCTGGCGATTCAGAGCTTCGAGCAGCAGTACGGCGATCGCCCCGAGTACCCCGCCTGGCTCCAGGCCGAGAAACCCCTGTCGCAATTGCCCTCGCTCCAGCGCATCTTGGATTTGGCCAACCTGAAGCTTACCGCCAGTTCTGCGTCCAGTAGCCAGCCTCAGCCGACCCAACCAACGCCCCAGCCGCCAGCCACAAAGCCTGGGGATAATGCTCCTAAAGACGCGCCCAAGCCAATTCCCGCCCTTGAGGCTGAACCAACTCTACCTGAGCCAGCATCAGCCATTCCCTTGGGCCAAACTCGCACCACAGTGCCGACCCCGGTTGACCTGCCCCCAGAAGCGCTGGTGCGCCACGCCGCGTTCCTAGGGGGCTCGGGCAGCGGCAAAACCACCCTGGCTCTGACCTTGATCGAACAACTGCTGCTGCGGGGCGTTCCTGCCATTTTGCTTGATCGCAAAGGCGATCTATGCAGCTATGCCAATCCCGAGGCGTGGGAACAGCCTACCGACAATCCTCGGCTGATGGCCTACCGGCAACTGCTGCGCGACCATATCGATGTCGCGGTCTACACCCCTGGCACCCTGGGCGACGCCGGGCGACCACTGAGCATTGCCATCACCCCGCCGGGCCTAGGGCAACTGCCCAGCGCTGAGCGGCAGCAAATGGCCAACTACTGCGCCGCCGCTCTAGGCGGCATCATGGGCTATAAGTCGGCGGGGTTGGATAAAACCCGGATGGCGGTTCTGGGGCAAGCGATCGCCGTGCTCAGCACCCTCCAGACCGATAATCCCCTGAGCATTGATCGGCTGATTTCATTCATCGCCGAGCAGGATCCACTACTGGTGAATGCGATTGGGGTGTTAGACCCGAAGCACTGCAAAAAGCTGGCGGAAGACCTTCAGACCCTAAGCCTGATGGCCGGGCACCTCTTCAATCCTCAGTGCGAACAACTCTCCACGGAGCAGCTGTTGGCCTCATCTCACCCCCAGAAAACTCGGCTATCGGTGATCAACCTGGGCAGCCTAGGAGACAACGCCAGCATCCTGTTTTGGGTATCTCAGTTTTTGCTCAACCTCAACCGCTATGCCCAGCAGCATCCCTCGGGCCAGCTCCAGGCGGTGGTGTTGTTTGATGAGGCCGATCTGTACCTGCCTGCCCAGGGTAAACCATCGACTAAAGAGCCGATGGAAAGCCTGTTGAAGCGAGCCCGCTCCGCCGGGCTGGGTATTTTGCTCGCTACCCAAAGCCCCGGCGACCTAGACTACAAGTGTAGAGATCAAATCTCGTCCTGGTTTGTCGGCAAGGTAAAGGAAAACACCGCCCTCAACAAGCTGAAGCCAATGCTCAGCGAAGCCAAGACAGACGTGACCAGCAAGCTGGCCAACCAACAGGTCGGCGAGTTCTTCGCGATCCGTGCTGGGGAGGTCACCAGCCTGAAGGCAAACCTGTCATTGATTCGGGCTGAACAGGTACCGCTGGAAATGGTGCAAGCCCTAGCAGCCAGTTCTGTAAATCAGTAGATAGCTTACCGACACGCGCTGCGATCCTGTAACCAGCTTTCGGGATTGCTCCCGAAAGAACTGTCTGCTTTTGCTTGTTCATCCCCATTATCGAGCACCTTTTTGAGCAGATTGCGGTAGGAAATTGGTAGGACGGTTTATTGAGAACCGCTATAATCGAGGGACAGAAGGGATTAGAAGATTTTCTGAACTTCGTTCGGGACGAAGGGGCCGTGGGTTCGAATCCCGCCATCCCGATTACGTTTCAGGCTCTCAAGGTTCTGAAGCGTGCCAAAAACGAATTACCGGGCTAACCATATAGGCTAGCCCGGCAGCTTTACAATAAGCATAAATACCTAGGGAACGGCTAAAGTTACTTTAGCCGTTCAAAAGCTTTCGAGTGCTTTCGATGTCTTGAAAGATGCCCACATCATTGCCGCTTAAGCCGGTTTGATTAGTCACAAGGCTTGAAAGCTTATCTATGAGCAAGTTGATTCGATCGCTCTCTAACACCTGGTAATCAGGATCACTGGATAGTTCAAGTTCTTTTTGAGTTTCAATTGTTGGTAATGCCTTATCAAGCAAAAACATAGCGGCTTTGAGCTTGTCACTGTTTAGAGCGCTTTTAGAATTTAGAATTTGCTCAATAACATTCAAAGCGGTGTCTAGATTTTTATAGAGCCTATGCTTAGCGTTAGCTACTAACTCTTTCTGTATGTGAGCACAAAACGCTTGGCCCATAGGTGAATTGATAACCCTAGGGATTTGCCTTCTATCAACATTCAAATATTCAGCGATTTTAGAAAATGAAAGCCCGTTCAAATGTGCCAAACAGATCTTAATACCTTCAGTTTCTAACATGCTGTAGAGAGGAAAATTCTCGACCATTGCATTATCAACATCAAACGTCTCTCTAAGAACTGAAGACATTTCCATTTTGGAAGCTTTTCTAGTATCTGGCACGGCTTGAAAACCTCATTACTAAATTAACTTTATTTGATAGGGTATAATGTTAATAGTTTGAAATCCTATTTCTAACGGTTAAACCTCAGTATTGAAAACCGCTCTAAAGTGATTAAAAGCTTAAGAGCGGTTTTTTATTGCCTTGGAATGCTAAAGCAACTTTAGCGGCTTTGCTGTACTCTTTCCGCTTTTACTTCTAGTGCTGCTTCCAAGAGAGCATCTAAAATAAATTTTTCATGTTCACGCTCTTTCCGTTCTTTAATTTTTTCTAAGGCTTGCAATTCTTCAGGCGTAAACTCGTAACCATCGTTTTCAAGCGGCTCTAAATCCTCCATTTGCTCTACAGGTTTTAGAAACCCGTTTGGCTCTCTTTCAAACTTTTCTAGATCTGAGAGGTATCGATCGTGGCTATATCTGCCCATACTCATCCTGTAAAGTTGATAACCTAGCGGTGTAGTTTGTTTACGCATGATAGAGCAAGGAATGAGCTTGAAGACTTTGAAGGCGTATCCTGGGGTCACTTCTACCATGTAGAACGTTTGATCGATTTCTTCAATCAGATCAAAATTAAAACAATACTTCTCAAGCTCTACACCATTTGGTAATGGTGGATAGATGACATCATAGCGATCGTTATTGCCACTTTCAAAATAGTTAGCCATTTGAAATTCTCAAAATTTTTCTAACGGTTCTGTCACCTCAGTAAAATCACACAACGGCTTTACAGCCCTGATTGTTCAATAAGGCTTTCAAACGTTTGAGATTCGCCTTCATTACTGGCAACATCAAAAACCGCTGTACCTTTCCTTAGCCCGTTCATAAAATTATCTTCAGTAACAATTTCCTCAAAAGTCGGTAGACGATCGCTAGGGTCAGGGCTTTTACGGTCAAGATTTTGAATCGCTTTCGAGATTGTATTGATTTGGTCTTGCAAAGCTTGATATTGCTTGGTATCCATTTTTAGTACCTTTGAAGGGTTGAACTGTTGAAGCCGATTGGGGTTGCTAAAGTTGCTTTAACGCCGCTCTTGATGGAAGAAAACCTGTGGAATGTTTTCGAGCGTTTTCAAGCTGATTAGGGGTATTTCTTCAGCCCCTAAAAATTCATTAGAAATCGGGTAGATACTGCCAAAATTGGAATCCCTAACAGTCGCTATAGAGCCGCTTAACTGTCGATCGAGACTATTAAGCTGCTTTGAAGCGCTTATCAATTGCTCTCTAGCGTCGTTGTATTGGCTTGTCAGATCTTGCAAACGGCTTTCAGCACTTTGAAGCGTCATAAGCGCTTTATCACGTTTTTCAAGTTTCTCAAATTCATCAACCTTGGCTTGAACAATAGGCAACTGAGCTTGATAGTAATCTAAGGCGCTTTTAAGTGTTGAAAGTTCAACGGGGATATTCTCACTTTGAATCAAAGCGTAATTCCCAGAAATCTCATAATTTTTCAAGCGGCTTTGAAGGCTTGAAATTTTTTCTTGAGTTTCTGCGATCGTGCTTTGAAGACTCTCTAAAGTAGCTTTAGGCGATGAATCGATTGCTATTTTTTCAACGGTTTGCATTGGCTTGAAATCCTTATTTCTAATGGTATAATAGAGGGTTATACATTATTAATTATACCATTTGTATAAGTGGGTTTTGAATGCTTGAAAGCAGCTAGAAAGCAGCTAGAAATTTTCAAGCCGTTGCTATGCCTAAAAACGCTTTTTGAGCCACTTTCCAGCGCCTAAAAAGCGTTTTTATTGGCTTTTAATTTAACAATAAAACGCCTAAAAGTAGCCTACAAATACCAAAAAATGTCTAAAATTAGGCATTTTATAGACATCTGTGTAGGCATTTTTAGGCAATTTTAGGCACTTTTTAGGCATTTTTAACAACTTTAGCGCGATTATTAGACGCTAGAATGCGGCTTTCAGGGCTATTGAATCTAATTGAATCCAATTGAATCTAATTGATAATTTTTGAATCTCTGAAAATGGCTTCTTAGCAACTGGAAAGCTACTTTTTAGGCATTTATTAACAAATAAAAATCCTATTTTATCAGCTTTAACTATATAAATTGACACTCAAAATAGAGTCAATTTATAATGGTTGATAACAGCGTTAAAGGAGTTTTCAAGTGTCAAATGAAGGGTTCAAATTAAAACCCAATGATGCATTTATAACCGCTAGAGATTTCTACATAGAAATTTCTGGCATCCATCAAATTGTGACCCATCGAGAAAAGCCAGTAACACGCTCTACCTTCTATACCTGGCTTGATGCCTTAAAGATTAAACGGTGGCCTACAGGGCAACGTGGAAGCTATAGAGGGTATGAATTTAATCAAGTTGTCCGGTTCTTAGAATCGATGCTTAGAAACGGATCTATCAAAAAGTCAGTTCAACACGTTCAAGAATTAATTGAATCAGGAGAGTTGACAGACAAAGGTTAATGTGATAGCCGATTTCAAGCAATTTCAAACCCTTAGAAAGGATTAAAAACAATGGTTGACCTTAACGATCGCAGTTCTGAAAAGAAAACCCGTTCTACCTCTAAAGCCGTTAATAGTGAAATGACTAAAGTTACTTTAGAAGGCATTCAGCCGTTTCTAAAACAGCTTCAAAACGGCTCGGAACAAGTAAACAGCGAAATTGTTCAAGCCCTTAAAACTCACTTACAAGATCGTGAACTGTTTTACAGTGATTTTGATCGTGAAGTTTTACAGCCACTTTTGAGCGGGCAAGTCGATCGCAAAATGCTTTCAAATGTTTTGAGCAAATATCAAATTTCACAAGGGGAGGGTAAGGACGATCAATTTTTTCTCATTGAATGCCGATCGCTCTTGGGAGAATATATCGATTCTGACAATGATATCGAACAGCTTTCTATGGTGGGTAATCGTCTTATTGGTGCTGTAGATGAATAAGAAATGGTTATACACTTATTGGCTTTGTTCATTGCTTATCGTCACATCTGGCATTACCTACATAATTGCAAAACCTCAAGCGATCGAAAGCAGTTCAAGAATTGAAAGGAGTTAAACGTTATGGCCAGTCAAATTCCGATGGAACAATTTAGATCACCTGCGGGTAAAGGCTGGCCATATCTACCCGCTTGTGAGCAGCTTTCAAGTCATGTTAGCGCTGATAGCAATCAAATCATTACTAGCGTTTACGGGCTTGAAATGTACTCAGAAACAGGCGATCGGATACCTGATAACTATTCGTCAACGCTTGAAAGCTATGGACTCTGTAAAACCGATGGAGTTCATATCGCGGCTGATCAGCTATTTAGCAGAGATGCGCCTGATAGAGAAGTAATGGGAACGGCTGATGAAACTACCAAACCCATTGAAAGACCTAGACTGCCTGAAAGCTTTCTAACTGAGCAAACCACTAAAGCTACTTTAGAGAGTACAAATCACGGTTTCATTTTTTACGGCTCTCTAACTCTTGCCATAATTTCAACGCTTGTCACGTTAATTTTAATTGGGAGAAAGTTTCATGTTTTCGACAAAATCCAAAACATTATCGAAGATTGAGCCATATCATTACGGCTTAATCGGTCTAGCGCTTATGGGTACATTTATTGCTGTTTATGCGATTGTAAATCCAAATATTGATGCGCGTGAAACCTCTGAAATGATTAAAGAACAGAGAACCGCTAGCGATCGCGAAGTATTGCTCAAGCAGGTAACAAACCAATCTATAGCCGATCAAGCCCCTATAGCCTTAGAACGCTTTGAACGGGGTTGTCTGTTGGTAGCTGACAGACAGACTAATAGGTATGTAGCACTTGCTAACGGTAGCGTAAGCGACCCTGTAACGGGTTTAACACTTATAGATGGTTCAGCAGTTTGTGACGTTTACGGCATGACAGGGATTGTTACAGGCGGAGTAGTGGCTGAAACTGCTTTCAACCCTGAAGGGTTTAAGAGCCACCCTGATTACAACAAAATTATGGGGCTATAGGATCATGGAAAAGCTTTTTAAGTTTGTCAAAATTTTCATTCTTGTTCCGCTTCTAATAGCGGTTATTTTTGCCGCTCTTTATTGGAACATTGCGATCGTCATCCCAACCTGGCTTAAAAGCCAATTGCCAGCGCTTACACCCGGTTTGCTTTTTGTTCTCTTTTTACTCATCGTTGAAACAATTTTTCTCTATGTTCAATGGCTAGAAAACCAACCCACACTTGCCAGTCGTGGGCATGAATCGATGGTTGAAAATCTCGATAAGATGAACCGTTGTAGAAAGGGAATTTATAGGACTAGCGATCTTGATCGAGATATCAAGCAAGAAAGTAAGGTAGATACCCGTATTCTGCTAAAACACCGCTATCGAGCGGCTTGGGCTTTTTTAGTTGATATGCTCTTTGCCATTTTCTGTACTTTTCCGCCGCTCAATACGTCTTGGAACCTTTTCCTAACTGCAATGAGTCCACGCGATATCAACTTTATGAATCTGCTTGGAATCGTCCTAACCACTTACGGTATTCCTTGGTGTGTTAAAGCTATCTTTCACTGTTTAGATGAAAACAGTTTTACAGGGCTAAGGGCTGAAATGTTGGATACGGGTTTACCCGAAGATTTCAACCTTTACATGAAGAACAAGGTTGGTCAGGACTAAAGTAACTTTAGAAGGGATAAAAGCATGTTGACTATTGAAAGCCACTTGAGAAAAATTAGAGCCAATGAAATCGTCTTCAAAACCCCTTATAGCGCTTTCTTTATTGGGGGAATATTGCTAGCCATTGCAGCCGTTAACCTTGCTGGACTCCCTAAAAGCGTTGGGTTAGTTGTCATCCTTTTAAGTGGTTTGTTTATGCACCTGCAATATAAGGCTGATAGGTTAGCTTTATCAAATCACGTTCACGGTGGCCATGAGGTTGAATACTCTGAACATGAAGAAAACCTTATCAAAGCTTTAGGATGCGATATCGCTACTACACCGCTTTACAGCTTTTTTGGGATCAGTGAAGATCCTAGGTTTACCCATCAGAACGATTTTACAACCCCTGCAAAACTTGAAGACATTGAACACGCTAAAGAGCAGCTTTTGAAGATTGTAAGCAAACATGGGTTTATAACCTTTCAAGAGTTGCAACAGAATAAACGGTGGGTACGGTCTAATCAGGAGAAAGGCGTTTTACTTGATCAATCAACTAAAAGTATCAAGGGGTTTGTAAAGAGTCATTGTTCATCACAAATCGAGATAAGAGCAAACGGGTTAGCTTGGAACTCTTAAGCCGTTATGAACCCTTAGCCGTTCTCAATCTTTGGGAACGGTTTTTTATTACCTAAAGTAACTTTAGAAGTTTTCAAATCATGGCTAGCGGTAAAACTCACGATCAAGCGGTTTTCAATGCAAGTTTATTCACGTTTGCAAGCGGTGTTCTACTCAATTACTTAGGCGTGTTTCATTGGCTTGATGTGTCGATAGTCGCTACAGGAATTTTTAGCGGCTTGATGCTCTCACCAGATCTCGATCTGGCTGAAAATGCTTGGAAGGGTGATAGTAGCTATAAGGTTACAGCTTTAAGACGATGGGGGCTATTAAGCCTCTTTTGGTTGCCTTATGGGCTAGCGATACCCCATAGGAGCTGGCTATCGCACGGTTTAATCGTGGGAACGTCTTTAAGGGTTCTATATTTTTGGGGCATTGTCTATGGCTTAAGCTATGCACCCTGGCTAGAGCGGTTCATAAACCGTGAATACATGCTTACGATGTGGAGAATGTTTCCGGTTCAACTATGGTTCATAGGGCTTTGTATCGCTGATACTATTCACCTAATGTTTGACGGTGGGAAGACTTCAAACCACGGTAAGCCCTTTAAGGGGGCTAAGAAGCGACAACGGGGTTAAGCCGTTGTGGTTATCCTAGCCACTAAAGTAACTTTAGAGCGGTTATCTAGCCGTTTCTCAGCGTGAAAGCCATAATTGGCAGGAGTGAGCACAGTGAAACGGTTAGACCTATGCACAGCACCAATTCGGCTTTATACGTGGCAACGGCTTCTACACCCTCTCAAACGCCTGTAACGCCAGCTACGCCTACAGGGCTTGACTGGACAGCAATCCTTATTCCGTTATTACCCGCTGTTGCTACTGGTGTATTGGTGGGTCTGCTTTCACCAATGATTACACCCTATGTAACTTGGAAGTTAGAAAACAAAAAAAGGCTTCAAGAGAGGAACATAGCAATTATTAATGGTGTCCGCTCAATATTAGATAACAAATCAAATAGTGTCATGGATTTATCCGATTTTTCGGATTTTGGATATATTTATGATTCGTTTAGTTTAGAGGAAAGAGAACATTACAGAGAGCTTAAACACAAACTTATCCAGATTGGGCATAACTATCTTAAAGATAAGTTTATCTACAAAGAAGCTATAACTCAGGAGAATTTAGGTCCAGTCAAATTTAGTCAGTTAATGGCACGTATAAACGGTGAAGATAGAGAGGAAATGGTTTTGGCGCTAAATCACAGTGCCGAAAGTCACAAGATCAAAAAGTTGATTCGCCAAAAAATTCGTGAGTTGGAATATCAGTGGAGGCTGGTTGGAAAGTGAAAGAAGCTAGCTATATCTCACTAATCGCTACAACTTCAACGCAAGTAACAACGCAACAACCTAGCAATGCACCTATGCAATCTACATGGTTAGCAGATCAAATTCCATTAATTAGCGCTTTTAGTGTCGGCGCAAGAGTTGCCGCGCTTATTACAAATTTTTCTCAGTCACGAATCCATGCGAAAAATAGAGAATCGGCTGAAAAGCTTGCCAAGGAAAACAGAGAACTCACTAAAGAGCTTGATAATACTAAAAGAAAACACGATATTGAGCTGCAAGAAATTCAAGCCAAAAACAGCTTGAAACAAGCTTTAGAGCTTGGCAAGGTCAAGAGTACACACGAAAAAGAAATTGAAGAAATTAGAGGCAAAAACGCTAAAAAAATGAAACTTTTGGAAATTAAACTGAATCAGGAACAAGAGGTAAAGAGAAAAAATCAAGAGAATCTTACTCGAATCATAAAATTTTGGAATAAAAAAATTAATGCTGGTGATATTAGTTATAAAGATATTCTTTTATCTTCAGATTATCTTGAGCTATTAGAGCCAGACCTTTCACCAACAACCAGAGGAAGGCTTAGAAATAAAGCTGAAGAAGTAGCCAGAAAAGTCGAAGAATTAAATAAGGATATCTACGAAAAAACACATACTAATCGCGATGAATTAGATGAAAATGGCCCTACTGGTATGAAATTGACGCACTACGACGAGTATTTGGAAATACTAGAGGAGTATATTGGCTTTGAAGATAGAGACGAAGAAGGAATTGCAAAATTGACTAAGGAATTTGAAGAAAGATTTGCTATACGTATAAAATCTTTGGAGAAAGAGGTTGAGGCACTGGAATTAGAATCAAAAAAATATTTTACAAATCAATTGCGAGAAGAAATAAAGAAAATTATCAAGAGGTGGGATCTTGTTTTGCCGGTAGAGATAGGTGAATGATCTAGAAAACAGCTATCTAGCGGCTTTCCATTACTCTCAATCCCACTAAAGCGACTTTAGAAGGTTTTCACACAGCTTTTGATAAATCTCAAACCGTAAAAATTCGCTTAAACTTTGCTCGAAAGGTATCAGAGTACCTTTAGAAAATCTCAAATCGAAAAATCTCAGTTTTTCAAAACGGCTTTCAGACTGTTTGCCAAACAGACAACTATTCAAACGGCTTGAAAGCCCTACCAACGCTTGATCGAAATTTTTAATTTAGTCCAAAAATTTGAAATTGGACTAAAGCCACTTTACAGGCTTTCAATTGTGCCAGTTGATTGTGACAGTTCGCATGATTGTAAAGATTTGATAAAGTAGCTTAAAAACGCTTGACAAATCCAGAAAACGCTATCTGGCGACTAAAGCGGCTTTTGACTTGAGAGCGGCTTGAGAATAGCTACCAGGTAGAGAGCCGCTATATAGCCTCTCACCCCATTGATAGCAGCTTGTAAGCGACTTTAGCGGCTTTCAGGTGTCGTAGACCGTTCAAGGGTGAGAGCCGCTTGTAAGGGGATTGAGAGCGGCTTGAGGATTGTGAAGCCGTGTAGATGGCTGAAATGCTTATCACTCACTAGCAAGCGGCTCTAAAGTCGCTTGAAAGCCGCTTTGCATGGCTCTAGAGCGACTTTAGCGGCTTTCAGGTGTGGTAGGGCGTTCAAGGGTTAGAGCGGCTTACAAGCCATTGTGAGAGGCTTACAAGCGGCTCTCTACCGGGTGACAACTTGAGCACGGCAATTTTTTGGGCCAAGGTTTGGGTTCTACGGCTTGGTACAAATGTACGGGGGTAAACGGGGTAAATCGGATTAAAAAAAACCTTAAAGAACCAATTTTATATTATCTATTTACTATTTTCTTATTAGCTTTTCGCGCGTGAAAGATAAGAGAAAAATAAGATAGGAATAATATAAAAAATGGTCTTTAAGATAAAAAATGTCTCGATTTACCCCGTTTACCCCCTACAGGCTTACAAGCCGCTGACAGCAACACTTTCGGCCATTTATCGCCCTATTTTTATCGGCTTTTATATTAAATCTATGGTTGTGCTGAAAACCATAGAAACTCTAATAAACACAAAAACAATTAAAATTAAAAACGCTGAAAAGCTTATCCAGCAAGTTTTTCAGCGCTTTCAAGTAATTTCAAATGGGTCAGCTCCAAAGCTCACAAAATTTAATCAGGATGTTATGATGTTTATATACACAAAAGATTGAGAGTCAATTAAACACCTTTTCAGTTATTAATTGACAAACCAAAATCTATGTGCTAGCAGTTTTTTAGGGGTTTGAAATGGCTACTTACAAATATCAGCGCTCAAAATGTAAGCCGATCACTGTCAGCTTGCCCGAAAATCTTGCTGAAAAATTCGATGATTACGCTTCTGAAAATTTTCCTAGCCGTTCAGCCGCTTTTGCTTTTGCCCTAGAGCGTTTTCTAATCTCTGAAAACGCTTATAGCGTATCGAAAGCCAACTAAAGCTACTTTAGAGCGATAAAAAAAATCTCCAACGCTAGGGAAGGCGTTAGAGATTTGAAAGGTTAAATATTGCGTTTATTTAACCCGGTATCATCCATCTAAATGATACCGCAATCTCAACAAATTGTCATCCAAAATAGGGAAAGATTGATAATGCTTCCTAACGAAACTTGGCCACAACCCGAAGTCATTAAAAGCCCGTTTGAAATCGGTTCTACAAAGTTTGCAATCTCCATCAATGCTTATGGTGAATATCAAGCCCCTATAAGCGGTCACGGTACTTTACACGGCATTCTAGACAATACACCGCTTAACCCGCTTCACGCTGATTTTCTCAAATCAGAATTTCCCAATCTTAACCTTAGAGGCTTGGTAGGCTCGCTACA
Source organism: Nodosilinea sp. LEGE 06152 (assembly GCF_015207525.1). Classification (GTDB taxonomy): domain Bacteria; phylum Cyanobacteriota; class Cyanobacteriia; order Phormidesmidales; family Phormidesmidaceae; genus Nodosilinea. The sequence goes on from NZ_JADEWR010000003.1 coordinate 393,244, forward strand.
TCCTGAAACGGCTTATGACATTTACGGTCAAACCTTCTCAAGCGATTTACTAGCGTTTAGATATCCCGATCCTAAAACAGAAGGAGGATATTACCCATCGATACCCGCTCAACATCTAATCGATATCCCTCCTAAGCAGATTAAGATCCGCTCTAGAGTAGCTGACAAAGATATTTATAAGGCTAAATACCTTTCAACTCGTAAAAGCGGTAACGATGTTTACTTTGGCGGTATAGTCGCTTTACATGGTGAAAACGCTAAAAGCGTTTTAGGCAACATCAACAAGCCGCTTATCATTCATCCAGATGGCGAAAAAGGCGTTCTAGCCATTTCTAACCTAGGTTATGACTGTATCGGCTTTGGGGGTGTCAATTCGTGGAAATGTGTTCAGATACGTGAACATGAATTGAAAGCCCTGACAGACCTTAGAGAGCGCTGTGACACTGCACACCATGAATCGATCAGACTTAGTGGTTATAGGAAAGGTATGTCTGATGAGGATATGGCTGTTTGGCATGAGCTACAAGCGCTAGAACGCCTTGAGAAGCGCTTACAAATTACTCAAGCCCTTCTAAACGATCAAGATTTTATTGACGCGGATCTTGAAGAACACCTTGATCTTACTTCTGAAAGCCCTGAAGAATTTTCAGAACGTTTGAACCGTGCCAATTCTCAAGAAAAGCGTAAATACTCAGAATCGCTTTTCAACATTTACGATTGGATCACACTCAAAAATCGTGAAGTAACGCTTGTCTATGACTCTGATATCAAGCAAAAACCGACGGTTATGAAAGCGGCTTACGGGCTTATTTCACATCTCTGGCACAAAGGAGCAATAGTAAAGCTACTTTACCTACCATCACAGCCCGGTAAATACTGGATGGAACGCGGAAAATTAGGTGTTGATGACTTTATCGCTCAATACGGTAGAGAGGGTTTTGATAGGCTTCTGAACACTGCTTACAAAGTAGAAGATCTTCAACGCTTTGCCAATTTCAACCAATCGCAGTCTTTACCTGATGAGTATGTAACCCCTTGCGAGTCAATTCAAACCGTTGTTCAAACCGCTTTCCTGTCTCAAAAATGGCGTTTGGACAGTGACAAAACTTTTAGGAAATGGTCTGGTAAATACTGGCAACCCTTTGAATCCAATCATCAAATTTCAAACGGAGTTATTGTTCCTACAGAATTTTGGAACGATTATGAGCACACCATTTTGCGTGAGCAGTGGACAAAACGCTTTAAGCCTGAATACGTGATCTCACAAGTTGTAGCCAATTTACCCAAACTACCACCTGATTTGAGATCGGGTGAATTGTTTCAAAATGGCTTGTTAGATTCTCAAGGCGTTTTTCATCCTAATCACTTTGTCAAAGCTGAAAACCGTACTTTCATCTATCCGTTTGATTACGATACTAAAGCTACTTTAGCGCCAAACTTCGATAAGGCTATCGAACTTTTCCATAAGGGTGACACAAAGCTTAGGCGCTTTGTTCTAGCCGCTTTAAGGATAGCCATTGCTCCAAACAGTGATCCGCTAAAAACAAAACAGCAAGTGGCTTTTTGTATCACTGGTCAAACTAATAGCGGTAAAAGCAACTTTCTGAAAATTATCAATCATCTAATGGGTGAACAATGTTATATGGGTTTTCAGGGGTTTGCAACCTATGAGGATAGAAATTCACTTTTTCAATTGGTTGGCAAGTCTGTTATCTGTTTGGATGAAATCAAACTTGAAGACTTCAAAGATCGAATCATTTCTAGAACAGTTAGCGCAATTGCTCAAGGTTCTGAGGTAGAAGTTAAAAAGCTTTATCAAGATAAGAAAACTGTCAAAATTCAGGCAACACAGATTTTCCTGACTAACGATCGGATTGATCAGTTCAAAGATGGATTTTCAAAAGTTAATGAACGTAAACTCATTCCACTGAAAACTTACGGAAGGGTTAAGGATGGAGAGAAGGATATTAATTTACTCGAAAAAGTTCAGAGTGAATGTTCAGCGATTTACAACCTGATCACAGAGATATCGCTGAGAGAAGCGCTTTCAATTGTTAACAGCATGGCTGATAGTCCTGAGATTGTCAAAAACCGGGTTGAATATATTTATCAGCACAATGACAAATTGAAATTCATTTCAGAGTTAGCCCATTGGATCAACGATACCGAGCAAGCAAACCTATTTCAAGATCGCTTGACTGAATCGGGTTCTGATTTCAGTTTGATTAAAAAGCGTGGTTGGCTATCTGGCAAACAGTTACTAGAGCTTTTTCAGATTTTCAAAGATGACGGTAAAACGTCTATGGGTGCAACAACCTTCTGTAACTATCTGCTGAAAGATCCTGACATAGTGCAATTTATCACAGTAACCCCGCATAAAGATGGTAAGCGCTTTACTCTCACCCCGCCTACTGAAAAGGAAATCTTAAACGCGGGAGGTGTTGTAAGGGATTCTATCGACTAAAGCTACTTTGGAACCTGGTTAACCCCTTGAACCTTTGGAAGTGGTTCAAGGGGTTTTCAATCGACTTATAAATCGCTTAATAACTCTAAAACGATGAATTATTCGATCCTTACAACTGCTCACAAATATATAAAACTCAAAATAACTTATAAGCCCTTTCCAAGCTTCTAAAGTAACTTTAGTGGTTTGTAAGCCGTTTGAAGGGGTGACAAACCGATGAGTAATATTTTTGATGAACTTCTTGATGGAAATCTTTACCAAAGTCCAGAGATTTCACCACAAGAAAAAGATTTAGAAGTTTATAAAGCATTTGAAAGCTGCCTTAGAACCGCTGATATGCTTAATCTCGATCTGCCAGATGGGATAAATTTAACCACTGAGCAAATGATAGATATTGCTAGCGCAATGCTCAACTACAAGGGGCAGTTAAAACAAGTGAAAGCGCTTGAACAAATTAAAAGCCGTTTGTACGAAATTGAAAAGAGTATTGATCATTGCTTTGACAGTAGTGTTGAAATTCGTTTGGGCCATATTTCTGAATCAATTGATGCAGCCTATAGACGCATTGCAGAAGCCATTGATAACCGATAAGTAAAAAACCAGCTTTACTAATTTTCGAATAAAGCTGGTTAAATCGATAAAATTAATTGAAAGCTACTAAAGCTACTTTAGCCGCTTACAAGTGGCTAGAAAAGGTCTGAAAACTCTTTTGGTAGTTGAGCATAAACGTAACTACTCAAAAAGACTTCAACGCTATGGCCTAACCAAAACGCGCAATGATTAGCTGATACACCGCTCTCTAGCATCTTAGTGGCTACAGTGTGCCTAATGGCATAATGGCACCTTAAAGGTGTTATTCCTAAATCGTTTTGAAGCGGATAGAAAACCCTTGAAAGCAGTGTTCTATCATTCACAGGTAAACCCTTAGGGCTTCTAAAAATCAGTTGATCACCGTTGCCAGATTGTCTAGAAATGATTTCCCGCATTTTAGGCGTGATCAGTATTTCTCGCTTTTGATGGTTTTTCGTTTCCTTGAAGTAGCGACTCTTTCCGCAAGAGTTGCCCGTTTTAGATCTTGCTAAAGCCCTGTCAACTGTTATGGTTGTATCCCCAACACGATTAAACGTAAGCCCTATCAATTCAGACATTCTTAAACCGCTTAAAAATGAAAAGTGGTAGAAATCGTGATAGTGGCTATCCTCTAAAGCTGTTAGCAAGCTTTTAACCTGATTAGTTGTGAAAGGCATTCGCTTAGGATTAAACGGGTAATCTTTCCCTGATTTTCTAAGCTTCTTTTCAACGGGTTTTAGATTGAATTTATAGCACTCTAAAGTGCTATCAAAATTATCAAAGAGACAATCCTTTTCAATCTGGCTTGAAATTTCACGCGCTTTCAAACGTCCTAACTCGTTGTCATCAAGCCCTAAAGCAAAGTGATACCGTGTTCCCTGATAGCTAAAGCGTATCCGTAAGCGGTTGTCTAGAGTATAAAAAGATACTTTCATCGGTTTACTAGCCGTGCCAATAACGTGCCAGTAATCCGTTTCTAAGCCCGCTCTAAGCCCTTGCAAGCCGTCTAAGCCCTAACACCGCTGTAGAACCAGCGGTAAGCCTTTCGTTCGGGACGAAGGGGCCGTGGGTTCGAATCCCGCCATCCCGATTTATCTTGTCGAGTAACGGTTTAGCTGTCGTCGCTAATTGTACGTCCGGAACTATTGTTCGATGTTCCGGGATTAGTGTCGCTCGCACGCGCATCGACTAATCGAGATAGCGGAGGACAGACACTGTCGTATACATAGCCTTTAAGCCCAGGGGTATTGCAAGCGCGTTGCTATGGGGCGGCGGTGGATAGCCGAGGCTTCGACCAGGCTCTCTAACCCCTGTTGAGTCTGGTCTTAGTTAACTCAAACCAGCATCTCCAGCTATGATAAGTTCACATGATCTAGCGTCCCCGACCTGTGACTGAGTCTGCTACAGTCCCTCCAACCGCTCCTATAGCTGCTACAACTGGTCTGCCGCGCCAGCGGTGGCAGGTAGCGCTTGCAAATACACCCTTGGCTGCGTCCCTGGCTCAGGTTACCGGGCTTTCGCCGCTGCTCACCCAGGTTTTGATCAATCGGGGCATTACCACTCCAGCCCAAGCGACGGATTTTCTGGACCCCGAGCGGCAGCAGCTGCCCTCGCCCCTGGCGGAATTTCCAGATTTGACAGCGAGTTTGGAGCTGCTGGTGGAGGCGATCAACACTCAGCAGGCGATCGCCATCTGTGGTGACTACGACGCCGACGGCATGACTAGCACGGCCCTACTGCTGCGGGCGCTACGAGCGCTGGGAGCGCAGGTCAGCTACACCATCCCCAGCCGTATGGCCGAGGGCTACGGCATCAACACCCGCATCGTGGAAGACTGCTATGCCGAGGGCGTCGGCATTATTCTGACGGTGGACAACGGCATTGCGGCGGTGGCCCCGATCGCCCGAGCCCGCGAGCTGGGCCTGGCGGTGATTATTACCGACCACCACGACATTCCTCCCGAAATTCCTCCGGCAAACGCCATTCTAAACCCCAAGCTGTTGCCCGAAACCTCACCCTATAGAGGCGTGGCGGGGGTGGGGGTGGCCTACATTCTGGCGGTGTGTCTGGCGCAGGCGCTGGGTCGCACGCAGGATTTAACCGGGCCACTGCTGGAGCTGTTTACCCTGGGCACCATTGCCGATTTGGCTCCACTGACGGGGGTCAATCGGCGCTGGGTGCGGCGGGGGCTGGGGCTGCTGCCCCGATCGCGCCTGTTTGGCATTCAGGCGCTGATTCAGGTGGCGGGGCTGGCCGACCAGAGCAAGCCCCTGAAGCCAGAGCACATTGGCTTTCGCCTGGGGCCGCGCATCAACGCGGTGGGTCGGATCAGTGATCCGCAGATTGTGATTGATTTGCTCACCACCGACGATGTGGGGGTGGCCCTGGAGCGGGCGATGCAGTGCGAGCAGATCAACGGCACCCGCCAGGACCTGTGCCAAAGCATTGAGCAGGAGGCGATCGCCTGGTGTGAGCAGCAGCGGGCGCTGGGCACGGTGGATATTGAGCGCGATCGCGTGCTGGTGGTGGTGCAACCCGGCTGGCACCACGGCGTAATTGGCATTGTGGCTTCGCGGCTGGTGGAGCGCTACGGCGTGCCCGTCTTCATTGGCACCTACGAAGACGACGACCACAAAATCATTCGCGGTTCGGCGCGGGGCATTCCTGAGTTTGACGTGTTTGCCGCCCTGCAGAGCTGCCACGACCTGATGGAAAAGTTTGGCGGCCATCGGGCGGCGGGAGGTTTTTCGTTTTTGGCCAACCGGCTGCGTCAGGTGACCACGCGGCTGTCGCACTACGCCTGCCAAACACTCTCGGTCGATCTGCTCAAGCCCCTGGTCAAAATTGACGCCCAGGCCCAGCTGAAGGATATTGAGCAGGGCTTGTTTGACCAGATCGATCACCTGCACCCCTGCGGCATTGAGAACCCCGATCCGGTGTTTTGGACGCCGGACCTGCGGGTGCTGGAGCAGCAGACCGTGGGCCGCAACCGCGACCACCTCAAGCTGGTGCTGGGCGATGCAGGCGGCAGTACAACGATCAAGGCGATCGCCTGGCGCTGGGGCGAGTATTACCCCCTACCCGATCACCTTGATGTGGCCTACAAGCTGAAGCAAAACGAGTGGCAGGGCACCACCAGCGTCGAACTAGAGCTCGTGGGAGTGCGGCTGGCGGCAGGGGCCAAGGCAGGCCCGACATCGTCTGCGGTGCCCGCTCGTCTGGCTGGGCCATCGTTACCCAAGCTCTCGGTTGGGGGGGCAACGCCGGCTTACCAACCCGCACCGCTGCGAGAAGAGGCCGAACCAGAGTTGTACCCCAGTTCGGCTATCGATCTCGCCGGGGCGATCGCGGCCCCTATCCCGGAGCCAGTGCAGGGCTCTGGCTCGGGCCAAACTCAATTGGGCGAGGCGGCCCATCTCCCCGTCACGGCACCTGCTGAACCGGCCCTTTCTGGGCCGATGCCTGCTGAACCGACGGCAGTGCCCCCGGCTGCGGCTCCTGCAACCGAGGTTGACTTTACCTACAGCAACCGCCGCTACACCGCGACTACCACTACGGTCGCAGGTCTTGATATTTTGACGATCAGCAACCCCGAGGGCCAGCGGCTGGTGGTCAAGCGGGGCGACCCCCAGGGGTGGCTCTATCCCCCTGGCGAGTCGGCCAAACCCATAGACCTCAGCGAGCCCCACTACGGCAACCTGGTGCGAGCCGGGGCGGCGGCGGTAGAGCTACAGCAGCTAACCCAGCGGCTGCTTGAGGCCGAAGCCCTCCTAGCTGAACAGGAGGCTCTGCTGGCCCAAAAGGACGCGCGGCTAAGCGCGTTAGAAGCTGAGAATGAGGCTCTGCTGGCAGCTCAAACCCCAGCACCGCCGCCACCTGAAGTGGTGCAAAAAAAATCGGAACAGACCAAAAAAGCGGCCTTTTTAGCAGCGCAAGTTGAAGCGCTGCCGGTTCAGCCTGCGGCTCAAATTCCAGCACCACTGCCACCTGAGGTGGTGCAAAAAAAATCGGGACAGACCAAAAAAGCGGCCTTTTTAGCGGCGCAAGTTGAAGCGCTGCCGGTTCAGCCTGCGGCGGTAGACAGCTTGCCTGTTCAACCCTCCCAACCCGCGCCGCCCCCTGTCAGCTCGCCTCCAGTTCTCAGCAAACCCCCGGTGGCAGCGGCTCCACCGCTAAAGCTGGACGAGGCCAAGCAGCAGGTGCGGCAGACCCTGAGCGATCGCGTCTGGTTTTGCCTCAGTGTTGAGAGCCAGAAGGATTTGACTGCGGCGGTGGCCCACCTGTCCACCGCCAGCGGCCCCACCATCGATAGATCGGCGGTGGCAGGGTTGTCTACGGTGCTCGATCGCGAGCTGCTGCAGCCGCTGCTGGCCGACTTTGCCCGCTACGGCGACGAAATCGGCGATCGCGATATGGCTGCCCTGGCCAGCGACCTGGCTGAGGCATCGAGTCTGGCGGTGCTGCCGCCCTTGCTGAGTGAAACCTGGCGATCGCTCACCGCCAAGGCCCTAACGGCTAAGACCAAACCCCGCAAAGGCCTGCACGAAACTACCCAGGCCGACACCAGCGCCACTCCCTTTCCCATCGACGACAGTCACCGGGTGATGCTCGACGAATTTCTGCAGGGGTGGGATCACCCCATCGCCCGCTGGCTGACCGGGGGTGGGGCCGAAGCCGCCTCGGACTTGGCTCAGGTGGGTCAATTACAGCAGGCCGGCGAGCCGTTGCCCCTGTGGCAAGGGCAAATGCTGCAACATTTGGTGCTGGGCCAACGTCAGAAAAAGGGAATTTTACAGAAAATTTTTGGTTGACCTCCCTGATTCTACGGTTGCTCAGGGTATGGTGGTCTGAACGTATTGCCTAACCCGAGCTATTTACCCTGCACCCGATGGTCAACTTTCCCTTTCAGCCTCGGTTTTTACTGGTTTGCGGTCTCTCGGCGGCACTGGTATCGTGCACGGGTGAGGGCGGGGGCAGCAGCGGCCCAACCCGGTTTGTCAACATTCAGCCCATTCAGGTATGCGACGACTTTGGCCTATTCTGCGCCGACTTGGCCACCTTTGAAGAAGCCACTCGCAAAATTTGGGCCCAGGCCAACCTCGACGTAAGCTTTTTGGCCCCCAACCGGCTCAACGCCAGCCGCTTTCTCACCATTGATAGTCAAGACGAATTTGCGGAGCTGTCTTTTGCGGGCGGGGCCGGAGCCTTTGGCCGCAACCCCTTATCAACCCGCACCTCTGGCCCCATCAGCATGTGGTTTGTGGAGAGCATCTTTCCCCTGGAGGGGGCTGACACTCTGGGCCTGGGCTGGATTGACCAGAACGGTATTGTCATCGATGACGATATTTTAGCCTTCAACAACGGCGTTGGCCGCCTCGATACCATCGCCCACGAAATTGGCCACAACCTGGGCCTCACCCACGAGGGCTTTGGGGCCGGGGGCGCAAATAACCTGATGACCGACGGCGGTTTTCGCAATTCGCCCAGTACTCTCGATGACATTACCCCCGATGGTGCCAACCTCGATCGCCTCACCAACCGCCAGATTGAGGTTGTCCGCGACAGCCGCCTGACTCGATCGAGCCCAGGGCTAGCCGCGGACAGCATGCCAACGAGAGAGCCAGAAACGCCGCCCCTGCTGGCTGACGCACCCGCTATCCTCTCCCCAGACGCTCTGCCTCCGGTTACCTATCTGGCGCTTCAGCCCGAAGCCGCCTTTGTCGACCCCGCGCCTCCGCGTCCGATTCCCAACGGTCCGGCGATGAGTTTTATAACGGCGGCGTTGCTGGCGGGGTACCTGGGTCGGCAGCCCCGGAGGTCGTAGTGCTGGGGGGCTTGATGGGCGGAATTTTGTCGGGGCAGCTGGCGATCGCCCCTATTCCCCTCACTCTGCCCCAGCCCAATCGCTATTTGCTGTCGCAATCGCAGCCTATGCTGGGCCGAGATGCCATTCCCTACCCACCGCTGCTGCGCCACGAGTCGTCGCCAGCGGGTACCTACCACCTGGTATTGACCCTGGAGCAAGATGCCACAGGGGCTCGACGCACCACAGCGAGCCTGTTTGAAACAATGGGCGATCGCTGCCAGCAGGTTTGGGCGCGCCGTCTACCCCACAGCTACGGCCCCCGCCTGGGCCTGGTAACTGACAGGGGCATCGTAGTTCTGCTGGACGAATGGATCAACGTCGCTAGCTCCTACGCCCTTGTGGTGATGGGGCCCGATGGAGAGGTCAAAGCTCAGCACAGCTTTGACGATATTGTGGCCGTCACCGACCAGTCGCGGGCCGAGGTTGTTGAGCAGGCCGCCCAGGGCTTTTGGCTGGCGGGTAACCCAGTGATCAATCGCGGCGGTTCGCAGGTGTCGATACCCACCGCCGGAGGACGGCTCACCCTGGATTTAACCACGGGGAATTTGGGCTTTTAGCGGTGTGTATGCCCGTACCGCCCGATCGCGAACCGGTTGCTATAACAAACAAGGAGCGCCTCTAAAGTTCATCATCGCGCCCCAGTTCTTAACAGCATTCTCCCAAGCGAGACACCAGCTATGGCCAAGGGCGATCAAATCTACGTCATGCGCGACCTGGCCGGAGTGCCGGGCCTGTACCAACACCACGGCATCGACTGCGGCGACGGCACCGTCATCCACTACAGCAAAGCCCGAGACATCGCCGAAATCGCCCGCACCAGCTACGAGGCCTTCGCCTGGGGCAACCCCGTTTACACCGTTCGACAGTCCATTATCTACACCCCAGATACCGTGATGGAGCGGGCCACCAGCCGCCTGGGCGAGCGCCAGTACGACCTGCTGCAAAACAACTGCGAACACTTTGCCAACTGGTGCACCACCGGGCGCAGCGAGAGCCGTCAGCTCGCCAACTTTGGCCTGCAAACCAACCAGCTCAACCTGCCCGAACTGCGCAGGCTTGCCGATCGCGATCGCCACGTCACCACCCCCGAACAAGCCCGCGCCAACTTCCAAAAAGCCCTGGGCGACATCGCCACCGCCTACAACACCACCCTCGCCGACCAGCAGACCGCCCAAAAAGACGTCCGCGACTGGCACCGCGTCGCCCAAAAAGCCCTCAACAACCGCCGCGAAGACCTCGCCCGCGCCGCCCTGCACCGCAAAGTCGCCGCCAGCAAACGGGCCGAAATGCTCACCACCCAGCTGAGCGAGCTGGTGGAACTAGAGCTGAATCTTCAGCGCAACCGAGCCTTTGTGCAGAGGCAGGTGGGGAGTGGGTGGGTAGGTGAGTAGGCGAGTGGATGGGTAGATGGGTGGATGGGTGGATGGGTGGATGGGTGGGACAGACGTGCAGCATAGGTACGGGGCATCTGTCTGCTACTTCCGGGATCGCCCACCGCCTATGACAGGCAAACCTTGCCAAATTTAGCAATGCATAATCCAATCCTTCCGTTGGGTCCAGGGCGGCGGAACGGCCCTGGTCGACGGGGTCTGGGGGCAATCGAAACGCCCCCAGCGGTAGGCTTGGCTTTGTCTCAAATCCCTGCCGCATAAGGTTTTGCGTCTGGAATCATAACCCTATTTTGGGCAAACAACCGTTCGCCCCTACGGGAGGTTTTCAACCCACAGGATTGATTTCACCGGCCGCTGCACCAATTCCCCAGATGCATTGAGGCGACCGTAATGAACCGTGTCACCGTAAATCAGGGTTGAGGAACTGCCGCCGTCGAGGTTAAGGGCTTGAACAACACCGCGATCGCGCATTACCCCCGCCACCTCCGCCATCGTCATACCGCTGGGCGACACCCCCGGCACCTGGGCCGCCATCACCATCACCACACTACCCGCAGCCGTCAGCCCCACCGCCGATCGCGCATTCGCTGACTGACTGCCCAGGGCATCACGGGCAGCCGCCCTGTCCACAAAACCCTCCTCCACCGATGTATCCTGCGGCAGGAGCTGTGGTCCAGCCCCCACCGCATCCACCAGGGTACAGCCCGCTGGTACAGGGTCTTGATGCAAGGTGATGTCGTAGCTAGGGGTGCCGCCACAGTCGTAGCGGCGAAACTCCGAGCGATTGAGAATGCGATCCATATAGCTGACCAGGTCTGGGTTGCCCACCAGCCGCTCATTTTGGTTGGGGTCAGCCACCAGCGACCCATCCACCACCACGTGGGATGTTGTCAGACCGTTGTTGGGGTCAAAGAAGCCCGCGTTAATGGCGGCAGCCACGCACCCTTCGCCCTCACATACCCGGGCCGCAATTTGATCGACCCGCGCCAGGGCATCAACCACCGCCACCCGCACCGGATATCGCACCGGGTCGGGAATGGTTACGACATGCACCGTCGCGGCAGGCAGGCGAATAGTTTCGTAAGTTGGAGGCAGCGGCTGCGCTTCTGGGGCTGCCTCAGGGCTAGAATCCGCGTCTGCCGCATCGCCCGTATTCGGTATGGGGGCGCACCCAAACAGGCCCAGCGCCATGACGAGACCAATAGAGAGAGCGGGTCGAAGCAGAGTCTGCATAGGGCCAACAACAGGTTGCGCTCAGCAGTATAGCGGCTTTAGCGATCGCCGTCGCTTCAAGAGATCCCGTTCGAGGGTGGGCATACTGGAACCAGTTTTGGTTGCAGGCTATGGCTGTTTTCACTGTAACAACTAGCGAGACCCAGCCAAAGGCATATCCTGCGGTATCGGTAATCGTGCCCATCTACAACGGCGAGGCCGATGTGCCGGGCCTGGTCGAGCGGCTCCTAGTCCAGCGGTACCCTGCCGACCGGGTGGAGTTTTTGCTGGTAGACAATGGCAGCGGCGATCGCACCCCCAGCCTGCTCCAAACCGCCGCCGCTACCGCCGCATCCCAAGGAATTTGTCTCCGCGCCCTTACCTACAGCACCATTCAAAGCTCCTACGCCGCCCGCAACGCTGGTATTGCCGCCGCCACCGGAGATATTCTCGCCTTCACCGATGCCGACTGCCAGCCCGAGCCAGACTGGCTGATCGCCCTGGTGCAGCCCTTTACCGATAGTGCTGTAGGGCTGGTCGCCGGAGAGATCAAAGCCCTGCCCAGCCAAAACTGGCTAGAGCGCTACGCCGATCGCCAGGGCACCCTTTCCCAGCACAACACCCTCAACCATCCATTCTTACCCTACGGCCAAACGGCAAACCTGGCGGTGCGGGCCGAAGTTTTGGGTACAGTTGGCCTCTTTCGTCCCCACCTGACCACAGGCGGGGACGCTGACCTGTGCTGGCGCATTCAGCAGGGCACCGACTGGCAGCTCGTTCACGCCACCGATGCTGTGGTCTATCACCGCCATCGAGATACGCTCAAAGGCCTGCGCAGCCAGTGGCACCGCTACGGCTGCTCGAACCGCTACCTGCACGACCTGCACGGCGTGGAGCTCATGCGCCCCCTCACCGCCAGAGAAATGTGCTACCGACTGCTGCGCTGGGGTTTAAAGGAACTGCCCCAGGCTACGACCAAGCTACTGCGCGGCCAGGGCACCGCGCTAGAACTGGCCATTACGCCGCTCGATCTGTGGTGTGCCCAGGCCCGCACCCGGGGACAGTCCCAGGCTCAGCTTCCCGACCATGCCCGCACCATTGCCCACCTGGGGGAACTCGTCTGATGCGTATTTTGATGATTTCGGCCACATTTCCTTACCCGCCGACCCTGGGGGGCACCCAGATTCGCACCTTTTACCTGCTTAAGCACCTGAGCCAAAACCATGAGGTAACGCTGGTAACGCAGCGATCCGCCGAGGTGACGGAGGAAGATATCAATGCTCTATCTGCCCATGTCAATAAGCTCGTCTGCTTTCCCCGTCCCACTGCCGCCGACCTTCAGCCGGGCGTGAGCGGCAAAGTCAGCCGCTTTGCCCACTTCCTCGCTACCGGTACGCCCCCCAGTACCACCTACCTGCATGCCCCCACCATGCAGCAGTGGATCGACGACTGGGTTGAGTCGGGCCACTGCGACGCCATTACCTGCGAGCACAGCGTCAATGAAGTGTTTGTGCGGCCCAGCTACCGCCAGCGGGTGCAGAAAGTGGTGGTCGATATCCACAGCTCGCTCTATGGCACCCTGGTAAACCAGCTGCAGACGGGCACGGCGGAGAAGCCCCTGCGCGATCGCCTCAACCTGCCCCTGCTGCGCCGCTACGAACGCCGCTACGCCCAAAAATTTACCGACCTGGTAATCACCACCGCCGAAGACCGTCAGTTCTTTACCCCGATCGCAGGCCATAGCCCGCTCCACCTGGTGCCCAACGGGGTTGATCTGGTGCAGTTCCCCTACCGCCCTGCCGACCCCGGCGGCCACAGCCTGGTCTTCGTCGGCGCGATGGACTACATCGCCAACGTAGATACGGCGAAATTTTTGGCTCAGGAGATTCTGCCGCCCCTGCGCCAGCGCTACTGCGACGCCACGCTGTATTTGGTAGGTAACAAACCTACGGCGGAAGTTCAAACGTTAGGGAATTTACCAGGCGTGGTCGTCACTGGACGGGTAGATTCGGTAACCGACTACCTGCACCGGGCCACGGTGTGCGTGGTGCCCATGCGGATTGGCTTTGGCATTAAGAACAAAACCCTGGAGGCGATGGCGGCGGGGGTGCCGGTGGTGGCTAGCGATCGCGGCCTCGAAGGTCTAGCCGTAGACCAACCCCAGCGGGCGCTGCGGGCGAATACGGTGGAGGAATATGTGGGGGCGATCGGCCAACTCTTTGACCAGCCCGACCTGCGCGCCACGCTCTCGACGCGTGGACGCGGGCTAATTGAAACTACCTTCACCTGGGAGCGGGCTGGGCAGGCCTACGAAGCAGTACTCAGTTCTACCGCCTCCTAGGCCGTAGGGACTGGCAAGTCAACCATCATCTGCGAGATAAGATGGAGGGGTCTTGCTGCCTGCGATCGTGTGACGAGAGTATATCTAGACACCAGTGCCTACAACCGCCCTTTGGATAATCAAACTCAGCCTAAGATTTTCCTTGAAGCTCAGGCTGTCATCATTATCTTGCAGATGATTGAGGCCGGGGAGGCTGAGCTGGTCGGCTCCTCAGTTTTAGATTATGAAAACAGTCGCAATCCTTACCCAATCAAGCAGAAGGCGATGGAGCGTTACCTTCAGCTGGCTGAGGTGAGGCAGGATGTTAACTATGCTATTTGTCAGAGGGCAGAAGATTTAGAGCGTAACGGGCTCAAAGCCCTTGATGCCTTGCATGTAGCCTGCGCTGAAGCCTCAGATAGTCAGTACTTGATTACCTGCGACAAGCGGCTAATCAACCGATGTTCAGAGCTGGCGATAAAGGTGCTAAACCCTGTTGATTTTGTCTTGGAACTGAGTAGCGATGATTCAGATTAACAGCGAGCAACAGATCTTACAGGAAGGGTTTCAAATTCTTTTGTCCAGCATGGAACCCTCTAAATTTGCTCGATTCTGCGCTGCTTGGGGGGCCAGCAGCAGCGACTATTTAAAGGTCAAAGACGAGCTTTTTGCCCAAGAATCTGTGGGCAGTTTATACGCCAAAATTTCTGCGTTTCAGATATCCAATCACGACGATTAATTGCCGATGCGTTTCTAATCCCTTAAACAAGCCTCTCAATCCGTAGTTCCTCAATATTTCCCTGGTAGCCATGGTGACCCAAAAACTAGACCAGCTCAAAGCCCTTTTTGCTGAGATGGACCGGGCGCTGATTGCCTACTCGGGCGGCATCGACAGCACTCTGGTGGCCAAGGTGGCCTACGACGTGCTGGGCGATCGCGCCCTGGCCGTCACCGCCAACTCTCCCTCGCTCATGCCCGCCGACCTCGAAGAAGCCCAGGTGCAGGCAGCGGCGATTGGCATTGCCCACGAGCTGGTCGCCACCCACGAGCTAGACAACCCCAACTACGCCGCCAACCCCGTCAACCGCTGCTACTTCTGCAAGAGCGAGCTGCACGACACTCTCAAGCCCCTGGCCCTGGAACGGAGCTACCCCTACGTGGTCGATGGCGTCAACGCCGACGACCTGGGCGACTACCGCCCCGGCATTCAGGCGGCAAAGGAGCGGGGGGCCAGATCGCCCCTGGCGGAGGTGGGTATCACTAAGTTTGAGGTACGCGAAATCTCGCGCGCCCTTGGGTTGCCCTGGTGGGATAAACCAGCTCAACCCTGCCTCAGCTCGCGCTTTCCCTACGGCGAGGAAATTACTTTAGAGAAGCTGCGGCGAGTGGGTCAGGCCGAGCTGTACCTGCGGCATTTGGGGCTGCGGCAGCTCAGGGTGCGATCGCAGGCCGACACCGCCCGAATTGAGATACCCGCAGAAAATATTAAAGATTTTGTCGCCGCTACCGACATTGAAGCTTTGGTAAAGGCGCTACAAGACTACGGTTTCACCTACGTCACCCTCGATCTAGAGGGCTTTCGCAGCGGTAAGCTAAACCAGGAGCTACCCGCTACCCTTGTTAGCCCATTAGAACGCCCCAGCCATGACCTATCTGCTTGCCGGTGACATTGGCGGCACCAAAACCATCCTGCGCCTGGTCGAGGCCAGCGAGCCCAGCCCCACAACTCCGGTGATTCTCAAACCCGAGTTCGAGCGCACCTACTCCAGCCAGGCCTACCCCGACCTGGTGCCCATGGTAAAAGAATTTCTGCACCAGGCCGCCATCGATGGTGGGCATACCTACAGGCCTGAGCGGGCCTGCTTTGCGATCGCCGGACCAGTCGTAGAAAACACCTCCAGCCTCACCAACCTGGCCTGGTCGCTGGAGGGCGATCGCCTGCAAGCTGAACTAGCCCTCGACCGGGTCGAGCTAATCAACGACTTCGAGGCGGTGGGCTACGGCGTGTTTGGCCTTGCCCCCGAAGATATTCACACCCTGCAGGAGGGGGAGCCCGACGACAGCGCCCCAGTCGCTATTATTGGCGCGGGCACTGGGCTGGGGCAGGGATTTGCCCTGGCAACCAGCGGGCGGCCCCTGGTGTTTCCCTCCGAGGGAGGGCACGTCGATTTTGCTCCTCGCTCTGAGCTGGAGTTTCAGCTGATGCGCTACCTGATCGACAAGCACCAGATCTCGCGCGTGTCGGTGGAGCGCGTGGTGTCGGGCCAGGGCATTGTGGCGATCTACCAGTTTTTGCGCGATCGCGAGTTTGCCACCGAGACCCCCGAGGTGGCTGAAGCCATTACCGCCTGGGAACGTCAGACCGGCCTCTCGACTAAAACCATTGACCCTGCGGCGGTGATCTCTCTGGCCGCCGCCGAGGGCCGCGATCGCCTTTGCCAGAAAACCATGGAGATCTTTGTCTCCGCCTACGGGGCTGAGGCGGGCAACCTGGCCCTCAAGCTGCTGCCCTACGGTGGCCTCTACGTAGCTGGGGGCATCGCCGCTAAAAATTTAGCCCTGATGATTGCAGGCACCTTCTTTGACGCCTTTAGCCACAAAGGCCGGGTTAGCCCTCTGCTTGACCGGGTGCCCGTACACATCGTGCTCAACCCCCAGGTGGGGTTAATCGGGGCCGCCCTGAGAGCCGCCGCGCCCTAGGGCGTAACCCCCGCGCTGGGCTTGGGCTATCCTTAGCAAAACCCCTGGGCATTGGCCCAGCGGTATCGATCCCCAAGGCGATAAAATCGATTACGCAGTGCACCCGTTTGTGAGGTATGGCAGGTCATAGCAAGTGGGCCAACATCAAGCGCCAAAAGGCCCGTGTCGACGCGGTTAAGGGCAAAGTCTTCGCTAAAATGTCGCGGGAAATTATTGTGGCGGCCCGTTTGGGCGGCGACCCAGCGGGCAACTTTCAGCTGCGCACCGCGATCGACAAGGCCAAAGCCGCCGGGGTGCCCAACGACAACATCGACCGAGCGATCGCTAAAGGGTCTGGCAACCTGGGGGCCGACGACAGCTACGAGGCCATTCGCTACGAGGGCTACGGCCCCGGCGGCATCGCCGTGCTGATCGAAGCGCTGACCGACAACCGCAACCGCACCGCCGCCGACCTGCGCGCCGCCTTTAGCAAGAGCAGCGGCAACCTGGGCGAAACCGGCTGCGTGGGCTGGATGTTCGAACAAAAAGGCGTAGTCACCATCATTCACCCCGGTGACGAAGAGGCGCTGCTAGAGGCCGCCATGGAAGCCGGGGCCGAAACCTACGAACTCACCACGGTGCTAGGTCGCCGCGACGAGGAAATTCCCGCTGCTGAGCTATTCTGCGCCCCTGTCGATCTGGAAACCCTCGACACCAGCCTCAAGGCCCAGGGGCTAACCGTCCGCCAGGCGGAGCTACGCTGGCTGCCCAGCAACACCGTCATGGTCGATGACACCGACCAGGCCCGCCTGCTGATCAAGCTGATGGATGCCCTAGAAGACCTCGACGACGTGCAGTCGGTCACCGCCAACTTTGACCTGGCGGAGGAGTTAATGGATGCGATCGCGGCCTAGCCCGACCCACCAGCCCCTGGGATTCGCACCCTGGCTTTAGCCCCAGGTCAGTAGCGGTACCAGCCCCCCTAAAGATTCTCCTAGAGCCGGTGCAGCTCAGGCAGAAGACCCCTGCCGCCCTGCCGCTGCAGGGTTTTACGCAGATGGAGATTGGCGATCGCCATGCCCACCCGCTCTGCCACTGTGTGCGCCAGCTGCCGCTTGGCTTCTGACAACACCTGGGCATCGTCGGTGTTGAGGTGAAATAACCCCAGGGTTTCGCCCTGGGCCATCATGGGAATGCAGAGGGATGCCAAGATGTTGCTATCGGCCAGAACATGCTGACAGCGCGGGCGATCGGTGCCATTCATCCAGTGCACCCGGCCCCGGCGCAGCCCCCAGCAATCCGAGAGCAAAAAATCAGGCTTAGACCCCAGCCCAGTTCCCCAGTAGGCCGCGTTTTCTACCCGGTTAAGCGAGGGGCTAAGGGTAAAAACGCCCCCCGAACAGCCGGGAAATAGCGGGGCGATCAGACTGGCGATCGCCGCGCAGGCTTCTTCGACGGTGAGGCAGGCCTGTAAAAATTCGCTCATTTCGCTCAGCAGCTTCATTTCAGCGTTGCGCTGTTTGAGTTCGTCCAGGCTGTCGAGCTGTATGGCCAGCAGCTCTTGCTGGGCAATGTGCCCCAGGTCAACCAGGAGCTGCTGGTCTTCGTCGGTAAAGGTGCGGGGCACCTGGTCGAGAACGCAGAGGGTGCCCAGGTTGCTGCCGTTGCTGGCGGCCAGCGGCGCTCCGGCATAAAAGCGGATTTTAGGACCGTCGGTGACCAGGGGGTTGTCGTGAAAGCGCTCGTCGAGCAGAGCATTGGGAACCACAAATGGCGAATTGCCCAAAATGGCGTGGCCGCAAAAGGAGATATCGCGCGAGGTCTGACAAACATTCAACCCCTGGCACGACTTAAACCACTGGCGTTCGGCATCGATTAAGCTCACCAGCGTAATGGGCACGTCAAACAGCCGTTTGGCGATCCGCGTGATGCGGTCAAACCGCTCTTCTGGTTTGGTATCCAAAATGCGGAGCGATCGCAGTATGCTGAGCCGAATGACTTCGTTGGCTGGGTAGGGAGGTGTTTGCATAGCGGTGCGTCAACAATAAATTACAGAGCAACAACTACCTGATTGCGGCCCGCCTGTTTAGCGCGATAAAGGGCCGCATCGGCTGCCTGGAGCAGCGTTGCGCTATTGCTGCCGTGGTGCGGAAAGCAGGCCACGCCAAAGGACGCGGTCAGCCGATCGATCGGCTGACCCTGGTAAGGCACCTGCAGCTCGCTGATGGCGGCTCGAATCAGATCGGCCCGAGCGGCAGTTTCCGTTAAAGATGCCTCCGGCAGAATCAGCGTCATTTCCTCGCCGCCGTAGCGACAGGCAACATCGGAGTGTCGCACCTTGTCTTTGAGCAGGGTGCCCACAAGCTTTAGCACCATGTCCCCAGTGTTGTGGCCAAAGGTGTCGTTAAACCGCTTGAAATGGTCGATATCGAGCATAACTACCCCAATGGGGAGCTGTTTGCGCTGGGCGCGGGCAACTTCCTGGGCGAGCGATTCTTCTAAGTAGCGGCGGTTGTACAGCCCGGTGAGAGGGTCGCGAATGCTCTGATGTTTGAGGGTTTCCTGCAGCTTGAGATTGGCGATCGCCATGCCCACCTGTTCGGCCAGGGTGCGGGCCAGCTGCTGTTTGGCCTCAGGGAGCGCCTCAGAAACTTCGGTGCTGAGGTGAAACAGCCCCAGGGTTTCGCCCTGGGCAATCATGGGAATGCAGAGGGTAACCGCAATGGCCGTAGAATGTCCCTCCAAAGGCAGCGCCGCCTGGGCTGAAATGTGGCTACAGCGCAGGCTCAAGCGGTCTTGCCCCACCCAGTGCATGCGCCCCCGCCGCAGCCCCCAGCAGCAGTGGGGCTCAAACTCGGAGTGGGAGTGCAGCCGCACTCCCCAAGCCACCACCTGCTCCAGGCGGTTGAGCGAGGCGCTGGTGGTAAAAATGCCCCCCGAACAGTGGGGAAACAGAGGCTCAAGCAGGTTGACAATGGTATGGCAGGCTTCTTCAACGGTTGAGCAGGCCTGCAAAAAATCGCTGATCTCACTCAATACCAGCATTTCGCTGTGGCGCTGGTCTAGCTCACTGATGCGATCTTCCAACTGCTGGTTAGTTTGCTGAAGGGTGATTTTAGACTGTTTAATTTCGGTGATGTCGCGAAAGGTGACGGCAAAACCATCCCCCAGCTTGACGGCAATATTTTCGAACCAGCAGTTGATACCGTCGTGGTTGTAGTAGAACTCATGCTGCATGGGCTCACCCGATTCCACCACGGTTACATAGCGATCGAACAGTCCGGCTTCGCCGTTGCCGGGCATTTCTTCTAGCAGCCGCTTGCCGAGAATATGGTCTACCGATTGACCAATAATTTGGCAGGAGGCCGGGTTGCTGAGCAACCATTCAAAATCAACAATGGTGCCCTGCTGATCGCGCACCGAGCGAAACGCCATAATGCCATCGGGGGCACTATTTAAAATGCTGCTGAGCTGCATTTCTGAGGTCTTAAGGGCCTGTTGAATCTCTACGGTTTGGGTCATATCTAAGTAGCTGCTCACCATCCGCACGACGTTGCCCTGGTCATCTTTAAGGTGAATGGCGCGTGAGAGCATGTGGACTACCGACCCGTCTTTGTGGCGAAAGCGCTGGGTGGTTGTAAAGTCTTGAATGCGATCGCTGTTGTAGTCATCAATCAGCTGCAGCGTCTTGGCCAGATCGGCTTCAAGAATTAGCGACCTCCACATCTCCTGACTGTTTTCGAGTTCGTGGTCGGCGTAGCCCAACAGGGCTTTCCACTGGGGTGAGAAGTAGATTTCTCCCGTCACCAGATCCCAGTCACAAAACCCTTCTGAGGAGGCTTGCAGCACCAGCTCTAGCTGGTCTTTAGCCGACTTAAGGTTGAGTTCTGCCCATTTGCGTTCGGCCTCACTGCATTTACGAGCGCTAATATCGCGGATCACCACCAGCACTTCGTCATCCCCAATCGGGGCAATCCGGGCTTCCTCGTAGAAGGTTTGGCCATCGGCAGCAAAGTTGTACTCCTGCTGCTGGATCTCCCCGGTCTTAAGGGCCTGATGGGCCAGGTGAATGCGCTCCTCGGCGATCGCCTGTGGCATCAGCTCAGTAATTCGATGCCCTGCCAGGGTGTTATCCAGGTTCACCATACGTATGGTCCCCGGATTGACCAACTGCACGTTAGACCCGTCCTGGCGCATGCGCAACAACAGGTCAGGAATAGCCGCAACCAGGGCGCGGGTGGTGGCCTCACTATTTTGAAGAGCTAGCTCGACAGCGCCCGCCGGGTGAACCCGTTCGTTGTAGCCCTGGTGCAGGGCGGCTCTGCCCTGCTCGTACGCCTCTACCCTGGCGGCTAGCTGTTGATTGATCTGCTCTAGCTCGTAGGTGCGGGCGGCAACCTGGGCTTCAAGAGCGGCCTGAGTCGTCTGCAGCTGCCCCACCAGTTCAGCCTGGTGGACGGCAATGCCGATCTGGACGGCGATGTGCTGTAGCCCCTCAAGGTCTACGGCGGGCCAGCGCCGCGGGCCTGTGCAACTGTGAGCGACGAGGAGCCCCCACAGTCGCGACTCACACAGCACCGGAATGGCTGAGCTGGCCTTCACCCCCAGGTTCGCCAGAAAGTTGGCATAGCAGGGGGGCAGGCTAGCGGTGGCAACATCGGCGATCGCCCGCCCCAGCCCCTCCTGGTAGGGGTTTGGCCAGTCGGCTTCAAAGCAGCGGTCCTGCACCATCCGATCGCGCAGCGACCAGCGAGGATCGGAAAACGCTTCTACCAGCACGCGACCGCCGCTGCCAGGGGCTAACTGGTAAACGAGTACGCGATCGCAGCCCAATAGCTGCTGCACCCCCTCGACCGCAACGCGCAAAATAGTGGCTAAATCTGAAGACTGGTGGGTTTGAAGGGCGATCGCCGCCACCAGACGCGCCCAAGTTAGGGGTGTTGGCAAAACGCTGTCGCCATGGTTATAGATCGCTACGTTGTCTACCGCCCTCGCCATGCCAAACCACTCCTAGCCAACATCACATCGCTTCTAGATCAGCCAAGCAGCCCAACCGAACAGGCCCATCTAAGCGTGCCTGCCTCACTTATTAATCCCCGTCTATAGCTAGAACCTTTAACCGGCAATGCACCAACCCCAGGGCTGGCCGCAAAATCCTCAGCCGTAGAAAAACGTCCAGTTTTGGGGATCACTCGCCGGGATCTGCCTAGCGCTGCCCTGCGGAAACCTTAAAAAACCTATAGATTAGAGAAATAGGGAATTATCAAGAGAAGGCGAGGACACCCACATGCGGGTATTGTTATTGACCGGCAAAGGCGGCGTAGGCAAAACCTCCGTTGCAGCGGCCACGGGCCTGCGCTGTGCAGAACTGGGCTACAAAACCCTGGTGCTCAGCACCGACCCGGCCCACTCCCTGGCCGACAGCTTCGATATGGAGCTGGGCCACGACCCTCGCCTGGTGCAGCCCAACCTGTGGGGCGCTGAACTCGACGCCCTGATGGAGCTAGAGGGCAACTGGGGCGCGGTGAAGCGCTACATTACCGACGTGCTGCAGGCTCGCGGCCTGGAGGGCATTGAGGCCGAAGAGCTGGCCATTCTCCCCGGCATGGATGAAATTTTTAGCCTGGTGCGCATGAAGCGCCACCACGACGAAGGCGAGTACGACGTGCTAATTATCGACTCGGCCCCCACCGGCACTGCCCTGCGCTTGCTCAGCCTGCCTGAGGTGGCGGGCTGGTACATGCGCAAGCTTTACAAACCCTTCCAGGCCGTATCTGAGGCCCTGCGGCCCCTGGTGCAGCCCTTCTTTCGCCCGGTGGCGGGGTTCAACCTGCCCACCAAAGAGGTCATGGATGCCCCCTACGAATTTTATGAGCAGCTGATCGAGCTAGAGAAAGTGCTCACCGACGCAGGCACCACCTCCGTGCGATTGGTTACCAACCCCGAAAAAATGGTGATCAAAGAATCGCTGCGAGCCCATGCCTACCTGAGCCTCTATAACGTGGGCACCGATCTGGTGATTGCCAACCGCATCATCCCCGACGAGGTGCAAGACCCCTTCTTCCAGCGCATGAAAGAAAAGCAGCAGCAGTATAAGCACGAAATTCACGATAACTTTCACCCCCTGCCGGTGAAAGAGGTGCCCCTGTTTGCCGAAGAACTCTGCGGCCTAGAATCGCTCCAGCGCCTCAAAGAAACCCTCTACGCCGACGAAGACCCGGTCCAGGTCTACTACAAGGAGACCACGCTGCGGGTGGTGCAGGAGGAGGGCAACTACAGCCTGGAGCTCTACCTGCCCGGCATTCCTAAAGACCAGATTGAGCTGAGCAAGTCGGCGGATGAGCTCAATGTGCGCATCGGCAACCACCGCCGCAACCTGGTGCTGCCCCAAGCGCTAGCGGCTCTCCAGCCCGCCGGAGCTAAAATGGAAGACGACTATTTGAAGATTCGCTTTGCCAGTGTTTAGCGGTCAAGGCTGCGGTTCTCGCTATCTCATACCTACGCCCTATAGCTTTCCTACCCCATTCAGGTATGGTGGTAGGGATTCTTGCTGCTGGCCCGGTTATATCTCTTTAGGCGTGCATCTTTGAGCCAGGCCAGGTTGAGATTTGCCGGCTGGCACTGGGAGCATTGAACGCAAACGATAGCACCCCCATGAGCCAAACACCCCACGGACGCAATGAGTTTGACCATGACCGAGAACTGATTCAAAACCAAGAGGTCTATCGGCTTAGGCAAGAGCACGCCCGACTGCGAGCGGCTCAGCGTCGGGCCAGACTAGCCTGGGTGCGCAATACGATTACGCTGCTGGTAGGGGCACTACAGGTCTTGCTGGCGATTCGTTTTTTTCTGCGGCTGTCGAGCGCTAACCCCGACAACCCCTTCGCCCAGGTAATCTATAGCCTGTCGGCCCCGTTTATGACACCGTTTTCTACCCTTTTTATTAGCCCGACCGACGCCGACGCCACGCGAATTTTTGATCTCAACAATTTGATTGCAATGATTGTCTACGCGCTGCTGGGGGGCCTAGGTATTGCTCTGGTGAACTACCTGCAGGGGCCAGGGGCCCAGGGTCGTTAGCCCCCCACATTACAAACGCTAGCGGTGCCCTAGGTCTCTAGCTTGCCGCCGACAAAAGGGGTGCTCCAGATTGCCCAGTTTTCTTTGTTGAAGGGCGATCGCCAGCGCTGAATTAGCTCTAGCTCCAGGTTCTGGCGGGCCTTGCGATCGCGATCGGCATGGGGCCAAAAGCCAATATTGACCGCTACCGCCAGTCCGTGACCACGGTGGGCTTCTACGTAGCTGAGAATGTAGCGTTTGCAGTCGTGGACGCCCTTCCAGCGCTGGTTCGACTTCACGGTTTCGCCTACGTAAAGCAGCAGATCCGCCTCGTGGTCGACGACAAAGTAGAGAGCGGGGACGCCCGACTCCTGGAACTGCCCGCGCCAAAACTCCGCATTTTGGGGCGGCAGGATAAAGGGGTCGAGGGTTTCTGCTGGGGAGGCATCGGCCAGATCGAACAGGGTTCCCTGGGCGATCGCGGGGCCAGAGCGCACCGTAGTTTGAAACTGGGCTACCCGCTGCTTCCAGCCCTGGAGCTCGTCGGCTAGCAGGGCTGACCCGGCGGGGCGGTTGTAGGCCCACGACAGATCCGCCGCCCGCAGGTCGGTCTCGGAGAGCAGCGAGGGCTGGTAGTCAGAGGCCATGACATCTATCCGTAGCGGCTTTGGCCTCCTATGATAGGGCAAAACTCTAGATGTAGCGGTTTGCCGAAGGGTTCTTGCTACAGCCGCGATCGCAGTGAATCTGGCCCAATATCCCCCAGGGTGTAGCCCTCCGGGTAGCTGCGGATGGTTTGATCGACAAAAAAATCAGGCGTGGTGCGGGGCGGCTGGCGGCGCAGCAGGCGACTGCGGGCCTTGAGAGCCGCAGCGGCAGCCTGCTGTACAACTTTTGGCGTTGGTTGCCAGCCTAGGGCATTGAGCAGGGGCGGGTCGAGCAGGCAGGGCAAGCCCCAGTTCACCACCGGGCGGGTCGCGGCGGGAAACCAGCTCAGCAGCATGTGCCGGGTGGCATCGGCGACCCGCTGATTGGTGGCGGCGTAGGTAAAGTGCTCGGCCTCAAACTCGCGGTTGAACTGCTCGAAGGCGGCGTAAGTGGGTGGAATATCGGTGAGGCCCATGCGATCGCCAATCGCCCGCCAAAAGTAGTAGCAGGCTAGCCGCTCCTGCTCGCAAAAGGGCCGCCAACCAAAGCGATCGCCCCACCTAATCGGCTCGTAGATAAAGGTTGAGAGCACGTACAGGTAGTCGGCATTGCCGATGGCGTAGTGGCGGTGAATGGCATTCATGCGCTGAATGAACGCATTGCCACGGGGGCTGTCGTAGCCGTGCTTAAATACCTCTGACACCACAATGCCGGTGTCGTCGTAGCGCTTTTGGGCGTGGTGGCGAAACTCGCCGGTTTTATCCAGCAGGGCCGACACGCTGGGGATGCAGAAGGTGCGCAGCAGGGCCAGCTCCAGAGCGCGGGTGACATCCCACGGAAACTCGTACCCCGCCAGCAGGTGGCAGATCTTCTGGTGAGAACGCTCGGGGTCGAGGCGCTGAACGTGGCGCAGGGTGGCGTAGCGATCCATGGGGAGTAGGCGGGTGGGCGGGTGGATGGGTAGGCGGGTGGATGGGTAGGCGGGTGGGCGGGTGATGGTCCCTGAGCGGAGTCGTTTGTCCTGTGGACAGGCTTCGCCAACGCGCTAGCGTCTCCCGTAGGGAGAAAGGGGGTGGATGGGTCGGATCAGTATTCGATGCCGGGCTGGGCTTTGACGCCTTGTTCGCGGAAGGGGTGCTTGATTAGGGCCATCTCGGTGACTAGATCGGCCTGGTCGATTAGGGCCTGGGGTGCGCCTCGCCCGGTCAAAATTACGTGAGTCATCTCGGGTTTTTCGGCTAGACCCGCCAGCACCTGCTCCACCGAGAGAAAGCCGTGCTTGAGGGCAATATTTACCTCGTCAAGCAAAATGGTTTTGACTTCGGGGTCGCGAATGTAGCTGAGGGCCGTTTCCCAAGCGGCTTGGGCGGTACGGGTGTCGCGATCGCGATCTTGGGTATCCCAGGTAAAGCCCTCACCCATAGCATGGAAGCTGAGCTGATCGCCAAACCGCTCCAGCACGGCTTTCTCCGCCGGTTCCCAAGCCCCTTTAATAAACTGCACAATGGCCACCCGGTAGCCGTGCCCCAGCGACCGCAGCACCATCCCTAGGGCCGCAGTGGTTTTGCCCTTGCCGTTGCCGGTGTTAACAATTACCAGCCCCTTCTCAACGGTGCGATCGGCAATGCGCTGCTGCTGCACCTCCTGCCGCCGCTGCATCTTGCGGCGGTACTGCTCGTCAGAACTGGCGCTTTCGGCCTCCTGGGAAAGGGCGGCGGCAGCGGTGTCGAGGGTATTGGTGGGTTCGGTCATAGCAATCCAGAAAGCGTGGGATGGCAACGTCTAGCGCCCATTACCCATCGAGATGCAAGGGGATCGCGAAGATCTCGATGAGGTTGCGCTGCTGTGCCCATCCTACTGTGGTTGAGCAGGTTTCAAGCGTCAAACCTGCTGGCCGGTCACTGGATATACCAAATTCTGCTGGGTGACTCCAGATTTGGCAGCGCGATCGCCGGGTCTAGTCATAACGCCGCTGGCAGATGTTAGAATGGTGCAGCCTAAGGGCATGTAGCTCAGTGGATAGAGCACTAGATTCCGGTTCTAGGTGTCGCAGGTTCGAATCCTGCCATGCTCGTTGTCTCGCCTGTAAAGGTTCTCAAGTGTTCCTGTACGTTTGCACGTTCCGGAATTATTTGACATCGTTCTGGAATTGATGTCGCTGTTCCAGAACGAGTGCCGTTCGTCTACGTACTTGCGTGGTCGAGCATGGCAAGACTCGTTTTAGCCCGTGCATGAACATCTTGGTCCTTAGAAAACGGTGGCTACAGCTATTTTCGGGCGAGCGGTTCCCGCAAAAAGCCCTAAATATGGGCATCAGGAAGGGGCTTGCGGTCGTCAGTAATATCTGACATTAGGGCCACAGCCAGCAGCTCGCCGTAGTCGTAATGCCGTAGTCGTTTAGTCGCTAATGGTGAGGTGAAGCTTAGAGTCGGACTATCACCCTACCGCTGGTTTGCCTCAATCCGCTAGCCCTTTGAAGGGAGCCAGGTGTTTTCTTGGGCATTACCCCTTCACGCTTGAAGAGAAAGCGAATTATCTGGGCATTTGGGTGCGATCGCTACGACAAATTTTACGCACCCCCCCGTAAGATTTCTGTTCATGAAGGGGGACAACCTTTAGAAACGGCCAAAAACAAAACCCCCGGCTGTAGTGGGCCGGGGGAAGAGTTCAGGATGCATTTATTCTGGAAGTCATAATGCCTAGCCCTCCCATTCTGTACCTATAGCTTAAGCCATTTAGCTAAGTCACCTCGGCGTGCAGAAGGGGCGGCAAAAAAAATCTTGATTCGTGAAACAGCCCCGTTAGGCTGCATCTTCGTTGCCATCCTCGTCTAGCTTGACCAAGTGAATGTGCTTGTAGCCCAGCTTAATCTTGAACTCATCGCCAGTCTTAAGGCCCATCTCTTGGGTATAGGCTGCACCAATCACAATCTGACCATTCTTATGAACGGTGAGGGTATAAGACGCTTCCCGGCCTCTCCCATCCGAACTCTTTTGGGGCTCAAGCTGAATCCCCTTAGCAGATAGCAAAGCATCATAGAAATCAGCCAGGTTCACACGGATCTGCCCTTCCTTACCAACCGTGTAGTAGCCGCATTCCTTGGCCAGTTCCCGTTTCGTCAGACCATCATTCTCCTTGACCTTGGCCAAAAGCTCTTTGCCAGTTAAGGGTTCCATAGTTTTTACTGCCATAGTTCACGTTGTCCATAGGATACACATCAAAGCTCAAACTGGTCGCCAGAGAAAAAGCACTGGGGCTGTTAACTACTCCATCTGACGACTTTCGGAAAAAATTAGCAAATTTGATCTGTCCCTTAACCGATTATAGTTATCAACAGGATAAATGGTTCGTATGTCTAACGTCTAAATTAGTGAAAAATTTCTCTGATGTATTGTGTACTGTGCGAGCTGCACCTTGCCCATTTAGCGAGTCGTTGCAGGGCGAGCGCAATTTACGTTAGAAAATGCCATGCGTGGGGAAGTGGCATTGACAACGCAATCGTTGTGACCCCCGACAATGCAACACCGTGGATGCCTAGTTCTATGGATTTGATGAGAGATGCTTGGGTGATTGGCGTCAATTGATGTGGCTCTGGAATGTCTTTTGAAATCGTCCTGCTTACTCAACAGGAACTGAAAGCTGCTGAGGATCAAATTGTGGCAGTTTACCGAGCTGTGTTCACTCAGCCCCCCTACGACGAGTCTGAAGAGGATGTGCTTGGGTTTAGAGAGACCCTTGGTCAGTATGTTTTGCGATCGGGCTTTCGATGCGTGGTAGCGCGAGATAATGCCCGATCAATCCTGGGCTTTGCCTGTGGTTATGCCAGTGAGCCTGGGTTTTGGTGGCACGATGCTGTGAAGTCACAGCTTGACCCAGACGTTGCCACGCTATGGTTTGCCAGTGGCTTTGAAGTCGCAGAGCTTGCCGTTATCCCGAAAGCCCAAGGCAAAGGCATTGGTGGCCAACTTCACGATCGGCTACTTCACAAATTGCCCTACCAAACAGCTCTGTTGCAAACCAGCAAAGATGCGCTGGTTTCCTTCAACATGTATCGCAAGCGGAATTGGCTAGTTATAGAGCCAGAATTTAAGTTTTTAGGTTCAGACGAGGCTTGCATCATCATGGGGCGATACCTGAATATAAATTAGCTAGGGACAGAAGAGCGCGCGCGGTAGACCCTCTAGTGACGTGGAGCCGGTTTCGCGTCTGGTAGCGTCTCAGTGCTGTGCTTTTTAGCTACCGGCTCATGTTCTGAGCGTTCGGGGCAACGCAATGATTTACAAGGCTCGCCTAAAATCCATAAGGATTTAGATGCCTACAGCAGTGGCCCGATCGCAAAAAACGCAGACCAGATTTCTCTAGTCTGCGTTTGAGCTAAGGCGCTATGTATTGGGCTTGAGCCGTGGTTAGGCCGCCTGGGGCGATTGCAGCAGCGCCTGAATCGAGGTCTTCTCCAGCAGGCCCGCCAGGGAGCCGTCGTTGCCGATCACCGCCAGCGCCTGGATCTTCCGGGTTTCTAGGGTCTTGATGACTTCCATCAGCGGCTGCTCGGCACCCACCGTCACAATGTCACCGGCAGATTCCATGATGGCGGCCACGCTGGTATCGGCCCACTGCTCGCGGGGCACCTGCTTGAGGGCATCGACGAGTACCGTACCGACGAGCAGACCCGTTTCGTCGGCCACAAGGAACTTGCGCCAGGCCGAAGGGGCCGCCAACAGAGCATTGTCAGCAAGCTCCCGCAGAGATGTACTGGCTTCTATGACCGGGCTGTCTTGGGCCATAGCATCTTTAGCCGTTAGGCCAGCCAGGCGGCCCTGCACAGTACCAAACTGCGCGGTGCGGTTGGCGTTTTGCAGCAGAAACAGGCCAATTAGCAGCGTCCAAAAGCTACCTACGGGGCTGATACCTAGAATAGAGCCGATCCCTAGCGCGATCGCTGTCCAGCCCAACCCTTGACCCACACGGCTGGCAAACACCAGACCCTTATGGGGTTGACCCGTGATCTTCCACACAATCGACTTCAGCACGTTGCCGCCATCCAGCGGCAGGCCGGGGATGAGGTTAAAGGCACCCAGGGCCAAGTTAATGTAGGCCAGCAGCGTTACGATTCCGGCTAGTGGGCCAGAGAGGGGCAAGACCAGCCCAGCGATCGAGAAGAGGCCAAACAGCGCAAAGCTAACTAAGGGGCCTGCGATCGCCACCCAAAACGCTCCCTTCGGCGTTTCAGATTCTTTTTCTAGCGCCGCCAAGCCACCAAACAGAAACAGCGTAATTGAGTTGACCCCAATGCCCTGTTTCATCGCCGCAAAACTGTGCCCCAGTTCGTGGGCCAGCACCGAGGCAAACAGCGTTAGCGCCGACCCCAGCCCCAGCACCCAGGGCAGCGCCCCACCCAGCTGCGGAAATGCCGCCGCCAGACCGCTGCCATACTGCCAGGTCACCAGCAGCAGCACCAAAAACCAGGACACATTCACATAAAAGGGAATACCAAATAGATTCCCCACCCGTAAGTTGCCGTTCATCGGGCACCTCTCATTTAAAGCCTGAGGACAGGAAAGCGAATTCTGAGACTCATTCCCGTCCAATAGACACATTGTAACGAACTGTTAATGAGCCTCTAATCCGTCAAAGGTGGTGAGAACCGAAGGGAACGGGGCGGGTTGGCGCAGGAAGGGGATGGGTGAGGAGGATAGAGGGGGAAGGTTTATGGTTCTGTGGGATAGCCGTCTCAGCTGTCCTATCAGTACAGGCAGAATGCTGATCTCACTGCGCTCCCCCTTTCTCCCTATGGGAGACGCTAGCGCGTTGGCGAAGCCTGTCCACAGGCCAAACGACTCCGCTCAGGGATCAATCCCTTCATCATTTCCCTGGCCGTCTATATCTAGGGCGTAGGCTAAAACCTCTTTACCAACCGCCACATAGTCTTGCCACCCCAGCTCAGCCTTCGGGTCTTTGACGTCATACACGGCCGTGCCAGCCAGGGCCGCTTTTTGAAAAACGGCGTAGCGGCGAATGCCTCCCTCAAATAGAGGCAGTTTAGTCTCGGCCAGCATATCCCGCACCTCGACCCCGGCTCGGCTGGGGTAGGGCGGAATCATGGTCAGCAGAATGCGGTAGGGGGCAACGGGTAGCCCGGCCAGGTGCTGCACCATTAGCGCTAGGGCGTCGAGGGCGAGAATATCAGGGGTGGTGGGCAGCACCAGCAGATCGCAGGTGGCCGCCAGCAGAGCCAAATCGTCGGCAATGGGGCGGGCCTGGGTGTCGATAACGATATGGCCCTGGGAGGTGGGTAGGTTTCTCGCCTGCCACTGGTCGACTACCACAAAGGGCAGTTCACCCCGGCTCGCCCAGGCCAGCGCCGATTGGTTGGGGTCGGCATCGATCAGCAGGGTTTCGGCGTAGCCCTGCAAAAAGGCCGCCAGGTGAATAGCGGTGGTGGTTTTGCCCACGCCTCCTTTAAAGCTGGCGACGGTCACGATCATGGGATGGGTGCAAGCAACGCCGTGGTCCTGAGCCTAGCGATCGGCTGGCTCCATTGTCGGCCTTGCCCAGGTAGACATCAATGGGCAGCAGTGAGGGCGGCGATGAGGTAACAATACGGCTGGGGTCTAGGTCGCCGTTACCGAGAGGCCACCAGCACGACACCGCCCATAATTAACCCCAACCCGACCAGGCGACCAAGCGACAGATCTTCCTTAAAGACCAGCACCCCAATCAAGACCGAGGCTAGGTAGATCATTGAAGCGGCCGGGGCCGCAACGCTGAGTTCAACCCGCGTTAGCACCAGAATGTAGAGCACCGCGCCAACACCATAGGCCATCAGACCGGCAATTAGCGCAGGGGTAGTGGCAATGCTCAAGATGTGACCGAGGGCATTGGCACTGGTTACCTGACCCAGCTGCAATGCTCCAAACTTAAGAAACAGCTGCCCTAGGGCACTGGCCAGTACCGCTACAAACAGTAGAGCAAATTCTTGAATGATCACAGGGACTTCCTCGGGGCAAATTGGGGGCGACAATCGCACCTAGAGGCGTATCTTAACGGACTTTAGACGCGGCGAAAACTAACTATTCTCGTTTTGAAAACTCAACTGCTATTAGAAGGGAGCCCTAGCTCAAGTCGCTAGAGCATGCAGATGAGCAGGTGCCCCCAATTGTCGAAGTACGGATAACGGGGTTAAGGCCCACAAACTATCGGGGAAGGTTCTGCAGATTGGCAGATGCGATCGCAGCCGCTTATGTCCTTCATCGAGCCGCTGTCTAGTAGCGCCGACAACCGTTGGCGGAATCAGCTTGTGGGCGTGCCCCCGCCCTGCCCGACGCACCGCAGCAACCGCGCCTAGCCGAAAACCCTCATGGCCTCGACTGCTTCAAAGTAGATCTTTCCTAATCCACGGCCGTTAGGCAAACAAAAGATGATCATCTGTGGGAAGATGAAGGCCAAATTTCTGATCCCACGGTGGGAGTAGATCATGCTACAAACAACTCACCCCAGTGTATACAGAGCTGAAACACCCTCACCGCCTCACGTTTTGATGACAACACCGGTCTTTAACGATTGGCCTTCATTGACGGTGTTACTCAAAGAGTTGGATCTAGAATTAGCTGCCCATGGCATGAGCGCTGATATTTTAGCAGTGGATGATGGTTCTAGTATTCCACCGATAGGGAGCCTCTACGCTGCTAAGTTAACTGCTATCCACAAGGTCAACGTCCTAAGGCTCAAGCGCAACTTAGGCCACCAGCGGGCCATAACTATTGGTCTAGCCTATGCAGAGGCCAACTTAACCGCAGATATAGTAGTTGTGATGGATAGCGATGGAGAAGATACCCCTATTGATGTGATTCGGTTAATTCACACCTGTGCGTCTACAAATCATGAAAAGATAGTTTTCGCTCGCCGTAGTCAACGGTCAGAATCTTGGATCTTTAAGTTCTTTTATCGGGCCTACCGTACTATGTATCGCCTGTTAACGGGCTTCGATATCCAAGTGGGTAACTTCAGCGCAATTCCCTTTACAATGCTGCATCGGCTGGTCGTAGTATCAGAAATTTGGAATCACTATGCCGCAGGCACTTTAAAATCAAAGCTCCCTCAAACTAATATCCCTACTCAACGTGGCTACCGCTATCGGGGCGAGTCTAAGATGAATTTTACATCTTTAGTTACCCACGGCTTGAGCGCAATCTCCGTTTATGGCGAGATGGTTGGAGTTCGCCTGCTGATGGCTTCCTGTGGGTTAATTGGAATTTCGGTTGTGGCTTTACTTGGGGTCATCGGAATAAGGTTGATGACCCA
Source organism: Nodosilinea sp. LEGE 06152 (assembly GCF_015207525.1). Classification (GTDB taxonomy): domain Bacteria; phylum Cyanobacteriota; class Cyanobacteriia; order Phormidesmidales; family Phormidesmidaceae; genus Nodosilinea. Next base: position 425,754 of record NZ_JADEWR010000003.1, read on the forward strand.
TTTGGCCATCCCTGGATGGACTTCCTACTTGGTTGTAGCTTTAATCTCTGTTATCTTGCAGGCGTTTATCATATCCTTATCGTTTATTTTTCTAGTCTTAATTGGCCGCAATAATGGCGGCTTTTTGCCCAATCGAGACTATCATCATTTTGTTCTGGCCTTAGACGAAATCATCGCAAACGTATGACTAATTACAGCTATATCGGCTCTGAGCTAGAACTCTTCCGAGCCGCCAAAAATTGGAAAAACTATTATTACCATATGATTCGGCGGCATCTGGGGTCTGAGATTTTGGAGGTCGGTGCCGGAATTGGCGGTACAACCAAGGTGCTTTGTCGACAGTCCTATAAACGTTGGCTTTGCTTGGAACCGGATGCCGAATTGATTCAGAGGTTTAAAGCGGACTCTGAGATACCCACGCTCTGTGAAGTTCGTCAAGGAATTTTAGCTGACTTACCAGTCGATCAACGCTTTGATGCCATTCTATACATTGATGTTCTAGAGCATATCGAAGCAGATCAAGCAGAAGTTCAACGGGCTACCGCTTACCTAAAGCCAGGGGGAGTTCTCATTGTATTGGCACCAGCCCACCAGTGGCTATTTTCTCCCTTTGATAAATCCATTGGCCACTATCGCCGCTATAACAAGGCCATGTTAAGTCAACTTACAACTAGCGATCTTACAGTTGTTAGTTTAAAGTACCTAGACTCAGTTGGCCTATTAGCCTCATTGAGTAATCGCTGGCTGAAGCAACGTATGCCCACTCCAAGGCAAATCAAGCTGTGGGATACCTGGATGGTGCCAATTTCTAAAGTGCTTGATCCAATGCTGCAATACACAATTGGCAAGTCTATTTTAGGTGTTTGGTGCAAGAATTAAAATATAAATTTAGACCCAAACGAGTTCAGTGTCGTTCAAATATAATTTCTGGCTTTACAAGGAATACGACAAATAATGGAATTTGAAAGCATTAAAAATTTACTGCGTGAAAACCTATTTTCTCAAAATTCTATAGCCCACAAAGCTGTAGTTTTGGTAGGGTTCACACTCTTTTATATTTTCTTCTTTTCCTCAGTTCTATTTTCAAAAAGGTTCTTAGCTCCCGGCGATGGGCTTGTCTACTTCATGCCCGCATTCTACTCTATTAAAACACTGTGGACTGATCTGCTGTTTGGCGGCTATCCAATTGCAGCCGATCCTCAGAATATGACTTGGTATCCACCGGCATTAATTCTAAGCCTTATTCCTAATACATGGAACTTATTTGTACTAACTGCTTATATTTTGGCAGGTTCTTTTTCTTATTTTTACGTTTATGTTATGACTCGCTCGAAACTAGGTGCCGCCGTAACTGGCATAACGTATAGCATGAGTGGGTTTATGATGGCTCATCTAGGGCATGCTGCCATGATTCATGCTGCTGCTTGGATTCCCCTCATACTCGTATCACTAGAAAAACTTCGCCATCAGCTATGTGGAAAATGGTTAGTAATTGGTGGATTTGCTACTGCTTGTTGTTTACTAGGCGGTCATCCTCAGATATCAGTTTATGGCCTAGGTACAGGTTTTTTCTATGCATTATTTCTAGGATGGAGTGCTCCTGTAGGACGCTGGAGATACTATCGTTGGAGCCTAGGTTGTACTACTTTAGGCATTAGTCTTTGTGCTTTGCAAATTATCCCGACAATAGAGCTTAGCCGTCTAAGTCTACGAGCCGATTTATCCTTTGATGCATTTCTACATTACTCTCTTCCTGCTTGGCAATTTCTCCAGCTAGTTTTTCCTTACTTTTTTGGTGGTGTTTTACCTCCTTATACTATCTATCCTCAATGGGGTGATTGGGGATTAACAGAAACAACGGGATACGTTGGTACAATAACTATTCTTTTAACAGTTTTAGGCGCACTAACTTATCAAAATCGTTCGGCAGCTAAGTTTTGGTTTTGGTTTGGATTAATTACTCTGCTTGCAGCATTTGGCAAAGATTTTCTGGTTGGGCAAGCTCTTTACTTTGTTCCGATTTACAACAAGTTTAGGGCACAGGGACGACATTTCGTTGAAGTAGCTTTAGCGGTTAGTATACTCGCGGGTATGGGAGTCTCTTCAATACAAAGCAAAGCTGTATCAAAGCGACTAGTACTGAAAACAATTTTAATATCTATAGGATTTATGCTAGTTGGCCTATACAGCATGAGCACTATGCATAGTTACTTTCTAGCCAAAGCTGGAGAGGTTGGAATTGATCAGGTGCCGATCCTGCCTTGGAGAAACCCTACAGTTGGAATACCACTTGTCATTTTTATTGTTGGCATTTTAGTTCTACTAACCTTTCATCGTTATACTACTTCTCGCACAAGCGGATTGCTGTTGCTAGCACTCATATTTATAGATCTGTCTAGCTTTGGCTGGTTCTACGAATGGAGGACTAATGCGCCCGCAGTAGATAGATTAACTCCCAGCACGGTGGTGGAACGATATCGTGACATCCTTCAGGACGGTCATGAGCGCTTCTTGACATCTGATGGAGCTTTTACTGTGGAATCTGATGGTTTAGTTCCCAATCTTACCTTACTTTGGGACTTGCCTAATGCTAGTGGTTACTCGCCTCTAACGATGACGCGAATTAATCAAATGATTCATGTTGATCAAGGTGGTAGTGTGTCATCTCTACCTATATCTTCAAATCAGCATGAGTTAGATTTAATGGCTGTGAAGTACTTGCTCAATCAGTCTTCTTCTATGTCCGTACGAAATGGATTGGCGTGGTCGAAGACAGATTTAAACTTACAACTGGGCACAGGAGTTTGTGCACCATCTCAAAGAGACATAAGTCCTGCTCTTGATATTCCGGTTAGTTCTTACAAAGCTACCACTATTGCCATCGTCAGTCAGTTAAGTTGTTCAGTAGAAATTCCAAATAATGCTGAATTGCTGGAAGTTCAGGTTGTTGACACAGATGGGGCCATTGAAACACATAGTTTACTAACAGGTCGTGATACTTCCGAGTTTGCCTATGATTGCCCGGATGTGCAACCATTTATGCAACATCAGAGGGCTACGGTTTTTAAGAGTACACCGACCACAAGGCCTAACGGCGAGGTGTGCCAAGCTCATGCTTACGTCGGTAAGATTCAGTTAAATCGGCCACAAGAAATTCGTAGGATTGAGTTCGACTGGGAAGGTCTACCGGCCGTTATTAATATTGGCCATGTCAGTTTAACAAATGCTTCAGAAGCTACCTCTTTACCAATTACGCTGCTTGGCACTTCACCTAAGTGGAAAAAAATGGAAGCCTTGGAGGGTGGAATTGTTTACGAAAATCAGGATGTATTGCCGCGTGCTTGGCTCGTGCCTGAGACCCTTGCTCTTCAGCCAGGGGAAATCTTAACAGCTATCCATACCTCGCAGCTACCTGATGGGAAAATCTTTGACCCCAAAGTGATGGCCTTGGTAGAAGACAGTACAGCAACTCTACAATCTAGTGCGCTAGAGCCCACCGATTACACCAACGTCTTAAATATTACTGAAACCCAGGTAGAACTGGAGACTCAAACCACGGCTCCTGCTTTTCTAGTTTTGAGCGATATTTTTTATCCAGGTTGGAAAGCTACAATTGACGGTCAGGTGACCCGTATTTTTCAGACCAACTATATTCAGCGTGGTGTTAATTTACCCCCCGGGAAGCATATTGTGCGGTTTGAGTTCTATCCTTTGAGCTTTAGGATAGGGCTAGGTATTACTGTGGCTTCATGTTTCGCATGTATGTACGTCCTGTCACGTAGAGCGTAAGCAGTGCTATTTCATCCCAAAAATGCTCTTGAGCGTATCTAGGCCAAATTTGCAGAGCTGTTCAGCTTGAGCAATGCTAGGGAATTCGTGGGCAAAAACCGCCTATTTAGCCAAGTCGTTTTCCCCAAGCTACGATGGAAGGCACTGAATAGCTCCTGAACTATGACCGGCAAAACTCTTCTGGTTGGGCTGCGCGCCGACCAGTTTCGCCATCCCCTCGATCTTCAAGCTACTCGCGCCCTGAAGCAGCTGCCGGGGCTCGACGTGATGGTGCGCATGGCCTTGGCTCCCTTGGCAGAGCGTTTTTTTCACCTCGACCACTTGGCTTCCAGCTTGCAGGTGAGCGATCGCCAGCTGCCCGACCTGCACCAGTCGCTGGTCGAAGCCTGCCGCATTCTTGACCTAGAGGTACCTCAGCTCTACGTGCGCCAAAACCCGGTGCCCAACGCCTACACCTTTGCCATGCGCGGCGAGCAGCCCTTCATCGTCATCCACACGGCACTGCTGGAGCTGCTGACGCCGGAAGAAACCCAGGCGGTGATCGCCCACGAGCTGGGCCACCTCAAGTGTGAGCACAGCGTGTACCTCACCCTGGCCAACCTGCTGACCCTGGCGGCGGGCAGTCTGCCCCTGGGAGAGGTGCTGGCTCAAAGCCTTCAAAGCCAGCTGATGGAGTGGGTGCGCTGTGCCGAGTTTACCTGCGATCGCGCTGCCCTGCTGGTGGCCCAAGACCCTCGCGTTGTGGCCTCTCTGCTCATGAAGCTCTGCGGCGGCTCACCCTCGCTGGTTAACCAGCTCAATGTCGATGCCTTTATTGACCAGGCCCGCACCTACGATGCCATTAGCGCCGACGCTCTGGGCGACGCTCTGCGACAAGTTCGCACCCAAGACTTAACTCACCCGGTGCCTGTACTGCGAGCCAGGGAAATCGACCGCTGGGCCAGCACGCAAGATTACTTTGCACTGGTGAAAAGTTCGCCAGATCGGTATAATAGTGGTTCATCCAAGGGCGGATGGCGGAATTGGTAGACGCACCACACTCAAAATGTGGCGACTTCGGTTGTGCGAGTTCGAGTCTCGCTCCGCCCATTAGTTTATCTCAAGCCATAGTTCTGTAATGGGCTAAGGTCGGCATGGCTTTGTGGCGATCGCCCCAGGTAGCCTTGGCTCAGCTCGACTTTATCCAATCAAGCGGCATGGCAGAGTAACTCGGCCCAGGTGTCGAAGATAGTGCGAGGGACTTTGACGTATTCAGGCTCATCCCGTAGTGTCTGAATACGTTGGAAAGCCTACAAATAACGGCGGACAAAGGCTGAAGCATCAGCAAAGGTCGGGTGTTGTTTCGCGTACCAGGCGGTATGAGGGAAGGAGAACATACCTTGCGATCGCGGCTACAAGTTTGTCGCCATCGCCAGATCGAAACCCCGCAAGAGTACGTGTTGCTCGACCCCGACCGCATTTTGGTGGAGTGCTACCGCCGCAATGAGCGAGACAACTGGAAGCTGGTGACTACAGTGGGTGAGGTTTCTGGAGTCGCCGCTGAGGACAGTTTGTTTCTCGACAGCATAGGTCTGGATATTGCCTTGCCCCAGGTTTATGAGGACCAGGCTAATCGTGCCCTCTAACAACAACCCACCGGCGCGGTGATAGTCGTAGCGCTGTTTAGCGATCGCACCGACACCCGCTAGACATGAACTTGACGGTGCTTGCGATCAATTAACCACCCCAACCTCATCCCATTAGCAACGTATTCTGGCATCTTGTCTTGCAGACTCGCCAAGGTATCACTACTCGATCGCAGCTCTACAACAAAATCAGGCGCGATCGGGGCAAACGATGCCTGTTGTTCAGGTTCTAGCCTGTTCCAGCGGTCAACCAAAATCCATGCTGCATCGGGCGATCGCATGGCACCATTCTGTAGCGTAAAGCCTAAGCTAGAGTCAAAGACTTCCTCAGTACCATCGGCTTCTGCCCAAACATAGAGCTGCCGAAAAACTCTGCCGTTGCGGTTTTCGGTATCAGAAAATGCTGGCGGCATCACGACAATTTCTCCGTTTGCGTTCCGCTCAATCCGCAGGTCAGGATTCGTTCGACAAAAATCGTAGAACTGCTCATCACTCATCTGCGGTAAGGCAAGAAGTGATGAAAGATTGATCGGTAACAGTGTCTCAGCGGATTTAATTAGCAGGCTAGACATGGTTAACCTGGCTCCATCCCCGAATATGCCTGATATCGTAGCCCTAGCAAAATGCCTTACAGGTTAGGGGTTTCCCTCGTTGGCGATTTGCCGACTCAGCCACAGCACCGGCAGCAGCCCCACCACCACGATCGCCAGGGCCGGGGCCGAGGCCTCGATCAGGCGCTCGTCAGCGGCGTACTGGTAGACCCGCACCGCCAGGGTGTCGAAGTTAAACGGGCGAACGATCAGCGTGGCGGGCAGTTCCTTCATCACATCCACAAACACCAGCATGGCGGCGGTGAGCAGGCTGCTGCCCAGCAGTGGGCGGTGAACTTTCATCAGGGTTTGGTTGGGGGTTTGGCCCAGGCTGCGGGCGGCATCGTCTATCGAGGGCTTAATTTTGCCCAAGCCCGCCTCGATCGCGCCAAAGCTGACCGCCAAAAACCGCACCAGGTAGGCAAACAGCAGCGCAATAATGGTGCCGCTGAGCAGCAGCCCGGTGGAGAAACCGAAGGTTTGGCGCATCCAGGCGTCGATCGCATTGTCAAACCCGGCGAGCGGAATCAGCGTGCCCACGGCAATCACCGCCCCCGGTACGGCGTAGCCCAGGTTGGCCCCCTGCACCGTCATTCTCAAAAACGACGTACCGTTGAGCCGCAGACCGTAGGCCATCACCAGCGCCAGCAGCACTGCCAGCACCGCCGCCAGCACCGCCAGCACCAAACTGTTAAACCCGAGCACCACAAAGTCGCCATTCAGGGTAGCCTCGGCGTTGCGAACCGTCATCGCCAGCAGCAGCCCGGTGGGAATGACCAACCCCAGCAGCACCGGGGCGGCGCAGGCCAGCCAGGCTCCCACCGCCCGCAGCCCCCTCAGTTCGTGGCGCGCCTGGGATACCGATCGCCCCATGCCCTGGTAGTAGCGGGCCTGTCGCCGCGATCGCTGCTCTAGCACCACCAGCGCAAAGATAAACAGCAGCAGCACCGCCGAGAGCTGCACCGCCGCCGGGCGATCGCCCATGCCGAACCAGGTGCGGTAGATGCCTGTAGTAAAGGTCGGCACGCTGAAGTAGGCCACGGTGCCAAAGTCGTTCAGGGTTTCCATTAGGGCTAGGGCAGTACCGGCGGCGATCGCCGGTCGAGCCAGGGGCAGTGCCACCGCGCGAAAGCTGCGCCAGGGGCCACAGCCCAAAGAGCGACTCGCCTCTAGCGTAGCGGTTGACTGTTCTAAAAAGGCCACCCGCGCCAGCAGGTACACGTAGGGGTACAGCGTCAGGCTAAAGAGCAAAATCGCCCCGCCCACCGAGCGAATGTTGGGAAACCAGTAGTCTGTCGCCCGCTGCCAGCTAAACAAGCCGCGCAGGGCCGTCTGCACCGGGCCAAAATACTCCAGCGTGTCGGTGTAGACGTAGGCCAAGATGTAGGCGGGCGCGGCCAGGGGCAGCAGCAGCAGCCACTCAAACCAGCGCCGGCCCCAAAACTGGCAGGTGCTCACCAGCCAGGCGGTGCTCACCCCGATCGCCAGCACCCCCAGCCCCACGCCCACCATCAGCACTAGCGAGTTGCGAACGTACTCGGGCAGCACCGTGGCCGCCAGGTGGCCCCAGGCATCGCTGGAGTTGGTAAACAAACTGGCGAGAATAATAGCCACCGGCAGCAGCATCACCAGAGCGATCAGAGCAACGCTCACCGTCCAGCCGTCGGGCCAGTGAGCCGCTTTCCAGGGGATGTTCAGGGATCTCATAACCGGTACTTGTGGCTACCCATTCCTTTTAACACAGAACGAAACCGCGTCCGAACCTTGGGCCTGCGCCCAAAAATCCCGCACCCCAGGGAGAAACTTGGGGCCGATTGGGGTCGCAAACACCCCGAGTTTTGGTTACTGAAGTATGCTTTGCAGAGAGTTCCTGCGGGGCTGATGCCCCCGTCCCCGCCGCCGCGATTCTCGCCCCTCCTGACAGCGCTCAACCTTCCAGTGCAGACCCGACCATGGACATTCTCAACCTACTGACCCGCCTGCTGCTGTGGCTTGGCATCGGCTACTTTCTGTGGTGGATTCTGAGAAAGTTTATTCCGGCCAACTTTCTCACCTGGTTTGGCGGAGCGATGATTTTGGCTCTGATTGCCGCCGCTTTTTTGTTCCCTGACGACAGCACCATTGGGGTATTTTGGCAGTTTTTGGCGTTTCCGCTCACCCCCTTAGGCGCGACGATTACGCTACTGGCGCTGTCGCTGGGGGGCGACTTTAAAAAACAGGGGCCGCGCCTGGTGACGGTAGCGCTGCTAATTTTGTTGTTTAGCAGCATGCCCCTGATCGCGCGGGCGCTGGTCAACCATTCTGAACAGTCGGTGCAGCGGGCCTACCTGAGCCAGCGGCGGCTGTGTAGTGACATTTGCCCCGCTATTGATCAAGTTCCCATTGACCGGGCCGTATCGCTGGTGGTTATTGGCGAAAACGCCGATGCCTACCGCCTCACCAACGCCCTCAGCAGCCGCATCGACGCCGATAGCCCCCTCGACCCGGCGCTGGTGGCCCGCCTAAACAGCACCGCCAATATCTATAACCGCATTAGTGCGGCCCGCCCCTTCGTAACCGTCACCGCTGGGCCGCGGTATGGCAGCCCCGAAGAGCAAGAACCGCTTCGGCAGGCGATTCGCCAGCAGTTGACCGGCCGGGGCGTGCCCGCCGAAAGCATTCGGGTGCAGAATACGGGCACCGACATTCGCGCTGCGGTGGTCGATCAAGAAGCTTTTTTAAGTGAGCAGGGCCTGTTTAGCGCGCCGGCGCGCAGTGGCCCCTTTGACACCGATCGCAACAACCGCACGGCCAACCGGGTGGTGCTGGTGGCCCCCGCCCTCACCATGCGCCGCGCCGCCCTGGCCTTTGAAAATGAGGGCCTGCAGGTGGTGGCCGCCCCCACCGAGCTGTACAGCACCCCTGGTCAAACGGGCCGCGACACCCTGGCGCGCCTGGCCGACCTGGTGCCCGATGTCAACGCCCTGGCGCTGACGTCGCGCTACTGGAACGAGCTGCTGAGCGCCTTTTACTACTATCTGCGGGGCTGGCTGCCGCCCTTTAGTATGCAGTGGGAGCAGGTGGTTGAAACCCTGCCCTAGGTCTGCCAGTCTGGGATGCGGCCCCTCAAATTCGTCTAGGATAGGGGGGCAATTAGGGCAGAAATTATGGCGCGATCGCAGCTACAAAAACTGGGCACCTACCTGCGGCCCCACTGGCACAAGGCGGCCCTGGGGGTGGCTGCGCTGTTTATTGTCAACCTGGTGGGGGTCTGGATTCCGCTGCTGATTCGCAACGGCATTGACGAGCTACAGGTTACCTTCAGCTTCAACCGCATTCTGTACTACGTGCTGACGGTGCTGATTTTGGCCTCGGTGATGTGGGTGATTCGCATGGTGTCGCGCATTACCTTATTTGGGGTGGGTCGCCAGGTGGAGTTTGACCTCAAGCAGCGCATTTTTGAGCACCTGCTGCGCATGGAGCCCGCCTACTTTGGCCGCAATACGGCCGGAGAGCTGATCAGCCGCGCCACCAGCGATGTCGACAATATTCGCCGCCTGCTGGGGTTTGCCATTTTGAGTTTGGCCAACACGCTGTTTGCCTACGCCCTGACGGTGCCGGTCATGCTGTCGATCAACGTGCGGCTGACGCTGATTTCGCTGATTGTGTACCCGCTGATGCTGGTGCTGGTGCAGAGTTTTAGCGATCGCCTGCGCAATGAGCAGCTCACGGTGCAGGAGCGCATCTCAGACCTCAGCGACCTGATCCAAGAAGACATGAGCGGCATTTCGCTGATCAAAATCTATGCTCAGGAGAACAACGAGCGTCGCGCCTTTAACCGCCGCAACACCAGCCTGCTCGACGCCAACCTGAAGCTGGCCCGCACCCGCAATACGCTGTTTCCGCTGCTGGGGGGGCTGGCCAGCATTAGTCTGCTGGTGATTTTGGCCACTGGGGCCGGGACGATCGCCAGTGGAGCGCTGACCGTGGGCGATTTTGTCGCCCTGCTGCTCTACGTTGAGCGGCTGGTGTTCCCCACGGCGCTGCTGGGCTTTACCATTACCGCCTACCAGCGCGGCGAGGTCAGCATCAACCGGGTCGAAGAAATTCTCGATGCCAAACCCGACGTGCAAACTGCCCCCAGCGCCATTCCCCTGCCGCTGGAGCAGGTGCAGGGCACCCTGGAAGCCCGTAACCTCAGCTACGCCTACCCCGACAGCAAAACCCCCGCCCTCAATGAGGTGAGCTTTAAGATTGCGCCTGGAGAGCAAATTGCGATCGTAGGCCCGATCGGCTCGGGCAAGTCGACGTTGGCCAACGCCCTGCCGCGCCTGCTCGACATTGGCCCCGGCCAGCTCTACCTGGATGGCTACGATGTGACCGAGCTGCCGCTGGCGGACCTGAGACGGGCGATCGCCTACGTACCCCAGGACAGCTTTCTGTTTAGCACCAGCATCCAGAACAACATCCGCTACGGCGATCCGATGATGGAGTTCCCTGAGGTGCAGCACGCCGCCAAACAGGCCCAAATGGATGAAGAAATCGCCAACTTTCCCCAGCAGTACAGCACCATCGTCGGCGAGCGCGGCATCACCCTCTCGGGTGGACAGCGCCAGCGCACCGCCCTAGCCCGCGCCCTGGTGATCGATGCCCCCATTCTGGTGCTCGACGACGCCCTCTCTAGCGTGGACAACCGCACCGCCACCGCCATTCTCAAAGAGCTATCGGCGGGCACCCAGCAAAAAACCGTGCTGTTTATCTCGCACCAAATGTCTGCCGCCGCCACCGCCGATCGCATTTTTGTCATGGACAAGGGCCACATTGTGCAGCAGGGCCGCCACCGCGACCTGGTGCAGCGCCCCGGTCTCTACCGCGACCTCTGGGAGCAGCACCAGCTAGAGTCGGCGCTGCGGTAGACTCGTTGGGTAGTCGGGCGAACAGCCCAAAAACGCTGACTGAACTAGGTTGAGAGCAGCCTTGTGTAACCCAGGAGCGTAACCCATGACTTCGATGGCTGGCAACGTTGCGATCGTGACCGGGGCAAGTTCTGGCATTGGTCGGGCCACTGCGATCGCCTTTGGCAAAGCGGGCGCAACGGTGGTCGTGGTCGCCCGTCGCCCCGACAAGGGCGAAGAAACCGTTCAACTGATCAAAGCCGTCCAGGGCGATGCTGTCTTTATTCAGGCCGATGTCACCCAGGCGTCTGACGTTGAAGCGATGGTCAAGCAAACCGTTGAAACCTACGGTCGCCTCGACTACGCCTTTAACAACGCTGGCTCTGGAACATCGGGTAAACTTGCTGACCTCTCCGAAGCCGACTGGGATTTTGAAATCAACGCCAATCTCAAATCGGTTTGGCTGTCGATGAAGTACGAAATTCCGGCCATACAGCAGTCGGGGGGTGGTGCGATCGTCAATATATCGTCCCAGGGCGCACTGCTGGGCGTGGCTGGATATGGGGCCTACGGCGCGGCAAAGGCTGGCGTAATTGCCCTGTCGCGGGCGGCGGCGGCGGAGTATTCTGCCGATCGCATTCGCATCAATACCGTGAGCCCTGGGGCCATAAAAACCGACCTGTGGGCCGAAGCACCGCCAGAAATGCTCGACCAGGTGGCGGCTGGAATTCCGCTACAGCGGATTGGTGCCCCCGCCGATATTGCCGAGGCCGTGGTCTGGCTGTGCTCCGACGGGGCTGCGTTTGTGACCGGGCACAACCTGGTGGTTGACGGCGGCTTTACGGCGGTGCAAAAGTAGCTGCCCCAACCAAATCCGAATAGTTTATTTGACGATCGCTGCTGTGCGCGCTAGGGTCTGCTGGTGACTCGCCGTTGGTAGTGACCAACCGCCGATAGACGTACCTCTCGGAAGATGTACACTCGCGTCCTTCCTGGCAAGATGGGGGCACCCACGGTTGGAAGGAGCAGACATGGCCCTCGACGGCGTTATTTTAGACATCGATGGCACACTGGTTTTGAGCAACGATGCCCACGCCCAATCCTGGGTTGAGGCCTTTGCCAACCACGGCTATGAGGTGCCATTTGACCAGATCCGACCGCTGATGGGAATGGGGGGCGACCAACTCATACCCCAGCTCTTTCCAGACCTCAACGAGGAAGAAGAACCCGGCAAGACGATCGCCAGCGAGCACAAAGAACTCGTTCTAAACAAGTATCGCCCGGAGTTAAAGCCCACCGACGGGGCGCGATCGCTGGTGCAAAAACTGCTGGACGACGGCCTGCATGTGATCATTGCCACTTCCGCCAGCCCTAAAGAACTGTCGGTCATGCTAGAAGTGGCCAAGGTTGACGATCTGCTCCACGAAGCCACCACCTCCAGCGATGCCGAAAACTCTAAGCCCGCCCCCGACATTGTCGAAGCCGCGTTGAAAAAGGCTCAGCTGGCCCCCGATCGCGTGGTTATGCTGGCCGACACTCCCTACGACATTGAGGCCGCCAGCAAGGCTGGGGTAGGCGTTATTGCCGTACGCTCCGGCGGCTTTAGCGACGAAGATCTGGCGGGTGCGATCGCCATCTATGACGATCCCGCCGACCTGCTCCACCACTACGACCGTTCTCCCCTCGGGGAGTAGCAAACGTTCAGCGGCGTTTCTAGACAAGTTGGTCAGATCGATTCAGCTGAGTTCGGGCCATCCTCACTCAGGCTTGGAGCCACCTTTTCGCTCAGGTAAAGGTTGGTGATGTACTTCAAATGGACCCTGCCGTCGAACGCGGCCCAGGTCTTATGCCAGGCGGCAATGGTATCTAAAAACTGCGCGTGTGCCCTGCCTTCCTTAGGAATGTAGGACGAGCTGAGCGATCGCCCCACCACCTCAGGCAGCGTTAGGGTCTGCCCGTAGGCAAAGCTAAGATGGCGCACGGGCGAAAACCCAGCCTGCTGCTCGATCGCCTTAACCGATTGAGAGTGGTCGCTATGGTTAATGGTGCGAGTCGCTGCCGCCTGAATAATCTGACGATAGGCTCCGGTGCCGGGGTCGCTCAAATTCCAGTCATTCCACAGCAGGGCGACTCGCCCGCCGGGGTGCAAAATGCGGTTAAACTCCGCCAGGGTGGGCGGGGCATTGAACCAGTGAAACGACTGACAGCAGGTCACAATATGCACAGAGCGATCGGCCAGACCGGTCTGCTCAGCGGTGCCGATCTGAAAGCTCACTTGGGGATGGGGCGCAGCGGCCTCGCGCATGGCGGCGTTGGGCTCTACGGCAATTACTTTGGGGCCGCGATCGCCCAGCAGTCGGCTCGAGATGCCGGTACCAGCTCCAATATCGGCAACCACCAGCGATCGTGGGTCGCCTAGGTCGGCCAAAATGGCGGCGATCGCCTCGTCGGGATAGCTGGGTCGATAGCGAGCATAGTCTTGGGCGCGGTCAGAAAACCGCCCCAAAGGGTTCAGCGTATGAAGCGGTAGAACATTGGTAGGCATTCAATTCATCTCATCGCTCTCGCTATGTCGATATCCTAACCTGGCCGGGCATCAGTACAGAGCCGTATCGGGCCAACCCGTGAATCCGGTACATTAGTCTAAAACCCCGTAGCACCTTCATGACGACGACCAAACTCAAGCCCGACTGGGCTGGCGACGACCTGCTCTCGCGGCTCGTCAACCGCGCCATTCACACCCCCGCTCTCTACGCGCTGATGAAACGCCAGGCCCGCCAGGTGATGATCAAAACCGCCGAGAAAAACGGCGTCCCCTGGCGGCAAACCTGCGTCACGCTCGATACACCCGCAATGCACCAGCGGCTAGATGCGCTGACCAACCCGGCGGTGGTCTATCCCGACTATTACCGGGTGCCCTTTCATGCCTACAGCGAGGGCAACCTGTGCTGGCAAGCCGCCTTTGAGGCCGCCCCCGCCACCTACGCCATGGCCCTGCGCATTTGGCCCCAGGAAGATCTGTCCTGGCAGGAGGCCCAGGCCCGGCTGCGGCAGAGTTTTCTAGACATTCTCGACCAGCACAGCCCCAAGCAGGTCAACGACGTGCTTGATGTTGGCTGCTCGGTGGGTATTTCGACGCTGGCCATCCATCGTCACTACAGCCAAAAAAATTCGGTGCGCACCGTAGGTCTTGACCTGTCGCCCTACATGCTGGCCGTCGCCCAGGCCCAGGACAGCCAGCACGAAATTGCCCAGTGGGTGCACGCCGCCGCAGAATCGACCGGCTTTTCCGATGCCTCCTTTGATGTGGTGACGATGCAGTTTGTCACCCACGAGCTACCCCGTACCGCTACCCAGGCCATTTTTGCCGAGGCCCTGCGCCTGCTGCGCCCCGGCGGTACCCTGGCAATTGTCGACAACAACCCCCAGTCCCCCGTTATTCAGGCTCTGCCCCCGGTTCTGTTTACGCTGATGAAAAGCACAGAACCCTGGAGCGACGACTACTACACCTTTGATCTAGAAGCCGCCCTGGTAGCGGCTGGCTTTGAGTCGCCCCTCACGGTGCCCAGCGACCCCCGCCACCGCACCTTGATCGCGCGCAAGTCAGACCAATAGGGGCCAATAGGGGCGCAAGGCTTGCGCCAGTGCAGTGTCTACTGTTCTGGAAGCTGTAATCTTGGTAGTTGCGGCATGACCCGTCGTTGTGACAACTGTTGCCCTGATGGCTGTAGTCCGAGCCAAGGAGTTGAGGATAAAGTGCGTCCGCAGAAATACGGGTAGAATAGGCTCAGTGCTGGCACGGAATAGCGCATTGGCACTGAGTTTGCGATCGCACCTGTCTTTTGCAATGGCCTTCGCAGCTCGCCATCGGCACAGCCTTAACTAACGGCAGGGGTAAACTATGGGTGAATGGCTCGATCACAGCGTAGCGGTAGATGTCGATGTGCCGGTAGAAACATCCTGGAATCTGTGGTCTGACCTGGAGCAGATGCCCCGCTGGATGAAGTGGATCGACTCCGTCAAAGTCTCCGATGCCGACCCCGAAATTTCCGAGTGGAAGCTGGCCTCGCGGGGTCTAGAGTTTACCTGGCGCTCTAAGATCACCAACCTGGTCACCCACCAAATTATTCAGTGGGAGGCGATCGACGGCCTGCCTAACCGGGGTGCCATTCGCTTTTACGATCGCAAAGAAGGCCAGTCTACCGTCAAGCTCACCGTGTCGTACTCGGTGCCCGCCGTCATCAAGTGGATGGATGGGCTGTTCCTGGGTCGTCTGGTCGAAGCCACTCTACAAGACGACCTCAACCGCTTTCGCGACTACGCCATGGCGGCCAAACAATCCCCCTCAACTTAGGTGCTATGGGCCTTACGGTAGAGCAGCCCGTCACCCCGGCCCTGGCGGCAGGCCTACACCAGAGCTGGCAAGCGCTGACCGATGCCCTGACCCGATTGCCAGGCGACCAACGCCGTCACTATGCTACGGTGCTGCTCACCCGGCTGATTGCCGTGGTGGCTCTACAACAGCGGGGCTATCTGAGCGGTGACGAGTGGTACCTGCACAATCAGTTTGGCCAGAGCCAGCAGCGCGAGCGGGATGGGTTCTTTGCCCAGGTGCTGCAACCCCTGTGCCAGCAAGGCTTTACCCTACCCGTGGAGGAACGTCCCCCGGCGTTAAACCAGCGGTTTGGGCTGCTACCCTTTGTGCCTATGGGGCCGTTTCGGTTCACCGAGCTAGACCAGCGCTGGGGCCATGTGCCCCTGCCCGATGCGGCCTTTGAGCCAGCCCTCCACTGGCTGGCCGATGTCATGGCGGCTCCCGCCGGGCTAGATGCGGGCTTGGGCATACTGCTAGAGCAGGCGGTGAATGGCCATGGTGGGCCTGCCATGGCGACGCCAGAACCGCTGCTGGAGGCCCTGTGCGATCGCACCATCCACGCCACCCTACTCGATCGGGCCGAGGCGCTGACTGGGCGTCGCCATCGTTCCACCGATCAGCTTTTCAAGGAACTCTCCCCCACCGAGGCCGGGGCGCTGTTGAGCGAACTGGGGCAACTCACCCTGCTCGACCCCGCCTGTGGGTCGGGGCGCTTTTTGGTGGCGGCGCTGAATCAGCTAATGGAGTTAGCCCAACGGTTGCGGGCGATCGCCACTCAAACTTCCACCAAAACTGTCCCCAGCTGGGCCAAAGCGTCCCCCCAAAAACACAATGAGAGCCCCGACCTGAGCCTGTACCAGCATCTGGCCACCCACGCGCTCTACGGCCTCGACCTGTGGCCCTCAGCGGTAGAGCTAGCCCGGCTGCGGCTGTGGCTAGCGGGCGTGCAGCACACCACCCAGCCCACAGAACTCACCACCCTGCCCGACCTCACCCTGACCATCCTTCGGGGCAATGCTTTAGTCGGTCTAGTGCGGGTCGATGACGAACGATTTGACCAGGTGCAGCCCAGGCGCGGAGCAAAGGCAAAAACCCCAGAGCCAGAGACTCCTCTCCAGGGCAACCTGCTCCAACCCTTGATCGCTGACAGCTATCAGTCGGTGCTGGCTGAGCGCCAGGTGCGCCTGGAGCACTACCGCAGCCAGACCCAACTGCTGGCCGAGGTGGGCAGCGTGCCCGCCTACGCCCAGGCCGACTTTTTGCGCGATCGCCTCGACGAACTCAACGCCATTGCCCAAAGCAAGCTCACCCACCTGCTGTGGAGCGAGGGCAGCCAACAACTGGGCCTGCGGGTGCCCGATCCGGCAGGCGATCGCCCTACTCGCCCCCTCAGCCAAACCGATGTCGATGCGGCCCAGCCCTTTCACTGGGGGTTTTATTTTCACCCCCGGCTGCGCGACCAGGGCGGCTTTGATATGGTGCTCAGCCACTTTCCGCGCGGGGTGGTAGAGGCTACCCACGCCGGGTTTGTAGAACGCTACGCCACCCTATTTGAGCAAAAAAACGTTGCCCCCTCGACCTTCTTGCACAACCGCCAGCCGGTGCTCACCATCGACCCCGACCTCACCCAAGCCTGGGCCGAGTATCGGGGCCAGTTCACCTGGCTGAGCCACTACCTGCGCCGCTGCGACCAATATCCCCACAGCAGCTCGGGGCCTGAGGGCCAAAGCCAGGGACGGCTTTTTTGGTCGCGGCTGTTTCTAGAACGCAGTTTGCAGCTCCTGCGGCCCGGCGGTCGCTGCGGGGTACTGCTCGACCCCTTTTGGGCGCAGGGCAACAGCGCTCCCCTGCGCCACTGGCTCCAGCGCCAAACCGACCTGGCCACTGTGCTCGACCTGTCAAATCACCAAAAGCTTTGGCCCGATGTGCCCTCTCGCACCACCCTTTGTGCGCTGTGGCTGCGGCACCAGGGGCCAACCCAGGGTAGCCCCTACGCTGCCTATGCCAAGCCCGACAATGCCCTAGACTCAGCCGCCCTCGGGGACGTGCTGCAACGCCTCATCCACCCGACGAAATAGGGTGGGCAAGTCGGCAGAATTGTCGATCACCACATTCGCTAAAGCCGCCTTGTCTGCCAAGGGCATCTGGCTCTGAATGCGAGCGTTGGCCTGCTCCAGGCTGAGGCCGTTGCGCTCGATCAGGCGCTGCTGCTGGCGATCGCGGGAACAAGTCACCACCCAAATTTCGCTTACCTGAGCAGTTAAGTTTGCCTCAAACAACAGCGGGATAACTTGCACCACGATCGCAGCCTCGCTCAGTGCAGCCATCGCTGTCTCAAAGTGCTGGCGCACCACTGGGTGAATCTGCTGCTCTAGCCAGGTCTTCTCGGCGGGCTGGTTGAAGACAATTTCCCCCAGTTTGCTCCGGTTCAAGCTGCCGTCGGGGTGAAGCAGGGATTCCCCGTAGCGGTCGGCGATCGCCCTCCAAACCGCCGACCCCGGCTCCACCGCCTGGCGAGCGTAGATATCGGCATCCAGCACGGGTAGGTGGTGCTGCCGCGCCAGGTAGTCTGACACGGTTGACTTGCCGGTGGCAATGCCCCCGGTTAGCCCTATGATGCGCTGGCCCATGCGGCGATCGCCTCCGTTAGCCCGTCTAAGGTATATTCCGCTGGCTCAATATCGACCCGGCCCAGAATCTCGCGGCAGCTGTCTGAGGTTTTGGGGCCAATGGAGGCGATCGCCGCCCCTTTCAACACCTCGCGCCAGCCCGCGCCCAACGCCTGTTCTAAAAGCTGAGCCGTATGCACCACGGTTTTAGAACTGGCAAAGGTAATCACATCCACCCGGCCCTGCTTCAGCGCTGCCAAAGCCTGTGGATCGGCAAATTCGGGACAGCCTGATTCGTAGGCCGCCACCTCCACCACCTCGGCCCCGGCGGCGGTAAACTCCTGCACCAGCACCTCCCGACCACCGCTTTCCACTCTAGGGAACAGCAGCCGCTGCCCCGCCACCGCCTCAGGAAAGCGATCCACCAAGGAATCGGCGACAAAATCGGGGGGAATGAAGTCGGGCACCAGCCCCCGTTTTCTCAGCACCGCCGCCGTTTTGCGGCCCACTACGGCAATCTTGAGCCTACTCAAGGCGCGCAGATCTTTCCCCTGATCCAGCAGGCGATCGACAAAAAAATTCACCGCATTGGCCGAGGAGAGAATCAGCCACTGGAAGCTGGGGAGAGCCGCGATCGCCCCATCCAGCCCGACCCAGCTCGACGGCGATCGCATTTCCAGGGCAGGTAAATCAACCACCGTTGCCCCTTGCGCGGTGAGCAGGTCGGCGAAGGCGCTAGATTGCTCGGCCGCCCGGGTAATCAGGATGGTCTTTTGAGAGAGGGGGAGAGGGGGTGCGTAGGGTGCATTCGCGAAGCAATGCACCGCTACGGGGTTCTCCCCAGAATTTTGAATTTTGAATTTTGAATTTTGACCTTGAGGTGCCTCCAAATACGGACGCAGCCGCACCACTTCCCCAAACACAATCACGCAGGGCGACAGCGTTTCTCCCCGCGTCACCTGGGGAATGGTAAGCAGGGTGCCCTCCCACACCTGCTGCTGACTGTGGCCGCCCCAGCGAATAATGGCCACCGGCATGTCGCCTCGGCAGCCGTTTTGGCGTAGCCGGTGGACAATCTCTTCGAGGTGGCGGCTGCCCATCAGCAGCACCAGGGTGCGCAGTCGGGCCAGGGTGGGCCAGTCGAGTAGGTCAGGGTCGTGGGCGGTAAAGACGCCAAAACCGTGGCTCCACACCGGGTCGGTGAGGGGAATACCCGCGAGAAGGGGAGCGGCCAGCGCTGACGAAATGCCTGGCACCACTTCCACCGGGCAACCTGCTTCGTTGAGGGCCTGCACCTCAGCGGCGGTGCGGCCAAAGATAAATGGGTCACCGCTTTTAAGCCGGACCACCTGACGCCCTTCTAGAGCTAGCCTGACCAGGAGCTGAGTGATGTCGGACTGGGCAGTGCTGGGCTGGCCGCCGCGTTTGCCCACATCGATGCGATAGCACCCCTTCGGCAACAGCGCCAATAGCCCCTCATCCACCAGCGCGTCATACACCAAACACTCGGCCCGCTGCAGCAGTTCGCGCCCCCGCAGGGTGAGGTAGTCAATGCTCCCCGGCCCGGCCCCAACAATATAAACGGTCCCTGACTCAGTCATAGCAATTACGAGGCGTGGGTTAGACGGGCAAGGGCCGCGATCAGCGCGTGGTTTTGCGCCTCGGTGCCCACCGAAATTCGCAGCTTGTCGTCTAACCGGGGTTGTTTGAAGTAGCGTACCAAAATGCCCTGCTCTTTTAGGGCCAGATACAGGTGCTCGGCGTTGCCCTGAGGCGGCGTGGCCAAGACAAAGTTGCCGTGGGAATCGAGCACGGTGAACCCCAGATGCCGCAGTTCTTGGGTCAACGCTGCCCGCGAGGTTTTAATCTTGTCTACGCAGGCGTTTTTGTAGGCCTGATCGCGCATGGCCGCTGTGCCTAGGGCGATCGCGATCGCATCCACGTTATAGCTATCTTTCACCTTAAACAGCTCAGCCAACAGCTTGGGGTGGGCAATTCCAAACCCCAGTCGCAGGCCCGCCAGCCCATAGCCCTTCGAGAGGGTACGCAGCACCACCACGTTGTCAAATTCCTGCACCAGCGACAGCGCCGAACCCTCAGCAAAATCCACGTAGGCCTCATCTACCACGACCAGGCCTGAGGCTTGCTGGGCCAGTTTTCGTAAGTCATCCAGTGCCACGATATGACCCGAGGGACTGTTTGGAGTAGCGATGAACGTAATCGCCCCCTGGGCCGCCACCAATTCCTTCAAGGGAAACTGAAAATCGTTGGGATAGGGAACCTCGACCACGGTGGCGGGTTGCAGCGCCGCTAGGGTGCGGTACAGCACGTAGGTCGGGGTGGGGTAGACAATCGGTCGGGCCAGGTCGTCGGCACAGGCGCGCACTAGCAGATTCAGCAGATCGTCGCTGCCGTTGCCGACAATGATCCAGTCCGTCGGTACGCCTAGAACATCGGCGATCGCCTGGCAGCAATTGCGGGCAAAGGGGTCAGGATACCGCCTGAGCAGCTCATCTCCGAAATGCCGCAGCACCTCAATCACCTGGGGCGACGGTGGGTAAGGATTTTCGTTGGAGTTGAGCTTGATGATGTTTGAACCGGGGCGGGGCTGTTCCCCCGGCACGTAGCCAGCCATGGCGGCAATGTTGGGGCGAACGTAACTCATTGCGGGTAAATCATGGGGATCAGAGGGCTTCCTGTGGAATGCTGGATCACAGACATTCGGCCTGTTGAGGCAAGGTTTGATCATGCTGACCTTTTACCATACCCCGCTGTCGGTTAACTCCCGCCGCGTCTGGGTAGCGCTGCTAGAGAAAAATTTGCCCTTCGAGGCAATTGTGCTAAATCTCGGGGGTGACCAGCTTAAGCCAGACTTCCTAAGCCTCAACCCTTTTCACCACATTCCGGTCTTGGTGGATGATGGCTTTACGGTAATCGAGTCCTTCGCCATTCTGGACTACCTGGAAGCGCAATACCCCAGCCCCTCGCTACTGGCCACCGATCCCAAAGGCGTAGCCACCCTGCGCATGGTCGAAATGGTGACGGTGAACGAGCTGGTACCCGCCATCAACCCGCTGATCAAACAGATGATGGGCTTTGGCCAAGACCCAGAGGAGGCGATCGCCCAGGCCAAGCAAAAGGCTGAAGTTGTACTCAAATTCTACGCCGACAAACTAGGGGATGGCCCCTTTTTCTGCGGCGATCAGCTCACCCTGGCAGATGTGGTGGCCGGCACCTTTGCCCCCTGGTTTGAGCAGTTGGGCTTACCGATGGCCAACTATCCCACCCTACAAGCCTGGACCAGCCGCCTGATGAATCGCCCCGCCTGGCAGACGACTCAACCTTCAGCGGAGGAGCTGGCGGCGTTTCGCGATCGCATGAAGCAGCGCATGGCTGCCCAAGGGCAATAGTGCGCCGGGTGCCTCTCTGGGGTTGGATGCTGGGGTTGGGGGCGATCGCCCTCAGCCTGCGTCTGGCTGGCCTGGGTCGCATCCACGAGCTAGTCTTCGACGAAGTTTACTACGTCCCCTTCGCCCTTAATTATTCGCAGGGAACGCCCAGCTTCGACGCCCACCCGCCCCTGGCCAAATACCTGATCGCCCTGGGCATTTGGCTGGGGCAGTGGCCCGCCGCCTGGCTGGGTTGGCCCACGGTAACAGTAGAAGGTGCGCTGGTCAGTCCCCTCGCCTTTCGCTGGCTGAATGCGATCGTGGGCGCGACGATTCCGGTACTGTCGGCGGCGCTGGCCTTTGCCCTCAGCTATGGATACCCACCCCAGCGCCGTCGCACCTTCTCCCTGTTAGCCGGATTGCTAATGACCCTGGAAGGGCTGACCCTGGTGGAGTCGCGTCTGGCGCTGATCAATATCTATGGGCTGGCCCTGGGACTGTTGGGCCAGTGGGTGTGGGTCAGGGCGGAGCGATCGCAGCATCCCTCGGTCTGGCGCTGCCTAGCGGGGATCTCGCTTGGAGCCGCCATCAACGTGAAGTGGAACTGGGCCGGGTTCTGGCTGGGCCTGGTTCTGTGGGAAATAGACTTCAACCGCAGTCCAAGTTCGATCACCTTGCCTAAAACCACCAACCCCGTAGGGGCGAATGGTGATTCGCCCTCCCAATTCGCGGCAATGCCAACAGAATTTGAGAACCTGAACTCAGAAACCCCGGTGCGCTTTGGAGACCTCGAAAGGGCAAACAACCGTTTGCCCCTACGTTCCTGGCGCAGACGGGTAGCCTACCTGGGTATAGTTCCGCTGGCGACCTACCTGCTGTTATGGCTGCCGCATGTGGTGATGACGGGCCAATCGTTGGTAGGCATTCACCAGCGACTTTGGTCAACTCACCAGTCGATCGCGACGGCAGCCAGCCACGCCTACTGTTCGCCCTGGCACAGCTGGCCGCTGATGGCGCGTCCGGTGGCCTACTTTTACGAACGCACCGACGGTATGGCCATAAGCATCCACGCGATGGGCAACCCGGTGCTGTGGTGGCTATCGACGGCGGCGATTCTGGCCCTGGCCCTGGGCTGGCTGGCCCGACGGGTCTCCGCAGGGGCACAGCATGCTGCGCCCCTACCAACCCATGCTGTAGTGCCGTTTATTCTGCTCAGCTACCTGGCCAACTGGCTGCCCTGGGCACTGGTGAGCCGCTGCACGTTTCTGTACCACGCCATGGGTCTGGCCACCTTTGGCACCCTGGGGCTAGCCTGGCTGATGGCCCAGTGGCTAGAGACGTCGCGCGATCGCCCGCTGGCCCTGGTGCTGCTGGGTGCGATCGCCCTCAGCTTTTGGTTCTGGTTACCGCTCTACCTGGGCCTGCCCCTCCCGCTAGAATCGCTTCACCGCCGCTGGCTGCTGCCGGGGTGGATCTAGCCCCTTTAGCTACGGATGGTGATCACGTTAAAGCCCTCTTCAGGGGCGGGCGGCACAAAATAGCTGGTGAACTGGTCAAAATCAGCCTCAGTGGGCGCATATTCGTGAGTGCCGCTTTCATTGCGCAGGCGCAGCCGCCGCTTACACTTGGTATCCGGCACGTCAAGGTAATACAGAACATGGGCAACCCCAGCGCGCTCAACAATGGCTTTCATCCACTGGCGGCTCTTAATGGTGTTGGCAGGAAAGTCAAGGACGACCGAGAGCCCCGCTTTCAGCAACGCTTCAATGTGGATACCCATCACCGTATTGAGGCGCGTGCTGTAGCAAACGTAGTCGGCCAGGGTGTTCAGTTCGCCAGGGTAAAGGGTGGCCAGCCACTCGTCTTGGGCGATCAAAACCGTCCTGGGCTGGCTCGCCAACTCGCGCGCCTTAGTAGATTTGCCCGCCGCAATTTTGCCGCAAATCAGATGAAGCGTAACGTCAGCCATAGGGGTCGCTGTATGTAGCCTAACTTTCTTCCTGTAACGCTCTAGCCGTAGCCAGTTTGGTTGAGCCATTTGTGAAATCAACGTTCGAAGGCCCAAACGTTTTGTGGCTTTGCGAGCGTCTTAATTACGAATTTTAACCAATATGACTACGACTATAACAAAGCAAGTTTAGCCCCAGAACGGGCTGTATGGGCTGGCCAACTCAGTAGCCATGCTCTGCCAAAAACTCCAGCGAAACGCTGTTGCCCGCTGGGGCGTTGTCTGTACCCCCCATAAACTTATCCACGTACTTGCCCAGCACGTCACCCTCCAGGTTCACCGCCTGGCCAGGGCGCAGGTGTTGCAGCGTGGTTTCGTGGTAGGTCACGGGGATTACCGCCACGGCAAACCAATTGCCGCTGGGGCTACAGTCGGCCACCGTCAGGCTGATGCCGTTCACCGCAATGCTGCCCTTGGGCACGATGTAGCGGGCAATTCTGCGATCGCCCACCGTAAAGCTCAGCTTCCAGGCGTTGTCGGTTTCGATCGCGGCCTCTAGGTGGCCCTGCCCGTCGATGTGGCCGGTGACAAAGTGACCGCCGATTTTGCTGCCCACCCGCAGCGACGACTCCAGGTTGACCCGGCTGCCGTCGGGCAAATTGCCCAAGCTGGTGCGATCGAGGGTTTCAGGCGAAACCGCCGCCACAAAGCCGTCGGGCAAACTCGCTTCTACCGTCAGGCAAATGCCGTCTACGGCAATGCTGTCACCCAGGTCTACATCGGTTAGAGCCGGGGGCAGGGATGCTGCTTCCCAGCGAACATAAACCTGGGTATCGCCCCTGTGAAAGAGCGTACCCGTGGTCTGAATCAGTCCAGTAAACATGATCGTAACCTTAAGGAAATTCTTAGGGAGAATGCAGACTACCGCAGACGCGATCGGGGCATACTTAAAGTAGTCATTTTTTTCTTTAGACTAGCCCAGATTCAATCAGCCAATAGCCAAGCTTTCGATAGACTAGACAAGCACCTTCAAATCAATAGCTGCTTTAAGATTTCTCCATTTCGCTCCTGTCAAACTGCCGCCAATAGCCCGGTACGCAATCGGCCCAGTACACTGGTAAGGGTATCGCTTCCAGGCCGACAAGAACGCTAGAGCACGCCAGTCAACGGATCCAAGAGGCCAAGCCAATGATTGAAATGAGAGTCGCCGGGATTGCCCTAGATGCGATGTCGCGAACTCCGGTGATTTTGCTCAGGGACACCACCGATCGCCGCCAGGTACCCATTTACATCAGCCGTGAGCAGGCCAACTCCATCATCGCAGTCCTCGAAAACCAGCCCGCTCCTCGCCCCCTCACCCACGACCTGTTTGTCAACCTGCTCGACGAGTGGGATATGACCCTAGATCGGGTCGTAATTCACTCCCTGCAAGACAATACCTACTACGCGCTGCTTACCCTCTCCCGGGGCGAAATTCGTCGCGAGCTAGATTCGCGCCCCAGCGATGCGATCGCGATTGCCCTGCGGCTCGACGCCCCCATCTGGGTCATGGAGGAGGTGATTGCCGAAGCCTCCATTCCGGTCGATCGCGATGCCGACGAAGCCGAAAAGCAGGCCTTTCAAGCATTTTTGGCCAACATCAACCCCTCCGACTTTAGCCACCGGGGCAAGTCTTCTACCAGTAACGACACGCTCGAAAGCTCCGACTCGTAGAGCACGGGGTTTAGGGTATAAGGTTGAAGGTCCAGGGTTTAAGGCCGTCCCTTAGACCTTCAACCCTACACCTCACATCTGGTTATGGACTACCGCCGCTTTGGTCGCACGAATCTCAAGCTTTCGGTGCTCTCCCTCGGCACCATGCGCGCGTTAGGTTCTGAGGAAACTTTTTGCGGCACCCTAAGCGCTGGCTTAGCACTGGGCATCAACCACATCGAAACCGCCCAGGGCTACGGCACCAGCGAGCGCTGGCTAGGGGCCTTTCTCAAGACGGTGGCAGTGCCAGACAACCTGGTGATCACCACCAAAATTCCGCCCCAGCCCGACGCCGCCACGATGGCTCAGCGCCTGGAGGATTCCTTAGAACGGCTGGGGCTTGAGCACATCCACTGTCTTGCCCTGCACGGGGTCAATACCGCCGACCACTTGGCCTTGGTGAGCGACGCCGGAGGCTGTATGGCGGCAGTGCGGCGGTTTCAGGCCGAGGGGCGCATTGGCCACGTGGGGTTTTCGAGCCACGGCAGCCGGGAGGTGATTGAAGGGGCGATCGCCACCGACCAGTTCGATTTTGTTAACCTGCACTACTACTATTTCTTTCAGCGCCATGCCCCGGTTCTCGATCTGGCTACCGATCGCGACATGGGCATTTTCATCATCTCCCCCGGTGACAAGGGCGGCATGCTCTACACTCCGCCCGCCCTGCTTGAGCAACTCTGCGCCCCATTCACCCCGCTGGAACTCACCTACGGCTGGCTGCTGGCCGACCCACGCATCACCACCCTGAGCACCGGCCCCGCCGTACCTGCCGAACTCGCAACTTTAGAAACTTTGGGCGATCGCACCCAACCCCTCACCGCTGCCGAACTCGCCGCCCTCGAACGGCTCTCGGCGCAGGAACTTGCGGCTCTAGGGAGCGATCGCTGCGCCCAGTGCTACGACTGCCTGCCCTGCCCTGAAGCCATCAATATTCCCGAAGTGTTGCGGCTGAGAAATCTGGCGGTGGCCTACGACATGCAGCCCTTCGGCACCTACCGCTACCGCATGTTTGAGAACGCCGGCCACTGGTTCCCCGGTCGCAAGGCCAACCGCTGCACCGACTGCGGCGACTGCCTGCCCCGCTGCCCCGAACAGCTCGATATCCCCACCCTACTGCGTGACGCGCACGATCGCCTCCAAGGCCCCGCCCGCCGCCGCCTCTGGGGCGATTGAGCACTAGGGTTTCAGACGCAGGGGCGACCTTTGAACCCTAAACCTCAAACCCTAGACCTTCCCCCCATCCGCAGAGCGCTATACTAAGGATTAATATTTTCAGGCTGGCATTTTGGCCGCGCATTTCGGGAAAAGCTTACGATTCTTGCACTCTGGCGTTTCAAACTCCCCGTAACTGTGCACTCTAAAATCAGGCGGCCTGTAGCACCCGCCCCGTAACTCAGACTCAGGCACACCGTGGAAGAACAAAAGCAACCCTCCGAAGTCATTACTCTGCTCTCTAGCCGCGAGCTAGAGCGTATGCGCAAAGCCTGCCAGCTTGCCGCCAAGCTGCTCGACTACCTGACTCCCTACGTTAAGCCCGGCGTCAGCACCCAAGAGCTGAATGACCTGGCCGAAGCCTGGACCCAAAAGCACGGCGCAAAAAGCGCTCCGCTGGGCTATGCGGGTACGGTGATGCCCTTTCCCCGCTCCATCTGCACCAGCATCAACGAAGTCATCTGCCACGGCATCCCCAACGGTGAAGACGTACTGCGCGATGGCGACATCATCAATATCGATGTCACCCCCATTCTCGACGGCTACCACGGCGATACCAGCCGCACCTTCTTAGTGGGCGATGTGGCCCCCGCCGCCCGCCGCCTGGTTGAGGTCACCGAAGAAGCCATGTGGCGAGGCATTCGCGCCGTCAAGCCCGGTGCACGGGTGGGCGACATTGGGGCCGCTATTCAAGAATACGCTGAGGGCGAGGGCTATTCGGTAGTGCGCGACTTCGTTGGCCACGGGGTACACCGCATTTTCCACGCTGCGCCGCAAATTCCCCACTACGGCGAAAAGGGCAAGGGCAAAAAGCTGCGCCCCGGCATGGTCTTCACCATCGAACCGATGATCAATATCGGCAGCTACGAGGCTGAGGTTTTGGTCGACGGCTGGACGGCAATTACCGTCGATCGCTCCCTTTCAGCCCAGTTTGAGCACACCGTGGTGGTAACCAAAGATGGTGTTGACGTGCTGACGCTGTCGCCAGCTAAGGTGCTGGCCTAGTAGATTAGATTAGCGTTGACGGTTTAGGGCGGCGTTATGGTCGTATCAAGTCATTCTTCTGCAATGACCGTAGAGGCTTATCTGACTTGGGAGCCGTCCCAGGAGCTGCGCCATGAATATGTCAACGGCGAAGTTGTAGCGATGACGGGGGGAACTCTGCCCCATAACGACATCGCTCTCAACCTCTATACCTTGCTCAGACCATACCTGAAACAACAGGGCTATCGGGGTAACGTAGCCGATGCCAAGGTCAAAATTATGGCCCGCATTTACCGTTATCCTGACCTCGTGGTGAGCTGCGATCAACGCGATATTTTAGCTGTGGATGCCATTCAGCATCCCAGTTTAGTCGTAGAGGTGCTGTCTCCTGGCACCGAGGCATTAGATCGGGGCAAAAAGTTTGAGGAATATCGCACGCTGCCTAGCCTGCAAGAGTACGGGCTGATAGACTCGACGGCCATGACAGTGGAAATTTACCGCCGGGGTGAAGGGCGGCTGTGGCTGTATTACCCCTATCAAACCGGAGACCTTATTTCCTTCGATAGCATTGGAGTTTCTTGCCCTATCGAGCAAATTTACGAGGGCGTTGTGCTGCCCATTATTTAACAATCAGACGAACCCTTGGTCGACGCCTCCAATAGACTTCAGGGTTTGCCGTCAACGGTGAGCTGCACAATGGTATCGAGGGCAGCTTGAATGCGCTGCCAGCCCGCAGGCGAGCTAAAGTCGATGCCCATAAACGTGCTGCTAGACTTAGTTCGCAGCATCAGGTAAACCACCCCCGCTACCAGAACAGCGCTAATGGCTGGGATATCTTTGTCTGGGGGAAAAGACCCTTTCTCCTCTAAAAACTTCAGGCTGTCCAGGGCAAATCGGTCCCGCACGTTGGCTAGTTCGCGGGTTAGCTCGTTGCCTTCTAGCAGTTCCCACCGCAAAATTTCTTGGGTCATGGGGCGCTCCTGCAGTTGGGCTGAAAATCTTGACAGCAGATAGGCCATCCAGTCGGCCAGGGTTTCAGCGTCAGTCGCAGACTCATCCCCAACCAGTTCATCCACTGAGGGCCAGTAGTCACCCTCTTTCGCAAAACTCTGGAGCAGCAGCGGCAGCCCCTCAAAATATCGATAAATCAAGACTTTATCGACCCCGGCCTCACGGGCGATCGCATTCACTCCCAGGCTTTTAAAGCCAGATTCAGCTAATAGCCTGCCGACGGCGGCCAAAATGCGGGCCTTAGTCTCTTCTTTGTCGCGCGCCATACATCCTCTCTCGGGGGCCTCTCGCTGGCTTGTCACCACTCAGTGACCATGATACCGTGTCACTGGGTGGTGACTTGAACCGATTCATTTTCCTGCGGTGAGTAGGCTATGAAAAAACTGATCTACGATCTGGATATTTACACCTATCAAATTGACTTTGCTGGACACGTCAACAACTCTGTTTATATTCACTGGATGGAAATTGGCCGCATCAAGCTGCTAGAAGCCATTGGCATGCCAATTCACGACGTGCTCAAGCAGGGAATCGCGCCCGTTTTAGTTGAGACCAACATTATCTACAAACTGCCGCTGTATTTGGGCGATCGCGTCCAGGCCCAAATGTGGCTGTCCGAGCTGCGCAATGCCTCAGCGGTAATGCAGTTTCGGTTCTACAATGGCAACCAGGTGCTGGCGGCGGAGGGTGCTCAAAAAGGTCTATTTGTGGACGTCAAAACGATGCGCCCCCAGCGCCTCAGCCTTGAGGAAAGAACATCATTCTCATCCTATTTAAACCTGGCTACTGAAGACTGATGCTCAATTAATCTCCCTTTTAGCTCATACCAAGTTCGAGTTCAAAAACCCCGGATCAAAACAGGTATTCCGTAGGGGAAAACGGTCGCTTGTCCAATATCTCCGTAAGTCGCTTTCCCCAATCTCCCTGTCGGTACCTACATAACTTTAGAAATAAAGGTATGCTAGGGCTGTTTTTACAACAGAAATAGCAATGGCGCGGCAGCGGGCGTTTTCGGGTACTCCTTGGGAAGAGAAGGTCGGCTACTGCCGGGCGCTGCGGGTGGGTCAGCAGATTTTTGTCTCCGGTACCGCCCCCAGTGATGGCGAGGGAAACACCTTTGCCCCCGGCGATGCCTATGCCCAAACCCATCGCTGTTTTGAGATCATTCAGCAGGCCCTACAGGAGTTAGGGGCCAACCTCAGCGATGTGGTGCGAACCCGCATTTACATCACCAACATGAACCATTGGCCAGAGGTAGCCCGTGCCCACCACGAGCTGTTTGTCGCTCACCCTCCGGTCAATACTACCGTCGAAATCCCGGCTCTTATGAACCCCGACATGCTGGTCGAGGTCGAGGTCGAGGCCCTGTGTGAAGACACCCCACCGCAAAAGCCGCTCGCGGCCCGCGTGCAAAGCCAACCTCAAAATCGCTCCCAAACTCGCCCCCAAGGCATGATTTTGGGTCGCCCCATTCAACCGGCTACCCTACCGCCCGTAACCGCCCCGGAGCTAGATGAAGGCTGCCTCGACTAGGGGTCTAAGCAAGACCAGCGGGTAAATCCACCGCAGCTTGAAACGCATCCCAGCTCAAGATATCGTGCAGCAGCGCCCGGTAGCCCGCCACGTTGGGGTGCAGTCCATCCGCCGAGAGCAGCGGCAGCCACCAGGGTTCACCCCGACCCAGCCACAGGTTCAGCACGTCTAGGTAGGGAATGCTGTGGCTCATGCAGGCCAGGCGAGTAGCCTCGCGGTAGCGCCACTGATCGCTGTGGGTGTAGTAGAGCACCTCCGAGAAGGGCATGGCCTGCTCGTTTACCGGCGTCATACCTACAAAAAGCACTGGGCACAGTCGCCGCGCCTGGGAGAGTAGGTCATCTATTTGCCCCTGAAACTGATCAAAATCGGTGCGGTTGCGCCCCAGGGTGCTGCCAACCCGAGCCGAGTCGTTGAGGCCCACCGACAGCACAATTAGGTCGGGTACTCGATTGCGAATTTCACCCCGGTAGCGAAACTCGTGGTCAAGGCGCTGTTTTACCTGGCTGACGCCGTCGCCCCGCACTCCCAGGTTGTAAAACACGGCTCCCTCGCGCCCTGGGGCCATTGTCAGGCGGCGCAGGCGCTCGACCCAGCCACCCCCCTCAGGATCACCAAAGCCGTATACCAGGCTGTCGCCCAGCACCAGCACCTTTTGGGGATGGGGCTGTTTGAGGGTGATGCCCGTAGTGGGGCGGGGGTGGGAAGCGAGCATAGGGTGACTAGCGTAAAGAATAATCTGAACTGATATTGAACTCAGCTACTGAGCCAAATCCAACGCCAGAAGCGGTTTTACCGGGGGGAAAACCACAGCTTCCAAGCTGGACGTAGTGTAGCTGGGCGAGAGTTTGTTTTAAATCGTTTACATATTACCGCCTAGGGTGCCTAGTGCCAGTAGAAACCTTGACGCCCGCTTCAAAAAAGAGCGATCGCCTGAGCCTGAAATCCGCTACTTTGCCGTAGGCTGTAGATGGCCACAGAGG
Source organism: Nodosilinea sp. LEGE 06152 (assembly GCF_015207525.1). Classification (GTDB taxonomy): domain Bacteria; phylum Cyanobacteriota; class Cyanobacteriia; order Phormidesmidales; family Phormidesmidaceae; genus Nodosilinea. The sequence goes on from NZ_JADEWR010000003.1 coordinate 456,428, forward strand.
CCGCCCCCCCTTGACCCAAGCCAACATTACGCAATTTTATGGAGTACGGTATAACACCAGGCAACGAGCCCATCGCTACCAGCTGGTTAGCCCGCTGGTGGGAAAAGCTCAGCCCCATAGCTCAGTCGCTGCTGGTGCTGCTGGCCACCCCCCTGGTGGTGCTCAACGTGTGGGCAGCGTCCATTATCTTTGGCTACTTTCGCTCCATTTTGGTGACGGTGCTGATTGCAGGCCTGCTCGCCTTTTTGCTCAGCTACCCCATGGGTCGCCTCGAAACCCTCGGGCTCAAGCGCGGGCTGGCGGCTACCCTGGTGCTGGTGCTGGCGCTGGTGGGGTTTTCGGGGTTGGCGATTATCGTGCTGCCCTTTGTCATCGACCAGGGCCAGCAGTTGGTAATGCGCCTGCCCGACTGGTTCGACTCGGGCAAAACCCAGCTCATGATGCTCGACGGTAAGCTGGCCGAATGGGGCCTGCCGATCAACTTCGACGGCATTATTACCCTCACCAGCGATCGCCTCAAGCGCGAAATTCAGTCGATCGCAGGCGAAGCCCTCAACCTCACCATTAACGTAGCGGTGTTTACCGCCAACAAGCTGCTCGACGTGGTGCTAACCGTAGTGCTGACCTTCTACCTGCTCCAGCACGGCGAAGAGGTTTGGGGGGGAGTTGTGGGCCTGCTGCCGTCTCGCCTACAGCAGCCCTTTTCAGAGACCCTGAGGCAGAGCTTTCGCAACTACTTTCTAGGGCAGTTCATAGTCGCCAGCTGCTTTGGCACCGCCCTGACAATTATCTTTGGCCTGCTCAACGTGCCCTTTGGGTCGCTGTTTGGCCTCACCGTGGGGCTGCTGGCCCTGGTGCCCTTTGGCGGCACCGTCGGCGTCATCGTCGTAACCCTGCTGGTGGCCCTGCGCGACATTAAAATTGCCATCCCCATGCTGGTCTCTGCCGTCATCGTGCAGCAGCTGGTCGAAAACGGCATTGCCCCTCGGGTGCTGGGCAGCGTCACCGGCCTCAACCCGTTCTGGGTCTTCATCGCCATTTTGTCGGGGGCCAGAGTGGGCGGCCTGCTGGGAGTAATCGTGGCCGTCCCGGCTGCGGTCATTATTAAAGAGGCGCTGGTAGCCCTGCGCAACGCCTCCCACCCCGTGATAGAGACTGAAATCGCTGAAGGTGCTAAGGCCAGTTCCCCGCCGCCAAAAGCCGCCGCCCTGCCCCAGTAAATTCAGTCGGAAGAACTACCTAGAGCACACCTCGACGACCGTTGGGCATGACTGTAGACCAGTTGGTGCGGGCCATAGCCAGCTGATCGTCTGAGATCAGCGCGCCTGTGAGGTCGGCCCCGCAGAGGTTTGCCCCCCGCAGGTTGGCGTTAGAAAGGCAGGCGTGAGCCAGATTGGCCCCCCGCAGGTCGGCTCCTTCTAAATTGGCGTAGTGGAAGTAGGCCTTGATCAACTTGGCGTTGCGGAGGTTGGCGCGGCTGAGGTTGGCGCGGCCAAAGTTGGCGTTGCTCAAATCGGCCCCCTGAAAGTTGGCGCTGGGCAACTTGGACTGGTTGAAGTTGGCCTCGACCAGCAGCGTACGTTGCAAGTCGAGGTCTTTGAAGGTTTGCAGCGAGAAGTCGCGCCGCCCCTTGGTGTATTTTTGCTTGACGTCCTCGGAGGTGAGCAGGGTGGCGGGGGCCACCTTTGGCCGCGGAGAAGGTGTACCGTTGCGGCTAGGGATCAGGGGGGCGACACTCTTGGCCCCCGAGTGCGATCGCTCGCGGCGTGCCCGAATGGCTGCCGCCATGCGCGACGAGGGAGACCCGCCAGAATTGCTGATAGCGGCATGGCCCGAAGCACCGCTGACTGGCCCACTGCCGTTAGTAAACCCGTTGCTCGCAGGCCCCACTGCCGAGGGGAAGGCCATATTTTGAGCCAAACTTTCCATGTAAGGCTCTAAATCTAGGTCCCGGTGAATAGCCTCTACGCTCTGGTAGCGGTGCTTCACCGAAATCTCCAGCATTTTTTGCAGCACCCCAGCAAAGTGGTCGCTGATGTGGATCTGCTCGCGCCACAGCAGTTCCCCTGTGTTGGGGTCATAATTGAGATCTTTAGGAGCCTTGCCCGACAGCAGGTAGATGCAGGTAACCCCCAGGGCGTAGATATCGCTGGCGTATACCGGGCGCATGGCCATCTGCTCGGGCGGTGCGTAGCCGGGGGTGCCAATGGCGTAGGCGGTGAGGGCCGTCTGGTCAGAGTTGGCGGCCTGGGCGGGGTTGACTTTGTCTTTTACCGCACCAAAGTCAATGAGCACCAGTTTTTTATCCTGGTCGCGGCGAATGATATTGGCTGGTTTGATGTCGCGGTGAATGACGTGGTTGTCGTGAACGTACTGCACCATCGACAGAATTTCGCTCAAAAACTGCTTCACCCCCGCTTCGGTGAAGGGGCCACCGCGCTTGACCTCCTGCTGCAGGGTGAGGCCGTTGATGTATTCCTGCACTAAAAAGAACTCTTGCCCGCTTTCAAAATAGTCAAGCAGACGGGGCAGCTGGGGATGGTTGCCAATCATGCCCAAAATTTTGGCTTCCCGCTTGAATAACTCGCGGGCCATCTCAAGGATGTGGGGAGCCTCAGCCGACGGACGCAGCTGTTTGATCACGCAGGGAGGTTTGCCCGGCAGCAGCTCATCGCGGGCCAGAAAGGTGGCACCAAAGCCGCCCCGGCCCAGGGCGCGAATCATTCGGTAACGGCCCCGCAGCAGCAGCTCGGCCCCACAACTTTGACAATGGCTGAGCGTGGGGGGATTTTTTGGCTTTGAACAGTCGGGTTGAATGCAGTAGCTCATGCGGCCCAGGATGGTGGATATCTAGACGAGGCCCGAAGACCACGCCTGGGGTTGAGTTAACCAGCAGCGGGGCAATTTAGATGGGAAGCCACAACGCCGACGATGCGGGAGTTGTGAGGGCCGGTCCCATACGGTAATGCCACATTACCCCAATTGTTCCCTCTTTCAGAGAGGGGTTATAGCATTCACCCACAGGGATATATACTTCCGCCCGAAATCGCGGTGAAATGTGAAAAATCGATGAACCCTTGATCCCCATGCTTCCTTATGCGTCAGCACTCTGCTGGGCCAGAATTGCCCTTGGATAGATGCAATGCCCACGGGGTAGAATGTTTGGGCAATATACCAAGTCCAGCTTGGGGTCTGTAGTTTTTCCACCGACAGAACTCCACTTCTGGACTTGAATGAGATTTAAACCACAGCGTTTCAGCTTTTTTTAGCGGTCAAACTAGCCCTACCATGCGCATATCTCTCAACTGGCTCAACGAATACGTCACTGTCCAGCTTTCTCCTCAAGAGTTAGCCGATGCCCTGACGATGGCGGGCTTTGAGGTAGAAGACATTGAAGATAGACGCACCTGGGCCGATGGCGTGGTGGTGGGTCGAGTGGTAGATCGCACCCCGCACCCCGATGCTGACAAGCTCAGCGTTTGTGTGGTGGATATTGGCCAGGCCGATAGGTCAACTATAGTGTGCGGAGCCGCCAATGTGCGCGCCGATATCTATGTGGCGGTGGCGACGGTAGATACGCATTTACCAGTAGTTGATCTCACCATTAAACCTCGCAAGCTGCGCGGCGTGCCCTCCGAGGGCATGATTTGCTCCCTAGCCGAGCTGGGGCTGGCGAAGGATTCGGAGGGCATTCACATTTTTGAGGCCGATGAGCTAGAACTGGGGCAGGACGTGCGCCCCCTGCTGGGTCTCGACGACGTTATTTTAGATGTCACCTCTACCGCTAACCGGGCTGATGCCCTGAGTATGGTCGGCATTGCCCGTGAGGTGGCAGCCATTACCGGAGCGGAGCTGCGCCTGCCCGTTATTCAACGGCCAACGGTGCCCAAGGGTACGGCGGCTCCGGTTATTTCCCTTACCGATGAGAAAGCCTGCCCGATCTACATCGGTACGGTGCTGAAGAATATTCAGCTGGGACCGTCTCCCCAGTGGCTGCAGCAGCGCCTAGTGGCGGCGGGCACGCGCCCCATTAATAATGTGGTGGATATTACCAACTACGTGCTGCTGGAGTGGGGGCAGCCACTGCACGCCTTTGATCGCGATCGCCTGCCCATGACCGACGATGGCCTAACCCTGGGCGTCCGCTACGCCCAGCCCGGCGAAACTCTGGTCACCCTCGACAGCCAGAAGCGCCAGCTGCAGCCCGAAACGCTGCTGATTACCGCTAACGATCAGCCCGTGGCCCTGGCCGGGGTGATGGGTGGTGAAGCCACCGAAGTGCACGATGGCACCCAGGCTATTCTGCTAGAGGCCGCCTTTTTTGACGCGGCGGCGATTCGCAAGTCGGCCCGCAGCCAGGGGTTGCGCACTGAGGCCTCAGCTCGCTACGAGCGCGGCGTCAACCCGGCCGAGCTGGGGCTGGCCTGCGATCGCGCCCTCCAGCTACTTCAGGAGCTGGCCGGGGCTACCGTGGTGGCCCAAACCGTGGGCACGACAGCCTTCGGAGCCACGATTCCTGAACGGGTGCTGACCCTACGGCTAAACCGGGTGACTCAGCTGCTGGGGAAGGTGGTCAATCTGGGCAATACGCCTCAAGCGTTGCCGCCTGAAACCATTCAGCAGCTGCTCGAAACCCTGGGCTGCCGGGTAGCGCCCACCGACGACGCAGGGGTGTGGGCCGTGACGGTGCCCGCCTACCGCTACCGCGACCTGGAGCGCGAGGTCGATTTGATTGAAGAAGTGGCCCGCCTCTACGGCTATAACCACTTTGCCGACACTCTGCCCCAAAAGGCGGTAGGCGGCTACCTCTCGGTGGAGGCAGCCCTGCGCCGACGGCTGCGAGAGGCCTTTCGGGCGGCGGGGCTGACCGAGCTGCTGCACTACTCGCTGACCAAGCCCACCAGCGATCGCCAGGTCACTTTGGCCAACCCCCTGTTTCCTGAATATTCGGCCCTGCGGCAGGATTTGGTTGACGGTCTGATCGAGGCCTACGCCTTTAACCTCAACCAGAGCAACGGCCCTCTCAACGGCTTTGAGATCGGCCATATTTTCTGGCAGGACGAGGAGGGCATCCACGAGGCCGAGGCGGTAGGCGGCATTGTTGGCGGCGACGGGCGGTCGAGTCAGTGGGTGACCAGTGGTCAAGACCAGCCCCTTACCTGGTACGAAGCCAAGGGCATTTTAGACAGCGTGTTCCATCGCCTGGGGCTGGCGGTCGACTACCGTGCCGACAGCACCGATCCGCGCTTTCACCCCGGTCGCACGGCATCGCTGTGGGTGCGGGGGCGGCTAGAGCTGGGTCGCTTTGGCCAGCTCCACCCCCAACTGCGTCAGCAGCGTCAGCTGCCCGCCGAGGTGTATGTGTTTCAGCTCGACTGGTCGGCGCTGGCGACCTGCCTGGTGCCGGTGCTGCAAAAGTCGGTCAAGTTTGCGGCCTACTCGACCTTCCCGGCCAGCGATCGCGACCTGGCCTTCTACGCCCCCCTAGAGGTATCGGTGGCCGACCTGACCACTGCCATGACCAAAGCCGGGGGCAAACTGCTGGAATCGGTGGCCCTATTTGACGAATACCGGGGCAAAACCGTGCCTGAGGGCCAGCGCAGCCTTGCCTTTCGCCTGGTCTATCGCTCCCCAGAGCAAACCTTAACTGACGACAGCGTCGACCCAGTCCACCAGAAGGTGCGCGCCGCCCTAGAAAAGCAGTTTGGGGTCACCCTGCGCAGCTAGAAGCGTTTTAGAGAGCAAGGAAGTAGGGGCAAACGGTGTTTGCCCCTACTCAGCTTTAGGGAAAAATCCACAAGAATTTGGTCTAAGCAGGCAGCAAGGCTCCCAGCAGCGCCGTCGCCAAAAAGGTAGCGCCAACGCCGCAAATCACCAGCCCGGTGCGCTGTATGTAGACCGCATTTAGCCGCTGGCTCAGCTGTCGCCCGATCCAAAAGGCTGCGATCGCGATCGCCATCTGCATCGCCGTAAAACCGGCTAAGTAGGCCACCAGCGGCATGGTTTGAGCCCCAAAAATCGCCTCTCCGTAGGCAAACCCGTGAAAGAGCCCTGCGATCGCCGCCAGCCCGGCAACGACTGCACTTTGGGGTCGATCTTTGCACGCCAGCAGCACACCAAACCCCAGCACCGAACCGGCGATCACCAGCTCAGCCATTGGCAGCGTGACCTCAGCCAGGTGTAGCCCCGTGCCGACCATTGCGGTTAGCACAAAGACCACGGGGATCGCAATGCCCCAGGCGCTGACCGCCGCCAGCAGTCCTGCCGCCACCACAAAGGCCAGATGGTCAAGCCCAATCACAGGGTGCCCCAGGCCCGACAAAAAGCCCTCGGCAAAGGTGGCGGGCACTCGCCCCCCCAGCGGATGGTGGGCCAGACTGGGGAGCGGCAGCAGCAGTAGGGCCGCGATTCCCGCAGGGATACTCGTTCCGAGTCGGTTCCCGAACGCTCCGCGAATCGCCCCCACCGCCCCGCGCCCCAGCCGATTCGACAACCCATTAGCCCCGATAGACCTCAGGACAGAAAAGCAATAATTCATCCGTACCTCGCAGACGAAAAAAGAACAGCAGCGGCGATCGGCGGGCGTTCTGGCTTAGCTCTTTTAATGTTCAAACCAGTATTGGGTTGAACATTAAAAAGCTTCACAGCTGCGGGACAGCGGCAGACTTACACTGCACTTTCCCCGTTATCTCCAGTGGCTGATCCCCACCGGAACCGACAGCGCCCAAGCATCATAGCACCGGGTACGGGCCGTCCTGCCGCAGGTTTATCAATAGTCACTCAGGTCGGTCGGCCCTGAAACCATCGCCAGCGACAAGGCCTTAATGTGATTGCGTTAGCATCGATCCATCTGTATCTCAGTTGGCAATGGTTTCATCGTCTCGTTTAGCCCGACAAAAAGAAATCGTCGAAGTCGTACTGGGCCACGGCTGGGACTACATGCGGCGACTGTTAATGGGTGGGCAGGCCGACGAGCCCGAGCTACCGCCCCCCGCCGTGCTGCGCAATATTTTGACCGAACTAGGGCCGGTATACGTGAAGCTGGGGCAGCTGTTGAGCACCCGCCCCGACCTCATGCCCCCCGCCTACATTGAAGAGCTGAGTGCCCTGCAAAGCACGGTTCCCCCCGTAGACCCCAGGGAGATCGAAACCCACATTCGCCTCCACTTGGGCCAGCCCCCCGAGGAGTTGTTTGAACGGCTGGAGTATGGCGCGATCGCGGCGGGTTCCATCGCCCAAACCCACAAGGCCGTGCTTAAGGATGGCCGACAGGTGGCCCTCAAGGTGCAGCGCCCCGGCATCGAACGCCAGGTCGAGCGCGACATGACCCTAATTCGCGACATTGCTCGTCTGGTGTCAGCGACCCAGTTTGGCCAGCGCTACAACGTGGTTGAACTGGCTGAAGAATTTGCCGACGCCCTCAACGCCGAACTCGACTTCACTACCGAGGCAGCTTACACCGATCAGTTGCGCCGCAACCTCTCCAAAAGCGCCTGGTACAACGCCAGCCAGCTGATCGTGCCAGAAATCTACTGGGATCTGACCAATTCTAAGATCATGGCCATGGAGTGGCTGGAGGGTACCCCCCTGCTTCAGGCCGACCTGCGGGCCGAAGACGTCCATAGCGACAGCGTTGGGCTAAGGTCGCAGGCTACTACCCTGCTGTTTCGAGCCTTCTTTAAGCAGTATTTTGTCGACGGCTTCTTTCATGCCGACCCTCACCCCGGCAACATCTTTTATCTAGACGACGGCCGCCTGGCCCTGCTCGACTGCGGCATGATGGGCCACATGGACCCGCGCACCCGCACCACGATGACCGAAATGGTGCTGGCTATTGCCAACTGTGATGCCCAGCGCTGCGCCCAGCTCACCCTACAGCTGGCCGAGCCCCTGAAGCCAGTTAACCTAGCCCGGCTGGAGAGTGACTACACCCGCCTGCTGGGTCGCTACTACGGCCTTAGCCTGGAGCAGATCAACACCGCCGAAATTTTTGGTGAAATCTTAGCGGCGGGCATTCGCAACAACCTGCGCTGGCCCGCCAATGTAGGGCTGTTTACCAAATCGCTGGCCAACCTGGAGGGGGCGACCCGCCAGTTCAACCCCGGCGTCAATCTGCTTGATGAAGTGCGTCCACTGATGGCCGATCTGTTCCGTCAGCAGCTGGTGGGAGACGATCCACTGCTGGCGCTGCTGCGCACGGGGCTGGAGTTTCGCAACCTGTCGCTGAGCTCGCCGCGCCAGGTAGGCTTTTTGCTCGATCGCCTCAGCTCTGAGCAGCTAACCTTTAACCTCAATATCCAGGGGGTTGATGACCTGCGCCGCAGCCTCGACGAGGCCTCTACCCGCCAGTCGTTTAGCATTGTGGTGGCCGCGCTGATTGTGGGAGCGGCGATCGTCGCCACGGGCCGTCAGTCGCCCCAGGGGCAGATTCTCAGCATTGTTTTGTTTGCAGCAGCCAGCTTCTTTGGCCTGTGGCTGCTGTTTGGCATTGTGCGCCCCCGGCGGCGGCGATAGCGATCGCCCCAAAACAAAATCCGATCAGGCTCTTTGGGCTTTGTACTTGTCCTTGAACAGGGCCTGCTGTATTTTATGGTCGACAATGGGGGCGGGGTAATCGCCGCGATCGCCCGCCGCGATCTTCCCAGTCACTAGGGCTCCGGTATCCAGCGACCTGAGTTCGGGTACCCACTGGCGAATGTATTCGGCCTCCGCGTCATACTTTTGGGCCTGGCTGGCGGGGTTAAAAATCCGCAGCGGTTTGGGGTCCATGCCGCTGGAGGCACTCCACTGCCAGCCGCCGTTGTTGGCCGACAGATCGCCATCCACTAAGTGCTGCATAAAGTACCTCTCGCCCCACTGCCAGTTGACAATCAGGTCTTTGGTCAGAAAGCTGGCCACGATCATGCGGCAGCGGTTGTGCATCCAGCCAATCTCGTTGAGCTGGCGCATGGCGGCATCGACAATGGGGTAGCCGGTGCGCCCTTCACACCAGGCAGCAAAGTGGTCTTCATTGTTGACCCAGGGAAAGTTTTTTAGCGGAGCCCGGTAGGGGCCATCGGCTAGCTCCGGGAAAAAGTACATCACGTGCTGATAAAACTCGCGCCAGGCCAGCTCCTGTTGCCAGGTGCGCACGTTATCGCGGGTTTCGTCACTGCGGCTGCGGCTGTAGGCGGCATCGGCGGCAGCCCACACGGTGCGAATGCCCACGGCCCCAAACTTCAGCGCTGCACTCAGGCGCGAGGTGCCATCTACAAAGGGAAAGTCGCGCTGCTCGTCGTAGGCAGCTACGGCGCGGTCATCGTCGCAGAATGCCTCTAGTCGCTCCAGTGCCCCCTGCTCTCCAGGGTCTACGGGGAATCCATTTTGCCAGCTGAAGCCCAAATCAGCGGCGCTGGGTAGCGCAATGCAGCCCACCTTCTCCGCCGCCTGCTGCTGCTCGGCACTCAGGGGGGTCAGCCCCTCGGGCGTGGGCAGGGGCGCGGCTTTAGCTTGCTGAATCCAGTTGCGCCAGAAGGGGGTGTAAACACTGTAGGGCTCTCCCGCCCCGGTGCGAACCTCCCCTGGGGCGTGCAGCAGCTGATCCCAAAAGGTGGTGTGAAATTCGATACCAGCTTCCTTAAGCGCCTGGGCCACACTGGTATCGCGCTGACGCGAGTAGGGTTCTACATCGCGGTTCCAGTAGATCGCATCGACCTCTAGGGCTTGAGCGAGCGCCGGAATCTTCTGGCCCGGGTCGCCCTGAAGAATTAACAGCTGCCCGCCCGCTTGGGTATAGGCTGTTTGTAGCGCCTCCAGGCAGCCAATCATGTAGGCCACCCGCGCCGGGGCTACGTCGCCGTTTTGAAGAATGCCGGGGTCAAGGCAAAAGACGCCTACCACCTGGGGGGTGCGATCGCGCGCCGCACTCAAGCCCACGTTGTCGCCCAATCGCAGGTCGCGGCGGTGCCAAAACAACACTAAATCGGCCATAGATGCAGCCCTAACGTCCTCTCCAAACGGCTTCAATCAGCGAATATTCAGTATAACGACATTAGCAATTGGGGTTGGGCAGCTTCTATCATGGGGCAGATTCGGTCCGCAAGCCCAGCCTTTTTGAGGAGATCAACCATGCTGCAAAACAAGCAAATCATCATGCGCACCTTCAATGGCTACCTTGATTTTTTATCTGAAAGCCAGCCTGCCCTTTCTCCCGATGCCGCCTGCCAGGTCGCGGCCCTGCTAACTCAGGCCGAGTTCAACCTGCAAATGGCCGAAAACAGCCGTAAGTCTTAGCCCTAAGAAAACAGACGAGTGGGACGGCAGATGCACCGTCAGCAGGGTCATTGTCATCAGGTTGAAGTGACCTACCAAGGCGTTACGCGCAACCAGTCGATGTAGGTTGTTTTTTTCACCTACGATTGGGGCAGGTTGACGGTCAGTCTGCCCCAATTTTATTAGGCCCTTTAGATCAATTACTGGAGACCAATTACTGGGCATTGGTTAGGCTTATGGCCACTACCTATCGTTTAGGATCCTGAAACCCATAAGCAAACCAATCCATTACTAATCGGTTTGATTACGAATCCCGTTCAGCCAAGCCGCAAAAAGGCAAGACAGGCTTCAGGTTTTCCCGTAGTATCAAGATTGTGTTAGATCTACTCAGAGCAAATCCTGGAAACCTTATCCCAAGGCTGTTCTGTAGTTTATAGATCGACGTGGAATCTGTATTTGACGAGAGGATAGCACCATGGCAACCTTCAAGGTTACGCTGATCAACGAAGCTGAAGGGCTCAACCAAACCATCGACGTTGACGACGATACCTATATTCTTGATGCCGCTGAAGAGCAGGGCCTAGATCTGCCCTACTCCTGCCGGGCTGGGGCTTGCTCCACCTGCGCCGGTAAAATTACCGCTGGTAGCGTCGATCAATCCGATCAGTCCTTCCTGGATGATGACCAGATTGGCGCTGGGTATGTGTTGACCTGCGTTGCCTACCCCACCTCTGACTGCACCATCCTGACCCACCAAGAAGAAGAACTCTACTAAACCTGATCGGCTTATTCCTGCTGTTTTAGGCGGTGGGGATAGCCCTTCAGCTGAGTTTTTAATCGACAAGAAGGCGCGGCTTAGAGTTCTAAGCCGCGCCTTCTTTAGCTTTTATGAAATGCAGCGTTACTTAGCTGCGGCCACGCACTGCTCTACCAGTGCCGCGACTTTATCCACATTCTGCCAGCCCAAAATTTCGGTTACCTTCTTCTCCAAATTTTTGTACGAGCGGAAGAATTCAGCGATCTCATCTAGCCGGTGGGGGGCCACATCATCCAGCGACTTCACGTTAGTATAGCGAGGGTCTTCGGCGGGCACACAGAGAATTTTCTCGTCGCGATCGCCACCGTCGATCATTTCCAACATGCCGATGGGCCGCGCTGCAATCACGCAGCCCGGAAAAGTCGGCTCATCCATCAGCACCATGCCGTCTAGGGGATCGCCATCGTCGGCCAGGGTGTTGGGCACAAAGCCGTAGTCGTAGGGATATTTCACCGACGAAAATAGCACCCGGTCGAGAATAAAGGCGTTTAGATCTTTATCGAATTCATACTTATTTTTGCTGCCGCCGGTAATCTCCACCAGCACGTTAATCAGTCCAGGCTCGGGCTGAGCTGGAATACGGGATAAGTCCACAACGATACTCCAATGGATAACAAATACACATCACAGAGACGGCAGCCCGCTTGGAGCCTTACACCGCGAGAAACAGCGGCCAGGCTCTAGCAAGTGCCCTTCCGACATAGTATTCTACGGGGCGATGACTCATTTTCCGCAAGGTTTAGGCCACAGCCCTGGGGGTTAGGCGATCGCGGAGAAGAGGCTGAAGCTGTGCCCGCGCTTGAGCTCTGCTTTAGGTCAATGGCTCGATCACTGGGTTTCCAATGGGTTAGGTGGCTTAACGCCCCGCCGAAGCAGGTACCGCAAAGGCCGGGGGCTGTTCGAGATTGGCTGTGGCCGATGAAAAATGGGCGACTATAAACAGCGGCAACGTTAGCGTCAATACCGCGATTAACACACCCAATACGCTCGATGAAGGACTAGGAGGTTCCCCCGCAGGGGTGTCAGGTTGACTAGCAGAATCCATACATGCAGTTACAGAAATCAACAAGGGATCGCAGTTTGAGGTTGAGGCAGAGCCACAAAAGCCCAAACAATCCCGCATATCCAACCGTCATCGGTAGGCCTCGGCTGAGGCTACCGCTATCGTGCGCTCTTCATGGACGAGATTATCGACGACAATGAGGCGGAAAATAGTTCCATCACGACCATAATGCAAGGTTATAGCAATCAATCCATGACGTTGATCACCCCCAGGGCTTAACTTATGGCTAAATTTAGCCTACAGGTTTAAACCACTTCTGACTTTAGCATTCCCGACCGTTTGCAGGAGTTACGGATATTACGCCGCAGAAGGGACATAGGGGAGGAGGAGGGGAAGGATAAGAAAGGTGAGAAATATGAGGTTTTGACGGGTGAACCGTCAGAAACAGCCTAAATCGCTCCTCATTCCCTATCTCCTCGTCGAATCATCCTCCTAGCGCCTCACCCCTGCTTCCCCTGCCGCTCCAGCAGCTCGCGGATTGCTCGCAGTTCTTGCAGCATCTGCCGCATCAGGTCGTGGGTGAGGGTTTCTTCGGGCGGCTGTACCTGAATGGTGGGGTGCAGGCCTAGCACTTCTTCGGCAAACCGACGTACCTCTTGGGGACGAAACTCCAGGGGGGCGTCTTTGTCGCGGCGCACTTCCGGGTTGAGCTTGGTTTGGTCGTAAGGGGGGTTGAGAACGTCGGGGTCGGTGTTGGCGTAGCGGTACACCGAGGCCCGCGATCGATTGAGGTATTTTTGCACCGCTTCTACCGATAAGAGCGACGTTGTCTCTGCCGCAGCTGCGCTACCGGAGGAGGCATAGGGCACCGAATCGGCCGTGGAGGGGGGAGGAGCAAAGGTCGGGTCGGGAATCATAGGGCCAGGCCATAGCAAATCTGTGGCTACTCTACCAGGTTCATTTAACCTGGTGCGGCCTGTAACAGAGCATGCCAAAGGGCGATCGCAGGTAGAGAAGGTGTGCTAAAACCTTGGCAGTGTCAACTAGATTTGGGTAGGACTTGGTGTGAAGGGCGATCGCAGACAAATTCAGCGACACAGTCGAGGGCAACGGCGCTACAGGTGGCGTTATCTATCGGGGCTGGCCGCCGCCATGTTTGGCGTGGGGGCCGTCGCCGGGCTCAGCGCCTCTCGCTGGTCGCCCACCCCCTCGCCTGGGGCAGGCGGTGAAATTACACCCGCCCTCAAGCTGCGGCGTGTGCCCCAGCCCCTGGCCTTTAACGGCCGTCCTCAGATCGACCCTCTGCCCCAGTTCGAGGAAGTCTGGGAATGCCAGGTAGCCGTGGTAGGAGGCTCGCTGGGGGGCGTAGCCGCCGCGGCCCACGCCATGGCCAATGGCGCTACCACCTGCCTGATTGAAGTTGCTCCGTGGCTGGGGGGCCAGGTCAGCTCCCAGGGGGTATCAGCGCTAGACGAGTCGCTGAGAATGCGCCAGGCCAACAACCTTTCCCCCAGCTGGCAGCGGTTTCGCCAGATTATCAAACAGCAGGTGGCCGCGCTACCCAGCTGGAGCCCCAGCGGTACCTCGCGATCGGTTGCCGACATCAACAGCTGTTGGGTTGGTACCCTGTGTTTTCCACCCGAGGTAGGGGCCAAGGCCGCTGAGCAGTTTTTAGCCGATACCAAGCCCAGCGCTCCGGCCAGCCGATGGGCTGCCATGACCGCCTTTAAAGGAGCTGAGTTCGACTCCACAGGTCGCCGCATCACAGCGGTATACGGGGTGCGACGGATTCCCAAAGATCCTGCCTATAAACCCAAGGGGCGGCTGTCTGAGGAGCTAGCCGACTGGTACAGCTGGTCACCTACGGCCCAGTTTGACCGCGTGTCTGTTAAGCTGCAGGCCCCTCCCGGTCAGCGCATGATTGTGATTGACGCTACCGATACCGGGGAGCTGGTGGCCTGGGCCAAGGTGCCCTACCGCCTAGGGTCTGAGTCAAAGGCGACCACTGGCGAGCCCAATGCCGCCGCCTTCGACAACCCCGACTGTACCCAGGCCTTTACCTACCCGTTTGCGATCGGCATTCACAACGACGGCGGCGATAGCCTAGCGGCGCTGTCGCGGCTCCAGCCCACCTACGCCCTCCACGAATACGAGTCCACCTTTGACCTAGAAGGGTTTCCGTTTTTTGCGGGCAAGAGCGTGTTTAACTACCGGCGCATCGTCAGCCAGACGCGCGGCAACCCCTACACCAGCGCCCCGGCCCCCGGCGATATCTCCATGATCAACTGGAACCGGGGCAACGACTGGAACTGGGTGGACACACCCCTGGTGCTCAACGCCGCCGCCTTAGAAGCCTCTGGGCAACACCAAAACTGGATGGGGGGCCTGTCGCAGTCGGCCCTTAAATTTGGCGAAGAAAACGCCCTCACCTTTGCTCGCTGGCTACTTGAAACTCAGTCTGGTCCAGACTATCCCTTAGCCTATCTCTACGGAGACGAAAGCCCCATGGGCACGCGCTCAGGGCTCAGTATGGTGCCTTATTTTCGCGAAGGCCGCCGAATCGTGGGCCGCGCGGCCTACGGCCAAGACGAGTTTATGATTCGTGAGAACGATCTCCGCTACGACTTTCCTGGCCAGCGGAACTTTAGTCCTACCGCCGTGGGTCTCACCCACTACGCGATCGATATTCACGGCTGTCGCTACCGCAACTGGTTGCCCTCGGGAGAATCGGTAAGCGCTCCGGCCCAGGAGCCTCGCGTCAAACCGGTGCAAATTCCGTTAGAGAGCCTGATTCCCCAGGGCGTCGACAACGTGCTCATGGGTGGTAAGGCCATGGCCACGACCCACATTGCCAATGCGTCCACCCGCGTTCACTACGGTGAGTGGCAGGCGGGGGCTGCAGCAGGGGTAACGGCTGGCTGGCTGGTGTCTCCCAATACCCCCGTTAGCGACCCAGCGGAGGTGATCCCCAGCGGCTATATGGGAGTGTTGCAGGAGACGATGAGGCTTCAGGGACTCAGAACCGGCTGGTAGCAGTGGGGTACTATAGCGGTGGCTAGGTCGCTCGGGACAACGGTAACCGCCAATGGCGAAAGCTCGGGCAGCGACCTGGCGTATAGCCATCGCTTCAGAAACTCCGGCATGTCCTAACCCTCCTGGCGATGGCTAGAACTGATCCCCAAGTTTGGCGGCGGTCATTACAACTGCTCCTGAATCCGCCTTCTAGACCCGGTTGGGCTGGGCAAACACCGTATGCCCCCAGGCAGACCACTTGGTTGGAATCAGGGTGATGTGATTTGAATTTGTTGTGAGAGCTACAGGACGTAGGCAACTCCAGGCTAAAGTCTAGCCCATTTCTGAAGGCATGTTGAACAAGGCGAATACCTGGCGGCAGCAGCGGCGCAGCCGTTCTCGACCGGTCGGGTCGGGGGTAACATCGCCGGAGAAGGCCCAGTTGTCGATAGTGGACAGTGTCCAGCGTTTGCCACGGTGGTCGAAGCCAGCTAGGTCAAGGCCAATGACGCGACAATTGGCGGAGGGCTCCCTTCGGGAATCACCCCTTTGGCAAGTTTGGCTATCCCCTGCATCGGGGTCGGTGTACAGGCGAATCTGCACCAGCAGGCTGCGGCACTGAAACAACCGACTGACTCCAGGGAAGTGAAACCCCAGATCGATCGAGTCAGGATCAACTAGATCACGAGTATCGGGATCGTTAGCCCAGGGCTTGAGATCGGCCCGCAGGTCGGGCAACTCTGCTTTGAAAAGGCCCACCACGGCGGCTATTTTGCTGGCGAACTCGATACTGTTAGCCTGTTCTGCTGCGTTCACGCGACCTGCAACGGTAATAAAGGAGCTATAAGCATAGACTAGCGCTCCTGGCTGAACCGTCAACTGGGTAACGCCTAACCCAAGTTGCTCTGGGTTTACTCTGGAGCCACAGCTGCGCGGCAGGTTTCGAGCATGCGATGGTCGTTATCACTAACGGTATCGATGGCAAAGAAGCCGTCTAGCCCAAAGGGAGCTATATCTCCCACTGCGCTACTGGAGGCCACAGCAGGTCCGTCGGCCAGAGCCAGGCTGTAGGGATAGGATTGCTGGTCGTAGCTATTGATGATGGTCATGGCCAACTCGGTGCCTTCTACCTCGCCATAGAAGCAGTCGAAGGATGAGCTGGGGTAATACAAAGCGCCATAGACGCGATCGCCTGTGCGCTCAAGTACCACGTAGCCCTGGCCAATTTGGTCGGGCTCAGGCACCTGGCCAAACAGGTAGCGACCCGCCTCGGGCAGTGCGGCAGCGGTTTGCGCCACCGTCGTCTCCGACGCCGATTCTGGAGCGACGCTTTGGGCCTGAGCGGGGACAATAGCCCCTAGGGCCGCTGCCGCTGCCGCACCAACAAACAGGTATGACAGGGAATGGCGATCGCGGTGCTGCCCCTGGCTTAAAAATGGTTTTACCAGGCAGGAAAATAGTTTGGATTGCAACATTTTGATACCCATTCCTTACCCCCTTTCATCCAATGCTTTTGACTTACTAAACAGTTGCGGAGAAAACTACGCGGCGGCGGCAACTCAATGCTCTTTAGCGTTCTCCTGACCCTCGTTCAACCCTTCAACCTCAACCCTCTAAAGGCTTGCTCCACAGGCTTTTCAAGGATTTCACCCTACTTTTTAAATGTAGTAGACCTCGGTAACCTGGCCTATTGCTTTGGCGCGAACCGTAACAACTCTTTTTAGTGGTAGGACGTAGTTTACTAGGCAGTTTACTAACAGGTCGGTTTAACCGCAGTTTTGCGCTCATCCCGTAGGTGATTACGCTTACTGCGCAATGTTTTGCCGCTGGGTCTAGTTTCAGGCCAATGCCCAAAAAGGACATCCTCCTATGGGCCAGCTTGGCAACTGGTTGCGATCGCGCTGGTTCTTCCCTAACCCCGAAAACGGGTTTAGATTGGGCTGTAGAGAGCCTGGTAGTCAAGGTAAAATCAATGAACGGAAACTGGTTTTCAGACTTTTAGGAGATAGTAATGGAGGGTTCCTCCACTTCCTTCGACGATGTTCGGGTGCCCCTCAAGCTGCTGCTGTTTATCGATAAGCGGCCCAGCCTGGCCCGGCAGATGCGCCAGATCAGGCAGTATCTGAAAACCCTGGAAGATCACTTTGAGTTCAACCTAGATGTGGTTGACATTGGCGAGCAGCCCTACCTGGCCGAGCACTACAAGCTAGTGGCCAGTCCTGCGCTGATCAAAATTGCTCCGGCCCCGCAGCAAATGCTGGCCGGTAGCGACATCGTCAACCAGCTGGAGCGATGGTGGCCCAAGTGGCAGCAGGAGCATCTCGACGCCATCAAGCTGGCCGACGCTGCCCCCAATCAGTCGGCCGATCTGCTGACCGAGCAGGAGAACCCCCTCAGCTATTCTGCTGAGCTGATGAAGCTCTCCGATGAAATCTTTCGGCTCAACCAAACCCGCGAAGAACTTGAGGCCCAGCTGCGCTTCAAAGACCGCATCATCGCCATGATGGCCCACGACCTGCGCAACCCGCTGACCGCTGCCTCTATCGCGATCGAAACCCTGGAGCTGGGCTACGCCCCTAACCAGGCCCGCACCCTCACCCTCAAGCCCGAGCTTACTGGCCAGTTGCTCAAGCATGCGAAGACTCAAATTCGAGCTATCAACCGCATGATTACTGACATTCTCAAGGCCGCTCGCGGGGCTTCAATGGAGCTTCAGCTTGTGCCCCAGGAGCTCAATCTATCCGCACTCTGTCTGGAGGTGGTAGACGCGTTTCAAAATCGGCTGCGCGAGAAGCAGCAAGTGATCACTACTGAAATTCCGCAAGATTTGCCGACGGTTTATGCCGACGGCACCCAGGTCAAGCGGGTGATTACCAACCTGCTCGACAATGCGATTAAGTACACACCCCAGCAGGGCAAAGTCGCCATTGTGGCGCTCCACCGCACAACGCAGAAAGTGCAGGTCTCAGTAACCGACACTGGGCCTGGCATTCCGGCCGAGAACCGCGACAAAATTTTTGAGGAAAGCTATCGCCTCCAGCGCGACGTTACCCAGGAGGGCTACGGGCTGGGGCTGGCTCTCTGTCAGCGCATTGTTCGCGCTCACTATGGCCAAATCTGGGTTGACTCGTCCCCAGGCGAAGGCAGCTCTTTCTATTTTACTCTCCCGGTTTATCGCGCCTAGTTTGTCGCGCCTGGTTTGTCGCGCCTAGGAGCCATCACCTAAAGCCCTTGCCTATGGCAAGATAGGGGCCATGATTAAGCGGTTTTTGAATTACCTTAGTCCGGCCGTTTGGGCCAGTACGGTGGCCCTCTACGGCAACGGTCGGCTCTGGCGAGAGGTGTGGCTACAGGCGGCGCGATCGCGCTGGGCTGAGGTGGCGGCGGCGATCGCATTTCTTTGGCTGCTGGGGCTACTGGGGCTCAGCTTTGTGCTGCTGCACCTGGAGCAACATCAGGCCCTGCCACTGCCCTTGGGGGCGGAGCACCTGGCCCAGGGGCTGCAAACCAGCCCTGCGATCGCCCCTGTAGACGCCAATGTCAACCTGCTCGGCCGCTGGGGGCTCGGCCTGCTGGGTCTGGGAGCATGGCTGTGCCTGGTAGCCGGTAGTCAAAAGCTAATTCAGCTGGTGGCCATTGCCTACGACGGCGGCTCGCCTCGGCCTGTAAACTGGCGCACCCGACTCTTGCCCTGGGGGGTGACGCTTCTGGGCTTGGCGCTAGCGGGGCTGGTCTTTAGCCTGACCAAAGGAGCGGCTGGGCCTCAACCTGGACTAGCCGCACAAGTCGGGCGGCTGGGTCGATGGGCGATCGCCCTAGCCAGTATCGCCTTGGGGTTGGCCGTGGTCTATCGCCTAGCCCCCCGACGCTGGGCACCGGGTCTACCCCTGTGGCCCGGCGTTAGACTGGTGCTGCTGCTGGGGCTAGTTGGGCTGGGGCTGCGGCACTGGGGGTTAGCCTGGCTGGCTGGCCAAGAGCTAGCCTACGGGTTACTGCTGGCCCTCGGCCTCAACTTGGGGGCGCTCTATGGGCTAATTTTGCTTGTGCCCGTGGGGGCGCAGGTCAATCTCAGCGCCCTGCGCCACCGGGGCATAGCTAGCCGCCCCTGGGGAATGCCACCATCGCCTCCATCGCCCCCGTCATTCGAATCGTTCAAAATTAATCGCCGCGACTGAGGGGGCCGTTGGGGGCTGAGTCTAGACGTGAATGGGGGCTGGCGCTGGCCCGCCGACCATCTGCTAGCGAATCCGCTGTAGGCTGCTGACGATGCCCAAACCAAAGCAAACCAAAATTAGCAGCCAGATCACTAGACCCGGCAAAAAGGCCAGCACCGACAGACCGCGCAAGACCCACAAAATGGCCGTTAGCCCTAGGGCAGCCAAAAATACTTTGGTCAGCGGTTGCAGCGGGTAGCGACGACGACCCATAGCAGCAATGTCTCCATTTATAAAGCTTTCAATGGGTTACGGGGGAATACGGATGGCCCTTGGTAAAAGCACCGTAATGATACTACCGCTTCTCCCCGCCTCAGAACTGTCTGGCATTTAATAGAAAAACCAGCGGCACAGCGGTAGCATTGGCCCACTAACCCAGCGTTACCACGGTAGCAAGTTAGGCGGCCGATGGTGCTGGGTTCTGCGATCGCTTGGGGGAACCCATCTGTGACTCTTGTCTTCAATAGACTGGTCGTCACGGTCCCCAGCATCGGGATCAGGTCGCGTCCTTAGGAGGAGTAGAGCGGTGGTAGTTAGCAAAGCACGGGTAATCCACGAGTTTAGACCCGCCAACGGTTTTTTAGCCCAGTTTTCTCCCGGCGACCAGATCGCCCTACTGCGGGGAGATGTGTTGCTCAAATCTCAGACTAACCGGGATGGCGGGGCAGTAACAGCCCACATGTACGTGCCCCTAGCGCGGCCGCAAATTTGGCCCCAGGTGACCAACTACAGCTGCTGGACCCAGTATTTTCCTAATATTGTTCATAGCGAAGTGCTCGAGACCGTAAAAACGGCTACCCAGCGCTACCGCCGCCTCTACCAGGTCGGGCGCAAGGGGTTTATGCTGCTCACCGCCCAGGTCGAGATCTACCTCAAGGTGGTCGAGACCACCTGCGAGGCAATTCAGTTTCGCCTAGAGCAGGGCACCTTTTCTCATTTTGCGGCCGATCTGCACCTGCAAGACTTCAGCCAGGGCACCCTGCTGAGCTACTCGGTGCAGGCTGCCCCCACCATTCCAGTCCCGTCTTTTCTCATCGAGCAGGCAATGAAAACTGACCTGCCCGGCAATATGAAGCAGATGAGACAGGTGTTGTGCGCGCGGTATGGTGTGGCATAACAGAGGCGGCGACTTGCGATCGCGAGTCGAACGAGCGGCGCGATTGGCTAATTGACTTGACTAACTCTAGGGCCTATACCGCGATCGCAGCGAGCCTGGTCTATTTCAAAATCTTGCGGTCGCCCCAGAACTGGCTGCCCAACTGAGCTATTAGCTGTAGCGCTCAACAAAAGCCCGCCCCGCCGACATAGCGGCGCTGCTGGTAGTGTAGAACGTGCCATCGCTCAACACGTCCAAATCAGGGTTGACAATCCAACACTGGTAACCGCGATCTTTACTGTGGCTGACGCCAATAATCCATCCGGTCATGGCCGAGATTTGCACCACTGAGTCTGTGTCCATGGCCGTATTCTCCCCTAGGCCTAAGACTTAGCCTCACCCAGGCCCCCCAAGCTGACTGAGTCAAGTGGCCGAGTCAGGTTTAACGCCTGCGGTGCTATGGTAAAGCAGATCTGGGCTAGCCCCGGCAAAACCGCTGACTTTCTTCCTATTTGCCCCGGCCCTCTACCTATTCCTGCGGCAATGAGCAACCAAACCCTCAACCTTGACGATCGCCTCTACCGCTACTTAGTTGAGCACTCGGTACACGAACCTGAGGTACTGACCGCCCTACGCCACGAAACCGCCCAGCACCCCATGGCCCAAATGCAGATTGCCCCCGAGCAAGGGCAGTTTATGGCGCTGCTGGTGCGGCTGTTGGGGGTGACCAAGGCGTTGGAGGTGGGTGTGTTTACGGGCTATAGCGCCCTGCGAGTGGCGCTAGCCATGCCGCCTGAAGGCAAACTTGTGGCCTGCGATGTGAGTGAGGAATATACGGCGATCGCCCGCCGCTACTGGAAAAAAGCCGGAGTTGCCGACAAAATCGACCTACGCATTGCCCCCGCCACCGACACCCTGACCCAGCTAATTGAAGCTGGCGAAGCCAACAGCTTTGACTTCGCCTTTATCGATGCCGACAAAAGCGGTTACCCCACCTACTACGAACTGGCGCTGCAATTGGTTAGACCAGGGGGATTGATTGCTCTAGACAACGTACTATGGTCGGGGCAGGTAGCCGACCCCGCCGTAACCGACAGCCGCACCAATACGCTGCGCCGCCTCAACAACGCGATCCACAACGACGATCGTGTTGTCGCCAGCTTGATACCCATCGCAGATGGCCTCACCCTGGCAATGAAGAAACCCTAAGTACAAAACCGACATTCTGCAGGTTGACAGGGCTAATCAGGAGATAGGCTTGGCGAGCCAGAAAAGCAATAAGACGAGCTAACCAGAACCTCGTGTTCCCCCCGAAGTGCCTGGATCAATGGCTCCTAGACCAAACGCACCTCCATCAAACCACTCTGATTTGAGCAAAGACCACCAGTCTGCGGTTAAACCATCCAGAATATAGTCGTAAGGCATCCAACCATAGCCGCTGTTTCCCCAGTTTGGCCCCCAGGAGTTGCGGATTAAAATGGCCCCTGGCTTTGCCGGTTCGCCATCTGTGCGATCAATATGCTTGTAGTCGTTATAACCAACAGCTACTGCCGCATGTCCTCCCACAACCTGGTCTCGACCGCTGGGATAGGGAATATAACCGCGTCGAAGATTTTTATCCCTGTAGAAAGAACTATAAACAGTGAAACCAAAAATACAGGGTAATCCCGCTGCTAATACTGCCTTAATTTGAAATAGTAATAATTCACGGGAGGCAATTAGATTCTCGTTTGCACCAGTATTAGCTGCATCTAATCGAAAGTATTTAAGAGCCTGATAGCTTTGAGCGTAGGCATAGCAAAAAGCCGGTGGCTCCTCGTTAAAATCTTCAGGATGCCAGGGCCAAGCTTCTTCAGGGGGAACTCCAAATAAAACGAGCGCTTTCATTGTTTGTCGTACTGATGCACCAGTATCATCAATACGATTCATTAGATTTCGTGCTGTCTTGTACACAAACTTAGCAGACAAATTTGTGTACTTCCCGTAGCGTCTTTGGGCAAAATACTCTAAAAGAGCAACCCCCGAAAAAGCAGTACAGGCGTTAACAGTGCCCTGATCTTCAACTGGTGAAAACCAGTAGCTCAGATCAACTAAACTGGGCAAGAAGAAATAATACGAAATTCGAGATTCGCGAATCTCCGCTGATTTTTTTGCTTGAGGTTTTCGATTAGATTTCCTCATTAAGCTCGAACTTATGGGCAATTGCAAAATCGTCGGGTCAAGGAGAGAAGGCTTCACCTCCTGCTCAGAAGCCGAAGATTTGGCAGCAGTAAAACTGCCATCCTGAATTTCGAACATTTCCTTCTTAGTACTTAAAAAAGAAACTAACTCTGCCAATTGGGATTTGTTTATTTGCCTGGCTTCACCAGCTTTGACCTTGCGATCGCTAGCTGCTTGGGCATCAGATTTTACTGGATTAACTTTATACTTAGCTTGAATAATATCCTTCAAAAACCTAAAAAAACAATCATAGGTTTCGATGTCTTTTCTATTCGCAGCGAAGATTTTATCTAAAAAGTCACTTATCGCTGATCCATCTTTTTTATTCAGGTAGGGAAGTTCATCCGACAGAGAAAACAGCTTTGACTGATAAAAGTTTAGAGCTAGGGGTCTCAGAATATTTTTGGCGTCAGATCCCAGCTTTAGGTTTTCTAATTTGCCTTCTAACTGCCTTAGCGTCTTATTAAACCAAGAGTCATCTGCGTTAGGGTCTTCTTTCGTATACCCTAACCATCGTTTACTGAGAAGGGTTGCCAAATCATCGTTCTGATCTGCCATCCCCATTCCCGCACAACTCTCTACATCATACTTCAGAGAATCTTGTAACGACTCCAGGATTAAGGGCCTAAATTTAAGATTTTCATTTTGAACTCGATCAATTTTTGCTAAGGTTTCTTGAAATAGGTCAACAATAGTTTTTCGGATTGATTGAAGTTCTTCAATTTGATCCTGAGTTTGCGGTGAAGTTGACTCAAGCAGTAGTTCTTTGTAGGTTGTCAATGTTGAAGCATATTCTAATTGGTAGAGCTGAAGGCAGCTATCTAGCCTATCAAATCCAGCATTAACAGCTTGCTTATAGTTATCGAAGTTAGCCAGGGGAGAAAGAATTTGAAAGATGGCTGAGATAAAAGGTTCAATAACATGAAACCAGCGATTAAACTGCGTCGCAAAATCGCTTGCTCTGTAGCAAATAAAGCTGTCTTCGATCCCCAAAATTGGTTTGTCAGGCAATATACTGGATTCTATTTCTTCAGTTTTTTTTAGACTGCCTAAACAATCATTAAGAGCCCATTCCAATTCTGTCTGAAGATTTTGAAGTATAGATAGATAATTACCAGGATTTGGCTCGTTTACCGCAGGGGCGATGGCTATGCTAGGATCTGGCACCTCAGCGTTTGAATGTCCGATCTCCGAATTATTGGCTGTTTGGATCTGGGTCAGTTCCCCAGACCTTAAGACCAACATATCTTTTAGTAGATCAAGATTTTCTAGTAAGCTTGCAAGTGGTGCAGAAAAATCCATCTCGGACTGTTGAGGCAACTCCTCTATTTCTCGTCGAAATTCAAGACCAAGATGTTGAATTTTCTCTTTTGCAATGAATTTAAGCTCCGTCTTAATCTTGTTGACATTTTTACTTCTATTTGAATTCACCTCATAGTTCTCGAAGAAGCCTTTGAATATATTAGAGATGCAGTTATCAAACCTTGAGTGCAGCCAGATATAGGTAAGATGCTGAAAGATTTCTCCTAGAACCTCATGAGGAACTATAGAAGACGGGCACAACAAATCAACTCTTTGATAGCTGGTCGAAGCTTTTTCAATTCTTTCTTCGAGTGCCTTATGGGTAATTAAGCCAACAACTCCATCTTGAATCAGGTTATTCTGACCTTGAAAATGCTGAACAATTTTTTCGAGCTGATCATCAAAGGTAGGATTCTGAAGCCATTTGAAACGTGTTTCTTTGTCTCTTAGTTTTTCAAAAATGTATTCGCTGCTAGATTTTTTAGCCGTTTTTTCCTTGCCTTTACTCTTTGAATTTGGAGTAGGAGAGTCATTCAGCTTGTCTTCGTAGAGCCAGCAGAGTGCCTGTTTGAGTTGACTGACTTCTTTCTCTTGAAAGGGGTACCCTTTTTTAAGGACTTTGTAGACCTTGACCTCCGGAAAGCGAGTCTCTCCAAGAATCTTATTAGATATTCCTTTAAGTTTTTCAGAGCCTGCTATATTTTTTTCATGCAGGAGTTCGATCAAATTTTGAGCGACATCCTCGAGATTTTCAATATCTTCACGGGTTAAAATGCGGGTTTTTTTATCTAAAGCAATTCCTAGATTGGGATCGGCAATATCCGGCAAATCAGGAATCCAGCCAAATCCTTTTTTCTGCCAGTGAGCACTTGAGCTAGATTGAGCCATTTTGATTCCTTCTTATGGAGTCTTTAATAGAATTATCTACTACAGAGCTTTTTGGCTGTGTTAGCTTGATTATCTAAGTAGTCTTTTGCCCAATCGCAACCTTCCTGAATTAGATCATCTAGGCTGAGATAATTGGGTTCCTGCCTCCAGAGAATTGTAAGGCCATCAGTGCTACCAGAAGACAAAACATTCTCCTTGGTGTCGAGAGCGTTGACGGCTTTGTCATGGCCAAGCAGGGTCATGACCAATTCACCATTAGCTTGCCAAACCTTAATGGATTTATCATTGCTGGCACTGTAAAGTAGCTGGCCATTTTCACTAAACTTTACGCTATTGATGGTGTCAGTATGTCCTCGAAGGGTTCTGATTGGTTGACCGTTGAGATCCCACAAGCCGATGGTTTTATCAGAACTGGCGGTAGCAATCAGGCTGTTGTCTGGGCTGAAAGCTACGCTCCAAATGGGAGCTAGATGTCCTTCTAAGGTGGCAATCTGTGTTTGAGTCTGCAGATCCCAAAGTCTGGCGGTGTTATCGATGCTAGCGCTGACTAAATGAGTGCCTTGGGCATTAAAGGCTAGTGAGCTGACAAAGCCCTGATGCCCTGGCAATGAGAAAAGTGGGTTGCCATTAATATCCCAAAGTTTAACTAATTTGTCGTAACCTCCGGAAGCAATATACTTACCTTGAGGGCTAAAGCTTACTGCATAGGCACCACCGATATGGGCTTTAGAAATTGTGCGGATGAGATCGCCTTTGGCTGTCCACACGCGAATAGTTCCATCTAAATCGCAACTGACAATGCGATCGCCCTGAAAGCTGAATTGAATTTTCCATCCTTCTTTACCCGGATCGGGTAGCAGCCGAGGCTGAGGCATTTGCCCGTCTTCAAGTGACCAAAGCACCGCTTGTCCATCTTGTTGAGTAGTGGCCAACTGGGGTTGTTGCTGATTAAAATTTAGGCCAAAGACTGGGCTGTTTTCTTCTGTAGGCGAGGGTAGAACGGTGAGTCTTGGGGTTGTGCTAAGAGCCCAGAGTATGACCCGTTGGTCATTGCTGGCCGAAGCTAGGGTTGTGCTATCGGGACCAAACGCGACGCCGTTGGCCGGCAAGGAGTGCCCCAGCAGCGTGGTGAGCAGCCTGCCTTGCATATCCCAAACCTCAATTGCTCCACTGTGACGGGCAGCACTAATTGTGCGGCCATCGGCACTGAAGGCAACCTGGCGCACCGCACTGGTATCGTCAGAGGTGAGTAGCCGAACAGGTTCTCCTGTGGCTTTCCAAATTCGAATACTTCCCTGGTCATCTCCAGAGACTAACCAGTTTGGATTGGTCTCTGGGCTAAACTGAACACTCATCACTCGACCCTGATGCCCCATGAGGGGTGAACGCTTGGGGGTACCATTGCGTTCCCATAGTTTGATAGTGCCGTCTGCACTGGCGCTTGCCAGGACACGACCATTAGGGCTAAAAGCCAAGTCTCGGACTGGCTGGCTGTGGGCTGGGATGGTTTGCTGAAAGTTACCCTGAACATCCCATAGCTTGATGGTGCCGTCTTGGCTAGCGCTGGCTAGACTTTCGCCTTGAGGGGAAAATTGAACACTGTGGATATAGTCGTTGTGAGCTTGAATTGGGGGGGTTAAGAGGTCTCCTTGGTTTGACCAGAGTTTGATGATGCCGCTCTCATCTGCACTGGCGAGGATTTGCCCATCGGGGTTAAAGGCGACGTCTAGAACAGCGATGTCATGGGACAGAGTGACAGGCAGCGGTTGTCCTTCCAGACCCCATAGCTTTATGGAGGTATCGTAGCTGCCAGTGGCAATGGTTGTACCATCGGGGCTAAAGGCAACGGCAACAATGCCATCAGTGTGGCCTTCGAGACGGTTTTTTTCGCGCACCCAGTAAACGCCCTGGGCTAGAGCGGTCATGACATCAGCCTGAAGTTCGGGGGGGCGCAGAAAGGCAGGTATGCGCTGTAGGCGAGTGCCTGCGTCTAGAGCCGTCAAAAGCGGAGTTAGCGTATCGCGGTTGGCGGTGAACTCAGCGTTGGTGGTTTGGGTAAGGGCTTTGATCTGGCCCTGCTCGGCGCGAATCCACTGATTAAGGGCAAGAAAGGCTAGGCCGCTGACGGCAGCCAAGGCAATGCCAACCCCGGCGATGGTGCGGCGCAGGCGCTGCACTTCGCGGCGGTGACCTCGGTCGGCGAGGGCTTCGCTAGCGGTGACAAAGGCGGTTTCTTCAGAGCAGAAGTTGCCGAAGCGATCGCGCAACTCCTGCTTTTGAGCCATCAACCATTGCAGTTTGCTGCCCTGCCACAGTTCGGCCTCTGCCTGGGCTGAGTTTTGCTGGTGCAGGTCGTGCCAGCGCATGGCATCGTCCTTGAGCTGGTTGCGCAGGCGAATGAGAGGTTTGCTTTCTTCGATCCAGCGCTTGAGGGTATCCCAGGAGTCGATTAGGGTTTCGTGAGCTAGCTCGACCACGGCACTGCTGTCGGGGCTGGGGCGATCGCTCACCAGCAGACTCGCATTGATCAACTGCTGCAGCACCTTTTGCTCGGTGGGGTCGCGAAACTCGGTGAGGGTGGCGCGGCGGCTGACGGCTTTGCCCACGGCGGTAGTGCCCACATCGGCGGTGGTGGTGTCAACTAGTTGTAAAAAGATGTGTTTGGCTACCTGTTGCTCATCGACGGAAAAGCCGTTGTAGATTTCGTCAACTCGCCGCTGAAGGGCACCGCGCACGCCACCGATCTGGCGGTAGGTGCTGGTGCGGAGGATGCGATCGCCCAGATCGCCGCTGCTCTCCCACAGCAGCTTGAGGGTGTACTGCAACAGCGGCAGCGAAATTCGCTCGGCTTCGCCAGTTGCGTTTCGGCCCTTTAACCCCTGGATAATTTCTGCCACCAGGTCAGGCTCAAAGACTACTCCGTGGCGGGCGGCGGGCTGCTCGATGGCCAGCCGCAGCTCGTCGTCGCCCAGGTCAGTAATTAGCTCCGATCGCTGCAGAATGCCGCTGAGATCGGGGTAGGCGCTGAGGCGATCGAGAAAGTCGGCCCGCATGGCCACCACGAGATCTACCGAAGGCAGACCGCCTGCTACTAAGTTCACTAGGCCGTCGATAAAGTGCTGGCGGATGAGCCCATTGGGGCAGAGGGTAAACAGTTCCTCGAACTGGTCAATAAAAACTAGCCATTCGTCATCGTTGGCCTTAACTGTTTGAGCGGCTTTCAGCAGGCTGTCGGGCTGGTTGGCTAGCAAAAACTCCGTCTCCGACTGGCGGTAGCCGGCGCTGGTCAGGCTGGCCCGAAACGACTCAAAAGGATTGCGATCGGGGGTGCAGATCAGCTCTCGAAAGCCGCCTCCCCGCTGCTGAGCCAGCTGGGGAATCAGCCCAGCGCGAATCAGCGAGGATTTGCCGCTGCCCGAGGCCCCTAGCACCAGCAAAAAGTGGTCTTGCAGACGCTCCTGCAGATGGACCAGGATGCGATCGCGGCCAAAGAACAAATCGCGATCGCGCACTTCAAACTTGCGCAGACCAATGTAAGGCGATCGCGGGTTCAGGGGCCGGGCTTTGACTTGGTCAAAGGCCACCTGGGTAATGTGGGTGATCTGAGCGTGGGACTGGTCAATGGTAGTTTGCGAGAAATCGACGCTGTTGCCCGCACCATCGACCTGAAAATTCCCCCCAATTGCCACATCTTGGGCCTGAGACGAGGATGCTGGGTTGCGCTCCGGTTCGGCCTCAGGATTGTTCACAGAAGCACCATAGCTTTAGCCACCAGGCCCGCTACCCGCATTACCGGTTCGGCCAGGGTTTCTACCCCGGCCAGCCCCTTGCGCAGAGCTTCTACTGACTGATCAATCAAATCTTTATCGGGTTTTTCTTTCTCCAGCTCAGTGGCTAGCGTGGTGATCGGCACCTTAGCGGTCGCCTTTTCAATGGAGTTCAAGTTGGCAGAATTAATTACCTGCTGTTGAAGAGCAGCGAGGGCTTGCAGCAGGGCTTGGGTGGTATCGGCATTTCCGTCGGTGGAACTATTACCAACCGTCTGCCGCTGGCTCATATCAACCGTCACACCGCTACCGCTAACCTGAAAATTGCCGCCCACAGACATAGACCGGCTTTGCTGGGTGACACGGTCCGCTGAAGTCGCCGCTTCCAGCACAGTGCTCAGTTGAGCCTTGAGGCTTGCCTTTTCTTCAACGCTCAGACTGCAAATAATCTCAAGGACATCGTCAACGGTGTATTTAGGCATGGTGATAACCCTAGTTTGGGAAAGCACTTAGGTTGCTTTTCCAATGGAAACAAGCATAGCGGTAGTCTCAAGAAAGGGCATTAAGTCTCAGAAATACTTAAACATCACTAGTTTTTGCCCCATTTGTGTAATCTGCTCGCCAATACAGAACTAGCTGAGGTTTCCTCAAGCACGGATTCGGCGATTTTATCGTCGGTAATGCTGCTTCCAGCAGGGGTCGTTTGCGAGATTCTGGCGATTACAGATGACTCTCTGGGCCTTGGTTCTGGTGCCCCAGCCCTCGGTGCATGGAGTAGCGGCGGAAGGGCAACGTCTTCCTTTTGGGTTAGGGCAACTCCCTTCCAGAGATGGATTGAGAAAACCAGCGATCGCCCTAGCCTAGTAAAAGCAACCTTAATAGAGGTCAATATTATGTCAGAGGATAAGAGCAAAGCTAAGAGCAGCAGTGAAGAGCAAGATGGGTATAACACCCCCCTCGACCCGATGCAGCGCCACACCGGCATGTACGAAGCAGGTGATGGCAAAGACGAAGCCCAACCCGAAGGTGGCAGCAGCAATACTGGTGTAGAGGGCGCTCCCAACCAGGGTACTGAAAAACGCTAAAGCTCTAGCCGCTTAGAAGCTTAACTGGTAGTGGTGTTTTGAAGCGATCGCATGGGCTGCGATCGCTTTTTTAATTGCCTCTAACCTCTGCGTTCTAAACGTTATGGACAGCCAGGGGCCAAGCCCAGTTCTGCCGTTAGCCAGTCGATAAACTGACGCGCGGCACGGCCCGATCGCCCGTTGTGGCGGGTGGCCCACTGCAGGGCGCGGGCAGTGAGATCATCGTCGGCTAGAGGAATATGGGCCTGTTGGGCCAGGTGCCTAACGATAGTCAGATAGGTGGGCTGGTCGGCGGGTTCAAAGGTGAGGGTAAGGCCAAAGCGATCGCTAAACGACAGCTTTTCCTGCAGCGTATCCCAGGCCTGCACGTCGTCTTGATCACTGGGGCGGGGGCGATCGCTAAAGAACTCTCGCACCAGGTGGCGACGGTTAGAGGTGGCGTAGACTACTACGTTGGCGGGGCGGGCTGTGGTGCTGCCCTCCAGCACCACCTTGAGCGCTTTAAACGTGTCGTCGTCCTCTTCAAAGGAAAGGTCGTCGACAAAAATAATGAACCGCTGGGGGCGCGATCGCAAATCTCCCACAATTTCGGGCAGGGCCTGCAGGTCGCCCTTAGCCACCTCCACCAGGCGCAGGCCCTGGGGCGCGTACTCATTTACCAGCGCCTTTACCAGTGACGATTTGCCCGACCCCCGACTGCCGTAGAGCAGCACATTGAGGGCCGGATAGCCTTTGAGCAGAGCCAGGGTATTTTGCACCAGCTGCTGCCGCGGATGCTCATAGGCCGTGAGCTGATCGAGGCGAATTGGGTCGGGCTCAGCAATGCCACAGAGTGCCCCCGCGCGCCAGCTAAAGGCGCGATACT
Organism: Nodosilinea sp. LEGE 06152; assembly: GCF_015207525.1. Classification (GTDB taxonomy): domain Bacteria; phylum Cyanobacteriota; class Cyanobacteriia; order Phormidesmidales; family Phormidesmidaceae; genus Nodosilinea. Next base: position 486,948 of record NZ_JADEWR010000003.1, read on the forward strand.
GGGCAAACAGCCCGGCGCCGTGGCGGCGGTAGTGCGCGGCTAGGGCGGCAACAGCCTCAGCCCAGACGGTCTCTGTAGACAGGGGCAGCGCCAGGGGAGCGGCTTCAGCCACGGCCCAGGCTACCGGAGGCTCAGGGAGATGCGCAATCGCCTGTACCCACCCAGCCACCTGGGCACCGCTGAGCTGGTACAGGGCCTGGAGCTGCTCTAAGTCGTGGCGGGCGGCAGCGACCAGGGCTTGAGGTAAATCACTGTACTCCCAGCGCTGGGCCTGGGCCGTAAAAGGATTGTCTGCGTAGGCAACTTGCCGCAGCAGGTGGGCACCCCAGCTCTCGCCCGTGTGGGCCAGCGCCTGAAACCAAGTGGCGTAACGTCTCAAGCTGAGCGCCACATCGCCCGCCTGCAGAGCCTCTAGCAGAGCCCCAAAAGCCTCTCCTACGGAGGTCTGAAACACGCTCCCGTAGAGCAACAGACCGTCTAGGCGCTGGCGGTAGTGCTGTACTTCGCCCTGGGCGGCAGTCAACTCTGGCATGCTGTCAATGGACAAAGTTTCTACGCCTCGATTTCAGCTTTCATGCGCTCAAGGGTCTGGTGCATCTGCTGAAACATCATATCGGGGGTCATGCCAAACTGGCCCAGCTGGGTTTTGAGCTGCTCGACAGTCATTTGGGCCTGAAAGTCTTCTGACAGCTCAAAACGCTTCATAAAGATGTGGTAGCGATCCATCATCGCTTCCATTTGGGCAATGTACATTTTCTTGCCCTCACGGTCGAACTTGCCGTAGTTACCCCCAAGCTGCACCAGCGATTGATAATCCTGAAACAGCTGCATGGCCTCTTGCTGGACAATTTCTGAATCAAAAAATCCCATGGTTTTACGCGGTTTATGCCGAGAGCTATGGTGGTTGACCTCGCTACGCTCCAGTGAGCAAGCCAGTGAGCAAGTTGGAGCTGATGGTGCAGCGAATCGTCTAATACTAAAAGCGTACGGTTCAACCCAGCTCCCGGCCAAGGGTAGATAACCCTACTCAAGTTAGAACTTGCAATTTAGAACTTAGTAGACCTTGTGCCCATCAACTCAACCCAATGCCCCTGCGGCCTTCAAACCCACCTCGAAGCAGCCAGGGGGTCGGGTGCCGACTAGGCCGATGGGGAGATTGAGCTTTCCATTTTGTCGCTGGGCGTTAGAATCGTATAGCTGATTGACGCCACCCGCTTGGACGCCACCAGCACGCTGTACGTTCGAGAGAAACTCCATGTCACAAGGTCAAGGATTTGGGTTTGGGTTAGGCAAGATGAAGGAGCTGACCGAAGCCTTCAAAAAAGCCCAGCAGATTCAAGAAGGGGCCAAGCAGCTGCAGGAAGAACTGGAGCAGATGGAGATCGAAGGCGAGTCGGGTGGTGGTCTGGTCAAAGTAACCATGAGCGGCAATCAGGAACCCAAGGGCGTGACGATCGCCCCCGAGGCACTCAACGAAGGGGCTGAGGTGCTCTCTGACCTGGTGACGGCGGCGATGAAAGATGCCTACGAAAAATCGACGGCCACCATGCGCGATCGCATGGAGGTACTCACTGGTGGCCTCAACCTGCCCGGCATGTAGGCCTAGCCCTATGACCACTCGCCTTTTGTTTGTCTGCCTGGGCAACATCTGCCGGTCGCCCTCGGCCGAAAACATCATGAATCACCTGATTGCGCAACGGCAGCTAGGCAATCGGGTAGTGTGCGACTCGGCGGGGACCGCCAGCTACCACGTGGGAAGTTGCCCCGATCGCCGCATGACCCAGGCCGCCAAAGCTAAGGGCATTGACTTAGTTGGGCAAGCCCGTCAGTTTAACGTTGTTGACTTCGATCGGTTCGACTACATTCTGGCTATGGACCGCCAGAACTATCGCGACATTTTGGCCCTCGACCCCGCCGGTCAGCACGCCGATAAGGTACGGCTGATGTGCGACTTTTGCCGCACCCACCCCGATCGCGAGGTGCCCGACCCCTACTACGGTGGTCCCGAAGGGTTTACCTACGTGATTGAGCTTCTGCTCGATGCCTGTGAAGGGTTTCTCGACCATATTCTCGAACACCCCGTAGCGACATCCCGCTAGCCACCTGGTAACCCTGTGATCCCCAACGGCCCTGTCCCTAGGCACCCCCTAATGCCCGCCTCAGCGCTGGCCCCTCGGCGCTGGCGGCGACGTGGTTTGGCCTGGGTGCTAGGGTTGCTGGGTGCCCTGGCGACGGCGACTCCAGTATCGGCGGCCGAGATGCTGCTGGTGTCCTACGGCATTCTAGAGCGATCGATTCCGATCGCCGATCTTGAGCGGTTTGCGACTACCGGGGAGCTGACCCCCCAGCTCAGGATCTACAGTCAGCAGCTGCGGCTCTCCAATGAGCAGCTCAGCCAGGTGCGCGAGGTGCTAACTACCCCGGCTTCCATTAGCCCGGTGGGAGTCGCCCAGTTTCTCTACACTGAGCAGGGCGTGCTGCTGCTAGAGCAGATTAGTCGGGTGGTGCAAACCCCGGTGCGCCAGGCTAATGTGCAAGCCCTGCGCGGAGCACTGATCTTAGCCGCCGCCAACCCTGAGTCGGGCTTTACGCTGCTCAACGTGCTCAAAACCTATCCCACCGTCGCCATCCGCATCGATTTGGCCGAAGGTCTGGCGATCGCCCGGGAGATCAACCAGGCCATTCTGCAGTCCGAGGCGGCCTTTGAGCAGGTGCAGGCCCTGGCTCGGCAGGAGGCCGAGGCCAACCCGGTCGATGTCGAGGCGCTGCTACAGCTGGTGCAGAGCGAGCGCCAGTACGGCCTCGATCTCATTCAGGTGGTAGTACCGGGGCTGCCGCGGCCGGTACAGCTCTACCTGCCCCAGGTGCGCCCCGGACAGCAGGGAAGACCCGTTCAGGGCTTTCCGCTGGTGGTCATCTCCCACGGGCTGGGGGGCACCCGCGATAGCTATACCTACCTGGCCGAGTACCTGGCCAGCGGCGGCATTGCCGTCGCCACCCTAGAGCACCCCGGCAGCAACGACCAGCAGCTTTATGCCCTGCTGACGGGGCAGTCGGATGCGGTGGTGCAAACCGAGGAGTTTTTGCGGCGTCCCCGCGATGTCTCCCTGACTCTCAACACCCTCGATCGCCTCAATCAGAGCCCCTCGCCCCTGCGCAGGCAGCTCGACTTAGACCGAGTGGGGGTAATCGGCCAGTCGTTTGGCGGCTACACGGCCCTGGCCCTGGCGGGGGCAAGCTTTGATTTAGAGGGCCTGAGCGAGGTGTGCCCTCCTGGTACTTTGTCCTTCAATCCATCGCTGCTGCTGCAGTGCCAAGCGCTAAACCTGGGCAACCCCAGCAGCCTGGCCGATCGCCGGGTGAAGTCGGTTTTTGTCATGAACCCGGTGGGCAGCGTTCTGTTTGGGGCGATCGGCTACGGTCAGATTGACCTGCCGGTAATGATGGTAGCGGGCACGGCGGACACGGTTGCCCCAGCCTTTCCGGAGCAGATCGTGCCCTTTACCTGGCTGACCACGCCCGATCGCTATCTGCTGCTGATCAGCCAGGGCACTCACTTTTCAGCCATCGGGGATATCTCAGCGGGCGATCAGCCTCTGCCCATTCCGCCAGAGTTAATTGGGCTGCGCCCCGAGCTGGTGTGGACCTACATGCAGGTGCTGGGGTTGGCCTACTTTAAGCTCACGCTGGAGGGCGACCAGCGGTTTCAGCCCGCTCTGCAGCCCGCTTTTGCCGCCGCACTGGGGGTAGACCCCTACCTGCTGAGCCTGCTCAGCGCCCCCAGCGTCGATATCAGCCCCGATTTTGCCCCTGATGCCGCGCCTGAGCCAACGCCCACTCCCGTCGATGCCAGGCTCAGCGAGCCCCTTCCTCCCTAGGCCCTTTCCCCTGGGATGAACTCCTCTCCTGCTATGGTCTTAAAGCCGGTTATAGTCTCAAGAATAGTATGCGTTCTGGTGCTGCATCGGCGGCCATCATTGGCTGGCGAGAATGGGTCGCCCTGCCCGGGCTTGGGGTTGAGGCCATCAAAGCTAAGATTGATACCGGGGCGCGATCGTCGGCGCTCCACGCCTTCGCGGTGGAACGGTTTGAGCAGGGCGGTAGAGCGATGGTGCGCTTTCGAGCCCATCCCCTTCAGCGCAACGATGACTTTGTAGTAACCGCCGAAGCCGTACTCTTGGAGGAGCGCGAGGTGCGCAACTCGGGGGGGCAGGCGGAGTTGCGCCCGGTAATTGAAACCCAGGTGCAGGTAGGCCGTGCCGTGTGGGCCATTGAGCTGACCTTAACCAACCGCGATGAAATGGGGTTTCGCATGCTGCTGGGGCGGCAGGCGGTGCGCCGTCGCTACCTGGTGGATCCGGGGCGATCGTACCTGCAACTCCTGCCCAAACCGCCCGATTGACCCCTGATTACCGCTAAACTAACCCCCGAGGATGACTCCTGAGGCCATGAAGATTGCGATTTTATCCAGGGATGCCACCCTCTACTCAACCCGGCGGCTGACGCAGGCGGGGGAAGAGCGTGGCCATGAAATGCAGGTGATCGACCATCTGCGCTGCTATATGAATATCACCTCCCACCAGCCCAAGGTGATGTACCAAAGCCAGCCGATCGTTGATATTGACGCGGTGATCCCGCGCATTGGGGCATCGAACACGTTCTACGGCACGGCGGTGGTGCGCCAGTTTGAAATTATGGGGGTGTTTACAGCCAACACGTCGATGGCCATTTCGCGATCGCGCGACAAACTCAGGTCGCTCCAGATCATGGCCCGCCGAGGCATTGGCCTGCCAGTGACAGGCTTTGCCCACTCCACTAAAGACATCGACGGCCTGGTGGATATCGTCGGCGGTGCCCCCCTGGTGATCAAGCTGCTCGAAGGCACCCAGGGCATCGGGGTGGTGCTGGCCGAAACCCAGCAGGCGGCCAAATCGGTTATTGAGGCTTTTCGCGGCCTCGACGCCAACATTCTGGTGCAGGAGTTCATCAAAGAAGCGGGCGGCATGGACATCCGCTGCTTTGTGATTGGCGACAAGGTAGTGGCCGCCATGAAGCGCCAGGGTGCCCCCGGTGAGTTTCGCTCTAACCTGCACCGGGGCGGCTCGGCTAGCCGCGTGCGCCTCACCCCCGAGGAGCGCAGCACGGCCATTCGGGCCGCCAAGGCGATGGGCCTGCGGGTAGCCGGGGTCGATCTGCTGCGCTCCAACCACGGCCCGGTGGTGATGGAGGTCAACTCGTCACCGGGGTTAGAGGGCATCGAAAAGGCCACCGATATCGATGTGGCGGGCAAAATTATCGACTTTGTGGTCAAACACGCGGCGCCCGACAAAGACCGCGATCGCATTAAGTACTGATAGTCCGCCAGGGCAAAGGCAACCGGTTCACGGTACAAGGTACAGAGCCTGCCGTAAACCGTATACCCTGCACCGTAGGCCTTCAACCTACCTCTGAGCCTTCTCCCCTGACCTTCGCTCCCATCGCTCGCCGCCAAATTGTCACAGCCAACGGCAGCAAAGTGTCACAGCTTCGCCATGGACCCGCCACCCTTGCGCAATACCATGACTTTATTGTTGTAAACATCATGCGAGATTCAAACGAGGTAACAGCAATGAATAGGGATGGTTCTGGGCAAGGCTCTAGGCAGACCTCTGAGCGCGGTTCTGGACGCAATCTTCGACCCGCTGCTAAATCGCTGGCCCTAGTGCTTGTGGGCGCAGGCATTGCCACCGCTGGAGGTCAGGCCCTGCACGCCCTGAGACAGCCTACCAGTGCCAATGCTCCCGTCGCCACCGATGTGTTTTGGAACAACGGCTTCTGGAACAACGAAGAGCAGGCCGCTCCCGCCCCTAACGCCGAGGCCCAAGCGCCCCGGCCCAATGGCATTCAGAATGGCCTAGCTGTGGCCCCTTCAATGTCTAGCCCCAACCTGATTGCCGACATCGTTCGCCAGGTGGAGCCTTCTGTGGTGCGCATTGATGCTTCCCGCACGGTGCGGACTAACCTGCCGCCCATGTTCCAAGACCCGTTTTTCCGCCAGTTCTTTGGCAACAACATGCCTGCCCCCCAGCAGCAGCAGGTGCAGCGGGGCGTCGGCTCGGGCTTTATTACCTCCGCCGACGGCCGCATTGTCACCAATGCCCACGTGGTCGCCGGGGCTGACGAGGTACAGGTCACGCTCTCCGACGGGCGCAGCTTTAGCGGCCAGGTCATGGGGGCCGACTCGGTAACCGATATTGCGGTGATTAAAATCGACGCCCAAAACTTGCCCACCGTCGCCATCAGCAACTCAGACCAGATTCAGCCCGGCGAGTGGGCGATCGCCATTGGCAATCCCCTGGGCCTCGACAGCACCGTTACAGCCGGCATTATCAGTGCCACGGGTCGCTCTAGCCGTCAGGTGGGCGTGCCCGACAAGCGCGTCAACTTCATTCAAACCGATGCCGCCATCAACCCCGGCAACTCGGGCGGGCCACTGCTCAACCTCAACGGCGAGGTAATTGGCGTTAACACGGCCATCATTCAGGGAGCGCAGGGTTTGGGCTTTGCCATTCCAATTAATACCGTGCAGCGCATCAGCGCTGAGCTAATCGAAAATGGCCGGGTTGAGCACGCCTACCTAGGCATTCAAATGGTGAACCTGACGCCGGAGCTAAAGCAAAACATCAACAGCGATCCCAACCGTCCTTTCTCGGTTGAAGCCGATTCGGGGGTGCTGATTGGTGGCATCATGCCCAACTCTCCGGCCGCCCAAAGCGGTCTACGAGAGGGCGACGTAATTGTGGCCGTCGAAGGGCGGCCCGTCACCGAAAGCGTCGCTGTTCAGCAGGCCGTAGAGCAATCTCGAGTGGGGCAAAACCTCACGCTCACCCTGCAGCGAGATGGCCGAGAGCAGACCGTTACGGTACGCCCCGGCAACCTCCCCAACCAGTAATGCATCTACCCGGTGCCCCTCAGCAGGGGTGCTGATGCAGGGGCGTGGCCAGACGGCTGCGCCCATTTCTTTTGAACCCCATTTTCTTTGAGCCTTTAATTCAGCCCAAAATAGAGCTAGCGAGAATGGAAATAGCCTACTCGGCGTCGCTCTGGGGCCGCAGCATTTCGATGTGCAGGTCCGGCATCAGGCGCTTCAGGTTTTTGAGCGATCGCGTTTGCCAGAGAATCGCCTCAGACCCGCGAAAGCTCAGGCGGGTGGTACCGCGATCGCGCACCTTCACCACAAACATAGACAGCATGCTGATGCCAGAGCTATTGAGAAACTCCAGCTGGTGCAGGTCAACGGTGCAGGAGTCATGGGCCGCCGCCGCCGTCAGCAGATCCATTACAGACTGGTAGGCTTCGATGCCGTCTAGCCGTAAGAATCCCTCCATCACTACGGTGGCCGTTTCTGCCTGGTAGTACACGCGATAGTCTTCGGTTTCAATCATGGCGGAATCAGGCATGGCGGGGTCAGGCGTCATGGCAGAGATCGGAATCGGGTTGGGCATAGCAGGCAAGCGATAGGAACTAAGTGCAGGACTCATACAGGCTAGGGTGCGCTCGCCTCACCCCAAAATAGCGATGCTAGATCAAAAAGCCGTCTTTAGGCTTAAATAAGCCTGCACATCCACCTGAAGAAACTCCGGCAGCTGGGGGCTGTGCCCAAACCCCCAGCCAAATTCCACGCCATAGTCACACATCATCGTCAAAAAGCCCATGTGCGATTCGCCGTGGCCGGTAGCGGCTTTTTCTAGCTGTTGGGCAAATAGGGTGTCGAGGTCGGTCGTCGTCAGAATATCTTGAACGAATGCCTGAAACTGTTCTGCCGCCTGGAGTTCAACCAGGTTAAGCGACTGAAAAACGATGTAGTCTTCATACAAAAACAGCGAAATACTGATTGGTTCTGGGGAGCGATCGGTGTGATATTTAATCGCGTTTTCGAGCAGCTCATTGGCGATGTAGCTGATGGCAGACTTGACGGTATCGCGCTGCATTACATCATCTGCCGCCCCGTTTTTTTGCGGGTTGCCCGGGAAAAAAGTAGCGAAATAGTCACCCAAAAAATCCGCCGATAGCCCATAGTTGCGCCACCGCTGCTGGCGAGCCGAGGCCGAGGGTGAAAAGCAAATGGTGAGGTATTCTTTGCTGTTATCTAAGCAGGTGGCGAAGCGGCCAAACTGATTAGGCATAGAGGTAGGAAACATGGTAACCATCACCCGCAGTGAGCTGCAAAAGCTTGATTAAACCCGTTAAGCCTGGGCAGGCTAAACACTGGTCGCAAAAATCTGGTTTTTACCCAGGCGCTTGGCCTGGTACAACTGCTCATCCGCCCGCTGCAGCAGGTCGGCCCCGCTGGCGTGGGGCTGGGGAATAGTGCCCGCCACCCCAATGCTCACCGTAACCACCGAGGCCACCGTGGAATACTGGTGCGGAATGCGCAATCCTAAGACTTCCCGCTGAATGCGCTGGGCTACCACCTGGGCGTCGGCCAGGGTGGTGCGGGGCAAAATGGCCACAAACTCTTCGCCGCCGTAGCGGGCCACCATATCGTTGGCGTGGTGCAGGCAGTGGCGCAGCACAGCGGCCACCCGCACCAGGCAGGTATCTCCGGCCAGGTGGCCGTAGGTGTCGTTATAAACCTTGAAAGCGTCTAGATCACAGAGAATGATGGCCAGCGGGCTCTGTTCTCGCGCCATGTCTTGCCACTGCTGCACCAGGTACTCATCAAAGCGGCGGCGGTTAGGAATTTGGGTCAGCCCATCGATGTCGGCTCGCACCATAGCGGCGCAAAACTTTTGGTGCCACTGGGTATCGAGGGTATCACCGTGCTCCATGATGGTGTGCATGATGATCTCCAGATCGGCCTTTTGGCGCGAGATTAGGTCAACCAGAGTTTTAAGGGTGGCCTCGGCCCGCAGCCGCTCGACCATTTCGGCCTGAAGGCGCTGGTTGGCGCTGTGCAGGTCGGCTTCGATCAGATCGCCGTGCTCAGCTGTGGTCGAGAGGGCAATCCGCAGGTCGGCGTTTTCCTGGCGCAGCCGCTGATTGTCCTGCAGCAGTTGGTTCAAGTCGATATTTGAGGGTGCCTCTGTAAGTGCCTCTGAAGATGCCTCTGTAGGTGCCTCTGGGGGCGGGTTTACGGGTACCTCTGGAGAGATCTCTGAAGGCTCGCCGGGAGACGCATTGAAGTGGGGAGGGGAAGGGCAGGTCATAGCAAGAACGAGCTCAGGAAAAGGGGGAAGGGCTAGACGCGGCGCTTGAGTACAACCAGAGTCATGTCATCGCAAATAGCGTGATCTTGAACATGCGATCGCACGTCGTCAATTACCGCAGCCTGAATCTCCTGGGCAGCACCGCCCCAGGCTCGCTGCACTGCCGCCACCAAGCGATCGATACCGTAGAGGTCTCGCTGACTATTTTCGGCCTCCGTAATGCCGTCGCTGTAGAGCACAACCCCATCGCCCACCGCCAAGCTGAGCCGGTGCTGGGCGACAAAGGGAGCAATGTTGGCCACCAGACCCACTGGGTAGCCCAGATCTACAGTATCGATGCGCTGGGCGGTGCCGCTGCGAACCACAATGATTTCCTCGTGCTGGCCGCTGATGGTGAGAGTACCCCGGTGGTAGTTAATCAGCGCCAGGGAGAGGTGGCGCTGAGAGCCCATGCGCAGGCGGTTTTGGTAGAGCACCGTATTGATAGCTTGAAAAGCTTGCGCTGAGCCGATGCCCGCCTGGTTGGCACCTAAAGCCTGCAGAGTGCGCACGGCGGTTTGGGCCATGATCATTAGCACGCCGCTTTCGAGCCCGTGGCCGGTGACATCGCCAATGGCTAGAGTCACGCTGCGGTTAGTTTCATCGCCCGGCAAGACATCGCCCTGTAGAACATCGTAGTAGTCGCCCCCAACTTCGGTCGCCGCCGCCATGAACCCGGCCACATCCAGGTCGACAACGGCCTCTAGCTCGGCGGAGCGGGGCAGCACCATGCGTTGAATCTGACGAGCCACCGACAGTTCGGCGCTCATGCGGCTGTTATCGGCCTGGAGGGTTTGGTTGAGGTTGGTAATTTCGGCATTGGCGGCGCGCAGAGCGGCCTCGGCCTGCTGCCGCTGGGCGACCTCCTGGCGCAGCTGGGCCAGGGCCTGCTCTAGCCGCCGCGACTGCTGCTCTAGCTCCCAACTCGACTGCACACAGGCCGAAACTTCCCCCAGCATTTCGGTCACCACCATTGCCGCCGGAAAGGTCTGGTTCTCCATGCCCAGCCAGGGGAGGGGGCGAATGGGGCCAGGGCTAGAGTAGACAATGCGAAACTGGCCATTGGCCTGGGCCTGCCCGACGTGGCAACGCTTTTGCAGGTGGTGGTTAAGCTCGCAGTAGACGGTGCCACTGGGGGCCTGCCAGCGCTGGTGGTAGGTGGCCTGGCGCACCGGATCGGTAGCGACGGTCTGGGCGGCGGTGGCGGCGGCCCGCCACAGGTAGACCTGGGTGTAAGCAGCCTCAATCGAGTCGGTGGTGACGCGATCGCTTCCATAGCGTTGTTTGAAGCGAGCCACAAAACTCTGGTTAGCAGCCGTCTCCAGACTTTGAAAATAGCTCCAGCAGGCGTAGTGCCCGGCCGCCGCCGCACCAATCTGCCGCAGCTCTAGCTCGCCAATGCTAACGGTCAAAATGGGGATGCGATCGGGGCTTAGGCCCAGGGCCTGACACTGTTTATAGAACGGCACATTGCTGAGGCCATTGAGGGTGCTAAATATCGCGTCGGGCTGAGCAGCTAAAATTGTCTGACCGAGATCGCTAAAGTCGGTGGCCCCCAGGGGCACGTAGGCCTCGGCCACGACAGTACCCTGACGGCGCTTGAGCTGCCCCTTCACCACCTTATTGGTAACTCGAGGAAACAGGTGGTCAGACCCTAGCAGAAACAGGCGGCGGTGGCCCTGAGCCAGCAGCCAGTCGAGGGCTGGCTCGACCTGCTGATTGAGGCACGACCCCGTGTAAAACACCCAGGGCGACTGTTCTAGCCCCTCGTAGTGCACGGGATACCACAGCAGGCAGTTGTGGGCCTCCAGCGCTGGCAGCACCGCCTTGCGGCTCATCGAGGTCCAGCCGCCAAAAATTGTAGCCACCTGATCTAGGCTCAGCAGACGCTGGGCCGCCGCCGCAAACTCGCCTGGATCTGAGGCTCCATCTCCAATCAGGGGCAGTAGCGGACGACCCAGCACGCCCCCCGCCTGGTTAATTTCGTCGACGGCCATCAGGGCAGCCTCCACCAGCGGAGCTTCGCTAGCTGCCATTGGCCCTGTCATAGAGTGGAGAATACCTACCCGAATGGGGTCAGTAGATGCTGGCTGTGTCATGGCTAGATTGGCTCAGGTAGACCTAAAACCCTGTACACGTGTCTGACTCCGAGCCGTGCAGCCCACAATATGAATTGGTTGCGACTTAGGGTGCCCCAAAAATGCCCCGAAGCTGCAATTAATTTTTTTAGGCAGCAAAAACGTTTGCACCGCCCTGAGCAGGCTAAGTAAATCGGTTGTGTTCTCAGTCGGCAGCCCCCATGATAGTGACTACACCATGAACACCCCCAGCTACTCCCTTAGTTACGTCAAGAGATGGGCTCGGCATGAACCAATTAGAGACCGGGGCTACCGATCAGCCCAAGGGCAAGCCCTTCGGCCTAATGCTGTTTACCCGATTTCCTGAACCAGGCCGCACGAAAACCCGCCTGATTCCGCACCTGGGGCCAGCGGGGGCAGCAGCCTTACAGCGGCAAATGACGGAGCACGTGCTGGCTCGGGTGCAGGGCGCGGCGCAGCGGTTGCCCCTGGCCATCGAGGTGCACTTTGCGGGCGGCAGCCAGGAGCAAATGCAGGCCTGGCTGGGGGATGCGGTTGACTACTATCCCCAGGCCGAGGGTGGTTTGGGCGATCGCCTAATCGCCGCCTTCAGCCAAAGTTTGGCGATGGGCCGGCCGGGGGCGATCGCCATTGGCAGTGACTGCCCCGCACTAGGGGCTGACCATCTGGCCGCTACCCTAAAGGCTCTGAGCCAGGTCGATGTAGTGCTTGGCCCCGCCACCGACGGCGGCTACTACCTGATTGGCCTGCGGCAGCTAGAACCAGCTCTTTTTAAGGCGATCGCTTGGGGCACCGACCAGGTACTGGCCCAGACCCTCACTGCGGCCAAGGCCCAGGGCCTCACCGTAAAGCTGCTGCCCCCCCTCACCGATATCGATCGCCCCGAGGACCTGCCCCAGTGGGAGGCGATTGTGGCCGGTTCTCGCTGAAGTTTCGCTGCCGCCTGTAGATTTTACGCCTTCTCCTCGGTGGTAGATGCCGGGTTCTCTGGCTGGTAGGCCAGCCCAGGCTTGAGCAGCAGCCCCCAGCGCGGGTCGTAGGGGTGCACCACCGCTGCGGGCTGACCCGATTGGACAAGCGATCGCCCCTCATTCGCCCACTGAAATATCGACCCAGCCAGGTTATACACCTGGGTATAACCAGCCGCTTGCAGCTGCGCAACCAGCCGAGCCGAGCGATACCCCACCGAGCAGTAGGCCACAATCGGCTGATTGGGGTCTAGCCCTAGGGCCAGCGCCGCATCTAGATTGGGGGCAACGTGGGCTTCAGGCAGGTGGCTAACCGCAAATTCATCGTCGCGGCGCACATCAAGCAGAATGGGTAAAGGGGCTTTGCCCTCGCTCAACCAATTTGCGAGACTTTGGGGAGAAAGGGTAGCCACCCCCGGAAACGCCCACTTTACCCAGTGGTCTACCACCCACCAGGCCACAGGACGCGCTAAGGTTCGCAGCGGCATTGGGGTCGGCATCGGGGACATAGGCACTATGCGCCAGGCGCAGGAGACAGGCCATGCTAAATTTTACCCCCTGGAATACTTTGCTTCAGACCTACGTCGACGACCAGGGCCGAGTCGACTACGCCCGCTGGCAGCAGCAGGCCCAGCCTGACCTGGATGCCTGGCTGGCCTCACTGCCCAACACCCTCGATGGCTTGGTTCCAGAAGACTCCCTGGCGCTGTTGATCAACCTCTACAACGCCCTCACCATTCAGCAGGTGCTGAAGCGCTACCCCATCGATTCAATTTTGCCGCAGGTGCTGGGGCTGCCCAACTGGCTGGCGTTCTGGCGCTTTTTTAATCGCCCTCTCTATGCGCTCGACGGCAAATCCGTCAGTTTGAACAATTTGGAGCACGACCTGCTGCGGCCTCAGTTTAAAGAGCCACGCATTCATTTTGCCCTGGTGTGCGCCTCGGGAGGCTGCCCCATTCTGCGCAACGAAGCCTACTGGCCCGATATCGTAGAGGCCCAGCTCGAAACTGACACCCACCGCTTCATTCATAACCCCGCTAAGGTGCGCTACGACAACGCCGCCGGAGTGCTCCACTGCAGCAAAATCTTTAAGTGGTATGGCGAAGACTTTTTGCGGGTTGCCCCCTCAATACCCGACTACATCGGCACCTACCTCAACCTCAGCCCGCCGCCGTCTGCCCTCACCGAGGTGCGCTACCTCCCCTATGACTGGAGCCTGAATCAGCAGTCGGGTGGGTGAGTGGGCGGGTGGGCGGGTGGATGAGGGGGCGGGTGGATGAGGGGGATGAGGGGGATGAGGGGGATGAGGGGGATGAGGGGGATGAGGGGGATGAGGGGGATAAGGGAATGAGGGCACACGCCTACCCACCTACTCGCCTACCCACCTACCCATCTACCCATCCACCCATCTACCCATCCACCCATCCACCCATCCACCCACCTACCCCTACCTCACCTCTTCATAAAACCGCTTCAAGGCCGTAGCAGGCACCCCCACTCCCCAGAGCAGCCCAATCATTAAGTAAATGGCGTTGGCCTTGAGAGCACCCCAGGCGGCCACCCGCCGGTCAGAGGATTGCACCACTCGGCTGAGCTGACGCAGGCGACCGCGACGGCACAGCTTGAGGCACAGATCGGCTTCTTCCATAATCGGCAGGGCTGGGTCGAAGCCGCCGCAGGCGATGAAATCGGCGCGGCGACAAAACATGACCTGGTCACCAAACAGCAGTCGCAGCCCACGCGCAAAGAATAGATGGGGCCGAAACAGCAGCGGGGCGTAGTAGGTTTTAAGCGCGTTGTGCAGCGAGATGCCCCAGCGGGTCGCTTTTGGCCCCGCCATCAGCGAGATAAAGCCGCCCCCAGCCACTGCGGGGTTAGCCAAGGTGCTCTCGACTACAGTCACCAGGTCGTCGGGCACCAGGGTATCGGCATGGAGAAAACACAAAACACTGCCCTTAGCCGCCTGCGCCCCCAGATTCATCTGCACCGATCGCCCCGCTGCCGAAGACTGAATCACCGTCAGGGGCAGGCGATCGCCCCAGGCGCGGGCGATCGCCACCGTGCGATCGCTGCTGCCGCCGTCTACCAGCACAATCTCGTGCGGCGGCGGGTTGAGGCTTTGCAGCACGCCCAGGGTGCGGCCTAGACAGGCGGCCTCGTTCCAGGTGGGAATGATGATCGAAACCGGCATGGGCAGAAGACCATAGACTCACAGCCGCAGTACGGCCTAACTCACCGCAGCGGATGGGACGGCAGCGGCGGGGTGACGGGTAGGGTGTGACGGGCGATCGCCCGCCAACTTGCTTAGACTGTCGCGCTTTGATTGTAAGGTCAGACGCCCTGACCCAACAGCGATCAAAAAATTGAACATTTCGTGGTTATAGGCACATCTTCGGTGCTATATTGAAAAACGCAATTGTGGCGGGTGTAGCCAAGTGGTTAAGGCAGTGGATTGTGGTTCCACCATTCGTGGGTTCGATTCCCATCATCCGCCCTGTTTTTGTACCGTGAGTCACTGGTAGTGGCGCACTATTTACCGTCTGCTTTAGCGAAAGCGGAAACCGGGGGCGATCGCGCGGTACCAGCGCCGATTGTCAGGTCGCCTAGGATTGTTTCATTTAGAGATCTGTTGGCCGTCGATTTTGTCTTTAGCTGATGGGCTGAGGCGCTGGTGCGGCTACCCTCTCCTGCGCTAGAGTTTTTAGTGCATCATCCCTGGGATAGATTCTGCCCGTGGCTGAATCTTCTTTAATTGATGCACCGTCAGTAGACATTGACTTAAATACAGTCTGAGCCAATGGCTAACGGGTGTAGCCCGCTTGGTGTCGCTAACCCTTGACCAACCTTACGCACGGGCTTTGCCCTGCGGCACAGAGTTGGTCATGTTCTGAATTACCCAAAAGGAACGTTCACCTGAACAGCTCACCCTCAGACTACCTGCATTCGCAAAGCCCGGCATTGGAGCTCTCCCCCGCCAAGAAACAGGCCGCCCTACGCCAGGGTGAAGCCCAGCTGAGCAGCGTGTTTGAGACCATCCCCGATGGGATTATCATTCTCGATGTGACGGGGCGAATTGTGGCGGCCAACAAAGCGGCCGAACAACTGCTGCGGCTCGATCAAGACCACCTGGCCGATCGCACTTACAACGACCTGACCTGGGCGATTAGCACCGTTGATGGCCAGCCTTTTCCTGAGGACGAGCTGCCTTTTGTGCGGGTAATGCGTACCGGGCAGCCCGTCTACGGGGTAGAGCACGCCATTACCCTCAGCGATAGCACTCGCGCCATTCTCTCTGTCAACGCCTCGCCACTGTTTGACCCAGCCGGGCAGATTACCCACGTGGTGGCGGCCCTCTGTGAGATCACCGATCGCGTGCAAATTGAGGCCGAGCGCCAGCAGGCTGAGCAGGCGCTGCGGCAGTCGGAGCAGCTCTACCGTTCTGTGATTGAAACGGCGGCGGAGGGCATTGTGCTACAGAAGGCCAATGGCGACATTTACACCTGCAACGCCAATGCCGAGCACCTGTTGGGCCTAACGGCGGATCAAATGACGGGCCGCAGCGCCCTAAACCCAACCTGGCGAGCCATTCAAGAAGACGGAACGCCGTTTCCGCCCGAGCAGTACCCGGCGACGGTTACCCTGCGCACCGGACAGCCCCTGAGCAACGTGATCATGGGGATTTACAAGCCCGATGACACCCTGACCTGGATCTCAATCAATACTCGACCCCTGTTTGAGCACCCTGGGCCTCAGCCGGGTTTGGTAGTGGTTACTTTTTTTGAAATTACCGATCGTAAGCAGGCTGAAGAAGAATACCGGCAGCGGCTCCAGGCGCAGTCGGCCCACGCGGTGGCGGAGGCTAAGCAAGAGCAGGCCAGCTTTTTAGCCGATGTCAGTGCGGCCCTGTCGTCTTCGCTGGAGTATGAACAGACGCTGCAGCGAGCCGCTGAGCTGGCAGTGCCCTACTTTGCCGACTGGTGCAGCATTGACCTGCTGAACCCAGACAACAGCATTAGCCGAATGGCTGTGGCCCACTGCGACCCAATCCAGGTAGAGCGGGCTTGGGAGGTAACTCGTCGGTTCCCTCGCAGCCTGGAGCAAGACTTTGGCATTTCTCGAGTGATCCAGACGGGTCAGCCACAGCTGGTGGCTGAGATTACCGATGAAATGTTGACCATGACGGTCAAAGACCCTGACTACCTGGCGACCCTGCGCCAGTTTAGCCTCAGGTCTTGCATCATTATGCCTCTGCAGGCCCGCGATCGCGTGCTAGGCAGCATTTCGTTTGTGTTTACCGAGTCCGACCGTCGCTACAGCGCCGCAGACTTGCCCTTAGCCCACGACCTGGCGCAGCGGGTGGCCATCGCCATCGACAATGCTGGTCTGTACCAGGCGGCTCAGCAGTCTCGGCAGCTGGCCGAGGCCGCCGCCGATCGCACCGCCCGGCTCCAAACCGTGACGGCTGCCCTCTCAGAGGTGCTGAGCCCGCAGCAGCTGGCCGATGTGATTGTTGAACAGAGCATGGCGGCGCTCGATGCCGATGCCGCGATGGTGGCCCTGGTCACCCCCGACCAGAAGCACTTAGCGATCGTCAAGGCCGAGGGCTATGACCTGGGAGCAGACCTGGTGGCGGCCTGGCAGCAGTTTGCGATCGATGCCCCAGTACCCCTAGCCGAAGCAGTTCGCACAGGGCAGCCGGTGTGGTTGGGCAGCCCCAGCGAACGGGCCGAGCGCTACCCACACCTGGCCGAGTACTACAACCGCTACGACTTTAGCGGCTGGCTGTCGCTGCCTCTGAAGGCCGAGGGCCGCGCGGTGGGGGGCATATCCCTCAGCTTTAGGCTGCTAAGGCCGCTCAGCCAGACCGATCAAGACTTTATTTTGGCGGTCAGCCGCCAGTGCGCCCAGGCGATTTTGCGCGCCCAGCTCTACGAAGCCGAGCGCCAGGCCCGCACCGAAGCAGAACGGGCCAACCGCGTCAAAGACGAGTTTTTGGCGATTCTCTCCCACGAGCTCAGGTCGCCACTCAACCCAATTTTGGGCTGGTCTCAGCTGTTGCAGACCCACACACTCAGCGAAACCAAGACCAAGGAAGCGCTGAGCACCATTGAGCGCAATGCCAAGCTCCAGACTCAGCTGATCGACGACCTGCTGGATATCGCCAAAATCCTGCGCGGCAAGCTGCACCTAGACCATTCCCCCATCGATCTCACCCTGGTAATCGATGCCGCCCTTGAGACGGTCAAGACCGCCGCTCTAGCCAAGGCAATTGTGCTGAACCCGGTTCTGGTCGATGTTGGCAAGGTCTACGGCGATGCGGCCCGGCTGCAGCAGGTTGTTTGGAACCTGTTGTCTAACGCCATCAAGTTCACGCCCCAGGGGGGGCGCGTTGAGGTGCGGCTAGAGCAGATCGAAGACCAGGCCCAAATTACCGTAACCGACACCGGCAAAGGCATTCATCCCGACTTTCTGCCCCATCTCTTTCAGTCGTTCCGCCAGGAGGATGTCTCGATTACTCGCCAGTACGGCGGGCTGGGGCTGGGGCTCGCTATTGTGCGCCACCTGGTTGAGGCCCACGGCGGCACGATCAGCGCCAGCAGCCCCGGTGAGGGACTTGGGGCAACCTTTGCCGTACAGCTGCCGACGGCAAAAACTACATCCCCAACCAAGCCCGCCGAGCGGCCCGTACCCTCCCGGCTCGACCTCGGCGGGGTGCGCGTGCTTGTCGTAGATGACGACCCCGATGCCCGCGAACTAGTGGCCTTCATGCTGTCGCAGTATGGGGCAGAGGTGATGTCGACAGCCTCGGCGGCGGAAGCCTTAGCCACCCTAGAAACCGCTCAACCCAGCGTGCTCGTCAGCGACATTGGCATGCCCGATATGGATGGCTATACGTTAATCAAGCAGATTCGCGCCCTACCGCCCGAACGAGGTGGGCAGGTTCCTGCGATCGCCCTGACGGCCTACACCCGTGAGGCCGACCAGCAGCAGGCGTTGGCGAGCGGCTATCAGCGGCATCTGAGCAAGCCTTTTGAAGTAGAACTGCTCGTCAAAACCGTATTGACCCTTGCCGTTGCATAACCCTCTGTAGAATGTTTCAAGGAACGTCTTAGCCATACTGGCAATGGCTACAAACCCACTGATGGGGGTATCTTAAGCCTGCGAACATGCGATCGCAGTTGTCGATTAAAAACAGGTAGAAACCATGCGCGGACTCTCTTTGGTCGGGCTACTGGTGGGGCTGGGGGTGGTCGGGGCGCTGGTCTTTAACCAACTCAAGCCGTCGCCAGAGGCCGAGCAGGCGCTCCCTACGGAGGCGATCGAAAAAGCTAACGATGCCGCTGCCATTATGGAGCAACAGCAGAGCGAAGCCGCTGAAGCGATCGAGCAGCAAGCCGAGCAGCTTCAGCAAGACATGCAAAGGCTGCCCTAGGAGCCGTCATCAATTAGCTACTAAACGCCCAAAACTAAGGTTTACAGCCCCTAGCCTGTTTTTGGGGTCGGGCGTGGCAGGGCTTAGATGTATCAGACTTTTAGCCACAATTGGTGACACGCCCCAGGGCGGTTTGAGAAATCATTATGCTGGTTCAACTTTTGCCGATGGTCCTGGTCTGCTGCCTTGGCTATGGGCTGAAGCGGGCGGGGGTGCTGGGGCCGGGCGACGCCAAAACCATAGGTCTATTGCTGACCCACTTGGTGCTGCCTGCGGTTATTCTCAAGGCCCTGGCGACGGCGACCCTGTCCCCTGAGCTGATCTACTTGCCCCTGTCGGCCCTGCTGGTGGTGCTGGGCCTGACGCTCATGGGCCTGGCTAGCCTGCGCTGGCTGGGCTGGGAGCGGGCCAAGGCTGGGGCGCTGATCACCACGTTTCCTAGCTTGGAGGGTGGTGCGGTGGGCTACCCGCTGATGCTGCTGGCCTTTGGAGAGGTGGGACTGAGCCGCCTTGTGCTGTTTGACCTGGCCCATGCCGTCTATTTGCTGACGGTGGTGTACTGCCTCTCAGCTTGGTTTGGCCAGGCGGGGGTAACGGCGCGGGCGGTGGCGACCAAGCTAGCGCAGACGCCGTTCTTTTGGGCCATTCTGCTGGGGCTGATCATGAACGCCCTGGGTATTAATCACGGGGTTGTGCTGAGCCTGCTGGATATTGTGGCCAACAGCTTTTTGCTGCTGGTGCTGCTGGTTGTGGGTATGGAGTTTGAGGTGCAGATGGCAGGCGGCTGGGTGTACCTGCTGGTGGCGATCGCAAAGATTGGCGGCGGCCTGGGGTTTGGCTGGGTAGCCGTTACGGTCTTTGGGCTAGAGGGGGTCGAACGGGCGGCGGTGCTGGTGGGGGCAACGTTACCACCCAGCCTGCTGACGCTGTTTTTTACCCAAGAAAATGGCCTCGATACACGCTTTGCAATCAGCTTTATTTCGGTGGCGATACCGCTCTACCTGGTGGTGATGGTGCCACTGTTGGCGCAGCTGACGCCCTAAGGCTGGCTTTTTGGCGGCGCGTTCTCAGGGTGCCATCAAGCGGCACTCAGGTTTCTCAGGCAACGCTTAAGCTTGACTCAGATGGGGGTCAGCTCCCGCTCAGGTGCCCCCAGCACTATAGAACTCAAGTTGATTCATTCAACACACCCCTTCGTTCTCAAAGGAGCTGAACTCATGAAACGCACCGTCCTCTTCATTCTGACCGCTGCGATCGCTACAGCCACCGTCTCTCCCGCCTTTGCCGCCAACTTCCGCGAGCTGCGCGAGGAAAACCTCAACAAAGTTGACTTCGACCAGCTGCGTGACGACAACCTCGACAAAGACGCCGTCAACTTCGACCGGCTACGCGAGGAAAACCTCAACAAAGTCGACTTCGACCAGCTGCGTGACGACAACCTCGACAAAGACGCCGTCAACTTCGACCGGCTACGCGAGGAAAACCTCAACAAAGTCGACTTCGACCAGCTACGCGACGAAAACCTCGACAAAGACGCCGTCAACTTCGACCGGCTGCGCGAGGAAAACCTCAGCAAAGTTGACTTCGACCAGCTGCGTGACGACAACCTCGACAAAGACGCCGTCAACTTCGACCAGCTGCGCGAGGAAAACCTCAACAAAGCTAACGAAGCCTAGTTCTCCGAGGGCAATGCTCTCTAGCCGAATACCGCTTCTGTTCTGAACCAAGCTCTGACCTCGTTCAGAGCCTAGACTCTAGGCCAAAACATAGGCCCAAAATAGAGAAATGTTCTTTACGGAACGGCTGCCGCCTAGGGTGTAGTCTTCCTTGGCAAAGCTAAAGTTGAGTCACCCCGCCCCCCGGTATGCGCATACCAGGGGGCGGGTTTTTAATGGAGGGTTGCGGTCGAGCCGCCACAGGCAAGAATTGGGGCGATCGCAGTATTTGCTGCCACACGCCACAGAGCAGCATTATTACCCCTGACCCAAATCAATGCATTTGCAGGACAAATGCAATATTCATAAAGTTATACAAATTAATTATAACTCTGTTTTAGGATTGACATTTTACAAAACCTGCCGGGTGACTAATCATTGAGACATGTCTAGCCAAGTCTCAATGAGGATAGAGATTCCCTATGGTTGTCCTTACGGATTTGCGTCAAGAGCCGCCATGCACTGGGCGGCTGACCCTACAAACGGCAGCGATCGCGCCCGATTCAACAGTGATTCGCTGCCTCGACTGGGACCGCGATCGCTTTGACATTGAGTTTGAGCTGCAAAACGGTACGACCTACAACTCGTTTTTGATTCGCGGCGAAAAAACAGCGCTTATCGACACCAGCCACAGCAAATTTAGAACTTTGTATCTAGAAGAGCTGCGATCGCTGGTAGACCTGGCGCAGATTGATTACCTAATCGTTAACCACACCGAACCCGACCACAGCGGCCTGATTAGCGATTTGCTAGACCTGGCTCCCCAAATAACCGTTGTGGGGTCTAAAGTCGCTATTCAGTTTTTGCAGAATCAGATCCATCGTCCCTTCGCGACCCGGACGGTAAAAAGCGGCGATCGCCTCGATTTAGGCGGCGGTCACGATTTGGAGTTTGTCTCGGCTCCCAACCTGCACTGGCCCGACACCATGCTTACCTACGACAGCGGTACTCAGGTGCTCTACACCTGCGATGTCTTTGGCCTGCACTACTGCGACGATACCCTCTACGACGAAACGCCGTCGTTACTAGAGGCCGATTTTCGACTCTACTACGACTGTCTGATGGGGCCAAACGCCCGCTCGGTGCTGGCGGCCCTCAAGCGCATTGAGCCACTGACGGTAGACCAGATTGCGACCGGCCACGGCCCTCTGCTGCGGCATCACCTGACTCAGTGGCGAGAGCACTACCGAAGCTGGAGCCAGGCCCAGGCCCAGGCCGAACCCTTCGTCGCCTTGTTTTACGTGGGGGAGTATGGCCACAGCGATCGCATTGTTCACAGCCTGGGGCAGGGCTTGCTCAAAACCGGCACCGCCGTAGAGCTGGTCGATTTGCTCAATACTGATGTGCACGCCGTGCGCGAACTGACCATGACCGCTGCCGGGCTAGTGCTGGGAATGCCGCCCCAAACCGCCCCCGATCTAGAGCCCATTTTGAGCACCATACTCGCAGCGGCTCACCCGAAGCAGTCGATTGGCCTGTTTGAAACCGGCGGCGGTCAAGATGAACCCATCTTTCCCCTGCGCAACCGCTTTCAAGACCTGGGCCTCAAAACTGCCTTTGAGCCCATTTTGATTAAGTCTGCCCCCACCGAGGCCACCGACAAGCTCTGCGAAGAAGCGGGCACCGATCTGGGCCAGTGGGTCAACCGCGATGGCCCTCTAAGCCATCGCAGCCAAAAGCCCAACTCAGCGCTCAACGTCGGTCTCGACCAGGCGCTGGGTCGCCTTAGCACCGGACTCTATATTGTTACCGCCAAAAAGGGAGCCGTCAGCAGCGCTATGCTGGCGTCCTGGGTGATTCAGGCCAGTGCGCAGCCCCCCGGTATTGCCGTAGCCGTCTCTAAAGATCGCGCCATTGAGTCGCTGCTGCACGGGGGCGATACCTTCGTGCTCAACGTGCTAGAAGAAGGCCACTACCAGCACCTCATGAAGCATTTTCTAAAGCGGTTTCCACCCGGCGGCGATCGCTTTGAGGGCATTGCTACCTACGCCGCCGAAAACGGCTCTCCTATTTTGGCCGAAGCGTTGGCCTATTTAGAATGCACCGCCACCCACCGCCTGGAAGCAGGCGATCACTGGGTCATTTACGCCACTGCCAGGGTCGGGCGGGTGGCGAAGCCCGATGGGCTGACGGCGGTGCACCACCGGAAGGCGAGTAACCACTACTGATTTTGGATTTTGGACTGGCGAAATCTCTAGATGGTGCATTAGCCAAAGGTAACGACCCTCGCGGAGAGATCTGCGGCCTAATGCACTTTACGGCCTGTCTCTCCCCTCATCCCCTTTCGCCCTCATCTCCCCCCTCCTTGACTCCTCACTCCTCACCTCCTCGCTCACCAACGGTAATTCCTATGCAAAACCTCCCCGCTTCCTCCCGCTGGGTCACCTGGCTCAATGGCAACTACGTTGTTCGCGTGCTTGAGTTGGTTCAAGACCTGATCGTGATTTCGCTCTGCATTGGGCTGTTTAGCTTCATGGTGATGCAGCTGCGGGGGATGTTTCTATCGCTGCTGCCGCCGCTCAATTTTCCCGAAGTAACCTCCGACATTCTGTTTTTGCTGATTTTGGTGGAGCTGTTTCGGCTGCTAATTATCTACCTACAAGAGCATCGGGTTTCGATTGGGGTGGCGGTCGAGGTGTCGATCGTGTCGGTGCTGCGGGAAATCATTGTGCGCGGCGTGCTCGATACTCCCTGGACTCAGGTGCTCGCCAGCTGCTCGTTCTTGGTGGTGCTGGGGGGGCTGCTAGTGGTGCGGGCCTGGATTCCGCCCACCTTCGATGGCATTGACCCAGAACAGGAGGTGTCACGCCGCCACCGCCTTCGTTTTGCCCACGACATTGCCGAAATGGGCGCGGTCAAGCCGCCGATTGAGTGAGCGTCTCCCTGGCCAATTCCTTCCCATTCATTGGTACAACAACCCCTAACCCAGGCTTTTCCTATGATCTTAACTACCCCCTCTGCCTCTCTGCCGACCACGTTTCGGCCCCGCGATGTGCAGGTTGCGACCCTTGGGCCTCAGTCGCAGGTGCTGCGATCGCGCACCTGGGATCGCCTCAAGTTCGAGGTTGAATACAGCCGCCAGCGGGGCACCACGGCCAATGCCTACTTGATTCAGGCCGACAGGGTTGCGCTGATTGACCCCCCAGGCGAATCGTTTACCGACCTCTTTTTGACGGAACTACAGCGCCACGTACATCTGGCGCAGCTTGACTACATCATTACCAGCCACGTCAACGCCAATCGCCTGGCGACCCTGACCCGGCTGCTGGAGCTGGCCCCTCAGGCTCAGATTGTCTGTTCGAGGGCAGCGGCCAACACCCTCAAACTGGCCCTGGGCGATCGCCGCGATCGCCTACGTCCGGTGCGGTCGGGGGACACCTTAGATCTGGGCCAGGGCCATATCCTCGATTTTGTGGGGGTGCCCACGCCCCGGTGGCCCGACGGGCTGTGCACCTACGACTCGGCCAGCCAAATTCTTTACAGCGATAAGCTGTTTGGCGCGCACTACTGCGGCGATGCGCTTTGGGATGAGCAGTGGCGACAGCTAGAGGACGATCGCCGCTACTATTTCGACTGCCTGCATAGCTCCCAGGCCAGGCAGGTAGAAACAGCGCTCGATCGCCTAGACCCGCTAGCGCTTAAAACCCTGGCCCCTGGCCACGGCCCCCTGGTGCGCTACAGCCTTAGCCGGTTGACCCACGACTATCGCCAGTGGTGTCAGCAGCAGCAGCAATCGCTGCGGGTGGCGCTGATCTATGCCTCGGCCTACGGCAGCACCGCCCGGCTTGCCGACGCGATCGCGCAAGCCCTCGCCGCCAACCACATTGCCGTTGAGACCATCAACTGCGAATTGACCAGCCCCCAGGCCCTAATCGATACCCTGCGGACCTGCGACGGCATTATTATCGGTTCTCCTACCCTGGGCGGCCATGCCCCCGTGCAAATTCAAACCGCCCTGGGGTTAATTTTGGCGAATGTGCCCAAGACTAAGCTGGTTGGGGTGTTTGGCTCCTACGGCTGGAGCGGCGAAGCGATCGATGTGCTGGAGCAAAAGCTAAAGGATGCCAACTATCCCTTCGGCTTTGCCCCCCTGCGGGTGCGCTTTAGCCCCAACAATGCGGTGCTAGAGGCCTGTGTTGCCGCCGCCACTGAGTTTGCCCAGCAGTTGCGCAAACGGCAAAAGCAGCAGGTGGCTCGACCGGCGATCGCAGCGGTTCAGAGCGATCGCACCGGGCAGGCCCTGGGGCGTATTGTCGGCTCGCTCTGCGTCTTGACTCGCCAGCAAAACGGCGTTCACTCGGGCATTTTGACCGCCTGGGTAAGCCAGGCCAGCTTTAGCCCCCCTGGCCTGATCATCGCCCTGCCCAACGAGGCTGGCGACCTGGCCCAAATCTCGCCGGGCAGCAGCTTTGGGCTCAACATTCTCAAAGAGGGGCGATCGGTGCGTCGCCATTTCTCCACCCGCCAGGGCACGACTACCGCCTTCGACCACCTCCCCTTTACGCTCGCGGCCAACCAATGCGCCATCTTGTCCGACGCTCTGGCCTACGTCGAGTGCATCGTCGTCGAAACGCTGCCGACTGGTGACCATACCCTGATCTACGCCACCGTTGCTCGCGGCGACCTGCTGACTCCCAGCGGCATCCCCGCGATCAGTCACCGCCAGTCTGGCCTGTATTAACGTAGCTATCCCTTCTGCCCCACGCTCTTAATTCCCATGTACAAACTTCACCACACAAACCAAGAAGGCTGGTCCGTTCACGTCTATAACTGCGATCGCCGTCTGCTCTGTACCCTTGAGCCCTCCCACGGCTGGGCTTTTGCGGCCGGTGCCGCACTGGGTCTAGCCGTAGCGATCGTGGCCTACAATCTGCCGTCGTCGGGTATACCTCCGGCCTACAGCCAGCCATCATCTGACCTGACCGCCCCTCTGCAGATCGATTAGGGCTGTTTCTAGCCCTGACTGAGGTGCTGGCCGCCCCGGCACGGCTGACTCACCAGGTTAAGCAAACCTGATTAGGCATAGAAAAAGCTTATATGCAAAACCTATTGCTATTCGCTTAGCTTATCAATAAACTGAGGTTAAGTCAGTTACAGCCCAAGCACAGCCTAAGGAGATATACCACCCATGAGCCAAACCACAGTTGCTTTCGATCCCACGTATCCCACCGCCAAAACCAGTCGGCCTTCCCTGACGAACCAACTGCAGGCCGCCTTCGAGCACGCCCGTCGGCTAACGGCCATGCACGAAGCCGGAAGTGTCGACGTTGCGATCGCCTGGGAAACCGTTGAAGAACTGCGCAATGTCCAAAGATGCCGACAAACCGCCGCACCCTCATCCTTTGCTCTCTACTGTGCGGCTAACCCTGACGCTCCTGAATGCCGATCCTATGACGTCTAGGCTTTAGCTTGCCTAACGCGCTCCTTTCCTCGACTCTCACTAACACAGCATCAGGCGGGATCTACGGTCCCGCTTTTTTGTGGCCTTATCCAATATCCTGTGCTGGCGGCTTACTCTTCGTAAATCATTTTTCGGGCCATGCCGCCGTCGATGACAATGGTTTGCCCAGTAATAAAGCCTGCAGCCTGGGACAGCAAAAACAGAGTCATTTCGGCCACATCCTCCGGTTGACCAACTCGCCCAACCGGGTGCTGAGCCCGATCGATTGGGCGGAGGTTAGCGTCTTGCGGGGGGTGCTGCCAGGCGGTCACATCAATCCAGCCGGGGCTAATGCAGTTGGCCCGCACCTCTGGCCCCAGGCTAATCGCCAGCGCATGGGTCAGGGCCACAATGCCTCCCTTAGAGACGGCGTAGGCCTCAGAGTGGGGCTCCGACTGAAAGGCACGGCTAGAGGCAATGTTGACGATCGCGCCCTGGGTCTGCCGCAGGTGAGGGACGGTGTGCTTAGCCAGAAGAAAGCAGCCGGTCAGGTTGGTGCCAATCCACTGGTTCCAGTCGGCCAGGGCCAAAGTTTCAACGGGGCCGCTGTGGGGGTTGGCAATGCCAGCGTTGTTGACCAAACCATTGAGAGCGCCAAATCGGTTGATGACGACCTGAACAAAATGCTCTACATCGCCCTCGCTAGACACATCACAGGGAACAAAGCAAAAAGAGTCTTGAAACTGGGCCAGGGCAGCCTGGGCCGCAGCCCCCGACGCTTCGTTGTTGTCGGCGATGGCAACCTGCCACCCTTGCTGCAGCAGGTGTTTGGTGATGCCTAAACCAATGCCCTGTGCGCCACCAGTCACGATCGCGACCGGCTTTTGGTTTGACGAGGTCATAGCCTTAGCCCCAGATGAAATCAGCCTGTGATCACTTTAAAGGCTCAGCCAAACGATTGCAGACCAAACGCTAGCCGGGCGACGCGCCAGCAAACCGCCTACTCGCCCAGGGCGGCAAAAATACGCAGGATGGCCTGCCCCTGCCGCCGCAGGTTTTGCAGGTGAAGGGCACGCTCTGGGGTAAGGTCGGGGGTTTGAGCGAGGCGATCGGCGTAGGCCAGTATGGCGTAGGCGGCACGGGTAGCCGTACTCAAGGAGGGGTCAGAACCACTGGCCTGAGCTGTGGCTTGTTCGGCGGTTTGCTGGGCCACACTCGCTAGCCTTTCCTGCTGGGCCATCACCTGCCGCCGCAGTTGGCGAATCGTGAGATGGTGCTGCACGCGAGCCCGCACTTCCACAGCCAGAAAAGGCTTGCTAATGTAATCAGCCCCTCCCGCGTCAAACGCTCGAATTCTGTCGCTGGCCTCGTCGAGGGCGCTGAGAAAAATAACGGGAATATGCCGAGTTGTGGCGTCGGCCTTGAGCTGCCGACACACCTCAAACCCATCCATGAGCGGCATGCGAATGTCGAGCAGAATGACATCGGGCGGCGCAGCTTTTGCCCCAATTAAGGCCATCGCTCCGTTTCTTACCGCTCTAATTCGATAACCCTGACCAGAAAGGGTATCGACCAAAATGCGAATATTATCTGCCAGGTCATCGACGAGCAAAATGTCGCCCTGACAGACGGGAGCATCAAAATCCATGCATTCAGGGTCGGAATAACTTTAAATCAGCTGGTTAACCAGAAGATTTAACCCAGTCTTACCAATGTATACAGTAACCATAAGAAAAATATATGGCACACCTAGCGTGTCATCCATTCGCGGCCGATAGCCCCAAAATTTAGCGGTTACGGCCCCTGGGCCGGCTCTCTGGGTTGGGTGTGAAATGGCCGTCTCGGCTATCTACAGCCAGGCTTTCTGCCTGACTGGCAAAACTCAGTCCTCAGCAATCGGTGGCCTGCTGAAGCAGATCGTGGATGAGGTCGAAGGCGAAGTCGTCGCGGTGCACCGCGAGCAGATCGGCCAGGGGGCGGTGGTTGGGGGTGAGTTGGGCAATCAGCTGGGTGAGCAGTTCGCTGTCGAGGCTGAGGGTGGCTTCGTAGAGCTGAGCGAAGAGGTCTGGGGCCAGGGCGCGCAGGGCAGCGATCGCGTCGGCGTCGGTCATGGGGTCGGCGGGCGCTGCCATCGGCTCCAGGCTGTAGGCATACTGTACCCCCAGGTGCTCGGCCAGCTTGGCCAACACATAGTTGAGCTGAAAGGGTTTGCGCACAAAGTCATCGCAGCCGCAGGCGATCGCCAGGGCGCGGTCTTCCTCAAAGGCGTTGGCGGTGAGGGCAACAATTTTGGTGGAGGGTGGGTCAGCGGCCTGTTCCTGCCTGCGAATGTAATGGGCGACCTCGTAGCCGCTCATGACGGGCATGCGCATATCGAGCCAGATCAGCTGGGGTCGCCAGCGCTCCCAGAGGGCGATCGCCTCCCGCCCGTCCCTGGCTTCGCAGACGTCAAACCCGGTAGTCTGCAACAGCTGGGTCAAAAGCTGCCGGTGAATGTCGTCGTCATCGCTGACCAAAATGCGGTAGCGGGGTTGGTCAGCCGCCAGCTCGGTAATCTGGGCGGGCAGCGACACCGACTCGGCAACATCCACGGCATCGACCACCTGCACAGGGATGGTGAAGGCAAAGGTAGACCCCAGGCCGAGCTGGCTCTCAACGGTGAGAGTACCGCCCAGCAGCTGCACAAACTGACGGCTAATCGACAGCCCCAGCCCCGTTCCCTCATACACGCCAGCCCCCTGGTTGACCTGCACAAAGGGCTCCAGCAGGCGATCGAGGTTTTCGGCAGCAATGCCAATGCCGGTGTCGCTGACGGCAAAGGCAATCGGTAGGGTACCACCGACAGCGGGGCGATCACAGGCAGCCCAAACCGGAGTCACCTTCAGGCAAACCTGCCCACGGGACGTAAATTTGATGGCGTTGCTAATCAAGTTAATCAGCACCTGGCGCAGCTTAGGTTCATCGCTGCACAGGTAGCAGGGCAAAGCCGGATGGCGATCGATCCTAAACTCCAGCCCTTTGCCCCTGGCACGCAGGTGAAACATGTCTCCCAGCGTGCCCAGCAGAGTGTCTAGATCAAAACACAGAGGGTTGAGGCTGACCTGCCCAGACTCAATTTTGGCCATTTCAAGAATGTCGTTGATTAAATCGAGCAGGTGCTCACCGCTGCGGTTGATAATCTCCAGCGATTGGCGGGTGCTGCTGCCGAGGGCAAAGTCGCGGGCCATCAGCTGAGAAAATCCCAAAATCGCGTTGAGGGGTGTGCGCAGCTCGTGGCTCATATTGGCCAGAAACGTACTTTTAGCCTGACTCGCCAGCTGAGCGGTTTCCATGGCCTGCTGTAGGGCCATGGTGCGGTCTTGCACCCGCTGCTCTAGCTCCTGGTTCATGGTTTTGAGATGGTCTTCGGCCTGCTTGCGATCGCTGATGTCTTCGTAGCAGCCCAGCACCCCGATCACAACGCCGTCTGCAGCGGTAAGCGGCACCTTGCTGGTCCGAATCCAAATTTGCTCGCCGGTTATGCTGGTGGTGAGTTCCTCAAAACCCAACTCGGGTATTTGACTAGCCATAATTCTGGTATCGGCAGCCCGATACTCCTCAGCATGGGCGGCCCAGGGCAATTCAGAATCGGTTTTACCAATTACCTGGTCGGGGGTGAGCAGGTAATCGTTGGCAAAAGCCGGGTTGCAGCCCAAAAAACGGAAGTCGCGATCCTTCCAAAACACCCGCTGGGGAATAGTATCCAGCACCAGCTGCATCATGTTGCGCGATTCTTGCAGCGCCTGCTCGACCTGTTTGCGTTCGGCATCCAGCCGCGCCCGCTCGCGAATATCTCGACAAATCATGGCGATGCAGAGGGGACCGTGGGTACCGGGGTCGCGCACCAAAAACAGCGTCTGCTCGGTCATAATCTCCTCCCCCGTTTGGCTGTGGAGAAAGGTCGATTCGCCGCACCAGTAGCCCTGATTCATCACAACGGGTAAGGTCTCTTGCTCAAACTGAGATACCGCCGCTGGGCTGAGAAAAGCGGTCCAGGGTTGGGCAACACCTGCCTCAAGGGATAGGCTCAACAGCTGTTGCCCGGCCTGATTTAGGTAGAGCAACTCACCGCTGAGGCTGGTCATACCAATCAGGTCGGTGCTGTTTTCGACGATAGCCGCCAGCTTTTGAATGTCCTGAGTGCGCTGCTGCACCCGCTGTTCGAGTTCGCCGTTGAGCTGCTGCAGGGCCAGTTCGGCCTGTTTTAGGTCGGTGATGTCGGTGGTGGTGCCAAAGAATACGGTGGGCTGGCCCTGGTGGTCGCGGCGCAGCTGCCCCCGTCCCAGCATCCAGCGCAGGGAGCCGTCCTTGTGCCAAATTCGATACTCGACCACAAAGTCTGGAGTTTTACCACTGAGATAGGCTTGAATAGTGGCATCTACGCGATCGCGGTCTTCGGGGTAAACAAGCTGATTCCACTGGTCAATGTCATTGCTAATTTCGGCGTCGCTATAGCCAGCCAGGGCTTTTTTGCTGGGGTCGATATAGCCGCTGTTGGTCTTCAAATTGATTTCCCAAACGCCAGCTTTGGCGGCCTGGGTAGCCTGACGGTAGCGGTCTTCGGCCTGGGCCAGCGCCAGTTCGGCTCCCTTGCGCTCGGTGATGTCGGTAAGTCGTACCAGAAATAGGGCCATATCGGCAACGGTAATCGGGTTGGCGGCCAAGTTACCCCAAAACCGCTGGCCCTTCAGGCTGGTGTACTCCACCTCAGTCCCCCAAAACCCTCGCTCAGCCAAAGTTTGGTGAATCTCAACCAGTTCTACCTCGGTAAAGGGTTGACACTGCAGCGTATTGCCGACCAGGCCAATGAGCCCCGCCTTAGTCTCGGCCTCAAACAGCGCCACCGCTCGGTCGTTGCAGTCGATAATCAACTCAGTTTGAGGATCGACAACAAACAGAGCATCGGCAGATTCGTTAAAAATGGCCTCCCTCAGCTCGCGGTTGCGGCGCAGGTCTAGCTCAGCCTGTTTGCGATCGGTAATGTCGCGCACAAAGCCATTCCACTCCAGGTCGCCATTCTCCCGCCGCCAGGGGTGTAGGGCCTCTGCCTGCAACCACTTCAGCTCGCCGCTGGGGGTAAGAATGCGGTGCTCAACCTGAAAACCCCGCTCGGGATAGTGAATTGAGTCCTCCATACGGGCGATCAGCAGAGGCACATCCTCGGGGTAAACCAGCTCCCATACGCTGCCGGAGTTGGCCACGGCGGCAGCGGCGGTAATGCCGTAAAGGGCTTGACACCCCTGGCTCATATACGTGAACGCATCGGTGCCATCGGCACGGCGCAGGTAGCGGTACACCACCCCAGGCAACGTCTCGGCCAGCTGTCGAAAGTAAATTTCGCTCTCCTGCTGGGCCAACTCGGCCATTTTGCGCTCGCTGACATTGCGCACCATGGCCAGTACCCAGTTGTTCTGGTAAGGAACAATGCGCACCTCCTCATACTGAATGCGATCGCCAAAGCACAGCTGCTGCTCAAACCGCTCCGGAGTGCCGGTGGCTAGGGTGCGCTGAATGGCCGCTAGCCACTGCTGAGCCAGTTCTGCTGGAAAAATATCGCTCAGGTAGGAGCCAATAATTCGCGACGCCTCAACAAAAATTAGCTCGCCGTCGAACTGGTTGTACGAAAAATCGACGTACTGCCCCTGCTCCGTCAGCACCGCCATCACGTCGGGCACCGCCAAAAGAATAGCCCGCCGCTGGGCCTCGCTAGCCCGCAGCGCCCTGGCCGTCTCGGGATGGTCAACCAGTTCAGGGGTAGCTAGCTGTCGGTTGAGGTCGCTCAGGTTGGCAATGTGCTGCTGGGCTGCCGCCAACTCAGCCCGCAGCTGCACCAGTTCCTGCTCGTAGCGGTAGCGCCGCAGCGCCTCGGTAATCGCCAGCCGCAGGTCAATCGGATGCCACGGCCTGGTCATATAGCGGTAGAGCTGTCCCTGGGGCAGCAGCGCCGCGATCGCCCCCATGTCCTCCACGTCCACCACTACCACCAGCGCCCGTGGAAACTGGTTGTAGAGAAGCTGGATCCAATCGGGGGAGATCAAAGCCTGAGCGGCAATCACCAGGGGTAGATCGAGATCAGCGCCGCCGATTGCTTGAATCTGAGCGATCGCCTCCAGGGCAGTAGCAGCCAGAGCGATGCGGTAGTCTAGTTCTGCCTCTACTAGCTGAGCCTGGACAAACTGTAGCGTCAGCGGGTTGTCGTCAACACAGAGAAGAGTAGCCATGGGCAGGGGTGCCGAGAACTGAAACGGTTGTATTACAAGACCGACAAAACAGACTTAGCAGTACAGAGCCGATCGCACCCCTCAAAAATGGCTCTCTGCCATTATGCCCATGCCCTAGAGATAAATACTTATACTTACCCACCCTAGCCCTGGGCCTATCCTAAAATCATAACTTTGGAACAGAATACGCCCCATAGGGTGCTGCCCCCCAGATAGGCTAGTCTTCTTCATCGTAAACAGTCATATCAAATGCCTCTGCCCCGGCCCCACCGCCTGGGGCCTCGCCGAAGCCCCCTTCTGAGACCGCTAGGCAAACCCGATTGCCACCCTGCCTCTTGGCGGAGTAGAGCGCCATATCAGCCTCTGTCAGCAAAGTTTCTACCGTTCTCGTCAGATTAGGAACCTGGCTAGCGACCCCCAGACTGAGGCTGACTCGCTCACAATCCACTCTCGGTACCTCTAGCCGCAGACAAGTAATGGCGCTCAGCACTTGCTCAGCGACCTGGGCGGCTCCCTGCATGTCGGTGTGGGGCAGCAAAATGGCAAATTCCTCGCCGCCGTAGCGGGCGACCATATCGGCGGGGCGCTTGACCACCGAGGCAATCGCCTCGGCAACCCGCCGCAGGCATTCGTCTCCGGTGGTATGGCCGCACAGGTCGTTGAACCGCTTAAATCGGTCAATATCGCCCATAATTAGCGAAATTGGCTCCTGCATACGGGCCAATCGCAGCCATTCCGCCTGCAAATACTGGTCAAAGGCGCGGCGGTTAGCGATCTGGGTCAGCCCATCCTGGGTGGTTAAAATCTGCAGCTCAGCAATGGCGGTTTGCATCTGGGTCACCACCTGCTTGTACTGGGTAATGTCTTTGAGCCGGGCCACCAGGCCATCGCCCAAACGACTGGCCATCAGCTCAAACCACAGCGGAATCTCGCCATTGGGTTCGCAGAGCAGCTCGTACTGCAGCGACTCATGCCGCTCCACCACCTGAATGAACAGGTTGA
Organism: Nodosilinea sp. LEGE 06152; assembly: GCF_015207525.1. GTDB lineage: Bacteria > Cyanobacteriota > Cyanobacteriia > Phormidesmidales > Phormidesmidaceae > Nodosilinea. The sequence continues at coordinate 520,032 of NZ_JADEWR010000003.1, forward strand.
GCAGATCGTCACCAGGACAGTCTATCAAAGCCTCGGCCAGAGGGGCTCCGACCAGCTCAGCGGGCGATCGCCCCACCTGACTGGCCCAGGCCGCATTGCCCAGCAGCCACTGAAAATCCTCAATTTCTCCCTGCTGGTTTCGAACGGCCTTAAAAGCAGCAATGCCATCGGCCAGCGAGTTTAAGACCTGACTCAGCAGGCTGTAGGACTGCCCCATCTGAGCCAGCGATCGCTGCTGCTCCGCATTTTCCTGGTGCAGGCGACGGTTTTCATCCTGAAGCTGGCTCTGGAACTGTTGGGTCTGAAAGTGATACTCCACCCGCGCCAGCACCTCCTCAATTTGAAAGGGTTTGGCAATGTAGTCAACGGCCCCCAGCCCAAAGGCTCTCACCTTATCCTCAACGTCATCTAGAATACTGAGAAAAATTACCGGAATCTCGCGCGTTCTGGCGTTAGCCTTCAGCCATTGACACAGTTCGTACCCGTTCATCTGGGGCATGCGAATATCCAGCAGAACCATGTCGGGCAGCGCCCTTTCTACCCGCGACAGCGCCAGGGCAGCACTTTTGGCGCAGCACACCAGGTAGCCCTCCGAAGACAGCGCTTGCAGCAGAAGCCGTAGATTGTTGGGAGTATCATCCACTACTAAAATTTCTTTTGGCCTTTCCCCCTGGCCCACCAGCGCAGAATCGTACGACATACCGCAGGAACTCACTCAGTCTTTAGTAAGCGATTGTAGTGTTTATTATTCCTGCCCAGTAAGGGTATTTCTCGTGGAGTTTAGGTTGCCGCCCCTCTGCTACCGCGATCGAGGAGGGAGAAAAAATAGTGACATATACACAGTTGTGCCAACACAATCACGCCGGATTGCTATCACAATCGGCGCAAGAAATCTTCAGCAATACCACCACCAGTAGCAGCTCGAAGGGTAACGTTGGCCCTCCGGCAGAACGGTCTTGTTTGGCCCCAGGTGGCTAGGGCAAGCAACCCTCGCTAGCCACATCCAGCGATCGCCATTGTGATTAGAACACACCAAAGTTTCTGAAGCGATGGCCATACACCAGCTCACCACCCAAGTTTTCGACCGTAACAATTACCGACATCTCAAACCTAATGCCAACCAATTAGCAACATCAACTCGGCCTTTTTGATCAGTATTTGTAGATCCGTACAGAAAATGCTTGCGGGCCTTTTACGATTACTCTACAGGCTGTGGCTGCTCACGGCGCAATACAAAAAAGAACGGTTGTTCTGTTCCCTTGAGATCCATCAGACCAAGCATTGTATTGTCATTTATCTTGCGAAAGATATCGCTAATCGGCAGGGTGTCGTAGATCATAGTTGCAGACACTTTGCCCCGATAGTGGGTCAAGCGCAGCCGCGCACAGGACTGGGTAGTAGACACTAAACCAATACCCAGTTGAAAAACACGCCCCGCAGCCTTTGACTTTGGAATTGGCAACCGATCGAGCCACTGAACAATTGGCAGTGCCCAGAGGGGATTAACGCTCGCGGTGCCGCCTCCCATTGTTTCAAAAACGAGCGGGTGGACATGCTCGGCATGCTCAAACCGCTTGCCGTGCCAGTAGTAAGCCTCAAGCGCGCCGTCCAGGGGATGCCCAGTGAAAAAGCTCTCCCCCCGCCATGAGCCAATCAGCTCGCTAACCTCAACCGTGTCGAGCCGGTCGAAAATCTCTAGGGCTTCAGCCGTGCTGCTTTTGCCAGTACCAATAACGTCTAAAAATGTCGTCACGCGAGTTATACCCAATCGTACAAAAGGCTGAATGGCTTGGGGATTGGCAGCCCAGGCATCAGCAACGTCTCCGTCGCGCCTTACCCCACCACTACCCAACAATGTAGAGCATTGCGTGGAGTGGCCAAACCTTCTAAAAGTTATAGATAGCTGGAGAATTTGTGGCGGAACAGCCCCCCAGAGAACTGAAGCAAGCAAACCCCCAACCTTAAACCCTCCCACATTGTGAAGGATCTTAGGCTGAGGGCTTGTCGATTAAAGAGACCAAAGCGGACGATGCCGCACTGCCGCAACGCTTCGTCTACGGCTGGCTTAGTACTGATATTGAGCGTCCGATCGCGTGTAGTCCCGCAGGGGAATAGCGCGGTTTAGAGCCAGGTTTTTGGCAAATCTAAACAGACTGTCGTAATTACGCTGGCTGCACACTAGACGTCCATCGCCCGAGTAACGACTGCCGTCATCGCGGAGTTCAACAACTAAATCAGACACGTAGACAGAGAAGATTCGAGTTGCAGCGTTCATCGGTTTCGCGACCTTGGCTAAGAACTATTTGACTGTAGTAACGATTCCTCACACGCAGGGTCAAACCCAGGACGGAGCCCAGATGCTACTGGTAAATACTCTATCGAGGGCAGACTAAAGGCCATCGCTTGAGGCCTATCAAACTATCAAAGGGTCTTAATATTGGCGGGGTCTACGTAGTAGCAGGCGGCGCTGTCTAAACAGATTCGAGCCCAGCCAGCATCGCTGACATCCACCAGTTCATAGGTTGTTTCTTGGACAAAAAAGCCGCGGTGATCTCGGGTGCCAGGCAGCACAGAAAAGCGGTAGCTACCGTTGTCTTGAGTATTCATGGTGGTTTGTAATAAGGAATTCGATGGGACAGGAAATTTTCCCTGCTCCTCAATCTTATATGAAGGAACTGTGAGGTAAAACTATTTCTTGCGAATTAATTTTAATCTTTACCTTAGGTTTCGCAATTGTTATTTCAAATACGTTTACGGCCATTCCTTCATCAATAAACATAACAATTGCGGCTTTGAGCGATTGGCTACAGCGCGACAATACGCTCAGCTACACGCAGCTTGGCTGAGCGCGAGCGCGGGTTCTGGCTGAGTTCGGCCTCGGTCGCAATTACCGGCTTTTTGGTAATGACTTTGAGGTCGGGAGAGTCTTTGAGCGTGTGCTTAACCAGGCGATCTTCTAGGCTGTGAAAACTGATGATTACCAGTCGTCCGCCAGGGGCCAGCCAGGTTGGGGCGACCTTAAGCAGGGTTTCTAGCACCTCCAGCTCTCGATTGACCGCAATGCGCAGGGCCTGAAAGGTGCGGGTCGCCGGGTGAATGCGGCCATAGCGGTAGCTGCGGGGCACAGAGTAAGAAATGGCCTCGGCCAGATCAGTCGTGGTCTGCCAGGGGCGCTGGTCTACAATTTTGCGGGCAATGCGGCGCGACAGCCGCTCTTCGCCGTAGGTGTAGATCAGATTGGCCAGCTCGGTTTCATCCCAGTGGTTGACGATGTCGGCGGCGGTGAGGTCTTGGCGCAGATCCATACGCATGTCGAGGGGCGCGCTTTGGCGAAAGCTAAAGCCGCGATCGCCCACATCGAGCTGCACCGAACTCACCCCCAGGTCGGCCAGAATGCCGCTAAAGGGCGCACCCGAGGGCTTGAACTCGGCAAAGTTGCCGTGCCAGTAGGACACGCGACCGGCAAACTCGGCCAAATTGGCCTGGGTAGCTGCGATCGCCGCTGCGTCTTGGTCTACCGCGACCAGGCTCACCGTAGGGTCAGCCTCTAAAATCAGTCGGCTGTGGCCTCCCCCGCCGGCGGTAGCATCTAAGTACCGGCCACCGGGCTGAATGCTAAGCCCCTCCGTCACTGCATCAGGCAGCACCGGCACATGATGAAACTCTGGCTCGGCCATCAGCAATCCCAATCCTTGCTCTGTATCGCAAACTGAGGCGATACCCATTAAGATACTCAAAGATATAGCAGAACAGTACTTTGGCCATTGGGTAGCCCCTATGTCAATCATTGAAACTAAGACCGAACCCATGGTGCTCAACATGGGGCCTCACCACCCCTCGATGCACGGGGTGCTGAGACTCATCGTCACCCTCGACGGCGAAGACGTTGTCGACTGCGAGCCGGTGATTGGCTATCTGCACCGGGGTATGGAAAAAATTGCCGAAAGCCGCACCAACCTCATGTTTGTGCCCTACGTCAGCCGTTGGGACTACGCGGCGGGCATGTTCAACGAGGCCATCACGGTCAACGCCCCCGAAAAGCTGGCCAACATTGAGGTACCCAAGCGGGCCAGCTACATTCGCGTCATCATGCTGGAGCTGAACCGCATTGCCAACCACCTGCTGTGGCTTGGCCCCTTCCTGGCCGATGTCGGTGCCCAAACTCCCTTCTTCTACATTTTCCGTGAGCGGGAAATGATCTATGACCTGTGGGAAGCCGCGACCGGCTATCGCATGGTCAACAACAACTACTTCCGCATTGGCGGCGTCGCCGCTGACCTGCCCTACGGCTGGCTCGACAAGTGCCTCGACTTCTGTGACTACTTCTTGCCCAAAGTCGATGAGTACGAAAAGCTGATTACCAACAACCCCATCTTTCGCCGCCGCATCGAAGGGATAGGTACGGTCTCCCGCGATGAGGCGATCGCCTGGGGGCTGTCTGGGCCCATGCTGCGTGGCTCAGGCGTCAAGTGGGACCTGCGCAAGGTCGACCACTATGAGTGCTACGACGACTTTGACTGGGAGGTGCAGTACGAAACCGCTGGTGACTGTATGGCCCGCTACCAGGTGCGCATTCGTGAAATGCGCGAGTCCGTAAAAATTATTCGGCAGGCCTGTAAAAATTTACCCGGCGGCCCCTTCGAAAACCTGGAGGCCAAGCGCATGGCCGAAGGCCCAAAGTCGGAGTGGAACAGCTTTGACTACCAGTTCATTGGCAAAAAGATCGCCCCCACCTTTAAGATTCCCGCTGGAGAGCACTACGTGCGGCTAGAAAGCGGCAAAGGCGAGCTAGGCGTCTTCATCATGGGCAACGACACCATCTTTCCCTGGCGCTTTAAGGTGCGCGCCGCCGACTTCAACAACCTGCAAATTTTGCCCCACCTGCTAAAGGGGGTCAAAGTGGCTGACATCATGGCTATTTTAGGCAGCATCGACATCATCATGGGCTCTGTGGACCGCTAAATGGGGTCGCACCCCAGCGCAGGTTCTTGAGCTGATGAATTACTATAGCGATGGCTGCTCTGCCTAGGGAAATAGGTGAAGCGGCTGTCGCTTGCCTAGGCTAGCCGCCGCTGCTGAGCCCTGTTCCTGATCATTTCCTCGCCTGTGACCTCACTGCCCTCAAGTCCGTCTCGTCATCTTGCTCGACAGCGCCGTATCCAGCAGGCAAAACGGCGGCGAGCCGTGACCATTGCTATTTTGCTGCTGTTAGGGGTGGGGGTACTGAGCGTGCGATCGCTGCCCCGCACCTCGCTGCGGCAAATTCAAAAAACAGTGTGGGTCAGCCACCCCGAACCGCTAGCCATGACGGGGGGCGACCCCTACATCAGGGCGCTCATGCGAACCATCTCGGCAGCCGAGTCAAATATCAGCAAGCCCTACAACGTGCTCTACGGGGGGCAGTTAGTTCCCCAGCTCAACCGTCATCCCAATATTTGCGTGGAGATCGTAGCTGGGCCTAACCAGGGGCACTGCACCACCGCCGCCGGACGCTACCAGTTTTTGACTAGCACTTGGCAAGAAAAAGCCCGTCAGTACCACCCCAAATCGTCTAGCTGGTTCGGTACCTGGGGCGACTACAGCTTTGACGCCGAATCCCAAGACTTAGTCGTCTATCACTGGCTCAAAGACTCCTCAGCCTGGAGTTTCGACATTCCCACCGCCCTCCGTGACGGTCGACTAGACGAAGTTTTACGCCGCCTCTCTGGCACCTGGACCAGCCTAGGCTACGGTATCGAGTCCAACAGCATGACGACCCGACTGCCCCGCATCTACGACAACTTGCTCAAAGAGGAGCTAGAGCTGTCATCCTCGGGGCAGCTGCCTTAGCCCTGCTGGGTAGCTATGAGCACGGGTATTCCGTTCTTGCGTGTCCGGCGTCAATCGCCAGAATCCGCAGGGCAAACCTATCGCCTGCACAGGTAAGCTGCCCGTCCCACCCGCCTCTCCCGATTCGGATTGTTGTGCTGCGGTCTTACACCAATCGCCCATGCTGCTGGCGTGGCACCCCCAGCAGGACCAACAGCCATAGCCGCTTCCTGAAGCGAAGCCGGTGGAACAGCTATGTTCAAGGCAACTCCTGGTGGCCTACCCTCGGTTAGTTAAAGGCAAACAGTCGTTTGCCCCTGCGGGATGTTTTGATCTAGAGTCTTTGAACTCGAACGTGGTGTTAGGCTACCGATCAACACAGCAGCAGGGCTCTCGCCGCACGTCAGCAGAGCACCAAGACGCCATCAGCGGTGACTTGCCTAAAGTGAGGTGGGGCGGCACTACAACGCTTTCAACCCTGTTCCTTCATACCAAGGGAACGTTTTTGCTGGAAAGCCCAACAATGCTATAGAACGTGCCGAATGAGTTTCGGTGTAGGGGGCGTGGCGATGAGCCATTCTACGAGAGTAATTAAGATGCCCTACTTACTTAAAAGTCAACGGCCCAATTCTATTCCCCTAACCGCTAGGTCTGTTCCCTGCGCATAGAATGGAAGTAGTAGAATCGGGAGCAATGGAGATATGTGTATAACATCCAGACTGTTATTTTCAATCAACAGGTAGTCTTTGATACTTTTTATCGTTAATAGGGCATTGTCTGGGCATTGTCTTAGGCAGTTAATTTCTTTAGACTATAAGCTATAGCTGTTATCCACTAAATTTAATCACTATGTCTAATCAAGCTGGGATCCGTCTGGTGATCCTTCAGTATGCCGGTGATATGAGAGAGACTTATCAACTGCTCTCTCAATCTGGAAAGCAACAGTACTTTGGCCATAAATATATTTTGGAAAGCACCATTGCGATCCGCCAGCAAGTCGACGAGGTCATCTTCGTTTGTTGCAGAACAAGCTCTAAATACGACGAAGTTTTAGAGCCTGGGCTGCGTGCCGTGGGCGGCAATCTTGACCCTTATAAAGATACTAAGTCCCTGTTCAAGCTGCTCGATCAGCAAAAGCCTACCCATTTAATCGTTCATTTTCCGCTGTTCTCTGCATTTAAGTGGGCTAAGCGCAACCGGGTCAAGGCGATGGGTTTGTTCGCCGACTCATTTCAGGGGGGTGGACTTATTACTAAACTCCGCCACGCGCGGCTATCACGTCTGCTGAATGATAAAGCGGTTGATTTAATTGCCAATCACGGCTTGAGTTCGTGCCATTCTCTAGAGGATATTGGCGTCAAGTCGGACAAAATCATTCCCTGGGATTATCCTTACGAAACTACGCCTAATGATTTTGTTCCCAAAAGCTTGGGAAATACAGGTATTAATGAGCGAAATATTGTTTATGTGGGTGCTATTCATGAGGTTAAAGGGGTCAGCGACATCCTAAACGCTCTGGTCATACTGAGAGACGCTGGTGTAACTCCAAACCTAACTTTAATTGGGAAAGGGGAACTGGATCTTTTTCGGGCCGAAGTTAACCGCTTGGGGTTAGATAAGCAGGTGGTTCTAACGGGGGGATTGCCCAACGATCAGGTTTTAGAGAAGATGCGCTGGGCTGATGTGGTGGTGGTTCCTAGCCGCCATGTCTACCCAGAGGGCTTGCCCCTGACTATATACGAAGCTCTAACCGTCAGAACGCCTCTGATCTTGTCGGATCACCCGATGTTTTTGCAGAAATTTGAGCTGGGAAAAGACGTGCTGATGTTTCCAGAGAAAGACGCCGTCGCCCTAGCTCGCTGCATTAAAACCCTGCTGACTGATGCGGAGATCTACGGCACATTGTCCCTAAACTCTGCGGACGCTTGGACTAGGCTACAGCTGCCGGTCAAGTGGCACAACCTGATTGGGCAGTGGATAACCGATACGCCAGAAAGCCGTCAGTTTTTGTTTCGCCATAGCTTAGGGCAGTGCTCTTATCAGCAGCAACAGCTCAAGGCTAGTCCAGTCCTGTCAACGCTTAGCTGAGGGTCGTAACTGAGGGTAGAGCTGAATGGGCGCTGCTAAGCTGGGGCAGGTTAGCTTCGGTAGTTCTAACCTTGGGTGGTCTAGCATAGAAGGGATTTAGGCAGTAGCTCGGACTTGTCTACCCTATGTCTACAGGCACATCTACGCTTCCCGGCTCTAAAGCGCCCTTTTGGCAGCGCGCCCCCAGGCTAATTCTGCGCCCGCTTGATTACTTTGAAGATAACTATCGCCGCTACGGCCCGGTGTTTCAGATGGGGAAAGGGCCACCGCCTTCAATTTACGTGGCCGATCCGGCGGTGATTCAAGGCATTTTTCAGGCCGATGCGGCCCAGTTTCACGTGCCGCCTCAGAGCGCGGGCAGCGGCCTGACGTTTCTGCTGGGCGATCGCTCCCTGCTGCTGCTGGATGGCGAGCGCCACCGCCGCCACCGTCGGCTGCTGATGCCGCCCTTTCACGGCGATCGCATGCGGGCCTACGGCGACGTGATCTGCGCTCTGACCGAGCAAGCGATGGCCGACTGGCAGTCGGGCACCGCCTTTAACGTGCGGGCCACTATGCAGGACATCACCCTGAGGGTAATTCTCAAGGCAGTATTTGGGCTGGACGATGGCGATCGCTACGATCGCCTGCGCCAGCTGCTTAGCACGCTGCTAGAGGGGTTGGGCACACCCTTTAGCGCTTTTTTCATTTTCTTCCCCGGTCTGCAAAAAGATCTGGGGCCGCTGAGCCCCTGGGGGCGGTTTGTGCGCATCAAGGCCGAGATTGACGCCCTGATCTACGCCGAAATTGAGGATCGGCAGCGGCAGCCGCAGCCTGAGCGCACCGATATTTTGTCGCTGATGATGAGCGCCCGCGATGACCAGGGCCAGCCCCTCAGCGACGGCGAGCTGCACGACGAGCTGATGACGCTGCTGGTAGCGGGCCACGAAACCACCGCTTCAGCGCTGACCTGGGCGCTGTACTGGGTGCACTGGCTGCCGGAGGTGGGCGATTCCGAGTCGGATCGCATTGCGAAGCGCTTGACCCAGGAGCTAGCGGCGGTGGGACCAAGCTCCGATCCCCTAGCCTATGCCAATTTGCCCTACCTCACCGCCCTCTGCCAGGAAACCCTGCGCATTTACCCTGTGGCACCCACCACGGGCATTCGCATTCTCAGTCGACCGCTGACGGTGGCGGGCTACGAGTTCCCCGCCGGGGCCGTGCTGTTCCTCAACATTTACCTGGTGCACCACCGGGAGGATCTCTACCCCGAGCCCGATCGCTTCAGGCCAGAGCGATTTTTGGAGCGGCAGTACTCGCCCGCCGAATTTTTGCCCTTTGGGGGTGGTCACCGCAGCTGCATTGGCATGGCCTTTGCGCTGATGGAAATGAAGCTGGTGCTGGCCACCGTGCTGCGCCGTTGGCATTTAGAGCTGGCCCCGCGCGATCGCCGTCCGCTGCGCCCCGTGCGGCGCGGGCTCACCCTGGCCCCGCCGGGCAGCCTGAAGCTGGTGCCGGTCGGCCAGCGGGTGCCCCAGGTCCAGGCCCTACCCCTGAGCTAGGGCCGCATCCACCGGGGCAACGCCCCCCTGGTCTAAAATTTGGGGAATCAAATCTTCGCGACGCACCGCCATCAGGTGTACGCCCTGGCACACCTGCCGGGCCGCCTGCACCTGTTCGGCGGCGATCTGCACCCCCTCCTGCAGCGGATCGGCGGCGGCGGCCAGGCGATCGACAATCGTTTGGGGAATGGTGACCCCCGGCACGTTGCGGTTGATGAAATTGGCGTTTTTAGCCGACTTGAGCAAAAATATCCCGGCCATTACGGGGCGATCGTAGCCCGAGGCCACCTGATCCATAAACTTGCCCAGGCGATCGAAATCGGTAATTAGCTGGCTCTGAAAAAACTGCGCCCCCGCCTTGACCTTGGCCTCAAACCGCCGCTGAAGGCCTGACCAGCTGCTCAATTGAGGGTCGATCGCGGCCCCGGCAAATAAGTCGAGCGCCCCGTCGGTGAGGGGCTTGTCGTTGCTGTCTACCCCGCAGTTGAGTTTGTCGAGCAGCTTTAGCAGCCGCACCGACTCTAGATCAAACACCCCCCGCGCCTCGGGGTGGTCGCCCGCCTTGATTGGGTCGCCCGTGAGGGCCAAAATGTTGCGCACCCCTAGGGCGTAGGCCCCCATCAGGTCGGCCTGCAGGGCAATGCGGTTGCGATCGCGGCAGGCGACCTGGCACACCGCTTCGACCCCCTGCTGTTGCAGCAGCAGCGCCGCCGCCCACGACGACATGCGCATTACCGCTCGGCTGCCGTCGGTAATGTTGACAGCGTGCACTCGGCCCTTGAGCACCTGCCCCATCGCCAGCATGTGCTCTGGGTTGCCTCCCTTGGGCGGCATTACCTCCGCTGTCACCAAAAACTGGCCAGCCTGGGCCGCCGTGCGCAGCCGATAACCCAACGGTGCAGAAGTCAAAAAGTCCTCCTCAGGAATCCGTGCATTGGACTCGGTGTGATAATACGGGGTGATATGACAGGAATAGTTGATCAGTATATCCCGATGGCTACAGCGGCTTAGAGTAGCCCAGGGCTGTTTTTACTCGATCCAGGGTTTGATTGGCCAGGGCGCGGGCCTTTTCATCACCGGTTTTGAGAATGCTCTCTAGGTAGGCGCGATCGCCCATCAGCTCATTAAACCGACTCTGAATCGGGGCCAAGGCTTCCACCGCCGTCTCCGCCAGCAGGGGCTTAAACTGCCCCCAGCCCATCTCGCGGCACTCGGCGGCCACCGCTTCCTTCGTTTGCCCCGACAGCAGCATGTAGAGGGTCAGTAGGTTGTGGCACTCGGGCCGAGCTGGGTCGTCGAACCACAGCCCCCGCTCCGGGTCGGTTTTGGCCCGCTTAAACTTTTTGACCATTACCTCCGGTGGGTCGGTGAGGTCAATGCGGCTCTGGTCAGAGGGGTCTGACTTCGACATTTTTTTGCTGCCGTCGGTCAGGCTCATCACCCTCGCCCCCTCTTTGCGAATCATCGGTTCGGGCACCTTGAGCACCGGGCTGTCTTCACTGCCAAACTGAAAATTGAGCCGGGCGGCAATGTCGCGGGTCAGCTCTAAATGCTGCTTCTGGTCTTCGCCCACGGGCACCAGGTCAGGCTCGTAGAGCAAAATATCGGCGGCCTGCAGCACCGGGTAGTCGAGCAGGCCAATGCTGACGTTTTCCCCCTGCTTGATGGCTTTCTCTTTAAACTGAATCATGCGCTCTAGCCAGTTGAGCGGCGTAATGCAGTTAAACAACCAGGCCAGCTCCGAGTGGGCCGACAGGTGCGACTGCACAAAAATGGTGGCTTTTTCGGGGTCAATGCCGCAGGCGATGTAGGTGGCCGCCACCTTGTAGGTGTCTTCGGCCAGCCGAGTCGGGTCGTGGGGCACCGTAATGGCGTGCAGGTCGGCCATAAACAGAAAGGCGTCGTACTCTTCTTGCAGGTCAACCCAGTTGCGAATCGCCCCCAGGTAGTTGCCCAGGTGCAGGTTGCCGGTCGGCTGAATGCCTGAAAGAATGCGCTGTTTGGCCATAGGTCAAGAAAAGGTGCGGCTAGGGAAAGGGTGGGGTTGGCGCAGCGCCAGCGGGTGGTGCAGCCCCTTACGAATCTACCCTAATCTCTGCCCGCCGCAGTAGCCAGAAATGAACCAACGGTCAGACTTTCCTTGCCGGGATTGGTTTAATTGTTTAGCGTTATGGGTAGCAATCGTCAGTATTCACTAAACCCTATGAATCCTTCCACCGACGCCACCGATCTGTCGAGCCGTTTGCAAACCGCGATTAGCCTGGCTCAAAGCGTTCAGCAGCACCCCAAAGCCCACGAGGCATTTCAAAACGTGCTGGAAGAACTCGAAACCCAAAGCCCTGAAGCCGCTGTGCTCCTGGCGCAGCTGTGGCAGGAGTACATCAGCTCGAAGCGCTCCTCGTTGTTTTGGGAGCAGCTCTCTGAGGTTGAAAAGAACCTGTCCGATCGCCTCAGCGAGAGCCACATGCAGCTGAAGCAAAACTACCTGCGCCTAATGCAAGAGCAGTAGCCGCAGGTAGTTGGGTGGCTTAAGTGTAGGAGGAATGGTGTTGATGCCCGCGATCGCAACCGCGAGACATCAACACCATTCCTGTTAACACCCCAAGTTAGCGGCACTGTCGATCTTACGCCGAAGGCTTTAACGCTAGATAATTTAATAACTTAAGGGGGCCAGATGGCTTAGGGAACAGGTTGCCAAACCCTTCGAACTGTTAGGACGTTGGGCAAGCAGGTTGTTGAGCTGCTGGCGCAACGTGAACAGGGATGAGTTCAAAGCCAAGAAATCTTGCTAGTAGCCTCGGCACAAAGGGCAGACGCATCAGCGCAGGGGGTTGAAAAGGCTGCGTAGAATCTAAACCCGGCAAAAATAGCTGCCGCTGAATGATGGACTGAAACGTTTGGATGAGTCGGGTCGGCAGAGCTCGACGCCGCTGTACCCTCAGCAGATCTTGAAGGGTGACTTGTTTAGCTCTCAGGGGTGCAGTCAGAATGTTGGCCGCAACGACGGCATCAGCGATCGCGTAGTTGATGCCAACCCCGCCAAAGGGAGCCATGACGTGGGCCGCGTCACCAATCAGCAGCAGTCCAGGTCGATACCAGCGTTTGAGACAGCCTGTTTCTACCGAGAGATAAGCAATTTGAGACCAGTTCTGTAGCTGTTCGATGCGATCGCTAAACTGAGGCACTGCCTTGACAACCGATTGTCGAAAAGCCTCCAGTCCTTGTTTTCGCAACGTTTGATAGGCTCCTTTGGCGATCACACAGCCCACTTGCCACTCGGTATCGCGGTTCAGCAGCGCAATAAACTGACCGTGCCCAACCAAAGCCGTAAGTTCGTCTGGTTCATCAGGGTGGCGGGGTAAGCGGAACCACAAAACATCTAGAGGGGAGGCATTGGATGTAGGGAATGCCAACCCGGCCATCTGTCGAACGCGAGAGTGTCGCCCGTCTGCGCCGATCGTTAATGTTGCGCGAACTTCATGCCATTCGCCCTGGCCTCGGTAGCGCACCCCCTGAATAGTTCCTGCTGATTCAACCAGTTCTTGAACATTTGCACCCATGAGCAGCTGAAAGTTTGGGTACTGTTTAGCCTGCTCAATGATGAATTCTAGAAAACGCACCTGGGACATGACGGTCAGAAACGGAAAATGGGTCTTGAGACGACTGTAATCAATGAACGTGAAATCACCCTGCTCAGTGTGCATGTGCGGTTGATGAGCCTGACTGTGGGGGATTTGCAGCAGTTGCTCGCTTAAACCCAACTCTTCCATCAGGGTCAGCACCGAGGGCTGAAGCGTGTCTCCCCGAAAGTCGCGATCGAAGTCTTTGTGGGCTTCTAGTAGTGTGACCGAGATGCCCTGCCTGGCTAGCAACAGCGCCAGAACGGCACCCGCAGGGCCACCGCCCACAATGCAGCAGTCTGTGTGGAGAATACTTGATGAGTCTGGTGTCATAGCGATTACCTTCTGGAAAGGGTGAGCTGATCTATCAATACTTTACTAAACCGTTTAGTAAAGTGCCTACGCTGTTTAGTAACGTGTTGTGAAGGAGGCGATCGCCTAGATCTATCTCAAATGCTTGCTTTCACAACTTGGCCCAGCTTTAGCGCCACAGCTCACCCCCTGTCTGTAGGCACCCCGTCCAAGCGGCTCCTCGACTGGCTTTGCTGTTGCAGCTGCTCTCTACCATTGATGGAGTTCGTGATTTGCAGGAGTTCGTTCCAGGGCAGGGGTACTGCCCCCACGGCACCGGCCGCGATGGTCGATCGACGCTCTACCGCTGCTCCTGGGGGGATACGTGGTGAAGGCCCTGACAGCTTCTATGGCATGCCAGGTGCATCTAAGCGCGATCGCCCCGCTTGATGCACTCCATACAGAGATGAAACAACGACGCCACCAGCGCCACCTCAATCGCAATCTGTAGCCCGGTTGGGGCCGAGAGCAGACCGATAAACACCAGCCCAGAGCCCACAATTAGCGCCGCAATCAGCAGCACCTCGTCGTCAAATAGCCTTAGCCCTGTCCAGAGGGTGGCAAATCCAACCAGCCAAAAGATCAAATAGCTGCTCATGGGTGTGGCGCGGCCAGGGGCGCGGGTGCAGAAGTAGGGGCACAACCATGCTACGCCCTTTAGGCCCAGCGCTACCTATGGGCTTGCCGCTGTGCCCACGGCCCCCGTGGGAGATTTCTATAATTAACCCATGCCGTTCTGCCCCAGGGGCTGCCATGTCAGACCAACGACCCAAGCCAGAGTCGCGCCGCAACGTGCTCAAGTATGTTGGTTTGCTGGCGGGGGGTGCGGCGCTGCCTGCCTCACTGCGGGCCGTTGGTGCCCAGCTGGGCTTTTCGAATCGCTTGGGGCCAGGTCTGTCGGCGCTGCCTGTCGATATAGCTGAGGCTACACCCCTGGCGGCGACTAGCCTCAGCCCTCACCGGGTGGCGCTGGTCAAAACGACCGATCGCGCGGCGGGTGTACGGCAGGCGATCGCCCTGCTGCAGCCCCCCAGCTTTAGCGGCAAAAGCGTGTTTATCAAACCCAACTACAACACGGGCGACCCGGCCCCGGCTTCCACCGACCCGGTGGTGCTAGAGACCCTGGTGCAGGAGATTCAGGGCGCTGGTGCGACCTCAATTACGGTGGGCGATCGCTCGGGGATGGCCGCCACCCGTGCCGCCATGACCCAGCAGCGGGTGTTTGCCCTGGCCGAGCGCCACGGCTTTACGCCCCTGGTCTTTGACGACTTGGGCCGCGACGACTGGCAGTACTTTGAGGCGGCGGGCACCAACTGGTCGCAGGGGTTTGCGATCGCCCGCCCGGTGCTCAATGCCGATGCGATCGTCAACGTCTGCTGCCTCAAGACCCACCGCTTTGGCGGCCACTTTACCCTGTCGCTGAAAAATTCTATCGGCATGGTAGCTCGCCGGGTGCCGGGCGACGGGCATGACTACATGCGCGAGCTGCACCGCTCAGCCAACCAGCGACTAATGATTGCCGAAGTCAACCGCGCCTATCGCCCCGCCCTGGTGGTGATCGACGGGGTAGACGCCTTTGTGGGCGGCGGCCCCGAGCAGGGGCAAAGAGTACAGGCAGGCGTTGTGCTGGCCAGCACCGATCGCATTGCCATTGATGCGATCGGCATTGCCCTGCTGCGAAAGCTGGGCACCACCCCTGATGTGTCTGGGGGGTCAATTTGGCAGCAGGCCCAGATTCGCCGCGCCGCCGACCTGGGCCTAGGTGCCACCCGCCCCGACCAGATCGATCTGGTGACAGCAGATGAGGCCAGCACCCAGATGGCAGACGAGATTCGCCAGTTTTTGAGCTAGCCGCAGTCCTTCAATCCTTGTCCCCTACCGCAGAGCTAGCATTTTCGAGCTTTGTGTGGTTAGCAGCCTCTGTCATTGAGGAGAGCAAGGCAGGCCTGGGCGATCGCCCATTCTTCCTGGGTGTGAATGACCAGCGATCGCACCCTAGACTCCTCCCTGGCAATATCTTGATCCTCCTCGGCCCGGCTCAGGTCTGCCTTCAGCCGCAGCCCCAAAAACTCAAAGCCCTCGCAGGCCTGCTGCCACACCAGCGGGCTATTTTCGCCAATACCCGCGGTAAACACCACCGCATCCAGCCCGCCCAGGCTGGCGATCATGCCACCCATTTTGCGGCGCAGACGGTGAATAAAAGTATCAAAGGCCAGCTGGGCCTGGGCGTTGCCCCCCTCCATCGCCTCCACCACCGATCGCAGGTCGTTGCCAATGCCAGACAGCCCTTTCAGTCCAGACTCCTTATTCAGCAGTTGGTCGAGCTGATCAGCCGTATAGCCCTCCTGGCGCATCAGGTAAATCAGAATGCCGGGGTCAACGCTGCCCGAGCGACTGCCCATCATCAGCCCGTCTAGGGGCGTAAAACCCATGGTGGTGTCAATGCTGAGGCCGTCCTTGACCGCTGCCAGCGAGCAGCCGTTGCCCAGGTGGCAGGTAAGAATCTTGAGGTCGGCCAGATCGCGCCCCATCATGTCGGCAGCCCGCTGGGCGACGTACTGGTGGCTAATGCCGTGGAAGCCGTAGCGGCGAATGCCCTGCTCGACCCAAGCGTGGGGGCCAGGGTAGGTGGCAGCGGCCTCGGGCATGCGGGCATGGAAGGCGGTGTCGAACACCGCCACCTGGGGCACGTCACCCAAAATGCCCTCTAACGCCTCAATGCCCTGCAGGTTGGCCGGGTTGTGGGCCGGGGCCAAAGGAATCAGCCGTTGAATGGCGGCTTTAACCGCCTCGTCAATGGGCACGCTGTCGATGTAGTCGCGCCCGCCGTGCACCACCCGATGACCCACAGCGTCGATATCTGAGAGACTATCGAGCACCTGGGTAGGGCCGTCGACCAGAGTATTTACCATCGCCTCTAGGCCCTCGGCTTTGTCGGTAATGGGCAGCACCTGCTGAATCGATTCTCCTGCACCGCTGGCGGAGAGTTCTACCTGACCCTGCTGATGGGTCCAGTCGAGGGCGGCCCGCCACAGGGGATTCGGAACTTCAGAATTATCCTTATCCAGATCAAACAGGCAGCTTTTATGGCTGCTCGACCCGGCATTGAGCACGAAGATTTTCATCCCCTCTTCCCTGTCTTCAACTCAAGGTTTAAAGTTCAAAATTCAAAATTCAAGAATTCCCCCTATTTCCTGGGGCAGCAAGGCAGAAGTAAGCTGGCTATTCAGAAAGCTTGAGCTGACACCCGAGAATTTTTCATTTTTAATTTTGCATTTTGAACTCCGCGCAGCGGCACTAGGTTCCCGGTCTCGAATCCAGCTCCTCGGGCAAATGGGAGCGATCGCCGTGTTTGACCAGCATCGGGCCATGCTTGTCAAAGCACACCAGGCTAACTGAGGCGACGGGGAGGGCAATGCGATCGCGGTACCGACCGCTATCAATGCCCAACAGATTGCAGAGAATCAGCCGAATCGTGGTCTTGTGAGACACGATTAGCACGTTGCCTTCGGTGTGGTTGGCTTCAATTTCAGCCACCACCAGAGAGGCGCGGCTGGCTACCTGCACCCCCGTTTCGCCTCCAGTAGGCGGGTTCCAGGCCGGTTCTGTCAGCCAGCGAATGTAGTCTTCGTTGTAGTGTTCGTGCACGTACTCGTGGGTTTTTTCTTCCCACTCGCCAAAGTACATTTCCTTTAGCCCGTCGCGCAGCTGCATCGTCTGGCCCGTGGCTTCGCAGAGGGGCGTTGCCGTGGCCACGGTGCGCTTCAGCGGGCTGGCGTAGACCGCCTGCCAGTCGAGGCGCTGGTACTTGTCGGCAAAGGCCTGGGCCATAGCCGCACCAGATTCGGTCAGGTCTACGTCAGTAAAGCCGCAGTAGGTGCCGGTCTGGCTCGATTCAGTTTCGCCGTGGCGGAGGAAGTAGAGGTGGAGGGACATAGGGGGGGAAGGGTGGATGGGTGGGAGAGTGGATGGGTGGGGGAGTGGATGGGTGGGAGAGTGGATGGGTGGGAGAGTAGGTGGGTGGGAGAGTAGGTGGGTGGGAGAGTGGATGGGTGGGAGGGTAGGTGGGGGGTAAGTGAGGGGTATGGAGGGCAGGCGAGTTTGGGTTTGGACTAACCCATCTACCCATCTACCCATTTACCCATCCACCCATCCACCCGCCTACCCACCTACCCGCCTACACATTCAACCCCGCCTGCGCCTGGTCGTACTCCAACAACTCTACCGGCACGGGCGACACGTTCCAGATGTCGTTGCAGTAGTCGCGGATGGAGCGATCGCTCGAAAACTTGCCCATGCGCAGGGCGTTGAGAATTGACATGCGTGACCAGTTTTCCTGATTTTGGTAGGCGATGCCGACCTGGTCTTGGGCGTCAATGTAGGCCTGGTAGTCGGCCAGCAGTAGGTAGGGGTCGCTGTAGAGCAGGTTGTCGGTAAGGGGCTTAAACAGCTCTGGGTTGCCTTTAGCAAAAAAGCCGCAGTTAACCAGATCGATTACCTCTTTGAGCTGGGGGTTGCTGCTGTAGTAGTCCCAGGGGTTGTAGCCCTTGGCTTTGAGGGCCATTACCTCGTTGGTGGTGAGGCCAAAGAGAAAGAAGTTTTCGTCACCTACCTGCTCACGAATTTCGACGTTAGCGCCGTCGAGGGTGCCGATGGTGAGGGCACCGTTCATCGAAAATTTCATGTTGCCGGTACCGGAGGCCTCTTTACCAGCGGTCGAAATTTGCTCGGACAGATCGGCGGCCGGGTACACCCGCTGGCCAAAGGTGACGTTGTAGTCGGGCAAAAAGACTACCTTGAGGCGATCGCCGATGGCGCTGTCATTGTTCACCACATCGCCGACGGCGGTGATGAACTTAATCATCAGCTTGGCCATGTGGTAGCCGGGGGCCGCCTTACCGCCAAAGATAAAGGTGCGGGGGGTGATATCCAAACTGGGGTTTTGCTTTAGCCGCTCGTAGAGAGTAATGATGTGCAGCACGTTGAGGTGCTGGCGCTTGTACTCGTGAATGCGCTTGACCTGAATGTCAAACAGCGAGTCGGGGCTGACGGCAATGCCGGTGCGGCTGTGGATGTAGCTGGCCAAATCTTGCTTAACGTCGCGCTTGATCTGCCGCCAGTACTGCCGAAAGCCGGGCTCATCGGCGTAGCCTTCTAGCTGCCGCAGCTGATCCATATTTTGCAGCCAGCCGTCGCCCAGCTTTTCGGTGTAGAGCGCCGCCAGGCGAGGGTTGCTGAGGGCCAGCCAGCGACGGGGGGTAACGCCATTGGTAACGTTGCGAATTTTGCTCGGGAACAGCTCGTGAAAGTCTTTAAGAATGGTCTGCTTGACCAGCTCGCTGTGCAGGGCGGCCACCCCGTTGATGGCGTAGCTGCCCAGACTGGCCAGGTTGGCCATGCGCACGTAGCGATCGCCAGATTCGTCAATTAGCGACAGGCTGGCCAGCTTGGCGGGGTCGTTCAGGTACTGCACCCGCACCTGATCCATAAACCGCTGGTTGATTTCAAAGATGATTTCCAGGTGGCGGGGCAGCAGGCCGCCAAACAGCGAAATTGGCCACTTCTCTAGCGCTTCGGGCAGCAGGGTGTGGTTGGTAAAGGCAAAGGTGTGCTGGGTGATGTGCCAGGCCTTATCCCACTCGATGCCGTGCTCGTCGAGCAGCAGGCGCATCAGTTCGGCGACGCCGACGGCGGGGTGCGTGTCGTTGAGCTGGGCGGCAAACTTTTCGTGAAAGTCTTCTAACCGCCGCCCCGAGGCCAGGTGAATGCGAATCATATCCTGCAGGGCGCAGGAGACAAAGAAAAACTGCTGCTCTAGCCGCAGCTGCTTGCCTTCGATCTGCTCGTCGTTGGGGTAGAGCACCTTGGAGATATTCTCGGAGGTGACTTTGCTGTTGACGGCACCGTAGTAGTCGCCCACGTTGAACGACTGAAAGTTAAACGATTCTACCGCCTCGGCCTTCCACAGGCGCAGGGTGTTGATGGTGTTGACCTTGTAGCCCGGAATCGGCGTGTCGTAGGGGATGCCCTTCACCTGCTTGCCGGGAAGCCAGCGCTTGCGGTAGCGGCCATCGGAGTCGGTGTAGCCCTCGGTGCGACCACCAAAGCCCACCGTTACCGCCGATTCGGGGTGAGGAATTTCCCAGGGGTTGCCGTACTGGAGCCACTTGTCGGTGCTTTCGACCTGCCAGCCGTCGCGAATATCTTGATCAAAAATGCCGAACTCGTAGCGAATGCCGTAGCCAATAGCCGGAATTTGCAGGCTGGCCAGCGATTCCATATAGCAGGCGGCGAGACGGCCCAGACCGCCGTTGCCCAAGCCCGGTTCTTCTTCCTGAGCTATCAGCTCGTCAAAATTGAGGCCCGACTCTGCGATCGCCTGCTTGACTGGCTCGGTAATGCCCAGGTTGAGCAAATTGCGGCCCAGGTGTGGCCCCAGCAAAAACTCGGCCGATAGGTAGGTGACCACCCGCACCTCAGGCTTGAGATAAGTGCGGGTGGAGTTGAGCCAGCGCTGCATCATGCGATCGCGCACGGTATAGGCCAGCGCCAGGTAAAAGTCGTTGCGGCTAGCTACCTGAGGCCACTTGCCCTGAATGTAGAACAAATTATCGGCCAGCGCCCGACGCAGGGTATCTACGCTGAGGCCAGTGCGGTCGTCCTCAATATCGACCGTGGGGCAGTTGGGGGGAATGGCCATAGGGGACTCCTGAACAGGGGCAGAACGTAGAGATGGCTTAATTTGCGATTTCTGGTTTCAGCTACTTTAAGGGAGCTAGGTTATGAGAAGGTTTAGCCCAGGAAAGGTTTAAGGTTCTCGCGAGACCTCCGAGGTTTTCAAAACCTCGGAGGTCTGGACTCGGAGGTCTCTGGGAACGTTAAGAGAATGTTGCATCTAGTTCTTCTCCATGCCGCGTCGAGCTCTCCCGTTCCAACCAGAGCAGGCTCTAGATGTGGTGGCCTATTGCCTGATGCCGAATCACTATCATTTGCTGGTGCAGTGTAAAACCCGTGCCGTGTCTGGAGCGATGATGCGGCTATCTGTGGCCTACACCAAAGCGATGAATCGACGCTACAACCGGGTAGGGGTTTTGTTTCAGGGCCAGTTTCAAGCGATCGCGGTGGATAGTGACGAGTATCTGTACCATCTGACCCGGTACATCCACCTAAACCCGGTGAAAGCTGGGCTAGTGGCTCATCCCCAGGATTGGGAGTTTTCCAGTTATCTGGACTATGCGGGGCTGCGATCGGGCACCTTACCGAAGCTGGATGTTGTACGGCAGCAATTGAGGTCTGAAGCCGCGTATCAGACGTTTCTGAAGCCTGATGATCAGCATCTACCGGCCCTGAGCAGAGATTTTGCGACGAACCTGAAAGCCCTCATGTTTGATGAGTAGCCTCTAGCCTCTAGACCTCCGAGGTTTTGAAAACCTCGGAGGTCTGGCTTGTGGGGTCGGCGTAGCCAAGAGCGTGGAGGATTTTGATGGTGCGATCGCAGCTTTTAGGTTGTCAGCAGAAGGTTGCGATGCTTTGCCCCTCCTACGCTTAATTGCTGTTATGTCTCATTGGCTTCTCCAAGCTGCATCAGGCCCAACTGCTGCTTCAGCGCTTCTGGTATATTCATCGCTGTCTCAAGACCGATGACGTCCTCCCAATTGGTATCTTCATTCCAGCTAATGGCTTGAAGATCAGCTGTAGTAAAATCCGTTCTCACAAGACTTGCATTCTCAAAATTTACATCCACAAGACTTGCATTCTCAAAACTCACATCCACAAAACTTGCCCATCCAAAAAGTGCCCCCTCCAGGCTCGCATCAATAAAACTCGCCCCCTCAAGTCTTGCCCCCTCAAAACTCGCCCTCTCAAGTCTTGCCCCCCAAAAATTCGCCCTCTTAAGACTTGCATCAAAGAAACGCGCTCCCTCAAGTCTCGCCCACTTGAAACTCGCTTGATCAAGGCGCGCCAGATTAAGGATTGCTCCCTTCAGACTCGCCCCCTCTAGGAAGGTTCCATAGAAATCTCTGCAAAAAAGTATTGCGTTGTCTAAGTTCAAATTACTTAAGCTTTGCAGGGCTACCACGTTTTCTGGACCGAGTCTCTGCCCTTGTAGTCGCCCTACCCAAGTGCCAAAAGCTTCTTTACTTGGCCAATCTACATTTGATAAATCTTGTGTCACTCTAGAGCAGCTATTCAAGGCCGCTAACAGCGCCTCTTCGGCATTAATGGCCCACCGGTTAGCCTGCTGAAACTTTAGAGGAGGATCAATTTTTTCTATTGGCATCCCCTGTCGCAACATTACGCCAATCAGGTAAGCAAAGGTTTGCTGCCACTGGTTGATCTGATCAACAGGTTTGAGTGCAACTTCGTGCCGTAAAAAACTGAACAAATAGGTATCCATACGGGTGGGGCCGCACACTTCTGCCCAATGAAGCAAGGCATCGCGTTCGTCCCAGCCTTCTTCCATATCCTCACGGCGTCGGTCTAGCTGTTTTTGAATGCGCTCCATGGCTCGCACAATACGGCAAGCGGTCAAATATTCGCCAAAACTCTTATGGGTAAACTCAAAGGTACGCTCATTGCCCCGCACACCGCTTTGCCGAAAATAAAAGGCGGCTAACAGGCGCGTTACCCCAGCCTTTGCACCTTCTTCAAATATTTCTAAAAGTCTTTGCAGTCCGCTGTTGCTACAGTGGCGCTCAATTTCTTCAACCGTTGTTGTACGACCATCCCCATGCCATGCGGCCAGGGCAATTTCTTCTAATACTCGAATAAATTGCTCTCGGGTCATGTCGCCAATGGCGGCGTGGCGACGGTTGTCTTCGTAGCTGCGGTCATAGACCGCGTTCAACAGGTCAGCATAGACCGTATTGAGGTTTGTTTGTTCGTTGAGGGTGAGCTTGCCCTGCATGTAGCTGAGGGCTACCAAGTAGTTCAACAAGGGTTGAGCTGTAATCTCGGTCAGGTTGCCCCGGTTTAGCTCCTCCGGCATGGCAGAGTAGGGCTTTTGGGTAGCAGCCCCATATTTTTGCCACCAGTCGTTGCGCTGATCGTTAGTCAGCAGATTCGCAGTATCCAAGTAAGGTTCGTACCGTTCTTTCTTGCGCTCTTCTTCGGGAACAACGTAAGGCAGAGCGTGCAACACCTGTTGTGGCTCTTTGAATGACTCTTGCACCGCTACTTCTCGTCCGGTGATGAGTACTTGCACGCGAGTCTTGCGACGGTTAAACTGGCTGACTTTAGCCTGTACTTCGCGCACAAATTCTTGGGCAACTTCTTTGGCCAGCTTGCCCTGTAGCGCTAGCTCATCGAGACCATCGAAAACAACCAGCAGCCTTAAACTGTCGTCATCGGGGTTGAGTGGGTTGTCTTTGAGGTACTCGTCGTAGCGAACAAACTCGCCCACGGATTTGATCAGGTCGCCAGCGGGGTCAAACTGGTGCAGCGGCACAAACAGCACCGGAAAGGCCCCCGTTTTTGCCTGGCGGGCAGCAAAGATCTTCGCAAAGGACGACTTACCCGAGCCAGGGCCACCGCTGACGATGCGAATAGCATCATTTTTATCAGCCGTTTTTAGCCACGCTTGCAGACAGTCGCTTAGATCAACTACTACCCGTTCAACGTTCCCCTTATCTCCGTGGGCAGGTCTAACGTCAAGATCATCGCCGTCATCTCTGTGCCCTTCGACTTTGCGACGGTAATAGGCTCGCAGCGGTACATAGATATCTTCCAGACCAAAGGCTTCAAACAGCATTGGCTCTTGAATTTGCTTTTGCAGCCAGGAGTTATAGAGTCGCCATCCATGCTCTCGTTCAGTCGCCTGGGTAAAGGGCGTTTGAACCGTTTCAGTGATGCGGGCATAGGTTTGCGATCGCTGTCGCCACTCCTGGTTCAGCGCAAACACAAAATAAGCGGGCAGGCGATTGCTCAACACCTCCGCTTGAAATGGCTCAATGCCAAACCCCTCTAGCCACTGCCGCAGAGGAGTTTGAATTGCTTTTACAATCGCTAACTGCTCAGGATGCTCGAAAAAACGATTAGAAATTTCTAGCTCACTCGATTCCAGCGACAGATCAAGGCTGTCACTTAACCCCTCCACGCTATTGGGGATGTCTTGAATTAAAAACTGACTGTCACTGATGATGCTGGCAACGGCTTTGGTCAAAGCGTTATAGATTAGTGCCCAGGCTAATTCCTCAGGTTCGTTGCTCTCCAGGCCAATAGCCGAGAGGGCATCGATAGCGTCCTTGCCTACACCGATCCACTGCCCTGTAGCAGCATCGACCCCTGCCTTACCCAGTGATTTGAAGAAGTCTTTGAAGTTTGCCTTGAGGGGCTTGTTCCATACCGAGATTGGCTTTTTGACGGCAAGACCGGGGCGGTTGGTCATTAGTTGAGCAGACCAGAAGCTACGCCCATTAGTATGTCCTAGCTTTCAAGTCTGGGGTTGTCCATTTGGAAAGTCTTCGCAATTCCAGGCTTTTGAGAGACGTCGATAATCTGTTGGGTTCGCGATTGTGTGCTTGCCATAACCTGTAGCATTTTTAACTTGCGCTCGGCTAAAGAATGGGGTATTTTTGCTGGATGGCTGTGTGCGTGCAGCTGTGCTTCCCAAAAATTTAGTCAGACGCCACTGGAAGGTGTTGGTACCACCAACCAGCGGCTGACCCCCTCGACAGAAACGGCTGTCTCGGAGGCTAGGGCTATTATTGCCCAGGCCGCCCCGAACTGCACAAGTCTGGGGCGGCTAAGTTTTTGGGATTCCTTACCCACCCTCAAAAAAGGGGCGTTGCATAATTGAGAGATGAGTTAGGGTGATCTGCGATGCAATGTCCAGAATGTGGAGCCACTCACATCCGTAAGAATGGCAAGCGGAAAGGTAAACAAAACCACATCTGTGTAGCCTGCGGTC
>NZ_JADEWR010000030.1 GCF_015207525.1 Nodosilinea sp. LEGE 06152
GGGGGGGGGGGGGGGAGGGGGGGGGGGGGGGGGGGTGGGGGGGGGGGGGGGGGGGGGGGGGGGGGGGGGGGGGGGGGGGGGGGGGGGGGGGGGTGCGTGGGTGCGTGGGCGAGGGGATGAGGAAGGTGAGGGGGATGAATTTTGAATTTTGTTCGCGTAGCGTCTCCAGAGGAGAAATTTTGAACTACTGTCTTCTCCAGTTCCCCATTTCCTCATTTCCTCATCACTAGTTAAGAGCTGCGGGTCTACAGGGTTTCCGAGCACATCATCTAATCTGGTCAAATTCCCTTGCAGGGTTTGCAGGGTGCTGGCGAAGCGTACCAGATTGTTCACCGGGCGCTGGAAGCTGACCATGAGGAGTTGAAAGGCGACCAGCATGCCGATGGTGAGGTCGCCGTTGATGACGCGCCAGCCGCCTACGACGAGCAGAGCGAGGCTGGAGAGGGCCGAGAGCAAGCCGGGCAGCAGGCCGAGGGTTTGGTTGGTGAGGCCGAGGTCTTGCTGGGCGTTGATTGATTTGGCGTAGTAGCCGGCCCAGCGGGCAAAAAAGTCGGATTCTAGCCCCGAGGCTTTGAGGGTTTCGATGGTTTGCAGCCCGGCGATCGCGACCCCTGCAGCCTTGCCCGTCTCCTGGGACAGGCGCAAATTGGCATCGACTCGCTGGCGGGCAATCCACTGTAAGGTGGCGACGTTGACGGCGGCAAAACCGGCTGCGATCGCAGTCAGCAGCAGGTCGTACTGGGCCATGGCCAGGGCGTAGAACAGCACCAGCACCAGGCTAATCAGAGTGCTGGTGAGGCGACCCGAGAGCACGGTGGCGACTTCGTCGTTGAGGCGAATGCGGCTGGCAATTTCGCCCGCAAAGCGCTGGGCGTAGAAGCCCACGGGCAGCCGCAGCACGTGCCAGACAAAGCGGCTGGTGGTGCCCACGGCGAGTTTGATTTGCAGCGATCGCAAGTACCTGAGCTGCAGCGCCGTCAGCCAGCCCTGCACCACCGCCGTCAGCAGCAGTCCTACCAGCAGGTAGGGCAGCCAGTCGAGCCGTCCTTCCAGCAATACCGAATCGACAAAAATGCGGCTCAGGGCGGGCAGCACCAGGGCGGGCAGCACCAAAAACAAACCAGCGAGCAGGGCCAGCAGCAAAATGCCCCAGGAGCGGTGGAGGCGCTGCCAGAGCGATCGCGTTAAACTCGGCCGCCGCCCACCCCGCTCAAACTCTGGCCCTGGGGCAAAGGTGAGGGCAATGCCGGTATAGCCCTCGTCAAACTCAGCCGCCGTGGTGCGGCGCGGGCCAGTGGCCGGGTCGTTGAGGTAAACCCAGCGAGCGTCTCGGCCTTCCACCACCAAAAAATGGTTGAAGTGCCAGAACACAATGAAGGGTGGCTCCAGCTCCAGCACCCGCTCCAGGCTTTTTTTGAAGCCCTTGGCCACCATGCCGTAGCTGCGGGCCGCCTTGAGCAAACTGGCCGCCGTCACCCCATCACGCGAGACGCCGCAGGCCTGGCGCAGTTCGGCCAGAGGCACAATTTTGCCGTGATAGCCCAGCACTTTACCCAAAGCTGCTGCACCACATTCCACCGCCTCCATTTGCAGCACAGTGGGGGTTTTGACCCGTTTAAGCCGGGGCCGAGCTGGGGGAATGAGAAAAACCATTACCGATCCAAAAACGGCAGCACAAACACAATTGGCGGCTTTTGGGCCAGGGTGACGCGACCCTCGATCGCCACCCCCGGCACAATGGTGTTGGGCGGCATCGCCTGCACCATGGGGGCCAGGTGGGCCAATACCTCCAGTCCGCCCGCGTAGGGGTCCTCGCCCTGGCGCGCCTGGGTGAGGGTAAGGGGGCTGGGTTCGACTACCTCAACCACCTCGGCCAGCACCCCCGGCTCGCCGTAGGGCACCAGCGTTTCGGGCATCAGCACCACATCCATACCGGCTCGCAGCTGACCCCGGTAGCGGTTGTCGAAAATCAGCAGAGCGACCAGCTGGGGAGAATCGTCGGCCTGCACCAGCAGCCCTCGGCCATGGGTGGTAACGGGGATGCGCCCCAAAATACTCCAGCCCAGGCCCAGACCCAGCAGTGCGGCCAGGGTGCCCAGGGGCAGCCAGGTCTTGAGGGTGACCAGCTTCATCAGCTCGTCGAGCCGCTCGGGGGACGACAGCCGCTCGAGCGATTCCTGGCGAAACAGGTTTTCGCGCTCAGCCACGACCGTTCACCCCCAGCTGAGCCAGCATCCAGCTAAACTTTTTGGCCCCCTCAGAGACCTGATTCAGGTCGTCCATATCGAGTTCGTCGTCCAGGTTGGCTTCTGCACCGGGCTCCATCAGCCGCATACCCACGGTCTGCAGCTGCTCCATAATTTGCATGGCAACCACTCGGTAAAAGCGAGAGGCAAAGCTGTCGTCCACCTGAAGTTTGGTGGCCAGGGTGAAGCGGGGTACGGCAAACACCAGGGCTTCACCCAGCGATCGCACCGTCACGGGCAGAGGCCGAAAGTCTAGAAATGAAATAATCCCCGGCATGCTGCCCTGGGAGAGAGTGGCAAAGGCCGACTGGCCGCGCGTGCTGTGCTCTAGCCCCAAAAAGCACAGGGCCAGGGGGTTAAAGGTGTCCTGGGGGGCAGACATCGCCAGTTGACCATCCAGCAAAATGGTCAGCGACTCGACCGGACGCCCCGCCTGCAGCAGCACTCGCCCCGCCGGAATAGTCTCAATCTGGCCGAAGGAGGTGAGCCAGTCGATATCGCTGTCGCGCAGTTCGCCAAACACCGTCAGCACGTCATTGCCGGTGCGTTCGTTCGCCCACCGCACCCGGTCGGGCTGCTCAAAAATACGGCGCAGTCGGTCGGCCAGCTGCAGCGCGATCGCGTGGTAAAAATGGGCCGCAAACGCCACATCTTCCGCCAGCTTGAGCTGCACCTGGGCAATGGGCAGCGACAGCATCAGCGTCGATTTCAGCGCCTTAACCGCCGTCAGGTTGGGGGCATTGAGCAGCGGGCTAACGCCCACCAGTTCCCCCTGGCCCAGTTCATCGATTAGCACCGCCTCATCCACTGCGCCCTGGGTGGCAGCACTTTCGCCCAGGCTGCCGTCAATGACAAGAGAAATGCGATCGGGCACCCGGTGGGGATGCAGCACGCTCTGGCCCGTTGTCAGCGGCTGATGTTCTCCGTGGGCAATCATCCAGTCCAGGTCGGCATTACTGAGCACTCGCAGCAGGGTGTCTGTCATTGACCATATGGATGCAACAAACCCATCCTAGAGTTCGCTTAGACAGAGGTCATTACTTTACAAAAATAAAAGATTTTATCCGGCATTCCTAACCGTAAAACCCATTTTCTGCCGTTAGCATGCACTTCTTTGCCACCTCGTTCTTCTAAAGAGAAGCCACTGCTTGTTTAGATCAATCGTTCTTGAGAACGAAAGAATAATTTACGAACTTTTCTGAATTGAAAAGCACAAGAACAAAAATAATTGCAGTCATTAATGTGGCTTTAATTCGCCTCTCATGGGTTTCTCAGAAAGCGTTAAATCACTTCTTTTCTTAAGCGCCGATTTTTTCAGGCAGACAAATTGAGTTGGTGAGTTTTAGGATGGGTGTGCAAGCCAAACAGGAGAATTTCCAAATGCTTGAAGATACCAAAGTTGTTGCCGAAGATGAGTCACTGTCTGACGATCAGCTCAAAGAGGTTGCAGGCGGTGTTGACTTTGATCAACTACGCCAGGAGAACCTGGAAAAAGATGCCTCTCGCCTCGATGAAATTCGTCGCGAAAATCTAGAAAAAGATTGAGCATTCAGCGCCATAAAGCCCACGTTTAGTAAGCCCCATGGCCGAATGATTTATCCCAAAAAGCCTTTGCTTAACTCAGCAAAGGCTTTTTGTTATTGGGCTGCTTAAAACTGTAGCAGGTTTCACTCTGGTGAAGTATGTCGCGCTGTGCCCCCCTGCCAGGAGAGCAGGGGGGCACAGAGTGCAACTTAAACAGCTATGAACTGGGGAAATTTAGAACTCAGCAGTTCTGTGCCTCGCTCGGTTGAGAACCGCTATAACCGTTGGAGATAATTTATGGATAATCGGTATTCGTTTGTGGGCGGCGATCGCGGAACGTGGCGAGTAGCGGAAATCAGGGCCATTGTCGGTGACGGACTGGCGGCCGTCGATCGCGTCGACGTCGTCAATCAGGCTGTGGCAGAGGTGCCGCCTAACAGCCGCTGGGTGCTGCAAAGTTTTACCAGCAATATCCGCTACGCCAAGCGGGACGAAATTACCCAACTTCGAGCCGTGCAGCCCAGCTTGAATCGCAGCGAGGCGGCGATCGCAGTGCTGATTCCGATTAAGAAAAATGCCCAGTGGTGGGCGATGGCCCAGGATGAGCGCCGCGCTATTTTTGAAGAACAATCGCACCACACAGCGACGGGGCTGGAGTATCTGCCGCAGGTGGCTCGACAGCTGCACCACTGCCGCGATTTGGGCGAACCCTTTGACTTCCTCACCTGGTTTGAGTTTGCGCCAGAGCATACCCAAGCCTTTAACGAACTGCTGATGCGCATGCGCGACACCAAAGAATGGAACTACGTAGAGTGCGAAGTCGAGGTGTGGCTGCACAGAGCGCTAGAACGAAGTTTGTAAAGCAGTGCCCTTCGGTGACACTACACAACGTTGTCGGAAGCCTCAAGATCAACGGCCAGCATCGCGTCTTTCGCAAGGCATTGAAAAGATCTCAATTAAACAAGATTTAACGTTGTTTGGCGCAAGAGCACAACCGGCGACAAGTTCCTGTGCGAAACTGGCCCTATTTCTGGAAACGGGCGAACCAGAACGATTCGCCGTTAGTGGGACAGGTGGGTCTAGCTTCGGTAGTGGCGGCTGGTCGCGCTCCCCAAGGCTGTCGCGGTGGGTGGGGCTTTGGTAATCACCAGCCCGATAAAAGGAAACCCCGATCTGCACTGGCTGCGCTGGGGTGCCAGCCTGAGTTGCGATCGCATCGTTCGCCAACCCTAACGACTACCCCTGGCTGCCCCAGCTCGCCAGCATTAGCCTCACCAGAAACAGCAGGCTCCACAGGCTGTTCAAGCGATGACGCAGACGATTTGGCATTAAGATATACCCCCTATATACATAGCAAAGCAGTCAGTTGGGCCGATTCTACCGGAGCCTGACAACAGCTAAACCCCAGGGTTACCAAAGGATCTCAAGCAGGGCACCAGCTCGTTCTTCTCGGGAGTCACCTGTGCGGCGGCTATGACCCTAAAAAAACTCTAGCAACGCAGAGCGACCGCATTGCTAGAGAGGAAAGCATCAGTGAAGATTAGCGCGATCGCTCAGCCCTAGGCGGCGATGAAATCAGACGTGGGCACTACGTCTGTCGTATCTTGCACAATGCCAATCAGATCACCGCCAAAGAGGATTAGAGTATCGGTAGCTAGCCCGCCAGAAAGATCTTGGAACGCGATGCCGTAATTGCTAGCGCTACCCGTAACCTGAATTTTGTCACCCTCTAAATAGTTGAAGTCTGTAATAGTGGCATAACCATTGTCGAGATAGTAGGGGCTGTTGGCATCGCCGAGGGCAAATAC
This sequence comes from Nodosilinea sp. LEGE 06152, assembly GCF_015207525.1. Classification (GTDB taxonomy): domain Bacteria; phylum Cyanobacteriota; class Cyanobacteriia; order Phormidesmidales; family Phormidesmidaceae; genus Nodosilinea. Next base: position 5,579 of record NZ_JADEWR010000030.1, read on the forward strand.
ATCGGCCCCCGAGCCGCCCTCGAGTACATCAAACTCGCTTAGAGTAAAGCCGTAGCCATTGAGAAAATCGTTGCCAGAGCCACCAATCAGCGTATCGCTGCCGCTGCCCCCCAGGACGATATCGTCACCGTCACCGCCACGAAGCAAGTCATCACCGCTCAGGCCATTGAGGATGTCGTTACCTCCTAAACCATTGATCACATCTTCTGATTCGTTGAATCCACTGGTAATGTTATCCAGCGCATTTAGAAAGGTGACAGTATTTTGGTTGAGAACCTGAGGCTTTTCCCAATCATCATCAAAAACGTCAAAAACATCTTCAAAAATACCTTCAAACTCAAAAAAGCTATTGGGTGCATCAAACCCTTGAGGAACAAATATCACGTTGCCCCGATTGCTAGTTGTTCCTGGACCCTGACCGATATTATCAAAATCTTCAATGGCGAAATCTTGTAATATAACGCTGACATCGGCGATTCCTTCAAACGTAACCACCAAATCTTCATCCTTTTGATTCAGCAGCATGTTGCGAGCGGTTAGCCCCTCTCCCTCGAACAAAAGTATGTCGGCTTCACTTAAAGTCGCAGCATCAGGACTCGTTTTGGTACCGATGCCATCGAAACCAATAATTCTTTCGATGCCATAACCTCGGCGAATAATAAAGTTATCATTGCTGCCAGTAGGAGAGTAGGAATCTGCTGCTGAAACGTTGACGACATAACCAAGATCTTCTAGGGAGGCAGTGGTAATACGGCTCAAGGGATTTAATCCAGCATTTAGGGAGCCTGTCATTAACTCGTTACTAAAGGATGTTTCTCGCCAGTGACTCAGAGCTGTTGCAGGCCCTCCTTTAGCCTCAACAGGTACAGAAGCTTCATTCAATCCAAAAATCTTGTTGTATTCAGATGTAGCTGATGCACCAGTGAACCGAGGATCGCTGGTGCTTGAAGTATCAAGCAAGCCTAGATTTTCCCATATAGTACCAATTCCGAGAACATGCCCCATCTCATGCAAAACGAGGTCAAATAAGCTACTATCTTCCAAATCAGCAATGTCAACTGTATCAAACCGCATCGAACCATAATATGGTAACCAAGATCCTGAACGGAACTCAATCGGCCCAGCCAAACCTCTAATGTTGCTTACGCCATCAATGAAGCCGGCACTGGCATCAATTAAGATATCGTCAACGTATCCATAACCTTCGAGGTTTTCGTCGGGAACATCACCGATAATTATTTCAGACCAGCGATCTGCAACTCTATGGAAAATAGATTTTTGGCTGTCGGTAAAGCTGTCATCAATAAAATTGACATCAATTTTAAAGGGTGCTTCATGCGAGTCGTCGACTTCGGCATTGTCAGCAATATTCAAACCACCTTGTCCGTCATTTAACAAAGCAGCTGTATTTGACTTCAAACTCATAATTTTATCTCCTGAAAATGTTCTAGCTAGTTAATATTGAGATTTGGCCCCGGTAGCACCGCCTCAATTACTTCAACCTTAAGCAAGACAATGGTTAGGCAGGCTATAAGCAGCGTTATAAACCAGGCTATGAATGGCAATATAGTGTGATGTTTTTGGGTAAAATTGGCTGCACACTTGCCATACTGAAGAGCGCAAAGGATAAACGCAGCGCGGCTTCTCAAGCCTATGGCTACTGATAACGAATGTTTCAAGCAGCACACACCTAATGGAAGCTGAAGAAGCTGCATTTCGGTTAAGCAATTGCCAAACTAGATATCGCTCCCCACAAGCGTCAGCATTCGCCCCTGCTACTGGGAAGTTGTCCTTTAACGCGGCATGGGTTATGCCCAATCCAGGCCCGCTTCGCCTATTCTGGACGAGACTGGTTACGGTCAGGTTCGACTCATGCGTCTTCCGTTTTTCAAAATTCCAAATCGGTTAGCGATCGCCTTTCTGGCCGGCTTACTCCTGGTGCAACTCCTGGGCTTGGCGGTTTGGTGGGCGAGCTGGCCTCCAGTAGTTCCGACAACGCTGTCGTTTGTGGTGCCGTCGGGTGAAGCGGCAACCTGGGAACCGCTAATTGCCAATTTTAGAGAACAAAACCCCGACATTCGCCTGGAGCTGGTCCAGGGGGATTACGATACTGACGAGGCCAAAGCGATTTATAGCGCCGATCTCAGGAGTCGTAGACCGAAGTTTGACCTGGTGTATATGGACGTAGTGTGGCTGCCCTGGTTTGCCAGCGAAGGGTGGCTGCAAGATTTGTCTGACTTGTTATCTGAAGAGGAGTTAGCGAAATTTCTACCGAGTGAACTGGCCGCAGGACGCTATCAGGACACCCTATATCGGCTCCCATTTCGAGCTGACTTGGGGCTGTTGTTCTACAACCAAGCGCTAATGGCAGACCTGGGAGTAGAACCCGCTCAAACATTCGAAGCATTGATGGCCCAATCTCAACGCGCGCAGGCCTTGGGCCTGGTGCCGTGGGGCTACCTCTGGCAAGGACGCAGCTATGAGGGGCTGGTGGTGAATTTTGTCGAAGTATTAGCGGGCTATGGCGGCTTTTGGATTGAGCCAAGCACGGGAGCCGTGGGGTTAGATCAGGCGGCGGCGATCGCCGCCGCCAACTTTTTAGCGGACACCATTCGTCAGGGCGTCTCCCCTCAGCTGGTGACCAGCTACGGCGAAACGGAGACCTTCAGTCAGTTTTTGGCGGAGCAAAGCCTATTTGTGCGAAACTGGCCCTATTTCTGGAAACGAGCGAACCAGAATGATTCGCCGTTAGCGGGACAGGTGGGTCTAGCTTCGGTGGTGGCGGCGGCTGGTCGCGCTCCCCAAGGCTGTCGCGGTGGGTGGGGCTTTGGCATTGCCCAAAATACTGCTCATCCCGAGGCCGCGAGACGGGCGATCGCATTTTTTACCAGTGCCGCTGCCCAACAGCATTTCGTCCTCGATTCGGCCTATCTGCCTAGTCGGACTGACCTATACACTGATCCCAAAATCGTTGCTCGGTATCCTTTCTTTCCTGAAGTTTTGGAGGCGCTGGAGAATGCTTCCGTCTTTCGTCCCTCAATTCCCCAATACGACAAGGCCGCTGAAATTCTGCGGAACCACCTCACGGAGGTCTTAGTGGGGGACATCACCGCCGAAAAGGCGATGCGGGCAGCGGCTGCGGAAACGCGAGAATTGTTGGCCGCTTCGTAGGGTCAGGCTGAGGGCGACTGCCCCACCACCTGACCTGTTTCTAGGAATGGTCGTGCGTCTTGCTGCTGTACCCAGCGCCAGCCCAGCACCCCGTGCAAGATCAGCAGGGCAATGTTGAGCCCGATTAGCCACTGTATCCAGTGTTGATCGGTATTTTGAGCGGGTCTGACGGGCTTGGCGTCGAGCCGTCGCAAAATCTCTTGGGCATTGAGCGGTCGCTGTCCGGGAAAGGGAGCCATCAGGTCGTCGATCAGTTCGGCGAACCAGTGATCGACGTAGGAGGCAGACTCGCGCCAGTTTAGGGCACCCGTCGCTGCATCGGTGTCTAAATCGACCGGGTGTTGCCCGGTCAGGAGGTGAACCAGCGATCGCCCCAGAGCATAAAAGTCTGACTGTGGTACGGCTTTGCCGTTAATCTGCTCCAGGGGGGTGTAGCCGGGGGAAACGATGCTGGTGATGTCTCGCTGACCGCCGATTTTCGCTAAGTAGGTATTCGACATCTGGCGGACGGAGCCGAAGTCGATCAGGGCCAGATGTCCCTGGGGTCGCAGCATCAGGTTGGAGAGTTTAATATCCCGATGGAACAGCTCCGTTTGGTGAATCAGGGCCAAAATTTCACTGGCCTGCCGTAGCCACTCCTGCGCCAGGGTTTGCTCCACAGGGCCATGCTTGGCCAACCACTGCTCCAGCGTCGGCCCCTCAATTTTTTCCATCACCAGGCAGGCTAGCGATTGGCCCTCAGCTATTGTGATGGTGAAGTAGCCGTCAGGCTCGACCCGAGGAATGCCGGGATTGTCGAGCCGCTGGAGGGTCTGGGCTTCCCGCTCAAATAGGGGTTGCCATTTAGGCTGCTTGAGCACCTTCATGACTTTGAGCCTGTCTTGATCCGCCACCTCAAAGACATCGGTTGGAAGCCAGTCATCCAGCTCTCGCAGGGGACGCAGCAGCCGATAGCGAGCGCACACGACCAGCTCAGTGCCGCAGGCCGCGCACTGGGTTAACGCGACGGACTGCTGCCGATCAGGGCATTTGGGGTTGATGCAGTAGCTCATGACTACGCCTCACGGGACATGCGATCGCGCACATACTCCATCACCACCGGCCGCAGGGTAAAGCCCGCCGCGCTTTTTTCGACCAGCGATCGCCGTACCAGCGATCCTAATGGCTGCAAGATATTTGGCGTGAGTTCCTGCTGCAATCGGCCCACATCAACGGGTTCTCGAATTTTGGCCAGGGTGTAGAGCAGCTCTTGCTCCGCCGCCGACAATCGCTGGAACTGCTGCTCAATCAAAAAGCTCACGTCGCTGGTAATCAGGGTAATCCGCTGCTTCAAAAAATTGCTAACGCTGCCGCTAAACAACTCGCGAATGTTGGAAGCGACAATCTTCAGCACCAGGGGATTGCCGCGATAGATGCGAATCAACTGTCCCCACTGCTTTTCGTCCGATAGATTGGCCTCCTGCAAAATGCCTTCAGCGGCGGGACCGAGGCCGGGCAGTTCGAGCGATCGCACCGGACGACTGGGCCCATCCATCATCACAATTTCTTTAGTTGACTCCCGGCTGGTGATCAAGATACAGCTCTGGTGCTGTTCTTCACCGAGCCGTCGCAGCAAATCCCCGTAGTCTTCGTAGCCGTTCCGGTAATGGCCGGCAAAGTCCCCTTCGCGCAAAATCGTGTCCAGGTTATCGAGCACAATCAGGCAGCGACGGGTGCGCAGATACTCCGTCAGGCCGCAAAGCTGATTGTGTACGTCCCCTGCGGGCACAGGTTGCAGATTGGGAAGCTGAGTTGACCAGTGGTGCAGCATTGTGGCCAGCAGCGGCGCGTGGCGCAGGGATTGCCAGATCAAGCAATCAAACTGGTGCTGAATCTGCTCTGCCAGTTTCACCAGCAGACTGGTTTTGCCAATGCCGCCTGGCCCCAGAACTATGACCATACGGCAGGCCTGCGGCTCACTGGTCCAGGTCTTAAGCGTCGTCAGTTCCTCTTCTCGCCCATAAAATACAGGCACATGCGGTACCTGCGACCAGTTGATTTCTAGCCGCGCCGACTCGTAGCCTGCCGCGGCTAACCAATCCGCCACATCCCGCCAGCTTTCCAGGGTACTCAGGCCGCGCTGGGTCAAGACTTCGACATAGCGGTAGAGGGTATTGCTCAGGCTGACTTCAACGGTTTTAGGCGCAGTAAAGCGCTGGGCCGCAATCTCGGTGGGGCTGTAGCGGCAAAGCAACCCTCGCAAGAGTTCCCGCTCGACCGGTGTTAAGGACGGCTGCTTGTGAGGGGCAATCTCTTGTTTGGCGATCGCTAAATCGGCGTACAGCTTCTCCAGGTCCCATTGGGTCTGCGCTTCCTGGAAGAGTTCATGATCAGCAGCCATGGGCTAGAGAACTAGTGTTTCTTTCACCGTTGATGCCTCTCAGCATAACAACTGCTGGGGAAATTTTAGTTTCAAAGAACAGTATCAAGCCGCAATTCATACCCCGTTTCATAGCGTGGCTTATAGTTTGCCTAACTTTTAACTCGCCTAAAGTTAAAGCAATTGAGGTGAAGCAACCAAATTAACAGCTTATATCAAACGGAATGAATCATGTTTAAATTCAAAACTATACCCCGTTGTTGGCGCTGGCTAGTCGTAGGTTTGTGCGCTTTTTTACTTAGTTTGGGTATCGGCTTAGCGCAAGCGGCCTCACCCTTTTACTGGGACTTTGTCAATGTCGATATCACCCTAGAATCAAACGGCGACATGGTGGTTGCCGAAACGCAAAAATACACCTTCACAGCAGACCACACGAATCAACGCTATCGATACATTCCCCTCCGTAACGTTGATCAAATTACGGATGTCACAGTATATGAAGGAGAAGAACAGATTCCGATACAGACTGGGATTGAGGACAATCAGTATTGGATTCGTTGGCGGCACGCTGTGAAAGCGCCAGAATCTCACATCTTTAAAGTGCAATATCGCGTCACTGGAGGCGTACAAATTCGGGGAGCAAATAGCCAAATCTATTGGCGGGCTCTCTTTTCAGAGCGCAATGCGGACATCAAGCAGGGCAAAGTTACCATTCACCTGCCGAATGAGTTGGCTGGTGAAGTAAGTCAGGTTATGAGTGAAGGAGTTACGGCCGTCAGCCAACAAGTAGGGCCGAATACGCTTGAATTTGTGGTTGATCAACCTCTGGCACCGCAGCAATTTTTAGATGTAAAGGTGCGTTTTCCGACAGGCCTTCTCACTATCGAAAACGCAGATGATGTGAGTGACACCACGATTGCCCCTCGAAACGCCTTCCCCTTCCAAAACCCTCTCTTTATGACTCTGCTATGGCTCGGGTTTATAGGGCTTGTGGTATGGGGAGGTTTGTACATTCGCTCTCACCACCAACCTTGCCCCATGTGTGGCAAACGAAGCCTCTACCGAGTGAATCGGGTCAGCCAACGGGCAACAACACAGCGTAAAGGAGAAAAGGTCGTAGGTCACGCCTGTAGCCATTGCCATTATCGCCAAACTCGGATTGAGAGCATTGCAAAGTTGCCAGATTCAGCTTCTACATCAGGCTCACCGGGTAGCTATTACGGTGGCGGCGGGTTTGGTGGTGGCGGTGGCGGGTTTGGTGGCGGCGGGGGTGGCGGTTAATCAACTATCTGTTGATGCGATCGCGTTGCCAAAACTGCTTGGGAATCCGTAAAACTAGGCATTTTAGCAATCTGAACAGCGAACTATCTAGCATCCATAAATCCATGATTTAACTCATGGGAGAAAACTTCAAATGTTGAACCCTAAAAGCTTTCAGACAATACAATCCCTTGCTGAAGTTTATCCTGACCTATCGACACAACCAAAAGGCTACGTCGAGCAGGCCATCAACCCGAACCGGCGGGGGCGTGTGCGCTACCGGGCGACCTACTGGTTTGGAATTTGTGACGATTCGCGATCGCTACCACCCGGCACAGAGGTTGCCGTCCTTGGTCGGCAAGGCAATACACTGCTTGTGCAACCCATCGTTTCTTAGCCCTTTGTACATTGGGGCATGACCCTCACGCTACTCCAGGTAAACGAGAAGCGGCCATCGATACTCCAGAAACCCAAAATCAAACCGACCTCCTGGCCGAGATAGAGCATTTGCTAGCCGAATTGACCGGCTTAACCCCTACCTTCCAAACAAAAATTTGACCAGGTTCATCCCATGCATACCCTTTATAAGCTCTCACTTTTGCCCCTGTTGCTAGCCAGCCATGGTCTAATCGCCAGCCCAGCCCTGGCTGATTCCCATCGGTTCAAACACCCTCAACAAGTCGCTCAGGCGTTTAATGATATTCGCCTGGTGCTCCCAAACATAACCGTTACAGACGGCTCCAGACCACGGCTGTCTGGCTCGCACGAAACCATATTTGCAGATGGCTCAGAATTTAATCTAGATCTCTCTGGTCGAGATGGCAGAGATGCTAGCCATGCCGATGTCAGTGGCTCAGCGGGGCAGTGTGGGGGCGATGGCGGCACCCTAACCGTGTATTACACCGACCTAGCCCACCTCCAGAACGTTTATGTCAATGCCTCTGGCGGCAGGGGGGGGACTGGGTCACCGGGTCGTACGACTTACCATTGCCCTCCCACGGACTCACATATGCCAGAGCTAGATATAGAAAACCTTCCGCTGCCCGAACTTCCGCAGCCTCAAGACCAGATCAAGCAGTTATCTACGGCACTTACAAAAGACTTTGACCTTAACGACTTCTCCAATCCCCAAACTCCCCACGACGGTTGTACACCGATAGTGGGCGTCCCAGGCCCAATGGGAGAAGATGGTCGCCCAGGACAGCTCAGAATTATTAACCGTGAGCAGCCTTTACCACCGGAAACACCTCAGGTAAGGGCAACCGTTGTCGAGCTAATGGAGCGGCCTGTTGACCTCTCTAAGCACCTCTGGCGTGAGCGGCAGGGCGCAGCGGACCTGTTGGCCCCAGGCTCAATCGTCGCAGACAACTATCAGGAATACGTCGAGCAGCTTGAGGTCACCGCCCAACTCCAATGGGAGGCCAGCCAGCCCCTCAGCGGTTTCGAGGCGTCGCACGCCACCCTTTACCTGCAGGAGGATGGGCGCGTGATGGTGGATGTAGGGAAGGAGATGTGGTCACTCTCGGAAAACCGCCAAAGGAATGACTTGACCGAAGTTGCCATCACGGCCCTGGTCCCTGAGGCTGAAGTGCTAGATCTGGTGGAAGGCGGGTTTCAAGCGTCGGGTGATGCCTTAAACCTGGTTGTGATTGACCTGGCGGGTCATTCTGGGGTCTTAGACACCATCTTTCATGTTTATTACCGTTCCACAGATCGCCACCATCTGGATACGCCCCGTGGAAACTGGCAGACCCGTTACCAGGGGGAGGTGCCTGCTGCCGCTATCACCCAAGATTACAACCGCTTTAGCCTGAATTTGAGCCAGCTGCCCGTTGAGCCCCAATATTTGCGTCCTGGGGTGCCGGTACGGATAGAGCTGGTTGTGACGCGATCGCTAGGCCAGCAATCGGTAACCAAAACCCTCAACTGGCAGGAGACCACTCGATAACGTTGGCCTTAGGGCTCCGGCCTAGACTACGTCTCGCCTGAGGACCAGATCGGCGTTGCCTAGATTGCCGATGGCACTTGGCGACTATCTACGTTCTGTTCTGGCTCAACCCCACATTCATACCCATAGGAGGCCCTGCGTGGGTGTGATAACTGTCCAGCGCGTTGAACAATTTGTGGAGCGTCTCACAAAAGAGCTGCTGAGAAAAGATTAAAGCTAAGAACGGGTGAGATAACAGTGACAGTCTGGCTTCTCAATGAGCGTTTCTACCAGGGCATTCAACGTCACTGACGCTAAGAGCCCCCCACCAAAGCTGCCTTGAATCGTGATGTGGGCAACTTTTGTTGCCGCCAGTCGCCGCTTTGCCGCCGGAGCGTGGCTAAACCCAATCGGCATGCCAATGACAAGGGCGGGCTCGATTTGCTGCTGCTCGATGAGCTGGCAGGTCGCAAGCAGCACCGAGGGGGCGTATCCGATGACCAGCACAGACCCCTTGGGCGTCTGCCGTAGCCGTTCTTGCCAAACCGGATGATTGTAAAACGTCTGCTCTGCTTCACTGACTCCCGTAATGTGAGGGTCATCCATCAGGGTTTCAACCGGACATCCCAAATGCGCTAGTCGAGTGTGATCGAGGGTGGCGGCGACGGTTGGCAAGTCTGTCACAATACAGCACTTCGCTTTAAGTGCTTCCCGTGAAGAGGCAACGGCACTGGGGCTCAAGCTGACAAAATCGATCAAGCTAACATCGCCGCAGGCCAGCACGAGCTGATGCAGTAAATGAGTTGTGATCTCGGAGTAATGGGACAAATCGGGCAGCAGGTGCTGTAGCGATTCTTGAAAGGCCTCTGGATGCGCAGCGGTCTCTGCGTCTAAACTGCTCCAGAGCTGTTCTAGCTGACCTAGCCCCTCCTGGGCATCTACGTCGAGCTGCTTGAGCTGGGCCAGTGCCTCGGCCTGGGTGCTCTGGCAATTGCGATCGCGCCCCAGCAGCCCCTCCAGCGCCGTCGCCGTCTGCCGCAGTCGGGTAATTTGCTGAATCACGGAGCGGTACTGCTGCTGTAGCTGAGCCATCAGCGTGGGACTGGCTGGTTCCTCAGACTGGCTGCCGAGTAGCTGGCGAATGTGCGAGAGCTGAAACCCCTGCTGCTTTAAAGCAATAACGCGCTGGAGGCGCTGTACGTCTTGCTGGGTGTAGAGGCGGTAGTTGCCCTCGGAGCGTTGTACGGGCGGCAGCAGCCCCAGGGTGTGGTAGTGCCGCACCATACGAGGCGTGACGCCGCCCACCGCGTCGGTGAGTTCTTTTATGGTGAGGTAGGGGGCTTTCATGCCTCTAGCTTACTCAAAACATTGACATTGACACTAATGTCAATGTTTAGGGTGAGGGGGTATCACCTTCACGGTCTCGGTATGGTTTTAGCAAACCCCTCTAAGCCTCGGTTCTCTAGCCTGTGGCAAGATCACCCGGATGCGATCGCAGCCTTTATCTGTGCCGTTCTCGTTCTCCTGGGCTGGCAGTCGCTCCATCTGGGCTGGGTGGGAGCGGCCATTTTGATTTTGACGGCGGCCTACGTGATCGGCGGCTTTGAGAGTGCGCGGGAGGGCTTGACGACTCTATTTGAGGAGAAAGAGCTAGACGTAGACCTGCTGATGATTGTGGCGGCGCTGGGAGCGGCCAGCCTGGGGTTGTGGCGGCGAGAGTATTTTCTGATCGTAGATGGGGCGGTTTTGATCCTGATCTTCGCCATCAGCGGGGCGCTGGAGGGGTACGCCATGCAGCGTACCGAGCGCAGTATTCAAGGGCTGATGAGCTTAACCACCGATACGGCGCGGGTGATCCAAGCCGGACAGGAGAAGGCTGTGCCAATTTCGGCGCTCGCTGTTGGCGATCAGGTGCTGGTCAAGCCGGGGGAACTGGTGCCAACCGACGGGCTGGTGATCGAGGGCGTGAGCACCCTGAACCAGGCACCGATTACCGGAGAGTCGATTCCGGTAGAGAAGGCTATTGGCGATGAGGTTTTTGCGGGCACTCTCAACGGCAGCGGCGCTCTGCGGCTAAAGATTCACCAGCCGCCCGAGAGCAGCCTGATTCAGCGGGTGATTCGCCTGGTGCAGCAGGCCCAAACCGAAGCGCCACCCTCGCAGCAATTCATCGAGCGCTTTGAGCGGGGCTATGCCAAGGTGATTGTGATTGTGGGGATTTTGCTGGGGGTGCTGCCGCCCTTTCTGCTGGGCTGGAGCTGGGAGCAAACGATCTATCGGGCCTTAATTTTTTTGGTGGTGGCGTCGCCCTGTGCGCTGATGGCCTCGATTATACCAGCGCTGCTTTCAGGTATTGCCAACGGGGCGCGACGGGGGATTCTGTTTAAGAATGGGGCGCAGCTAGAGCGGATGGGGCGGGTGCGTGCGATCGCATTCGACAAAACTGGAACGCTGACCACGGGCAGGCTTGAGGTGGTGGATGTGCTGGCGGTGGAGCAGTCTACGCAGCCGCTACTTCAGGTGGCAGCGGCCCTCGAAAGCCTTTCGGAGCATCCCATTGGTGAGGCAATTGTGCAGGCTGCCCGTCAGCAGAATCTTACTTGGGCGGAAGCGGTCAATGGTCAGGCCCAGGCTGGACAGGGCATTACCGGAGAGATCACCCATCAAACAGCGGTCGTGGGCAAAGCGGCCTTTGTTCAATCCCAAGTCAAGGGCGTTCCCCCAACCCTGATTCAGCACAGCCAGCAGTGGGAAGCCGAGGGCAAAACGGTGGTGTGGGTTGCCTACGCGGGTGAGGTGTTGGGCATCATTGCCGTTGCCGACACCGTGCGCCCGACCGCAGCGCGAGCGATCGCCCAACTCAAGCGACTGGGGGTTGAGCAGATTGTCATGCTGACTGGCGACAACGCCCGCACGGCCCAAAGCATTGCCGAGCAAATCGGGGTGGATCAGGTGCACGCCGAGCTATTGCCCGAAGACAAAGTAGACGTGATTCGGCGCTTGCAGCAGCAGTACCAGACGGTAGCGATGGTGGGAGACGGCATTAACGATGCGCCTGCCCTGGCTCAGGCCTCTGTCGGCATTGCCATGGGGGCCGCAGGCAGCGACGTGGCGCTGGAAACCGCCGACGTGGTGCTGATGGCCGACCGGCTGGAGCAGCTAGAGCACGCAATTCGCCTGGGCCGCCGCGCTCTGATCGTGGTCAAGCAAAACATTGTGTTTGCCCTGGGGTTTGTGGTGATTTTGCTGATTCTCAACTTTGCGGGCAGCATCACGTTACCCTTTGGCGTGTTGGGGCACGAAGGCTCAACGGTAATGGTGACGCTGAGCGGGCTGCGGCTACTGAGAAACTAGGGTGGAGTGGTCTTGCATAGTGGCCAGATCGAGGATGCGATCGCACAGCCGCCGCATCAACGGCCAGTCGTGGCTGACCACCAAAACCCCGATCTGGTGAGCGCGACTGTAGTCCAAAACGGCCCGCCAGATCAGCGCCTGGGTATTGGCATCGAGCATGGCCGTCATTTCGTCGGCGATCAGGTAGCGGGTTTGAGGGTTGAGGGTGCGTGCGATCGCAATTCGCTGCAGCTCACCGCCGCTCAGCTCGTGGGGGTAGCGAGTCAGCCAGCCGGGGTGAATGCCCAGGGCATCGAGCTGATGCATCTGGGGGGGATGGCCCTCGCGCAAAATTTGATCAACGCGCCAGCGCGGGTTGACCGCTAGCTCAGGGTTTTGAAACACGAGCTGCACCGGGCAGTACCGCCGTGCAGGAAGCGGCTGTTCGTCTACGCTCACCCTGCCTCGGGTGGGCATCAGATAGCCCGCCAGCAGTTTAGCCAGCGTCGTTTTACCAAAGCCTGAAGGGGCCATCAGCCCCACCACCTCGCCCGGCTCTACCGCGATCGACTGCGCCTGTACCACCCAGGGCAGCTGGGGCGCATAGCGAAACCAAAGTCCTTCACCTGTCAGCATGAATGCACCTCACTAAACCTCCTCGCACTGCCCGCAGCGCTGGCCGCTCTGGCAGACAGGCCTCTGTCATCCAGGGGCAGCGATCGCTAAACAGACAGCCCACGGGCAGCGCCTCTGGGCTAGGTTGGTTGCCCGGTACCGGAATGAAATCGTTTTGCGGCAGCGATCGCCAGAGCGCCTGGGTATAGGGATGGCGCAAGTTCCCGGTAGCAAAGTCCTGAGCTGAGGCAATCTCTGCGGTCGTGCCGGCATAGAACACCGCCACGCGATCGGCCACCATCAGCGCCGCTTCGATGTCGTGGGTAATGAGAATCACCCCGCGCCCTTCCTGGGCCAGCTCCCGCAGGTGGTTCAGCGTTTCAACCACCACGTCGGGGTGCAGACCGGGAGTGGGTTCGTCGGCAATTACCAGCTCGGCCTGACTCACCACCGCCGTAGACACCAGCACCCGCCGCGCCATGCCCCCCGATACCTGAAACGGGTAGCAGCGCGCGGCCTGAGGCGGTAGGTCGTAGCGCTGGAAGGTTCGCTTCACTGCCGTTTGCGCCGCTGACCTGGGTAGCCCGTTGAGCTGGGCCACCCGCTGCACCTGCTGCCCTACCCGCATTAAAGGATCCAGGTAGCCCACCGACTGAGGCACTAAAGCAATGGCCTTGCCGCGCAGCTGTTGGCAGCGCCCCGGCGTCAGCGGCTGACCCTGAAACAGCATCGTGCCGCCGACGGTGGCATTCTCCGGCAAAATGCCCAGAATGGCGTGGGCCAGCAGGCTTTTACCCGATCCGCTAGCACCTACCACCGCCACCACCTCTCCGGCTTTGACCTCCAGATCCAGGTCGGTGATGACCGTGAGCTGCTTACGGCGCAGCCCCTGCTCGTACTGGCTAAACGTAACGCTGAGATTAGAGACTGACAGCATGGCTACCCCTGACTCGTGCGCGGATCGAGCAAGGCCCGCAGGTTTTCGCCCAGCCAGTCAAAGGCTTTGACCGACAGCAGCAGCAGCACACCGGGCATCACCCCCAGCCACCAGTAGCCGGTAGATAGGTGCCGCATCGACTCGGCCAAGATAATGCCAATGGCGGGCAGGTGGGGCGAAATGCCAATGCCGATAAACGACAGCGCCGCCTCGTGCAAAATGGCGTGGGGAAACAGCAGAATCAGCCCCACCAGCAGCTGAGGAATGACGTGGGGCACCATGTGGTGGCGGGCAATCCAGGCGGGAGAACGACCCAGCCGATGGGAGAGCTGCACGTAGTCGGAGCTGTTCACCTGCAGCACCTCTGCCCGAATGACCCGGGCCAGGCTGGGCCAGTGGGTCAGCGCCACCGCAATAATCACGCCCCGCGTGCCGCCCCCGACTGCAAAGGCAATCAGAATCAGCAGCACCAGGTGGGGCAGGCTAAAGCACACGTCGATAATCCAGCAGATCAGGGCATCGACCCAGCCGCCCAGGGTGCCTGCGGCCAATCCTAAAAGAGCGGCAATTAGGGCGCTGATGGTAGCAGCCAGCAGCCCCACCCGCAAGCTGAGAGACATACCGTGGAGCGATCGCGTTAGCATGTCTCGCCCCAGCCAGTCGGTGCCAAAGGGATGGGCCAGTGAGGGGGGCTGGTTTCGCTGGGCCAGCACCGGGTTCAGTCCGGCATCGCCAATAAACCAAGTACTCAGGATAATAGCCGCCAAAAAGAGGACGCACAGCCCAATCGTCCAAAGGGTCTGCTGCCGCCGATTGCTCCGCTGCTTGGGAGCGCGAATCTGGGGAGGTGCGAGGGTGGTCATGCTGCCCTCCTGCCGCCAATGCGGATGCGCGGGTCAATCACCTGGTAAGACAAGTCGGCCAAGGTATTGCCGGTATAGACAAACAGGGCGCTGAAGAAAACGATGCCCACCAGCAGCGGCACATCGCTGCGCAGAGCCGCCTGCACCGTCGCCTGCCCCAGCCCCGGATAGGCAAACACCTGCTCCACCAGCACCGAGCCGCCAAACAGCTCACTGAGCGAGGCAAATTGCAGAGTCAGCGCCGGCAGCAGAATGTTGCGCAGGCCGTGGTGCTGCAAAATGCCCCACAGGCTCTCGCCTTGAGCGCGGGCAAACAGCACATAGTCGCTGTGCAGCACGTCGATCAGCTTTTGGCGTGTGTGTAGCGCAATACTGGCAATGCCGATGATGCTTAGGGTGAGGGCGGGCAGCAGCAGGTGGTGCAAATGCTGCCAGAAGGTAACATTTTGGGCCAGCACACCGGGCGGAGCCGCACAGCAAATCGGGGTGAGCCGCAGCGACACCGAAAAGAAAATCAGCAGCAGTAGCGCCACCCAAAATGTAGGTGACGAGGCCAGGGTGTAGGCGTAGAGGCGAATGCCCCGGTCAATCCAGGTGCCCTCAAAGGCCCCGGCCAGCACGCCCAGCACCAACCCCAGCAGGCCGGACAGGAGCCATGCGATCGCAAGCAGCTGCAGCGACACCAAAAACCGCTGACCAATCACCTGCAGCACCGGCTGGTTAAACACCATTGAGGTGCCCCAGTTGCCCTGAACAATCTGCCCAAACCAGTCCCAAAAGCGTACGATCATTGGCTGATCCAACCCCCAGCGCTCGGCAATCAGCTCTCGCTGGGCCGCACTGATCTGCAGCATGTCGGCCCCCACATAGGCCCGCACCGGGTCAATCGGTGAAAGGCTCATTAGCCCAAAGGTCAGCACCGCCACAGCGACCAGCAGCAGTGCCAGCCGCACCAGCTTGTAGCTGAAAAACAGCAGAATTGGCTTTAGTTGCATGTCCACGTCCAGCTATCGATGTTGGCAGTGATCGGCCAGCCGTGGCCGTGGGGCTCAACCTGGGGTTGGCCAATGTCCAGACACTCGTGGACGAAGTAGGTGTGGTCGAGGTTCACCAGCCAGGCCCAGGCGGCATCGCCCTTGGCCGTGAAACCTTCCTGGCCATCCCACTGGGCGGCTTTCCAAAATGCGATCGCTTCTGCCTCCGAAGGTGCCCCCATCGCCAGATCCAGCGTTTGGTCAATGGCCTGGTTAGCGTAGTAGCCTGCGTTGTAAAAATCGCCCTGGGCCGCCTTGCTGTGGTAGAGGTTGTACATTTCGGTCTGGTCGTGGCTGCCCCAGCCAAACAGCACCACGTTGCTGTGCGCTAGGGGAGTAATCTCATCCCAGCTCTTGCCCTCAACATTGGCCTGAATACCCACGGGCTTGAGCATTTCTGCAACCGATAGCGCCAGCGCCTGACGGGTGCTGTCACTAGCCGGATAAAGCAGAGTAAATTCAGCGTTTAGGCCGTCCTTCTCAACAATTCCATCGCCGTTGGTATCGCTCCAGCCCCCCTCCGCCAGGATCTGCTTAGCTTGCTCTGGGTCGGCATCCTCAATGTTGGCGCTCGGCTCCTCCCAAGCCAGGCCACTGACCGGGCCGTAGGCGGGCGATCCGTAACCCTCCAGTACCCCGTCCACCAGCGCCTGTCGATCCACGGCGTAGTTCACGGCCTGCCGAATTGCCCGATCTGAAGTGACGGCGTTGCCCACGGGTTTACCGTCTGGTGTAGTCTTACTCCCCTCGTCAGGAAAGGGAAACATCAGCCCTCGGTTGTCCACACTGGCGACGTCGTATAGCTTCATGCCCTCAATGGTCTGCACCGCCAGCGACTGGGGCACGCTGACCACCTGAGCTTGTCCAGCTTGGGCGGCCGCAAAGGCCGCATCTTCTTCAGTAAACAGGAAAACGAGCCGCTCAATCCCGGGAGCTTCGCCGTAGTAGTTAGGGTTAGCTTCTACGATTAGCTGCTGTCCCTCATCCCACTGGACGAGTTGATAGGGGCCAGAGCCAACGGGGTTGCGCGCATAGTCAGGACCATGAGCGTGCTCCGGCACAATGCCCACGGTGATCAAGCGGTTAACGAAGGTACTTTGGGGCTGCTTCAGCCGCAGCTCCACCGTGTAGTCGTCGGTGGCGACAGCTTCTTCTAGCACCGTCACATCGGTCAGGCCGCCGCTCTCTGCCGCCTTACTGAAGGTATAGGCGACATCGGCTGCTGTTAGCGGTTCCCCATCAGAAAATTGAGCATCTTCGCGAATTGTGACAGTCCAGGTTCTGCCGTCCTCACTGACACTGTAGTCTGTCGCTAAATCATTGACGATTTCAAGATTTTCATCGCGCCGCAGCAACGTGCTCTGAAACAGCGGCGAACCGTAGCGACCCCAGCCCAAGGTGGGGTCATACCCTTCCTCGCTCTCTCCTCCAATCGCCAAGACTATCTGTTCTGCAGAACCATTGGAGGCTGGCGCAGAAGCCCTCGGCTCAGTTGAGTTTGAAGCACATCCGTTCAGAACTTGCCCCAGGAGTAGCAACCCTACAGACCAGACGGGCACTTTGAGACTTAATGCCATAGCTGCACCTTCAATTATTTTGCAGAATGAATTGCCCTCTTTGCTTAATCAAGCATCCTGAGTCGCAGGAGGAATTTCACGACTTTTGAGGCTATCACCGCCTGCTCCAATCAACAATCCGGGGGTAAGGGATACAAAGCAAAAGAGATTTTAGGCTTATAAGCTCGTTTAGACAGGTCTATATCGATTTGAAACCCTAATTCTTTCGTTGACTGGTTGCCTGCGCGCAACTAGCTCAGTGCGTACAGAGCCGCTAACCAGGGCATTGGACTGAGGGCAAGGGCTGTCTTAAGGTGCGATCGCGGTCATTGCAGCGACGCGATGTGGTGGGCGGATTGCTAGGGAGCGGGCTGGTAGGTGCTCACTTACGGCGTTGATGGTGTAAGCAACTCCACAAACGGGCACCATAGGCCCAGCCGCGAGAGCGTAGCTGCAACTTGGTTTACTTAACCCCCTAGCTAATGCTGCGGCTAAGGAGGGTGTTTGGGGTGAAAGCAACGTTGCCAATGTTAAGGAAAAATTTTGCTTCTACATATCTAAAGAACTTCATTGAATATGGCTGTTCGCAAAAGGGAAAATAGGTAATGCTTTGAAGAATGCAAATTCTTTTGCGAAAAATACGGCAGTCTAATAAAGTTTTCACTGTTTTGGGGCATTGCAGCTTCCAAAGTTGCATAACCGAAAGCTATCAAAGGGAAATAGATCATTGGGCACTGGGGATTCTGCCTGCCCTATATTTCTACAGAACACGGGATTTTATATGATTTTGGTAATTTTGAAAGCGATCGCCTTAAAATCTGCTGATTATGGCGCAGCTACAATGGCTGGGTATATAGCCAATAGAAAAAAAACCAGGGGCAATGACAAGCGAGCCCAAAACCGCCATGGGACTGCTACAGCTTTAGAAGAACGACGGGACGAGGTTAACCATCAGGCTAAAGAAGACGGTGAACTTCAGCTCAGCATTCTTCAAGAGACAGGGTGCATCCCTGTCTCGCAAGATTTATTTTGAGACGTAGCTAGCACCCAACCAAGCTACCTGGCTGATCGTCCCATCCTCTGAGGAATTATACCCTTTAGAAAAAACTACGAAGGGTGAGGTGCTCTGCGCCGGTGGGATGGGGGCGGATACAAATTCTTCCATTCCGAATAGGGGGGTGCGGGGGGATGAGTCCTCTTTTCCACAGGATGCCGAGCCAGCAGCTTACGACCTAGACCTACACGAGCAGATTCAACACCAGATTCGGAGCCTGGGGTGGTCTGGCGAGGTGATCCGCCAGTTCATGGCCGACCGATTTGAGGGCAAGCGCTGGGCCGCGCTGACGGAAGATGAGCGACTACTGCTGCTCTATCACCTGCGGGGCTAGCTCACTCTTCAACCGCCTCATTCCCCTCCGACAGCTCACTCACCACTGCGTTTAGCTCTGTTTCTAGCTGCTCGATGGTGGGCAGATTGGCCTTGAGCTGGTCTGGTAGGCTGTGGGTCGTGACGGCGATCGGGGTGTTGACGTTGCGTAGGGCGTATTCAGCAATCGTTTTGTCCTTTGACTTACACAGCACGATGCCGATGGTGGGCTGATCATCGGGGTGGCGCAGCAGGTCGTCTACCGCTGCGACGTAGAAATTCATCTTGCCGGTGTACTCAGGGCGAAATTCGGTCACCTTCAAGTCAATGACCACATAGCACCGCAGTTTGAGGTGGTAAAACAGCATATCCATGAAGTACTCATTCCCTGAGACTTCCAAGCGATACTGGCTGCCGACGAAGGAAAAACCAACGCCCAACTCCAGCAGGAAATCCCTAATTCTTTCAACCAGAGCCTTTTCCAGCTCTCGCTCTTGGGTGACGGATGTCAGATTGAGAAAATCGAAGTTGTATGGGTCTTTGAGCAGTTGTTGAGCGAGATCGGACTGTTTGGGCGGTAGGGTGCGCTCAAAATTGGTAACTGCTCCGCCCTGGCGCTGGAATAGGTTGGATTCTATTTGCATGACCAGAATATTCCGACTCCAGCCGTTCTCAAGGGTGCCTTGGGCATACCAGAGTCGTTCATCGGGGGCTTTCAGCTTATCCAAGAGGGCCTGATTGTGATACCAGGGAATTTGTGCAAGCACCTCCTGCACAATTGCCTGATCTGGGTAAGCTTCGGCAAAGGCTCGCATGTATTTGAGGTTGCGCGGTGAAAACCCCTTCATGTCGGGGAACTCCCGCTTGAGATCTTTAGCGAGGCGGTCAATAACCTTTGCCCCCCATCCTTCCTGCTGCTGGCGGGCGAGAATTTCCTGCCCAATCTGCCAGTACAGGATGATTAGCTCTTTGTTGACGGCTAGAGCCGCTTTTACCTGCGCCCGGCGGATACGCGTTTTGAGGTCTTTGAGGAAGACGTCATAATTGTCGGCAGGGGATAGGGAATTGTCGGGCGGCACGAGACTTTTCCTTCGTTTGCAGGCATTTTATTATCAGGCTAAGACGGCAATGAGCCATAGGGCTGATCGAGGCGGTGGAGTTTATGACCCAGCCAAGCTATAACCCAGACCAATGGCAGGAGCTGTTTTGGCAACGGGGCGATCGCTATTACTGGTGTGCCCTACGCCAGAACCTATTTGGTGAGTGGGTCTTGCTGCGCAAGTGGGGTGGCCGCCGAACGGGCAAGGGTGGGCAGCGTGAAACCTTGTGCACCGATTTCGAGGAGGGCAAGCGGCTAATTCAGGATGTTCTCAAACGCCGTCGCTATCGAGGGTATTTGCTGATTGACAACGCGGCTCAAATTCGATCCTTTATGGCTTAAAAAGCTTGCTACGTAAGGAATTCAGTGAGTCGAACTTTGGCAAAAACAATGGTCAAAAGTTCTAGACATAATTGTGCACAGGTATCCAGACACATTTAAGTCCAGACATATAGACATATTGATGTCCTGATGTCTAGGCGCTATTCTCAAAGCGCTGTTGTGGAATGGGCCTGTGAAAATCTGTTCGGCAATTTCCTTGTCTGGGGGGCAGGGAAAGACAACAACGGTATTTTTTACTGCGCTGCTGCTGGCTCGGCAGGGGCAAAAGGTGCTGGCAGTGGATGCCGACCCCCAGGCAAACCTAACCTTTTACCTGGGCCATGAGGTGCAGCCGGATGAGCCGAGCCTGTTTGAGGTGCTGACAAAGCAGGTGGAGGTTGAGGATGGGATATACGGCACTCAGTATGAGAACCTGTTCGTAATGCCTGCCGATCGCGGCCTGTTTAAGGTAAGCGACTTTCTTAGCAGCAGTGGGGCAGGAGCCTTTATCTTGAAGCAGCGGCTGCGCAAGATAAGCGATATGTTCGATGTGGTACTGATTGACGTGCAGCCGTCGCGATCGCAGATTTGCCTCTCCGCTGTCGGAGCCTCCAATCACGTGCTAATTCCGGTAGAGGCCAATGTGAAGGGGGTGAACTCTTTGGTGGATACCCTGGATTTTTTGAACGAGCAGGCTGAGCTAGAAGCCTTCACCGGCTCAGTGTTGGGGATAATTCCCTTTCGCGATCGCTGGGTAGGCAATACTCAGACCCTAGAGGGGCGGCAAAACATCGCTGCCATGAAGGAGTTCGCTGGGGAGGTTCCTATTTTGGCCTCAATCCGTGAGTCGGAGAAGTTTAAGAGCGCTATCCGTCAGGGACATCTGCTCAGCGACCTGGGCCAGCCCGACCTGCAATATCCCTTCGAGCAAATTGTGGAGGCCCTTATTCATGAGTGATGCCCTAGACCGACTCAAGCAGCGGCAGCGCCCCAAGGTTGCCCCCCGCGATGCTTCTCTGGCATCAAGACCTCAAGACACCCAGCTACCTAGACATACAGATATCCAGGCATCCAGACATATAGACACACAGACGTTTGGGCATACGGAAGCTGCAGGGGTTGAGGATGCCTCCCTAGCGGGGCTTTTGGGAGTGGCCAAGTCTAGACATACAGATATGCAGATGTCTGTAGCTTCTGGAAACCAGGAAGTGAATATGTCTAGACATGCAGATATCCCGATGGCTAAACCCCTAGAGGATGAGCCGACGATCAAGCGCAGCACTTTTCGTCTGGAGGCTGATCTGATCGACCGGCTCCACACCTTTTGTCGGCAACAGGGTCTCAGCCGCGAAGTGCTGATCGAGGCGATGTACGAGTACATGGAGGCCCACCCAGGGGCGCTGACCCAGGTGGTTGAGCAGGCTAGCCAGAAGCATGACCACCGGCAGCAGTTGGCCAACCGCAAGCGAGCCGAGGCCATGTTCAGCAAGTTTGGCCGCGATGCTTGATGCCGGTCGGCACTGGGTGGGGGGGACAACGCGATCGCCTCGGCCCTGTTGGCGGAGTTGCTCTATAAATAGCCGTCTCTGGCCCCTTTGGGGCGGCTGAGTGCCCAGCACTCGCTTCGCGAACACCAACGACTTCGCTCAGGGACCGGCTATGGCTGTTTTCATCGTGCGGGGTGCCGCGCTAGCGGCATGGACGATTGGTATCAGACTGTGCAGAGGTGTGTTGAGGCTTTAGCAGCGTGAAGAGGGGATGGTAGCGAGAGATTCCGTTCGCGCGCAAGCCTGCACAGACATCTTTAGGACTGTGAGAACTGTGCTTCGACTGATAATTCTTTATAGGTGAAATATTGGATCCAAAATTCTGAAAACTTTGTTGTCAACAATAAGCCTTCATTCTCAATAAGCATTAGCGATTTGCCCCAATTTCACGCCAAACCGCTGAAACCCTAGCTATTCCGATAAACTAGACTTGCTGAAATGCTGAAAAGAGCAAGCTAGAGTTTACAAGGCTAGTTGGATCCAATTTTGAGGTGTTCCCATGCCGAAGCAAAATCGCCACGACCAGGCGGAGATTTGGTCAGCAGATCAGTTTGAGCAGGTGATGGGGGAGCTAAGCCCGAAGATGCGATCGCTGTTCTCCATCTGCTACTACACGGGCTGCCGGGTCAGTGAGGCGCGGCAGCTGCGGGCGGAGGATGTGGTGGGAAATACGCTGGTGCTGCGGAAGGCGACGACGAAGACGAAGCGGACGCGGGCCGTGCCGATCCATCCTAAGCTCAAGGCGGTGCTGGCGGCGGCAGATTTACCTGGTCGAGGGTATTTGTTTCCCGGTCGCAGTGGGGACAAGCCGATTACGCGGCAAGCTTGTGATTTGGCGCTGAGGAAGGCGTGCGATCGCCTAGGCCTGCGGGGCTACAGTACCCACAGCAATCGGCGCACCTGGGCGACGCGGCTCGATAAGGCGGGGGTGCGGCTGAAGGCGATTCAGGACTTGGGCGGGTGGTCGTCGATGGCGGCGCTGCAGCGATATCTGGAGGTGTCGGAGGAGGAAAAGGTGGAGGCGATCGCCCAGTTGTGAGTTTTGCTGGCCACCCATCTCTATGATGCGGGGGGTGTCCCTGCGGCAGATTATGGCGATTACTGGCCAAGCTAGCATGGCCTCGCTAACCAGCTGCCTAAACC
Source organism: Nodosilinea sp. LEGE 06152 (assembly GCF_015207525.1). Classification (GTDB taxonomy): domain Bacteria; phylum Cyanobacteriota; class Cyanobacteriia; order Phormidesmidales; family Phormidesmidaceae; genus Nodosilinea. The sequence continues at coordinate 28,110 of NZ_JADEWR010000030.1, forward strand.
TGGAGCAGCGGGCGGCGGGGGATGCGTTGTTGGGGTTCTTTACAGAGTAGGGATGGTTTAGCGTAGGCTACTGCATGGGGGATGGCAGCACCGGCACCATACTCCTAGCATGGTGCCGTGGGAGTGGCAGTAGCGATGAGCCCAACCGTTGTTAGCGCTTTTTAATTACTTTGGCTATCTGTTTGCCGATCCTGATCCACTGACGAATTTCATGGGAGAGTTTCAGGAAATCACGGTGGTTCATCTTATTGCTCCAACTGCTGCTAGCTGACAGGCCAAAAAGTTTCGAGTTGAGGGTTCAGCACTAGCATTCCCACGCTGGTGCTGATTTTCTCACTCAGAGGCTTATAACCTCTACTTTGCTTAGTTAGACGGCGATCGCGCCCTGCTCCAATGCATCTCTATTCCCCGGTTAGCAGCAGGGTCTTTGCCTGCTGCTCCAACTAGGCAACCCGTGGGCTCATCTTCTCTACCGACTCCGGCTCGGTCTATTCCATGTAGGCAGCGATCGCCAGGGTCTGCGCAGCTACAGCACCCACAGCAACCGGCCTACCTGGACGACTTGGTTGGATTAGGCGAGGGTAAGGTTCAGGGCGACCAAGACCGGGGGCGTTGATGGCGGCGCTACAGGGGTATCTGGAGGTGTCGGAGGATGAGAGGGTGAGGAGATAGCAACCCTATGATTGCTATCTCCTAAAAGATGCTGAAGCTGATGTTCCAGGCTACGCCGTCGCCTGATCGCTGGAAAAGGTAGCCCCTACCGTGGCATTAAACGCTTCCACGATGGAGATGATTTTGTCTACATCGTCGTCGTCAAATAGCCCCTCAACCCCCTCTTGGTGGAGCCCCGTAAATGGGTCTTCGTAGAGCAGACCGGGGTCCATAATGCCGTGCTGAGTCAGGGTGTCGATGATTTCTTCAATAAAGCGAATCTGGGTGGCGCTAAGGGTTTCACCTTGTAGGTAGCGGGAGAAAGCTTCTTTTGCAGAACCCCGATCGAGGCCAACGATCTCGCGGATCAGGCGTTTGAGGCTCTTGTTCTTGCCAAAGACTTCTTCGAACCGTTCTCGACTTTCGACTTCTTCGGCTCGAAACAGCATATCTTCCAAAGCGGTCAGGTCTGTTTCAGTCAGCGGCAGGTTGCGGCGCAGTTTGGCGATCGCCACGTGGTTTTCCTGGGCTTGGATAAACGCCCTCACCTTTTTCTCGTACTGGTAGCGGCTAAAGCCGGTCTGGTAGGTGGGCACGCTGGTCTCTTGAACCACACCCATTTCATCGACGAAGTCGGTATAGACGACCTGGCACTGGTCGCGGTCCACAAACTTCATCAGGTCGCGTAGGGCCAGGCGAATGGTTTCGACCATCTCAGGGGTGACATCGGCCCACCAGCTTTCGTCTTGAAGGGCTGCGATCAGCGGCAGGTGGGGGGTCACCATGGGGATGTCGCGCTTTTCCTCCAGTTGAGCGGCAGCGTCTCGCAGCTTGTCTCGCAGGCTGACAAACTCGCCACTCTGCTTCAAGATCGCCAGCTGTAGTTTCAGGCAGAGCAGGTCAAACCGCTTGGCCAGGGTGTCTTCGTTGGGAAGACCGTTGGGCAGCGAGGCGAGTTGCTCGGCAATGGTGGCTCGGTCGTCTTCAGAGAGCTGGTTCCACCGCTCCCGCTGGGCAAACTCCTCGACCTGGCGCAGGTGTTTGCGCACCAGGAAGTTGTCTTGGGGCATGGTGGCCACGTGCTGATGTAGGTCGTCGAGCAGGGCCGCTTGGAGATTAGCCCGGTCGGGGCTGCTAGGGGTATCGCTGGCGGCGGCGGTGAGCAGGGCCGCTAGCTCAAGCCGCTGTTTGACTAGGCGGGTGGTCAGGCTATCGGGCAGGCGCTGGCTGACCTCGGCCACCTCTTGGTTGAAATAGTCAAAGTTGCCGCACAGGTCGAACACCAGGAAGTTTTCTTTGGGCTGGCCGGGGCCAAACAGGTCGGGGCAGAGGCGAGTGCCACGGCCAATCATTTGGTTGAATTTGACGCGGGAGAAGACGGGCTTGAAGAACACCAGGTTGACCACCTCGGGCACATCGACGCCGGTGTCGAGCATATCGACGGAGACGGCGATGGTGGGATCTTTTGGCAGGTCGCCGAAGTCGTCGAGCAGGCTCTGGGCGTAGCTGTTTTTGCTGTCGATGATTTGGGCGAACTTGCCTTTGTAGTGGGGGTAGTTGGCGTCGAAGCGGTCAACGATGAACTGGGCGTGGGCGTGGTTGCGGGCAAAGATGATGGTCTTGCCCAGGCGATCGCCCCCATCGACCTTTAGCCCTCGCTGCATCAACAACTCTAGGGCCTGGTCCACGGTGCTGATATTGAATAGCCAGGCGTTGAGGGCGGCGGCATTGACCTGGGCGGGCAGCTCGCCAGTGTCTTCGTCGCGGAATTTTTCTTCATACTCGGCCTGCTCGGCGGGGCTGAGGTCGCTGTATTTGACGCCGGTGCGGAGAAATTTGAAAGGTACCTCTACCCCCAGGGGCGGCACCAGGTAGCCATCCTGCACGGCGTCGTCGAGTTCGTAGGCGAAGGTGGGTACGCCCTGCTGAAGCTCGAAAATGCGGTAGGTGTCGCGATCGACTTCGTCGCGGGGGGTGGCGGTGAGGCCCACCAGCAGCCCGTCGAAGTAGTCGAACAGGGCACCGTATTTCTGGTAGATCGAGCGGTGGGCTTCATCCACCAAGATCAGGTCAAAGGCACCGGGGCCAAACAGGCGCTGGCCACCACCGGGGCCGTTGAGGCTGCGGTTAATAGCGTTGAGCATGGTGGGGTAGGTGGAGAGCACCACCTTGGCGCTGTCGGCGGCTTTGTCACGAGTGAGGTCGATGGCGGTAACGGCGGGCAGATGCCGCTGAAAGGCGCGAAAGGCCTGGGTGAGTAGGGCATTGCGATCGGCTAAAAACAACACGCGGTTGACCCAGTTGGCCCGCATCAGCAGGTCGATCAGGGCGATCGCCGTTCTGGTCTTCCCCGTCCCGGTGGCCATCACCAGCAGCGACTTGCGCTCTTTGCGCTGGTCAAAGGCTTCGGTAATGCGGCGAATGGCTTCTTTTTGGTAGCTGCGGTTCACAATGCCATCGGCGACGGCGACCAGGTGCAGCCGCTTGCGATTCCGGCGGCGAAAGATCAGCCGCTCTAGCTCGTCTTTTTTGAGAAAGCCTTGAATCTGGCGGGGTGGATAGCTGACATCATCCCAAATCCAGGTGTCGTAGCCGTTGGTGTAGAAGATGGCGGGGCGCTGCTGGTAGCGCTGCTCCAGGCAATTGGCGTAGAGTTCAGCCTGGTGCTTGCCCTGAGCGGCATCGGCGGTGGTGCGTTTGGCTTCGACCAGGGCCAGGGGTTTGCCGTCATCGCCCCACAGCACGTAGTCCACATAGCCGGTGCCGCTGGCGTTGGGCATGCCGGTGACTTCCACTTCGGTCCAGCCGGGCTGGTGGATGTTCCACCCGGCTTCTTTGAGCAGCACGTCGATCAGGGTGCGGTGGGTGTCGGCTTCGTGGTAGTCGTGGCGGTCTTCGGCGGCTTCGTTCTGTGCTTTGAGGGCGTTGATTTCGGCCCGCAGGGTTTCGAGTTCGGCTTCGGTCTGCTGTTTGCGCGCTTCGGCTAAGCGGCGCATTTCATCGGCCTGGCTGAGCTTTTGCTCTAGGGCTTGCAGCTGGGGCAGGCTGAGGTCGGGGGCGGCCTCGGCGGGGCGGGGCACCAGCTGGCGCTGAAAGGTGAGGTCGGGCAGGGTGCGGCCACTAGGGCCGTAGTAGCGGGCCAGCCAGTAGAGGACGTGAAACAGCTCTTGCACCAGGCTGAGGGCATCGCGATCGCCGATCGCTGTGGCATCGTGCACGGCCAGGTTGCCCAGTTTGTGGATGGCGCGAATCTTGGGAAACAGGCCGGGTTTGAGGTTGTCTTTGAAGCTCTGCTCGTGGATTAGGCTGCCCAGGTTGGTGTCGTAGGGCAGCCGCAGGTAGGGGTCGTTGGCGTAGAGCCACTGCACCGTTTGCTCTAGGGCAAAGCGGGCGTAGAAGCAGCTGGCACGCGGAGCGGAAAACACCAGGCTCTCGGCCTGCACGGCGTGGGTGTGGAGGTCGGGAAACGCCGATCGCAGAAAGTCGAAGTTGGAGGGCATGGGGGCTTGCCGGTGAAAGCTTGTTATTTCAGTCTTCCCCAAGAATTTCCGTAATCCGACCAATTAAAGACACTTGCTGAGATGTCCGCTGAGATAGTAAGGAGATGCTCCCTGATTTCAGCTAAGGGTAGGACACTACCTACCTAGATCGATCGGCTTCTTCTGTAAGAACCTTTTGAAGTGCTTCCCGATGTTCAGGCGCTACGTCATCGACAAAACCTGGCGACTCCAGGAATAACTGGACCATTTCCCTTTTGTAAAGGGCGTTACAGTCCCCTTCAATCAATTTAATTGCGATGCCAGTAGCAGTGCGACTGAGATTGTCCTGCTTTGTTACAGGGCCTATAGGCCGCTTCATTCTGTTATTTCGACGAATGCCAAACATAAGACCTACCTTAATGGTACATATGCACTATCGCATATCTGTGGGTTTTTGCACCTTGATTTTTCGAGCCGTAATATTATTGTCCTGTTAGGCAGTCTTTCCTGGAAACGTCTCATGGTGCAGTCTATTGCTGATTGGTCTGCTCTGATCGGTTGTGGCGTTGGGGTGTTGGGCATCTCGACAGCCCTCAGCAAGAGCGCAGTTGATAACAGAGACTCACTAATTCGTTACCTGGAGAGGCAAAATAAAGATTTGGAATCAAGTCTAGAGAAAGAGCGAGACAAGGCTAATGATGCCCTTGAACGCCTGAACAAGGCTCTCGAAAATCCATCATTAGAAAAGTTTGCTGTTGATTTCCCATCTCAATACGCTGAAATTCTTGAACTTGCTCAGTCACTGAACAATCTTGCAGGTGATTTTGAGGACTGTCAGCGTGCTGCGGAGTGGCTACAAACCAAAAAAGAGATTTGGGTAGAGAAGGCAACACAGCAAGTGTGGGTAAACCACAGAGGGCTACTCTTCCCTTTCTTCAAAAAAGACAGCTTTAAGCGTGATTTAAGTGGATATCTGGATTGGGCCTACGCTTGCCTGTCCCGTCACGGTGGGAGCATTTCGCCGAAAAGGCCCGTATCGCAGTTTGTTCCAGAACCAGCCTTTTCATCCTCAAAACACTATGTCGAGGCAATTGAATATCTCCTAGAACGTAATGAATGGGGCGACCTGGGGAAGAAACCCCAGGCTTATTTACAGGAAATGTTGTTGCGCTTAAGGGATCAACTCAACGCTTAGTTTAACGGGCTATTACGGGCAATAGCGCGAAATCACAATATCTAAAGCTTGGATAATCGTTTGTTTCTCATATGGAGAGAGATCAGTGCTATTTATAACGTTTTTCAGTTGCTGAGCATAGGTACAGGCTTTATCGCCAGGCATCAAAATTCTTTGAGTCATCGTTTTCTTCTTATAGCTGGGCGGTGGTAGCGCTCACCTAAACCCCTCTTCTGAAAAAAAGATCACCATCAGGACAAAAGACTTGGATTCCAAAATTTTTAGTTTGAAGAACTAGGTGACCGGCAGCTCTATAGAATATTGATTTAATACAGTCCCTCAGGGGAAAAGCTCTGTAACAGAGAGCTAAACAGTTACCCGTCTGAAGCATCTGGTTCTCCGATCGCCCGCTGGGCCGCATTTCTGATGTGCAAAATTCGCACGGTGGGGGTGGGCTGGTCGTCGAGCACGGTGAAGAGAATGCGGTAGGTGCGTTGGCCCTGCCCATAGAGGAGCTGGCGGATTTCCTGGCTAAAGAATGCGCTTTCGCGGGCGGTGGGGCAGCGGCGGGGCATGGTTTCGAGCGTGGCGATCGCCTTGATCAGCCCTTGGTACCACTCCTGGGCGCGATTGCTGGTGGTGTATTGAGCAAAGCTAAGGAAGGCTGCGTCGGCGTCGGATTTGGCGACGCTGGACAGGTCGATCCGGTAGGTCATGCTTCCAGGGTCAGGCCGTGCTTTTCGTTTTGCTCGGCAATAAAGTCGGCCAAGCTAGAAAATTTCCCTTGCTCGAAGTCATTGAGGCCGCGCTGTATGCCCTCTAGAGCGGCAAAGAAGTCGTCGTCGTTGAGGCTGAGGCCCAGGGCGAGAACGGCGATGGCAATGTGTTGAATGTCTTGCCCGGTGGCTTCGGCCCGCTCGCGCAGCAGGGTTTCGACTTGGGGTGGAAGATCTAAGGTAATGGACATGGCGACTTAGGGAGTGGGGGTGGCGGGTAGGGGTGGTTTTGATGGGGCTGTTTTAATGGTAAGGCACCCCACCCCTGGCTCCTCTGAGAGAGAACCCGCCGTTGGCCTCTCTGAGGAGGGGAATGCCGCAACTTCCCCTCCTCAGAGGGGTGCCCGAAGGGCGAGGTGGGTCTCCCAGTGCCCGCAATGCAAAGCGCGCTCTACAACTCTCCCCGGAAGGCGCGTTGCAGTAGGGAGTTGAAGAGGCTGTCGTTTTCATAACTCGCCTTATTCAACTTAGATTTTTGAGAATTCAGCATAGTAAAAATATTTTTGAACTTGTTCTGCAAATCAATCGGAGGCAAACAAATTTCAAAGCTTTTCACCATATTCAAATTCAAATTCGGTTGATTTCCACCTCTCCCTAGATCTCTTAGACGCTCATAGGAAAACATTAGCAATGACCAAAGATATACCGATGAATATGAGTAGGCATTTGGCAGAATGACAGCACAAGCCTGATTCGTTGTACAATCACATCCTAAAAGGGCTGTTCTCCCGCGAGTAGCACCCTGCCCATACATCGCAATCAAAATAGAATCTTTAGGAAAAATCTTCATCTGAGAAGCACCTTTCTCGGTCAGATGCTCTTCTGTTTCATAGATGACTCGATCCTTGACTTCAGTAGTTTTCACCCATCGAACTTTTCCGCCATAGTTTTCTGGCACTTCACGACTGGGTGTTTTACCTGTTTTTACGCCAGTAATATCTCCAATGTTAACAACCTTCCAGCCTTTGGGGTTGGTGACGGGGTCGCCGAACATGTCGAGGAAGGTGGCGCGCAGCAACTCCTCGGTGTATTGGATGGCCTGCTTGCGCTTGCGGCGAATGGCATCGGCCTTGTCCAGAATAGCGGCAATGCGGCGTTGTTCTGCGATCGGCGGCAGCGGAATTTTATATTCCGGCGTTGCTGAATCAAGAGATGAACCTTGACGGGACTGGCACATCGCCGAACTTGAGGTAGTGAAGTAACAAGCGAACAGAGTGAGCCAGCATTTCTACGGTCTTGGAGTAGCAGAGCGTTTTGCGGTGCAGACGGGCTAGATAGTGCCGTAATCGAGTGTTCTCTCCTTCAACCCGAGTCATATAGGTTTTGCTGACAATCTGATCGCCTGCTGGAATAAAGCTGGGATACACCGTCCATCCATCGGTGACATAGAAGTAACACTGCCAGCTGCCAACCAGGGTCCAAAGCGGTTGAAACGTCTCGGCACTATGGTCGCCTAAGACCCAACCCAAGATTCCTTTTTTGAAGTGGTCAACGGCTGTCCACAGCCAAATCTTGTTTTTTTGAGCCTACAAAGGTTTCCAACTCGTCGAGTTCGCCGACCTCTGGCGTCGTTTCAGGGGCGTAAGCATCGGGGAGGCGTTCGCCCACTTGCTTCACCCAAGTAATGACCGTCGTATGGTGCACCCCTTTGACTCGCTCTATCGCTCGAAACCCAGCGCCGTTAACGTACATCTTGAGGCATTCGCGTCTGACCTCATCCGAGTACCCTCGGTGAGGCTCATAGGCCTCAATAAACTGACGACCGCAGGCTACACAGATGTGGTTTTGTTTACCTTTCCGCTTGCCATTCTTACGGATGTGAGTGGCTCCACATTCTGGACATTGCATCGCAGATCACCCTAACTCATCTCTCAATTATGCAACGCCTATATTCCTTTAATTTTGCTATAGGCAAAGCCTTATAAGCAGAGCCAGAGGAAAGATTTTGTAATTCACTAATGAGCGAAGATAAAAGATATCTTAGAAAATATGGATCGACATCATCGAATCCCTTCAGCCATAAAATATTTCCGTCTTTGAAATAGAATTCTTTTTCATCTTCAACGACATAAATTTCGCCAACTGTTCCTATTGCAGTAATCAAAATATCCCCGGTTTTTGGGACTCCAAATTTTTCTTTTATTTCTTTGTACCTTTCTCTTGATATAAAAAGTTCGCTAGAGACAGGCTCTTTATTGGCTAATTCTTTAACTTCTTTTGTTCTAAAGAAGGGGATACCACTACCAACGTATTCTCGTTGGAAAATTCGTTTGCTGGATGTAATCTCTCCTAGTTCCCCTAGAAAACAAGATTTCCACTTCGTCATCCCAGCATTTCCTCTAACGCATCTAAATCTTGGCGGATATCATCTTCCAAATCCCGCAATCGCTGCAAAATTACCTTCGGCGGGTCGTACTGCACCTCCGCATACTCCGTTTCCTTGTAGCGGTTAATCGACAGGTCATAGCCATTCGCTGCAATCTCCTCACGCGACACAAAAAACGCCTTTGCCGTGCGGTCCGTATCCTTTGCCGCATCTCGCCCCTGCCAGCACCGCAGCAGATCTGGAATATCGTTCGCCTCCACCGGCTGGCGCTTGTCATCCAGCGACAGACCATCCGCCACCATGTCATAAAACCAGACAAAATCCGTTCCCGCCTGGGGCACCCCCACCTTGGTAAAGATCAAAATCGCCGTCGAGACCCCCGCATAGGGCTTAAACACCCCCGACGGCATCGAGATCACCCCATCCAGCTTGTGGTTCTCCACCAAAATCTGGCGCATCTCCTTGTGGGCCTTCGACGAGCCAAACAGCACCCCATCCGGCACAATCACCGCCCCGCGTCCGCCCTTCTTTAGCAGCCGCAAAAACAGCGCCACAAACAGCAGCTCCGTTTTGGTGGTGGAGATGATTTTGCTCAGGTCTTTGGCAATGGTCGACTTCTCCACCGACCCCTTAAACGGCGGATTCGCCAAAATCATCGTGAAGGCTTCCTCCACCCCCGCGTGGTCCTCCGAGAGCGAGTCCCGCGCCTCAATCTTGGGGTCTTCAATGCCGTGCAGCATCAGGTTCATGCTGCCAATCCGCAGCATGGTGGCATCAAAGTCAAAGCCGTGGAACATCTCACTGTTGAAATGCTCGCGGTTGCCAGGGGCATTTAGCACCAGGTTACCGTCGCTGTCGGTCAGTTCCCGCAGGTACTCTGCCGCCGCCACCAAAAAGCCCCCCGTGCCACAGGCCGGGTCGCAGATAATCTCTCGGGGGCCAGGGGCCAGCAGCTGCACCATCATCTTGATAATGTGGCGCGGAGTACGGAACTGCCCGTTAGTGCCCGCCGTGCTCAGCTTAGAGAGCATGTACTCGTAGAGGTCGCCCTTGGTGTCGCGATCCTCCATCGGAATCTGCTCGATCTGCTTCACCACGCTGTCGAGCAGCGCCGGAGAGGCGATTAGAAACACCGCATCCTTCATGTGGCGGGCATAGGCACTCTGGTTCGAGAACCGGCCCATATCTTTGATAAAGGGAAACGCCTCATCGCGAATAATCCGCAGCATTTCCTCCGAATCATCCAGGTTTTTGAACTGCGACCAGCGGATGTGCTGCTGCCCAGGGCCAAAGGTGGGGTTCGCCACCGGGCGATTGAGCCGCTGGGCCTTCTTCTCCTTCACCAGCTCCAGGTCGTCCAGGCGCTTGATAAACAGCAGGTACGAAATCTGCTCAATCACCGAGAGGGGGTTGCTGATGCCGTTGTTCCAAAACGTGGTCCAGAGCTTGTCGACTTTGGATTTCAGGTCACCGGTGATCATACGGGGCGGGCTCTCTCGGGTTGGGTATCAGTCAGGATAGCGGAGTTGGCTGCCTGTAGGGTTCCCACCACGGCGAAACTTGATGGGTTCATTGTCAATGTCTAGACCCAAGCAAAACTGTTGCTTGCTTGATTTAGGGTAGGGTGGCCAATGAGCTGTTTGTTATGCCAAGAGTCGTGCAGGGCATTCTGGAGTTAGCTCGATGCAATCACATTCCCTGCTTCGCTACACCAATACTTCAGATTTTTCACAGCATGAAACTGCACTCAACTATGACCTGCTTTTTAGCGGGTATATTTTTGATCATCCAATTGTGGATGCCTGCATCGGCCAACGCTATGCCGTTAAATAGGCTGTCAGATGTAGCCCACCAGGTCACTCAAGGTTTACCTGAGAAGTTACCGGATGTCTCAGCCATGGCTGAGACTATGCAAGATAGTTTGACAGGGCTAGCAGACAAAGTTGAAGGGTCTAAGGAGACAGTTTCTAAGGTTGGTGGAAAGCTAACCCGTGCAGCAGTCGAAACCGGCAAGCAAGTATCCTCAACAGCTATAAGTTACGGTAAGGAGTTGGGCAGTACGACCCTTGAGACAGGGGCAGTACTGGGTAGCAAAGCCCTGGCAGCGGGTTCGGTTATCGGAGAAACAGCAAAATCCGCAGGCTCAGCAGGTCTCGAAGTAGGGCAATCAGTTCTAAATAGCGCAGTTAGCCTGGGGCACTCCGCGAAAGATGGCACTGTTTTGCTAATTCAACAAGGCGCTCACACAACATCTTACGCAGCCAGTGAGCTAGCATCCCTAGCTGCCCAAACCTTCAAAAACGATGCAGAGCCATTTTTAATAGATGCATTAGAGGAAATCAATCTTGCAGTCATAGAGCCTACCATTCAAACCTTTAGGCAGCAAAACCCGGATCTTGATACCGAAGCACTTGCCCGTAAGTTTATTGGCAGCGAACGTAGCAGCTCTATGACAACTGGAGACTGGCATGTCGTTGCTAACTCACTGGCCGAGATGATTTATGAGATTGCAGGGATTTACGGCTTTCCGCTACAAGACCTTGCCAGAAAGCAGGAGGTTCTGACAATAACGGCATTGGGACTTGGCAGTGCCCACACGGTTTCTCAAGGTCTGGAGTTAGCGAGCTTTGCTGCTGGATTCACCCTAATGCCTAGCCACGTGATTGAGGCCAGCCGAGAAAGTTCTAATGCGATCGCCAAGGCCATTATGTTCTGGCGCGTTGGACAGGCTGCCTGTGATTACTACGCATCACAGCTAACTAATCCAGCTTCTACATAAACCTGCATAGTGTCTTCTCAGCGCTCCTCTTGCATCCCCGCCGTTACCAGCGGGGATTTTTATTACTACTAAGTATTAACCGATCAAGCGATTAACTTCCCAAGCAGTAGCTCTGTACCCTTCTCCCAGGCTCGCTTTGCAACAGCATCGGTAAATTCAAAATAGGGCTTAGAGGTCTCAAAGGGTTTGACTCCAAGCTCTGCAACGCTATATTTTTGCTCTAGCTCTGGATTCATAGGCAGGGTTTGAATGCCCAACGCTGCCGCAGGAATGTTCTTAATCCAAAATTCATTGCAAAAGAAAGGGGGAGTATCAAACAGAGCCGCATAGAGCCGACCCTCTTGACGAAAAAACTTGATTTCGTGAACGTAGGCCATAACAACCAGCACCTAGTAGAGGGAAAAATACTAAATTAGTGAAACCGCTCCTGAATATAATTGCTGACTTCAGATAGAGATAGTTCAATGGATGAGTTACCGCTACGAACGTAGAATTTTTGGGCCTTTCCACCGCTGGTCTTATCTTTCACCTCTAGGTATTGGGGGTGTAGTGCCCGCTTGATATCGATTTGGCAAACTTCTTTTTCACTAGAGGCGGGGAATGTGATAGTGAGATTACTGGCGGCAAAGCTAGCTCCAAAGGCCTTATTCACCAGATTGCGTAGATGTACTTCAAATTTGTCGCGGGTGCCATTGAGGCTGTTATAGTCATTCTCTAGCCCCAAAACTTCGCCATCATCATTTACACCAATGAGTAGAGTGCCGCCGTCACTATTACTAAAGGCCGCGATAGACTTCATAATCACATCTTCTAAGGCTGGAGTTATTGCACCCTGCTGATAACCCCAACGAAGAGAGGATTTAAATTCTAAGTCAGAGCTTTCGCCTGACTGAATCAGGTCTTCGAGCGAGGTTTCAACTTGGGTATCGCTAGTCTCAGTAATATTTTTGAGGAACGCGGTTAATTCAGTAGCCAGCATCTTACGCCGTTCGACAAGAAACTGTTCGTAGTTTTCGATCTTCCACAGTTCTGGATCGAGAGGAATAGATTGGCGCTTAAGGGCGTCAGGGAAATGTTCCTGAACCTCGGCTAGGTAGCCTTTGGCTTCCCGATTAGACTTTGTACGATTGGCTGTTTGGGTCAGCACCGCCCGGTTGGTGATTTCTTGAGCTAAGGCATATTTCATCCAATTCCTGCGGCTATAGCCTGCCTCTTTTAGCAAGGAGTAGGGAAAAACGTGATCCCACTCCAGCACATATCTACCGCCCATGTTCTGGCGAATGCCTACGCCTGTGGTGAAGCAAACAGCGTTGCGGCTCTTAAAGTACCAGCGCATGAGACCCCATAAGGCGTTGCGAGTATCTACGCCAACAAACTCATCGGTAGAAATTTCGAGGGGACGTTCAACTTTGATGATGTTGAGCAACTCATCAAAGGGGTTCTCGTGTTTGGTGACAATACCGTTGTCCTTATCAAGTTTCTGCTGCAGCTGGCTGATGTAGCGCTGGCGAATTTGAGAGTAGTAGAACCATTTGACAATTTTTTTGATCTCCTGCTGGGAGAGGGGCTGTTTGCCTTTGTTGAAGCAGTAGACAATGATAGGCACCAAGGCGTAGTAGGAGTTGATTTCCTTAGTGTGGTCTACATAGGCATGCGTTTTGAGGATGTTGATAACGTAATCGAGAGTATAGTTATCCAGCAGTTCCCAAGCGTCTTTAATGCGGGGATAGTTGTCTGGAGTGTGGAGCTTGCGCATTTCTGAGCCGCTCTGGTGCAGTACACCCAGAATGACGTAGACCAAAAAGTCGAGCTTAAAGACAAAACCATGCTCTGCCATAGCCTTGAGCTTGGCCTTAAAGAGTTCGCGGGCATTGGGCCAGTAGCCACTGATTTGGGCTAGGGCGAGTTCGGCATCGGTAAGGTTAACACCGCTGGCGTTAACCACGTAGAAGATATCTATAGCTTCTTTAATAGAGGCGCGAACAGGAATAGTTTGTTCAACAAATTCGCGGTCAGGGATGCGATCGACGAGTTTGAAGTTGTCGTCTATTAGGTCATCGCGTTCTTCGGTGACTGTTTCACCTTTTTCTTTGAGCGCCCGCACTACATTTTTGGCACGAACTTTGTCTTTAAAGATATCGGTGAGGTTAACCCACAGGGGGTTATTTTCCATCAAGTTCTGCTTGTAGTACTGAAGATCGAGGGTTTCAACGTTGATATAGAGGTTGCGGGTGTCGTGGGTGATCTCTTCAAGCTTGTAGTAAGGGGGAATTTCGCCCCGAATGAGCATGTAGAGGGTGGTGATACGCTGCTGCCCATCAAGGATAAGTTTGACAGCACCCTGACTAGGGCTATATTCCCAGCTGCCTTTGAGCTCGGGAGGGTTGTTCGTTTCCCAGGTGAGCATGGTACCGGTAGGGTATTCCTTCAGCAGAGAAGCGATGAGTTCTTTGGCATCGTTGGTTTTCCACACGTACTCTCGCTGAAAAGCAGGCACAAACAGCTGGTTTTCGTCAATTTTGTCGAGAATCTGGGAAATTTTCATAGAGCTTTGCTTGATGGATGCTAGGGCGGGGCCGCCACTCGAACTAACGCAAAGAAAACGGTTCTAAGTTAAGGCAAGCACGTCTTAAGGGTGCCCGTGATTAGGGTATATGTTTCTATAGCACTGCTTTGGGTGAGGTCTGGGCGGTGCAATCCGTCGAAAGTGAAGGGGGCTTGGGGATAAGCCATGTTTACCGCTGACTCATTCACACTGCGATCGGTCGAGTTACCCGAGGCCTGCAAAGTAGTTTCTACAGGCGAAACTATAGCTATCTCGCTTCATCGGCTGTAAGCATATATGCTCTGTGCCAGTAGCCCTGCAAAATGGACTCAATTTGGCCTGCCCTGCTGTGTGCCAGTTGTCTCAAAGCCTGATTTTACCGTTCTACCTAAAGGTCGCAGCCAAATCTCTCGGTTGGCCGGAATGCCTTGTTTAGAGAGGGTTTCCGTAAAATGTTCAACTGCGGAGGGGTTGCGGCGCGGGCAACTATGCCGCTAGATTGGGGGCTCATCCCATGCGCTGGAGCCTCAGCTTTCCTTGGGAAAGGAGCACTCTACCGTGATCTTGAGATTCGCATCAGTTGTGCCCTTAGTGACGTAGGGCACCCCGGCTTCTCCAGCTACTTTTACCCCAAATTCGAGCGTTACTTTATCGACGTTAGCTCCGGCCATCTGCTTGAACGCATTGAGGGTGTAGCTGGTGTAGGCGCGAATGGTGCCCTGCATAGCCTGAAAACTTCGCGCGACTTGCTCGCTGGCTCCTTTGGCGGTGCGGGTGGTTTCTCCAGAGAAACTAGAGGTGCCTGCGGGAACCTCGTCTACATTGCCGGTTGCCTCGATGTAAATGATGGTGCCATCATCGAGAGTTAGCGGGGCCAGTTGAGTCATGGGGGTGTTTGATAGTTAGCTTATTAGCAGCGAGAAAGGCCATACTGGAGGCGAATCTGCTGTTTAGAATACTGGCTAACGCATGAGTCGGGATGCTCTGATTATTGGAATCAACCAGTACCGACACAACAAACTGAGCAATCTAATCTCCCCAGCCGCCGATGCAGAAGCTATTGCTCAGATTCTAGAAAAGCATGGTCATTTCACCACGGTGCGCCGCTTGCCGGAGGCGTTTAAGGATGGTGCTCCTCAAGTCAGCTCTAGCGGTCAGGTGACGCGCAAGCAGATGCGAGAGGCGATCGCCCAGCTATTCAACCCCAAAACCAAAACCCAAGTGCCCGACACTGCCCTGCTGTATTTCTCTGGGCACGGCTGGCAGAGCAGCTTGAGTGCTACCGACGGCTACCTGGCCCCCAGCGATGCTGATCCCGACGAAGACCTGGGCGTCGAGCTGCAATGGCTAAGAACTCAGCTGGAGCAAAGCGAAGTCAAGCAGCAAATCATCTGGCTCGACTGCTGCAACAGCGGTAGTTTGCTCAACTTTGACTCGGTGATTTTGACCCCAACGGGCAAAGTAAGGGATCGCTACTTCATCACCTCGTCTCGCGATTTTGAAGCCTCGTACCAGAACCCAGAGGCTGCCTACAGCGTGTTTACGGAGGCCCTACTGACCGGGCTTGACCCCGACAACTCGACCACGAGGGAGGTTACCAACCATTCGCTAACGGCTCGTTTAGAGCAGGCACTGAAGGGACAGATCCAGGGCTTTCGCTGTCACAGTACGAGTGGTTCTATTTTGCTTACCAGCGGTGGAACCGGGCGCACTGTCTCCAATCCGCCACCCAGAAAGCGGTACGACATACCCCTCCAGATGCCGCCCTTGCCGGAGCACTTTGTGGAAAGGCCCCAGTATCAGCAGGCGGTGAGAGACTGCCTGCTCTCCACTGACCCAAAGGTGTTTGGCACCCTGGTGGTCAGCGCCATCTATGGGCTGGGGGGCATTGGTAAATCGGTGCTGGCGGCGAAACTGGCCCATGAAGACGCTATTCAAGCCCGGTTCTCCGACGGCATCCTCTGGGCCACCCTGGGCCAAAGCCCCGACATCCTGCCCCTGCTGAGCGGCTGGATTCAGGCCCTAGGCGACACCGACTACAAACCCACGGCGATCGAGTCGGCCTCGGCCCACCTGCGTACCCTGCTGTACAACAAAAAGGCCCTGCTGGTGGTGGATGATGTCTGGCACCCGGAGCATCTAGAGCCCTTTCGGGTGGGCGGCAACGACTGCTGTGTGCTGGCCACCACCCGCGAGGCTCGGATCCCCGATGTCCACCGTTACGACCTGGATATTATGGATCCAGAGCAGGCACTGGCCTTGATGACTCAAAAACTATCTGAGCCCTTGCGAGAAACAGAAACCCAGCAAGCCCTGGCCTTTGCGGAACGGGTGGGCTACCTCCCCTTGGCCCTAGAGCTGGCCGCCACTCAGATTGAAGAGGGGGTGACATGGGCCGACCTGTTAGAGGACTTTCAAGATGAGGTAGTGCGACTAGAAACCCTGGATGTTTACAGCCAAGAGGATATCCCCAACGATGCTAAGCGGCGTAAGTACAGCCTGCTGGCCTGCTTTAACCTCAGCCTGAAGCAGCTTTCCACTGAGCAGTTGCGTCAGTTTGCCTGGCTAGGCATTGTGCCAGAAGACGTTAACCTGACCCAGGAGATGGCGACTACCCTGTGGCAAGTAACCCCTCGCCAGGCTGGAGCGATTCTGCGGCTCTTCAGTGCTAAGGCATTGATGCTGCCAGGGGCGAAACAATCGGGTAACCAACGCACCTACCGCCTGCACGACCTAATGCATGACCTGGCACAACGCCTTCTAACTAGCCCGCCCCACCCCACCCAAGACGGAGACCTACCTGGGTTAGGGCTAACCAAAGCCGAAGCCCACGACCAGCTGCTGGAGCGCTATCGAGCTAAGACCCAAAACGGCCATTGGCATACCCTAACCGACGATGGCTATATCTATGCCTTCCTCACCTGGCACATGGAGCAGGCTAAGCGCCCTGATGCGGTTCACCAGCTGCTGCGGGAGACTAATGCGGCCGGTCGTAATGGCTGGTACGACGCCTGTAATGCCATTGGCAAACCGGCAAGCTTTGTGAATGACTTGGCTCGGGCCTGGGGAGCCGCTGAGAGGCGCTACGAGGCCGACCCAGAGACAACGTTGGCCCTGCTCTTTTGCTACGCCCTCATTCGCACCTCACTCAACAGTTTGGCCAGCAACGTGCCCGCAGAATTGCTGGGTGCCCTAGTGAAGCATGAAATCTGGCAGCCGGCCCAGGGGCTAGCCTATGCGCAGCAGACTCAGGATCCTTGGCGGCGAGCTGAGTGTATTGCTGCGCTAGTGCCTCATCTACCCGAGGCTTTGCTGCCTGAGGTGCTGAAGACAATTCATCAGATTCATGACGCGGCCTATCGATCATTTGTGCTGAGTAAACTAGCTGCACAGTTCCCGACTCATTGGCCAGAGGTGCTGTCAGCAATTCACCAGAT
Organism: Nodosilinea sp. LEGE 06152; assembly: GCF_015207525.1. Classification (GTDB taxonomy): domain Bacteria; phylum Cyanobacteriota; class Cyanobacteriia; order Phormidesmidales; family Phormidesmidaceae; genus Nodosilinea. The sequence continues at coordinate 45,277 of NZ_JADEWR010000030.1, forward strand.
TCAGGATCGCTACGGTGACGACAGGTATCGTAAAGGAGGATTCTTGTTCCGTGCCAGGGCCGTGTGGGAGCTGGCGCAGCAGTTGCCGGAGGAGCTGCTACCGGAACTGCTGGAGATAACGCGACAGATTAATTCTGAATCGGACCGCGCCCTTGCCCTGAGTGGGTTGGCGCGGCATCTACCGGAGGAGCTGCTGCCGGAGGCGTTGGAGGTGACGCGACAGATTAGCTCTGAATCGAATCGCTCTAGGGCCCTACGTGAGTTGGCGAAACGGTTGCCGGAGCTGCTGCCAGAGGTGCTGGAGGTGACGCGGCAGATTGGCTCTGAATCAAACCGCGCTTGGGCCATGCGTGAGCTGGCGCAGCAGTTGCCGGAGGAGCTGCTACCGGAGCTGCTGGAGATGACGCGACAAATCAGTGCTGAATTGGACCGCGCCTGGACCTTGAGTAAGTTGGCGCAGCAGTTGCCAGAGGAGCTGCTGCCAGAGGTGCTGGAGGTGACGCGGCAGATTAATAATGAATTGGACCGCGCTCGAGCCTTGAGTGAGCTGGCGAAACAGCTGCCGGAGCTGTTGCCGGAGGTGCTGGAGATGACGCGACAGATTAGCTCTGAGTTGGACCGCGCTCGAGCCTTGAGTGAGCTAGCGAAACGGCTGCCGGAGCTGTTGCCGGAGGCGCTGGAGATGACGCGACAGATTAGCTCTGAGTCGAACCGCGCTATAGCCCTAGGTGAGCTAGTGCAGCAGTTGCCAGAGGATCTGCTGCCGGAGGCGCTGGAAGTGACGCGACAAATTAGCTCTGAATCGGACCGCGCTAGGGCCTTGAGTGAGCTAGCGCAGCAGTTGCCGGAGGATCTGCTGCCGGAGGTGTTGGAGATGACCCGACAAATTAGCTCTGAATGGAACCGCGCCAGGGTCTTGGGTGAGCTGGCGAAACGGTTGCCGGAGCTACTGCCGGAGGCGCTAGAAGTGATCTTTGAATCAGGCCGCGCTGAGGCTCTGAGTGAACTGGCGCAGCATCTGTCGGCGGAACTGCTGCTGAAGACCCTTAGGATAACGCGGCGGATTAGCTCTGAATCGGACTGCGTTTGGATCCTGAGTGAGCTGGCGAAACGGCTGCCGGAGCTGCTGCCGGAGGCGTTGGAAGTGACGCGACAAATTAGCTCTGAATGGGACCGCGCTTGGGCCTTGAGTGAGCTGGCGGAACAGCTGCCGGAGGAGCTGCTGCCGGAGGCGCTGGAAGTGACGCGACAGATCAGCTCTGAATCGGACCGAGCTAGGGCCCTGCGTGAGCTGACGAAACGGCTGCCGGAGCTGCTGCCGGAGGCGCTGGAAGTGACGCGACAGATCAGCTCTGAATCGGACCGAGCTAGGGCCTTGAGTGAGCTGGCGAAACAGCTGCCGGAGGAGCTGCTGCCGGAGGCGCTGGAAGTGACGCGACAAATTGGCTTTGAATCGGACCGCGCTAGGGCCCTGCGTGAGCTGGCGAAACGGCTGCCGGAGCTGCTACCGGAGGCGCTGGAAGTGACGCGACAAATTAGCTCTGAATCGGACCGCGCTAGGGCCTTGAGTGAGCTGGCGGAACAGTTGCCGCAGCTACTGGCGGAGGCACTGGAGGTGACACAACGGATTAATTCTGAATTAGTCCGCGCTGGGGCCTTGCGTGAGCTGGCGCGGCATCTGCTGCCGGAGCATTTACCAGAAGTGCTGGAGGTAACACGACAGATTGGCTCTGAATGGCATCGCGCCAACGTACTCAGGGTTCTGGCGAAACAGCTGCCGGAGGAGCTGCTGTTGGAGCTGCTGGAGATGACGCGACAGATTAGCTCTGAATCGAACCGCGCCATTGCTCTGAGTGAGTTGGCGCAGCATCTGCCGCCGGAGCTGCTGCAAGATGCTTTCAACTTAATAAGACTGTTTGAAGATAATTACCACAGTGCTTCAGCCTGGCAAGGCTTTCTATCGCGATTAGAAGAACTGCAAGTTAATGTGGCTGGCTTTGCGAAAGGATTGGACACCTTGGCGCATAAAGACCGTAAAGATTTCCTCCGCAGTTTGCCACACTTTGCGGACACGCTCACTCGATTGGGGGGGAAGAATACGCTAATGTTATGCCTCGAGGCGATGCGAGAGGTTTGTGCCCAATGGCCTTAAATGCATTAAAGCTGTGGATTGAATAGTTGCCTGCGCGCGCAGCTATTCAGATAATACAAAGGAGCTAAATAGCCCCAAATTGTAGCTTCGCTACTTTGGGGTCAATAAAGAGACGTGACCAGCACAAAATTTCTAAATGTAATTGCTCAACTGGGTTGACGGGTACCGGGTAATGAGCAAGGGCGCAGGCTATCAAACTTGCTCTATCTCTGCGATCGCCTCCAGCAATCGTTTTTAGGCAAACGCATATCCTGCCCCCTCCGCGCCGATAAATTTTCCTATCCCTCAGCCCTCAGCTTTTCCGGATTGAGCTGAAATTGAATCGTTGCTAACTTCTTTTTCCCTGGCAGCTCCCGTGCTCCTAGGATGTAACCCTCATTGCTCAACTCCTCCACCGTGCGCCAAAAAATTTGGTTGTTGCGAGAGATGTTACTGCCCAATAGGTCCAGATTCTTAAATAGGTACCGCTTTGAAATACTGAGGTATTGACCATCCTCAGGCCGATCCCACTTCATCCGACTAGCCAGGTAGATGAGCAGTTTGGTCTTGTAGTCGTGCTTGGCACTACCTCCTAACCGCTGACGGATATCGAGGCTATCGGCAAAGAGTACGTAGTCTCCGTTCCGAGCCGGGCCGTCAAAGAACTCCAGGGAGATGGTATAAGCATCGGCCAGTTCATACGTGTAGTCGGCGGCTTTGGCCAGGTCAAAGTCTCGGGGCACGTTATCAATTTCATAATCCCTGATTCGCAGAACGCTTTTGATGGTGACCTTAGCCCCCAGGTTGTCGCCCTTGCGAAGCGACTGAGCAAACACCAGTTCAGTGCGGTGCAGAGCCACCAGGTCTCGATGGAGTTGAGATCTGAGTTTCGAGGCAAACCCCCCATCCCTGGTTTTGGTGTAGCCTAAGGCCTCCAGTAAATTATTAGAGCGGAACGACACCAGCGGCCCCTGCTCCTGTTGGGCCGCTAGACGGTACAAATGCAGCACGATGGAAACCTGACGCGGGTTGAGGAAGGTGAGCAGGGCGGCCAGCAATCGCTCGATGCGGCGGTCTTGAATCTTCTCTAACCCCTTACTGACCCCCATACCAATACAGGATTCAATGTCCAGGCTGGCATATTGGGCCTGCACCTCTTCCCACTCTTCAACAGTTAAGTCTTCAAGGGAGACGCGGCGAGTAACGGCTACTTCCGTGGAGTCTATCGAATCAGCCTCCACGCGCATTTCAAGGTAGTAGCCGTCGCCATCTGACCGCAGAATAGGCAACTGCACATCTGGATTTTTTACCGATGCTCCAGCCCGTGGCAACACCATGAGCAGCTGCCCATCGACCGGGAATGTGTCTGATTCAGTTGTTAGCGTCTCAGGGGTACTCACGGCGAATTCTCATCTTCTCAAGCACGGTATTGAGCCACATTTTAGGGAAAGAACCGCTGGTAAAAACACTCTGTAACGTTTGTAGGCAAAGCTTTTTGAGCTACCTGTAACTTTGGCGTATGATTTTTGCCTCTCCGCCTGTAACTTTGGCGTATGGTTTCGCCTGTAACTTTGGCGTATGGTCGTTTTCTGACCTGTAACTTTGGCGTATGGTTTCGCCTGTAACTTTGGCGTATGGTTTTTGGTCGAGACTGTTCCCAAAGCTCTCAGAAGCAAGCTTTTTCAGAGATAACCTGTAACTTTGGCGTATGGTTTCGCCTGTAACTTTGGCGTATGGTCGTTTTCTGACCTGTAACTTTGGCGTATGGTTTCGCCTGTAACTTTGGCGTATGAGTGCCCTGTAACTCTGGCGTATGGGCCTATAGAGGACTGTTGAGAATCAAGATTTTCAGTGCTAACCTTTGGCAGTGTTTCAGCCTGAGAACGTTTGAACTAACTCGCAGGATGTGAAGGAGGTAGTACGACTCATTCAGTAATGACTAGTGCTCAGCTGAACTGAACCATTCAGTCTGAGCCTCGATCAGTATTAAGCGTCCTGACCAGACCCTTGATACACAAAAAGAACCGGCAGCAAATGCCGCCGGCTCTTTAAAGAGCGAAAACCCAAGAGAACCAGTCCTGAGTTACGCCGCTATCGAATACTTGCGGCTATGGTAACACCGGATCTCTCTCGGGGCAATACCCATTGCTCTTTTTAGGAGAGAAGCCCCCATGACCGCATCTACTGGGTGGGGCGAGGAGTCGCATAAGGCTCTCCGTTCCGAACCCCTCCCCGCCGACCCCACCGGCCAGCGGCTGTGTGAAATCTTCGGCCACTACCCGTGGAACTTCATCCGCGCCGACCTGCCGGATGACGCCACCACCAAAGCCGCCTGGACCACCGTCAGCACCTATCCGCTGCGGCCCCGGGTGCTGTGGAACCACTGGCAAGATGCCAACCAACTGATCGGCGTCCGCTTCACCCACGATACCCGCTACGCCCTGCTCGACCTCGATGCTGGCGGCGACTACTGCAGTGCCGAAGGCGTCGCCCAGATTCGCGCTGCCCTAGAGACCATCGGCATCACCCGCACCTTGCTGCTGCGCTCCAGCTGGAACGGGGGCCTGCACCTCTACCTCCCCTTTGCCGAGCTGGTCAACACCTTTAACCTGGCCGTTGCCCTCAAGGAATGCCTCAAAGCCCAGGGGTTCCGGCTCCAGGCCGGGCAGCTTGAAATCTTCCCCAACGTCAAAGCCTACGGCGTTGAGACCTTCATCGAATACATGGGCCACCGACTGCCCCTACAGCCTGGCAGCGGCTCCTGCCTGCTCGACGATGCCCTCAACCCCATCGGCAGCAGCCTGGCTCGCTTCTTCTGGCTCTGGGATGGCGCTGCCAGCCATCAGGACATGGACACTCTGCGTCATGCCATGAAACTTGGCCGGGATAACCACCGCAAGCGACCCAAGCGCCGCCACCACCCCGTCGACAGTTGGCGACACGACCTCGACCTCGAAATCACCGAAGGCTGGACTGCCCACGGCCAGACCAACCACCTACTCAAAACCATCGCCTGTTATGGCCGCGTCTTTGAAGGCCACGAGGGCCAATCCCTGATTGACTACACCCTGCGCATCGCCCTCCACTGCCCCGGCTACGAGCAGTACTGCCGCCACCAGCACGACATCGAGCGCAAAGTCACCGCCTGGGCCAGAGCCGTCGAAGGCTACTACTGGCCCCTGGGCAGCACCCCCACCCGCGACACCAGCCACCCCAAGAACACCCTGGTGCCCTTCAACCAACGGCAGTCTGAAGATGCCCAGCACCGCATCCGTACCGCCTACACCGAGCTAGAGCAGGCTGGAGAGCTGCCTGAGCAGATCACGGCAAGAGCAAAGGCGATCGCCCAAGCGGCCAAAGTCAGCCAGCAGACCCTCTACAAGCACCTCAGCCTCTGGCACCCCGAGCACCGAGAGGGTGTAATAGAGCCAGCAGCAGGCTTTCTAGCCCTTGAGGAGGCGAGCTCTGAAGCGATCCCAAAATCGCTAGAACCCTTTGAAGTCAAAGAATTACACCCCTTGGAGAGAAATATGAAGGGTTGGGCGCGCTGCGCCGGTGATTTGGGGTCGGATCGAACCTCTTTTTCTCCGGAAAGGGGGGTGCGGGGGGATGGCCCTGCTTTTCCACAAGATGCCGAGCCTGCGATTTATGACCCAGCTTTGCATGAGCAGATTCAGCACGAGATTAGGAGCCTGGGGTGGTCTGGCGAGGTGATTTGCCAGTTCATTGCCGACCAGTTTGAGGGCAAACGCTGGTCTGAGCTGAATGAGGATGAGCGGTTGCTCCTGCTCTATCACCTGCGTGTGCTTGATTCTCTCAATGCAGGTGAGCTTCTGACGTGAATACCCAGAAATTCTCACCCGTCACCCGATAGACACTTACTTAGAAGCATTGCTATGCCTGAATTCTGCACCAGTGAATCACTGTGGGTTTTCAAGCGATGGATCGCTATATAGGCGTACCCCACAACACTCATTGATAGGGTGAGCGACATTGAGAGGTTCGGTAACCTAAGTACTTGTTTACGGTACCTTACAGCCAACAAGACTAGTGCTCAAGTGAAATCTCTTGCAGACCATGGCAGTACCTGATGTCAGCGTTGCTCTAGCTGACAGTAACCAGGTTGCTTTAACTAAAAATTACTGGGACAGCACTGCCACAACAAGGACGAAATTTATCTTGTCAACCCGGTTGACACCGCAATAAATCTGGCTTATATTAGCAAAGCGCCTGAGAAAAGCGGTTTTAGCGAACTGCCTTGTTGAGGGTTAGCAGCGAACCTCGACAACTACATAGTCTAGAAACAAAGCCAAGGTTCCTGTCAAGGATTAAATTGGTTCAACGATAGCA
>NZ_JADEWR010000031.1 GCF_015207525.1 Nodosilinea sp. LEGE 06152
TCAAGATAATCGCTACGACTGTGGAACCACGGGAACCAAGCAGGCGAGACGCCTGCCCTACGGGTACTCACACCATTCACGAAGGATCGCTCGATGCGTCTCTACTCTCTGCTGGCTGCGGCCAAAATTAACCTTTACCTCGAAATTGTGGGCAGTCGCCCCGACGGCTTCCACGAGCTGATTATGGTGATGCAGAGCGTCAGTCTGTACGATCGCATTACCGTGCGCAGCATTGGCGTCGATGAGATCCGCGTGCGCTGCGACCATCCCTTAGTGCCCGCCGATGAAACCAACCTGGCCTACAAAGCGGCGGCGCTGGTGAGCGATCGCTGCCCTGGGGTAATGGCCAAGCTGGGCGGCGTCGAAATCACCATTGAAAAGCAAATTCCGGTGGGGGCGGGGCTGGCTGGGGGTTCATCCAATGCCGCCGCCGTGCTGGTGGGGCTAGACCTGCTGTGGAATTTGGGCCTGACCCAAAGCGAGCTGCAAGATCTGGGGGCCGAGCTGGGGTCAGACATTCCCTTTTGCGTGTCGGGGGGCACTGCGATCGCCACCGGCCGGGGTGAGCAGCTCGACGCCTTACCTGGCATCGACAATCTGCACCTGGTGCTGGCCAAGTACGCGTCCGAGTTTGTCTCCACCCCCTGGGCCTACAAGACCTACCGGGCCGAGTACGGCGACACCTACTTAACCGATACCCAGAGCTGGCAGCAGCGGCAGTCGCAGGTGCGATCGGGCGAGATGGTGCGGGCGGTGGCCCAGCGCAATGCCCAGGCCCTGAGCCAGCACCTCTGCAACGACTTTGAGAAAATCGTGCTGCCTGCCCACTCCAAAACCGCCGCACTCAAGGAGACCATGGCCAGCCTGGGCGGGCTGGGCACGCTAATGTCGGGATCCGGTCCCTCCGTCTTTACCCTGGCCGAATCGGAAGCGGAGGCAGAATCTCTGGCTACCCGGCTGCGGGCGGCGCTGCCCGACCCCGATTTGGGCATGTGGACGGCGCGGTTCGTGTCGAGTGGTGTGCAGCTTAACGGCTAGCCAAAGGGCTGAGAATAGGGCGACGGTGAGGATACCCCCCCGTGGAGGGCGAGAAGCAACGCTAGAATGAGTAAATTGTTCTTAACCTATCGGGTTTGTCTATGTCGGTTTTAGCTGCGATCGCGGTCATTGCCCTACTGGTAGCCGTCCACGAAGCCGGACACTTCACAGCCGCTCGGCTACAAGGCATTCACGTCAACCGCTTTGCCATTGGCTTTGGCCCTATTCTTTGGAAGTACCAGGGAGCGGAGACCGAGTACTCCCTACGGGCTATTCCGCTAGGCGGATTTGTGGGCTTTCCCGACGACGACCCCGAGAGCGATATTCCCACTAACGACCCCAACCTGCTCAAGAACCGCCCTATTCTCGATCGCGCGATCGTGATCAGCGCTGGAGTCATCGCCAACCTGATATTTGCCTACCTGGTGTTTGTGACTCAGTTCACCGCCGTGGGCGTTCCTGAAACCTTTAACCCCCAGCCCGGCATTTTGGTGCCCCAGGTCATCTCCGAAAGCTCTCCGGCGGGTCAGGCGGGCATTCGCTCGGGTGATATTCTAGTGGCGGCCAACGGCGAACCTTTGGGTGTAGGCGAAGAGAGCATTCCCGCCTTCATTCAGCTCATTAAAGAAAGCGCCAATCGGCCCGTGGAGCTTACAGTGCAGCGGGGCGATCGCGAGCTAGACCTATCGGTTACGCCCGAAATCGGTGGCGATGGTTCGGCGGTCATTGGTGTGCAGTTACAGCCCAACGGCGATTTTGGCTACCGCCGCCCCAAAAACCCCATTGAGGTGTTTACTCTGGCCGCTCAGCAGTTTCAGGACACCCTGGTACGCACCGTGCGCGGCTTTGTTCAGCTGGTAACCAACTTTGGCGAAATGTCGGGTCAGGTAGCTGGCCCGGTCCAAATTGTCGAGCAGGGAGCCAAGCTGGCCAAGAACAGCGCTGCTATGCTGTTTCCCTTCACCGCCATCATTAGCATCAACCTGGCGATCATCAACATTCTGCCCCTGCCGGCGCTAGATGGTGGTCAGCTGGCCTTTTTGCTGATTGAAGCCCTGCGCGGCGGCAAGCCCCTGCCCGATCGCATTCAGGAAAACGTGATGCAGACTGGGCTGGTGCTGCTGCTGGGTCTCGGAGTATTTCTGATCGTGCGCGACACCACCCAGCTGGAATTCTTTCAAAACCTGCGTTAGTTGTTTGACCCAGGCGTACCCTTCGACTCCGCTCCCCTTCGACTCCGCTCAGGGTACGCTAATTCATTTATTTCACCAGTTTTTCAAATTTTCTTAACCACTTAGCCACTCCATGCCCAACCAGCGGCGAGCCTCTAAAAAGCAGCGGGCGCTTGAGATTTTGATTCGCCTCAAGCGGCTCTACCCCGAAGCCCCCTGCTCTCTCGACTTTGAGAACCCTCTGCAGCTGATGATCGCCACCATGCTGGCGGCCCAGTGCACCGACGAGCGCGTAAACCTGGTTACGCCAGCCCTATTTGCCGCCTACCCTGATGTCTACGCCTTCGCTGAGGCCGACCTAGATGACCTGGAGCGCCTGGTCAAATCTACCGGGTTCTACCGCAACAAAGCCAAGAACATTCGCGCCGCCTGCCAAAAAATCATTGCGGATTTCGACGGCGAAGTGCCCCCCCGCATGGATGACCTGGTTACGCTGCCCGGCGTGGCGCGCAAAACCGCCAATGTGGTGCTGGCCCACGGCTTTGGCATTAATGGTGGCGTTACGGTAGATACCCATGTCAAGCGCATTACCAACTTGCTAGGGCTGACCAAGTACGCCGACCCAGTCAAAATCGAGCGTGACCTGATGAAGCTGCTGCCCCAGCCCGACTGGGAAAATTGGTCTATTCGGCTGGTGTACCACGGACGGGCCGTGTGCAACGCCCGCAACCCCCACTGCAGTCGGTGCGAGCTGGCGGATCTCTGTCCTTCCGCAAAAGTTATTCCGTTGAATAATCTATCGGTGAGCGACTTGGTGGTCGAAGAGGTAGTTCAGTCTTAGCAGTCTGCCAATGTCCTAGCAATGGTTCTAGCAATGGCATCGCACTTAGGATACCGGCCTCCCCCGGTGGCAACATTTGGGAAATCACCACGGCGTGTAGCCATCGCCTTGGAGGGACAAATTGTGTCCCAACTGTTCTGGCGATGGCTATGAAATTTAGAATTCTCGCTAATTGATGATATGCCCCTAGACTTCGGTGAGGCAGGCGGCACAGTTTTTAGGCGGAGGCTATATTGTGGCCAGCGGCGATAATTAGCTGCTTAAAAGTTTCTTCTGAGGCTTCAGAATCGATGGTCACGGTTTTTGCCTGAGGATTAATGTCAACGTTGGCATCAGGTTCAGAGGTAAGAATGAGTTTCTTGAGCTCTTGCGCCGATTGCTCGTCGCCCAGTGTAGGAACTTGAAACTTCAGTGACATGCTAGTTTCTCCACAGTTTTGCATTGTGGCATTTACTCTAACTGGCAGATATGTGGGTTGTCGTCTATAAAAAGACTAATTTTTACCTGTAATTGCGCCCTTTTGAGGGGCGATCGCCCTGGTCTGCTCCAAACTGCCTCTCGCTACTGCGATCGCCATTGCCAGCCCCTCATCCCAGGAAAGGCTGTGCTACCAGCCACGCCATCAGCCACTGCCAGCCCCAAAACACGGCCATGCCGCCCGCGATAGTCAGCAGCAGGTTTTTGCGCCATAGGGCCAGAACCATGCTGGCGATCGCCCCCACCAGCCGCGCATTTTGCCACCCCAGCCAGAGATCGCCAGCGGGCAAGACCACCGCAGGCACCACGATTGCGGTCAGCACCACCGGGGGCACGTAACCCAAGGCCCGCACTAGGGTCGGCGATAGCCGAATGCGACCGCTGAAGGCCAGCAGCACGTAGCGGATTGAAAACGTCACCAGGGCCATAGCGGCGACCAGAAGCCAGTCAGTCATAGCAAGTTTTGAATTTCGAATTTTGAACTTTGAATTAGGCAGACATTATTCTCTAGGCTTGGATCTGGGAATGAGCTGGGTTTCGAGCCAGAACCCGGCGGCGACCCCGGCGATCGCCGCTACCATCAGCCCTAATTTATGGGGCAAGCCGTTGGCCAGTACCGCTACAAGCCCGGCGACGGCGATCGCCCCCACCATGGGCCGGGTCGTGGCGTAGGGCATGATCATGCCGATGAACGTGGCCACCATAGCAAAATCTAGCCCCCAGGCTGCCGCGTTGGGGATCAGCTGGCCCACCGTCAGCCCCAGCCAGGTGCACAAAATCCAGTTGCCGTACATGGTGACCGCTGCGCCCAGGTAGTACCAGTGCTTGTGGGGGCTGGGGTCGGGCTGCATGTAGCGGCGAATAGTCACGACAAAGGTTTCATCGGTCAATAAAAAGCCGATCACTGCTTTCCATCGCTGGGAAGCCTCCTGTACGTAGGGCAGCAGGCTGGCGGCGTAGAGCATGTGGCGCAGGTTGACGACCACCGTGGTCAGCACAATCAGGGGCAGGGTGCTGCCTGCCGCCAATAGCCCCAGGGCAATAAACTGCGATGACCCAGCAAAGACAAAGGCCGACATGCCCAGGGTTGCCCCGAAGGACAGACCGCTACCCTGGGCCAGGGTGCCAAAAATAATGCCGAAGGGGATGGCCCCAACCACCAGAGGAATGATGTCTCGCGCTCCGGCCAGCGCCTCTCGACGGGGCGATCGCATCTCTAAGTCTGACGCTGTAGCCAAAAGAAATCTCCGAAAAGCAGGATGACTCTTTCCATTTTGGGTTAGAAGGTAGAAGAGGTATCACGGCTTTTTGACATGGCAGACGCTCCCCAGCAAATTTGTATTCTTGGCGGTGGCTTTGGCGGCCTCTACACCGCCCTGCGCCTGAGCCAGCTGCCGTGGGAAGGCACCCCACCCACCATCACGCTGGTTGACTGCAACGATCGCTTCCTTTTCCTGCCGCTGCTCTACGAGCTAGTCACCGACGAGCTGCAGGCCTGGGAGGTCGCCCCTCCCTACGTCGAGCTGCTGGCCGGTACCGCCGTGCAGTTTCGCCAGGCTGAGGTCGCCGCTATCGACCTCGATCAGCGGCGGGTCAGCCTCAGCGACGACATGACGATCACCTACGATCGCCTCGTGCTGGCCCTGGGCGGCACCACGCCGATGGATATGGCCCCCGGTGTAGACGAGCATGCCCTGGCCTTTCGCACCCTGCAAGACGCCTACCAGCTCAAAGACCGACTGCGCCTGCTGACGGCTTCCGACGCCGAAAAAATTCGCGTGGCGGTGGTGGGCGGTGGCTACAGCGGCGTCGAGCTGGCCTGCAAAGTAGCCGAACATTTGGGCGATCGGGGCCGGGTACGCCTGGTCGAGCGCACCGACATGATTTTACGCACCTCGCCCGAGTACAACCGCGAGGTGGCCCAAAAGGTGCTCTCGGACCTGGGCGTATGGATCGATCTCGAAACCGCCGTCGACAACATCACCGCCGACACCATTAGCCTCACCTTTCGGGAGCAAACCGATATTTTGCCCGTCGATCTGGTGCTGTGGACCGTGGGCACCCGCGTCAACGAGGTAATGGCCAATTTGCCCCTCAAGCACAACGATCGCCAGCAGATTGTCGTACAACCCACCCTGGAATCGGTCGATCGCCCCGGTGTCTATGCCCTGGGTGATGCCGCCGACTGCCGCGATGCCGAGGGCCAGCAGGTGCCCACCACGGCCCAGGTGGCGCTCCAGCAGGCCGACTTTGTCGGGTGGAATATCTGGGCCAGTTTGAGCGATCGCCCCCAGCTGCCCTTCCGCTACCGCCACCTGGGTGAAATGCTGACCCTGGGCACTAGCCGCGCCACTCTAACGGGGTTGGGCATTCAGCTCGACGGCGAGCTGGCCTACGTGGCTCGCCGCCTGGCCTACCTCTACCGCATGCCCACCTTCTCGCACCAGGTACGGGTGGGCATAAACTGGATGACCAAACCCCTGCGCGACATGCTGGTGACAAAGTAAAGCTCAGGTGTCACCGTTGGCGAGCCAGTAGGCGCATTCTTCACCCAGTTGGGCCTGGGCTACAGCTTCGTACCAGCGAATGTCGGCGTCGGTAAGGGTGTCGCGCCAGCGGCCATTGGTGCCCTTGTTGATAAAGACCTGGGCACCGCCCTCAAAGATCATGCCGCCCAGAGGAGCGACCTGCTCAGCATTGCGCTTCATATAGTCGAAGGTGCAGTGCTCTACGATCGCCTCCCACCGCGACTCATCGACGGGGGTTTCGAGAAATGCCGCGATGCGGCGCATTTGCCCTGGCAGGTCTTGCTTGAGCTGGGCGTAGTGCACCATCAGCACGTTGGGCAGGTGGCGCACCTCCCACCAGGAGCGCATGTTGTCCCACAGCGACCAGAAGGGGTAGCCGTCGTTTTCGAGCCAGTCGAGAAAATACTCGCGCACGGAGCTAGACGGTGGCGCAAGGGGTGGCCCCACCAATCCGGGAGTGTTATTGAGCAGGTCGTAGAACATGGCATTGGCGTTGGCGTGGTGGTTGTAGAGGCTCCACAGCACGTCGCGCCCGTCGCGGCCAATGTAGATGTACTTTGCCTGGGGCGAAAAGACTAGGGCATCCACCGGCAAATGGGTCTTGAGAAAGCGGCGGTGGGTTTGGGCCTCTACGGCGGCCAGCTTCACGGGGGCGGGGGGCACCCGCAGATCCATCCAGGGTGACATGTCGCCCACATTCAAGCCATCCTGGCCGTTGAAGATGAGCTGAGCAACAATTTGCTGCATCCAGGTAGTGCCCGATTTGCCGTAGGTGGCAATGACAATGTCGTCGGGGCGAAACTCAAAGTTATTCCAGATGGTGGAGTCGAAGTGGTGGCTGTGCAGCTCGCGGGTTTTTACGGGCCAATAGGTCATTCCTGCTCTCGATAGGTCTGCGGCGGTGGGTTGAGCAGGCTTGTCGATGGCTTGGGTCATGGGTGAGTCTCCTTATGGAACGCGTGAAATGTATTGGGTGTTACACAGCTCGATTAGCTACACCCGGCCACTTCGGGTTTCCAGACAAACTAGAAAAATGGGGTGTATAGACAGGTTGAGCTAAGGCTATAAATCCCCAGGGGCGGTCATCAATTAGCCGCTGATATGTCCTAAGAATTTTGGCCAGAACTGATGACACGCCCTAGGGCTCAGAGAAGTTCGTTAGCGCGACAACGTACTCCTGGGTGGCCTCGCTGTAGGCGACCCGGTAGCGGGTGGGATACAATCCGCGCCGGGCGTAGCTCTGGGGTAGGGCAAAGGCCCCTTCAAAGTCCTGCTGACTGGCTAGAAAATCTAGCGAAACCATGGGCTCTATGAAGGCGATCGCGCCGTTATAAAAGCCGTAGATCAGGGTGTGCTCAAAGCCGTGGGGGTGGCCCTGAAACTCTGCCGCCGTGGGGGCAACCCAGTGGGCACCCATGCGGGGCTCGGCACTGTCGGGAGCCAGGACGTAGCCCGCTGGAATGTACTCAGGGGCCGGAGTTTTGTAGGTTTTCTCAAGGTCGGCCCCCTGGGCGGTAATGGCCTCGCGCTCGGCGGGGGTAATGGTGTAAGCGTGAATGTCGAAGTGGGCGTCGCCGTAGATGGGCTCTGGCGGGTGCCCGTGGGGTCGCCAGTCGAGGGCTATGTGATCGATCGCAGTAGATTCAGCCTGAAAGGGCAGCGGCAAGAGGAGTTCGGTGCCCTCCTGGGGCAGCTCAGTCAGCGCCTCTTCGGTAATGATGACGCCCACCTCTTGGGGATAGTTGTGGCCATCGAGGGCGACGTAGGTGCGAATGGTGCCATTGCCCAGGGATTGAGGTGTGCCCTCAATGACAGACGGTTGGCTGGGGCTGTCTTCAGAGACCGAAGCCATGCTTGCGATCGGCTCGGGTGTGCTTTCTAACCCCAGGTTTGACACCTGAGAGTAGCCAGTGGCTGAGAGCAGCACTAAAGCAGCGCTGGTGCTGTAGAGGAGAGTTTGAAAGGGACGCATGGGGGCTTCTTTGGGTGGATGGGTGGGCGGGTGGATGGGTGGGCGGGTAGATGGGTGGGCGGGTGGATGAGTGGGCGGGGGGGAGGGGAAATTTGCTGCTTGGTTTTCTAAGTCGTCAGCTTCTRRCMSMMRMMTCMASYCANCMRCTCWWCYRCSCSCMWACYYKYSMNAMTSCCWWWWTCGCTGGCCTATCGGGCTGTGGCGAGGGCAAACTGCTCGACCAGGGCGGGCAGGTGTTCGGGGCTAAAAACGGCTTGGTACTTGGCGGCCATGGCCGGGGTGAGCAGCTCGAACATGAGCTGGTTTTCGACCCAAAATTCGACGACGTCAAACAGGCCGTCGCGGCTGGCAAACAACACCCGCCAACCTTCGCGATCGCCGATGCGCTCAAGCTCTTCGAGGCTGATGGGCACCGAAATAGCGGCGTGAAATGCGCAGTACTGGGTCGGCTGCGGATTGAGCTGAAACCCGGCCTGACCCTCGTGGCTATCGGGAAAAATTTCGGATCCGGCTGGATAGAATTCGATCGCGGTGCCAAAGTCATCCGCCGCTAAGGTGATGTAGCTGCCGGGGTTTGGCGGAAAAGGAATCACGTAGCCCTGAAAAACTTCGGCCATGACGGTGGCCACGTGGAGCGGGTCGTTAGCGCTGACAGAAATATGGTGAATCATGGGAAATCTCCTGGGTGAATAGAGCAAAAGAACGAAAATCTAAGAACGAAACATGACAGAAATGCGCGGCGGGCCTAATTTCTGACCTTTTGGGCCGTCCTCACCAGACTTCACCTGCCGGGCAGTAGGTGAGTTAGCGCAGTTGCAGGCCGTATTTGGCGCAGATTTCTTGCATGGTTTCCATATCGGTGGCCAGGTCTGAGACGCGATCGCTCACTTCGAGATAAAACGCTTCGGCAGAGGCGGGGGCAATCAAGACTAGGGCGCGACCCACCGGAGAGAGAATCTTAAAGCCGTGTACCGCACCGGCGGGCACGTGGGCCGTGCTGCCTACGGGGCAAATCTGCTGCTGGTTGCCAATCAGCATTTCGAACTCCCCTTCGAGGACGTAGAAGGTTTCTTCCCAGGGATGGCTGTGCAGGGGGGCACCGGCACCGGCAACATCGGCGAGTTCCGCTAGGGCGTAGTAGCCGTTGGTGTCTACGGACGTCAGTTTGCGGGTGAGGGTGTGGGTGAGCATCTGGTAGGCGCGACCCTCATCAGACTCCAGAAAGATGGGGCGTTGGCGTTGCAGAGCAATTGTCATGGGAGTTCTCCTTACAGCATTGGGGGGGGGCGGCAGCCCCGTCGGGGCATTTCCGTCTCAGGAGGCTCGTTGAAGCAGGGACGCAACCTACACGGCCAGTCTTGGTTGGCGCTGCTTCACTCAGCCGACCTGGTGTTTAACCGTGTCCCCAATATCCTCAGAACGCCCCGATGTCACCAGAGAAGATACGGATAGTTAGGTGCTCACTTAGACCTCTTAGTTAGGTGTTGGTTTTGAGTTAGTCGGGTATGTCCAATGGGCGGTGTATTTAAGCCTTGCGCGTGGTAAAAGACTGGCCCTTAACTCGAACTTATCTCAGTTAACTGACGTAAAATGAGTATCACTTTTGGCTTTGCTGCTGGCTTCATTTGCAATCGCCACCCTTGACCCACCCTGACTATCTATGACCGCCGCCAAAAAGAGTCGCAGACGGGGAGTTGTTTTATCGCCAGCGGGCTGTCGCAAACTGGATGCAGCACGGCGGCAGCTTGAAACTACTCTCAACAACGGCGATCGCTTCACCCTTGAAGAAATTAGCGATCGCACCCGCCTCGCCCTCAGCACCGTCACCCGCGTACTCGACGGCCAGCACGGCGTCGACAAACAAACCCTCGACCAGTTCTTCGCCGCCTTTGACCTGCTCCTAGAGCGCACCGACTACCAACACCCCAACCCCAACGAGCCCCCCCTCTCCACAACCCCAGCGCCACCCCAACCCCCAACCCCCTACCCATCCACCCCCTACCCATCCACCCCTTACCCATCCACTCCCCAACCCCACGCCCTCACCCTCGACTGGGGCGAAGCCATCGACGCCTCCCTCTTCTACGGCCGCGCCACCGAGCTTGACACCCTAGCGCAGTGGATTCAGCGCGATCGCTGCCGTCTAGTCGCCATCCTCGGCATGGGCGGCATCGGTAAGACAGCGCTGTCGGTGAAGCTGGCCCAGCGGTTAGGGGAGTGGGGGAGTGGGAGGGTAGGCGAGTGGGAGGGTAGATGGGTGGATGGGTGGATGAGTGAGCCGTCAGATACCTCCTCACTGCCCCTCCTACTCTCCCACCCTCCTACCCATCCACCTTCCCACCCTCCTACCCTCCCACCCTTCTCCGCCATCATCTGGCGCACCCTCCGCAACGCCCCACCCCTGGAGCTGCTGCTGAGCGATCTCATCCAGGTGCTCTCGGGTCAGCAGGAAAGCCCGTCGACGCTGGCCGTTGCGCCGCTGCTCTCTCGACTGATGCACTACCTGCGGCAGCAGCGCTGTCTGCTGGTGCTCGACAATGGCGAAACCCTGCTGCAGGAGGGGCGGCTGACCGGGGCCTACCGCGAGGGCTACGAAGCCTACGGCGAGCTGCTGCGTCAGGTGGGTGAGCTGCCCCACCAGAGCTGTGTGGTGTTGACCAGCCGCGAAAAGCCCTCGGTGCTAGCCGATATGGAAGGGGCGACGCTGCCGGTGCGATCGCTGACTCTGCCCGGCCTGCCCCCGGCGGATACCGACCAGATTTTTGACGCGATTGGGCTGTCGCGATCGCCCCAGGGTCGCCACCGCTTAATTGACAGCTACAGCGGCAACCCGCTGGCCCTCAAAATTGTCGCCACCTCCATTCGCGAGCTGTTTGGCGGCGATGTCGATGCCTTTGTGCAGGAAGAAACCACTGTCTTTAACGGCATTCGCCGCCTGCTCGACCAGCAATACCAGCGCCTCGTGCCTCTGGAGCAGCAGATTATGGGCTGGCTGGCGATCGATCGCGACTGGGTGACGATTGCCGACTTGCAAACCGACATTGTGCCCGCTATCCCTAAGCAGCGCCTGCTCGAAACCCTGGAGTCGCTGGCGCGGCGCAGCCTGATCGAGCAAAAGAATGCCCGCTTCACCCAGCAGCCGGTGGTGATGGAGTATGTGACCGAGCGCCTGATCGACCAAATCAGCGACGAGATCATCGCCATGCCCCAGGTGTCCCCAGCCGAGGGGCTGTTGATCGACCGCTACGCCCTGGTCAAAGCCACCGCCAAGGAATATATCCGCGACAGCCAAACCCGGCTGATTTTGCAGCCCATTGCCCAAAACCTCTGCGCCCGCTTTAACTCCACTGCTGCCCTCGATCGCCAGATGCGGCAGCTGCTGGCCCTGCTGCGGCAGACCTTTACCCAGAGCTATAGCTACGGGGTGGGCAACCTGCTCAACCTGATGCAGTACCTCAAGCTCGACCTCACTGGCTACGACTTCTCGCGGCTAACCATTCGTCAGGCCGGCCTGCAAAAGACACCCCTGCATCGGGTCAACCTGGCCCATGCCAACCTAATCGCCTGCCGCTTTGCCGAACCCGTGCCCCACCCCAATGCGCTAATTGCCAGCGCCAACGGTGACTTCATTGCCATGGGCGGCGAAGACGGCATGGTGCAGGTTTGGCAGGCCTCTACCGGGCTACCGGTCTTCATCATGCAGGCCCACAGCACCTACATTTTTGCCCTGGCCTTTAGCCCAGACGGGCAAGTGATGGTCAGCGGCAGCATGGATACGGGCGTCAAATTTTGGGATATGGCCACCGGCCACTGCCTGCAAACCTGGCACTACGACCACCCGTGGGGGCTGGCCTTTAGCCCCGATGGCAATGTGCTGGCGGGCAGTTTGGGCGACACCAGCCGCTCTATTCTGCTGTGGAACTGGCGCACGGGGGAGGTGCTGCGATCGCTCACCGGTCACAGCGGCCCCGCCAACGGCATTGCCTTTGCCCCCCACCCCATCCCCCTGGCCCCCGGCGAACCACCCCGCCGCATCCTGGTCAGCTGCGGTCAGGATGGCCTGGTCAAAGTGTGGGATGTTGACAGCGGCGAGTGCCTGCACACCATGACCGAGCACCTTGGCATGTGCTGGGCGCTGGCCATGCACCCGGCGGGCGATCGCTTTGCCACCTCCAGCTTTGACCACACCGTCAAAATCTGGCACATCGCCACCGGCACCTGCCTGCACACCCTGCGCGGCCACACCGCCGAAGTCTGCGGCGTTCACTTCAGCCCCGACGGCCAGCTGGTCGCTACTGCCAGCAGCGATCGCACCCTCCGCCTGTGGGATGTCGCCACTGGCCAGTGCCTCACCGTGCTCACCGGCCACGCCGACAGCGTTTGGGGCGTCGCCTTCATCAACGGCAACACCCCCGATGGCCAGTGGCTTCCCGGCCAAGCCCTAGTCAGCATCGCTATGGATCAAACCATCCGCTTCTGGGACGTCAGCCGCCCCGCCCCCGCCACCCAAGCCACCCACCTATCCACCTCTCTATCTCCCTCACCCATCTACCCTCCCACCCCCTCCCCCTTCTCATCTCCCTCACCTTCCCCACCCTCCCACTCTCCCACCCTCCCACCCTCCCACTCCCCCATCCCCACCGGCCACTGCCTCAAAACCATCCAGGGCGGCAATGCCGGTCTGCGCTCCATCGCCTGCCACCCCCATCGGCACCTGATCGCCAGCGGCGGCCTGGGCGGCACCATTCGCCTGTGGAACGAGGCCGGTGAATGCGTGCAAACCTTCACCGACTACGAGGGCAGCATTTGGAAAGTCGCCTTTCACCCCCGGGGCGATCTGCTGGCCAGCGCCAGCCTCAGCGGCGAAGTGCGCATTTGGGAGCTGACCACGGGCCGCTGTCGTCACGCCCTGCGCCGCGAGAACAATTCCTGGATTCAGGCCTTTGGCTACACGCCCCAGGGCTACCTGCTCAGCGCCACCAGCTCCGATGCCACCGTTCGCTATTGGGACAGCGACAGCGGCGAATGCCTGCGCAGCATTGTGCTCGACCCAGGTGCCTACCTGCTGGGCCTGGCCGTCGAGCCCCAGGGGCGCTACTTTGTCACCGCTGGCAACGACGGTGCCCTGCGCTGGTGGGATGTGGAAACGGGAGAGTGCCTACGGGTGGGCGGTGGCCAGGAGGGCCACACCTGGGGGGTTGCCACTCACCCCCACGAGCCGCTGCTGGCCACCATCGGTAACGTAGCCGACATCAAGCTTTGGCATAGCGAAACCGGAGAATTCCTCGGCAGACTGGAGGGACACACCGGCATTCACGGCGGGCTTGCCTTTAGCCCCGACGGCTCGCTGATGGTCAGTGGTCGCAGCGATCGCACCATTCGCGTCTGGGATGTTGCCACCTGGAATTGCCTGCGGGTGCTCGAGGGCCACACCTCCATCATTACCGCCGTGATCTTTTTGCCCACCCCTGCCCTCGGCAGCCAGTACCCCATTTTGGCCAGTAGCAGCCTCGACGAAACCATTCGCCTGTGGAATGTGGAAACTGGGGAATGCCTCGCCGTGCTGCGCCCCGATCGCCTTTATGAAGCGATGAATATCACCGGCATTACCGGCCTCTCACCCAGCGAAATTGGCATTCTCAAAAGTTTGGGCGCAGTAGAGCTGTGACTTGAGTTTGGGGTTAGCTAGGTTAGCTAGAAGAAGGTCGGCAACGATCAACCCAGCCTCAGGCACCGTTGGCGATGGCAGTGCCACTTTGATCGAGCGTCTATTTCAACCTGTGCCCCTAAATGCCCTGGCGCAACATGGAATCAGGTTTTAACCAATCCTTTTTCTCCCGGTCAATCTCCTCGCAGCGGTCTTTTGCCTCCACGCCGTTTCTATGCAACGCAAATTTTTCTCTCCTGCAGCCTTCGTTCTAGTCGCTGCTTTTGGGTGCAGCGCTCCGTCGCCGAGCCCCAAAGCGGATGCCCCAAACCAGCTGCCCAGCGTGGTCAGCGTAACTGGCGGCCATACGCTGGTGGTGCGCGACCAGGGCCAAGACCTGCCGACCACGCTGGCCTGTGTTGTGGTGCCTGCCCAATCATCCGCCGCCACCGATCGGCTGACGAGCCTGCTGCCAGCAGGGCAGGCGGTGCAGATGCGGCGGGTGGCCGATCGCGACGGGCAAACGGTGGCCGAGCTTTTCCTGGGCAATCAGCCGGTGGGTCTGCAACTGGTGCAGGAGGGCGTTGCAATGGTTGATCCAGCGGCTAACACTGACTGTGCCGACAATGCCGAGGCGTACTGGCAGGCCCAGATCGACGCGCAACAAAACCGTCGCGGCCTTTGGGCTGACTACGACCTGGCGATCGCCGCCCCCATCGACCTAGAGCCAAATCTGTCGCTGCCCGTGCAAACCGACTCAGGCCAGTGCCCAGAGTCGCTAGATCTATGGGCCTTTCGCAACGGCTTTGAGGGCGGGGCCAACCACATTGTGGTGGTGAACATGCCCCAGGTTGCGACGGCCCTGGCCCAGCCGGTGGCGGCCACGGCCGACCAGGTAGTATTTGCGGCTCCGCTGCGCCCAGAGTTTAGTGGGTGCACGGGCAGCGCCAGCGCTGAGCAAATGGCCATGTATCGAGCCGAGTTTGCCGGGGGCCAGGTGCGCTTTACCCTCAATTTGACCGGCGACGGCACGCGGGAAGTGCTGGCCTCTGGGGTTTCTGTGGATCGTCCCTACGTGTTTTGGCGGGCGACGGAATAGAGCGGTTGAATTGACCTTGCGATCGCGCCCTCTCCTCGTTTAACTCATCATTCTCTGCAACCATGATTCGCTCTATTCAGTCGGTTTTATTGTTGGGTGTGCTGGCGATCGCACCTTTGGAAAACATCCTCAACCCCACCTATACGGCGCAGGCGCAGACAGCGGTTTGCGACCCCGATGCAGCCCTGCAAAATCGACTGGGGGTAGCGGGAGAGCAAGCGCGTTCTGCCCTAGAAAGGGCTCAACCCGACGAGGCGTTGCAATCGTTGCAGGAGACTTTGACGATCGCTGGGCAGCTTCGGAATGGACGGCTTCAGGCGGAACTGCTAGAGCAGTGGTTGTTGGATAACCGCGAGGGCTACCTAACCACGCGATGGCAGCGATTGACCGAGGGACATCAGCAGGCGCGACTGCCCCAGCTCCAGGCTACCCTGGAGCAGTTTATGGCGCTGGCCAATCAGGTGCCCTCAAGCCACAGCTATGTTAAAACGCGATCGCTCGCGGCGATCGCCCGCTACTACACCGTTCTAGAGCAGGGTGAAAACCCACCTGCTAGGCAAGCCCTAGAGCAGGCGCGGCAGGCAGCAACCTTGATTCGTGGCAGCGATTTTACTGCCAGTGCGCTAATCGACATTGCCGAAACCTACGCCCTGATGGGTGATACGACCTCGGCGCTGGTCGTGCTGATCCAGGTGGGGGGAGCGGTGGAGCAAATTCCAACCGGTACGTCCCAATGGCTGAAGTTGTCTATTTTGCAGCGCATGGCGACCACCTATGCCCACATTGGCCACTTCGCACCGGCCGAAGCCATTGCCGCCGACTTGCCCGATCAGTATGAGCTGAAGTCGATCGCGCTGCGGGGCATTGTTGAAGGGGCAATTGCTGTTCAAAGTTTGAGTGCGGCAGAGGCATCGGCTAAAGCCATTCCCGCTGCCACCCAGCGCATTTTAGCTCTGGGGAAGGTGGCGATCGCCTACCACAACGCCAACCAGCCCGCCCAAGCCACCCAGGTGATGGCCCAGGCTAGGGAGCAGGCCGAGACGGCTGCGGGCTTTCCAGATCCAGAATTTGTCTTTAGAAGCTTGGTGGATACTTACTTGCAGCTGGGGCAGCGCGACGCCGCGCTTGAGCTGGCCCAAACTCAGCTCAGGGCCTCCCGACAGGAGACGGTTAAATCGGTGATGTTGGCCTACAGCCAGGCCGGGCAGCAGGAGGTAGTTGAGGCGTGGCTGTCAGACCAGTTGAGTGACCTTCAGGCGATCGCTGACCCCTGGGAGCAAAGCTTTGCCCTCGGAAGCCTGCTGCAACTGGCGATCGACACCCAGCAGTTTGAGTGGGTTCGCCAATCCTGGGACCAGATTGCAGCCATCAACTATGGCCCCCAGGATGAGCTAATGGTCAAGGTCGCCACCGCCTATGCGGCCACAGGGCAATACGACCAAGCGGCGGCGTGGGCCAAACAGCTGCCCCTCGACAATCGGCCCGTCTTGCGGGTTCGACTGTTAGCGGCGATCGCCCTGACCGCCCACCAGGCTGGTCAAACCGCCTGGGCCAACAATTTGCTTCAGCAAACGTTGGAGAGCGTAGACGAGCTGGTCGCCACCTATCAGCGCCAGTTCCCCGAAGAGGTGTCGCAAAGCGCTCTGATCGAGCCCAGTGCCCTCACCGCCATTGCCGTTGTCTATGCCCAAACGGGGCAAGCCGACCTCACCCGCGAACTCCTGCAGCGGATCAGCGTTTTGGATAGCTCGATTACCGATGCTTCTTTTGGGGGGCCAATCGACCAACCCTTTGAGGTCTTCATGGCGGCGAAGCAGTATGTTGGGGCACTACAAATCGCCCAGGCTACCTCACCCGCAGAGGTGCGCCTTGGACGCTTGCAGACCAGCGCGACGGCTCTGCTGCAGCAAAATCGCTTTGACCTGGCCCTGTCCGTGGTCAATGAACTTACAGAGCCCAGCAGCCGGGCTCTGCTCCTGCTGGCGATCGCCCAGCGCTATAGCGACCTGGGGCAGGCTGAGGCCGCGCTGCCCATTCTGGCCCAGGCTTTCCAGGTGGCCCAGACCATTCCCGGCGAAGAATCCCAGGTCGATCGCCTGGGGGCCGAGGGCTACACCATCATTGATAGAGAGGACGATCGGGGCAGTTTGCTAGAAGCGATCGCCCTGCAATACGCCCAGCTGGGGCAGGGCGAACAGGCCAGGCAGGTAGCCAATCAGCTCCAGGCGATCCGTTTGCGCCAGCAGGTTCTAGAATCCATCCGCTGTGTTTTGTAGCTGTAGCTGGTCTAGTTCAGGCATTTCCTCAATGAAGCGACAGCCCCAAGCGCCGCCATACCTGCCGCTGCGGTCTGTCATAATAAACAGTGGAATTTTGGAGGCTAGAGCAGGCCTGTGAAAATTAACGGCGAGCCGACCAGAACCATTCGTCTACACCCCAATAATCCGGGTGTGGTGCAGGTGATTGACCAGCGCCAGCTGCCCCACCAGCTCACCTGGATGGACCTGAACTCGGTAGATGAGGCAGCCTACGCCATCAAAGATATGGTGGTGCGCGGTGCCCCGCTGATTGGGGCTACCGCCGCCCTGGGCATGTACCTGGCGGCTTTGGATGCGGTGGCTGAGCCCGACTTTCGCGAGGTTTTGCACCGAGCTGCCCATACCCTGGGCCAGACTCGCCCCACGGCGGTCAACCTGCACTGGGCGCTGACCTCCCAGCTCCACGCCCTGCGCGAGGTGGCTACCGCCTCAGAAGCCGTCGATCGCCTGCGCCAAAACGCCGAGGCCATCCTCGATGCCGACGAAGAGCAGTGCCGCCAGATCGGGCTGCACGGCGTCAAGCTCATCGAAGATATCTACGCCCGCACCGGGCAGCCCGTCAACATTTTGACCCACTGCAATGCGGGCTGGCTGGCCTGTGTCGACTGGGGCACCGCCACCTCGCCCATCTACCATGCCCACGATCGCGGCATTCCAGTCCACGTTTGGGTCGATGAAACCCGCCCCCGCAACCAGGGGGCCAAGCTCACCGCCTGGGAACTGGGGCAGCATGGGGTGCCGCACACCGTCATTCCTGACAATGCCGGGGGTCACCTGATGCAGCATGGGATGGTGGATCTGGCGATCGTAGGCACCGATCGCACCACCCGCCAGGGCGATGTCGCCAACAAAATCGGCACCTACCTCAAGGCCCTGGCCGCCCACGACAACGGCGTGCCCTTCTACGTGGCCCTGCCCTCCTCCACCATCGACTGGACCCTGCGCGACGGAGTGAAAGAGATTCCGATTGAGCAGCGCAGCCAGAACGAAGTGAAGTACATCGACGGGCTGTCTCCCCACGGCGTCACCTCGGTGCTGATCTGCCCCGAGTCTTCCGCCGCCGCCAACTATGGCTTTGATGTCACCCCCGCCCGCCTGGTCACAGGCTTAATTACCGAACGGGGCATCTGTCCGGCCTCTGAAGCTGGTCTGCTGGGGCTGTTTCCTGACCAGGTATCGGCGTGAGGTCTCAGCCCAGAAACCGGGTTTCTGAGGAGACATCCAGCTCAAGGCGCAATGACGGTGGAGAAACCCGGTTTCTCAGGCCCTGGTTGAGGGAGACTAAGCGCTATGGTTGCCTTTGATGAGGGCGTCATTAAATACGTCTGCAACTGGGATTCTGGCCCGCCGCTGCCAGAAGCTCAGCTGGTGGAATTAATCGCATGGCGCGATCGCATGCATCAGGCTCAGCAGATTGGTCTCTACCCCAACGGCATTGGCTACGGCAATATCAGCCTCCGGCGATCGGCCCAGAGCTTTGCTGTTTCGGGCACCCAAACTGGGCACCTGGCCCAGACCACGCCCCACCACTACACCCTGGTTGATGCCTGGGATATCGATCGCAATACCCTGCACTGCACCGGGCCAATCCAGGCTTCCTCCGAGTCGCTCACCCATGCGGCCCTCTACGACTACAGCAGCGCCATTCAGGCGATCATTCACGTTCACAATCGCCCGCTGTGGCAGCGAGGTCAGGGGGTGCTGCCCACTACCGCCGCCAGCGTACCCTACGGCACCCCGGCGATGGCCTACGAAATGAGGCGGCTGTTAGATCACGACGACCTGATGCAAACGCGCATTTTGATCATGGCCGGGCATGAAGAAGGGGTGTTGGTGTTTGGCCCCACCCTGGAAGCGGCGGCGCAGATGCTGTACCAGCACATCAACGACTAGTGCATGGTCAAAACAAAAATGTTGGGTCAGCGGGTTCACGGTATCAGGGACAGGGTTCACGGCCGCCCTTGTACCGCATACCTTGCACCGTGAACCCTAGGCTACAATCACCCGTCAATCAATAATTGACTGAATACTAGTGGGCTACCCCCGCCAATGCCTGTCGTCCCTGGGCCATGACCTGGTCGTAAACCGCTTCTAGGGCTGGGTTGCAGCCCCGGCACCCAGCTACCACCCGGTCAGCCCAGTCTAGATATTCGCGCTTGCGCTCTAGCGACCAGCCGTCGGGGGGCGAGGTGGTGATGTTTTGCACATTGGCGGTTTTGTCGGCGATTTTGAGCTGCTTGGCCTGGGGCGACAGGTGGGGGGCGTGCTCCACCTGTCGCTGTTTGCGCTCGGCCTTGGGCAAGCTCTTGTCGTCGGTGACTTCTTCTACCACGCGCCGCACCTCGGGGCCAAAGCGGCGCTCGATTTCTTCGGGGGTGGTGTCGGTGTCTTCTACGGTGTCGTGGAGAATGGCGGCCTGCAACGTCACCAGGTCGGTGACGCCGCCCTCGGTGGCCAGCAGCTGCGCTACCCGAATGGGATGGTTGATGTAGGGCGAGGCTTCTTTGTCTTTGCGGCGCTGGTCGCTGTGTTTGGTGGCGGAAAAGTGCAGTGCGTCTAGGAGAGCGCTGGCGAGGGGAGGCGAGGCCGAGGTTGGCTGAGTCATGGCGATGGGAAAAAAGCGCTTTTGTCCAGAATGCCTGATCGGAGCCTGCGATCGCATCTGTTTGAAGGATGGCTGAGGCACTGTCTAGGAACCTGTCCCCTCGGCAGAACGCGCCTTGCCCAATCGCCATTTTGGTATTGCGAGTCATTGATTTAATGAACTCTACCTGCCGAAACCGCAGCGCCGACCAATCGGCATCGATCCTTCCCGGAATCGCCGCTGCCAGGGCATCGACCTCGGCCTGCTGGGTGACAAAGGCCAGGGCAAAGGTGATGGATTGGGTGGTGGTGGGCGATCGCTGAATAGCCACGCCTTCTGGAGCCGCTAGCTCTGGCTCAAAGCTAGCGGAGGCGTTGATTACCAAAATCTCAGCCTGAGCCTTTAAATTCCAGCTTTTTGAACAGGGAAGTCATGGCTTAGCTTTCCCTTACTCTTGGACAAGGGCCGCATGCCCTCACCTCGCCTCACAAATTTTAGTAAGAGATACTTTTGTTAGGGGCAAACAGCGTTTGCCCTACCGCGCTGGGGCAGCTAACCAGGATGCGGTACTATCCTAGCCCTCAGTCGAGGGCCACAGCTCAAATTAAATTTAATCAAATTGTTATTTTGCTAACTAAATCGCCGCTAAGTTGAACACTAATCTCATGGCCCATAGGTACGTATCTTTAATCTTCACAAAGCGCCTGTGACTCAACACCTCGACGTTCAACTCAGCTTTACCATCAACGGAGAGCCGGTCTCCATAAAAGATTTCTCGCCAGCGATCACCCTGCTGGAGTACCTGCGCCTGAGCGGGCGCGCGGGCACCAAAGAAGGCTGCGGTGACGGCGACTGCGGAGCCTGCACCGTGGCCCTGATTGGTGAAGGAGCCGATGGCCAACCCCACTACCAGGCGGTGAACAGCTGTCTGATTCCCCTGGGAGCCGTGGCCGGAAGGCAGGTATTGACGGCAGACGGTATTACCAACTGCCGCATTCCCAAAAGCCCTTTGGTGAAAGAACCCGTCACTGCCGACCAGCTCCACCCCGTGCAGGCCGCGATGGTCGAAACGGGCAGCTCCCAGTGCGGCTACTGCACCCCCGGCTTCATCATGAGCCTGTTTGCCGCCTACTACGACGGCACCCCCGACGACCTCTCGGTGGAAGGCAACCTCTGCCGCTGCACGGGCTACATCCCCATTCGCCGCGCCGCCCGAATGGTTGCTGACGCCACGATTCAAGACCAGTTCTCAGAACAGCTAGCCTCGGCCTCGACAGCACTGCTGCCCCTGGCCTACGCCACCCAAAACAACGGCCACAGCGAACGATTCTATCGACCTACCCAGCTGGCTGAAGTTCTCGATCTGTTGCAGCAGCACCCCGATGCCACCCTGGTCGCCGGGGCCACCGATTTGGGTCTGGAGATGAGCTGGCACCGGCAGCACTACCCAACGCTGATTTCCTTAGAGGCGATCGCCGAACTCAAGCAGATTCACCAAACCGAGGACTTTGTTGAAATTGGCGCGGCGGTGCCCCTTAGCCACATCGAGACCAAGCTGAACGGTATCTTCCCCAACTTGGATGAAATGATTCACTGGTTTGCGGCCCGTCAGGTGCGCAATCGGGCTACCTTGGGTGGCAACATCGGCACGGCTTCCCCCATTGGCGACCTGCCTCCGGTGCTGCTGTCGCTGGATGCGACTTTGAAGCTAGCTGGCCCTGAGGGCGAAAGAACGCTACCTTTAGCAAATTTCTTTACCGGCTACCGCCAGACCGCACTGCAACCGGGCGAGGTGATTGTGGCAGTGCAGATTCCCAAAGCCCTGACCCCTGGCACCGATCGCCGCCTGAGCCAGTCCTACAAAATTGGCAAGCGCGGCACCGACGACATTAGCATTGTGGCAGCGGCTTTTGTGGTGGATGTGGACGGGAATAACCAAATTCTCCATGCCCGCTTGGGCTATGGCGGGGTGGCAGCGACTCCGGTGCGGGCCACGGCAGTGGAGGAATTTTTGCTAGGCAAACCCTGGACAATGGAGACTGTTCAGGCCGTCAAGCTCCTGCTCCAAGAGGCGTTTACTCCTCTCTCAGACCTGCGGAGCAGCGCCGAGTACCGCCAGCGCCTGGTGGTGAATTTGTTCGAGAAGTTCTTTGTGGAATTTTCTTGATGGGGCATCTGCTGTGGTGCATCCGCGCAGCGATGCACTCTACCGTTGACGGTCTTCGTAGGGTGGGCGCTGCCCACCGTTCCTACATAACCGATAGTCCATTCCCTACGCTGCGCTTCATCAACCTAGTTTCTGCCCAATGCTGGTGATTCTGCCTAAGGATTTTGGTGGGCAGTGCCCACCCTACCCAAAACTGCCAATTCACAATTGCTAAGAGGTACCCCCATGAGCCCAGTCGGTAAACCTAAAAGCCACGAAAGCGCCGTCGCCCACGTCAGCGGTACGGCGGTCTATACCGACGACCAGCGCGAACCGGCAGGGATGCTGTCACTGTATCCGGTGCTCTCGCCCCACGCGCGGGCGAAAATCACCCGGCTGGATGTAGCTCCGGCGCTGACGGTGGAGGGCTGCGTTACGGTGCTCACCGCCGAGGATGTGCCAGGGGAGAACGATACCGGGGTGATCGTCCACGACGAGGTGCTGTTGCCCACCGACGAAATCAGCTACTACGGCCAGGTCGTTGCCTGGGCCGTGGGCGAAACCGAAGCGGCGGCACGGGAAGCAGCGGCGAAGATCGCGGTGGAGTACGAGCCGCTGCCTGCGATTAAGACGGTGAAAGAGGCGATCGCAGCCAATAGTTACCACAGCGACCCCCAAGTTATCCGCCGGGGTGACCCTGATACGGCGATCGCCCAGGCCGACCACACCTTCTCTGGCGAAATCGAAATCGGTGGCCAAGACCACTTCTATCTAGAAACCCAAACCAGCTGGGCCATTCCCGATGGTGAAGGCAACCTCCAACTCTACACCTCGACCCAGCACCCCACCGAAACCCAGGAGATCGTCGCCCGCATTCTCGGTCTGCCCAAAAACCGAGTGGTCTGTACCTGCTTGCGTATGGGCGGCGGCTTTGGCGGCAAAGAATCTCAGGCCAACCCCTTTGCCTCAGCGGCGGCCCTGGCCACCTACAAAACCGGCAGACCCGCCCGCTGTCGTCTGCGCCGCCACCATGACATGCTGATCACCGGCAAGCGCCACGGCTTTCTCGGCCAGTACGAAGTCGGATTCAACGACGATGGCACCATCACCGCGATGAAGACGGTGCTGACCGCCGACGGCGGCTGGAGCCTCGATCTGTCGCCCCCGGTGCTGGGGCGGGCCATGCTCCACGTCGACAACGCCTACTACGTACCTAATTTGGTCGTCGAAGGGCGCATCGCCAAAACCAACCGGGTGTCGAATACCGCCTATCGCGGCTTCGGCGGCCCCCAGGGCATGATCGTGATTGAGGAAGTGTGCGATCGCATTGCCCGCACCCTCAACCTGCCCCCCGACCTGGTGCGCGAGCGCAACTTCTACCACGGCGAGGGCGACACCAACCGCACCCACTACGACCAGGACATTGTCGACAACCGCATCGCCCGCATCTGGCAGGAGGCCAAGGAAGGAGCTGACTACATGGCACGGCGGGCGGCGATCGCCGCCTTTAACGAAACCAGCCCCTACAAAAAGCGTGGCCTCGCCATCACCCCGGTCAAGTTTGGCATTTCCTTCAACAAGGTACAGTACAACCAGGCCGGGGCGCTGGTGCTGATTTACACCGACGGCAGCATTCAGCTCAACCACGGCGGCACCGAAATGGGCCAGGGCCTGCACACCAAAATGATCCAAGTGGCGGCCAAAGCGCTGGGGGTAAAGAGCGATCGCATTCGCCTCATGCACACCAGCACCGACAAGGTGCCCAACACCTCGGCCACCGCTGCCTCCAGCGGGTCTGACCTGAACGGCCAGGCCGTGAAGAATGCCTGCGAAATTTTGCGCGATCGCCTCGCCGCCGTCGCCGTGCGCATGCTGAATCTGGACGCCCCCGAAGACATGGTTTTTGAAGACGACTGGATCTACTGCCGTACCTACCCCAGCGCCCGCATCGCCTTCGACGAAGTGGTGCAGCAAACCTACAGCGAACGCATCAGCCTCTCCGCCACCGGCTTCTACCGCACCCCCAATATCTTTTGGGATCCTAAACTGGGCAAGGGACGCCCCTTCTACTACTTTGCCTACGGTGCTGCCGTTTCTGAGGTCGAAGTCGATGGCTTCACCGGCACCTTTAAGCTGCGTCAGGTGGACATCGTCCACGACGTGGGTGAATCCCTCAACCCGCTGGTGGATAAGGGTCAGATCGAAGGAGCCTTTGTGCAGGCCATGGGCTGGCTGACCATGGAAGAACTGGTGTGGGACGACGAAGGCCGCCTGCGCACCTTTGCCCCCAGCACCTACAAAATCCCGACCATCAGCGAAGTGCCGGAAAACTTCACCGTGCATCTGCTGGAGCGCGCCGCCCAGGACGGTGTGATCTACGGCAGCAAAGCGGTGGGCGAACCGCCGTTTATGCTGGCCATGTCGGTGCGAGAGGCGATTCGTGCGGCGGTGGCGGCGTTTGGCAATGCTGACTATGTGCCACTGGCCCTACCGGCAACGCCGGAGGCAACCCTGTGGGCGATCGAAGGGGTTCGTGCGGCAACATTTCAGGCGCAGCCTGTGGAGGTGGCTTAACCGGCGATCGCAGACGAGAGTGCTCTCAACTCAATAGCGTCAACTCCAGGGGCGATATGGACCCCTGCCCCTTAGGCTCTACATTTAGCGCTTTAGAACATCTGTGGACCCTATCTGTAGCTAGGCTATGGCAAAGCGATCGAAAGCTATAAGCTAGGAGCAATCTACAAACCCCTTCGCACCCCTAAACCGCTCCCCATGCCTCTGGATATTAGTCTACTCAACCTGGGATCAGATTCAGCAGAGCGTGATATCACCGTCGGCTTAGCCGACTATTTTTATCAAAACTCGACCTACCACAAGTTTTTCAACAGCGATAAAACCATCCTGGTGGGCACTAGGGGCGCGGGCAAAAGCGCCATCTTCAAGTACATGGCATCGGCAGAAGCCCGCAAAGGCAACCTGGTGATTGAACTCTCCCCCGAAGAGTATTCCTACGAGCTGCTGTCACAGTATTTGCGCAGCGAGCAGGAGGGCTCTTGGGGCAAGCAAAGTTCTTACTCGGTGGCCTGGCAGTATCTGCTTTTTAGCTTGGTTTTCAAAAAGATCGCTGAAGAAAAGCGAGGGCTGCTGCTAGGGCCGCAAAAAGATATCTACAACCATGTTGTCAACAACCTAAATAGCCAAGATCTGAACTCTATCGGCATTTTGTTCGAATATTTAAAGCGGCTCGAACAAATTAAGATTGGCAACCACGAGAGTTTTCAGAAATCTCGTGAGCTGCAAAAGCTCTACAGCCTAGAAGAAATCAAGGAGCTGCAGCCCAGTCTGGAGATCATTCTTAAAAGGACGCGCATCAAGATCTTTATCGATGAGTTAGATAAGGGTTGGGACAACTCAGAGGATGCCAAGTACTTCTTGGCTGGTTTATTTCAGGCGTCCCAGAAGCTAAACCGCATCAGCCCTAACCTCCGCGTCTACATCTCTATTCGACAGGAACTATTCGACAATATTCCCCAAATTTACGAAGATGCCCAGAAAATTCGTGAGGATGTTGAAGTGATTCGTTGGGGCAAGGCCGAACTGCTAGAGCTAATTGGTCTGCGCATTGCCCACTGTTTTCCCGAACTGCAGCAGCACAACGGTCTGCGTCGCTGGAACTCAGTTTTTAGCTCGATGATCTCATCACAGCAAATCAACTCCGTTGACTACATCATCGATCGCACCCAGCACCGCCCTCGCGAACTCTTGCAATTCTGCAAACTCTGCCTCGACTATTACAACAAAGGCAAGCGGATCGAGGAAAGCGCGATCTTGGCGGCTGAGGAGGTCTACTCAGAACAAAAGACTAAGGATTTAGCCTCTGAATATCGCTTTAAGTATCCCTATCTGCTCGACCTGTTTGAGGTCTTTAGAGGCCGTAAGGGACGACTTAGCAAAGAAGATTTGGAATACCTGCTACTATCAGCAGTCTGTGGCGAACTAGATGTCGATCGCGCTGCCGAGTGGGTATTAGAAATGGACTATCTTGAACTTAAAAAGCTGCTCTGGCACATTGGTTTTCTTAAGGCTAAGGTGCCCCAGGCGATGCGCAACACTTGTGGTACCTACGTCGGTCACTATGAGCTGTCAACCATCAATCTGGAAAATATTAGCTATTTCTCGGTTCATCCCGCTTTTTACAATTTCCTCAGTCTCAAAGATGGCGGATGATATTGTTGATACAGAGTTATTCCTTAGTGCCCTTGCCCTACCTGATGCTCTAGACATGGCTACCAGGTAGTTGTTCTAGTTGTTCTCTTGCCCGTCGAAGCTTTTTTAGTTGAGTACTACCTATGCATTGGAGTTCGTCAAATTACGTTCGACAGCTGGAAGCATGGGTGCAGCGAGTTCCTACCTGGCTGGCGGTGCTGGTTTCCGTGCTGATTTTGGCGTTGGTTGCCGTTTGGGTAAATGAAGACGTTGCGATAAATTCTATCGCCGACCTGTTCAAGCGAGATACGCTGAAAATCTTTTTTGAAAATGCTGAATCTTTTGCGATCGTTGCCGCCGTTATTCTGTATTTCAAAGGGGCTCCTGACCGCAAAGCTCAGAAGCATTATGAAGCCTGGCGTACAATTGACAATGCCGCCGCCAATAAGCTGTCTACTAGCTATGCCCGTATCCGCGCCTTAGAAGACCTCCATAACGATGGCGTGCCGCTGCGATTGCTGGAAGCGCAAGGGGCCAATTTGGTCAAAATTCAGTTAAGCCAGGCGTACTTAATAGAAGCCAATTTACAGGGGGCTGATTTACGGGAAGCCAACCTGCACGGCGCTAACCTGGCCGAAGCTCGTCTCCAGGGGGCTAATCTGCAAAATGCGAATTTGCGGGGAGTAGATCTGCACGGAGCCAATTTGCGATTGGCTAATTTGCGGGATGCCGATCTTACTGGTGCTAACCTTCAGAATGCCGATCTAAAAGGAGCCAATTTGCGTGGAGCAGACCTTTGGAAAACCAAGTTTTTGGGCGCTAATCTCGAAGATGCTGAACTTAAATGGGCCGAACTGCAAGGCTCAGAACTTAATGGCGCAAAACTGAATCGTACAACCATGCCTGACGGTAGTGTAGAGCATCAGGCTGTAGAGTATTGGGTCACTCATTTGTAGCAGGTGTAGCTTTTTCGTCAGTCTGCTTTTTGGTGATCGTACGGCTTGAGATTGCGATCGCCTTAATCCGTAGCTTTTTAGACCATGGTGACTTGTTTTCAGCAGCTGGCTCAGGCGCTTGACGATGGCCCTGCGGTTCTCGCTACAGTGGTTAGCATCAGAGGGTCTGTTCCACGCGAAGTGGGGGCCAGGCTGGTGGTTGATGTCAGCGGCCAAGCTTTCAATACCATTGGTGGTGGAGCCGGGGAAGCCAAGGTGCTGCTGCAAGCCCGAGATGTTTTGAAAACTGGAGCCAAGCAGTTTGTCGAGATTGACCTCTCTGGGGCACCCCAGCGACAAACTCAGGGGGTCTGCGGAGGCCACATGCGCGTATGGCTGGAGCGCTGGCAGGGTGATGCGGCAAAACTCTTGGTGCATTCGATTTTGCGGCAGCTCCAACACGGGCAGTCAGTCACTCTGGTAACGCCCTTTGTGCAGGATAGAAATCCTTACTTGGTAGAGAATGTTGGTCAGGTTGACCCTGCTATGGCCTTTGTTGAAACCCTGCAACCGCCGCCGACGCTATTGATAGTGGGGGCAGGTCACGTAGGTATTCAGCTTGCCAAAGTTGCCCATTTAATTGGCTTTCAAATTGTGGTGCAAGACGATCGCCCCGAGTGGGCCAATGCCGAGCATTACCCTCAAGCTAGCCAAATTTTAGTCGGAGGGATTGAATCAGCGATCGCATCTCTGAACCACTATCAAAACCTCTATGTTGCCCTCGTCACCCGTGGCTACACCCACGATCTCGAAGCTCTCCAGCTGTTGCTTCAGCGCTCAACCCCCTGTCGCTACATTGGCATGATCGGCAGCGAAAAGCGGGTGAAACAGGTCTATAGCGCGATCGCTCGACTGGGTATTTCCAAAGAAAAACTCGCCGCTATCTACGGCCCCATTGGTTTAGATATTGGGGCACTAACCCCTGAAGAAATTGCCGTCAGCATCGGTGCCGAGTTAACTATGGTAAGACGTGGAGGGACGGGGCGATCGCTCTCTGAACAGTTGCGCCGCAGTATGACCACTAGCTAAAACGGCAAAAAATACTAATCAAGTGAACAGGGATCGATACTAGTCTGCATCAAACCCTATTCACCTGATAATACTTAGCCAGACTAAAAGGCAAAATTAAGATGTTGATGAATTATGAAAATTATCGACATCTTAAATAATGTTAGGCCCCAGGCATGGTGCCAGTTCGGCTGCGAGAGTCAATCTTGTCAGCTTTAAAGGTCCATTCGCCGTTGCTGTCTTGCATAAAGGTGTTTTTGACTGAGTTCCAGGCAACTTCGTGGGCACCCCCCTCGCTGAAACCATCTTGTGAAGCAGCATTGAATGCGGCCATAAAGATTTGCTTAGCCTCTTGGGGCAAAGACTGAGCCTCTTGGGGCAAAGCGTCTGTATTTTCGTAAGGCATGAGGTTGTCTCCTGTTCATGCGGTGGTACTTGCGTAGACCTTAAAACATCTGAACCCTCCTTAACCTCTCTCTTTCGCTATAAACCCAATGCTTTTCCTTGCAGCCCTAGGGCAGGGATCACAGTGTGGCTTTGAAGGGATTTCATTCAGCTCGATGAAGGGTTACGCGCTACTTCGACTCGGTAGCCCTAACCGTAAATGGCCTTAATTGAGTAACTAAACAGCCTTCTGCCTAACCGCCTAAATCCGACTTTATCAGACAGCGACTAACCCCTATACGAGGGCAAGATAGGACTAATAAATTACGTTTAATTTCTATGACCAAACAAAAAAGCTGGATACCGCAAGCCGCGATCGCCCTAGTTGGAGCCGAACTAGGGCTAGCCCTGGCCTACCTGGCCATGATTTGTTTTCGGGGTGAGGCGGTGCCGCTGCTTGACCTCAACGGTTTGCGATCGCTGCCCTCCTGGCTGCAGGCAGCTCACCTGTTTGCCATTGGGGGTTTATGTTTGGCGCTGCTGCGGTTTCGTCAGCGCATGGCTAGCCCGATTTCCTGGTTTTTGCCGAGCGCTCTGGCGGGGCTCAGCCTCTACGGCGGTTTAGACGAACTGACCAAACTTCACCTGGCCCTCAACCAGTTCGACTGGAAGCTCATCTACCTAGGCATTCTGATCGCCATTCCGGTGCTGGGCTGGCGAGATTTGGTTTGGATCTGGCGTCACCATCGTGCCTCGGTATTGTGGGTGCTGGTGGGGATAGGCGTGTTCCTTCTGGGCGGGTTTGGCGCAGAAGCTGTAAAGGGAGTGCTGGCCACCCATTTCTCCTCTCAAAGTCTTTTCCTGGGCGAACACCTCAGAATCACGATCGAAGAATTTGGCGAACTCCTGGGAGAAACCTTCATCCTCTACGGCATAGCTCGCTTTATGCTGCAGGCTTTGAACCCCCCGCCCCGCCTGCTCCATCGTCCTTGAACCACATCAATAAGGCCGTAGCGTTCCATGCTGCGGCCTACCAATAATCGCTTAAACGTGCTGGTTGACTATGCGATCGTGGCAAACTCTGGCATCTTGGGAGCGAGAGTTATTGCCATCCCAACGGCTGAGCCTATTCAAAACTGACGAACGGCCCAAAACTGCAAGACGCTGAGAATGCTGTCTAGACTCAACACCGACAGTACGCTACCCGCGCTGCCAATGCTCAAAATGCTGCCGGTACTGCCAATGCTCAAGATGCTGCCCGCGCTGCCGATACTGAGAATGCTGCCGGTACTGCCAATGCTGAGAATGCTGCCCGCACTGCCTAAACTTAACAAGCTAAAGTAGCTACCTCGGCTCAAAATCGCGCGATGTCGTGGGGCAACAGCGCGACCATTAGTTGTGGTAGGGGAGATTTTTTGCTGTTCAAACATGCTTCGAAAACCTGATCAAGCTCGGGTATCAAAAACTTTCTCTCATCATGATTGTTCCTCATGCCGAGTTGAAAATTGCTTAGCTGTCCTCAATCCGCCCTGCCTTAACGGTCAAAATTTGCGATGAGGTCATCCACTGGCTGCCAAAAGCCCCCAGGTGGGTGGTGGTAATAATGGTTTGAAACCGATCTTGAATCGCTTCTAACAACTGATTTTGACGGTTGAGATCTAGCTCGGCCAACACATCGTCGAGCAATAGCAAGGGCGGTTCGCCAATCACCTCGTCGATCAGGTGTAGCTCTGCCAGTTTGAGGGCCAGTACCAAGGTGCGCTGCTGCCCCTGGGAGCCGTACTGGCGGCTGGGGGTGTCGTTGATGGCAAACTCGATGTCGTCGCGGTGGGGGCCAACCAGGCTGGTGCGCTGGTGCTGCTCGGCGATCGCCCGCAGTTTAATCTTCTCCAAAAAGCTGGCCTGAATCACCTGGGGGTCATCTTCCTCTATTGGCACATTGGGCTGGTAGTGGATCCGTAAGTCTTCGCGCTGGCCGCTAATCGCCTGGTGCCACTGGTGGGCGATCGGGGCCAGCCGCGCGATCGCTCTGGCTCGTCGCCGAATCACCCGTGTTCCCAGGGCCGCCAGTTGGGCATCCCACAGGGCAAACTCCGTGGCATCGATGGTTTGCCCAGCTTCCCCCTCATCGTCACCGTAGGATTGCTTGATCAGGGCGTTACGCTGCTTCAGCACCTGGTTGTACTGGCTCAAAATGTGGGCATAGACCGGCTCTAACTGAATCAGCAGCGTGTCGAGCCAGGTGCGCCGCTCCCCCGGCCCACCCCGCACCAGGTCGAGATCGAGGCTAGAGAACTGCACAGCGTTAAGGGCACCGAGAAAGTCGAGCTGCCGCCTCAGCTTTTCGCCATTGAGAATGGCTGTGCGCCGCCCCGCCTGGCGCAGCACCAGCGAGAGATCGGCCATGCCCAAATCCCGACGTACGGAGGCGGTGACCTGGGCCACGGGCTGGTCTTGCTGCACAAGGTCGCGATCGCGGCTCGTCCGGTGCGATTTCAGCGTGGCTAGCAGCTCCACTGCCTCCAGCAGGTTCGACTTACCCTGGGCATTTTCGCCCACTAAAATCGTTTTGGGAGCGGCAAAATCAATCTGCTGCTCGCCATAGTTACGAAAGTGCCTGAGCGATAGATGGGTGAGGTACAAGGGTTAGGGCTGAGGCTTGACTTGGTTTAGGATACAGGACGGTGCCGATGCCTTGCTCGTCCTACCGCCATCATGGACTTACCAACTTTTCAAAATCCAGCCCTGCTGCGGCAGGCGCTCACCCACAGCAGCTATGCCAACGAATATCCCGACGAACATCCCAAGGAAAATTCTCACTACGAGCGGTTAGAGTTCCTGGGCGACAGCATTCTGGAGTTTGTGGTGCGCGATCTGCTCTTTGCCCAATACCACGATATGCCCGAAGGCAAAATGTCGCAGCGGGCCGATCAGCTGGTCGACGAGTCGCGTCTGGCTGCTCTGGCTGTGAAGCTGGGCATTCCGGCCAAAATGCGGTTAGGAGCTGGGGCGCAACACGAACGCTACAATCCCAGCGTGCAGGCCGACATGTTTGAAGCAGTGATTGGGGCTTACCGACTCGATGCTGGTATTGCGGCGGCTTTGAGCTATGTTGAATCGATCTTTGGCCCGCTGGTTGATTGCGTCGTAGATCTGCCAGCCATTGACCCAGTGAGCGAATTTCAGGAGTATGTCCATGCCCACCTAGGCCCTCAACCCCCAGAATACAGAGACCGGGGCGATACTGGCCCCAGCCATGCCAAGGAATTTACCGTCGAGGTGGTGGTGGGTGAAACCAGCTACGGCATTGGTCAGGGACGGAGCAAAAAAGAAGCCCGTAAGAATGCAGCTATTGACGCCTTGAGGAGATTGAAACGATGAGGGTCGCCATTTTAGGGTGTGGATATGTCGGTAAAGCCGTGGCTCAGCTCTGGAGCAGCCAGGGAATCGGCGTTACCGCCACAACGACTAGCCCCGATCGAGTTGACGACTTACGCAAGGTAGCGGCAGCAGTTCAAGTCGTGAATGGCTCAGATGCTGGTGGAATTGTGGCCCTGCTGCAAGACCAAGATACCCTGCTCATTTGCGTGGGGGCCGGTCGGCAGGCCAACTACGAAGAGGTTTACTTAAACACAGCCAAAACCGTCGTGAAAGCCTTAGAGCAGGCTCCTAGTCTCAGGCAAATCATCTTTACCAGCACTTACTCGGTTTACGGCAATTACGAGGGGGCCTGGGTGCGAGAAGATGACCCCGCCAAACCTGCCACCGACAACGGGCGCACGATGGCAGAGACAGAAAAAATGCTCCTGCAAGCTGCTACGCCAGAGCGAAGCATCTGCATTTTTCGCCTCGGCGGCATCTACGGCCCAGGGCGCGAATTAGCAAAAATCTACAGCCGCGCCGCCGGGCAGACCCGCCCTGGTGCTGGGCACGAAGCCAGCAACTGGGTGCATCTAGATGACATTGTAGGGGCGATCGCCTTTGCACAAACTCGCTCCCTCAGCGGCCTCTACAACCTGGTGCAGGACGAAATTCCCACCGTGCGCGAGCTGATCGATCGCGTCTGCACCGCCAACCATCTCGAACCTGTGCAGTGGGACCCGTCTCAGCCCAGCGCACGGCCCTATAACGTGCGGGTGTCAAACCAAAAGCTCAAGGCGGCGGGCTATGAGTTTTGTCATCCATGCTTCGAGGGCATCTAAGTGAATTTTGGTTTTTGGATTTGCGAGGGTGTGGCGGTTACAACTAGAGTCTTAGCTGAACAAAATCCAAAATTGCCAATCTAAGATCTAAAATCGCCGCGCCCCACAAACTCAATGCTAGCCAGTTGCAGCTTGCCCTCAGCAACCTGGTCAAACACTATCTCCACGCTGGTCACTGCCGTCAGGTCAACGCCAGAGAACTGCCCCAGGGGAATACGGAGAGAACTAGGGTAGAGAGGGGCGGTGTGGCCGTGGGTGGGGTCAGCCTCAAACGATCGCAGCGCGGGCACCGTCGAGAGAATTTCAACCCGCGCTGCGTTGCCCTGCTGGTCGCGCAGCACCACCGCAAACACCGGCTGCCCCTGGGGCACTGACCAGGATGGGTCAGGGGCGAGGCGTAGCTCAAGACTGCTAAAGGTGCTGGCGTTGGGGTTCTCCAGGGGCACTTGCAGCTGTTGGGGAATAGTATTCCACTCTAGGGTGAGCAGGTCTGGGAAGTGGGGGTAGGGCCGGGGTGATCGCTCGCAAGCCGCTAGCGCCTGACAGAACCCCGCACTCAGGCCACCGGTCAGCGTGGCTACAGGAGCCTCCCTAGCGTGAAAGGCGGTGTAGCGCTGGGCCGAAGGCGCTACCAGTGTTGTGAGCACCGATTGCCCAAACATTTTTGCCGGAGCGGCTTGTTGAGCTGCTAGACCCGCCTCGAACAGAGGTTTGTCTTCCTCAGGAGTAGACCAGACGGTTTGCAGAAAGGCGGTGGTGTATTGAGCCAGGAAGTTTTCCTGGGCCACCCGAGAGAGGCGATCGCGCGATCGCTGCGGGTCGCACAGCGGCCCGTTATTGGGCTGGCGGTAGTAGTCATCCGCCGCAACGGCAGCGTTGAAATAGTGATGGTTGGCTCCAGGCAGCAGAATGCCCAAGACAGGGCTATTGCGAGGCTGCTGACGGGCCGTTTCGACGTAGTAGAGGCTGCTGAGGTCAAAAATGTCGCGATCGCAACCCCCGGCTATCACCACCGTTGGCACATCCGGCAGCTGGTAGGCGTCGGGTCGCTGGGCGATCGGGTAGCTGCGGGTGGGGCCGACCAGCACCAGAGCTGCGATCGGACCCAGCCCATCCGCAATTTTGGCCTGCAGCGATGCAGCCGAGTCTACGTTAAGTCGATGCAGGGCGTTCAGCGCCGCTGCGCCGCCTCCCATGGAGTGGCCCACCATCGCCAGTCGCCCCAGATCAACGCGCCCCGTCAGTGATATGCCAAAGCCAGGGTCATCTCCGCGATCGGCCTGGGCCAAGCGGCTCAGATGGGCATCGATAATTTGACCGCTGCGCTGGTCAGCCAGCTCGTTACGGTTGTCGGCATTGGCCCCATAGGTTTCGCTAAAAGCGGCATTCAGGTTGGGAATGATCACGCCGTAGCCTGCCTCAGCTAAACCCTGGGCCAGGTAGGCAAAGCCCAGGTCAAAGCGGGGTTCTGGGACGCAGGGCCACTGGCTGGTGGTATCGGGTCGAAAGTGGCATCCGGCATGACGACCGTGCAGTACCACGACCCAGGGTACAGGGGAGTTGCCGGGAGGTAGCGCGATCGCCCCCGTCAGCGCCAGCGGCATGGCATCAAATTCTGTTCCCCTCTGAGCCAGGCTAGCCATACCCAAGTCGTAGGGTTTTACTAAGGGGAAGTTGGCTAGATCGGGGGGGAGAACAACATTGGGGGGAGGCGAAAGCGCCAGTCCGGGAAGCATTCCCCCAATACTCAGGGCTAGGGTGAGGACTGCCAGCGATAAAAATTTTCTGGCCCCGCTCGGCATCCTAAATTCTATCTGCCTCCACCAGATCCGTAGGGGCGCAGCATGCTGCGCCCCTGCGGGATGTCTGCGATCGATTGCGGAAATGGCAGGCCGATTCAGGCTGAGCAGATAGCGGCATCGAGCAGTGCTGCGGCTAGGTCTTCCCCGCCTTAGGGCCGTCCAGCCTGGCAGACCGGCTGACCTAGTAGCCGTAGCTCCACCGGGCTCGGTAGCCGCGCACGTCGATGTGGGTAAACACCGAAGAACTGGCCAGCCCGCCCCGGTTGCCCCACCAGCCGTTGAGGCGGGCGTAGACGTCAGAGCACCGCACGCCTGGCACCACAAAATCTACCGCGTCCCCCGACATGTGGCGCGACATAGACGCCCCTCCCACCGCTGCATTGGTGGCCGGGTCGCGGTACCAGGAGTTGATCTTAATTGGCTTGTCGCCGTACATCTTGCGAATTTCTTCCATCGCGTCGGCCACTTTCAAAATGTTGTAGACCACTCCGGCGTTGGCCGGGCGGCGATACCGGCCTGTGCTGGGATTGACGTGCAGCGCCTCACCCCAGGTAAAGTTACCCCGCACGCCGTAGCGATTTTTGGGCTGAATGGGGTAGTTAGAGTAGTAGGTGCCCGAAAACCCAGGAAAGGTTAGCGCCACGCCCCGGTCGGCTGGGTTGGCTGGTTGCCCCGGCCCCTGATCGGTAGGATTATTGCCAATTTCAGTGCCAGAGATCTGAATATCGGGCACATAGGCATACCAGGCTGTACGGTTTTGAGGGCCTAGAAAGGCCCCCTGTAGGGCTACCCGCACGTGATTGTTCTCGGGCTGAGCGTAGGAATTGAGCAGGAACACGGTTCCCTTTTTCACCAGCACTTTCTCAGCGTCAGAGAGCTGGTTCGACTGTACAGGACGGGCTTTGAAGATGGTGTCGCCGGTAACTTCCAGGGTTTGACGGTTGCCGTCTACCTTGGTGTCGGGGCTGTAGACGTACCACTTGGTGTTGACTTCGGCCCCAACGA
Organism: Nodosilinea sp. LEGE 06152; assembly: GCF_015207525.1. Taxonomy (GTDB): domain Bacteria; phylum Cyanobacteriota; class Cyanobacteriia; order Phormidesmidales; family Phormidesmidaceae; genus Nodosilinea. The sequence continues at coordinate 35,425 of NZ_JADEWR010000031.1, forward strand.
CGGCGTCGGCTAGCTCGACCTCGTAGTGGTCGCCCGCCGCTGGCTTAAAGGCCAGCAGCCTCAGCTGAGTGCCGTTTTTGACGAATACCTTTTGAGACTCGCCCAGCTGTGAGGAAATTTTGGGCTCGGTCTTAAACAGAGTGTCGCTAACTACGCGCAGCCGAACGCCGGTTAGCACATCGATGTCGGGGGTGTAGACAAACCAGGTGCGGTTGGTTTTGTCGCCCAGGGTAGGTTCAAGCAGCTGAATCTGCCAGTGGTTTTTGCCCACGTCGATGTAGTACTGAATGTCGAAGGTGGTGCCGTTGGTGACCAGCACCTTCTCGGCATCGGTCAGTTCGTTGGCTAGCTTGGGCTGCAGCTTAAAGTAAGTCGTACTTTTCACGCGCAGCGTCAGGTTTTTCGCCGGTTCGGGGGCAGGCTCTCCTCCCGCACCGGGGGGCTCGGGGTCGGTGCCGCCGCCTATGGGGGGTGAGGTGCCACCGTCCGGTGGAGGAATCACTTCTTCGGGTGGTGGAGTTTCTCCGCCAGGGGAGCCACTACCGAACTGCTCGGGTTCTGGGCCGCCTGTTCCAACCGACACCGTCATGGCCAGGGGAGCGTCCGATCGCAAAAACCACTCCCGCATGCCCTCAACATTGAGCACCTGCTCCTTGGGGTTGCCGGAGGAGGGACGCTTCTGGATGCGGGAGATCCACTGGTTTCCCTGCATTAGGTAAAAAGCTTCATCGGTTTCCTTAACCCAGGTACCCATGTTTGACTCCCGTAGACACAGTGCAGTGCTGGCCGATGCAGAGACGGCCGCCTAGGTATGAATATTAGAATCGAATGACCGATATGGCGCAGTTTTGTGACCTAATGCCCCAGGTTTGTTACCTAAGTTTGGCCAGCTTGCCCCAGGTGAGGCGGGCGTTACTGCCAGCAGGGTGCTCAGGTCGGTGTATCCGGTTTCGAGAAAGCCCAGGCTGGTGAGATCGGGCCGGGGTGGCGGGGTGGTTTGAGGTTGGGCAATTTGTCTCCAGCTGTGGTAAATCAGGGGCAGGGCGCTGCTGCCAATTAGGAGGGCGATCGCCAAACTCAGCACCCCATCCACCCAAAACCAGTGGAACAGCGCCATGCACAGCGCTCCAATGATGACCCCAACCGAGCTAGCCAAGTCGGCCACTACGTGCAAAAAGGCACCCTGCCGGTTCAACGACTCGTCGCCCTGACCGTGGAGTAGCCAAACCCCAAAGCCGTTGATACCCAGCCCGACCAAAGCCGTACCGGCCATAGGGCCGCTGACCAGCGTGGTCGTGGGCACCGTTAAGTGATGCCATGCTTCTAAGCAAATGAGCCCCGCCATGACCAGCAGCCCAAGGCCGTTGACCAATGCAGCGATCGCTTCCAGGTGCGGCTGGCCCGGTCTAGACTGGGCCAGGGTCAGGCGCGTCAGCCAGCTCGCCGACAGCGCCAGGGCGATCGCGCCTACATCGGTGAGCATGTGCCCGGCATCCGACTGCAAAGCTAGACTGTGGCTGTGGCTGCCCACCAGCCACTCCACTACCGCAAACCCCAGTACCAGGGTGAGAAACAGGCCTAAGCGCTGCCGATCAACAGCGCTTAGGCCGCAGCGGCAGGGTAGAGATGAAGCTGAATGAACCGGAGATGTCATCGATAGCGAATCAGAGTTCAGGGATAAACCAAACCTAAGTCCAGTGGTGAAGTTTTGCCAGCGGGAAACCCGTAGATCTCAAGCTGAACTTGGTATATTCGTCTACGCATTCTGGCACGTTTCAGAAATTCTAGAGTTGCTGGTAGACAGTTTTGCCGCCGCTCCTCCTGATTTGTCGCCAGTGCTCTCCCATCAGGTTGCCCCCAGCCACTGGCGTTATCTAAACCGCTTCAGATTGGCTGACCACGTTTTCTAGAACCTATGCCCCCCCTCAAGCTGCTTTTAGTGCGCCACGGCCAGTCGGTAGGCAATGTTGAGGGTCGCATGGAGGGATTCAGTTCTACAGGGCTAACCCCCTGGGGCGTAGAGCAGTCGCTGCGGCTGGGGCGGCATTTGGCCGCGAAGGGGTGGTACCCTACCCACACGTATTGCAGCCCTCTAGAGCGAGCTACTGAGACGCTGTCAGCGCTAGTGCAAGGGTTTACAGCCTCGCGCTCATCCATCGGCGATCCGCTCCCAAATATCCCAAAATTTGTTGCTAGTGAACGCAGTCTTGATCAGGTTGCCCTAGCCCCCGACCAAACTGTGACGGTAGAGCTGCGCTCCGAGTTAATGGAGTACAACTCAGGCATTTTCACCGGGCTGACCTGGGCCGAGGCCTGCGATCGCTACCCTGACCTCTGCCAGCGGCTCACCGCCAGCCTCGACTGGCAGCCCATCCCCGAGGCCGAAACCCTGGAGCAGGGTCAAGCCAGGGCGCAGCAGTTTGTGGATTACGTGCTCAGTCGGCACGGCAATAGCGATCGCATTCTCGTCATCGGCCACCACTGGATTTTGCAGCACGTCATCAGTGGCCTGCTGGGCTGCGATCGCGCCTGGGGCCTGCCGATGGACAACACCGCTCAGTTTGAGTTCTGGCTAGATCGCGATCGCTGGCACCAAACTGGCCCCAACCGTCTCAACACCGAGCTGTGGCAAATCAAGCGCTTTAACGACACCACTCACCTCCAGGGGCCAGGATAAGCTGAGCGATTGGCTGGATCACCCTTCCTCACCTGCGCGTCTACCCCTTCACCGCTGTACCGATATACATTACCCGCGTATCGTCATCAAAGTGCGCCTGAAACTTGCCCGTTGTTTGATAAAACCGGTAAGCGGCAATCATTTCAGCCACAGTGCTACCAAATAGGTTGAAGCCATCTATCTTCACCACGCCAAAGCCTGCCTGAGTCAGTATGGCTCGTAGCTCCTGAGGGGTAATAAACTTTTTCCAGTCGTGGATGCCGACCGGAATCTGGCGCAGGATAGTCTCCAACAGCCAGATCATCACGAGGCGCGATCGCACCGTGCGGTTGATCGTGTCAAAGCAAAATACTCCTCCAGGCCGCAACACCCGGCTGATTTCGGCCACGGCTTGCTGAGGGTTAACTACATGCTCCAGTACATCGACACAGACGACCACATCAAAGGTAGCCGCCTCAAAGGGCAATGCTTCAGCCACGCCACAGCTGTATGTAATGGGTAAGCCGCCTGCCACTGCATGGTCCTGAGCCGCCTGAATACACTGCGCCGACTGGTCTAGGCCCCATACCTGGGCCTGCTGATGGACTAAAAACTCGCAGGTAAAACCACCGCCACAGCCCACATCTAGCACTCGCAGCCCCTGCCAGCAGGGTATAACCCGGTCGAAATATTTGAATCGCAGTGGGTTAAGACGATTCAGAGGCGCAACGGTCGACGCCTCATGCCACCAACGGCTGGCCTGCTGATCATAAAAAGCAAGGTTATTGCGTTGTACGGCCAAAATTTGTTCCTAAAGGTTGCTGTAAGTTGTGGAGTTACAAAAGCTCAACTCAATATACGTATGGCTAGAAAAATTGGACACGGGCCTCCAAGATAAACGCGTCAGTGAGCTGAGGTACCCCAGCTGAGCTGGCCGGTTGCAGTCGCAGCCGCTGCCTGACCACGCAGCTCACCAAATCGTCTAAAGCACCATTGCCCGTGCCCTGCAACGGTCTCACCTGAGAAATTTCGCCGCTGGGCTCTACCCGAATCTGCAACTGTACCGAAGTAGCGACCGTGCCCGTCAGCAGCGCCTCCAGGTTGGCAAAGCCGCAGCTCGACGCTAGAGGTCGCATATCGATCGCCGTAGCGCCCAGCAGCTGAGGGGCAGAATCAGGAATATCTCGGCCATTGGGGTTGAGGCGAATGCCCACGGGCACGACCTGTCCCCCTTGCCCCKATGCCCCTTCGGGAACAGGGGCGGGGGCGGGTGAGCCAGGGGCAGGCGTCGTAGGGGGCAATTCTCCAGTGGATGGGCCGGGGGCAGGCAATACGGGCGGGGCCGGGGCTACAGATGGGGAAGGGGCGGCAGGGCGCGGCGGCGCTGGGGCTACAGCCGGAGGCGCAGGAGCCACCGGGGCTGGAGGGGCCGGGGCTACAGGCGGCGCGGCAGTCTGGGGCGGGGCCGAGGTGGTAAATGGCTCTAGCGGTGGGCGATCGGGGGCAGCAGTCTCGGCAGGGGCAATCGGCGTGGTCTGGGCCGCTACAGGAGTCGGTGGCGCGGCGGCGGTGGGTTCTACAGAGGCTGAGTCGCCAGAGGCCGTATTCGTGGAGATACTGGCGATCGGCTCAGCTGGGGCCGGTAGGTCGGCGGGAAGCGTAATCAACTGAATGGGCAGCGGGGCCAATTCACCCTCTGGTAGGGCTGGGGTTTGAATGGCCAGGGTGCGAACCATAACCAGTGCAACCCCGTGGGCCACAACCGAGGCTACCCCCGCAACCGGCCACAGTAGCCTGGGGTCGCGGTGGCGGACAAAGCTGGTCAAGAAGGGTGAGGTTGCCATGGATGGCGGTGAGTGGATGGCTGGGGGACGATTGGGCTGTGGAGGGGAAACTCGCCTTTTGATCCTACCCGTTGAGCGGGGGGAGAAGGGTATATTGACTGCAAGAGCGATTATCCTAACGCCTAGGCTTTGCCATTGCCGGGCATCTTTTTTGGGAGTCTGCCGCTGGGGTTTATGGTACAAATTGACTCAAATTCGCCGCCTCTACCAGCCACCGACACAGCCCAGCCGCTAATTCGCCCGGCCCGGCTGCAGGATGTGGAGCGGCTCACCGATGTGCTCACCACTAGCTTTTACGACTGCTCGGGCTGGCGGTACTGGGTGTACCCCTTCATTCGGCTTGGCATTCAAGAAGACCTGAAGCAGCGGCTCAAGGCTCAGTCTCCCCGGTATGCCTGTCTGATGGCGATGTCATCGGCTGGAGCTACCCCTGCAGACGGTCCAGCGATCGCAGGCACGGTAGAAGCGTCACTGCGCCAGCCCTGGCCCTGGCAGGGCGATCGCCACATCTATATTTCAAACCTGGCGGTGGGGCAGAGCTTTCGGCGTCAGGGCATAGCTAGCGCGCTGCTGCAATCGTGTGAACAACTGGCGCAGCAGTGGCGCATCTATGATCTGCGCCTCCACGTTATGGAAGACAACCTAGCGGCTCAGGCGCTCTACCGCAAAGCCGGATTCGGGGTGTTTCAAACTGAAGATACTCCGGCCTCCTGGATTGGGCTACAGGCCCGTCGGCTGCTGCTGCGCAAGACCATAACGCCTCCTGCCCCGTGGCCTTAAGTGGCCCAACCGGATCACTTCACACAAACCTTAAACTTTTGGGATAGAAATTTATCCCTCCTTCAGCGTAGCTAAATACTTCTACGGGGGCCAGCCAGCCGTTTACCCTAGAATAAATACCTGAGGCGCTATAGCTCTTGGGTAGCTCATAGGCCGAAGAAAGACCGAGGAAATGGGCACAGATCGTGGCTGGTCGAGCCGTTGTCGCTATGATGTGGCGGGGATGATCTCTAATTTTGAGCAGAATAGTTCAGGCCCAGGCCCCGGAAACTCCCTACGTTCTCCCGGCTTGTTTGCTGGCACACCTCAGCCCGCTCGCCCCCCAATCGTGAACCCAGTGAGCGGTCTTTCCAATCCATTTTTTGAATCTAATCTGCTGCTGTCAGAAGACGATGACATCTTGGCCAGAATTCGAGGTGGTGAACTGTGGGTTGTCAACAGCCGCCGCCGCAACGGGCTGATTATCCACAAGGAGTTTTACACCGAGTTTGCCGGCCCTGGTGCCGCCGTTGGTGGGGGGCTCGATGCTGACTGTCGAGCGGTGATACCCCTCGGTAGCCTGTCGCTGATTTCGCCTGAGTCAGCCGAAGCCCAGCAAAAAGCCCTCAAAATTCGCCTGCAGTGGGTGCGGCTCACCCAAAACTTCACCGATAAGCCTGTGCCCCTCGATCGCGCCCAGCTCATCCTAGAGCAGTTTAAGAGCTACTTTGACCAAAGCATTGTTGACAAAGTGCCTGACGAAGCCTTTGCTCTGCTGGTGGGGGTGCTGCCCTACACGGTGCGGCGAGCTAGGGCGCTGGTGTAGCTTCGACTACGCTCGGCTACCGGGGATCTCCTCTGGGCTCAGCTACCGGGCGGCTCCTCTGCGTTCAGCTACCGGGCGACTTCTGCCTAAACCTGCTGTAGGTGAGCCAGGGTGCGCTGATTTTCTTCTGGTGTGCCGATGGTGATCCTCAAGCCTCCGCCTGTGTGGCGTACCAGGGTTCCCTGCACCCGCAGGCGGTTGAACCAGCGTTCTAGTTCGGTCTTCAAGGGCTGCTCAGGCTGAGCTGGGGGTCGCCCGTAGAGAAAATTGGCGTCACTGGGCCACAGGCGCAAGGGGGTATTTTGGGCGATCGCGCTGGCTAGCTCTCGGCGCTGCTGCTGAATTTCAGTCACTACCGCCAGCAATTCCTGGCGGTGAGCCAGGGCGAGCTGGGCGGCCGCCTGGGTCAGGCTGGGTAGGTTGTAGGGCAGGCGCACTTTTTCGAGCGCCTGGGCGAGGGCTGGATTGGCCACGGCATACCCTACCCGATACGCGGCTAGGCGAAAGGCCTTTGAGAACGTTCGCATAACTACCCAGTTGGGGCGGGTCAGAACGTTGGCTACCGTGGTCTGCTGGCTAAACTCAAAGTAAGCTTCGTCCACTACCACTAAGATGTCTGACGGCAGAGCCTCTAGCCAGGCGACCTCGGCGGCTGTGAGGGCGTTGCCGGTAGGTGAGTTGGGGTGCACCATAAACACCACCCGCACAGGAGGGGTCTGGGGATGGCCAATCGCCTGCTGCGCTGCTGACAGATCGACCTCAAAGGTGTCTTCACTGCGGCCTACCGTGATCACCGGAATGCCCAGGGTGCGGGCCAGAATGCCATACATCGAAAAGGTGGGGTCGGCCACCAGCACCGAGCCTGCGCCGCCTAGGCAGGTAGCAATCAGCAGCGATCGAATTAGCTCATCGGAGCCGTTGCCAACGGAGATATGGTCGGCGCTGAAGCTTGCTCCGGCTGCGGTTTCGGTAACGTACTGGGCGATCGCCTCTTTCAGCGCCCCATGCCCACCATCGGGGTAGCGATTGGCGGCAATATCGTTGTGCAGCTGCCAGGCCAGCTTTTCCTTCAGCGCCTTGGGCAGGTCGTAGGGGCACTCGTTGGTATCGAGAATATCCAGAGCAGCAGGGGATGGATCGTCGGCTGACTCAACATGAGGGGTATAGGCCGCCAGTTGAACTACCGCCGATCGCAGAAAGGGCAAAGACATGGAGAATGCAAGTGCAGTAACCCCACCATTATTGCAGAGCCCGTAGGGCGGTCAGGGGGCTGGGCATTAGCGGTATACTTTTGCCAGCTTGACTTCCCCCAGTATTGTTTAATCTGGCGCTTTTGATCTGGGGGAGTACACTGAGAGGGTAAGTACTTAACCCCTAACCGCTGCAAAATCAAGGCCAGAACCGCGGACCACCATGCTAGACGCACTAATCGTATTCTCATTCATCCTGGCCGGGGCGGGCATTGGGTTCTACAGCATTGACCTGCTGCCCGAGCCCATTTTGCAGCAGGTAACAAATATTGAGGCCCTGGGCACAGTAACCGCTGTATTTGGCGGGCTAATTGGCACTGGGCTGGGTCTGGTTATGCAGACCAGCTACCGTCGTCTGGAGCGCCAGATCAAAGAGCTGCCGCCCGATCGCATTCTTACTCGCGCCGTGGGCCTGGTGCTGGGTCTGCTGATCGCCAACCTGATGCTGGCTCCGTTGTTTTTGCTGCCGATTCCGGCTGAGTTTGGCTTTATCAAACCAATGACGGCGGTGCTGGGCAGCGTGCTGTTTGCGGTGTCGGGCATGAATTTGGCCGATACCCACGGGCGATCGCTGCTGCGCCTGATCAGCCCCAGCACTTTAGAGTCTACGCTGGTGGCCGAGGGCACCCTCAAGCCCAGCAAAACCAAGGTGCTCGACACCAGCTGCATTATCGATGGCCGTATTGAAGGCCTGCTGGGCACGGGCTTTTTAGAAGGGCAGCTGCTGGTGCCGCAGTTTGTGCTGCAAGAGCTACAGCAGGTTGCCGACGCCAGCAACGACCAAAAGCGCGATCGCGGCCGCCGTGGCCTCGACGTGCTCAACCGCATTCGTGAAACCTACCCCAACCGACTGCTGATCAACTCCGTCGACTACGACGACATCCCCACCGTCGACGCCAAGCTGGTGAAGCTTGCCCAGGAGCTCAACGCCATGCTGCTCACCAACGACTACAACCTCAACAAAGTTGCCAGCTTTCAAGACGTTGAGGTGCTCAATATCAATGATCTGGCCCAGGCCATTCGCCCGGCCTACCTGCCCGGCGACGACATCGACCTGAAGATTCTCAAGGAGGGCAAAGAACCCTCCCAAGGCGTCGGCTACCTCAACGACGGCACCATGGTAGTGGTTGAAGAAGGCCGCGACTACATTGGCGAAGAACTAGAGGTCGTCGTCACCGGGTCGCTGCAAACCTCCGCCGGACGCATGATCTTTGCCCGCCCCAAAACATCTATGGTGGCTTCCTAAGGGGGCGTAAGTGGGATTGAGTCTGGCTAGCGGCTCTTTTCTGCGCAGGCAAATTTGATAGGTTAGGAGCATGCCCACTATGAATATAGAACAGGTCGTAGCTGAGAAATTCAAGGTTCTAGGGCCTAACCAGCAGCAGGATGTTTTAGCGTTTATTGAACTGCTGCAGAGTCAGGTTATTGCTCTACCAACCTCGGGCGAACTGCGACAAGCAGATGCCATTATTGCTCGTGGTATCGCTCGTGCTCAAGGTATTGTCCCCCAAACTCCAGAGTTGATTTGGCAACGTTTCGACGCTATTCGTCAGCGCCTTGCCAACCATAGTGCTTCTCAATAGGGAAGG
>NZ_JADEWR010000032.1 GCF_015207525.1 Nodosilinea sp. LEGE 06152
CATCCTCAATGCCATGGTGAGCCATGACACCCTCTGGCAGGCTCCAGCTTGCTCATTGCCGCCAGCTGCCACCCTCATGGCAGCTACTACATAGCAGGGTGAGCTTGACAATCAAGATAATCGCTACGAATTGAGGAAATCTTGGGCCGGCATGGGGAGGATACATGGACTCGACACAACTTGGCGCTGCCCAGGGAGATTGAGAAAGACGGGCAAATCGCCCAACTAAAGATGAAACTGGGTGAGAAAGGTTAGGGAAAGGTGGTTTTCCTTGTTTCTCGCCAGAAGCGGGTATACGGCTAAAAATCGACGGCGTCGCGGATAATTGGGCAGGTCATGCAGTGACCGCCGCCGCGCCCGCGCCCCAGCTCAGCCCCAACGATGGTGACCACTTCGACGCCTTCTTTACGCAGGGCGGTGTTGGTGACGGTGTTGCGGTCGTACATCACCACCACCCCCGGCTCTAAACACACGGCGTTGTTGCCGCTGTCCCACTGCTGGCGTTGCTCCTGGTAGGCGTTGCCGCCGGTCTCCACCACCCGGATTTTCTTCAGCCCTAGGGCATCGGCCACTACCTCCACGAAACTCTTGTCCTCTTTGACGATGTCGTAGCCGCGAGGCTTGTCGCTGGGGTAGATCGAGAAGGTGACTACCTGATCCATGATTGGCGGAAAGAGGGTGACCAGATCGCGATCGCAAAACGTAAACACCGTATCTAAATGCATGGCCGATCGCAGCTTGGGCATGCCCGCCACAATCACCCGCTCGGCCCCGCCCTTGGCAAACAAATTCGCTGCCACCTGGGTAATTGCCTGGTAGGAGGTGCGCTCGCTCATGCCCACCAGCACAATGCCCTTACCGATCGGCATCACATCGCCGCCCTCGAAGGTGGCGGTACCGTGGTGCTCGGTCGGGTCGCCCCACCAGATAGAAAAGTTGGCCTCGGCAAAGCTGGGATGAAACTTGTAGATCGCGGTGGTCAGCACAGTTTCTTCGTGGCGGGCGGGCCAGTAGAGCGGGTTGAGGGTGACGCCGCCGTAGATCCAGCAGGTGGTGTCGCGGGTGTAGAGGGTGTTGGGCAGAGGCGGCAGCAGGTAGCCTGCGTAGCCGTCGTTCTCCTGGGCCAGCTTCAGCAGTTCGCGGCCAAAATCGAGGGGCATGTCGTAGACGGCTAGGCCGCCAATCAGGTATTCAGCCAGCTCTGGCGGGGGCAGCTCGTCTAGAAAGGCGCGCACGTCGTCGACCAGGCCCAGGCCCACCTCGTTGGGCACAATCTGCTGGTCGAGAATCCACGTTTTGGCTTCGGGGATGGCGACGGTTTCAGCTAGCATCTCGTGCATCTCGATCACGTCGATGCCGCGCGATCGCATCTTCAGCACAAAGTCGGCGTGGTCGCGCTTAGCCATCTCTACCCACAGCACATCGTCAAACAGCAGGTCGTCGTTGTTGCTGGGGGTGAGGCGCGAGTGGGCCAAACCGGGCGAGCAGACCATTACCTTGCGCAGCTTGCCCACTTCGGAGTGGACGCCGTAGGTGGGGGTTTCGGTAGTCATAGAAAGCTCCGTAGATGGGGGCGAGAGAGAGTGAAGAAAAAGAAAAAACGAAGTAAAGAAAAGGGACAGCGGTAAGTAAGTGACCTGATTGTCGAGAATCCCTGCGAGAATCCCCCTGCCCCCTTATCAAAGGGGTAACGAGGTGAACTGTTACAGCAAGCAACTGGGGGAATCGAACTGGGGCATAAAATTCGCCACTCCGTAACAAATCCAAAATCGCCAATCTAGAGTCGTCAAATTGCGATCAATCCCGTTATCAGGCCATACAGCGCTGACAATGCCGCGATCGCCGTCACCGTAAACAGCACCAGTTCCCAAAAGCCGAACACCCGCAGCCCCTGTTCTCGCCGCGACAAAAAGAACAAAGCCGTGCCCGGTGCCAAGATCAGCGCGGCCAGCAGCAGTTTCTCTAGCCCTCCGGCCACCAGCATCAAAATCGAATACAGCACGGCGACCACGCTGATCAGCAGCTCGCGATTGCGGCGGCTGTCGTTTTCATAGGTTTCGCGGGTGAGAGCTAGCTTGAGGGCAAAGGCCGCCACCAGCAAGTAGGGGATGAGGGACATGGCGCTGGTAAGTTCTAGAGCCAGGGTAAAAGCGTTTTGGGCAAACAGCGTGACGATTAAAAAGCCCTGCACCACGATGTTGGTCATCCAGAGCGATCGCGACGGTACCTTTTGCACGTTTTCATGGTTGAGAAAGTTGGGCATCAGGTTACTTTTGGCAGCCATAAAGGGCACCTCTGCCGCAAACAGGGTCCAGGCTAAAAACGCCCCCAGCACCGAAATCAGCAGGCCAACGCTGACGAAAATACTGCCCCAGCGGCCCACCACGGCTTCGAGCGCCCCGGCCATTGATGGGTTGCGCAGCTCGGCCAGTTCGGCTCGGGGCATGAGACCGAAAGGCAGCATGGTGACCAGAACCAGCAGGCACAGCACGCTCACAAACCCGAGCACCGTGGCCATACCTACATCTGACCGTTTCTCAGCATAGCGAGAGTAGATGCTGGCCCCCTCAATGCCGATGAACACAAACACCGTCACCAGCATGGTGTTGCGCACCTGACTCCAGATCGATTCGTCATAGCCCTGGCCACCCAATAGGTTGGCCATAAACACATCGGGGTTAAAGGCAAACAACAGCACAAAAATGAACACCAAGATCGGCACAATTTTGGCAATGGTGACGATGGTATTCAGCCCTGCCGCCGTCTGAACCCCGCGCATGATCATGATGTGAAATAGCCAAATAACCACCGAGGAAACGGCGATCGCCTGCACGGTATTGCCGTCCCCAAATACGGGAAAAAAGGCCCCTAGGGTGGACGAAATCAAAACGAAGTAAGACACATTGCCGACGCAGGTGCCCGACCAAAAGGCCAGCGCCGCCAAAAAGCCGAGGTAGTTGCCAAAGCCCGCCTTGGCGTAGATAAACACCCCCGAATCTAGCTCAGGCTTGCGCTGGGCCAGGTTTTGAAACACAAAGGCCAGCATCAGCATGCCGACGCCTGCGATCGCCCAAGCGATCAGCCCGCCTATCCCGCCAGTGGCGCGGCCAAAGGCAGAGGGCAGGGTAAAAATTCCCGCCCCCACCATTGAGCCGACTACCAGGGCCGTTAACGCCCAGACCGACAGCGTTTGCTTCCCCGTTTCAGTGCTGTAGACGGGGTCTATAGCGCTTCCATAGTTCTGTTCTGCGGCCATACTCGTTGCCTCTGATTGCTGGATTGAGTGCTGCTAGCGCGGCTGACGTAGTAGCAAGAGACGAAATCGAACTGACAGCTTGAATTGACTCGGCTGGTAAGCCAGAACTGCCGTCTTGGGCAACCCTTTGGCCCAGGCTCTACCTACTCGCAGGCTGCGATCGAGAGGATGTAAAAGTTGCCGTTGTGGGGCCGAGCCGATCATCCCAACCCCACAACTTTCAAGCTGAGAGCGGCCTACAGCTCAGCACCGAAGTCTTCGCGCAGTTTGGCTTCTTGCTCCGCCGACAGGTTCGACTGAATTAATTCACCCACCTCCTCTGGGGCAAAGGCTTCACTTACTTTGTCCACCGTTACCTGGCCGGTGAGCAAAAACAGCGCCGAGGTGCCCTCGGTGACCTTGTCGCGCAGGCTCTTGATGAAATCGTCGTTGATGCCGTAGTCGGTAAACTTGCCGGAGACAGCTCCGGCGGTAGCGCCAACAATCAGGCCAAACAGCGGCACCAGGAAAATCAGGCCAAACAGCATGCCCCAAAAGGCTCCGCCCAGGGCACCCACACCCACGGTGCTGACAGCCTGGTTGGTCTTGGGCTTTTTGCGCCCCACGGGCCAGGCGACGATCGCCGCATCTAGCACCTTGACAATCTCCTGCTTTTGCAGATTTCCCAGCTTAGTCAGAGCCTTTTCGGCCCCTTCGGGAGTGTTAAATTTCCAAACCGTTAACGTGGACATAATGTTCTCCTGTCAATGCCTTTCTTCAATTCGAAATGAAACTTCGAATACGGTATTTCAGCCCATTCTCGTGGGAAGACGCCGTAGCGTGTCACTCATACAAGTCCTATCTACATACCCCCAGTTTGTAGGGTGCATTGCAGTGCAATACACCCACGAGATATCGGTTTTGCATTGGGGTTTTTTGGATCGGATTAGGTATCAGGCTGAGGGCAAACCTGACGCTACAAAACGCTGAGCGAGACAGTCGCCCAAAATATCCTGAAGACCAGCTTTATACTCAATCAACAAAGCTAGCTTTCTGGGTACTATTGCACCTTTTTCAATTCCTAAAAAAGGAACTACCTGTGTTTGAGATGTTCGTTCATTCCAAACATAAGTAAAGTGAGATGACTTAAAATAAAAGTAGATGAACTCTATAGGAAAGTCATAGGAAAATCAGAATATTTTTTATGATCAGGCGAGACGCCTGGGCGACGGTAGAGGAGTGATGCCGTCTGGCCTAGAGCGCCCAGTGCAGTAGAGTGGCGATCTGCTGAGCTAGGGTGAGGGGGTTAAAGGGCTTGGTGATCAGGCCCGCTAGGTTTAGGGTGGCAAAGCGTGTGCGATCGCGGGCCAGCACCTTAGAGGTCAGCACAATCACCGGTATGCTCTGGCTGGTTGGAATAGCTTGCAACTGCTCAAACAGCTCAAAACCGTCCATATCGGGCATCGAAATATCCAGCAAAATCGCGTCGATTGCCCCCTGCTTCGCCAACCGCAGCGCCTCAACCCCCGAGGCTGCCCCCAGGGTCTGCCAGCCCCCCAGGTCCTCTAGCGCCGCCTGCACAATATCGCGAATGTCGTCTTCGTCATCCACGATCAAAATTCGCTTAGTCATGGCTATCCCCCTGCACTAAGGGCAGCGCCACAGAGAAGGTGCTGCCCCGCCCTACCTCGCTCTCAACCCAAATTTGGCCCCGGTGCTGCTGCACAATGCGCTTGCAGATGGCTAGCCCCAGCCCCGTGCCGCCCCGCTGGCGAGAGTCTGACACATCCACCTGCTGAAACTGGTCGAAGATCACCTCCAGCTTTTCGGGGGGAATGCCGCGACCGTAGTCTTGAACTGTGAACAGCACCGAGAGGTTAGAGTCTGCAGCATCTAACCTCTCGGTGCTGGCTTTAACCCATACCGTCCCATTCGGGCAGGAAAACTTGATCGCGTTGCTGAGCAGATTTGTCAACACCTGGATCACGCTGTCAGGGGCAGCCCAGAGCGTGGCGGTGAGGGGGGTGAGGGCAATGGTGATACCCGACTGGTCGGCGAGGGGTTGGACGCTGTCGATCGCCTGGTAGAGCAGGTGGGCTACCTGACAGAGTTCTTTTTCGAGCTGTACTTGGCCTGATTCCAGCCGCTCAAAGCTGAGGATGTCGTCTACCAAGCGCACCAGGCGATCGCTATTGTTGATTGCAATCTCCAGCATGCGGCGGGCCTTTTCGGGGCGGCTCTCATACATCCCGACCCCCAGCAGGGCCAGGGCACCCTGAATGGCGGTGATTGGAGTGCGCAGCTCGTGGCTGACCACGGAGATAAACTCGTCCTTCATGCGATCAATGGCGAGGCGATCGCGAATGTCTTGCACATGGCCCACTGAGTACAGAGGTTTTCCCCCGTCGTCGTAGATCGGAGCAGCATTGATGATCACCGGAATCACTTCACCCTGCTTCGTGATGTAGCGCTTTTCGATCTGGTAGGTGGCCGTCTTGCCGCCCATCATGCGCTGAAACCCGACCCAGTCATCGGCCCAGTCATCGGGGTGGGTGATGTCTTTGAAGGTGATGGTGAGCAGTTCGGCCTCGCTGTAGCCCAGCAGAGCGCAGTAGTAAGCATTGGCCAGCACAAACTGGCCGGTGGCAGCCACCAGCGAAATGCCGTAGGGGGCATTGTCAAAGGCATTGCGAAAGCGGGCCTCGCTCTGGCGCAGAGCGACCTCGGTCAGTTTGCGATCGGTGATGTCTTCAACGGTGCCCACCACCCGCACCACCGTGCCCAGGTCGTCACACAGCGGAAACGCCCTGGATCGCAGCCAGCGCAGTTCCCCGTTGGGAGTGGTGTAGCGGTACTCCTGGTCGAAGTGCTTTCCCTGGCGTTCGTGAACCAGGGCCGCCTCAACGCGATCGCGATCCTCCGGATGAATGCTCGCCAGCCACTCGGCCTCGCTGTTTGTGGTCATGTCTGGGGTCAGGCCGCGAATCTTCCAATAGGCCGAGTTCACGTAGGAATACTGAGCCGTCTCGGTTTCGTAGACAAAAAATCCCTCCTTTACGGCTTCGGCTAGCTGCCGAAACCGGGTTTCGCTCTCCTGCAGGGCAGCCTCAGCCTGTTTGTAGGAGCTGATATCCACTACCACTCCGTGCCAGGCAATGGTGCCGTCGTCCCGGCGCAGGGGCTGCGACTGGTTATGAATCCACTTCACCCGGCCCGAAGGGGTGACAATGCGGCACTGGTGAGAAAAGGTGCTGAGGGTCTGCTCGCAGGCCATTTCAGCGGCCAGATAGCCTGCCGCATCGTCGGGGTGAATCAGCCCCCGCACCGCGTTGGCATCCCGCAGCCCCGCCTCAACAGAGATCTCCCCAATCTCAGTGACAGCGGCACTGAGGTACTCATACCAGGTCTGGCGCTCAGAGGCATCCCCCTCGGTCACCTCCACATAGGTGTAGTTCATGCTGGGGGAGAGCTGGCTGTACTGGGCTAACCAGTGCTCGGCGTCGCTGAGGTTGGCCTGGAGCCGTCCCAGGGAGGCCTGCACCCGCTCAGCCATCTGATTAAACGAGTGGGCCAATCGGTTAAATTCGACTACGGGGCTGTCGCTGGGCAGCCCCGTGGTCAGATGCCCAGCGGCCAGATCGCGGCTGCGGCCATCTACCCGCCGTAGGCAGCGCAGCAGCTCGCGGTTGAGCCACAGCCCTTGGGCGATCGCCCATCCTAGCGCTAGCAGAGCCAACCACAGCAGCCCCTCGCCGTTCCCGGAAGGGTGGGCCTGGAGCAGGTGGGTCACCAGGGACAGGGCGCTAATGCCCGAGAGCAGCAGCGGCATGGCCAGTACCCAGGTGAGGGGCAGACCGGCCCCGGCCGTCAAACCGTCGGACCACTGTTTTGCCATCGTGCGCAACTCCACTTCCCCAGATCTACGAGCCTGTGTCTAGTCCACCGGCAGGGTCAGCGACTGTTTGAGGTCTTCTAGGTGCTGGGCCAGCAGGGGGCTGGGCTGACCCAACTGCAGTAGCTGCTCAATCAACTCTGCCACCTCAGATGCCTGGGTATAGCCAAACAGCCCCAGCCCCCCCGCCAGTTTGTGGGCCTCGGTACTGGCCACCCGCCGCTGCTGGGGGCTAAAGGTGCCCGCTTCTACGGCTTGAACCGCCTCCTCTAGCAACCTCAACCGCTGCTCCAGGGAAACCTGAAACCGCTGGGTGGCCTGCTGCATGACCAAATCCAGCCGAGGGGTAGCAGGGACCAGCTCTGCGGCACTGTCCTTGGTCTCAACTAGGTTTGCCTCTGCCTCTACTTTTTCCACCGGGGCCGGTTTGAGCCGATAGCCGAGACCGTAGACCGTCTCAATTGGGCTGTTGGTCAGCCCCGCCGCCTTGAGCCGCTGGCGCAGATCCTTCATCAGGTTGGTGATCGATCCCTCCACCGGGGGGTCATCCATGGGCCAGAGGTGGTCGATGATGGCGCTACGGGTCAACAACCGCTGGGGATTGCGCAAAAACAGTTCCAGCAGTTCGTATTCCTTGGGTCGGCAGGGGATGGGCTGCCCCTGGTAGGTCACCTGGGTCAGCGCCGGGTCTAGGCACAGGTCGCCCCAGCCCAGCACCGGGGCGGCATTGCCCCGTCGCAGCAGCGCCCGCACCCGCGCCAGCAGTTGCGACGCATCGCAGCCCTTAGCTAAATAGTCGTCGGCCCCGGCGTCGAGCCCGGCCACAATGTCGTCGGAGCTGTCTCGCACCGTGAGCATAAGAATAGGGGTGCGGCAGCCCTGGGCACGTAGACGGCGGCACACTTCTAGCCCATCTAGGGAGGGTAACCCCCGGTCGATAATCAGCAGATCGTAGGGCCAGCGACTGGCTAGGTCTAAGCCGGTGGCCCCATCGGCGATCGCATCGACAGCGTAGCGATGGCTGACTAAGGTACCTGTCAAAAACTCACTGGTAGGGCGATCGTCCTCTAGCAAAAGTATTTTCATGGAGAGAGTGGCATCTTAAAATCTGGTGTTGTTGAATCGAAGCATGGATTTGGACAGGGGAAAACGGCTGTTTGCCCCTACGAAAGACGTTGCAGTTTTGATTCACACCTGTAGCCAGCAACGCCCAAAAACTATTTAAAAAAGTATCTTGTTCTCAAGATACTCTGGCCGCCCCAATGCCACAACCCCCCGATAATGGCAAAAAATCCTTATCTAGATCATACTTTTCTCATATCTTGTCGGGCTTGTGTCGTTCAAAACGCTAGGAGAAAGCAGACAGTGTCTACTGTCGATTTTTTGCCGGATCTCAAAGTTTAATCTGCTGAGTCTCAGCAAAAGCTGACCAGTTTCTGGAATAGCTATCAGCAGCACTTAATATAATCTCAGAAAAAAATAGTCGCTAGCTGGACACACAGCGTCCCAACCGATATGGCTCCGGCTAATTGGTCTGAGCGCGCGGAAAAAGCCCTGAGTTTTCAGAAAGAACTTACTAATGCGACAATATGACCCTAGACAACTAGCAGGCTGCTGTTGACCTGGTCATAGAAACCTAGAAGCACCCTTGGAACAGCTACTTTCGGAGTACTCAAAAAAACTTTTTAAACTCTGGGTTCTACGACACCTGGAACGCAGTGAGGGGTAAAATGTGCGAGAAAATTTACTGCGTCCATAGAGATGTAGGGCACTGTTCGTTAAAGCTAGCCATCATCTTTTAACTGACCAGTGCCAAAGAAACTGCCCCTGCTAATGTGGTGGGAAAACGTTCGGCGATCGCACCCCAATCAGCGCGATAGAAGCCGCAACTGATCTTCTGTCAGCGTCACTCCTTGGCGCTCAAAATAAATTGCATAGGTTGATCTGAATAAACAAATCTTTCGATTCTGCGCCAACATCCGAGGGAGAAGCACCAGCCAAGGCCCTGGCGAGCAGCTTCCTTGCTAGGTTTAACTCGCCACACTCGGCGGCCAGGGTTACCGTACTGCGGTGCAAGACAGAGCGGGTAGGAATGTCGCTCAGCGCGGCTCGTAGCGAACTGAGAATGTCAGGCCATTCTCCTGCCAGGCTCTACTGGATGGAGTCGAGACGAGGGGAATGCCGTAGTCGAGCCGAGCGCTGAAATCGCCGACCATGGTCTAGCTGAGGCCTAGACCAGTAGAAATCAGCGTGTTGCTATCAACGCTGGGCTCCCTTGAGCCAGCGAAGGCCGATTTTGATATAGCTGGTGTCCTTCCCGTGCCCTACGGGGAGCGATGACCTCTAATTCTGCAAGATTTGCCTCAAGATCTGTTGTTTTAACTCAGTCAGACCGGGACTCCCTACATGGCGGGGACGAGGTAAGTTGATGGGTAAATCTAGATCAATGCGGCCATTCTGGACGACAATGACGCGATCGCTCAGCATCACCGCCTCTTCCACATCATGGGTGACTAGCAGGGCGGTAAACTGCTGCTCTTGCCAAAGCGTTTCGATCAAGCGCTGCATATCGATTCGGGTTAGGGCATCGAGGGCACCCAAGGGTTCGTCGAGCAGCAGCAGGTGCGGTTGAGTGACCAGCGCCCGAGCCAGGGCCACCCGCTGTTTTTGTCCTCCCGAGAGCACTGTAGTCCAATCCTTGGCGCGACTGTCTAGCCCCACCTGCTGCAAGGCCCAGTGACTGCGGGGGCGGGCCTGTTCTTTGAGACCCAGGGCGACGTTTTGAATCACCTTACGCCAGGGCAGCAGTCGAGAGTCTTGAAACATCACCCGTGCTTTAGCATTTAGCCCCTTCAAGCACTGACCATCTAGGGCAATTTCTCCGCGAGTCGGCGTTTCTAACCCCGCCAGCAGGCGCAGCAAGGTGCTTTTGCCACAGCCGCTTTTACCCACCACGGCGACAAACTCGCCAGGAAAAATTTCGAGACTCAGGTTGTCGAGCACAGTCAAATCACCAAAGGCTTTAGTGACACCGTTTAGCCAAACGTGGGTGCCGCTAGCGGTGGTGAATTGGGTTTGAGGGTAAGAGGTTTGGGTGTAGGTCATGGTGAGGGTAGGAGGTCGGGGTGGATGGGTAGGGGGTGGATGGGTAGGGGGTAGGGGGTTAGGGAGTGGGGGACTTGGACTAGGTAACCAACTCATCCACCCATCCACCCCTTACTCCCCACTCCTTACGCTCCATCACGTCAAGTTTTGACTGGGGTGCCAGGCAATGGTGAGCTTCTCTAGCCAGCGAACGGCGGAATCGGCGAGTTTGCCCAGGAGGGCGTAGAGCAAAATAGCGACAACGACGACATCGGTTTGCATAAATTCGCGAGCGTTCATGGCCATATAGCCAATGCCGGAACTAGCGGCGATGGTTTCAGCCACAATTAGCGTCAGCCACATGTTGCCGAGGGCGTAGCGCAGGCCGACTAAAATGCTGGGCAAAGCGCCGGGTAGAATGACCTGGGAAAAAAGTTGGCGGCGGCTGAGGCCGTAGACGCGGCCCATTTCTATCAGCCCTGGGTCGATGGCGCGAATGCCGTAGAAGGTGTTGACGTAGATAGGAAAGAGAACGCCCAGGGCGACCAAAAATATCCGCGCCTCATCGCCGATGCCAAACCAGAGAATGACCAGGGGAATCATGGCCAGGTGGGGGATGTTGCGAATCATTTGAATCGAGCTATCAGCCAGGAGTTCGGCGGGGCGAGAGACTCCGTTTAAAACACCAAAGAATAGCCCGATGTTGCCACCGATTAGAAACCCGACTACAGCCCGCCAGGTGCTAATGCCCACGTGCTTTAACAATTCACCGCTGAGGGTTAGGCGGATGGCAGCCTGCACCACATCCGTTGGGGCCGGAAGAATGCGGCTGTTGATGACACCAACTTGGGCCAGAAGCTGCCATAGCAAAATTAGGGCAGCGGGCACTACCCAGGGAATGATGCGATCCCAGGGGAGAGCGGGAAGGCGGGTGGTGGGACGGCGGAGAGTGGTGGCCATTGGGGTAGAGGGTGGATGGGTAGGAGCAGGGAGTGGGGGTAAGGAGTAGGGGGCGCGGACTTATTCTCGCTACTCGTCTCCACTCCCCACGACTCACCTCGTCAGACGGCGGTTGGCACTTTGCTGGAAATAGCGTGGGTTAGTTCAGTGAGGGCACTGCGGAAGCGGGCTTCTAGGTCTGGGTCGTGGAAGTCAATGCCGCCTTCGTCGAGGCGCTGAAACTGGCTATCGACCAGGTATACGCCCTGGAGAATGTGGGCGGCTCCAAGAACGCCCAGCACTGGGTTGAGGGCATAGTCGATCGCTAGCAAATGCGCCAACGTTCCCCCCGTAGCAATGGGCAGAATGGGTTTGCCCACCAGGGCCTTTTGGGGCAGCAGGTCGAGAAAGGCTTTGAGAATGCCTGTATAAGCCGCTTTATAGACAGGGGTAGAAATAATCACGGCGTCAGCAGCGGTAACCTGGGTGGTGGCAGCACTGATGGCAGCGCTGTCGAACCTAGCGTGGAGCAACTCTTCGGCGGGCAGGTCGCGCACCAGCAAAATTTTTAGCTCAGCGCCCAGGCTTTGCAAAATCTTCTGCGCTTCCTCCAGCACCGCGTAGGAGCGGGAAGGATGGGAGGGGCTACCCGCGATCGCAACAACTTTCGTCATGACTAAACCTCAGCGAATTTTAGATTTTAGATTTTGGATTTGCCTCTTACAGACAAGTAGGTCTGCCCCTATCCCTCACCGCTCTACCAAATTCGGCACCGCAGGTGACAGATCTAGCTCGCCAATCAACTGCTCTTTCAGCCGCTGAAATTCCACACTGCTGCGCCGCCGGGGTCGGGGCAAATTTATCCTCAGTTCGCGGTGAATGCGGCCAGGGTGGGGGCGCAGAACAATGACGCGATCGCTCAGCACCAGCGCTTCTTCCACATCGTGGGTGACCAGCAGCAGCGTGGGGTAGTCGCCTTCCCAGATCTCCAGCAGGTGATCCTGAAGCTGGGTGCGGGTAAAGGCATCGAGGGCGCTGAAGGGCTCATCAAGCAGCAAAATGCTGGGCTGGGTGACCAGGGCACGGGCGATCGCCACCCGTTGCGCCATACCACCAGAGAGCTGTCGGGGCAAAGCCTGGGCAAAATTGGTTAAATGTACCTTCTGCAACACCTGCTCAGTGCGCCACTGCTGCTCCAGGCGCGGCAAATGGTTGAGACCAAACTGAATATTCTCTGCCACCGTCAGCCAGGGCATCAGCCGCGCCTCTTGAAAAATAAACCCAACTTTAGGATGCGGTCCGGTAATCACCTCGCCATCGATTAGGGCAGCACCCAGAGTAGGAAAATCTAAGCCCGCGACAATTCGCAGCAGCGTACTTTTACCGCAGCCGCTCGTACCCACCAGGCTAACGACTTCCCCTGGTTTGATCTGTAAATCAATGCCCTTTAGCGCTAGAAAGCCGTTGTCAAATTGTTTGTAAACGTTCTCGATGTAGAGCATGGGCAAGGGAGTGGGGGTGGATGGGTAGGGGGAATGCAAAATTCAAAATTAGAAAGGCAAAATTTTGAACTTTGAATTTTGAACTTCCCAACTAACTTGCCGGAGCAGGCACTTTCTCGTTGGCGATAATCTCGCCCAGCGGGCTAACGTAGCGGCTGGGGGCCACCGTGGGCAGGTTCTCCAGGGGCAGTTTGGGAAACACGAGTTCGGCGAAGCGGTAGGCTTCTTCGAGGTGGGGGTAGCCGGAGAAAATGAAGGTGTCGATGCCCAGGTCGATATATTCCTGCATGCGCTGGGCGACGGTGTCGGGGTTGCCGACTAGGGCGGTACCGGCCCCGCCGCGCACTAGACCGACACCGGCCCATAGGTTGGGGCTAATTTCGAGGCTGTCGCGGCGGCCACTGTGGAGGGCGACCATGCGGCGCTGGCCTTCGGAGTCGGCATTCGCTAAAGCTTTCTGGGCGGCGGCGATGGTGTCGTCATCTAGGTACCGAATCAGGTCGTTGGCGGCATCCCAGGCCTGGGCATTGGTTTCGCGCACGATGACGTGGAGGCGAATGCCGAAGCGCAGGGTGCGACCGTGGGCTGCGGCCAGCTGGCGCACCTCAGCAATTTTTTCGGCGACCTGGGCCGGGGGTTCGCCCCAGGTGAGATAGAGATCTACATGCTGGGCGGCAATTTCTTTTGCGATCGCCGAGGAACCCCCGAAATACAGCGGCGGGTAGGGGGCTTGCACGGGGGGAAACAGCAGCTTTGCGCCTTTCACCGTCAGGTGCTGGCCCTCAAAATCCACCACCTGCTGCTGCATAACGCCGCGCCAAACTTCGAGAAATTCGCCCGTGAGTTCGTAGCGCTCCTGCTTGCTCAGGTGCAGGCCGTCGCCTGCCAGTTCGTAGGGGTCGCCGCCCGTGACCACGTTGACCAGCAGGCGGCCACTGGAGATGCGATCGAAGGTGGCCGCCATGCGGGCCGCCATACCGGGGGAAGAAATGCCGGGGCGAATCGCCACCAAAAACTTCATCCGCTTGGTGACGGCAATCAGCGATGCGGCGGTAATCCAGGCGTCTTCGCAGGATTTGCCAGTGGGCAGCAGCGCCCCGGCGTAGCCCAGCTGGTCGATCGCCCCAGCCAGCTGTCGCAAATACTCAGCAGTAATGGCGCGACCGCCCACCGCGGTACCCAGATATCGGCCGTCGCCGTGGGTGGGTATAAACCAGTGAATGTCGAGACTCATAGCTAGTAACAAGGAAGAGAAAACAACAGAGAGAAAAGACGTAGGAGAGAGTCAAAAGCGCAGCGCTGGAGCTGTATCGGCCCTACGTCAAGCTTTGGTGCCCCTGGGGCATGGTCTAGCCATTCCAGATGGCGGTAGACACATCAATTTCTTTGGGAATCAGCTGAAGCTTGTAAAAGGTGTTGGCAATGTCTTGCTGGTAGGCCACCACCTCGTCGGTAATGGGCTGAATGCCGTAGCCGCGCCGACTTTCCACCAGCTCTAGCACGTCGGTCGGAATGCCCAGCTCGTTCGACAAAAACTTAGAGACCTCTACGGGGTTCTCTTTGGCAAAGGTGCTGATGGTTTCGGCCTCTTCTAAAACCGCCTTGAGCACGTCGGGCTGACTGTCTACAAAGGACTTGGTCGAGAGGTAAAAACCGCGATTGCGGGCAATGCCTTTGCCATCTCGCAAAATTTTGGCCCCCAGCTGCTTTTCTGCCGCCCCTTGGAAGGGGTCCCAAATTACCCAGGCATCAACGCTCTTTTGCTCAAAGGCCGAGCGGGCATCGCCGGGGGGCAGGTAGGCAGTTTCCACGTCGCTGTACTGTAGGCCCGCTTCTTCCAGGGCTTTGACCAGCAGGTAGTGGACGTTGGAACCCTTGTTGAGGGCGACTTTCTTGCCCTTTAGCTCAGCCACAGTCTGAATCGGCGAATCCTCCTGTACCAGGATGGCTTCGGCCAGCGAACCAACGTCTTCCCAGGCGACGTAAACCAGGGGAGCATCGGCGGCCTGGGCAAAGATGGGCGGAGTTTCGCCGGTGTAGCCAATGTCAATGCTGCCGACATTGAGTGCCTCCAGCATTTGAGGGCCAGCGGCAAACTCGTTAAAGGTGATGGGGAACCCCTCGGCCTCGAAGCGCTGCTCTAGGAGCTTCTGATTTTTTAGCAGGTTCAGCACCGTCGATGACTTTTGGTAGCCCACCCGCAGCTGCTTGGTGGCGGTACCGGGGGCTGCGGTACCGGCTTGGGTTGCCCCAGTTTGGGTCTGGGGTGTAGATTCGCCGCTGCAAGCCCCCACCGCACCAGCTAGAGCTACACCGCCTAAGAACATGCCGCCCTGCCGCAAAAAACTACGCCGGGAGGCTAGTCCATTAAAGGCCGAAGCCTGGCTATGGGCGTGGGGATAACGATGAACGATCTGCCGGGACTTTTCAAACTCCGTTTTTTCAAAATTCATGGGTGCGCTCACTCTGTAATGGCAATGGATGGTGAGATGAATGGGCTAGGCTGTGTTCGCCGTTTGCAGTTCGCTCGGCTGAACCAGGAAAACTTAGCTGGGGGTCCAAACGACGTCTTGGACGCGCACGGCTTTGGGAATGAGATCTAGCTCGTAGAAAACATCGGCAATGCGCTGTTGCTCGGCGATCGCCTCGGGCGGCACAGGGTCAAAGCTGTAGCTGCGCCGCCGGGTGACCACGTCTAAAATTTCCGGGTCTAGGCCGGTGACGGGGGCCAGCACTTCGACAACTTCGGCGGGGTTGTTGTCGGCCCATTGAGCTACCTCGGCGGTTTCTTCGAGCAGGGCCACCAACAGGGCTTCGTTGTCGGCCACAAACCCCTTCGATGCCAAGAAAAACTCGCGATTGGAGGCGAATCCATCGTTGGTGGTGAGGGTTTTGGCATTGAGCTGCTTTTCTGCAGCGGCGTAGAAGGGGTCCCAAACGGCCCAGGCATCGATGTTGTTCTGCTCAAAGGCCGCGCGGGCGTCAGCAGGCGACAGGTTAGCGGACTCCACATCATCCAGGGTGAGCCCGGCCCTCTCTAGCGCCTGCACAAAGAAGAAGTGGGCGCTAGACCCCCGCTGGTAGCCTACGGTCTTGCCCTTGAGGTCGGCGATCGCCTGCAAGGGCGAGTTGGCCGGAGCGATGATGGCTGAGCTTTGCGGTCGCAGTGCTCCACTGCCCACATAGACGAAGGGTGTATTTGCCGCTTGGGCAAAAATTGGCGGTGCATCTCCGGTGCGGCCAATGTCGATGCTGCCTACGTTGAGGGCTTCGAGCAGGGGTGGCCCCGACTGAAATTCAATCCACTCGACGCGGGTGCCGAAGGTCTTGAGCCGCTCTTCTAAACCACCCCGAGCTTTGATCAAAATGAATGGGTCAAACTTCTGGTGGCCAATGCGCAGCACGGTAGCCTTGGCCTGGGTAACGGCAGGCTGGGGCTCGACACTGGTTGTGGCGTCGCGGCTACAGGCGGTAGCCATGGCGCTGGCCCCAAAGCCGGTGGCAAACAGGTAAGCCAACGATTTCAGCGATTGTCGCCGGGTCAAACTCCAGGATTTAGAGGAATAGGGTTTTGTGGCCATAGCTGCGCCTCTGAAAGGTTGCCATCAAACACCGGCAGCTCTATCGGTTTACCGTTGTTTGATGGCGCAGTATGGCACGCAACTTGTTTGAAGTTCAAGTAAACTCAGCTACAATTACAATTCATTTTTAATTTATCTTTTGGCGTGAATTAAAGCGCGCTCTGCTCTTCAGCGAACCGATAGATTTGCTAGAGAGCAGGTAGTTGAAGATGCCGTGGGCCTTCAAAGGCACAAACCGCTGTCCGTTTTGAGTTTCAACCACCTCAGCCTGGGCCTGCTCTAACCCTAGCCGTTGGGGCACGTTGGGGCCGTAGATGTCGGCACTGAGTAGGCCGACGCTGGCTCCGGTGCGGGTAAGAGCGATCGCCAACTGCACCACCGTGGTCAATTTGCCGCCGCCTTTGCCGCTAGCGATCGCCAGCGTTGTTCGCATACTAATTGCTGCCGTCCGCTCCGCCGATTACAGCTTGGCCGACGGCGAGACCTTAAGCTTAGAAACATTGCGCGCTGAGGCGATCGCCACCCCGGCCACCGGGCTTTTTTCGTCAACGCCACTTATCTGTTGACCGGCGATGCCCTGCTGATTCGCGGCTGCGGTCGCACCGACCTGCAAGGAGGCAACGCAGGCATCCTTTACGACACCGTCACCCAGTGGCTGTTTACTCTGCCCGACACCTGGGTCTACCTGCCCACGACTACCAGGGTCGCCCAATGCAGAGACCGGACTCGCTGGGCTGCCCCGTTCTTAAACTGCTCCGTTAGCCAACACCGCTTTAATTAAAATAAATTTATTAAAACAAAGTTCAGTACTCACTATTTTTAAGGATGGCCCCCTTGCAACTCACTGAGCCAGAGACCAAAGCAGACGCCTCAGTCGATACGGCCCCCTTGGCCAAAAATGAGCCCCAGCCTAACAAATCCTGGCTGCGCCGACTGTGGGGCGGCACCCTGGTGGTGGTGGGCTACCTACTTTCGCCCCTCTGCTGGTGGAACGATCTGGTGATCAACCTGCCTCTGGCCCTGGGTTTTGGCTATCTTTTCAGTCGCCCATTTCCCGATGCCCTGGTGCCCATGACTGGGGTGGGCTACTGGCTGACCAATGTAGTTGGCTTTGTGCTGATGCAGCAGGGAGCCGTTACCGCCCTGCAAAAAGATAGTCAAGGCTCCAAAACTCAATCGCTTCGCAACGGGCTGATTACCTCCACGGTTTACACAGTGGCGATCGTGGTGCTGCTGCAACTGCACATTCTCGACATGCCCGATTTTCTCAACGGTGACCTACTCGCTACCCTCGACGCTGTGCTGCCCGACTGGCTAAGGGCCTGGATATAGGTTCAATGGAACAATCAGCTCCTAGTTCTCCCTTGCCGCCAAACGGCTCTGGCATCGTGTGCGCCCCCGTTTACCCCTGCGCTCCCTGCGATCGCCACGCCAAGAACGACTCCAGCGTTGGAAAGTAGCGAATCACCTCATCTAAGCCCAGTGGTCTACCCAAGCGATAGCCATCCCAGTAGGCCGAGTCAGTGCTGCGGGGCAGTAGACCGGCATCGCGATCGCGGCACCCCCGCTGAAACCATTCCTCTCGTCTAGGTCTAGCTCCCATAAAAACCTCTAAAACGGCGATAGCGATAAAGCACTGCTGGTACAAGTTCTAACCGTATAAGTTGATCTTACGAACGGGTTTTGATCAGAGCAAACAGTCTTCTTTGTAGACTTGATAGATTTTGTTGATGGTAGTCGATCGGCAGCGGGGGGAGGACATCAGGCGGTAGGTATCAGAGGTGGGGAGCGAGGGAGAAGAGCAATTCGTGGCTGCCGCTGTCGATCAAAATACTGCCTCCCAGCCAGATCAATACAAACGGAAAAGCGCGGCGCACGTAGCGGCTCATAATTACCGCCGTCACCGGCTGGCGGTTGAGGCTATAGGAGACAAACAGCCAGAGGCCAATGGCCGCGTAGCACACCGCCAAAATAATGCTCAGGCGCGGCAGGGTGCTGCTGGCAAATAGGGGAATGTAAATGGCAATGTTGTTGCCGCCGTTGGCCAGTGTCACCGCCGACACTCGGTAGGTTTGGGCGTCGCGCAGGGTGTGCCATAGCGATGTGCGCCGCACCTGGCGGTAGTGGGGGTTGGTGGGATTCGCTACCGACACATCCACTGTCTCATCTTCTGCAATGGCCTGGCGGCTGAGCAGAGCGTTGACGCCAATGGCAATGGGCAAAAAGCCCAGCAGCCCAATCCAGATGTGAGGAATCATCAGCCCGGCGAAATAGCCAATTAAGCTGATGCCCACCAGCCCAGTAAAGCCAACAAATTCGCCCACTACGATGTGGCGGGGCCGAAAGGTGCGGTTTGTCTTGCTGAAGAATAGCGTCAGGTAAATATTGTCGTCGAAGGTGGTGGCTGTAGCGGTGGCCACCCCAAGCATGACAGTTGGTACAATCCAGTCCATGGAAAATCTCTGAAGGAAGATCACCCTCAATTTACGGGGAGTAAAAAATAAGAGCAAATGCTCTTTTTTCTGAAGATGATAAATTGTAGTTATAGATTAAGTACTAAGGCTGGAGCCTTTTACTGGCAGCAATTTCAGCTCAGAAAAATGTCTGGCAGTACTTCGATGAGGCATTTTTAGAACGTAAAATTCGTTAGTTCTAGCGGTGCCAATTCCATACCTCATGGTATGCAAATGGTCTTTGAAGGACGGAATAAATTTTGCAGATGTTGAGCCATAGGACTGGCTAGAATAAAAGTCTTAGCAGATACCGCACTGTGGAAGCTGTGTGATGGTGACGTTCCCCAGGGTTGCCAATCAACCCATTGTGCCCCTGTCGATTATCTGGAACTCAATTCCTGATAACGTTCCCTTGGAAGCGGAACCTGTAGAAAATTCTGATCAAAGTGCCCTGGCTGTGAATTGGGAGCAGGGCAGCGCGATCGCCGTAGTTATACGTCTGAGCGGTAGGCGGAGCTGCGGTGGCGGGTAGAACGTATGGCAGCCCTGCTGCGACAGCAGGAAATTGACCCCGAGCCATAATCCTAGGGTTCTGTAGAACGCCGGGGCCTTAATCACTGCACTAAATTTTCATAGAGTCCTTTTTAGGAAAGGAGGTGAGGGTGACGGATAGGTAGGGGACTGGATGGATTAAGCAACTAAACCCATCCAGTCCCCACCCCTCATTCCCTAGTCAATCGGGGCAGTTGCCACTTGCCCGGCCACGTCAGCCAAGCTGAACTGGGGCAGGGGGGTAGCGGTATCTGCGGCTTTTAGCACCTTATAGAGCGGGACATCAAACTCGATCGCGCCCGTAGCCGGGTTTTCGCTGATGGTGAGGCGGGTGCCGTCTACCAAAGCGGCGATCGCCCCTTCGCCGCCCAGGTCTAGCCCCGCTACCACAGCATCAGCGGGCAGAAATACGCCCGTGCAGGCCCAGTCGTCGTCGGTGGTTTGGCCAGCGCCCAGGTAGGCGATCTGGGGGGCGGCGTTTTTGCGATCGGGGTCGTAGCCGTAAACGCCGACGGTGGAGGCGGTGGTGTTGCTACAGATGCCTAGGTCTTCGCTGGTTTCTTGGATGTACTTTTGAAAGCGCAGGTCAGAGATTTTTTGACTTAGCTCGGCGGCGGTATAGCCAGCGGCTGCGAGGTCAGCGTTGGGGGTAGATTGAAGCCGGGTTAGCTCCGCTAAGGTTTGGGTAATTTCGGCATACTGGGGGCTCTTTTGGGCGATCGGGTCGGCGAAGGCGGGCCGGGCTACACCTACTAGCACCAGCAGCAGGCCAGCAAAGAGCAGAAAGCTGAAGGCATTTTTGAGCGTACGAAGCATTGGAACAGTCTCCTTTTGGGTGAAACATTGGGTTAGCGAACCAGCAGTCGGTAGGTTTCGCTATCGATCAAGATGAACAGGCCCAGGCCGATGAGTACGAGGGGCATTGACCGATGACCCACTGCACTGAGGCGATTACGCACCAGGGGATGACTCACCAATGCCTGGGCCAGCCAGTACCAGAGGGCGACCAGCACCCCAAACCCCAGCAGGGTCAGGCCCAGTTCGGCCCAGGTTTGGCCCGCAAACAGCGACACGTAGATGCCGATGTTGTCGCCACCGTTGGCCAGGGTGATGCCTGCGATCGCCGCCATTTGAGCATTGACTAAGGGCAACTTGGGGGCTGTTACCAACTGCACCTCCGTCTCGCCCTCGGGCTTGAGCAACTGCTTGCAGCCAAGGGCGATGGGCACCAGACCCAGCAGACCAGTGCAGGCTTTAGGCAGTACCAAACCCCCAAAGAAACCGGGCAGACTCAGCGCGACCAGGGCGGCAAAGCCGAGGTAGCGACCCCAAAAAATCTGGCGGTAGGAAAAGCGGCTGGGCACCTGAGAAAAGAACACCATAAGTAGAACAAAGTCGTCTAGATTGGTGGCTACAAATGCGATGACAGCTTTGAGCAGAGTTTGTGACGACCAGGCCATAGGGAATACGCAGGGGAACGCTACCCGTCTATTCTCTGGGGTGTGGGCACTGGCCGACCCAGAGCCGCCGACTGAGACAGCCGCGCAGCGGCGCGCAGCAGGTGGATTACACAGATGCCAATGATGGTAAGCACCAAGGCCGTTAAGCCCCGATGCTCTAGGGTGTGGCTATCGACCAAAATCAGCCCGCCCAACGCCATCAGCACAAAGGGCACTACCTGCGACCCGTAACGGGTCAGCAGGGTAGAAATGGCCCCCACTTTAGTTAGCTGATAGGCCACAAAACACCACACCCCCACCAGCCCAAAAAACACCGTCAAAATTACCCCCAGCCCTAGACCATCGCAGTTGGCAAACATCGGCATGTAGATACCAATGTTGTCGCCACCGTTGGCCATCGTGATGGCCGCTACGCTGGTGATTTGGGGCGATAGCCAGCTAGCACCGCCGCTGGTGGGCGCTAACAGCACCTCACCGGTATCCTCACCAGTCTCCTCATCGGGGGTGACCGACAGCACCTGGCTCAGACCAATCACAACGGGCACCACCCCCAGCAGGCCAATCCAGGGGCGGGGGAATAGCAAGCTGCCAAAGAACCCCGGCAGGCTGAGGGCTACTAAGCCGGCAAAGCCTACGTACTGCCCCACCACGATATGGCGCTTGCGCAGGGCCACCCCCACCTGTGAGAAAAACAGCATCAGAATGACGATGTCGTCGAGGTTGGTGGCGGCAAACGCCATGGCGCTGCGGGTCAGGATGGCGAGTAGGTCAGTCATGATCGTTGCACCTTATGTCTAAACGCTGAACTAAGGGTTTTACGGGCTTTGCAATCGACCATTACCTTAAGTTGAATAAATAGATGAATCAAACACTCTTTCTTGTGCGTTTGATAAATAGAATTTATGCAATAATTAAACAGACTTTTTTGAGCATTTCAAGAATCACGAATTTACCGCTATGAAGATTGAGCAACTCCGCGTTTTTATGGCGGTAGCCGAGCATCTACACTTCACCCGCGCGGCAGATTCTCTCTACATTACTCAGCCCGCCGTCAGCGCCTCTATTCAAACCCTAGAAGAAGAATATGGAGTCAAACTATTTCATCGTATTGGTAGGCATATTGAGCTGACCGATGCTGGGGAAATGCTGCAAATTGAGGCGCAAAAAATTCTTGATCAGGTCGCCCTAACTGCCCAGGGGCTGCGCGAACTCAACGGCCTGCAGCGGGGGGCACTCAAGGTGGGCAGTAGTCTAACAGTGGGCAACTACTGGCTGCCCCAGAAAATCAGCCATTTTAAGCAGCAGTATCCCGGCATCTCGATCAATTGCACCATCGCCAACGCCGAGGAAATTGTCAGCGGTACTGTCACCGGATTGTTTGATCTAGGATTGGTCACGGGTGAGGTAAAACCTTCCCTGAGCCAAAACCTAGCGGTGTCGGTGATTGGGCAAGACGTGGTGGCGATTGTGGTCGGCCAAAACCATCCCTGGTTTGAGCGCAGCGCGATCGCCCTTCCCGAACTTACCAATACCTGCTGGATCATGCGCGAACCTGGCTCCGGCTCCCGCTACATGTTCGAGCGATCGCTCCAGAACTGGGGCGTAGACCCCAGCGCTTTAGAAATAACCCTCATTCTCACCACCAGCGAAATGATCAAGGCGGTGGTTGAAGGAGGAATCGGCGTGGCGGCCCTGCCCAGGTCAATTGTGCGATCAGAGCTTAAACTCGGCACCCTCAAAGCCATTCCCATAGTGGATGATATTGACCATCCAAACCACACCTACGAAATGACTCAGCCAGTCATTTTACTGCGGCACCAAAAACGATTTCGCACCCGAATTTCTAAGGCCTTTGAGGAAATTTTGGTAGAGGGTGAAGGATAAGAGGTGAGGAGAATTAAAAGTTCAAAATGTTTGTCACCAATTCCTACTTCTCACTCCCTACCCCCTATCTGGCACCAAATCATCCAGCTCAACTACCGTACTTGTTCCCTCTCCGGTGATCATCGGCAGTCGGCCATCCCACTTTTGCAGGGCTTCATACTTCAGCACGCTGGGGGTGAGGGTTTCCTGCAAAATTTGGTGGGCCTCAGCGGTGCCCCGGGCTAAATTAATTTCAATTTCGGCCTGGCGCAGGGCTTTTTTGGCGACAAACTCGGCTTGTTTAGCCTCCTGTACAGCGATTTGCTTGGCCTCGACCGCGTCGCGAAACTGCTGCGAGAAGTGAATCGTGGTCAGCGAGACATCGTCTACGGCCAGGTTATAGGGGGCAAGGCGCGATCGCAGTCCCGCATCCACCTCGGCCTTTACCCGGTCGCGCTGGGTAATCACCTCCTCGGCGGTGTAGTGGGCCATTACCGCTTTGATCACCTCTTCAATCGCGGGGTTGACGAGCGATCGCACAATGTCAGCCTCATCGCCAACTTGCTGAAACACCACATTGGCCTTATCGGGCAAAATATGCCAGTTGAGGGCTACATCGCTAAACACATCCTGCAAATCCTTTGACGCTGCTTCGGTGGCAACTTCCTGCTTTTGTACCCGAGTGCTCAGGGTCTCCACCGAGTCCACCAGGGGCACCACAAAGTGCAGCCCCTCGGCCAAAATCTTCTCCTGCACCCGGCCAAAGCGCATCCACACGCCCCGCTCGCCAGCGGGAACGACCACCCAAAAGCTGGCCAGCAGCGCCAACCCCACCAGGCCCAGCAAAATCCACGCCGCCAGAGTGGCTCCGCTGTTGAGAGCCGGGGCGGCGAGCGATGCTGCGGGGGTGCGATCGCGGGTGTCGCTGGGTCGGCTGTCTACCAAGGGGGCTCCTGGGGGTGAGGGTTGGAGGGTAAAGGGGTAGGGCGTGGATGAGTGGATGAGTTTGATTGCTTAATCAAGTCTCTATCCCCTACCCCTTTACCCATTTCGACGTGCAGGGAATCTTGCTGCGATCGCACCTCCCCGCATACTTCTCCGCAATCTCTGTCACCTCCAGCAGCAGCCCTTTGCTGAGGGTGGTGGGCTCCAGGCCCAGATCGAGGAAGCAGCGATTTTCAACAAACAGGTCGTTTTCGGCGGCTTCCTTGCGGGGGTTTTGTAGGTAAGCGATCTCGGCTCCGGTGATGTCGCTAACCAGCTGGGCCAGGTCGCGGACTCGGTGAGTCTCGGTCATCTGGTTAAAGATCTTCACCGGCTCGCCTGCCTGGGGCGGGTTTTCGAGGGCCAGCTGAATGCAGCGCACGGTGTCTTGAATGTGGATGAAGGCGCGGGTTTGACCGCCGGTGCCGTGCACCGTCAGCGGGTAGCCGATCGCCGCCTGCATCAAAAAGCGATTGAGCACGGTGCCGTAGTCGCCGTCGTAGTCGAAGCGGTTGATCAGCCGCTCGTCGAGGCGGGTTTCGGCGGTGTGGGTGCCCCAGACCACGCCCTGGTGCAGGTCGGTAACGCGCACGCCGTCGTTTTTGTTGTAGTAGAGAAAGAACAGCTGGTCCTGAGTTTTGGTCATGTGGTAAACGCTGCCCGGATTCGCCGGGTACAGAATTCGCTGGGCAATGCGATCGCCGCTCTCGGTAGGAATTTCCACATCCAGGTAGCCCTCAGGGATTTTCATCCCTGCCGTACCGTAGCCGTAGACGCCCATGGTGCCGAGGTGGGCCACGTGGATATCTAGCCCCGACTCGACGATGGCGCAGAGCAGGTTGTGGGTAGCATTGAGGTTGTTGTCGACGGTGTAGCGCTTGTGGCGGGGCGATTTCATCGAGTAGGGGGCGGCCCGCTGCTCGGCAAAGTGCACCACCGCATTGGGCCGATACTGCTGAATTAAGCCCAAGAGCTGCTCGTAGTCCTGGGCAACATCCACCCGATGAAAGGGAATCTCGCGCCCGGTGTGCTCTTTCCAGGTCGCCAGTCGAACTCCCAAAGGCGCAATTGGGGTGAGGGAGCTGACCTCCAGCTCGTTGTCGATATTGCGGCGAGAGAGGTTGTCGAGAATGACGACCTCGTGGCCGAGATTCGACAGATGCAGCGCGGTGGGCCAGCCGCAAAAACCATCGCCCCCGAGAATCAAGATCCGGAGCGGTTCAGTGTGGGGCTGACCGTTGGTAACGACCATCTAGACAACCTCCTGCGGATCGGGCAGCGGATTGCCGTAGTAGTCGCGCAAAAATTTCTGGATCTGCGGCTGCTCTGGTCCCAGATTGTGGGCCGCAGCCTGCTCTAGGAATGCCTCTTGGGAGAGCTTTTTCTGGGTGGCGATCGCGATCAGCGCCACCGCCGTCGCCCGTCCACCGCCTCGGCAATGAATCAGCACTGGCTTGGGCAGCCCATCTAAAGCAGCCAGAGCGGCGTCTAAGGATTCGCCCGCTGATGTGGTTGGGCTAACTGGGGCCTGGACATAGCCCAAGCCAGCGGCAGCAGCTTGCTCGGCTTCGTCGGCGAGGGTGCCGGGTTCGGTGGGTGATCTGAGGTTTAGCACCGACCTAAACCCCTGAGCCGCCGCCTGTTTAATCTGCGCGGGGGTCAGTTGCCCGGCACTGCTGTAGTCGTCATTTATGGAGCGAATGTTGCCTGTCATAACCTAAAAACAAATTATGTACCCGGGTGCTTTTTCATGGCGCTGTTGCAACGGCACCTGATACATGTTGCATTTACGGTAAACCTAATGTACGGGAATCGTACATGGATTCAAAAATGTTTGCAATTGAATTGAATTCATCAATTATTGTGCCGTAGACCCTACCGATTTGGCCCTGTGCCCAAAACTTCTTCCCATCCACCCCCTAGCCCCTACCCATCCACTCCCTGCGCCCTCACCTAAATCTCGTAGTGCCAGTGGTCGCTAGACTCAGCCAATATAAGCTGGCGCGATCGCCGATAGATCAACCCCTGTTCCTCAAACTGCCGCAGCAGCCGAGTGACGGTGACTCGGCTGAGGCCGCTAAAGTCGGCCAGGTCTTGGTGGGTGATTTTAAGATCAATCAAGCAGCCGCGATCGATCTGCAGACCGAAGCGATTGGCCAGCCACTGCAGCAAACCCAGCAGAGCGGCTTCGGCCCGCCGATGGGTGCGCACCACCATCAGCGCTTCGGTGTGCTTGAGGTAGCTGGTGATTACTTCCACCGGCGGTTGCCAGTCGCTGAGGGCGATGGCAACCGCCTCCACCTCCGTCAGGGCCTCAACCAGGTAAGGATCGGTATCAGAGAGGGACTGACCGACAATGTCGCCAGTGCTCCATAGGCCCAGGGCGATCGCCGTACCGTCTTCCTGATAGGTCATGGTCCGCACAACGCCTGCCTTGAGCAGCCAGAGGCGATCGCGGCGAGCGGGCAAATAGCTACGTCGCCCAAAGGTACTGACCTCAGCCATAGGCCACCGCTGCAACTGCTCCAGGGAGAGCCCCCGCAACGGCCTGGCTGAGACAACCTCTGGCACCGCCCCAAAATTATCTAGCTGCTTCAACACAACTATTCTCCTAAGTTCAGGTGTTCACCGGCATCGAACGTGTCGCCGATTTGCGCTTTAAATGAGTTTTGTATACCGGGCATTCAAACTTCAAAACCTATTCTCTCCACCCCTACAGTCGCCACAAATTAACCTGCGTCTTGGCAGTGTTTTGCAGGTGGATCAGCAGCAGGCTGCCCAGCAATAGCGGTGCAATCAGGGCGATTACGGCATAGCCGCGACCGTTGCGCCAGCGATTTTTGAGGGGTCGATGGATGGGGCGGATGCCCGCAGGGGCAGACGGGTAAGGCTGCTGAATTTCAGTAGGGTTGAGAGGGAAAGAGATCATGGCAAAAAACGGAGGGAAGTATAGAGAGAGAACAACAAAAATTGCGAATACTCCTAGGGCGTGTCATCAATTGTGGCTAAAAGCCGGATATATCAAGCCTTGCCACGCCCGACCCCAAGAACAGGCTAGGGTCTGTAAACC
Organism: Nodosilinea sp. LEGE 06152; assembly: GCF_015207525.1. Classification (GTDB taxonomy): domain Bacteria; phylum Cyanobacteriota; class Cyanobacteriia; order Phormidesmidales; family Phormidesmidaceae; genus Nodosilinea. The sequence continues at coordinate 26,616 of NZ_JADEWR010000032.1, forward strand.
TTGATTTTGGGCATTTAGCAGCTAATTGATGACAGCCCCTAATAGTGCCAGCTGTCGCCGCTGGCGTGGCCCTTGCCCTGAATGGTAATCGGGTATTTTTGGAGTTGTTTGAGCCAGCATTGCACAGCGTTTAATGGCCCAGACAGCTCAATCTCTAGGGCCGTAGGCTGAGCCAAACTGCTGACGGAAAAGGTGGTGGGCTGGCCATTTTGGGCAATCGCCCGCACCACGACCCGACAACTTTCGGCCAGATCTTCGAGCAGCGACTTAACCGACAGCTGAGGGGAACCGTAGATTCTGAGTCTAAGTTGAGTTTGGGGAGTTGTCATGGTGCTTAAACCAGTAAAAACAACAGACGAAACCTGTGGGGCTAGGGAGAGCTGAGGGAGCACCGTCATTGCATACACCGAAAACCCGATAGATTTACCGATGATTCATGCTTGACAACTATGGCACGACACCGTGTAAATTTCAATCAGATTGCAAATATTTTTGGTTTCATGTACGATTCGGTTGTGCTTGGTTTTGCTTAGAGCGCGACGGCTTGTTCCGCAGGTTTTCTAAGTGAGCGCCCCACTTTGCGGTGAGCGCTCTAATTATTTGTTCAGCTCTGATTGCTTGGAGGCATGCCTATGAACCACTTCTCGTCACTGATTGGAGAAAGTGGGCTATGACAACTCAACTTGCCCGGTCCATGACGGCTACAGCAGCGCTGGGCAGCTTACCCCTGAGCAGATTCAGCAGGGGTTTTGGGCGGTGCTGAATCTGCGATCGCCGCTCAAGAAAAGCTCTCACAAAAGGCATTTCTAGCGCAGGCCATCGCTCACGACCCGGGGCTGGAGCCGCCGCAGACTTTAGCAATTTTTGCGCGACCACTACGGCGATGGGCCAAACCCACGCCTTCACTCCCAGCCAAGGGCGATTGCTGCGGGTGACCAAGGCGGCAGAGCAGTATGCGGGGGGGTGCGATGTCCAGTGGCCAGCCTTTCGTCCATCGAAGTGGGTAACGGGAAAGAGCTGGGGAGTGGGGGAGCGGAGTGGAGACTGTCTAAAAACTCCTAATCCCTGCAACCCATAGCTAAACCTGCCCCTCACCCATCCACTCCCTACCCATCCACCCCTCTCTCCCAGAAAAGTTTATCTAGACCCAAAGGAGTAACACTCAATGTTTAAGCAACTGCAGCGCTGGAAAATTCAGCTAGTTGCCTTTTTGGCGGCGGTTTTGGCTGTGGCCACCCTGCCTGCCCTGGTGCCGCCCAGTGCCGCCGCAACAACCATCGATTTCGTTAGCCCTCAGTGGCTGGCGCAGCATTCTCGCGATGCAAACCTGCGCATTCTCGACGTGCGCACTAACCCCCTCGACTACATCAACAGCCACGTTCCCGGTGCGGTAAATATTGCTGAAAACACCTTCCGTGGCCCTAATGGCCGACTGCCCGTGCAGTTTTGGGAAGAGCAAAAGATTGAAGCCCTGTTCCAGGAAGCGGGGGTGAACAACGATAGCCATGTGGTGATTTACTCCGACGGCAACAGTATTTTGGGCAGCACCCAGGTGGCTTATCTGCTGGAGCGAGGCAGCTATTCAGGCCGGGTTTCGGTACTCGATGGTGGGTTTAAGGCCTACAAGGATGCCAGTCTGCCGGTGACGAAGGCGTTCCCTGAGTATGCCAGGGGCAACTTTACCCTCGCAGACAACAGCGCCATTCGCGTTTCGCTCGACGAGGTGCGGTCGACTGTGCGTGACCGCAGCGCCCGCGTTACCTTCATCGACCCGCGCCCGCCCGCACTGTTTGCCGGTGAAGAAGACCTGTTCATTCGCAACGGCCATATTCCTGGGGCTAAAAATGTTCCCTGGCCCGGCTTCACCGTGGGCGAAGACAATTTTCACCAGCTCAAGCCCCTCGATGAGATTCGCGCGCTGCTCGCCCGTCGGGAAATTACACCGGAGCAGGACATTGTTGTGACGTGCAGCACTGGACGAGAAGCCTCGCTGCAGTACGTCGTGCTGAAGCACCTGCTGGGCTACCCCAACGTGCGGATTTACGAAGGCTCATGGACGGAGTATTCGGCTCAGCCTGATCTGCCGGTGGCAACGGGGCGTGACCCCAACGTTTAGGGCCATTCTAGGCGTGCAACACCGAGAGTAATCGGGCAGCTGGTTGTATCTATGCGATACAACCAGCTACCTTCACCCCTAATCAGGGCCGCAGGCGCTGGTGATGGGGAAACCAAACTGTTTTGGAGGAATGACTGATTTATGCTGCTGCGATTGCTGCTGATTGCCAGTGCCTTAACCCCCCTCATCCTGGTGGGGAGCACGTTCTGGTCAACAACGTTTCGGGCGACTGGCTCTGACACCCTTAACCCGGTGGCCTCCTGCGCGCCAACCCAGCCCGACGATGACGAGGATGACGACGACGAAAAACCCCGTCGCCCCACCCGAGGCCGCTTTTCGTAATGCTTTGATAGTAGGTTTGCTATGGCTCAGTTTGTCGAGCGATCGCGTGTCCAACCGCGTTGGTCAAAGACCGGCCCTGGAGGGCCATCGCGGTCGTTTCTCCTCTACGTGTTGCTGGCTGTGGTTTTGGCCCTGGCGGCGGGCCTAACCTCATTTGGCTGGCAACAGAGCGCATTGTTTCTGGTGGGCACGCTATTTGGCCTCACCCTGTACCATGCCAGTTTTGGCTTTGCCTCGGCCTACCGCCGCCTGGTGGTGCACGGCGATGGCCAGGGGGTGTTGGCCCAGGTGCTAATGCTGGCCTTGGCCACGGTGCTGTTTGCGCCAATTTTGATTGGTGGTATGGGGCGCGGGGCGCTGGCTCCGGTGGCGGTGCAGGGAGCGATCGGGGCGCTGCTGTTTGGGGTGGGTATGCAGTTGGGCAGCGGCTGCGCCTGCGGCACTCTCTACACCATCGGCGGCGGCAGCTCGATGATGGTGCTAACCCTGCTAACCTTCGGTACCGGATCGTTTTTGGGCACCTTGACCAACGGTTTTTGGCAGGGGCTGCCTAAAACCGAGGCGGTTTCGCTGATAGGGCTCTGGGGTTGGGGCGGCGCTGCGCTGCAGCTGGGGCTGTTAGGACTCTTGGGGCTGTGGCTGTGGCGTTGGCACAGCCGGGCTGGGGGAGCGACGCCGAGGTTTAGCCTACGGCCCAGCTGGCGATCGCTCCTCTACGGCCCCTGGTCGTTAGTGGCGGGGGGCATGGCCCTGGCGCTGCTGAACACTCTCACGCTGCTGCTAGCCGGTCGGCCCTGGGGTGTGACCTGGGGCTTTACCCTCTGGAGTGCCAAGCTGGCCACTCTGCTGGGCTGGAACCCGGCGAGCAGCGAGTTTTGGAGCCAGGAGAGCATCTTAGAAGTGCTGCAAGCCAGCGTTTTTGCCGACGTGACTTCGGTGATGAATTTCGGCATTGTGCTGGGGGCCGCGCTGGCGGCGGCGATCGCCGGACGGCTCACCGTGCGGCAGCCCCCTTCGCGGCGAGCGGTACTGGCAGCCCTGATTGGTGGCCTGCTGATGGGGTATGGAGCCTGGTTAGCCTTTGGCTGCAACGTTGGGGCCTACTTTAGCGGTATTGCCTCCACCAGCCTGCACGGCTGGTTGTGGATTGCCTTCGCCCTGCTGGGCACAACCCTCGGGGTCAAACTCAGGCCGCTGTTTCGGCTTGCCAATTGATTTGCACTGCCCCAGGGACCACCCCTACTCATTCTGTCGCTATGACTCAGACTTCCCAGGCTACCGACATTCAAGGCGATCGCAAAGGTGATGCGCCGTTGGACCCCAACTTAGCCCCGCCCCACAGGCCGGCCTCTCGCACCCGCGATCACCTGGCTAACGAGCGCACCTACCTGGCCTGGATGCGCACCGCGATCGCCTTAATTGGCTTTGGCGTGCTAATCGCTCGCCTGCGCTACCTGGTCTCCCCCGATGTACCTGGCACTGGCCAGGGCTGGCTGGTTGGGTTAGGCCTATCCTCCATTGGCTTGATTACCGTGCTGCTCTCGACCTGGCACTACTTCGCGGTGCTGGATGCGATCGAAAACAACACCTACAAACCCAACAGCCGCTGGGTCATTCTCTTCAGCCTGGTGGTGACGCTGCTAGGGGCCGGGGTGCTCTACGTGCTGTTTTCGGCCCCGGCGACGGTGAAGGGGTTTCCGGCTATGTAGGAGTGAAGGGTAATGGAGCAATCGAGTCGTAAAGTACACCTGTACTTTACGACTCAATTAACTCTGTTTATGAGGCTACCGACTTCATGCGTCCAGCTTCTAGTAGCAGAATTTGATCGGCGCGATGGAGCACTGCGGGGCGATGGGAGACGACGAGGCAGGTGGGGGGAAGGGGTGGATGGGTGGATGGGTTAAACAACTGTTGCCAGAGGCGCTGTTCGGTTTCGACATCGAGGGCGCTGGAGAGGTCGTCGAACACCATCAGGGCGGGCTGACGCAGCAGCATGCGGGCGGCGGCGGCCCGCTGTTTTTGGCCACCAGAAAGGCGAAAGCCGCGCGTGCCGATCAAAGTTTCTAAGCCCTCGGGCATGGTGGCGAGATCGCGATCGAAGACGGCGGCAGCGATCGCCCGATCCAGCTGTTCCTGACCTACAGTATCCCCCAGCCCCAGCAGCAGATTTTCCCGCAGTGAGGCGCTGAAAAGCTGGGGAATTTGCGGCGTATAGGCAGCCCGAGGCGGCACCAAAAAATTCGCCGGATCGAGAATCGGCTGACCATTCCAATAGAGAAAACCAGACTGTCTGGGCAAAAGACCAAGCAGCACGCGCAGCAGCGTGGTTTTGCCCGCGCCAACGCGTCCGGTGATTACCGTCAAACTGCCCGCCTTCAGCGTAAAACTGATGTCGCTAATGCCGCCACTGCCTGGGTAGCGATAGGTCAACCCTTCCACTCGCAGCTCGTGGAGGGGATCGGGGGCGATCGCCGGAGAGGACGGTGGCAGGGTCAGCGCTTTTCCAAAGATGGGTTTGAGGTAGAGGGGGTGGGGGTGAGTGAGTGGGTGGGTAGGCGGGTGGA
>NZ_JADEWR010000033.1 GCF_015207525.1 Nodosilinea sp. LEGE 06152
GGGGGGGGGGGGGGGGGGGGGGGGGGGGGGGGGGGGGGGGGGGGGGGGTAGGAGGGTAGGAGGGTAGGAGGGTGGATGGATAGGAGGGTGGGTGTTCTGCATTGGGCGACTCGCCTACACGCCCACTCGCCCACTCGCCTACCCTAACGGGTCTCTGCTTTGGCCGCAGATCCTTCGCCAATTCTGCCAGTTGCGCAATATGCTCCGGCCGGGTGCCGCAGCAGCCGCCGATTACCTGCACGCCTAGGTCTTCAATGAAGTGCATCAGCGACATGCGCAGCTCGGTGGGGGTGAGGCGGTAGACGGCGTGGCCGCCCACATTCTCTGGCAGACCGGCATTGGGGATGCAGGAGATCACAAAGGGCGACTGCTCGGCCAGGTGGCGCACGTGGTCTTTCATTAGGTCGGGGCCGGTGGCGCAGTTGAGGCCCAAGATGTCGATGGGGTAGGGCTCGAGAATCGCTAGCGCCGCCGCCATCTCGGTGCCGACCAGCATGGTGCCCTGCTGCTCCATAGTGACGGAGACCATCAGCGGCAGGCGCTTGCCGGTGGCGGTAAAGGCTTCCTCAATGCCGTTGAGGGCGGCTTTGATCTGCAGCACGTCCTGGCAAGTTTCCACCAGCATTAGATCGACACCGCCGTCGATCAGCCCTTTCGCCTGGTCGACGTAGGAGTCTTTGAGGGTGTCGAAGTCGATATGGCCCAGGGTGGGCAGCTTTGTGCCGGGTCCCATGGAGCCTGCCACAAAGCGGGGTTTCTCAGGAGTGGAGTATTCGTCGGCGACGCGGCGGGCCAGGGCGGCGGCGGTTTTGTTGAGTTCGTAGGCTTTGTCGGCCAGGTCGTACTCGGCAAGCACGATCGCAGTGCCGCCAAAGGTGTCGGTTTCGATCACGTCGGCCCCGGCTTCGAGGAACCCTCGGTGCACGGTTTCGACCGCCTTAGGGTTGGTGAACACCAAGTATTCGTTGCAGCCTTCGTACTCGGGGCCGCCAAAATCGTCGGCGGTCAGGTTTTGCACCTGGAGGTTGGTACCCATGGCCCCGTCGAAGACCATGACCGGGCGATCGGGGCTGTGGAGGCGATCGAGGAAGGCGTTAGACATGGGGCGCTAGACATACTGCTATACAGAGTCTTTATTATCGGCCATTGCCCTCAAAGTCGCCCAAAAGTCGGTAGATGCCGTTTTGAGGCAATTTGTGCGGAATGTGCCCCCCGATAGCCCCTCTTGTTAGCGACTTACTATATGCTTTGTCTGTAGCTATTCCGCACGATTTGACATCACAATGGGCCGACTTACCACCCACGTTCTTGACACAGCCTTGGGTAAACCTGCCGCCTCACTGCGGCTGACGGTCTGGGCCATTAATAAAGAGGCCGATATCAAGACGGCGCTAACCACTGTCGAAACCAACAGCGATGGCCGCACCGACGCCCCCCTGCTGGAGGGCGACGAGCTGCACAAAGGCACCTACGAGATTACCTTTGATGTGGCGGCCTACTTTGCCAAAACCGGCGCAGCTCTGTCGGAACCACCGTTTTTAGATCAAATTCCCGTTCGCTTTACGGTGGCCGACCCCAGCGGCAATTTTCATGTGCCGCTGCTGGTGTCGCCCTGGTCGTACAGTACCTACCGAGGCAGCTAGCCCCCGTCTAGGGCAGGGGCAACAACGGCGCGATCGCGACCTGCGGCTTTAGCCTGGTAGAGAGCAGCATCGGCAGCTCTCACCAGATCGTCAGGCTGAATGGTGTCAGAGGGTACCGCCACCGCCATCCCCACGCTGAAGCTGACGTAGGGGCTGGTGGGCGAGTTTTGATGGGGAATGGCGCGGGCTTTGAGGGTGCGGCGAATGCGGTTGAGAATGTGCATTGCTCCCTCGCGATCGGTGTTGGGCAATACCAGGGCAAACTCCTCGCCGCCGTAGCGAGCCGCCATATCGGCCGGACGGCGAATAACGGTATCGAGCACCCCGGCGATCGCCCGCAGACACTGATCGCCCAAAACATGCCCGTAGGTGTCGTTGTAGGCTTTGAAGTGGTCAACATCGCAGAGCACCACCGCTAGCGAGGTCTGCTCCCGGCGGCCCAGCTTCCACTCGTAGGCCAGCTTGTCGTCAAAGGCGCGGCGGTTAGAAATGCCGGTGAGGCTATCTTGCACCGCCATCGCCTGCAGAACCTGGTTATCGGCCAAAATTTGCTGCTCTAGCAGCTGCTCCTGGGCCAGCAGGGCGCTGAGCTTGAGGGCCTGCTGCCTGGCCCGCAGCAGCGACTCCACCCGCAGCAGCAGCTCAGTTTGATCCACGGGCATGGTAATCACATCGTCGACCTGCTGACGCAGCGAGGGCGTTAGCAAAGGCAGGTGGGCTCGCTTTAGCAGCAGCAAAAAGGGCAAAAAAACGGGGCTGGCCGCCTCCCGCTGGGCCGCAATGCGCTCTTTAAACCGACCCAAAAAGAGACTGTCAAAAATGCACAAATCATAGGCGCTGCCCCAGCTCCGCACATCTATGGGAGAGGTTTGCAGGCTGTAAAACTGCCCCAGCAATTTTGCCAGCAGCTGCTGATTTTGCTGATGCTCAATGCCTAAAAAGATGCGATATTGATAGCGGCTATCTAGATCGACAGGTGGCTCAGACGAGCCTTGGTCAGAATCAACGCTCATCATCAGACGATTTAATAAATTCAGGAACTCCGCTCAAGATGCCCCGCAGCTGAGTCAACGGCCGCCCCACCTTGATGCCGTAGCGCGAGATTTCAAACTCCCGTAAAGTCTTCTCAAAATCGCTGAGGCGCTTCTTCAAAACGCCGATCGCCCGCCGCATTTGGCCGCGAATTTCCAGGTATCGCAGAAAAATAATGTTGTCGGCCAGGTAGGACACGCCCAGCTCCGTCGCCTTGAAGTCGCCGGTAATCGACTCAACTTCGTTGGTCAGCAGGGTGGTAACGCCCTGACCCTTGAGGTACTGACAGAGGCTGTGGATATTGCGAATCAGGTCGTCGGCCTGAAAAGACAGCTTATAGCCCAGCACGCTGTCGATCATGATGATTTGGACATTGGCCTGTTCAACCTCCAGCCGCACCTGGTTGGCGAACTCGTCGGGGGAGTACAGCAGCGGGTCAACCTTAATTACCGCCAGGGTGCCCCGTTCGACCATGGCCCGCACCGGAATGTTAATGCCCTCGCAGCGGTTGAGCAGAGTCTCGACCGCCTCCTCAAACAGGTAGACGACCGAGCGATCGCCCCGCCCCGCCGCCTCTTTAATAAACTGCAAACCCAGGGTGGTTTTGCCCACGCCGCTGGGGCCGGAAATAATCGTGACGGTGCCGCTCTCGATGCCGCCGTTGAGCAGCTCGTCAATCTCAGGAATACCCGCCGGGCAAATTCGCCCCGGCGCGGCTGCCCCAGGACTTCCGCTAGAGACCAGCTGCGGAAACACGACCAGGCCGCGATCGCAGATGCGCATTGCATGGCGGCCCTTGCGAAACGAGCTACCCCGCAGTTTAGTCACCTCCAGAACCCGCCCATAGTCCTGTATTTGCAGGGTCATAATGCCATCGCTGATGAACTGCAAATCTTCATCGGGGGCTTCCTGACTGCCCTCGGAAGTAAACAGCACCGTCGCCCCAGCGGCGACTAAAAATCGCAGAAACCCCACTGCCTGCTGCCGAAACTGGTAGGCATCGGTAGAGAGGTAGCGCAGCTGAGTCATCGAATCGATAAACACCCGCTTGGGTTTGAGCGCGTTGACCTGCTCAACAATGCGCTCCGTTAGCGGAGTTTGTTCGACCTGGGCGGCGGCAAAAATGTCGTAGCCCTGGTTATGGACAAAAAAGTCGGCGCTGGGGCTTAAATCTAAGACCTCCACCGCATCGACCGCAAAGCCCGAGGCCGCACCATTGCGCCGCAGCTGATCGAGGGATTCTCCCAAACTGATAAACAGCCGGGGGGTACCATCGTCTAGATCGGCGGTGAGGAAATGCCACCCTAAAGTCGTTTTGCCGCAGCCTGGCCCTCCCCTAACCAAGTACGTCTGCCCCGCCGGTAGCCCTCCGTCCAAGACTTCATTGAGTCCCTTAATACCTGACGAAAGGCGATCATTCTCGTGCATTTTGGTCAAATCTACCTATTAGCTCAAAGCAGCAGCCGCTCCTCGCGCCTATCGGGTCAGGAGAGGCTTTAGCTCTTCATCGTGCCACCAAATGCTCCTGCTGAATGATTGATGATTGTAAATAATAGTGATTGCAAAAATGGGGCAGCAAGGGGGTTATTGCCCAGGTCGCTGAATAATCTGCTCCATCACCCGCTGCTTAGTTTTGGGATCGATGCCGATCAGCCGCACGTAGTCCTGGGCGTAGTCGCTCAGGCAGCGCTCCACTGCGGCGCTGGCGGTAGCCGCATCCTGCCCGGAGATGGCGGGGCCGCTCTGCCAGGCGTTGGTTTGAAACCGTCGCTTATCCACATGCTCAATGCCCAGGCGATAGCCCTGGGAGAGAATGGCGTTGATTTGCTGGCGCAGGTCGGGGGGGAGGGTGGATGGGGGGGAGGGTGGATGGGTAGGAGCGTAGATGGGTGGGGTAGGGGAGTAGATGGACTGGGAGGAATCGGGCATGGGGCACGAGCCGCCGTTGCCGTTGCTAGACGGCCTGACGGCATCGCCCCCGGTAGCACCCTCAGCAGCGGCGGGGGTGTCGTTGGGGTTGTAGGCACGGTAGAAGCTGTCTGAGGTGGGCGCTGAGGATGCCCCCGGCATAGCCCCCTGCAGGACGCGGTTGTATTCGTTGGCCAGGCGCATGTCGCTGACGCGGCGCTGCTCGCGCACCAGGCGATCGCCCACCTCAATTAAATGCGACAGGCTAAAGTCGGGCTTGCGGAAGGTGGGCGGCGTGGTAGTGTTAACCACGCTGCGAGAGACGTTCTCTAACCCCACAGAATAGATGAAGTCGCGGATTTGCTCGTTGTAGATCTGGGCTCGCACGGCACCAAAGAAGTCGATCGCCTGGGTGGGAAAGGTATCGACCAGCGTATCGATGTCAGACTGGGAGAGTCTGTCAGGCTCAAAGATGCCGCCCACAATGCCGATGCGATCGCTGCGGTCTGGCTCCCAGTAAAACTTCTCCATGCGGCCGTCGCGAATCAGCGGCGCGTAGAGGGTCGAGAGGTCATTGCCGGTGAGAATAATCGGCACCCGCTGAATCTCGTTTTCGTCGTAGCTGCCGGGAAGCTGAACATTGGTGGGGTTGTCGGCAATGTTCATCAGGGTGTTGTTGACCAGCTGGGTGTTGACGGTGTACTGGGTGAGGGCGTCGAAGCGGCCCGCCCCAGCGTCAATGTCGTTGATCATTAGCACGGCCATTTTGCCCCGCACCCGCACCAGTTCGGCGGCCTCGCGGTAGCGCAGGCGAATTAGCCGGGCCGGGTCGCCTGCGTCGGGGCTTTCTAGCTCGCCACCTGAGATGTGTACGACCTCAATGCCCATGCGCTCGTACACCAGCTCGCACTGAAAGGTTTTGCCCTCGCCCTTGCGGCCGTGCACGCCCAAAATCAGCGGAATTTTGACCTGGGGCAGCTTCAGGTAGTTTTTGGTGATGTGCACCGCCAGCTTTTCGAGAAACCGGGGGGAGAGATAGTAGGCCATAGGGGGTGTGGGCGATGGAGGAGCGGGAATAAAAGCGGAGTCTGGGGCTAGCGATTCGCCACCCCCGGCAAAAAAGTATCAGCTTTTACATTATCTCGCGGCGGGGCGCAGGCAATGGTTCAAAAGGCTGAAGGGGAACATAAGCGATCGCTATAGGTGAGCATAGGGCGTGTGATCAATTCTGGGGCTAAAGTCCTTATTCCCATCAGCGTTGCCACGCCTGATCCCCAAAAACAGGCCAGGGGCCGTCCCTCCTGTGTGGGTTGAAAACACGGCCCAGCCACCAAATGTCGCCAGTCCCGGTGCGATAATAGACGAAAGACGGCATTCCACCATCATCAAGCGCCACGGAACTTAGAGTAAGGCTCATGGAACCAACCATCACCCTCAACGCCCAAGCCCTTAAAGCGCTAATCAAAGAGAGCGTTCGGGAAGTTATGCGCGAAGAGTGGTTAAAGTTTTTTGAACTGTTAACGCCCTACGTAGATGATGAGGAACAGGCCGATATTGAAGCAAGTTTCTCCCCCAGCGACTACGAAGACAAGGATTTTATTGACGTAACCGGCTGGTTTGGCGATGAAAGTCAAACTCAGTAAATCAGCAGATCGGTTTCTGAAACAGCTAGAACCAAAGCTTGCGGCTCTGTTTTGGCAAAAATAGGCATTCTCAAGACTTGCCTCGAAACCCAAAAAATCTATCCACCCGAAGAACTAGATATCAAAAAGCTCAAGGGAGGGCTAGAGCAGTTTTCTAGGATTCGCGTCGGTAAGGTGCGCGTCATCTTTCAAATCAGGACAGACGACGACGAGATTTTTATTTACGACATCGCTTACAGAGGCAATAGCTACGAAAAGTAGAGCACTGCCAGCATCGAGCTGAGCTGGCAGACAATGCTAGACCGCATATTGGGTAGCGACAGGATTCTGTAAATTAAGGCGTAGCGACAGGCAGCGTGGTCTTAAACAGTTCCAGAACCTGCTCCCAGGCGTCGCGGGCGGCGGCGGGGTTGTAGCTGGCTCGCTGATCGCAGAAAAAGCCGTGGTCGGCACCGGGGTAGCGCACGATTTTGTGGGGCACGCCGTGCTCGCTCAGGGCCGCTTCGATCTGGTCAACCTCCTGGGCCGAAATCAGCGCGTCGTTTTCGCCAAAGAAGCCGTAGAGGGTGCCGCCGATCTTAGAGGTGCGGCTGAGGGTGGGCTCGCCGCCGCCGGGGGTTAGGGTGGCAATGCCTGCGCCGTAGAATGACGCGGTAGCCTTCACCTCCGGCAGGGTAGCGGCCAGGTAGGCGACGTGGCCGCCAAAGCAAAAGCCAATGCAGCCAACGCCATCGGGGGCGACGTTGTCTTGACTGTAGAGGTAGGCGATCGCCCCCTGCACATCGGCCAGCAGTTCTGCGGCCTTGGTGCCCTGTTTGTAGGTGCGGCCCAGGGCCAGGTCCTCCTCGTCGTAGCCCACCTCAAACCTGGGGGCCTGACGGTGGTAGATGTGGGGGGCGATCGCCACATAGCCTGCCCCGGCGACTCTCTCGACCACCTCGCGAATGTGGCTGTTGACGCCAAACACTTCTTGGATCACCACCACGGCTCCAAACCGGCCGGGGCGCGAGGGGGCGGCCAGGTAGGCCAAAATTTCGGTATCGCCGCTGGGAATGGCAATAGTTTCGGTACGTACTAGAGAAGTCATGGCAGGATTGCCCATAGTCGTCACGTTTACTTTAACCTCAGGGTTTAGCGCCGGGGTTTAAGCGCTGGGCTGGGGGCGATCGCTCGGCCGTCGACCCCCAACCTCGGTCAGGAGATCTACAATTGTCAAAAAAATCAATATGTCAAAAATCATTGCGGCAGCCGCAGCGGTCGGCCAGAACCCGGCGACTTTTCTAAAATTCGTCCTAAATTAGCAGTATGGCCGGTGTATATAGACTGAGTTTGTTGAAATTGTGTTGTCTAGCGACAGCCGGGAGGTAGTTTGGTGGTGCAGTTTCACATTCAGCCCGACAGCGAGATTCCGGCGTCGACCCAGCTTTACGACCAGATTTGGTTTGCGATCGCATCGCGGCAGTACCCACCTGGCTACCGACTGCCCAGCACCCGGCAGCTGGCCATGCAGACGGGGCTGCACCGCAACACCATCAGCAAAGTTTACCGTCAGCTCGAAGATGCCGGGGTGGTCGAGGCCATGCCCGGCTCTGGCATCTACGTGCGCGAGCAAAACAGCACCGAGAGCGCCCGCCCCCAAACCGTGCTGTGGGCCGAGTTTCCCCAAGCCCGCGACGTGGTCGAGTCGGGTCTCGACGAGCTGCTGCGCCAGGGCTGCTCACTCAACCAGGCGCGAGAATTGTTTTTGGCCGAAATCGACTGGCGGCTGCGCTGTAGCGCTCGGGTGCTGGTGACGGCTCCGAGTCAGGACATTGGGGCCGGGCAGCTAATGGTGCGCGAGCTAGAGAGCGCGCTGCACATTCCGGTGCAGCTGGTGCCGCTCGAAGAGCTCGACATGATTTTGGCCCAAACGCGATCGGGTACGGTGGTTACCAGCCGCTACTTTATTAGTGAGGCGGAGGCGATCGCCGCGCCCAAGTCGGTGCGGGTGATTCCGGTCGATATTTATGACTACAAAAAAGAGCTGGGCCTGCTGAAGGATCTGCCCAAGGGCACCTGCCTGGGTATGGTCAGCGTTAGCACCGGCATTTTGCGGGCGGCGGAGGTGATCAGCTACAGCCTGCGGGGCGACGAGATTTTGTTGATGTCGGCCCAAACCGACGACACCTACAAGCTCAACGCCGTCATCCATAGCGCCCAGACCATTGTGGTATTTGACGAGGCTAGCTTGCCCTCGGTCAAAGAGGCGATCGCCGAAGCCCGCGAAGACTTAATTCGCCCGCCCAAGCTGGTGGTCTGCGACAACTACATTGGCGAAAAGTCGATCAACCTGCTCAAGCGCGAGCTGGGGCTAGACTAAGCTTTTCGAGCGAGCGCTCCACGCCGCTCACGCTCGAAAAGCTGTTGCTGTGGGTGCTGGCCCGCCGTAGTTCCTGGCGTTTTATCGACTGCGATCGCTGGCGACGGAGCCTTTGGCTCGGCTACGCCTGCGCCCCTAGAGTTTGGCCTTTTAGAAATTGGGGATACACGACAGGGACCGGCGCTGAAAATAGCCGTTCTGTCGACTTCGCTCAAGGAACAGTTACAAACCTATCCCCTTCGACCCAACCGGCTACTCCCCCTACAGGCGATGCCCAAACCGCCAACCATCCTCAGGATAGGAACGTGATTGAACGATTTCTATCTCTAGACTTGCTATGCGCCAACTGTTGATTCAAGCGCCCTGGGGCTGCGGCCAGACGGTGCTGCAAAAGGCCCAGGCTTGCCGGGGCACTAACCTAGCCCAGTGGCAGACCACGGGTGATACGCCCCACGACATAGTGCTGGTGCATGTCTCCAATCAGCGAGTAGAGCCGCTGCTAGAGGCGCTTCAGGATCTGCCGGAGCTAAGGGTTACCCTGCTGCCGAGCGGGGTTATGGCTCTGCATCCTCCCGCCGAGCAGGCGGCGGAACAGGTCACCCAGGTGGAGGAGCGCAGCCCGATTGAGATTTTTCTGGCCGGGCTGCAGAGCGTGGGCTCGTGGAAAGGGTTTTTGAGCTATGCCGCGATCGCAGGCGTGGTCGTCTGGATTGGGCTGTTTACAAACACCAACTATCTGCTGGTAGCGGCGATGCTAATTGCCCCCTTTGCCGGACCCGCCATGAATACGGCGATCGCCTCGGCCCGGGGCGATCGCCACCTGATTGGCCGCAGCGTGCTGCGCTACTTCATTGCTCTGCTGGTCACTATTGGGGTGGCGGCCCTGCTCAGCCTGGTGTTTCGGCAGCAGATTGCCACCCCGCTGATGATCGATAACAGCCAGATTTCAGCGGTGGCGGTGCTGCTGCCCCTGGCGGCAGGGGCGGCGGGGGCAGCCAACCTGGTGCAGTCTGAGCGCAGCAGCCTGGTTTCGGGCACGGCTACCGGCATGCTGGTGGCCGCCTCGCTAGCTCCCCCGGCGGGCATTATCGGCATGTCGATGGCCATTGGCCGCTGGGATATGGTGGTCAACGGGGTGTTTCTGCTGCTGCTGCAGCTCAGCGGCATTAACCTGTCGGCGGCAGTTTTGTTCCGCACCTTTGGGCTATCTACCCAGGGGGCGCGCTACCGGCGGGGCAAACGCGGGGTGTTTCCGGTGGCGCTAGGGGTAAGTGCGATCGCGATCGCCGCGTTGCTCACCTGGCAGCTGTCAAACCCGCCCAGTTTAGAGCGCTCCAGTCGCGCCCAGCGGGCCAATGCCGAGGTGCAAACCGTCATTCAGCAATTTCCCCAGGTCGACTTGGTAGAGTCAACGTCCCGGTTTACTCGATCCAGCATTCAGGGCCAAAACACACTGCTGTCTGAGATCTACGTGCAGCGCCAGCCCGGCAGTGATGACTCTGACGCCGCGATTCGAGCTGAGCTGACCCAGGCGATTCAAACCCACTTGCTCGACCAGGGGTTTGATGTGACGCCGCTGGTCAGCATCAGTGTTTTAGAAGCCCCTCCTTCTCGTAATTGATCCACCAGGCCCATTAGCCCGCTGAAGATAGAGGTCAAATCCCTTATTCTTCTATAAGCTGGCAGAGATATTATTCTCTAGCTTCATGAATTTTGACTATTCTCCCATTTGGGAAAAAATTCAGGCGATGGCCAACGGCTTTCTGGCGTTATTGCCCAACATCGCCTTGGCCATTGTCGTATTTTTGATCTTCTTTTTAGTTGCCAAGGGCATTCGAACAACGGTTAGGCGACTGACGCAGCGGCAGCGGCGCACTCGAAATGTGGGCCTGGTTCTGGGACGTTTGGCCCAGGGTAGTACCGTTTTGGTCGGTCTTTTTGTCGCCCTCTCAATTATTATTCCATCGCTGCAGGCCGGAGACCTAATTCAGCTTTTGGGTATCAGCGGGGTTGCCATCGGTTTTGCTTTTCGGGATATCTTGCAAAATTTCCTGGCGGGCATTCTAATTTTGCTGACCGAGCCGTTTCAAATTGACGATCAGATTATCTTTAAAGAATTTGAGGGCACAGTCGAGAACATTGAAACTCGCGCTACCACCATTAGAACCTACGACGGCCGCCGCATAGTAATTCCCAATTCGGAGCTGTTTACCAATTCGGTTTTGGTCAACACTGCCTTTGAAAACCGCCGTCTGGAGTACGACGTCGGCATTGGCTATGGCGATGATATCGAAACCGCCAAAGACCTAATTCTCGAAGCTGTGCACGACACAGACGGGGTACTGCCTCACCCCGCACCCGACGTGATTGTCGTCGACTTGGCCGATAGCACGGTCAACCTGCGCGCCCGCTGGTGGGTGCAGCCACCCCGCCGCGCCGACGTGCTCGACCTGCAAGATCAGGTACTCACAAACATTAAAAATAAGCTAACGGCGAACGGTGTTGATATGCCCTTCCCTACCCAGCAAATTTTGTTCCACGACCAGACCGAGGAAACAGACGGCGATCGCACCCGTCAGCGCGAGGGCTGGCCCGTCCGCAGAGGCGAGGCACCCCAGCCGCGCAGCATCGGAGGCTCGCTGCGCCAGCTAGCTGAACTGAACTCAGACGGCAAGGGGCGTTCGGCCAACCGGGCTTAGATTGTTCCAGCTCAATGCTGAGCCAAAGTTTTACGGCAACAGTCCCAACGGGGCCAGTCTGCGACCTCTAAAGGGACGTTGATTGAGATGGAATACGCTTAACGGCTGGGCCAATTCAATTACCACCGTCTTAACCTTTCTCGATCTCGGTCCGTTCATGAAACATATCAAGCTCAGCAAATTTTGGGATAGCCTGCGATCGAGCTACTGGTTTTTGCCAACGCTCATGGCTGCTGAGGCGATCGCATTGGCGTTTTCTCTGCTAGCCCTAGACCGCTCAAAATCTGTCGATATTAGCGCCTTTAGCTGGATCTACCAGGGCGGAGCCGATGGGGCACGGGCAGTGCTGTCGGTCATTGCGGGGTCAATGGTGACCGTAGCCGTTACTGCCTTTTCAATTACCGTTGTGGCCCTGCAGCTGGCGTCGTCCCATTTTGGGCCGCGCCTACTGCGCAACTTTATGCAGGATCAGGGCAATCAGATCGTGCTAGGCACCTTCATTGCCACGTTTATCTACTGTTTGCTGGTGCTGCGTACCATTCGGGGAGAAGACTATCAACTGTTTGTGCCCCAGATATCAGTGACGGTGGGGGTTTTGCTAGCCATAGCCAGCATTGGGGTGCTGATTTACTTTATTCACCACGCTTCTACCATCATTCAGGTATCCCACGTGATTGCCGAAGTCAGCCACGATCTAGAGCGAGTCACGAACCGTCTGTTTCCAGATGCCCTAGGCCACGAACTCAACCAACAGGACGAGAGCGCCGGGGATATGCCTACCGATTTTGCAGCCGCCGCCCGGCCCGTGCGGTCTAAGCAAACGGGCTACCTGCAAGGGATTGAAGATGAGACCCTGATGCAGGTGGCCTGCGATGAAAATCTCTTGCTTCAGGTCAAGGCCTATCCAGGCGCTTTCATTATCGAGGGTAGCCCCCTGGTGATGGCCTACCCGGCCAATCGCATTACCGACCACCTCGACAAGCAGATTAATCAAGCGTTTATCATGGGCCGCGAGCTAACTGAGCAGCAGAACGTCGCGTTTCCAATTGAGCAACTGGTCGAAATTGCCCTTCGGGCCTTGTCTCCCGCCGTCAATGATCCATTTACGGCCATTCGCTGTATCGATCGGTTGGCAGAAGGGCTGGCGCGGCTTGCCGACCGTGAGCTGCCGTCTCCCTACCGCTACGACCAGTCGCGCACCCTGCGGGTAATTGCGGCCCCGGTAAACTTTGAGACCCTGGCAGATACAGCCTTTAACCAAATCCGCCAGTACGGCAGCGCCGACAGCGTCGTAGTGGGTCGGCTGATGGCGGCGATCGCCGCCATTGCCCCGTTTACCCGCCACTTTAAACAGCGCTACATCCTGCAGCAGCACCTTGAAGCCATCTGGCACAGTAGCCAACAAAACTTCGATTACCAACAGGACCTAAAAACTATAGAAAAGCAGTACCACGCAGCCCTAGCGGCACTACAGCAGCCCCAGTCAGCCGCTAAAACAATGCTCTAGATCTCGACTCCAAATCTCAAACAGACATAGAAAACATGTGCGAAAATTCGCTCTCTGGCACGCTCTCTAGCCGTCTTCTTTATGTCTAAAGACAGATACGCCATACTGCCTCTTTGACAGACGACAGATAACCCTACAAGCGACTATAAGTGTGTTAAGTAAAAAAGCAACTGGCGATCGCAACAGTGAAATATCGACTATCGATGTAAGTAGTTAATGCGCTAAAGAAATTCTGCCTTTAGAATCGCCAACGAGGCATTTTATTCAGCAGCTCTTCAGCGATAGTCGTGTTGAAGTTTGGAGTAGACGATTATGATTCAGCCAACTAGCAAAAAAAACGGTTTTGGCAACGATCAGCCGCTCAGCGGTTCTTCTAGAAAACAAAAATTTCTCCGGAGTACGCTTGCTCTCGGTCTAATTGCCGGACTGATGGGGGCCTGTGCTGAAAGCGCCCCTCAAACCGAAACCGCCGACGGCACAACGAATGTGCAAACCGAGGAAATCACCGAAAATACCGAAGGCTACATCGGTCAAATCGTCACCATCAGGAGTGCGCCCGTTGAGAAGGTAGGCGATAATTCCTTCACTGTTAGCGATGAACAGTTCTTTGGCAGTGAGCCTATCCTGGTCATCAATGCATCAGGCGAACCCCTGCTGCTGCCGGAAGACAATGTTGAGGTGCAGGTAACTGGAGAAGTTCGTAACTTCCTGATTTCAGAGACCGAGCAAGAGTTTGACTTAACCCTTGATCCAAACCTCTATCAAGACTACGAAGAGCAGCCTGTTATTATTGCTCAATCCATTGCTCTGGCTCCAGAACCGGGCGAAATCACCAGCAATCCTGAGCAGTACTACGGCGAAACGCTAGCCGTAACTGGCGAAGTGGAAGATATTCAGAGTGGGGCTGCTTTCACCCTGGATGAAGACCGACTCTTGGGTTCAGAAGATTTGCTGGTTATCTATGCCTCGCCTAGGGATGGGGTTCAGCAGCCTCAGCCTTCGGCCCAGCTGCCTACGATCGCTGACGGTGAAGAAGTTGCCGTCACTGGCACACTGCGTCCCTTTGTGGTCGCTGACTTTGAGCGCGACTACGACCTAGGCTGGGATCTAGAACTGCAGGAACAGCTAGAGGCTGAATACAGCAATCGGCCTGTTCTGGTCGCCACAGGCATCTATCCTTCGGCTATTCCCGAAGACTAATATCATACGAAATCCGCATTGAGAACCCCTGATTTAGAACAGGGATCTCGCAGGGGCGTTGCAGTGTAATGCCCCTACAAACTGGCTGTAACCCAATAGGATTCGGTATCAGTCCGTAGCGCTTGAGCAAAATGCGATGGTCTTTAGCTGTTCCCCAGTTTGAGCCCGTCGCATTTTTTCTGCACTGCCACCAGTTTCTTTAAAGAAGCAATACATGACGTGGGAGGAGCAGCAAAAGCCGCGGGGCTGGCTCAAGTTGATGACGTTTTCGAACACCTTGGCAGGGGAGGCGCTATTATAGCCATCGCCAGGACAGTTAGGACATGCCAGAGGTTCTGGAGCGATGGCTATACGCCAATTCGCCGCCCGAGTTTTCGCCAATAGTGGTTACTGATGTCCTAAGCGAACTGGCCACCGCTATAGCAGCGCTTTCCTTTTTAATCTTGGGGGCTTGCTACGAGGCTGACACCCTGTACCAATCGCCACATGTTGCCTCAGGCGTTTAGGCCTTTGGCGCTCACATTTTGGTCAACGGTGCTGGCCGGCGTATAGCCATCGATTCAGAGGGTACAAGTCGTGTCCTAACCGTTCTGGCGATGGCTTGGCTATAGCAGCGGCGGGGCGTGAGGCAGGCGTCTCTAAACCTCCAGCCGCACGGGGGTAATCCCCTCGCGCAGGGGCCGCTGTTGTTGAGTCCAGACCCGCTTCACCAGAGGCCCAACCAGGGGCGAAAACTGGCTGAGCCCCTGGCGCAAAACTTCAAATCGACGCAGGAGTTCCCCCCGGCTGGCTTCGTGAGCCTGCAGTTTTTGGGCCTGAATAATCTCAGGTTCGCGCTCTGCCTGAATACTGACCAGGGCGCGATCGATCGCCGCTGAGGCCGCATTCTCCGACCGTTGCAGCACTGGTACCAAATGATTGATGGCGACAATCACGTCGCGCAGGGCCAGGTTAATGCCCTGGGCGCGCACGGGCGACATGGGGTGGGCCGCATCGCCCAGCAGCAGCAGGCCGGGGCGATGCCAGCGATCGCAGCGACCAACCACGACCGAGAGCCGTAGGGGCGACGAAATGTTGTCTCCTACGGCTCGAAAGTGCTCAACTAGCTCCGGTGGCACCAGGGCGGCGAAGGTGGTGGCCCAGTCTTTTTGCTCGGTGGGTTCCTCCGGTGCGATCGCCCAGGCTAGATGCATTTTGCCCTCCTCGGCTCCGTGAAAAAGGCTGAAGACTCGACCACTCTTGACCACGGTGCAAAAGCGATTGTCGGCGGCATAGCCCGATGGCGCAGGAAGCTTAAACCACAGCACATCGATACTTTTAGGCTGGGTTTTTAGGGTTAGCTCAGCCTTTTGGCGAATCACGGAGGCGCGACCGTCCGCCCCAATCACTAGATCGGCCTGGAGGGTGCGACCGTCGGTAAGGTGAACGCCTGTGACGCGATTTTCGGTTTGGGAGGCTTCGCCATCGCTCTGCCACAGCAGATCTTTTACGGTCGTTCCGGCTATCCACTCAAAGTTGGGGTTGCGCTGGGCGGCTTGCACTAGGGCTTCCAGCAGCGGCGGTTGCGAAACCAGGGTGCAGGGGCGAGCTGAACCTAAGGGCTCGTCGACGCGGAAGAGGCGGCGATCGTTAAGCCAAAATTCCCAGGCGCTCAGGGGGCGATGGGGGATGGTTTTTAGCAGCGGGTTTAGGCCCATTTGGCTGAGGGCATCAAGGCCACTGGGCATCAGCGCTTCACCGCGAAACTGGCGCTTAAAGTCGCGGGCAGCTTCAATCAGGGTGATTGGGACGCCGCGCTGGGCTAGCATTAGGGCCAGCGTGGCCCCGGTAGGGCCTGCGCCAACGATGACCACTTTGGGCATGGGGGTGTTTCTGATCAGAACTCCGTTCAGGATAGCGCTCGGCAGCGAGACGTAGGGTGGGCAGTGCCCACCATCAACTGGGGCAAAAGCGGCAACTGCTGCGGCGCGTAATCATGGGAGCAAACCCAAATCTGCCGCTGGGGCCATTTCGCTGGCCCCAGACCCCCATCGACAAGGACGTTCCGTCGTCCTTGACCTCACGGAAAGGAGAGATCGCTCATCGGTTTAAACTGCCGTTCTGCAAATTGGGCTGTTGGTAGTCATAAACTCTGCGGTTTTGGGCAAACCTCTTGCCTGTTTCAACACCTTGCGTAGGGGCGAACGACTGTTTGCCCTGGTCTCAATTTATGATTCAATTCAGCAACATCTAAAATCGAAAATTGAAATCGTTCTACCGGTCAAGCGAATCGTACTGCTCGCCAACCCAGGGCATGGTGGCCAAGTCTTCGAAGGTGACCTGGCGATCTTTTTCGAGGGCTTCAATGCGTCGCTTTTCGGCGTAGATCTGGCGCTGGTACTCGGCGAACTGCTCTGGGGCGGTGGTGCAGTCGGTCTTTTCCCACAGGGCCAAAAAGTGGCGATAGCGCTTTTCGCAAAGGTTTTTTTCCATGCAGGCAGCGGCGGCGCGGATGACCAGCGGGGCACGGAGAATGTCGCGCTTGGTCTTTTCGCTCAGGTGCATGAGGGTTTGCAGGGGTGTGGTGGCCAGGCCGGTGTCGGCTAGCTGGTTGCGCAGCAGGCCCACCAAATCAACGCGGGTGTCGACGGTGTCGGTGAGCAGTCGCTGCATCTGCCGCCACAGGGCGCGGTGGTGGGAGTAGCTAAACTGCAGGTCGCGGTCTTCGAGCACCTGACAAATTTCATCGCGGTAGGCGGCGGCATGGAGAAAAATTCGCAGCAGGGAGGCTTCGGCTTGTTCTAGGGAACTGGCGCTGGGGGTGGTCGCAGGGGCCGATCGCGGGGGGGCTTCTGAGGRGGTGGTGCGGCGCTGGCGACGCACCTGGGTAACGAGGTTTTCGGCCAGTAGGGGCACCAGGCGGCTGTCGCCGTTGCTAAAGATCTCGGCGCAGTAGCGCACGTAGTGGGTGCGGGTGTCGGCGTTGGCGATATCGCTGAGCAGCTTGACCACCGCCTGACTGGTCTGCTGAAACTGGTCGGCCTGGCGCAGGTCTTTACCGCTGATCAAGTTATGGATCTGCCAGTCAATCCAGAGCGGGGCGGCTTCAATCAGGGCGCGATAGTCATCAGCGCTGTGCTGCCGCAAAAACTCGTCGGGGTCTTTGCCATCGGGAATGTTCAGCACCCGCAGCTGCACGTCGCCCCGGTAGGCCATCTCTTCGACTTCGCCGATCGCCCGCTGGGCAGCCTTCACCCCGGCGACATCGGCATCAAAGTTGAGCAAGATTTGCTTCGATTCGGTGTAGCGCAGCAGCTGGCGCACCTGGGCCGCATTCAGGGCCGTACCCAGGGCGGCGACGGAGTTTTCTAAACCGGCGGCGTGGAGGGCGATCACATCGAAGTAGCCTTCGACCACGATCGCTCGGTCGTCTTTGGCGATCGCCGCCCGGGCCAGGTCCAGCCCGTACAGCGTTTTGCCCTTGTCGAATAGCTCGGTATCGGGGGAGTTGAGGTACTTGGGCTTTTCGTCCCCCAGGGCGCGGCCGCCAAAGCCAATTACCCGGCTCTGCCCATCGCGAATCGGGATCATGAGGCGATCGCGGAAGCGATCGTAAAACCCATCGCCCTTTTGGCGCGGCACAATCAGCCCGGCCTGCTCGACCAGCGCCACCGGGTAATGCTTTTGCTCAACCAGGTAGCCGTAGAGGGTCTGCCAGCCCCCCGGCGCAAACCCCAGCTGAAACTGCTGAATGGTTGCATCGCTCAACCCCCGCTCGTAGAGGTAGGCCAGGGCCGAAGCACCGTCAATCTGCTGGAGGGCGTGCTCGTAAAATTTTGCCGTCAGCGCCAAAATCTCGTAGAGCTGCTCCCGCAGGGTAAGCTGCCGCTGCAGTTCCTGGCGCTTGGCGGGCTCTAGGGTGGTGACAGGCACCTGGTAGCGCTGGGCCAAATCCAGCACCACGTCGGCAAAGGAGCGCTTGTTCAGCTCCATCAAAAACTTAAAGGCGTTGCCCCCCGCCCCGCAGGAAAAGCAGTAGTAAAACTGCTTGCCGGGGCTGACGCTAAAGCTGGGCGACTTGTCTTCGTGGAAGGGGCACAGGCCGACGAAATCTTTGCCCTGCTTCTTGAGCACCACGTGCTGGGAGACCACATCGACAATATCGGCGCGATCGCGCACCGCTTCAATGGTGTCGGGGTGGAGGCGGGGGGTATCCATGGTGCGGGGGATGGGGCACTAGGGCTGAGGCTAGGAGGTAGACAAAGCGCTAGATGTTGGGGATGGGTTGATTGTAGTCGATCGGGGGGGAGGGAAGTAGGTGGGTGAGGAAGATGTGGGTAGGTAGGCGGGTGAGGGAGATCGGGGAGCGAGGAGGATGTAGACAGGGAGTGGCTTTTCGTAAGGTGGGAATAGTTTAAACCTAAAAACCCCCGAAGCTGGTGCCCTAGGGCTAGGGCCGGCTTCAGAGGTTTTAGCAAGATAATGAGGGGTGAGGCGCTAGGGCTAGGGGCCTACTCAGCAATTACCCGCAGGTTCACCATGGCGGTTACGTCGGGGTGCAGCTTCACCTCGGCCTGGTACTCGCCCAGCTTGTTGATATCGGGCACCGAAATATCGCGGCGATCGACTTCTTTGCCCGACAGCGACTTGATCACATCGGCCACGTCGGCGGCGGTGACGGTACCAAAAATAGCCTCATTCTCACCGACGGGCTTTTGAACCGTAAACATACCGATGGTGTCCAGGGCTGTTTTGGTAGCTTCAGCCTCTTGCTTAATCTCGAGCAGCCGCTGCTTTTGCGCCTCGCGCCGGCGCTCCACCTGCTTCAGCACACCGGGGGTGGTGCGCACGGCCTTCCCGTTAGGGATAAGATAATTACGTGCGTAGCCAGGGGCCACCTCGACTAGATCGCCGTTATAGCCCAGCTTGCGAATGTCTTCTGTGAGAACTACCTGTACCCGTTTTGCCATGATTTTTCTCGTATAGCCCAGTTGACTATACTACCCAACGCCATCGGGTCTTGGCAACCCTGTCTTGGCAACCCTTGTCTCTAGCCGCTGTCTCTACCCTGGCAAGCTCCCCCCATGATTAGACTTGTATTTGCCCTGGTGCCCGCTGTTTGGGTGATTGCGATCGCCATCATTGCCGTCCAAAACGCCACCCCTGTCTCCTTTCGCCTGCTCAATCTGCAGTCGATTGAGATGCCCTTTGGGGTGCTGCTGGCCTTTTGCGCCGCGGCGGGTATGCTGCTGGCGGCTCTGGTGCTGCTGGTGCTGGGGGGCAACCCGCTGCGGACCCGCCAAAAACAAAGGCCCGAGCCGTAGCCCAGACCTCTGCCAATCATTGACAATAGCGGTTGCTTGCGATCGCGCGGCTAGTTGCTTGGCGCTGTCGTAACGTTATTGTCAGCACGGGCCTCCTGAATTTCAGTACCCAGCGCCCTCAGGGCCTCGGCAAATTGAGGATCGGCGGCGGTACCGATAGACTCACGGTTAGTCGAGAGTTCCTCCTGCTGCTCTTCACTGAGCTCAACGGCAATATCGGGATTGATACCGTTCTTGTTGATATCAGTGCCGTTGGGGGTGAGGTACTTGGCCACCGTAATTGCGACCCCAGACCCATCGCCCAGGCTGCGCACCGACTGCACCAGTCCCTTACCAAAGGTGCGAGTGCCCACCAGCAGTGCCCGCTCGTTGTCGCGTAGCGCTCCTGACAAAATTTCGCTGGCGCTGGCCGAGCCGCCGTCAACCATGACCACCAGCGGTTTATCGGTGAGCGCGCGGCTGTTGGCGGTCTCTTCATCCACCACGCCCTGGCGGTTCACTGTCGAAACAATAATGCCATCGTCAAGCCACATGCGGGCGATGTCGATGCTGGAGTACAGCAGTCCGCCAGGATTGGAGCGCAGATCGAGAATGTAGCCCGTTACCCCTTGGCTCTCAAGATCGTTAATGGCTTCGCTCATTTCCTCAGCGGCGTTGGCGCTGAACTGGGTCAGGCGAATGTAGCCTACCTCTCCCTCGGGGCCAGCCTGAACGTTGTAGCGCACCGGATGAATTTCAATGCGGGCCCGGACCATAGGCACCTCTAGCTCCTGCTCACCCCGACGAATGGTGAGGGTAACTTCCGAGCCAACGGTGCCCCGAATCCGGCTGACGGCGTCGTTGAGCTCCATACCCTCAGTCGATTCGCCATCAATCGCCAAAATTACGTCCTGGGGACGAATACCAGCCTCAAAAGCAGGGGTGTCTTCGATGGGAGCAACCACCACAATGTCTTTGGTTTCTTCATCCTGGGAAATTTGAATGCCAACCCCGGTCAGCTCGCCGGAGGTGTCAATCTGCATGCTACGAAACTCTTCTGGATCCATGAAGCGGGTGTAGGGATCTTCCAGCTTCTCCAGCATCTCGCGAATAGCGCCGTAGGCCTCTTCCTGGTTGGTGTAGTTGCGCCCCAGGTAGTCGGTACGCACCGCGTCCCAGTCGGTCTGATTAAAGGTAGCATCGACGTAGTTGCGGTCAATCAGCTGCCAAACTTGATCAATCAGTTCCTTGGGGCTTTCTTCAAAGAAAGCTTTGCTCTGGGACAGGTGAATCCCGGCGCCAGTTACAGTTACCGCAGCCACCGCGATAGCAGTTGCACCCAGGATTAGTCCGCGCTTTGCAAGTGTCATGTGATATAGGTTCTAGCAGCAAATTACGCCCAATCTAACACACCAAACTGAGATGCAAAGGGAAGATTTGCTTAGGCATTTTGCCTCTGTTAATAACAGTAACAATAGGCACACGGCGCGTTTGGCTCTAGGGCAAAATGCGCTCTCAAACGCTCTGCTTTCAGTTAAAAATACGGGCCTATTGTGGAGCAAACTGCCGTGCCCTGGAGCGTGACATCGATTGTGGCCTCAGGGCTGGAGCAGTCAGCTTTGCCACGCCCAACCCAGTCAACAGGCCAGGAGCTGACCGCCTTTTTGGCCAACCGCCAGCCGTAGCAACAGCCCCCAGGGCCGAATTGGGCAGGGTGCCACGCTATAATCGCCTTACTTTGTAGAGCTGGTCGGCAATCTAACCTCTGCGAACCGTTGCACGAATCGCTTTAGGACGCTGAGACACCTCCATGGGCATAAGTACTACCGACAAAGGCACCTACATTCTACTGATTGGCACCAACGAGGGTCAAACTCGCCAGATGGAGTTTGACCTGCAGGAGGCGGGGTACCATCCGGTGGTGGCCAGCAGTGCCAAAGCCGGACTGGCCCTAGCGACCGAGAGCACCCCGGCC
Organism: Nodosilinea sp. LEGE 06152; assembly: GCF_015207525.1. Taxonomy (GTDB): domain Bacteria; phylum Cyanobacteriota; class Cyanobacteriia; order Phormidesmidales; family Phormidesmidaceae; genus Nodosilinea. The sequence continues at coordinate 21,249 of NZ_JADEWR010000033.1, forward strand.
CTGGTCGTAGTCGATCGCCTGCTGGGGGGCGAGTCGGGGCTGGTGCTGTGCCAGACCCTGCGCAGCCAGGGCATTAAAGCGCCGATTGTGCTGCTGATGGCTAAAGAGAGCCTTGAAGACCGCGTTGCCTGCCTGGAGTGCGGGGCCGACGACTATTTTCTCAAGCCCTACCGGGCCGATGCATTTTTGAGAATGGTGCAGCTCTACCTGCAGTCTACTCCCGGCGATAGCGAAAACCTGCGCTTTGGCGACCTAACGCTCGATGTGGAGAACCGCCATGCCCTGCGGGGCGATCGCGTCATCGAGCTAACCATGAAGGAGTTTGAGCTGCTCAAATATATGATGGAGCACCCCCGCGAGGTGCTGCCCCGCGAGCAAATTCTGGAGAATGTCTGGGGTTACGACTTTGTCGGCGAGTCAAACGTGATTGAAGTGTACGTGCGCTACCTGCGGCTCAAAATTGATGGTGAAGACGACAAGCGACTGATTCAGACGGTGCGCGGCGTGGGCTACGTGCTGCGGGAGAGTTAAGCAGGCAGATGGATGGGTAGCGGTCCCTGAGCGGAGTCGAAGGGAGACGGTCCCTGAGCGGAGTCGAAGGGAAATGGTCCCTGAGCGGAGTCGAAGGGAGATGGGCCCTAAGCGGAGTCGTTTGTCCTGTGGACAGGCTTCGCCAACGCGCTAGCGTCTCCCGTAAGGAGGAAGGGGGTGAATGGGTAGCGGTCCCTGAGCGGAGTCGAAGGGAGATGGTCCCTGAGCGGAGTCGTTTGTCCTATGGACAGGCTTCGCCAACGCGCTAGCGTCTCTCGTAGGGAGAAAGGGGGTGGATGAGTAAGGGGAAAACATCCGCCCAGCGAGCGACTAGAATAGTACCGCCCTGGCTGTGTATTCGCCGTTGATTTCTCTGGTTTCTCTATGGCCCATCGTTTTGCTAGTTTGGTGTCTCTACGGCTATCTGGCCGCGTCGGGCCAAGTGTGGTGTGGAGCCTGGTGCTGAGCGCCCTGGTGCTGGGGGCCGGGTGCGGGCCAGCGCCTTCGACCACGGCACCCTCCTCCCCCACCGACAGTGCCACATCCACACCCACCACTACCGAGGCTCCTATGGCTGATCCTCGCGGCCAGCAGCTCGCCGTCACGGCGGTGACAACCCTGGGCGGTGAAGACATTTTTCTAGAAGTAGCCGTCACCCCTCAGCAGCAGGCGATGGGGCTGATGTACCGCGATGCCCTGCCAGACGATCGCGGCATGCTGTTTCCCATGGGGCGGCCCCGCCCGGTCAGCTTTTGGATGAAAAACGTGCCCGTGGGGTTGGACATGGTGTTTATCTACCAGGGGCAGATCGTGGGTTTAGCGGAGGCTCCCCCCTGCACCGCTGACCCCTGCCCTACCTACGGTCCCGGCAATCAGCTCGTCGACCACGTGATTGAACTCCGGGCCGGGCGCGCCACAGAACTGGGCCTAGCCGTGGGGGACGAGGTGGTGATTCGGGAGTTGGGGGAATAGGGTAATGGGTAGGTGGGTGGCGATCCCTGAGCGAAGTTGAAGTAGGGTGGGCATTGCCCACCAGCCCGCCATAACTATCCCTCAATCCCATCTCTGCATCAACCGCGAGGCGTTATTGGTACAAAAACAATCGCTTAGCGGCGCGAGTAAAGGCCACGTAGCAGAGCTGATTGCGCTCGATCACGTTGCGGTTCGCCGCCATCGAGGGCACGTCCACAAACACATCCTGAAACGTCGACCCCTGGCTCTTGTGGATGGTAAGGCTGTAGGCGTAGTCAACGGCGTGAAACTGCTGCTGCAAATCCCAAAATTCCATCCAGCGCTTTTCTTTGGCTAAAAAGTCGAGCTTGGCCTTAAACTCGGCCTGGCCCGACTCGTGCAGCACCCGCAGCGTTTTAAAGTCTCCTGCTTCCGTTTCCACTTCGAGAACCCACAGGGGCCACTCGCCCTCGCGCCCCCGCGCAATGTGCAGTACCTCGCACTCGCCGGAGGTGGGCAGCACAATGGTTTCCTCCTCTAAGCAAGGGTTAACGGCAATTAGCCGCTCGCCGAGTACAAAACGGCTGGCATTGGGGCCGTAGATGGCGCTGCGAATGGTGTGGTTAAGCTGGGCCACGCGGCGATTGGTGTAGGCCAGCGCCCGCACCTGGTCGGGGTTTTGTTGGTAGGCGGGGCTGGTAAAGGCGCGAATTAGCAGGTCGTGCCAGGCGCGGCGGGGCAGCACAAAGCAGCCTTCGGTCTTGTCGGGGTTGGTGTCGCTGGTGAAGCGGGGCAATGAGTCGCGCTCCAGGTGGCGGCGAATGTCTTCGGCAATGACGCCGATCGCGCCACCGTAGCGCACGACCTCAGTGAGCTGCGATTTGTGAATGATCTGGCGAAAGCAGGCCGACTCAGGCTCGTTCACCGGGGGCAGCTGGGCCGGGTCGCCCACAAACAAAATTTGGGTGCCCCGGTACAGGTTTGACACGGCATTGACCAGCAGCTCCCATAGCTCCTGGTTGATCATGGAGCATTCGTCAACAATGACCAGCCGGTAGCGATCGATCTGGCTGGCCTGCTGGCGATCGATCGCAAACATCTGGTTGCCGTTTTCTTCGTCGATGACCGGGCGCAGGCCCAGCAGCTTGCAGCAGGTCATGGCGTCGATATCGAGCCGCCACTGGGCCGCCATCGCCGCCAGCACCTTGGTGGCCTTGTTGCTAAAGGCGCTCAGCACAATGGGGCGCTCGTCGCCGCGATCGCGCAGCCCATTCACAAACACCTGCAGCAGCGTAGTTTTGCCCGTGCCTGCATAGCCCGTCAGAAGGTAGAGCTTTTCGGTGCCCTGCACAAACGCATCGAGAGCCGCCAGCGCCGCCTGTTGCTCGGCGGTCAGGGCCACACTAGAGGCAATCGATTTAGGCTGAGGTAGAGCCATGGGCACGGAACAAGTGTTCTATCCCAGAGTAGCCTGATTCACCGCTTTGCGAAGTCGGTGAGGCGACGCAATCTCGCTATCAAGGACAGCTGATTGGGGTCACATTGCTACCTACCCCACCGGAGCCGGTGCGGGCGATCCAGCCCGTGCCGTTGCTGTAGATACTTACCTGCATCCAGCGGCGACCATCGGCGGTAGTCTGCTGAGTCGGCGGGTTGGTGCTGGCCCTGACCAGATCGTTTTGGTTGTACCCTGCCAGCACGGAAGACCCGGCTGAGGGGGCAGACCTAACCACCAGTGCTGTATTGGCCCTAAAGCAGGCCCCCGTGGGTGGGGGTGGGGGAGTACCAACACAGGGGCCGAGATTGGCTGCGCTGAGCCAGCCCACGGGCTGGACGGGAGACAGCGTACCGCCGCCCAAGAAAACCTGCGCTCGCCCCGTTGCGATCGCCCCAGTTAGGGTAACCTGCGTGCCCGCTGCCAAAGTACCAATGCGGTTAGCGGTTGGCCCCAGGGTGGAGTTGTCGAATATCTCAGCCGCCTGGTTGAGCCGCCGACAGCCCCGAATGAGGGTGGGGTTTTCGGTCAGGGGGCGAGTTTCCTGGGCCTGGGCTGGGGCAACCGCTAGCGTGCTGGCTGAAACGAGGGCGATCGCGCCAAACGAAAAATTTCGCAGCATTTTCGGTGACATAGATGCTCCTGGGGGCTAATCTCAAGGATTTTGGGACAATTTGGCGATCGCCCCCGCTATTCTACCATCCTCAAAATTAGCCCCAGCCAGGGCGTAACGAAGCTTACCGAAGCGTCAAAGCCCAGCCGCGCCGCCGATACCGCTTAGGATCGCGGTTCTAAAGCACCCACCAGGATTTCAGCCAAGGTAGCCTTATCCACCTGCCCCTGGGCGACTCGCATCACCAGGTCGTAAGCGTCGTCATCGCTAAGGGTTAAACCGTAACCATTTACCTCTAAAAATGTATCCATCACCGCAAAGGCTGTTCGCTTGTTGCCATCAATAAAGGGATGGTTGCGCGACAGATGGTACAGGTATGCCGCCGCCTGCTCCGCTAAGGTAGGATGCAGCAGCTCACCGCCAAAGGAAGCCTTTGGTTGAGCCAGAGCAGAATCTAGTAGCCCCTCATCGCGCACGCCAGGAGTGCCGCCAAAACTCTCGATTTGGTCGGCATGAAGCAGTAAAACATCGTCTCGGCAGAGAAAATTAGGAGTCGGCAAGACGACGATAAACCTCGGCACGCTTTTGCTTAGACCGCTGATAGGCTTGCCAGATAGCGGAATCTTTAACTGTTTCGGCTAATGGCTTGCGAGATTTGATGTAAACCAAAATCTCTGTCAGTGTTTCCGCAGGCAGGTCGTCTATCGCTTCTAAAATTTCGTCTTTGAGTGTAGTGGTGGTGGTCATTGCTCTGGCCTTAAACAATGGCTTGAGTCCTTCTATTAATAGTAATGGGGTCGCGTTGAACCCAAAGGCTTGGGCTTTGCCCATCGCGCCGTAGCCCATAGGCAGCCCCTAACCTGGCTTAAACCACCGCCGTAGCGGCTTTGATCGCAAAGATATGCTCGATGGTGTCTTCGACAGAGCGATCGGGGGTAGACGCGCCGGAGGTAACGCCGACGGTAATGGGGCCGTCGGGCAGCCAGTTCTCGGTTACCGTCAGGTCGCCGTGAAGGGGCTTGTGCTCGATACGGTTGCCGGGGCCAATGCGGCTCGCGCTGTCGATGTGGTACGAGGGAATGCTGCGATCGATCGCAATTTCTTGCAGGTGGGTAGTGTTAGACGAGTTGTAGCCGCCAATTACCACCATCAGATCGAGCTTTTCATCCACCAGCTCAAACATGGCGTCTTGGCGCTCTTGGGTGGCGTCACAGATAGTGTTGAAGCTGAGGAAGTGGTCGTTGAGGGCCTGGGGGCCAAACTTCTTCAAGATGGTGTGCTCGAAGAGTTTGCCAATTTGCTCAGTCTCGCCCTTGAGCATGGTGGTCTGGTTGGCGACGCCGATGCGATCGAGGTCGGTGTCGGGGTCGAACCCGGCGGAGCAGGCACGGCCAAACTTGGCCATAAATTCGGCCTTGTCACCGCCGTTAAGAATGTAGTCGGCCACGTAGTTGGCCTGGTCTAGATTGAGCACCACCAGATATTTGCCCGCAAAGGAGCTGGTGGCGACGGTTTCTTCGTGGTTGTACTTGCCGTGGATGATGGAGGTGTGGTCGCGTTTCTTATGCTTTTCGACCGTGTTCCACACCTTAGAGACCCAGGGGCAGGTGGTATCGACAATAGTGCAGCCCTTGTCGTTGAGCAGTTGCATTTCCTGTACGCTAGCCCCAAAGGCGGGCAGAATCACCACATCGCCCTGGCCCACTACGGAGAAATCCTTCTCGCCGTCTACCACTTCAATAAATTCCACCGCCATGTCTTTGAGGCGCTGGTTGACGCTGGGGTTGTGAATAATTTCGTTGGTAATCCAGATGCGCTCGGTGGGAAAGTGCTGGCGAGTTTCGTAGGCCATCGCTACGGCCCGCTCGACTCCCCAGCAAAAGCCAAAGGACTGGGCCAGCTTAATAGTGACGGTGCCGCGAGTGAGGGTGTAGCTGCGATCGCGAATTTCCTGAATTAGCCCGCTGTTGTACTCAGTCTGCATTTGCCCGGCCACCGCGTCTCCGTGGCCAAACCCCTGGCGAAAGTACTTGTCGGAGTGGTTGAGCGATCGCTTAAAAGCCTTAGTATCCATCGAATCCTCACCAGGTGCAGCACGTTATCTAGGATAACGGGTTGTGGGCGGGGGTTTGGGTGCGATCGCCCAGTAAATTTCAATTGTTGACCATAGCGCCGATCCAATTCACTACCAACGTCAGTGTCGGCAACAATTCCCCTGGTAGGCTCACTTCTATGGCGGGGGTGGTTACGGCCCGACTGTAATGCTCCGCCATAGTGCCCACCAGGCGGCCTTCATCGTCGAAGTCGATAATCAGGTTCTCGTTTAGCACCTCTGATTCGGGGCTGGGGCGATTGGCCAAATCAATATATATGGAAAAATTACTTCCCAGACAGGGGTGAGCAATATCTCACCTAACGGTTTGTGGTTACTTTGCAACGACCGCGAGCATTTCTTGCCCCGCTTGAATTCCGAATTGCGACAATTGTGCAGCATTGCCGATTGTGACGCTGTAGGCGAAAGCAGCAATTGGCAAATTGTCGGCGAACGCAGAATGTCAAACTAGGATGGTTCAGTTCATTTGCAGCCTTTGTTTAACGAAGGCTGCAATTCCTGCTTTACCTAAAGAAAAGCCTGCCGAACTGAGTTAAAGCCAGCAAACTCCTACTCAATTAGTTCCCCAATATTAAAATCAATGCGAATCCAGCTTCTCAGCTTTCTCAAACTGTCGAGCAGTAGAAGAGGAATTTGCCAGTGATGCACCATCAAGAACGGTAGGGGATCGTTCACCATAAAAACGGCTTCCTTACCCTGCCAGATGTTGTTAAACCAGCATTGCAGTTGTTGAAGCGATCGCACCTCATTCAACCGCCACAGTTCGTGATAAAGCCAGTAGGTAGGTCTGCTACTCGTGAGCGGTTGCAAAGGTTCTAGGGGAGCATTGGAACTCAGGTAGGCATCGGCGACACCGGGATGGTTGTAAAACATGGTGAGCGCCGAGTGAGTGCGGGGGTTACACTCGATCGCGTGAACCGTTCCGTCTTCAGCTTGAATCAGGTCAAAGGAGGCCTGTCCATAACCCGGAACAGCCGACAGAAACCGTTCAACCCAGGCGGCAATTTCAGGTTTATCGACCTGCTCGTAGTTCACCTGAAAGGCAGAGGACTCACAGCAGCAGTAGAGCGTTGAGCGACCGTCGCGAACAGTGCTGTGGGTACAATACTCCTGCCCCGGAATAAACTCCTGCAAAATCCAGGGTTTGGCCTCGCTAATCGGCAAACTGTTCACAAAAGCCGCCGTTTCCCCTGGGGTTTCGCAGGGGAGTTTGGTTAGATCGAGACGATGCTTAGAATCGTAGGGGATGCTTTTCAGAATGTATTTGCGTTTCTCGTTTGAGAAATCAAAATTTAAGACCTGTTCTGGGGATGTGATTTGATAGGACTTGGGCACGGTCAAGGAAAGCGATCGCGCCTGTTCTGCAAAGGCAAACTTATCATCCAGCATCCGAATTGTTTCGGCATCAAAATGGCAGACCTCACAGTAGTCGGCCAGCGGATGCTCTGTCATACCGTCGTAGTAAAGCACAGAAAAAATCGCAACGGGAATGAACAAGTCAATCTTCTCTCTCCGAGCGATCGCCTGGAGAGTATTGATGTAACCCTGCAAATCTTTCGCCGGATCGGGCACGGTATAGAACGCTGCAACCGCGTTGGAGTACTGGTTGCCGCTATGCCAAAACTTTTCTGTATCAATCAAAATTGCCCGGTGTCCAGCCGCATGAAATGAACGAGCAAGCTGAAGTGCCTTGGTCATTCTGCCGCCCGCAATTAAGATGCTTTTAGGTTGCTCGGCTGCAATGACCGATGGTGACGAACGACGCAACCCACTCCAGAGAAGTGATCCAAGCACGAGCATCAGGTTAAAGGGCAGGGCAATTGTCAATAGAGCCAATACGCCAAGATTTTGTAGAATTGCCCAAACGACAGTTTGAAGATTGCGGCCCACTGTAACGGTCTTGATCGGAGATGTTGTCTCTGTTGGCTTAGGCAGCAGCGTTTCGGTTGACATGGGTTTGTAGGTTTCGGTCATAATCTCTAGCCCAGCCCTCAAACTCGACGAATGAGCGTCAGGCCATCTCGCACCGGCAGTAGCACCTGCTCGGTTCGTGGATCGTCAGCAACGACCTGGTTAAAGTGAGCGATCGCCTTGGCAGTGTCCGATCGCTCCGACTCTGACAGGTAAACTTCTCCCAAAAACAGAGTGTTGTCGGCACAGATATAGCCGTTGGGAGCCAGTAAATTGCTGCCAATCAGTTTTTCGTAGTACTCCACGTAACCCGCCTTATCCGCATCAATAAAGGCAAAATCAAAGCTTGCCCGGTCGGCAATCAGTTGATCTAGGGTGTCGGAGGCAGGCCCTAATTTAACCTCGATTTTGTGCCCGTGGGGCGATCGCTCAAATAAGCTCTGAGCAAATTGGGCGGCATAGGGGTCGATTTCACAGGCAATCATAGACCCATCGTCGGGTAAGCCTTCTGCCATTGCCAAGGCAGAGTAGCCAGTGAACATCCCAACATCTAGAATCCGCTTTGCCCCGACCATCCGCACAAACATCTTCAGCGCCTGCCCTTCCAGGTGCCCGGTTAACATTTCCTGCTCTAGATGTTGCTCCGTTTCCCCACCCTCAAATTTCGCCTGCCAGGGTTCGTGCTGCGTTTTTTGGGCAATCTGCGTCAAAGCAGGAGATTCGGGCGTAGTCGATCGCTCCAGGTAGCCATCCAACCCGGCAATTAGCAGCAGCGCTTTTTGCAGATGGATGCTTAAATCGCCAGGATCATCGGTCACCTGTGGCAACAGGGCGATCGCTTGTTCCAGATGGTGGGCCGCAATGGTTACAGGCGTAATGGGGCGAGGTGGAGATATGGGCATGGGGTTTGCAACGCCGAATGTCATACTTGACCTCCCACCAGTGAAGGAACGGATTTAGCAAAGCTTTCTTCTGGTTTTACATAGGCATCAATTCCATCCCCTGCTCTGGCATAGTCGGCACACAAATTCTTGTGTTCTTTCAACGTTGCCTCCAGTTCGTCACGGGTTAGATCATTGACAAAGTGGCATTTACCAATGGGATGAGGAACCGCTGCCCGCAGTAAACCATCACGGGTGAGGGTAATAGATTGGTTGGCTTTCCAAAGCAGTTCAACGTCTAAACTAGGATGATCCAGAGCTAATCCCAGACGACTCATTAAGCCTAGAATGCGATCGCGCTCTGCGGAGGTAATGTAACCACGACGAGCGGCAAGGGTGGCGGAAAATGCCATATCAATGTTGACGGCATGACCGTGAAGTAGCGGTGGCTCTGGCGTGAGTTCTAAGGTTGGACTCCAGGTATGACCGTAGGCAATCACGCGATCGAGCATCAACTCATGCAGGTTAGGGGTTTCTAGCTCCAGCATGGTTTTAATCGATTCGTAGTTCACCTGATGCCCAATCTTCTGCAAGAAAGTATCATCATTGCGGTAGCCGAAGTGGTTGTACAGCAGATCTTCGCCGTAGCGATCGAGCAGGTCAAACACCTGTCGATTGGAGACGACGGCGATTTTAACTAGTTCTGCCATGCCATTGCGAATTTGATCGACGGGCAGCGTTCGCAGAAACGAAAAATTGAGGAAGGTAGCTTTTGGAGCGTGGTAGGCACCCAAGCGGTTTTTTAACTTACCGTGATTAACCGCCACTTTGATGGCAATTCCGGCATCAATCAGGCCGATCAATGTAGTTGGAATTCGAATATAGTTGGTGCTCCGCCGATAGGCGGCACAGGCAAACCCTGCCACATCGGTCACCAAACCACCGCCAATTACTAAAACAGGTTCCTTGCGTAAAAGATTAAAGCGACAAAAGGCATCAATGATGGCCTGCCAGGTTGCGACCGTTTTATCAGGCTCTTTAATAGAGACCGGAAAGACCGTTAAATCAATTCCATAGTACTGAAAGTATTGCTGCAGTTGGGGGCCATACAATCGGTTAACGGTATCATCCACGATCGCAAGACATCGCTTGAGGGTTGTGTAATAACTTGCCAGTTCGGGGTGGTGAATGTCGAACAACCCTTCAACAAACTGAAAATCAAGTTCGATCTTCTCATAACCTTCAACTCGAAAACCGGTTGAAGTTGCAGAAAACTGCGCCTGAATATTGCTCATGGCTCTAATGGTAATTTTGCTGAGTTAGGGGACTAGCAGGCAGAGGCATATCAGCGGAGATGTCCTAAAATAGACATCTCCATGAAACTGTTCCAGCATAAATGATGTGTCCTAAGCCACAAGCAGCTTGGGACAGGGGGCATTGAAGCCTCGACGGATTGAACTCAACGACGACCTGAACAAACTGCTTACAGATTCTTCAGCAGTTAGTAGATGTTCAAAAGTTGAAGTTCAACAAGGCTAGATCTGGAAGAGCCAATCCGTGACCACGAAATGAGAGTAAATAAAAACTCGAATTCGGATAGACTTGGCAAACTCCCAAAAAGTCACGATTCCAAAGATGCCTCTGCGCTGAATCATCGTGGAGTAATACCAAAACTGTGGGTAGCTTAATTTACTCCTGCAAATGATGAACTCTATCAATGGGTAGAGAACAGCTGCCGCAGTAAGGCTCCGTTAAAGAGCTATCCGAGCAGTTTTCTGCCTATTTGTAGGGGCAGACCGTCCTACCAAAGACGGCAAATCACAGATGCAACGCTGATTTCGGTGCCTAGGCAAGGCAACACTCAGCACGAAAACTAAACCATGCAAGCAGGGCAAGATATCGCCTGGTACCAAGTGCGAGGTTCAAAACCCTCGGATCAAAACAGATATTCCGCAGGACAAGTGGTCGTTTGTCCCTAACCAATCAGGGATAGGCAACCAGGGTTTGTCTAAAAATAGCCGTCCCTATCGACTTCGCTTGGGGAACGGCTATGGCTGTTATTGTTGAAGGTGCCGCGCTAGAGGTATGGACGATTAGTCTGAGATCAAAAAAATAGAAGCTTAGTTTCTATCCACCGAGTATCTCCTTCAAGCTCTGCCCAACTCTCACCAGGTATGATGGCAGCCAAGTTTTAGAACAGCAGGCCATACCGAGTTGCTGTATTCAGGCTGCAACACAGGAAGGAACCGCCGCCCACATGCTTCCAGGCGACGGTATCTTCTACGACGAGAACTTGCCCGCAAGGGAATTTGAGGCAATGCCAATAACCCTGCGTCCTGCCGGAAAGATCTGCAGGACACCTCAAAAGGGCAAATGATTCTGGGGCTGCAGCTAGGGGCTGTCAGCAGTTAACTGCTGATGACCTCAGAATCTAGCGGTTACGGCCTCTAACCTGTTTTTGGGGTCGGGCGTGGCACCACCTATGGGATAAGGATTGTAGCGAGAGTTGATGATTCGCCCTAGGGCACACTTCCCCTTAGGGACGACCAATTCCTAACGAGATGTGTAGACAGGGCATCAGGGTGCCCCGGTAGCGATTACAACAAAAGATCCGTTTTCCTGTGAGGATCGTTGCTGTGAAGAAGCGTTTGCCGTCTGGTGTTTTAGTTGGAGGATGTTTGGTTGGCCTGGCGGCCTGGATGCTGAGCGTGCCCACTGCTCTAGCGGCTCCTTGCACCGTGAACTGTAAGTCGGGGCAAATTCAATTTACGCCGGGCGATCGCATCACTATCCAAGTCGTCAACGTGGGCAGTCGCCCCCTCAGCCTGGAGCAACCGCCTCTGCTTGGCCCTCGCGTGCTCTATACCGGCAACACCATTGAAACTCAGGTGGGCTGGACGGCTCAGCCCAACCCATCGGTGTTTTTTTGGTCGCAGGAACGGCTGCCTGTGCGGGCAAGACTGAACCGCCCCGGCCCCAATACGCTGCGGGTGGAAGTTTACGATGCGCCCAGTGAACCGAGCGATCGCAGCATCACCATCGAAGCCGATGGCCGCGTCTCGGTGAAATAACGGTGCGGGTGTCAAGTTGCCTAAGATCTTGGAAGTTCTTTGACACCCCGCCAACGCGCTCAACCGCAAGATAGCGCTCAGGCTGGCGCAAAGGCCAGGGCCAGCATAGCCAGAGTAAAAACAGCGGAACCAGTAATGCCAAGGGTTCGCGGCCAGTTGTAGGCAATTAATTCCTGAATGACTTCAGGCTGCTTACCGCCCCGCTCCAGCCGAAAGTGGCGCGGAATCTCTAGCGCTACCGTAACCCAAAGCCCTAGCAGACCGCAGGCCGCATTGGCCAGAGCCAACCCCAGGGGCACCGACCCGGGGCGCAGAAAGATAATCGCTATGGGCACAAGGAAGCAGGAGAACCCTGGAATAATGACCGGCAGCGGTATTTGACTGGAATAAAACTTGTGGTATGTGACATATTCTGCTGGGCCAACCTTGGCAAAAAGAGGATAGACCACAAGCTGCGCGAACCAGATGGTACCGAGGTTGTAACAGATGAGCACCGTGTAAAACAATAAGAAACCGTGGGAGAAATCCATTGAATTCGCTCTCTATAAATGACAAGTTTGACTGGTGAAATGAATTGTCCCTGTCACTGATCACTGAGTAGTACAGACAGGTGAGATGGCATTGAACGGGTGTGGACCAACTGGCCTGTCGCCAGGTAATCGAGTTCTTCAGGGGTTGAGTGGCGGCCTAGCAAAGCGTTGCGGTGGGGCTGTCGGCCAAACCGGGCAATCACCTCTCGGTGGGCGCGCGCTTGGGAGGCAGAAAATGCCAGCAATTCGCGATGTTCAGGTAGGGCCTCTTGCACCAGTTCATCGGCCAATTGAACAGCCAAATCCAATTTTTTCAGCTCTTCAGAATGGCCCAGCGGCAGCAAGAAAAACGTTTTTTCCTAAGGTGTTTTTAGGGCGGCGTAATGGCCGATATTAACGCCTTCTAATGCCAGTAGACAGGCTTTTGCATCCTGGGCGAAGGCTTGGGCTGTGCCTTGATAGCTCGTCCGGGAAAACTGATCAAGAAGAATGATGAGCGCTAGGCGCGATCGCGGTTCCTTCGCCCAGCTATCAAGTTCACCTCGGGCGGCCTGCTCAAGCAGCGGCAAAAAACGCTCGTTTTCACTGGCGCTTATGCCACCTCGAAACCACCATTGCCACTGGCGAACGATGGCCGCCTGCCCCTGGTTGAGTTGATTGGGAAACCAGAACTGAAGAATAGTTTCAAAAGGTTGGATAGTCATGGTGTACATTTCTTTCTGCTGACCGTCAACGTGTGATGCCATTGTTTTGGCAAACTATGATGTGACCTAAACTGACGCTAACTGAATTGGCTGTCCCATCATTTTTTGAATTGACTCGGGTCGCATGGCTTCTTCATACTGAGGCACAAACTCTGGCGGCATAAACTCAAATAGGATGCGATTTTCGGCCCAAAATTCAACTACGCTAAAGGGCACAACATCACCCCGGATACGGACAATTACCCGCCATCCCTCGCGCTGCCCAATCTGCTCAATTTGATCGGGGCTAGTGGGCACCGAAATGGCGGCATGGGAAGGCATAAACTGAACGGGTGAAGTTTGACGAACTTTGGCCGACTCAGTATCGACTCCCGGCATCCAAGCATCGCCTTGCTTAAACACCACGATGTGGGTGCCGTAGTCGTCAAAAGGCATGACCAAAAAGCTACCGGGGACCAGAAATGTGTAGACCTTCCCTTGCCAGATTTCGGCTAAGACGCTGGCAACTCGCAGGGGCTCTTGAGCATCGATGGAAATGTGGTGAATCATGTAAATTTACCTCCTGGTTGGGGTTGTTAGGGGTTAGGTGATGGTTTAACGCTGTTTTGCCTGGGGCAGGGGTGGCACATCAATCTCTACCCCGCATCGCCGAAAAAAGCTTTGAGCACGGCAAACGCTGCTGAATTGTCGCTAAGTAGCGCGTGGTTTGAGTGGTCAAATACAATCGCTTCTTCTGCCGGTATATAGACAGACTAGGCAGTTTAGGGGCAGGCGTAGTTGCTAAAGCTCGATCGCTATCATCTAAAAAAACGTGAATCTTCATAGGTTTATTCCCGTTGTAAGGCAACTGCAAAAAACAGCAATAGTGTTCAATTGAGTTAGGCGGAAAGCTTTGGTTTGAGCGTGGCCTAGACCACAACAATGTCCGCGTTACTTAGAGCAGGGGCACCGCTTAGTACGGCCACTAGCACCTGGGCTTGGCAGCCATTACCATCGCAGTCAAAGAATAATTCCCCTGACAGATTGTTGTAGATGAAGCGATCTTTGCCATCAGCGGCGGCTGTGCCTAAGCTAAATTGCTCTGGCGAAATGGGCGCGCCAGCTACCAATCCGCCACCAAAGCCCGCCGCTCGAATTAGGATGCGATCGCCTTCGGCAGCAAAATCAGTGATTTTGTCACCTCCTTGATGCAAGTTGTTAAAGCGGAACGCATCGTAACCCTCGCCACCGGTTAGAATGTCGACTCCTTTGCCGCCAATAAGGGTGTCATTGCCGTCTTCACCAAGCAAAATGTCATCGCCAGAATTGCCACTGAGCCCATCGTCACCTGCTCCTCCTCGCAGCAGGTCATCTCCGCTTAGGCCTCGGATGCGATCGCTGCCACCCTGGCCATCAATGATGTCGCCGGAGTCTTTAAAGCCCTCAAATCTGTTGTCCAAATCGCCTAAAAAGATCGTGTCGGTGTCGAAGGCAACCTGAATGTCTTCATCAACAACCTGTAAAACCGATTCCTGCTGGAACTGTTGCTTATAGGCCTGGATAATTTGAGCGATCGCTGCTTCATTTTCTACGGTGTCTTCAAAAATGAGCGAGACGATTTTGCTGGGCTCTTGAACCAGGTCATTTGTGCTGCTGAGGAACTGCCCATCAGCGTCGTAAACCGTGAGCCCATCGGGAAATCGCGAGGTAATCTCCTGATTTAAGAACTGCTGAAACTCTGCCTCTGAAACTTCGCCACCTCCGGCAATGTTGCGACCAAAGTAAAGATCGGTTTGGATCAGTTCTGGAATCGGGTCATTATCGATTAGATCTTCCGATTGGCTAAAGCCTACTTTAACCGCTTCGTTGACGATTTCTAAAACCGATTCTTGCTGGAACTGTTGCTTGTAGGCAGCAATAATCTGATCGATACTTTGCTCATTTGCTACCGTGTCTTCAAAAATGAGCGAGACCACCTGGCTGGGCTCTTGAACCAAGTTTCCGGTGCTATCTAAGAACTGCCCATCGGCATCATAGACCGTCAGACCATTGGGAAATCGCGGTGTAATTTCGGCGTCGATAAACGCTTGAAACTCAGCCTCTGAGACCTGGCCGCCCCCCGCGATGTTGCGCCCAAAGTACAGATCTTCCTGAATCAGCTCTGGAACTGGGTCATTCTCAATCAGGTCGTCGGCCTCGTCAAAGCCAACCTTGAGGTAATCGGCGTTGACAATTTCTAAAACTGATTCTTGCTGAAACTGCTGTTTGTAAGCTTCGATAAGTTGGTCAACTTCTGCCTGGTTTTCCAGAGTGTTCTCAAAGATGAGGGTGACTACCTGGCTGGGTTCTTGAATTAGGCTACCGGTGCTGTCTAGGAACTGCCCATCGGCGTCGTAAACCGTCAGCCCGTCGGGAAATCGCGGTGTGATTTCGGCATCGATAAACGCCTGAAAATCGGCTTCTGAAACTTCACCGCCACCGGCAATATTGCGCCCGAAATATAGATCCTGCTGAACGAGCCCAGGGCTAATACGATTGGATTCCACACCTGACACGACTTGTTGGGTATGGGTTTCTGCATAAATTGGGGGGACCATAGCGTGTCCTTTTGTCTGTATGTCTGTATTCAGAATTAATCTGCTGTAAGGAGGCTCGTGAGGGAGCAGAGCCCCCTGCATGAGCCTCTGGACGAGGCGGCCTAGACCACAACAATGTCGGCGTTGCTAATCGTCGGCGCACCGCCCAGCGTGGCCAGCAGCACCTGGGCATGGCTGCCGGTGCCGTCGCGGTCAAAGAACAGTTCGCCGGAGGTGTTGTTGTAGATGAACCGATCGCTGCCATCAGCAGCCGCAGCACCCAGCACAAACTGACTGGCTGAAATTGCCGCACCGGCATTTAACCCACCGCCAAAGCCCGCCGCCCGAATTAGGATCTGGTCGTCAGCGGCGACAAAATCAGTGATGATGTCGCCCGCCTGATCTAAGTGGTCAAAGCGGAAGGAGTCGCTGCCCTCGTTCCCCGTTAGGGTGTCTGCACCCTTGCCGCCTAGCAGGGTGTCGTTCCCCAACCCGCCGAGCAGGGTGTCGCTGTTGACGCTGCCGACGATGTTGTCATGGCCTGCGCCCCCCTCGATGGTGAGCTGAATGCGGTTTAGCTCCAGGTGATCGGCTTTGATTTGGTCGTTGCCGTTGCCGCCGGACACCAGCAGGCGATCGCTGGCATCGGCCCGAAAGATCGAAACGTTGGCGGTTAGCCCAGAGACCACTACATCGTGACCTGAGGTAGCGATGCGAATGGCATCGTGACGATCTGAACCGGTGATGTTGATGGTGTCGATTTCACCATCGCCTCCAGCAGTGCCCGAAATTCCTAAATTTAGGTTGATTTGCTTGATGTCGGTGCCGGTCAGATCATTGATATTGACGGTGTCAGCGCCCCCAAAGGCTCGGAAGTCTACCTGCTCCAGGTTGTTGGTATCCATCACCACGGCACCAACGTTGCGCAGGAAGGTGAATCGCTCGCCGTTGGCTAGCATGTCAATGATTTCGCTGGCACCGGAGCCGTTGAAGAGCATCGTGTCATAGCCGGCACCACCGTCGATGCGGTCATTTCCTTCGCCGGGGTTCCAGAGAAACGCGTCTTTGCCCGCCCCTAAGAACGCGATGTCGTTGCCGCGCTTGCCATCGACAAAGTCGTTGCCGTCGCCGCCCAGCAGCGTGTCGTCTGCGGCACCGCCCAGCAGCAGGTCGTCGCCTTTGCCGCCATCCAGCAAAAGCTGCATGGCCCCCGCTGGAGAACTGCTGGGGTCGGCCAGGAGATTGGTGGCGTCAATCGTGTCGTTGCCGCCTAGGCCATTGACCACTAGCAGGTCTTGCCCCAGATCGGCCCCCAAAATCTTGACCTCGGCCCCCAGCCCCGACACCGTGGCGCTATTGCCAATGCCGCTGATATTGAGCACGTCGTTGCGGTGAGAGGCATTGAGGGTGGTGAGGTCGGGTGAGCCATCCCCGGTAGTTGAGCCCGGGGCCACTAGGTTGACTTCGACAGTTTGCAACCCAGCCCCGGTTAGGTCGTCAATGGTAACCTCATCGAAGCCCGCCAATGGGTTGATGACGAGGCGATCGCGATCGCCGTCGCCGCCCACAATGTCAACCTGAGCGGCTAGGCCTTTGACAGTGGTTTTGCCCGCGCCTCCGCTGACCTTGATAGCATCACCATTGCCTGAGCCATTGAGGATAATGGTATCGGTGGCCCCGTCACCAGCCGTCGAGCCAGCGGCGGCCAGATTGAGGTTGATCTGCTTGACGTCGGTGCCCGTCAGGTCGTTGATGGTGATGGTATCGGCTCCGCCCAGAGCGTTAAAGTCGACCTGCTCCAGGTCGTTCGTATCCATCAGCACGTTGGCTATATCGCGGAAAAAGCGCAGCCGCTCGCCCACCGCAGACATATCAACCTGTTCAGCGATATTGGCACCGTTAAAGAGCATGGTGTCGTAGCCGTTGCCGCCTTCAATGGTGTCGTTGTCTTCGCCGGGGTTCCAGCCAAAGAGGTCGTTGCCATCGCCGAGAAAGGCCAGGTCGTCGCCATCGCCGCCGAAGACCGAGTCATTGCCTGCGCCAGCCAGCAGTGTGTCGTTGCCGTCGAGGCTGGCGATCAGGTCATCACCGTCTAAGCCAAAAATTGTGTCGATCTCTTCGGTGCCCAGCAAGTTGCCCAGGCCAGAGGTGCCAAAGTCGCTGTCGTTGCTACCCGTAATAAGCGCCATGATCAAACTTCCTTTTGGTGTAAATAACTTGGGTGTGCAGGGCGTAAGATGTTGCTTTGCGTTGGCGAAGCCTCCCGGAACGGGAATCGCCGTTCCCCGCTCAAAGACAACGGTGAAACCATCCCAAGGGGAAACACATCCCCTCAGGTTTGGCCGTCTTCATATCGGAAGGCACTAAGTGCTAGGTGGGTTACGCAGTCGCCACCTAAGGACAACTTTGCTAAACCCAAAAATTTAGAGGTTAGGGCGATCGAGCTAATTACTCACGCGTTGGCAGCGGCCATAGACATGGCGAAGGCTCTACCTGCTGCCCGATATTTTTCAACATCCTTTGGGGTTGCCGGTTGGCAATCGGTGGTGTCGCCATATAACGTACTAAACTCTCGATGCCATCCGGCAAATTCGAGCACGATACCGTCTGGGTCTTGAAAATAGATCGAACTCACAAAGGTCTGGTCATTGACCTGATCTGAGGCCTGCATCGGCGAGTTATCGTGGTGAATTACCGGACTGACCTGAACACCCTTCTCGATCAGTTTTTGCCGATAGGCCTCAATGTTTTCCGCTGGCACGTTAAAGGCGAAATGATTCATTGATCCATGGGATGAGACTAAGGAAGCTGGATCGTTAAAATCAACTGCCATATCCAAACTTCCGCGAGGATTTGAGAGGCCGGGTTGGCGCTCGGCTGCTTCGGGGAACCAAAAGAAGGCGATGCACTCGCCCTCACCCATGTCGAAGAAGAAGTGCTGCCCAAGACC
Organism: Nodosilinea sp. LEGE 06152; assembly: GCF_015207525.1. Classification (GTDB taxonomy): domain Bacteria; phylum Cyanobacteriota; class Cyanobacteriia; order Phormidesmidales; family Phormidesmidaceae; genus Nodosilinea. Next base: position 39,554 of record NZ_JADEWR010000033.1, read on the forward strand.
GGCCGGCAGATCGAAGGCTTTGATAAGCTTCATGCCGAGCACGTTGGTGTAAAACTCAACCGTGCGTTCCATGTCTTTGCAGACTAGGGCGACATGGTTTAGACCCATGATTTTGAATTCAGAATTTGTGTTCTGCATCGAATATTTCTCCTGCATAGTTGGGGGCTTTACTGTGCTGTTCAGAATGTGATTTGATATTGAGTTCTTTGCAATACTTGTTCTGAACCTGGGCGTTTAAGGTTGAGTGGAGCAGTGTCCCCAGAAAAGGCGAGAGACACTGCTTAGGCCATGAGTCATCTACAAAACCACAACTTAGCGAGTTAGGCTGAATCCTAGATGTTCTCGCTGCAGTTCATTAAAATCGACGGCATCTTTGTCGAGGTTTTCTTGACGCAGCCGATCGAAGTCAACCGCGTTAGATTTCTCCAGGTTTTCTTGACGCAGGCGGTCAAAGTTAACAGCACCTTTCTCGAGATTTTCTTGACGCAGCTGATCGAAATCAATCACGTTGGATTTCTCCAGGTTCTCGCGACGGACGCTGTCAAGGTCAACGGCACTTTTCTCAAGGTTTTCTTGACGCAGCCGATCTAATTTAGCGGTGTTAGATTTTTCCAGATTCTCGCGACGGACGCTGTCAAAGTCAACGGCATCTTTGTCGAGGTTTTCCCGGCGCAGCTGGTCAAAGTCAACTGCATAGGCTGCGGGAACAATCGCGATCGCAGCAACAGAAGCAGCCAATATAGACAGTGCAAAACGTTTCATGGGTTTGACTCCTAGGGGGTGAGTAAATCAGTTCAGGTGTAGATGTCGAACCGAGTCATCTATCAGATTGTTTTCACCCTAAAGGTCGAGGCGTTACTAAAGCGTTCCAGGGCGTTCCGGCAGCGTTCTGTTGAGCTGGCTAGGGGTAAATGCAGTGGATAAAAGGGCATTTCGCCGTCACCAGTTCAGTCCAGACAGTTCTGCCGGAATGTTGCAAAATCTAAACGTCCCCACATTGGAACGGTTTGAAAACTTCCCGATGTCCTAATTGACTGAGCGATAGCTATAGCGGTGAAGTTGACCTATTGCAGCAGGGTTTGATAAATCCGCTGAGTGTCAGCGCTGGGGTCGAGGCCCAGCTCATCCTGCAAAATCTGCATGCACTGGTGATAGATCTGAATGGCCGTGGCGCGATCGCCGTTCTGACTGTGGAGCTGCATCAGCGCTTGGTAGGTCGATTCGCGCAGGGGGTCGGTTTGCAGCAGCAGCTGGCCGTAGCGAATGGCCTGGGGATACTGCTGCTGGTGCTGAAGCACGGCAACAAGCCGATCTAGCGCCTCCAGGTAGCGCTGGTGAAGGCGATCGCGGGTCTGCGCCAGCCACTCGTAGTCGAGCTGGGGCAGCAGGGCACCGCTGTAGTAGGCGATCGCCGCTTCCAGGTCGTGCTGCTGACTGGCCCTGTCTTCGGCTGGGGCGGCCTCAGCGCGGCCCAGGGCAACTTCAAAGGCGGCCACATCCAGGCTAAAGCTCGACTCTGGTTTCCACTGCACCAGCTGAGCCTCAATGTGCAAAAACGAGTCTGGCTCAGGCAGCGCCTGCCGCAGGTTGTAGAGATCTTTGCGCAGGGCCGTGCGAGACTGCGCCTCGCCGAGATCTGGGTAGAGACCGTAGGCCATCTGCTGGCGGCGGTGGGGGCTCTGGGGATGGAGCACCAGATAGGCCAGCAGCGCCTGCGATCGCTCACTGGTGACAGCCAGGGTCTCGCCGCCGTAGCGCAGGCTGAAGCCATTAAAGAGCTGTATTTGGAGCCGGGGCACCTCTCCCGAAGCCGGGGCGACCTCCCTCGCCTCGGACGGCCTTGGGGTCAAGGTCGCGCCGACGATTGAGGGCTCAGCGGCAGGCCCCCTCCAGCCCAGGGTGGGGTCGTAGCCAGTGAGGTGGCTGGGAAAGCTAGCCGTTTCCCATAGCGAGTCGGTGGGGGGTGGCCCCGAAGCAGCGGGCGGCGCAGGCGGTAGCCCCACAGGCGAGGCGGGATCGACGGCCCCCAATTCCTTCAGCACCGCTAGCTGACCGGCGGTGAGCCCCTGAACTCCGGTAACCACCATGCCTTCGTAGGGGCGCTCGGGCTGGAGCGATCGCACCTCTTCGCCCGTGGCGCAGCGCCAGAGTTTGATCATGCCGTCGTTGCTGCTGCTGGCCAGGGTTTGCCCATCGGCGCTAAAGGCCACGGCCTGCACCTGGTTGGTGTGGCCACCCAGGGTGCGCAGTAGCGCTCCGGTCTCGAGATCCCAGAGCCGGATGGTGGAGTCGCCGCTGGCGCTGGCCAAAATGGGCTCTACCGGGCTAAAGATCACCGATTGCACCTGGCTGCGGTGGCCCCTAAAAACCTGCAACAGTTCGCCGCTGGCGCTATCCCACAGACGAATGGTCTGGTCGGCACCGCCGCTGGCTACCCACTGGCCGTTGGGGTGCCAGGCGACGGTGAGCAGCCACTTGTCGTGGCCCTGCAACAGCCGGATCTGCTCGCCGGTCTCGGTGTGCCACAGCCGCAGGGTTTCGTCATCGCCGCCGCTGGCCAGCAGGGGCTGCACCGGGTTCCAGGCCACCGATCGCACCTTGTTGGTGTGGCCGCTTAGCACCCGCAGGCACTGGCCAGTGGCCACCTGCCACAGCCGAATGGTGCCGTCGGCACTGCCGCTGGCCAGCCACTGACTGGTAGGGTCCCAGGTCAGAGATCGCACCGAGTCGGTGTGCCCCCGCAGAATTTGGCTGGTTCTTTCGCGCTGGGGCTGAGCGACTGCCTGCCCTTCCCACAGGCGAATGGTTTTGTCGGTACTGCCGCTGGCCAGGGTGCAGCCATCGGGGCTAAACTGAGCGGCGCGCACCCAAAGACTGTGACCCGGCAGCGTGGCCAGAATTGCCCCGGTCTGCCAGTCCCAGAGGCGCACGATACCGTCCAGACTACCGCTCACCAGCCAGGGCTGATGGGGATGAAAGGCAACCGCAAAGATCTGGTTGGTAAATCCCCGCAGGGTTTTCAGGCAGTGGCCGGTCTGCACATCCCAAAATTTCAGGGTTTGGTCATCGCCCCCGCTGGCTAGCTGCGGCTGGTTAAAGGCCAAGGCCCACACCCAGTCGTGGTGATCGCGCAGGGTGCGCAGCGCGTTGCCCGATGGGAGTTCCCACAGTTTGATGGTCTGATCAGCGCTGCTGCTAGCCAACAGCTGGCCGTCAGCACTAAAGGCCACGGCGAGAACGGGGTGACTGTGGCCATACAGGGTCAGATAGCCGGTTTGCGTGGCCACATCCCACAGCCGAATTGTTTTGTCGGAGCTGCCGCTGGCCAGAGTTTTACTATCCCCATGCCAGGCCAGCGTCCAAATGCGATCGCGGTGGCCCTCCAGCGTAGCCACACAACGGCCCGTGGCGGCGTCCCAAAGTTTCACTGTGCAGTCAGAGCTGCCGCTGGCCAAATAGGTACCGTCTGGGCTAAAGGCCACGGCGCGCACCGGGCCATCATGGCCCACAAGGGTTGCCACAGCGCTGCCAGTGTGGGTATCCCACAGTTTGAGGGTGCCGTCGTGGCTGCCGCTGGCCAGCTGCCCCTGGGGATGAAAGGCGATCGCCTGCACGTAATTGGTGTGGCCCGCGAGGGTTTGCAGCGCCTGGCCTGTGGCAATATCCCACAGGTGAATCATGGCGTCGTCGCCGCCGCTGGCCAGGGTGCGGCCATCGGGGCTAAAGGCCACCGCCTTAGCCCAGTCGGTGTGCCCCGGCACGGTCAAGAGCAGCTGATAGTCGGCCAGTCGCCACACCCGCAGGTTGCCATTGCTGTCGCCCGCCGCCAGCAGGGTGCGGTCTGGGCTGTAGGCGATCGATAAAATGCTGCTGAAGGTTTGACTAAAGACCGCGTGAATGAAGTGGGCCTGGGTAAAGTTAACTCGGCGCAGCAGGGCTTTGGGCAGGTAGGCATGGCGCAGGCTGAGGTGAGAAAAATCGTAGCCCGCCAGATCAAGGCCGAGCTGGGCGCAGAGGTTGAGCAAATTGCCGCCGCCGTAGCCCGGCATCTGAGCTTCGCAGCGGCGCACCTCCCCCAGCAGCCGCAGAATTTGCTGCTCTAGGGCCGCTTCAGAGCTAAAGGTGTGGCTAAACTGGCGGGCGATCGGCTGCAAGAGCAGCCGCCGCTGGCTGTCGCGCAGGTAGTCATCGACGGTGGTTTTGATCAGGGCGTGGCGCAGAAATACAACGAGATCGGCGCTAGCCAGCTCGTAGGAAATCCGCTCAATCAGCTGGTCGCTGACGTACTCCATCACCACGGGCTGCTGGCTGTAGCGCCCCGCCTGCGTCTCAATCAGGCTTCTCCAGCGCAGCGACTCCAGAGCTTCTAGCACCTGCGGACGAGTGACCGAGGGCTGAATGTCGGCGACCAGCTCTGCAATTGATGTCCAGTCGCGGTTGATGGCCAGCCAGCACATGACCGTTCGCTCTAGCTCAGACAGCCGCCGAAACTGCTGATCGAGCAGGCGCTGTAGACCGTTAAAGATGACGGTGTCTTCGGCTAAAAACCCGGCCACGTCACCGTCAAACAAGCTTTGAATGGAGGTGGCGACAATTTTTAGGGCTAGGGGGCTGTTGCCGTAGCGGTGGGCCAGCTGCCGCTTCTCGTCGGCCGAGCCGATTAGCCCTTTGGCCTCGCACAGGGCAAGGGCCGCTTCTAGAGATCCTGTTAACAGATGCGATCGCACCGGCAGCCCGTTGCCGGCCAGCATGCCCACCACGGCGGGCTGCTCTCGACTGGTCACCACCACACAGCTCTGGTGGCGCGTTTCTGCCACAATTTGCAGCAGGTCGTCGTAGTCTTCGTACCCATCGCGAAAGTAGCCAGCCCGCTCGCCCTCGTGCAGCAGGGTTTCCATGTTGTCGAGCATCAGCAGACACCGGCTCTGCCGCAGCCAGTAGAGCAGCTGTTTGAGCGTGCCCCCGGTATCCTGCTGGTCAGAGACAAACCCCACCAGGTCTTCGAGCAGTTCATCTAGGGCTGGGGCATGGCGCAGCGATCGCCAAATTATTCTCTCAAAGGGAGGCTGGGGCAGGTCTACCAGGGTCTCGACTAGCTTGGCCGTCAGCGTGGTTTTGCCAATGCCGCCCATGCCCAACACCGCCACCAGGCGACAGCCGTCGTCATCGACCCACTGCGCCAGAGTGGCAATCTCCGCCTCGCGACCGAAGAAAACCGAGACGTCTGGAGCTTCACCCCAGTCGATGGCAGGGCTCGAACCTAGAGGACTTTTCACCACGCGGCCCCAGAATTGGGTAGCGATCGCTGTATCCGTAGCCCAGTTCTGCGATCGCCTGATCAGCACTCATCGAGATCGTCAGACCCAGCGGCTACTGACAATTATATTAAGTGAAGCAGAGACCAGAGGTTCCCCTACTTCAGCACCCCTAGCGCTAGCCAGCTTGCAATGTTTTCTGGCGAACGTGGATGTTCGGTGCCACTGGGCTCGCCCTATCTCCAGCCCGTCAGCACCAGTTTGCCAATTGTCCGCCCCGACTCGATCTGGGCATGGGCCTGGCGCAGGTTGGCGGCGTTGATCGGCGAGAGGGTTTGCCCCAGGGAGGTGCGAACTGTCTTAGCATCGATCAGCACCGCCACCTCGTCGAGCAGGTGGCCCTGGTCGCCCATATCGGCGGTTTGGTACATCGAGCGGGTAAACATAAACTCCCAGGCGAAGGTGGCGCTTTTGCTCTTCAGCAAATTCAGGTCTAGCGGGTCGGTGTTTTCGACAATGCCGACGATTTTGCCCTGGGGACGAATCAGTTCTGACATCAACGACCAGTAGTCGTCGGTGTTGTTGAAGTTGGCGATAAAGTCAACCTCACGGTGACCCAGCTGGGTCATTTCTTCGATCATCGCCTCGCTGTAGTCCACCACGTGGTCGGCCCCTAGTTCTCGTACCCAGGCCTGGGATTGAGGCCGCGACGCGGTGGCAACTACCACCAACCCGGCCAGTTTGGCTAGCTGAATCGCGATCGACCCCACGCCCCCGGCTCCGCCAATGATCAGAATCGACTGGCCCCGGTTTTCCCCGTTGCGGCCAATGCCCAGACGGGTAAACAGGGCTTCCCAGGCGGTGATGGTAGTGAGGGGCAGCGCGGCGGCCTCAGCAAACGAGAGGGTCTGGGGCATGGTCCCGACAATGCGCTCATCCACCAGCTGAAACTCGGCGTTGGAGCCGGGGCGGGTGATGTCTCCGGCGTAGTAGACCGCATCGCCGGGCTTGAAGCGCGTCACCCCATCGCCGACGCTGTCGACCACCCCTGCCGCGTCGTAGCCCAGCACTTTGGGGTCATCTTCGACTTTGTCCTTGGGAGCACGCACCTTAGTGTCAACCGGGTTGACCGACACAGCCTCGACCCGCACCAGCAGATCGCGGCCCGTGGGGCTGGGCTTGGGCAAGCGAGCGTCGAAGAGTGAGTCTGGATCGCTGATGGGCAGGTAGTGGGTGAGGGCGACAGCTTTCATAACCAATGGCAGATCAACACCCCCAGTGTGCCTTGCTAAGGGACGAAGCGGGAGCTACCGGGGCCAAAAATTCTTACCTTTAGGAACAGGGCTAAAACCGCGATCGCCCCCTTATAGCGATGGCCATCGCGCTTGGAATATCGGCCTCTTCCAGTGGCAAAAACTGGGACAGCGCCATGGCGTATAGCCACCGCTTTAAGGGACACAAGTCATGTCCTAACCGTTCTGGCGATGGCTATAAATTCAGTCTTATGAAGGATGGGAACACCAGCACAGGCTGGCAGTCTGTAATTAAAAGAACAAAACAAGTTATCGAGTTTTCGGTGCATTTACTTGTCTGCTCCGTTTAGTCCCTAGCCATCCCCCAGTGGTTAGCTCTTTGTGGTGTCCTTTTCTGCCAATTCTGCTTAAAATTTCGATAATTTTGGCTGTTCTTCGCATAACTGCCTCCACCCTGGCTCTTTGACTTGTTCTAGAGCCACTTTTCTGCGACTGGCGACCTTTTCTGCCTTCGCGCTGAAACTACCTTGTTTAAGGAAACCCCGAATGATGAGCACCGTACTGAACCGATCCGCTAAAACCGCAACCCTGGCGACCCTAGGGGCCGTGGCAGGCGCAGCGCTGGCCCTACCCGCGATCGCGCAAACCGCCGAATTCGAAGATGTTGGCAGCAATTACTGGGCGCGCCCCTTCATCGAGAGCCTGGCCGAAGATGAGATTATTGCCGGATTCCCCGATGGCACCTTTCGCCCCGACCAGCCGGTAACTCGCGCTCAGTTTGCCGCCATTGTGCGCAACGCCTTTCAGCAGCCCCTCGATCGCACAGCTCCCCGCTTTAGCGATGTGCCGAGCAGCTACTGGGCCAGCGCCGCGATCGCCGATGCCTACAGTCAGGGCTTTCTCTCTGGCTACCCCAACGGCGCGTTTCAGCCCGAAACCCAGATTCCTCGGGTGCAGGTGCTGGTTGCCCTGGCCAACGGCCTCGACTACAGCGCCAGCGGCTCAGTGAACGAAGTCCTGGGTACCTACCGCGATGCGGGCCAAATTCCTGAGTATGGCCGTGGCCCTGTGGCCGCCGCCACCCAAAATCGGCTGGTGGTTAACTACCCCAACGTCGATGTGCTAGGCCCCCAGCGCACCGCCACCCGCGCCGATGTGGCCGCCTTTATTTACCAGGCTCTGGTGGCCCAGGGCCGGATGCCTGCCCTGCAGGCTGGATTGAGCGCTAGCAACTACATCGTGGGCTACACCCCCGGCACCAACACCGGCAGCAACACGGGCAACAACACGGGCAACAACAACAGCTCGCCCCGCCTGGTGGCCAACGGCACTCGGCTAGATGTGCGCTATCCCAATGCCAACGTGGATATTGTGGTTGCCCCCGGCCAGTCTGTAGCTACCAACCTGGAGATCGCCCAGCCCATTCGCAATAGCCAAAACCAGGTGCTAATTCCGGCGGGCAGCAGCGTACAGGGGCGGATTGTGCCGGTCGAAATTCGCGGTGCTAATGTGACGGCGGCTAAGTTTGTGGCTGACACCCTCACCGTCAACGGGCGCACCTACAACATCAATGCCGAGTCGAGCGCGATCGCCGCGACCACCAGCGTCAACACCGGCACGCTACAGGGGGCGTTGATTACGGGTGCCGCCGAGTCGATTTTGACCACCATTACCGGCAACCGAAACCTGGGCAGCGTGATTGGCACCGTTATTACCGGCGAAAACCAGCCCACCTCGAACAGTGCGGTCGTGGTCATTCGCCCCAGCGATCTCGACCTGACCGTGCGCTCTGACTTCACGGTTGATGCGATCGCCAATAACTAACACGGCATCCTGGTTGCATACCTCCGATCGTTCAGGGCAAGCGGCGGCTTGCCCCTACAAATTACCTGTTTGGATTCGGGGTTCTCTCAAACGAGAACCCCGTTTTTTTGCCGTATATAGCGATGGCCATCGCGCTTAGGGCATCGGCCTCTTCCAGCGGCAAAAACTGGGACAGCGCCATGGCGTATAGCCACCGCTCTAGGGGATACAAGCCATGTCCTAACCGTTTTGGCAATAGCTATATCTACCACAATTTCTCACCGCTTGGCTTTTTCCAGATAGTCGAGCCGCAGCTGGTGGTCGGGGCTAAGCAGGCGGCGGTAGGCCAGCAGCACGACGCCAAAAATTCCCAGGGCGGCCCCGGCGGCAATCATGAACAAAATCACAATTTGGTAGCGCACGGCATCGATGGGGTTGGCCCCAGCCAAAATTTGCCCGGTCATCATGCCGGGCAGGCTGACTAGCCCCATCACCATCATCGAATTAATCGTCGGAATCATGCCGACCCGAATGGCGTTGCGCACCTGGGCGTGGGCGGCCTCCCACCGGGTTGCCCCCAGAGCCAGCAGGGTTTCGACCTGATCGCGCTGGGCAATCAGCCCTTCCAAAAAGCGGTCTAGCCCTAAAGAAATGCCGTTGAGAGTGTTGCCCAGCACCATGCCCAGCATGGGAATCAGGTACTGCGGGTCGTACCAGGGCTGCACCCGAATAATGCCAACCATAGCAAAGCCCGTCACCAGGGCCGAGGCCGTTAGCACAGACAGCAGGCTGTGCCAGTAGATGCCCGCAAAGCGACGCTGGGTGCGGTTAACCGCAGAAACCCCGGCGATCGCGGTCATCACCAGCGCGATCGCCACCACCACCAGCGCGTTTTCTTGGGTAAACAGCCACTCCAGCACAAAGCCAATCAGCAATAGCTGCACCACCATACGCAGGGCGGCAATCAGCAGCGATTTGCCCAGGCCCAGCTGCAGCGCTGCCGACAGCGCCACGTTCACCAAAATCAGCAGCGCCGCCAGCGCCAGTTGACCATAGCTGATGGCAATGTAGTCGCTCTCCATAGGCCGATGCTCAGAATACAAGGAGTCAAGGTACAGGGGTTCAAGGTATAAGGTTTAGGGCCGCTCCTTGAACCTTACACCTTGAACCCCATACCCGCTTACGCGAAGTCTCTCAGGTCGAGCTGGCGATGGGTGAAGCGGTGAATTTGCTCGGCGTCGTGGCTGGTCATCAGGCAGGCCCGATGGGGGTGCTGGAGCCAGTCGTGCAGCAGGGCTTCGACGCTGGCGGTGGTGGCGGCATCGAGGGAGGCGGTGGGCTCATCGAGCAAGAGCACCTGGGGGTCAAGCTGGAGCGATCGCAGCAGCGCCAAAATTTGGGCCTCGCCGCCCGACAGCCTGGCACCCTGTAAACTCAAAAACTCGGGGCCACGCCCCAGCCGGGCCAGCCAGGTGTGGATGATATCGGGGTCAAACTGGCGCTGGCGATGCACCCCCAGCTCAAACACCTGCTTGAGGTTGTCTTGCACTGTGCCGTCAAACTCACTTCGCGCCGCGTTTGCCACGCGACTTGAGACAAGTATGCCGATGGGCGTCGCCCGCTGGGGCACATACATCACTCGACTGCGGTAGGCAGGCAGCGACCACGCCGACAGAGGTTTGCCCTCCAACCTCACCTCCCCCTGCTGAAGCGGGTCGAGCAGCACCAGGTTGCGCATAAGCAGAGTTTTGCCTGCCCCCGAGGGCGCAACCAGGCCAACGCAGTCTCCCGAAAACAGCTCAAAATTTACCCCTCGCCACAGCCAGCGATCGCCCAGCTGGCGACCCAGGCCCTCGACAGATAGCAGAGCTTGGCTAGATTTCATTCAATCACCAGATCACCAATATCTGCCATACCGGAATGTTTACCGCAGAGACACTTCTACAATACACAGCAGGGCAACACCAGAGGAAATGCGCAGTGGCACCTACCTCAAACCAGCGGCGATCGACCCTAATTGGGTTCTCAGCAGTACTCATGTGGGCCACCCTGGCCCTGCTCACCGACCTCAGCGGCACGGTACCGCCGTTTCAGCTCACCGCCATGGCGTTTACGATCGCATTCGGCATTGGCCTAGCGGCCTGGCGGCAGGCTGGGGGCAACGTGCTTCAACACCTCAGGCTGCCCTGGCGGGTTTGGGTGCTCGGCATTGTTGGCTTGTTCGGCTACCACTTTTTCTACTTCATGGCGCTGCGCCACGCCCCAGCGGTGGAGGCGAGTCTAATTGCCTACCTGTGGCCGCTGCTGATTGTGTTTTTTTCGGCCCTGCTGCCAGGGGAGCGGCTGCGGTGGTTTCACGGGGCGGGGGCGATCGCAGGCTTTCTCGGCGCGGGTCTACTCGTCACCAAGGGCCAGGGCTTCAGCTTTGATCCCCAGTACACCACCGGGTACCTGGCGGCGCTGGTTTGCGCCCTCACCTGGTCGGGCTACTCAATTCTCTCGCGGCGGTTTGGGGCAATTCCGACCAGTGCGGTGGGGGGCTTTTGCGGCGCTACAGCGGTGCTGGCCTGGGTCTGTCACGCCCTGTTTGAGACTACGGTGGTACCTGCGACCTGGGAATGGCTAGCGATTTTGTGCCTGGGGTTGGGGCCGGTCGGCCTCGCCTTTTTCACCTGGGACTACGGCGTTAAGCACGGCAATATTCGCGTACTGGGGGCGCTGTCCTACGCGGCACCGCTGCTCTCAACCCTGCTGCTGATTGTCTCCGGACGGGCAGAGGCCACCTGGTCGGTGGGGCTAGCCTGCGGGTTAATTGTTGGCGGAGCGTTGCTGGCTACGCTCGATTTTCTGCGGCCTGGAATAGAGAACAAACCCAGCTAAAGGAGTTGAGTACTGCCCAGCAGTAACCATCTATTTGCCAGCCCCAGCCTTTACCCCCAGAAAAAAGAGGTTGGGGATGCGGGCGTGACCAAACACCCTATGGGCTGAATGAACCTAACGGCTGACGCCCCACCAGCCCCAAGCCACCGTTAGTCCCAGCAGCAAGGGCGTCAGCCAGTCGCCCCAGCGCACATAGGGGGTGAGGGTTTGACGGCGCTCCAGCTCGGCCCGGTGAACGAGATACGTCTGCGGCTCCCCCAGCCAGAGGGTGCGACCGTGGTTATCGACCAGGCCCGAGAGGCCTGTATTGGTAACCCGCAGCGCCCAGCGATCGCTCTCCACCGCCCGCAGCACGTCAAACCCGTGGTGCTGCTGCATCATCCACACCGGGTAGGGGTCGTTGTTAGAGGCAGTGACTACAAATTCACCCCCCGCCCGAGTTTGACGGCGAAACAAGCGGCTGTAGGCCGACTCGTAGCAAATCCCCACCGTGACTTTACCCACCGAGGTCTCAAACTGCTGCATGGGCTGGCCCGGCACCAGGTAGCTATCCAGCGGCGAGAGGCGGCTAATCAGTCGGCCCAACAGCGCCTCAAAGGGAATGTACTCACCCAGGGGCACCAGCTGCACCTTGTTGTAGCGCCCGTGGTACTGGCCGTCGGTTCGCAGTTCCAAAATGCTTTGTGTGTACTGCGTACGGCCCTCCCCCGGCACAGGCGCAAAGGTGCCCAGCCACAGCGGCACCCCCGCCTGACCAACAGTTTGCAGCATAGCCGCCAGCTGGGGCGAATTGGGGTTCCACAGCTGCGGCAGCGCTCCTTCGGGCGTCACCACCGCCGCCACCCCCTGTTCGACCAGCGATCGGTAGCCCTCGGTATAGCCCTCTAGCGCCTGCCGCACACCCTGGGGAGTGAGCTTTTCGCGGGTCGGCACGTTGCCCTGCACCAGCCCCAGGGTTAGGGATTGGCCAGCGGCAGCGGGAGCGGCCTGGGCATAGAGCCGTGCGCCAAGCAGGTGACTCGCAAAAACGAGAGCGCAGGCTGTAAGGGCAAGGGAGCGGCGGCGGGATGCAGGGATGAGGAGATGGGAGGATGGGAAAGATGAGGGGATGAGGGAATGAGGGGTGAGGACAACGGCAAGCAAGCCATTGGTGGCAACGAGAATAGCGGAAATAATCTGTGGCCCCGACAGACGGGTGAGGTGTAGTATCCACAGGTTGTTGGGGCTTTGGCTAAGGCTGAGGGGCGACCAGTCGAGGGGGCTGTAGTTGCGTAGGGTTTCCAGGGTGCACCACAGCGCCGTACCCGCCAGCACAGTCCAAACCCTGCGCCCTGGCCAGCGATGGGTTAGCCACGCGATCGCCCCACCCCAGGCTGCAATACAGACCGAGCCCCAAATCACAATAAATATCCAGGCTGAAAGGGCGATCGCAACGCTGCTAAGCCACGGCACCCCCATCCACATCAGCGGGTGCAAATGCGTAATCCAGGCCAGCGAAATACCGTAGTACACCAACCCCCACAGCAGCCCATAGGCCGCCGCCAGAGCGATCGAGGGCGTCGCCACGACCACCCACCACAGCGGCACCAGCCCCACCCACGCCAGCGGCCACAGGCTGAGGGGCGGTAGCGCGATCGCCATCAGCACCCCGCTAAGAGCGACCAAACTAGCCTGCCGCCAGTCCCAGGTGTAGATTAGTTTTCGCAACCAGGTCGCCGCTGCTTTCATTTTCAACCTCAGCTATTCCTTCTAGCCTGCCACACAGGCTTTTTGAGAAGGCCTGATCACATGGTGGGCACTGCCCACCCTACAATGCTGCCGGCTCAACGGGGCCTCGTTTCGCCCTACCAGAGCTACCAAGCGGTCAGTTTGCAGAACAAAGGTTTAAACCGATGATCAATCACTCCTTTCCGTTGGGTCCAGGGCGGCGGCACGGCCCTGGTCGACGGGGTCTGGGGGCAATCGAAACGCCCCCAGCGGTAGATTTGGCTTTGAAACCCATTTTCCCCGCTCAAACTAGCGGTGCATTGCTGCGCGAATGCACCCTACGGCCAAAAAAAATCGAGGAAGCGATCGCAGGTCGCTTCCTCAATACCGTAATCGAAAATTTAGAGTCTAGCGCTCCAGCCTCAGCCCAATCTACTCGGCGGTCGCCAGCTCAGTGCTGCCCCGACGCCGACGGCTGGTCAACGTATTAAACAGCATCTGACCGATCGCCTTGATCAGATTCCCCTCCAGCTCCTTGAACATCTCCATGTTCAAACCAAAGGCGTCGTTGGCCTCTTCCACAATGTTGGACACCATAGCCTCATCCACCGGAGCCGCATCCATCGACTCACGGTACTTCGCCTTAAACGCCTTCTCGTCGGAGATTTCAGGGAACTCGTAGAACGCCGTTCCCTCACCCTCGGAGAGGTTCATCGCCCGCTGGGCAATACCCTTGAGAATTTGGCCACCCGACAGGTCACCAATGTAGCGGGTGTAGGAATGGCTGACCAGCAGTTCAGGCTGGGTGCTCGCCACCTCGCGAATGCGATCGACATAGCGCTGACCGCCAGGCGTCATCGAAATTTCATTTGCCCAGTTGGGGCCGTAGTAGTAGGCCAGGTCAGACTCCAACGAGGCCTTGCGGTGCAGCTCAGGGAAGTAAATTTTGGAGACAACGGGGTGATCTTTGTGACGCTCCAGCTCCTCCTCCATCGCCGCATAGGCGTAATAGAAATTGGCCACCAGCTTGCGGTAAGAGTTCTTCTCGACCACGCCCCGCAAAAAGCAGCGCACAAAGCCCATATTTTCGGCCATGGTATGGGCCTTCTTGGTGCCTTCGCGCAGCTCGGTGGATAGGTTACTGCTCATGCTGACTATCTCGCTCTAGGGTGAATTAAAAGGTGTGGTTTAAACGGAGTTTCGGTTAGCCAATACCTGCCCAGACTGGCTCAGCGCCAAAAATGAGAGCGCCTTAACTGGCCATTACAAAGGACACGTTTGTTTAACTTAGACCGATTTGATTGCCGTTTCCATTACGAATTTTTACAGGCTATTACTGAAAGCCCGTTTTTCTAAGGAAACAATTGAACCACAGTCAGGCTTAGAACTTGTCCGAAAGTCATCTTTCTTAAGTCATAGCCCAAGGGGTAGAGGAGTTTTTCGGCTAGGTGCCTAGCCCGCCATTCGAGTTAGCAGCACCGGGCAGGGGGCGTACACCCGCACAAAGTCGGTCAGCGACTCGCCCAGCACCTTGTCTAAATCGGGCAGTCCCTTGGCGATAGTAGGACGGCGATCGGGTGAACCCAGAATGATCAAATCCATGTTGCGCTCTTCGGCCAGCTGGCAAATGCGGCGACCGGGCTTGCCCTCGGGGGCCGCTAGCTTGTAGTCGATGCCGTACCGCTTCACCTCGGCTAGGGCATTGGTCAAAATGGGGTCTTGGTTGGGGTCGCTGCTCGCCACATCAAAGGGCTTGGTCTTGAGGCTCGACACCGTGTGCACCAGCGTGATCTCGCCGCCCTTAATATCGCGCAGCAGCGAAATGGCAATGTTCAAACCCTCCTTGGCTGAGTCCGACTTATCCATCGCCACCATCACCCGCTTAGTGGGGCGAATGCTGTAAAGATCATCTTTGACCAGCAGCATGGGCCGCGACGACAGCTGAAATACGTACTGGCTGACCGAGTTTTCGAGAATGGCCTTTAGCCCCTGCAAGCCCCGCGACCCCATGATGATTAGGTCGGCATCGACTTCTTCGGCGACCCGAATCACTACATCTTTGGGGTCGCCCTCCCGCAGCACGGCGTTTACCCGGCTGGGGTCGAGGTTGAGGTTGGTAATGGCGGCAGCCAGGGTGCGCCCCCCGGCTTCCCAGCGCTCGGCCATGGTTTCGGCAGACACCTGAGAGGGCACGACGTGCAGCACCGTGATCGAGGCTCGCTGCACCAGGGGAATATTCATTAGCGCCTTCATCATGGCTTCGGTATTGCCAGTGCCAGAATCGGCCAAAAGAATTTTTTCTATCATGATGTCCTCGTAGGGTTGCGCTCGACGGCATAGGGCTGAGCGGACACTGGTAGAACCACAGCAGGTGCCCCGATGGGTGACCGCAAGGATCCTAGGCTATGCCTCATCTCACTCCGCTAAAACAGCGGATCAACGGGATGTAAAAGTGAGTTAATGTGTTCTCAATCATCATAGGCACTGGTTTTGAGCCTATTTTGGCGCGATTCATAATTTGTAGTAGAGTCTGCCCAACCGGCAGATCGATGCGTGAAACAACCTTGATCAACCCTTACCACTGGTATGAGCACCGGGTCGTAGTGCAGCCCCACCACACCGATTACGCAGGTATTGTCTGGCACGGCACCTACATCGCCTGGATGGAGGAAGCGCGGGTGAACTACCTCAGCGACTGTGGGCTGAGCTTTGCCGACTGGGTCAAGGCTGGCGTTGACCTGCCGGTGGTAGATTTGGGGTTGAAATATCGGCGATCGCTCACCATGGGCGACACGGCCCTAGTCAAAGCCCGCCTGGGGCCAGCTAAAGGAGTACGCTTCGTGTGGCACTACGACATTCAAAATGCCGCTACCCAGGAAACCTGTATTGAGGGCAGCGTGACGCTGGTTCCGGTCGATGTCAAAACTCGGCGGGTGCTGCGCCGCCTGCCCGACCCCCTGCAAACGGCCCTAGCGACTATGCTTTGATGCAGGCATTGGTCTGCGCTACCCCAAAACCCCGGCCTCAAAACTTAGCCCAAAACTTTGTAGGATGAGCAAAGTGTGCCCAATGCGCTCTAGCGCTAAGTTTGGCTGGGCACGGCCTGGCCCCCTTGCCCATTCTACGGTTGCCCCAACTATGTTCTTCACCCTCACCCAAGCCCTCGCTGTAGTCTGCACTCTGGTCGTTGCGATCGCTGGCTGGTGCGGCATTACCCCCGCCGCCTACGCCCAGGACAACACTGTTGACTACACCCTCACCGACCTCAGCTTCCGCGACTTTTCGGGCAAGCAGCTCTCGGGCACCTCCTTTGCGGCGGCAGAAATGCGGGAGGCCAATTTTAGAAAGGCCAACCTGAGCAAAACTATTCTGACCAAGGCCTCGTTTTTGCGGGCCAACCTCTCGTTTGCCGACCTGTCGGGCACCTTCGCCGATCGCGTCATTTTTGACGGCGCTGACCTGTCCAACGCCATCTTTACCGATGCCCTGCTCACCAGCAGCAGCTTTGGCGAGGCTAACATCACCGGGGCCGATTTCTCAGGAGCGATTATCGATCGCTTTCAGGTCGCCCAAATGTGCAAGTACGCCGACGGCGTGAATGAAATTACTGGAGTGGCGACCAGAGACAGTTTGGGCTGTCGGTAAATGGGTGGATGGTTGGATGAGGTAGGGGCAAACGGTCGTTTGCCCTCGGGGGTCTACCTCACACAGCGTCCTCACACCGCCACTACTTCCACCCCTGCCGAGTCAAAGTGCTTTTGCAGGGTGGCCTTGGGCAGCGGCCCCAGCAGGTGATCCCAAGGCAGCGGCTGATGCAAATCCCAGTCTTCGTGGACGTAGTATTCCAGCGGTGGAATTTGGCCCTGAAAGTCATTGAAGGCGCGGCGGTAGCTGCCTAAGCTATCGCCGTAGTGGCGCACCCGTTCGAGCACGGGGGCAAGGCGGCGATCGCCCCGCGAGATCAGCGCTTGAATCACCGACCAGTTATAGCTTTCGGGCCGAAAGTCAATGCCCTTAGAGCGCAGGTGCTTTTGCAGGTATTTGAGCCGCTTTTCGGCCTCCTTGTTCACGCCATACCATTGAAAGGGGGTGTGGGCCTTGGGCACAAAGGTGCTGCACCCAAAGGTGAGGCGCAGGCCGGGGGCCGCTTTTTTGAGCCGCAGCATCAGGGCAACGGTTTGCTCCAGGTCGGCCATGGTTTCGCCCGGCACTCCCGCCATGCCGTAGAGCTTCATAGCGCTGAGGCCACCAGCTTTGGCGTTGACAGCGGCGCGCTCAATGTCGTCGGTCTCAAGCTTTTTGTTGACAATCTGGCGCACCCGCTCCGAGCCGCTCTCGATCGCAATGGTGATCGAGCGGGTGTCGTGGCGGGTGAGGGTTTCGGCCAGCTTCGGGGTGACGGTGTTGGTGCGCACCGAGGCAATGCTGAGTCGCACATCGTCGAACTGGGGCTGATTTAAATAATCCAGCAGGGTCTCAAATTCGGGGTGCTGGGTCACCGACGCCCCCAGCAACCCCAGCCGATTGGTCACCGCCAGCCCCTGCTCAATGGCGGGCAGCAGCGAGTCTTCCAGGCTGGCGGTGCGGAACGGCAGCGTCAGATAGCTGGCCAGGCAAAAGCGGCACATCTCGGGGCAGCTGCGCACTACCTCCACCATAAAGATGTTTTCCCAGGCGGCGTGGGGGGTAACCACGGTCGAGGCCGAAAGCACATTGCCCCGGTAGGTCTGCTTTTGTACGGTAGCAGGGATTTCGCTGGTCACAGGGGCGATCGCCCGCACCCCGCCAGTCGGCCCCTCGTAGGTGACGCTGTACAACGACGGCACATACACCCCAGGCACCGCCGCTAGCCGGCGCAGGGTTTGTGTACGGCTAGCGGATTTTAGCTCAACCAGCGCGTCAAAAAAATCGTCCAGCAGCGTCTCGCCATCCCCTAGCAAGATCACATCAAAAAAGTCGGCAAAGGGCTCAGGGTTGGCGGTCAGCACCGGGCCGCCGCCGAAGAGCAGGGGGTGAGCTTCGGTGCGATCGCTGGCAAAGATGGGAATATCAAGGGTTTCGAGCTGGGTGAGCAGGTTGGCGTAGTCTAGCTCCCAGGAAAGCGAAAAGCCCAGCACGTCTATCGTCGGGGGCAGCGGCTCGGAGCCATCGGTAAACAGGCGGCTAACGCTGATGTCGGCCCGGCGGGCCAAGGTCGCCCACACCACCTGGTAGCCCAGGCTGGTAATGCCCACGGTGTACTGATTGGGGAAGGCAAACACCACCGCCAGCGCATCGTCATTAGCGGCGGCGGGTTCAAACAGCAGAGTTTCGTCGTGAAGGGGGAGGGGGGCCAAGGGTTAGCGCTAAAACGATGCAGCTTCTCCAGTGTAATCAGTGCCAGCCTAATCAGTAGGCCTAAACCTCAAAGCCAGGGCGGAGGCTTTGGTAGCCGCAGCTCCGGCCGGTAAAACTACGGGGCAGACTAGCGAGCTTTACAAAGACAGTGGACTAGGCCACCTCAAACTCACCCAGATTTCTCAACAGCGACATCTTTGCTCACACAAATCGAGAAAATATCAGTTGATTTGCGCAGGAGGTAGGGGTATGCCCAGACAATATGTCGTAAAAGCACGGTGTCAACCTAGGGAGCATAAACCTACGATTAAGACAACGCGATCTACCTAGCTACCTGCCTGTGATGACAACCCTCTAGATGCACCCGCAGTAGTCCTGCGGATTCGGCCTATGACTCCCCCAACTCCTCCCATGCGCCCCACCTATATTCTTGCCGATGAGGCCACCGTACGGATTCCCCGCGATCCGTCCCTACTCGCTCAGGCCGAGCGCATCGCCCAGGGCTACCACCAGTGCCAGGCCGCCGAGGCGTCCCAGTGGCTCAAGCAAGGACTGGCCCACCTGCGGAAGGGGCAGTACACCCCAGCCCTGGCCCTGCTACAGCAGGCGCTTCAGAGCTACCGCAACCTGGGTGACAAAGAGCGTCAGGCCAAAGTATTGCTCACGTTGGCCCACCTCTACTACCGGGTGGCCGACTACCTTTGGGCGGCAGACTACGGTCGGCAGTGCCTGCGCGTGGCCCGTGAGCTAGGTGATGATGATCTGATGCAGCAGATCCTGGGCCACCTGGGCAACAGCTATCGCCACCTGGGCAACCTGCAGCGGGCGCTAGAGTACATGGGCCAAAGCCTGACTATAGCTAAAAAAATTGGCGATCGCCCCGGCGAAATGCGATCGCTCAACAACCTGGCCATGGTCTACCGCGCCAAGGGGTTAACCCGTCAGGCAGCCACCCTCTACGAGGCCAGTCTCATGATGGCCACCACACTGGGCGATTCCGGAACGGATCGCTGCGCGAATCGCACCACCAAGCTGCAAATTCTGCAAAACCTGGGCAATACCTACCTCACCCTGCGCGAGTATGCCCAGGCCGTCAACTGCTACGAACGTCTGCTGAGCGTCAGCGAAAACGGCGAGGGCAAGCTCGACACCCGCACTACCCGCCGCGTACTCACCCAGCTCACCCTGGCGAGCATTGCCATGGGTGACCACAACCGAGCGATCGTGCATCTCCAGCACCACCTGTCGATCGCCTGTGCCCTAGGCGACACCAAAGGCGCTGCCAGCCTGATCGATGACCTCAAGCGCAGCTATGTGGCGCTGAGCGAAGCGCGGGTAGCGGTGCTGCGGCCAGAGCTACCCTCGATGTAGCCAGAAATTTCGTGTGGCTAACACAAAAAGGGGGACGCAGCTGCGTCCCCCTTTCTAATGGATGTCATTTGGGAATATCACCTAACCAGGGCAGCGTTGGTTAATTCCATCGCTGCTCTTGGTATCTACTGCCACTTAGAGGCCACCAGTTCAGCCAGGTCAACTACCCGCTGGCTGTAGCCCCACTCGTTGTCGTACCAGGCCACTACTTTCACCATGTCGCCGCCCATTACCATGGTCAGGCTAGAGTCAACGATCGAAGACTCGTCGGTCTTGCGGTAGTCGATCGACACCAGAGGCAGGTCGCTGTAGGCCAAAATGCCCTTCATCGAGCCTTCGGCGGCAGACTTTAGCACCTGATTGACCTGGTCTGCGATCGCGGGCTTTTCGACCTGAACCACCAGGTCAACCACCGACACGTTGGGGGTGGGTACCCGCAGGGCAATCCCGTTCAGCTTGCCCTCCATTTCAGGAATAACCAGGGCTACAGC
This sequence comes from Nodosilinea sp. LEGE 06152, assembly GCF_015207525.1. GTDB lineage: Bacteria > Cyanobacteriota > Cyanobacteriia > Phormidesmidales > Phormidesmidaceae > Nodosilinea. The sequence continues at coordinate 59,651 of NZ_JADEWR010000033.1, forward strand.
CTTGGCGGCCCCGGTGGTGGTGGGCACAATGTTCAGCGCAGCGGCGCGAGCCCGGCGCAGGTCGCGGTGGCTGGCATCGAGCAGGCGCTGGTCACCGGTGTAGCTGTGGGTGGTGGTCATGGTGCCTTTGATGATGCCAAAGTTGTCGTTGAGCACCTTGACGACCGGAGCCAGACAGTTGGTGGTGCAACTGGCGTTGCTCACCACGTTATTTTTGTCGTGACTGTAGTCTTCGTGGTTGACCCCCATCACGTAGGTACCAATGCCGCCGCCCTTACCAGGAGCGGTGATCAGCACCTTTTTGGCCCCGGCTTCGATGTGGCGAGAGGCACCCTCTTCGCTGACAAACACGCCGGTAGACTCAATCACCAGATCGATGTCCCAAGCCGCCCAGGGCAGGTTGTTGGGGTTGCGATCGGAGTAGCACTTAATCGTCTTACCGTTAACAATCAGAGTGTCTTCTCCAGCGCTGATATCAGCGTCGAGGCGACCCAGCATAGAGTCGTATTTCAGCAGGTGGGAGTTAGTCTTGGGGTCAGACGTGTCATTGATAGCCACCACCTCAAGCTGGCTGTTTTCGCGCGTCAACCAGCAGCGCAGAAAATTACGACCAATGCGGCCAAAACCATTAATTGCTACTCTAACCACTGCGTTTAACCCTCTGTTGTAGTCGACTAGGTATCTATTCTTAGACGACACCATAATATCGCAAAGCATGATCCACTTTATAGGGGCTAGCCATTGAACTGAATCTATTCATTATTGAAAATAGACCTCAAAACTCTATGAATAGGTTGCTATGCCCAGCAGCAGCGGCCCTCGGGGATCAAGCCCAGAAAGTAGCATAAGCATTTCTACTCTATTTATTTGAATTTCATAGAAAATTGCTATGCAGTTCTTGCAGTCTCTATATATATCCAGATTCCAAAGGTCGGCCATCGTGCAATGTATAGATAAAAGCCCAGCCTAGGAATAGGTAGACCTCAGGCATAGCAAGCACTGGGGCGCTACCCCTAGGGGCGATCGCCTGTTCCTCTTGCACCGCTAGGGCATTTGAAGAACAGGCAGCGGCAATCTGGGCAGGCTAATGCCGATGTTTAGGCCAATCTGGCAATTCTTGCTATGATTACGCCTGACACTTGGTGTGGTGTGGTGTTCTAAGGAGTGTAACGATGCCGATTTCCGTAGATTTTACCGGCAGGCCCTTTCATTTCATTGGGATAGGGGGCATTGGCATGTCGGCATTGGCCTACATTCTGACCAAGCGCAACCTGCCAGTATCGGGGTCTGACCTGCGCCTTAGCCACATTACCCGTCGCCTGCAAGAGGCCGGAGCCCACATTTTTTGGCAGCAAGAGGCCGCCAACCTGAGCTATTTTCTCAACTCCGACCCGTCGGTGCTAGCCGCTGCCACAGAGTGGGCCAGCACTGGGTCTAGCCTCGTGGTAGAGCCTAAGCCTGCTGCCCTGGCTTCAGACGCTACTCCTCAGGTGGTTTGTTCCACTGCGATCGACGTCCGCAACCCTGAGTACCAGGCGGCCCTAGAGCTGGGTTGCCCGATCTTGCACCGCTCTGACCTGCTGGCGGCGCTGATCCAAGAATACAGCAGTATTGCGGTGGCCGGAACCCACGGTAAAACCACCACCAGCAGCATGATTGGCCACATGCTGCTCAACGCCAATCTCGACCCCACCATCGTGGTCGGCGGCGAAGTTTCCAGCTGGGGCGGCAATGCCCGCTTGGGCCAGGGGCCTTACCTGGTAGCAGAGGCCGACGAGTCAGACGGCACCCTGGCTAAGTTGTCGGCCAGCATTGGCGTTGTCACCAACATTGAGCTTGACCACACCGATCACTACCACGATTTAGAGCAGGTCGTTGCCACCTTCCAAACCTTCCAGCGCCAGTGCGGGCTGCTGGTCGCCAGTGCCGACTGCGCGGTGGTACGCACCAGCCTCACTCCAGACGTCACCTACAGCCTGGAGCCATCTACCGGCGCGACTTACTACGTCACCGATGTTCAGTTTGGGGCCGATGGCACTTCCGCCCTGGTGTGGGAAGAGGGGCAGCCTCTGGGGCTGCTGCACCTGCGAGTGCTGGGCTGCCACAACCTCAGCAACGCGCTGGCCGCCGTGGCGGTGGGGCGTCATTTGGGTGTTGCCTTTGGCGATATCGCTGATAGCCTAGAGAATTTTTGCGGAGCCCGCCGCCGCTTCGAGCACCGGGGCAGCTACAGCGGCATTCAGTTTTTTGACGACTACGCTCACCACCCCAGCGAGATTCGGGCAACGCTGGCAGCGGCGCGCATCAAGGCCGATCAAACGCTGCCAGCGACGCTGGCCGACAGCCGCCATGCCTACGAGGGTCGCCGAGTGGTAGCGGTGTTTCAGCCCCATCGCTTTAGCCGCACAGCAGCGCTGCTCAACGACTTCACCGAGGCCTTTGGCGATGCCGACCAGGTGATTATGGCCGACATTTACAGCGCGGGTGAGAGCAATACCTTTGGGGTCTCGGGGCGTCAGCTAGCCGATGCCGTGGCCCATTCGCACCCCCGCGTGCTCTACGGCCATACCCTAGACGACATTCAGGCGGCCCTGGCCCACAGCCTGCGTCCGGGCGATCTGGTGCTGTTTATGGGGGCCGGCAACCTCAACCAGATCATTCCTCAGGTGATGGCCTACTATGCCGAGGCAGAGGTGCCGTCGCTTCAGGAAGCCTGCTGAACAGCGGCAACCCCCACACATTTGGCTAGCATTGGGAACAACCGTTGAGCACTGGGGACATGAACCAAACCCTCGGGGTTGCACCAACCCTGGCCTGCCTGAAACCACAGGTGTCGCTACAGCCGCTGTCCACCTTTCGAGTGGGCGGGCCAGCTGAGTGGTTGGCGATGCCCCGCCACCAGGACGAATTTCAGCAGGTTTTAGACTGGGCGGTTGGCGCTGGCATTCCTATTACCTCGCTGGGGGCCGGGTCAAATTTGCTGATCGGCGATCGCGGCATTGCGGGCCTGGTTCTCTGTACCCGCCGCTGGCGCAGCACCCGGTTTGATGGAGCGGGGCGAGTCACCGTAGCCGCTGGCGAACCGCTGCCAACGCTGGCCTGGAAAGCCGCTAAGCGCGGCTGTCGCGGGCTGGAGTGGGCGGTGGGCATTCCGGGTACCGTGGGTGGTGCGGTGGTCATGAATGCCGGAGCCCACGGCGGCTGCACCGCCGATGTGCTGACGTCGGCTACCGTGCTCGACCCAGCCAACGGCCTGCGATCGCTCTCCCCTGCCGACTTGGGCTTTCGGTACCGCACCTCGACCCTGCAGGGACGGCAGCATGTGGTGGTACTGGAGGCCACGTTTCAGCTAGAGCCAGGCCACGACCCAGCTGTGGTAGTCGCCGATACCCTGGCCGGGCTTAACCAGCGGCGGGCTACCCAGCCCTACGACAAGCCCAACTGCGGCAGCGTGTTTCGCAACCCCTACCCCCATACGGCCGGGTCTCTGATTGAGCAGAGCGGGCTTAAGGGCTACCGCCTGGGCAATGCCCAGATATCTGAGCGCCACGCCAACTTTATTGTGAACCTGGGCGGGGCTAGCGCAGCCGACATTCGTCAGTTAATCCACCATATTCAAACCGAGGTAGCCGATCGCTGGGCCGTTCAGCTTCAGACAGAGGTCAAGTTTGTGGGCGAGTTTGCAGACGGCCACGCTCTAGCTTAGTTCTTGGGCTGAAATTAAGGCTTCATAAGGTGGGGTAACTGTCGCCGCTATAGATGGCGAGGCAAACTAACCTAGCTGGGCATGACAGTGCCACAACCCCACCAAGCGGGGTAACTAAGTAGGATTCGGTATCAGGAGTTTTGAGCAAAGCGATCGATCGCCATGGCCGCGATCGCAGGGTCGGGCTCACCCGCCACCGCCTGGGCAAAGCGCTGGGCCACGGGCGGCAGGTACACAAAGGGAGCGCTAAACCCAGCCATGAGGTGCAGTCCTTCGACCCCAGGGATACCACCTACCAGGGGCAGCCCGTCGCGGCTAAAGCTAACTCGACAGTAGCGCCAGGTGCCGGGCACATTGGCCAGGGTCGGAATTGGGGCTGCGATCGCGGATCGCAGCCTGCGATCGCTCTCTGCCGCATCCAGTTCTGCCTCCAGGTTGGTGAGGGTGCGGCTAATTTGGCCCAGACAAAGGTGGCCATCTAAAAACTGAATCGCGCCGCAGTCAAGGATGGCTGGGGTTAGCTCGTGCCCCGGCTGATCCCACTGGGCATCGGTGCTGGGCTGGCTGGCCTTGGCCTCCATAGCAAAGCGCTCGGTCTGGGCAGGCATGATCAAGGCCCGCAGGGTGAGGTCTAGGGGCGGTGTTTCAATCAGTTCGGCATAGGTGTAGTAGAGCGGCACGGTAAGTTTGACCTGACGCAACAGAGCCCGACTAAAAGCCCCAGCCGCTACTAGCACATGCTTGGCGGGGTAAGCCTGCTCGGTCGTCAAAATTCCGGTGACGCGATCTTTGATGCGAACCAGATCCACCACAGAGGCCACAATCCGGGTGCCGCCCAAGCGCTGAAACGCCTGATTGTAAGCCTTCACCAGAGCGACTGGCGAGACATGGCCGTGGCGAACGGTGAAGGCCCCTGCGATCGCAGCCTCATTCAGCAGCGGCTCTAGCGCTTTGGCCTCGGCAGCAGACACAAACTGGGGCGGCGTTGCACAGCTGGCGTAGGGCTCGGCGGCAGCTTTAGGATCGCCGTCTGCGGCCAGGGTTAGCACCAGGTCTAGCTCGCGAAACTCGGTGTCGCCCTCGAGTTCTTCACTGAGCTGGCGGTGCTTGGCAATGCCTTCGCGGCAAAGCTGCTGGGTGAGCGCGGTGCTGCCCGACCAGTAGGGGATGCCGCCGTAGCTGTAGCGGGTAGCATTGCCGGGTTCGAGAGCGCGATCGAGCAGCAGTACAGAGAATCCGCACCGAGCCAGTTCGTAGCTGACCGCCGCCCCCACCAGGCCGTTGCCAACTACAATCCAGTCAAAGGTTTGCATGGGGTAAAGGTGTAGGGTTCAACGGGTAGAGTTTAAGGGAAAAATAGGTTCCTTGCCCTGAGCCTTACACCTTGAACCTTAGGCCTCACGCGTAGACCTGCCCCAGAATGATTCGCAGGCGATCGTAGTCATCTTTCAAAAAAATGCTCAAGGTGCGGCCCGCAGCTACCAGCCAGGAACGATCGAGCTTGCGCAGCTGGTAGCCCTGGCGCAGCACCGCCGCCACCAGACTATCTACTGGGGCGCTGCCCATGGCCAGCAGCGTTCTCAAAAAATCGAGCTGTTCAGTGAACTCAATTACCGCTTCAGAGGTGCAGCAGTACACCGCCTGATGCACCTGGGGTGGACGCGGCGGCAGGTGCTGAAACAGCGGCCCCAGGGGCTGCCCGGCCAGATCGGGGGCGCGAAATCCTACGATCGCGGCCTTGAACTCGGTCTTGAGCATGGCAAAGATCTGCGGCTGCTGCTGGCGCAGATCCTCCAGCGACAGGCCCAGCGCTCGCGCCCGGTGCACCGAGTCAATGGGGCTGGTGGTGGCGTGATACACCACGCCGTAGATCGTGTTGCCCGATTCCTCATCGACGGCGGTGACCCAGCTGCCAAAGGGGGGCATAGCCGAAAATGCCAGGGCTTCTGGCTCTAGACACTGGGCCAAAAACTCGGTGGTCGCCGTCTCAATCACTTCGGCAATGTGATCGGGCTGACGCGCCTGGGCGGCGGTCTGGGGCAGGGGCAACCGCATGGCTAGCGCCGCTTGCCGGAGCTCACTGGCTCCAGTTCCGACATATTAAAGGTGACGAGTTTGTCCCAGTTGCCGCCCTCAAACAGCACCGCTACCTTGCCGTCGGTAATGCGCTGCACCAGGCCCTGAAAACCGTAGTAAGTATCGTTGACGTTAACGACCGTAACCGGAGCCCCAGGAAAAATCATGGCTACATAATGCTTTTGATCTGCCCCTACAGTTTAAGGCATAGTCAGCCTTTGCCACCTGGAGTGAGGCCTAGAAACCAGGGGCACCGATTCGATACTGCCGCAGTTTATTTAGTTAGGACACTTTAACTTTAATAGGCGGAATCCTCCGGTAGGGACATTGCAGTGCAATGCCCCCTACACCGGACCTGTCCTAACCCAGTGGCGTTTCTAAGTAGTGGGAAAGAACTTGAGGAAATTGGGGAGAACTTGGGGCGGCAGCTCGCACCGCTGTCACACCATCGTCACATGACCGTCATAGCGCAGCCATGATTGCCCCATAGGGTGTCAACCCATGGGCGCTGTTACGCCAGCGCCCGCTGCAAACTTTCTCAGCGAAGTTTGCGGCTGATGATATTGCGAGGATAATCGCTATGAAACCGTCAACCCTGTTCAAGAGTCTGCTGGCCGCCACCCTCATGCTCGGTGTGCCTGCGGCTGCGATCGCCCAGGGCCAAGAGGCCCCCACCCAAGCCCCCGCTCAGTCCGAACAGCCCGCCGCGATGGAGGTATCTGAGGGCCAAATTGACCGTTTTGTCAGCGCCTATCAAGCGATTCAGACCATTCAGCAATCGGTACAGGCCGAACTGGTTGCCGCCGTTGAGGCCGAGGGGCTCACGGTAGACGACTACAATGCGATCGCTGAGTCGCAGCAGTCACCCGAAACTGCTGCCGAAGTGCCCGCCGAGCAGGCTGAGCAGTTTGCCGCCGCCGCCGCCCAGGTCGCCACCCTGAGGGAAGGGGCTCGCGAGGACATGCAGGCCGCGATCGTGGCTGAAGAGTTGACTGTCGAAGAGTTTGAGCAAATTTTAGCCCAGGCGCAGCAAGACCCCGCCTTGCAACAGGCCATTGTCGAACGGCTCAGCAGCGGTGGGTAACGCGGCCACCAATTTACACAGATTAAACTCTTAAAAACAGCCCTGGTCATACCCTGGTGCGGCGTGCTCGTCCTCCCAGGAATGGCCAGGGCTATTCGATTCAAACTGCCGCCCATGCCTTTTCCAAAGAATTCTGCCCAAGGTCGGTCTGCCCAGGTGCTGCAAGCCGTCGGTTTTATGGCGATCGCCCTAGCCCTGGTCGGTTGCGAGCCCACCGACTTGGCTACTGATCTAGAACAACTGGTTGAACGCATTCCGCCGATCACTCGCATTGGGCGAGAGCCCCCCGCTGCACCAGACGCCGAAGCAGCTCAGTCGGCGGCGGCCGCCGCCATGGAAACCCTGGTCTACGAACGCATCAACCAGATTCGTCAGCAGGAAGGTCTCAACCCACTACAGCCCAATGGGCCACTGGCTCAGGTAGCGCGCCAGTATAGCCAGCGGATGGCGGACGAAAACTTTTTTGGCCACGTCAGCCCAGCCGGTGATGGGCCAGCCCAACGGGTATCAAACGCCAATATTCCCTACACGATGGTGGGCGAAAATTTGTTTACCAGCACCAACGCCCCCGACCCTGCCCCCCTAGCCGTGCAGGGCTGGATGGATAGCCCCGGACACCGGGAGAACATTCTGCGATCGGGCTTTACCGAAACAGGAGTCGGCGTCTGGCAGAGGGGCAGCACCTATTACTTCACTCAGTTATTTATGCGCCCTCTATAAAATTTAACTATGGCTCCAGGCATTGACTGCTCAATGGGTTAGCAGTGCAGGCTGCCGGAGCAGACAATTCGGTTACGCCCTGTTTTTTTAGCCTCGTAGAGCGCTAGGTCGGCGGCGTGGAGCAAGTCATCGTCATTGATGCCCTGGTTGGGAAAAATGGCGACACCGCCAGATACAGTCGTTTTCACCTCGGCCCCTGACCAGGGAACTGACAAGGTCTCAAATGTCCGGCGAATGGCCTCGGCTCGCTGCTGACCAGCATTCAGCGCTAGCCCAGGAAACACGACCAAAAACTCCTCACCACCGAGCCGAAACGGAATATCATCCGCCTCCATCTGTTGTAGAAGAATTTGGCTAAAAGACTTGAGTACCAGATCGCCCACTCGGTGCCCAAAGGTGTCGTTGATGTGCTTAAAGTGGTCGATATCAAACATGACAAAGACTACTGAATAGCCCGCCTGTTCTGCCTTTTGTAGGGTTTTGGGTAAAATCTCGCTGAGGTAGTGGCGATTGAATAGTCCGGTCAACTGATGTCTGGCCTGCACTTTTAAGCTGGCCTGCAGAAATTTGATCTCTTCTAGCTGATGTTGAAGGCGGTCATTGGCCTGGCGCAGTTCTACCTCTGCCTGGTAACGCTTAGTAATATCGTGCAGTATGAGCAACCGCCCGTGAATTTGGCCCTGGTAATCGCTCAGGGGCGAGATTTGAACAGTGGCATAGAGCAGAGGTTGAGAGTTTAGCCAAAGACCAAAGGGTGTTTCTAGGCCGTGGTCATAGTTGTTCAAAAGTTCTGGAAAATCGGCCAGAACTAAGTGGAGCGATCGCCCCAGGCAGTCGCCCTTTAGACTTGTCAGCGATCGCCCCTGGGGGTTGATATCAACAATCCGATGCTGCAAGTCGACAACAATAACACCGTCCTGCAAATGCTCGATTAACATTTCGCGGGCAATGGGCACGGCATCAAACGCACCCATGCGAAAGAGTGCCCAAAAGAAAAAGAGCCCCGTTGCCATAAACGACATCGGGGTAAGGTTTAGGCCAGCGGGGGTGATTTCTAAAGAATAGAGTGCGCCGCTGACATAGGGAAACAGCGCCCCCAGCAGCAAAAACAGCGCCTGCCGCCGTCGTAAAGGTCCACCGCGAAAGGTGGCGTGGGCCAACAGCTGAAAGCTCCGCAGACCGTACAGATAAATGCAGCTAAGGATCCAAAAATAGCCAGGGCCGTGCTCGTAAACAGCACTAGTGCTGGGCGGTAGGCCTGGCAAAACCGCAGTCCAGACCCAATGGTGCCAGCTATTTGTGGCCACCAAAATAACGTTGAACAGGGGCCAGAAACTGAGCTGCACCAGTTGCTTAGGCCTAAAGCGCGATCGCTCGCGGGCAAACGCCTCAGCAAACAAAAGAAAGAAAACGATAATACCGCCGGTGCCAACGTATTCCAGCGTAGACCAAAAAATCTTGTCGGCGATCGCCACCGACCCTGCCTCCATAGCGGCTACCACCGCGTAAAAGGTGGCCGCCACCATCATGAGCGAAAAATAGGTGCGTGCCAGCGTTGCCCCCCGCCGCTGCCAGGCCATACTGGCAACCAGCACGTTGATCACCGCCGTAAGGGCGAGCACACCAAAGGAAAGGTTAAGTTGAAAGTCCATGGAGCAGCTAATTGACCCCACGGGGTGACAGCAGAGGCACAGGGGCAGAACCTGATGCAGTGCGGTTGCCCTCATCTGCTCAGTTTTCCCGCTTGACTAGCCTGCCTTTGCCCCTCTCTGGCAAAGGGTACCAAACTTTGTTTTTAATTTAGTCCCAATTCGCTGCTAAAGCCATGATGCGGGTACGTTAGCCCCTGCGCCCGGCACCGCACCCGCAGCCCAGAACTCATTGAGCCCGATCGCACCCTTAACGCGGGCAGACGTGGGAGAATGGACAGCCTGTGCGTGTGGTATCAACGGTATGACGGCGGCAATGCCCTATTCTTCTGAGGCAATTGAGTCAGCAATGCAGGCGGGAGAGCTGCCCCTTGCCCTGCCCGACCCCAACGACGAAAACCTCTCTGACTACGAGTTTAATCAGCAGATGGAAGCCGCCTGGCAGGTGTGCGATCGCTTCGATCTGCAAACCGATATCTGGCGCGGGCGAATTTTGCGGACGGTGCGCGATCGCGAAAAGCGCGGCGGCGACGGGCGCGGCACCGGCTTTCTCAACTGGCTCAAAGACCGCGAAATTACCAAAAGCCACGCCTACAATCTAATCGAGCTAGCCGAGAGCGCCGACCAGCTGCTCGACGCGGGCATGCTCACCCCCAAGGAAGTCAACCAGTTCAGCAAGCGCGCCTTTGTCGAAACCGCCAAGTCGGCTCCCGAAGTGCAGCAGCTCGTCAGCGACTCCGCCCGCAAGGGCGACCACATCACCCGCCGCGAAGTGCGCCAGGTGGCCAATGAGTGGGCCGCCATGACCTCCGATCTGATTCCCGAAACCCTGCGGGAAAAAGCCGCCAACAACACCATTCCTACCCGCTACATCGCGCCCCTGGTCAAGGAGATGGAGAAGCTGCCCGCCGTCCACCAGAGCACCCTCAAAACCGAGGTCGAGCTAAACCCCGACCTCGACACCCTCAAGCAGGTCACCGCTGAGGCCCGTTACCTCTCCAAATACCTGGCCTCCGCCAACCAGGTACAACTGCTTGAAGCCAGCGGCATTGACCTCGAACTCGCCCTCGAAGAAGCCCTGCGGGTGGGCTGCCTCAACTCTGCAGCAGATATGGTGGCCCAGGCCGCTCAAATCGAACAAACCGCCGTCAAACTCTTTACCGCTTGGAAGCGCCTCAACCAGTTAGCAGAACGGGTCTTTGTAGACAGCGGCGAAAGCACCCCTCACCTGCGCGCCCTGCTCACCGCCCTCGGCCCCGTCACCAGCGAAACCGTGCAGGTGCGCCTGGGCGAAATCGACAGCGTCACCGCCCAAACCATCCGCTGGCGACTGATGGTGGAGGAAGATTAGTACAAACTCCTGAGGTGCATTGCTGCGCGAATGCACCCCACGAGACTAAACCTCATCCAAGTTCAGAAGTGGAGCTCTGTCTTTGGGCAAATTGCCGCTCCCAAGCTGGACTCGGTGTAAAACACTTTCCGGCCTACTCAGCGGATTGCCTATGCATGTTAACTTATTAGATAATTTGCTAGAAATTGATTGACATATTTAATCATGTCAATCACATCGTCCTCTGCAAACTCATTAGGTTTGCCATGAGCTGCACTATTTCGTATATCTGCTAAGGCAGTTATTCGTTTTTGTATAAACTTATTGTATACACCAGCTTTAGCTAGATCAGCATTCATCTTATCTAGCCTTGCAACTGAAATACCTTCCTTTTCACATAGCTCTCGCAGTGCTGTTTCCAATACAACTCCCGCCACGACAGCCGCTGCCGTAGAGTAACCGCTATTTAACAATTCATTTGCTTGTTCAAGTTCAGAGTCAAAAACCTCCGCCTGAACAAGCGCTCTCATCGACGAAAGATATCCACCTTCGAAATCTTCCTTTGCCGCCAAGAAGATAGCCTTTAGACTTTTAAAGATATCGTAGTTCGTTTCATAAAGTATGCCAGTCTCTTTTGTCTCAAACTGCTGAAAGTACTGAGATTCTTCACCGCAAACTTTTGATAGGAGGTCTTTAACTTTTACTTTCCAGTTCGAGAAAAAATCATCATCAACGTATTCACGACTACCAAATCCTTCATTGTGGTGCATTGATTTAGAAGCTTCAACTTGAATGGCTTGAGCTTCTAACTCATCGAAACGTTGCCTGAAAAGCTTGTTCAAGATAGAAACTCCAATTAGTCAATAGCACTAAACATTGGCAACAATGCGCTGATTTGTAGATTTTTTACGGCTTTACCAAATCCATCAGCATGACTTCCCATACCAGGCGGGGCTGCACGAAGCGGCGCAGGTAGCTTTTGGCGGCTTCAAGTTTGAGCAGCCAGAGCTGGCTCTCGGTTGGGTAGTTCTGCCAGTACCAGTTGAGCAGGTAGTCAAGCAGCCAGAGCTGGGCTTCGGTGTCGAGGGCCTTGGCTACCTGGCGGGCCTGGTCGAGGGCATCGCGTAGGGTGCGAGGGGGCTGGTGCAGGGCGGTGAGTAGGTCAGCGGGGATAGTTTGGAGCTGATTGTAGGCCGCGATCGCCCCCCCCGGGCTACCCTGGGCCATTGCCAGCATCTGTGGCTGCTGGAGCACTTCCTCCTGTCCCACCCGTTCAAGCACCGTCGCCATATCCGTCGCATTCAGCCGCTGAAAGGGAATCATCTGGCAGCGCGACACCAGGGTGGGCAGCAGCGCCTGGGGGCCGGGGGCAAGCAGAATGATAGTGGCCTGACCCGGTTCTTCTAAAGTTTTAAGCAGTCCGTTAGCGGCTCCTTCAGCCATCGTTTCGGCGGCCTCAATCACCACCACGGCGCGCGGCGCTTCTAAGGGCGGGCGACCCAAAAATTGAGCAATCTGGCGCACCTGCTCCAGGCGGGTTTGGGGCGGGCTTTTGCGGCTAATCCCTTCCTCCATCGCCTGAGATGCCCCGATCAGTCGGCCCTGGTGCAGATAAGTGGGCTCCACCCACAGCAGGTCAGGGTGGTTGCGCTGGGCAATCCGACGGCTAAGAGTGGGGGATGGATTCTCGGCATCAGGGGCAAAGAGAACTGCCGCAAACTGCTCTGCTGCCAGCCGCCGCCCCACCCCGTGGGGGCCAGCAAACAGGTAGGCGGGGGCAACCCGCCGCTGCTCGATCGCGCGGCAGAGCAGGGCCACAGCGGTCGCTTGGCCCACTAGGCCGTCAAACTGGGGGCGTACCACTGCTGCAAATACCCTTCTACAACGGCAAAAATTTCGGCAGCGACAGCCTCTACAGACCCCACTGCGTCAATGGCCACAACCCGGTCTGGGTGCTGCTGGGCCAGTGCCTCAAAGCCCCCCTGCACCCGCTGGTGAAAGGCCAGATTGGCCTGCTCCATGCGATCGGCGGCTCCCCGCTGGCGGGTGCGGGCTAAGCCCACCTCGGCATCGAGCCTGAGCCAGAGGGTGAGGTCGGGCACCAGCCCCCCGGTGGCCACCTGGTTGAGCTGGTCGATCAGCCCCAAATCTAGACCGCGGCCGTAGCCCTGGTAGGCCACGGTGGAGTCGATAAAGCGATCGCACAGCACCCAACAGCCCTCGGCCAGTGCGGGTTTAATTACCTCTTCGACATGCTGGGCGCGATCGGCAGCATACAGCAACAGCTCGGCCCGGCTCGCCATCGAAGCCCCACCGCGATCGCCCAGCAGCAGCTGGCGCAACCCCAGACCCAGCTCTGTACCCCCTGGCTCACGCGTAGCCAAAACCTGGGAAATCAAGCTCCGTCGCTGGAGCTGCTGGAGGCTGTCGTGTTTTAGCAAAGCAGCGTGCAAGATCTGCAGCTGAGTCGATTTACCACAGCCCTCTACCCCTTCAAAAACCAGCAGTTTACCCGGCATTGGCCCATACTCTAGTAGTTGCCCCCTCAAGCTTACAAGCAAGACCTGTCGCCTCAGCTACAAGACCGCACCCCTGACCCTCCACAAAAATTATGCTATACATAAGGATACAAACCCAGGATTTGCCACGTTCTGGGTCAAGTGGGTTCGTTGGGGAACTAAACACGAGTCGCCATCGACCTGGCACTGAGCAATAGTTGTTACGGTCTCAGCAAAGGACGCCTATGGCCCGTTATACAAACTCTCTCCCTGTTCCCGAGACAACTTCTCGGCTGCGAGACGCTATCATCAGCTCGCTGCAAGCCTTTGGGTTGCACATGGTCTACGAAAACGGCGATTATTTAGTCGCCAAAGAGCAGCCCGGCCGAGTGTCGCTCTCCCAGCTCACGACAATCGAAGTGCTGATTAACCAACCTACCGTAGCTGCAGGGTCTGGCTGCGTCAATCTTGTAGTCAAAAACGAAGAGCTACCGCTCAGGCACGACAACCACTGCGAGCAGGTGTTTAGCGCCGTCAACCAAGCGATTGTAGCTCTGGTCTAGGTCATTTGCTGTTGTTAGACTGGCGTGCATAATCCAGTACCAGCAAACGTGAAAGTCCTCCTCAATGGGCAGGCCTAGATCTCTGTATCGTCGTCCAAGTCTGTCCCATCCTCTTCACCCTCTTCAACCATATTGGGGCTGATTAGAGTGATATCAAACTCGTCGGGGGGGAGGGTAGACTGGCTGTCGCGCTTGAGCTGATAGTAAATAGCGCGGGCCTGGGGGCCAAAGACGATTTCGTCCTCGTTTTTAAGGTCGTGGGCCTGGAGCTTGCGCCCGTTGATCAGCATGCCGTTGGCGCTGGGTTTGCCCTTCAAGTTGCCGTCTACGATACGGTAATAAAAAGTATCGTCGTCTTTGGGCAGCTGCACCAGGGTGGCGTGGTGCCGCGACACAAACTGCGACGACAGCCGAATATCGCACTTTGGGTCGCGCCCAATGGAGTACACCGAACCGTCTAAAACAATTTCTCGACGGCCTTTGCTGTCTTCAACAATGAGAATATTACTAAGTTTGGTATG
>NZ_JADEWR010000034.1 GCF_015207525.1 Nodosilinea sp. LEGE 06152
ACAATCAAGATAATCGCTACCTATCCCTACCCATCCACCCGCCTACCCATCCACCCCCTCCCTCCTCCATGCCCCCCAACCCCTTTCTCGGCGTCTGGCAGCGTCGCTCTATCCAGTTTGACCAAGGCCCGATCGAGACCACCCAATCGGTTCTGTGGGTCCAGTCTGAAACCTACTTTGCTGACGTGCGCAGCGCTCCCTTTGCCGGTCGGCTGACGCCGGAGCGGTATCGGGCGATGGACTGGCGATCGCGCTTTGATGCCGACCTGCTGGGTTTTGCCGGTACCTTTACCTGGGCTGAAGACCCTCCCACCTGCACCTGGTACCATCGCTTTGCCCTGACCCCCCGCCAGCGCCCCGATACCAGTTGCTATCAGTGGCTTGATGCCGAAAACTTTTTAGAACAGGGCACCTGTGAGGATGACGAGGGCAGGGCTCACCCCTTTGTCGAACACTGGCAGCGCATTCACCCTGGCCCGGTGCAGGTGTGGCACCTGGACCAGGGGCAGCTTCAGGGGCAGGCTTTGGTGGCCGGGGCCTGGGCGGTGGTGGTTCATCACTGGGGTTCGCGCAGCCTGTTCGGCCAGGGATTGCTCAGCGCTGATCCACTTCAGGATAGTGAGACCTTCGCCGCTTTTTCGGCGACAGCTTGGCATTGTCAGCAGGGCATTTGGCAGCCCCAGTTTGGCACCGAGGCCAGCCTGGGCAGCCCGCCCCAATGGACTCCTGTGGATTTAGTATGATGCCGAATCCTGGTTGTATAACTCCGCTTTGTAGGGGCATTGCATGCAATGCCCCTACGGGGTGTCGGTGATGAATCGGAGTTTTGTGAGTCGGGGTGGAATGCGATGCGATCGCGGCCTGGTTGTATCTAAAGTTTACCCGGAGGTTAATTAAGTCTTGAGCCAGGACAATTTGACCCACTCTCGGTGTAGGTTAAACCAAATCCAAGTCCGGAAGAGGAGTTTTGCCGGTAGGAAAACTTCAGATCTCAAGCGGGACTTGGTTATACAACTCCATGAACCCTAAAGTCTTACCTGGCCAAAGCTACCCTCTAGGGGCCACTGTCTACGCGGTAGGCGTCAATTTTTGCCTGTATTCTAAACATGCCACCGGCATAGACCTGCTGCTGTTTGAGGCCGATGACCTGGCCCAGCCCAGCCGGGTGCTGACCCTCGACCCCAAGTGGAACCGCACCTTTTACTACTGGCACCTGTTTGTGCCCGGCCTCAAGAGCGGGCAGGTCTACGCCTACCGCGTCCACGGCCCCTTTGACCCAGCCCATGGCCATCGCTTCGACGCCACCAAGGTGCTGCTCGACCCCTACGCCCGCGCCATTGTCGGTGACGACACCTACGATCGCAGCCGCGCCATTGGTCCCGGCGACAACTGCGCCACCGCCCTTAAGGGGGTGGTGGTGGACACCCGCAACTACGACTGGCAAGGCGATCGCCCCCTGCACATTCCCTACTCCAGCAGCGTCATCTACGAAATGCACGTGGGTGGCTTTACCCGCCACGTCTCCTCGGGGCTGCCCGACGAGCAGCGGGGCACCTACGCGGGGCTGATCGAAAAAATCCCCTACCTGCAAGCGCTGGGCGTCACCGCCGTGGAGCTGCTGCCCATTCACCAGTTCGACACTCAAGACGCTATGCCCGGCCTGGAGAACTATTGGGGCTACAGCACGCTGGCCTTTTTTGCCCCCCACCGGGGCTACAGCTCGCACAAAGACCCCCTTGGCCCCGTCAACGAGTTTCGCGACCTGGTCAAGGCCTTGCACAAAGCGGGCATTGAGGTGATTCTCGATGTGGTGTTTAACCACTCGGCGGAGGGCAACCACGAAGGCCCCACCCTGAGCTTTAAGGGCATCGACAACGAAACCTACTACATGCTCGAAGACAACCCCATCTACTACTCCAACTACAGCGGCTGCGGCAATACTCTGTCGCCCAACCACGCCGTCGTGGGGCGCATGATTCTCGACAGCCTGCGCTACTGGGTCTCAGAGATGCACGTGGATGGCTTTCGCTTTGATCTGGCTTCGGTGATGTCACGGGATATGGCGGGCAACCCTTTGGAAGACCCGCCGATTTTGTGGAACATTGAGTCGGAGCCGATTTTGGCGGGTACTAAGATTATCGCTGAGGCCTGGGATGCGGCGGGGCTGTACCAGGTGGGCAGCTTTATCGGCGATCGCTTTGCCGAGTGGAATGGCCCCTACCGCGACCACGTGCGCCAGTTCATCAAAGGCGACGAGGGCGTGGTGCCCGATATGGCTGCCCGCCTGCTGGGCAGCCCCGACATCTACCAAAAGCCCAACCGCGAACCCAACCGCAGCATTCACTTCGTCACCTGCCACGACGGGTTTACCCTCAACGACCTGGTCTCGTACAACCAGAAGTACAACGAGGCCAACGGCGAGCATAACCGCGACGGCACCGATGCCAACTACAGCTGGAACTCTGGCGTAGAGGGTCTTTCTGCCCCGCCCGAGGTCGAGCAGCTGCGCCAGCGGCAGATCAAAAACTTTCTCACGCTGCTGTTTATGGCCCAGGGCACCCCCATGCTGCTGATGGGCGACGAGGTGCGCCGCACCCAGCGCGGCAACAACAACGCCTACTGCCAAGACAACGACCTGAGCTGGTTCAACTGGGACGCGGTGGAGAAAGAGCAATCCCTACTGCGCTTTACCCAGGGGCTAATTCACTTTATTCAAAACTTGAAGGTGTTTCAGCTGGAGCACCTGCTGCGGGTGACGACAAGCTGGCACTACGAGCCGCACATCGTCTGGCACGGCACCACCTTGGGCCAGCCCGACTGGTCTGAGCACTCGCGCACCCTGGCCTTTACCCTGCGCTACCCCGACGCCAAGGAGCAAATTCACGTCATGCTCAACGCCTACTGGGAACCGCTGATGTTTGAGCTACCGGGGCTGGGGCCACGCGATCGCTGGCACCGCATTGTCGATACATCGGTGGCACCGCCCCGAGATTTTTGCTACCCCGAAGAGGCTCCGCTGTTTGAGAGCGATCGCTACCCCGTAGGGGCGCGATCGTCTGTAGTGTTGATGAGCCGTGCGCAGGGATAGAGCTGTTGTTTGGAAAGCTACTGACTCACTCGTACCAGTTCTGTAGTGTGGGCGGGCTCTGCCACCATTAACCAGAAAAACCTAAAAAGAGATCAAATCCATCTTTTACCAGGAATGCTTACCTATCGACACATCCTTACCCTTGAAGGAGTAGTCTTTCTGACCCGGCTAACGTTCAATCACCAACCGATTTTCACTGATTCCAACAATGTGGAATTGTCACAAGAAGCTGTTTCTACGAGGAGATTGGTAGAGTTTTGGGTAGAATCCACAATACAACTTATTTCAGAAATACCATCTTCGGTTTTCAATAACCTGTTCTACGTAATGAGTTTTTTTGATTCGAACGTAGTTTTCACCAAGATCTGCTCTTTCGCCTGGCAGTGAAAACAAAAATTTACCAACAGCTTTTATATAAGCTTTGATTTCTTCAATGTCGAGTTCATGACGTTTTTGAATGTCACCCCAGGGTAACTTAAGCTCATAAGTCTTTCCATAGCAATCGTCATGCTTATAAGCGTTTACAATATCCCTTATGTCTTCAGCATCAATCGCGCATGGCAAAGAATAAAGGCTTATGCCATATTCATCCTCTATTGTTTTAACCGCTCTTGCTCTCGTTAATTCTTTGCTGCGAGAATAACCTTTTTTGGAGGCTCCTTTCTGATCGAGAATTCTGTTCGCTGTGAATTTCAGCTCAAACTCTATTAGTACATTTAACTCGTTAAATACAGCATAGGAGGCAATCCTTTGGTATGAAAGCAAGACATCTAAGGCTC
This sequence comes from Nodosilinea sp. LEGE 06152, assembly GCF_015207525.1. Taxonomy (GTDB): domain Bacteria; phylum Cyanobacteriota; class Cyanobacteriia; order Phormidesmidales; family Phormidesmidaceae; genus Nodosilinea. The sequence continues at coordinate 3,868 of NZ_JADEWR010000034.1, forward strand.
TAGCATGCTCCATCTCGCCTCCTTGTTCTCATTCAATTTCTGTCCAGCTTCTGTCAAGTATTTTAGAATAGCTATCTCTCACCTTGAAGACTCTTTCCAGAAATTGTTTTATTTCACTTAGTCGAACAGGATAGAGTTTTATTGGCATATGCTTAAAGTGAAAGAGTTTTATGGGTGGACAAAATCCATTCCACTATTAAATTAATAAGTCAGGGGCAGGAGTGGAAATTGAGACAATCCGAGTACACTAGTCTGCTAATGGATGATGTGCTTTTAAGGCGTTATGTAACAGAAGTTTTAGTTGCGGCGACTCATTAATCTTATGTTAGTGAATCAATGCCCATCCTTGCAGCTTTAACTTCCTCAATGCTAAGCGCAGGCTCCTTGCGATGAAACATAGCATGACAATTAGGACAAACAGGCAATAGATCTCTAATTGGATCAACCTGATATTCTTTACTCACCTCTGACAAAGGTTTCAAATGGTGAACATTGATGAAGCCTCTATCCAAATCTCCAAATTCTTCTCCAAAGTTGAAGTTGCAAATCTTGCAGCTCAACCCATGACAATCAATACATCTCTCCCTAGCTTTAGGATCTCTTTCATAAGCATTCACAAATACTTTGTGAACGGCTCCTTCATGGTAATCTTTTGATTCTATCTCCCCTGGGAAGGCAGTGTAATTTTCCGCCAAATACCAAATTTGCTGCTTCTTGCTTTGATTTGGCCTATTCTGATTAATCCAATCTGATATTCTTTTCTGCTCTTCCCTTGTTGTCTTAGATATGTTTTTAGCAAAGCTAAGTAGGTGCGCCTAATTAAACGTAGTCCTGGATCGCTGTAAGCCTTGCTGTACCGTGGCCAACATGCCGATGAATTAGGTCTACCTACTTACCTATAGAATGCTCGCTATCCCTCAAGCTTATAAGAGAGTGTTTTACGGTATTCGACCAAGACTCCCAGTCCGTTTTATCTAGTTCTTCTACGTTGACTTTTTCGACCTCAGAAAGCAGATCTTCTGTAGAGGCTTCTTTGAATGAATAAGTTTTTATTCTTCTTAAAAAGAATTCTTTTAATTCTTTTGTTACACGAGATTTTGTCATGATTCAGTAGTGGTAGGTGAGCAACATCCACCATCAGCTATTAGACAACGGCAGCTTTAGGTTTGGGTAGAGGTAAGCCATCTTCCTCTAGCAAAAGCTGTAAAACCTCCTGGCCATTGCGAGCGGCTTCTTCATAGGTGTTGCCATGGGTACGATAGGTCTGTTCGGGGAAGTCGGGCAGATGAACCAGAAAGCAATCATCTTCATCTGACCAGACAATTACCATTTCATAACGAAGGGTGCTCATGGTTTCTCATCCCCTTGCTGCATTACTATTCTAATCGCTTCAGCTACTTCCCTTTCCTGATAGGGTTTAGCATCACTCCCATCCTTACCAAATAAAGTGACTCGACCCATATATTGGGGGTGCAACCACTTGGTATGACTTCCCTTCCCTGATTTGTCGTAGAAGCCAGCTTTTTTAAGCATAGATTTCAGCTCTCGGATTTTCTTCGGCAACTTCAGCCCCCGTGGTTACTCAATTCTAGAACCTCCTTGCTGCAAAGTATGGAGTGCTAAGCAGCTTTCGCAAGCCTTGCCCGTAAACCAACCACTGTTAGCCCAAAAACTTCCTGAGTTGCTTCGTCATAGCGCAGCACCACGCCATCGCCGATATCAACTCCAACCGCAGGGTGAGGTTCGCCCACCACAAGGTACAAGACATTCGCTTCGTCGTTATAGTCCTAGTTGGCTTGGTCAGATGCTTGCGGGATTTTTAGTCTGTGCATAGATCAATCGGTTTCGGCTGTGCTTAGGTTGGTCTATGCAGCAGAGCAGCTTGCTTTTGAGATTCGGCATAGATTCTGAGAGCCGCTGCCATATGTTGCTCTGCGCCTTCTCCTTGAGCTTGGAACCAGCTTAAGGTTTCGGCATCAATCGGCACAGTGACTTCAGAAACCGTTGATCGAGGCATCCTAAGCTTTGCTTTTGCAAAGAAAGCTTCATCAAGCGGCGGAATGTCTGACGTGTCAATGTCATCATCCGTCATGGCGTCAATTCTGGCCCAGTCGGTCTTGGATGTATTGTTCATAGCGCTTTCGTTCATGCGAGAGTGCCTTTCTTAGAGAAATGACGCGAATGGTATTTGCCGCTGGCTCTGTGAATATGATCACGATAACGCGACCATCCAGTAAGCCGATGCCCATCCATCGGTCTTCACCATAATCATCGCGCTCATCTAGCTCGACCAACAACGGCAAGTCAAAGATTCGATACGCATCTGCGAAGTCGAAACCATGCTTGCCGACGTTGGTTTCATTTTTCCGGTCATCCCACTCAAACTGCATGGGTGGCTCAAGTTAGGGTAGTTCGGTGGTGCCCATCAGGTAGCGATCGCACTCCCGCGCCGCCCCGCGCCCCTCATTGATTGCCCACACCACCAGGCTCTGGCCCCGGCGACAATCCCCAGCGGCAAACACCCCCGGAATCGACGTGGTGTACTGCTCGTGCTCCGCCTTCACGTTGCTGCGACCGTCCTTCTCCAGCCCCAGGGCATCCAGCAGCGGCTGTTCGGGGCCTAAAAAACCCATCGCTAGCAGCACCAGGTCGGCCGGAATTACCTTCTCGGTACCGGGCACATTGTGGGGCACAAACCGCCCGTTTTCGTCCTGGTCCCACTGAATTTGCACCGTGTGGACAGCCTTCACGTTACCCTGCTCGTCGCCCTCGAATTTAGTGGCGGTGGTTAGATAGGCGCGGGGGTCGTCGCCAAACATAGCGGCGGCTTCCTCCTGGCCGTAGTCCATTTTGTAGACCTTGGGCCACTCGGGCCAGGGGTTAGCGGCAGAGCGAGTCTCCGGTGGCTGAGGCATGATCTCCACCTGAGTAACGCTGGTGCAGCCGTGGCGAATGGAGGTGCCCACGCAGTCGGTGCCCGTGTCGCCGCCGCCGATAATCACCACGTCTTTGCCCGCCGCCGAGATGTAGTTGTCGTTGGGGTTTTCATCTAGCACCGCTTGGGTGTTGGCGGTGAGAAACTCCATGGCAAAGTGAATGCCCTTCAGATCGCGCCCTTCAATCGGCAGGTCGCGGGGGCGGGTGGAGCCGGTGCAGAGCACGACAGAATCGAACTCTTTGAGCAGGTTTTCAGCAGAGATGTCTTTGCCGACCTCAGTGTTGCAGACAAAGGTGACGCCCTCGGCCTCCAGCACATCTAACCTGCGCTGCACCACCTGCTGCTTATCGAGCTTCATGTTAGGGATGCCGTACATCAGCAGGCCGCCGGGGCGATCGGCCCGCTCGTACACGGTGACCCAGTGGCCCGCCGTGTTGAGCTGGGCGGCGGCGGCGAGGCCAGCGGGGCCAGAGCCAATTACCGCGACTTTTTTGCCGGTACGCTGCTTCGGCGGGTTCGGCACGATCCAGCCCGACTCCCAGCCCTTTTCGGCGATGGAATACTCAATGTTCTTAATCGTCACCGGGAGGCTGGTGATGCCCAGCACGCAGGAACCCTCGCAGGGAGCGGGGCAAACGCGCCCAGTGAACTCAGGGAAGTTGTTGGTCTTGTGCAGGCGATCGAGGGCTTCTTCCCACAGACCCCGGTAAACCAGGTCGTTCCATTCAGGAATCAGGTTGTTGATCGGGCAGCCGCTGGCCATACCGCTGATGGTGATGCCGGTGTGGCAGAAGGGGGTGCCGCAGTCCATGCAGCGCGCCCCCTGGGTGCGGAGGTTATCCTCCGCCATGGACAGGTGAAACTCGTCCCAGTTGCGAATGCGATCGGCGGGGGCGACTTCTTGCGCCACTTCCCGCAGGTATTCCATAAAGCCAGTCGGTTTTCCCATGGTGGTCGTCCTGAAGGTGGTTAATTAAAGGGGATTTGTAGGGTGCATTCGTGAAGCAATGCACCATGATGCAAGTTTCGTGGGCGGTGCATTGCGGCTCAAAGGTGCAATCTGAGGTGATTGGCCTAGGTTAGTGAGCCGCGAATGCACCCTACGGTTAGCTGCCGCCGATGCGGGCGGTGTCGCGGGCGTTTTCTTCAAACGCTGCTGTTAGGGCATCGTCGCCTGTTAGCCCATCGGCCAGAGCTTTTTGGATGTGTTGCAGTACGCGCTTGTAGTCGCGGGGCATCACCTTCACAAACTTGGCGACGGAGTTCTCCCAATCTTCTAGTAAACTCAGCCCCCGCTTGCTCTGGGTGTAGTCGACGTGGCGCTGGATTAGCTCTTGCAGGTCGCGAATTTCTTCGGGTTCTTCCAGCCGCTCCAGGTCCACCATTTCGGTGTTGCAGCGGGTAGCGAAGTCGCCCGCCTCATCCAGCACGTAGGCGACGCCACCGCTCATGCCTGCTGCAAAGTTGCGCCCCGTTAACCCCAACACGATTGCCTTACCGCCGGTCATGTATTCGCAGGCATGGTCACCAACACCTTCTACCACTGCTGTCACCCCAGAGTTGCGCACGCAGAAGCGCTCACCCGCTAGACCGCGAATGTAGGCTTCGCCGCTGGTCGCGCCGTAGAAGGCCACATTGCCGGTGATGATGTTTTCAGCGGGCACAAAGGTGGACTGCTTGGGCGGGTAGACAATTAGCTTGCCGCCGCTGAGGCCCTTGCCCAGATAGTCGTTGGCTTCGCCTTCGAGTTCGAGGGTGACGCCCTTGGGCACAAAAGCTCCGAAGCTCTGCCCGGCGCTGCCCTGAAAGTGGAGGTGAACGGTATCTTCCGGTAACCCTTCCCAGTGGCGCTTGGTGATCTCGTTGCCGAGAATGGTGCCGACGACCCGGTTGACGTTCTGGATAGGCAGAGTAGCGCTGACCTTTTCGCCCCGCTCGATCGCAGGTTCGCACAGCTCCAGCAGGGTGGTCATATCGAGCGATTTCTCTAACCCGTGATCCTGGGCCATCTGGCAGTAGCGACCGACTTCGGGGCCAACCTCCGGCTGGTGGAGGATGGGGGAGAGGTCGAGGCCCTTGGCCTTCCAGTGGGCGATCGCGGCCTTCGGCTCCAGCACATCGGTGCGACCCACCATCTCGTCCAGGGTGCGGAAGCCCAGCTGGGCCATTAGCTCACGCATATCCTGGGCGATGAACCGCATGAAGTTGACCACGTGGTCGGGGTCGCCCATGAAATGCTTACGCAGTTCTGGATCCTGAGTGGCGACGCCCACCGGGCAGGTGTTCAGGTGGCAGACCCGCATCATGATGCAGCCCATGGAGACCAGGGGCGCAGTGGAAAAGCCAAACTCTTCGGCCCCAAGTAGAGCGGCGATCACCACGTCGCGGCCGGTTTTCATCTGGCCATCGGTTTCGACTACCACGCGGCTGCGTAGGTTGTTCAGCACCAGGGTTTGGTGGGTTTCAGCCAATCCCAATTCCCACGGTAGGCCAGCGTGCTTGATGGAGGTTTGGGGTGAGGCTCCGGTGCCGCCGTCGAACCCGGCGATCAGAATGACATCGGCGTGGGCCTTGGCCACCCCGGCGGCGATGGTGCCGACACCCACTTCAGACACCAGCTTGACGTTGACCCGGGCGTCGCGGTTGGCGTTTTTGAGGTCGTGGATCAGCTCGGCTAGGTCCTCAATGGAGTAGATGTCGTGGTGAGGTGGCGGCGAAATCAGGCCGACGCCGGGGGTGGAGTGGCGCACCTTGGCAATCCAGGGGTAGACTTTGCGGCCCGGTAGCTGGCCGCCCTCGCCGGGTTTTGCGCCCTGGGCCATTTTGATTTGCAGTTCCTGAGCCTGGGACAGGTACAGGCTGGTGACGCCGAAGCGACCGGAGGCCACCTGTTTGATGGCGCTGTTTTTGGAGTCGCCCTTTTCGTTGGTCCAGGTGTAGCGCTCGGGGTCTTCGCCGCCCTCGCCCGTGTTAGATTTGCCACCTAGGCGGTTCATGGCGATCGCCAGCGCCTCATGTGCCTCCTTAGAGATCGACCCGTAGCTCATCGCCCCGGTCTTAAATCGCCGGGTAATCGCCTCCACGGGTTCTACCTCGTCAATGGAGATCGGTTCTCGCTGCTTGAACTGGAGCAGGTCGCGCAGGCGGAACATCTGCTTCTCTTGCTCATTCACCAGGGCGGCGTAGCGCTTGTAGGCATCGTAATCGCCCGTTCTTACCGCTTTTTGCAGGGAGTGAATGATTTCGGGGCTAAACAGGTGGGCTTCGCCTTCTTTGCGCCACTGGTAGTCGCCGCCGGCATCGAGAGTGATATTGGACCCGGGGCGATCGGGGAAGGCATGACGGTGTCGCTTGAGGGCTTCTTCGGCCAGCACGTCGAGCCCGACACCCTGAATGCGGGAGGCCGTCCAGGTGAAGTATTGGTCAACAACCGTGTGGTTGAGGCCCAGGGCTTCAAAGATTTGCGCGCCGCGATAGCTCTGGATGGTGGAAATGCCGATCTTAGAGGCGATTTTGATCACGCCCTTGGTGACGGCCTTGATAAAGTTCTGACAAGCTTTGTCAAAATCCATTGGGGGCAAGAGCTGGTCGGCCATCATGCCCTCGATGGTGTCGAACACTAGGTAGGGGTTGATCGCGCCGCAGCCGTAGCCGATCAGGGTGGCGAAGTGGTGGACTTCCCGGGGTTCGCCCGACTCCAGCACCAGGCCAACGCGGGTGCGAGTGCCGTTGCGAATCAGGTGGTGGTGTAGGCCTGCGACGGCGAGCAGGGCGGGAATGGGGGCTTGGGCTGGGTCGATGTCCCGGTCTGAGAGAATGATCAGGCTCTTACCCTCGGCAATGGCGGCATCCGCAGATTGACAAATTCTGTCTAGAGCGGCCTTCAGCCCCGCCTCACCCTCGGCAGCGTTGAACAATATTGGCAGCGTCACGGAGGAGAACCCCTGCTCGCCCGCCTGCTTCAGCTTGGCCAGCTCGGCATTGGTGATGATCGGCGTCTTCAGGTTGATCAGCCGACAGCTCTCGGGCTCGGGCTTGAGCAAATTGCGCTCGCTGCCGATGGTGGTATCGGCTGAGGTGATAATCGCCTCGCGGATGGAGTCGATGGGCGGGTTGGTGACCTGGGCAAACAGCTGGTGAAAGTAGTCGTACAGCAGCCGAGGTTTGTTGGAAAGCACGGTCAGCGGCGTATCTGTACCCATTGCACCGATCGCCTCGACGCCGTTTTCGGCCATCGGTTTTAGCAGCAGCCGCAGTTCCTCGAAGGTGTAGCCAAAGGCGGTTTGGAGGATGGGTAGGGGCGCAGCATGCTGCGCCCCTACGGGGGTTGCGCCATTGCCGTTTAACCCGGCGGGGTCTGCCGCCTCCGGTAGATCCGCCAGTTTCACCAGATGCTGGTCGAGCCATTCGCGGTAGGGATTTTCCGTGGCGATCTGGTGCTTGATTTCCTCATCCGAGACGATCCGGCCCTCGTCCATATTCACCAGGAACATGCGGCCCGGTTCGAGGCGACCCTTATAGGCCACATTCTCGGGTGCGACGGGCAGCACTCCGGCTTCGGAGGCCATGATCACCAGATCATCCTTGGTCACTGTATAGCGGGAGGGGCGCAGGCCGTTGCGATCGAGCACCGCGCCCATCATGGTGCCGTCGGTGAAGGCGATCGCAGCAGGCCCATCCCAGGGCTCCATCAGGCAGGCGTGGTATTCGTAGAAAGCCTTTTTCTCGGCGCTCATCGACTCGTGGGCCGTCCAGGGTTCGGGCACCATCATCATCATGGCGTGGGGTAGCGATCGGCCCGCCAGGGTCATGAGTTCTAGCGTGTTGTCGAAGATGCCAGAGTCGCTACCTTCTTTATTGATTAGCGGCTGAGCCCGCTCCAGGCTGTCGCCAAACAGCTCCGACTCAAACATCGATTGGCGGGCATACATCCAGTTGATGTTGCCGCGTAGGGTATTGATCTCGCCGTTGTGGGCCACGTAGCGGTAGGGGTGGGCCCGCTCCCAGCTGGGGAAAGTATTGGTGCTAAAGCGCGAGTGCACCAGGGCCAGGGCGCTTTCCATGTCACGATCGCCCAGGTCGGGAAAATATAGCCCCACCTGCTCGGGGGTGAGCATGCCCTTGTAAACCACCGTGCGGCAGGAGAGGCTGGTGGCGTACCAGTAGGAGTCGGCGGGCTGAATGGCGGAATGGGTGCGCTTGCGAATGATGTAGAGCTTGCGCTCAAAGGCCAGATCGTCGGCCAGATCGCCAGAGCGCTGAATAAACACCTGCTGCATGAAGGGTTCGCTAGCCTTAGCGGTTTCCCCTAGAGAGGCGTTGTCGGTAGGCACATCGCGCCAGCCCAATACCTTTTGCCCTTCCTCGGCGGCGATCTGCTCGAACAGGCGACGACCCTTCTCCCGTTCTGCAACATTCGGCGACGAGAAAAAGAACCCCACCCCGTACTGCCCTGGTGCCGGGAGGGCAATGCCCTCTGCCGCCGCCACCTTAGCCATAAATTTGTGGGGCATTTGCAGCAAAATACCCGCCCCGTCGCCGGTGTTAGCCTCGGCCCCTACCGCGCCGCGGTGGGCTAGGTTGACCAAAATCGTTAGCCCCTGCTGCACGATGCTGTGCGACTGTGCGCCTTTCATATGAACGATGAAGCCAACGCCGCAGGCATCGTGCTCGTATTGCGGGTGGTAGAGACCTTGGGCTTGGGGCGGTTGGGATAGGGTCATTGATTTATCGAGCAAAAGGAACTCAAACAGGGACAAGCATAGACTATGCCTAGCTATTCTGAGATCAGGGAAAGGCTGCTGACCAGTCTCTTAAGAAAATGATCAGATCAGCACCCCAAGAAGTTTGCGAAATATCACAAACGTCAGGGGTTTTTGATGGTCATTCATTTCTGCTATACCAGGCACATCTACAAAAAAAGACATGAAAGCCTGAAAAGGCATAGCACCTTTCAGGCTATTCCTCAGAGCACGCTTGACTTATTGGTCAATGGAAGACTCGTCGGCAAGACTTAAAACCTTACTGTAAAGGTCGGCAGAGACTCTAAATCTTGCTTGGGCTATCAGGTCATCAATGATGGGTTTAACCTGCAATATAACGCCTTTGCTTTTAGCCTCTAGCAAAGCTCCAAGCAGGCCAGTAATCTTCAATCCTTTCTGTTTGGCAACACTTCTGCCTAGCTGCTCATCAATAATCAGCAAATCAGCATTCAATTGAATCGCCAGGATGATGGCCTCAGCTTCGCCTAGGTCTACCTTCTGTTGTTGCAGTAGGCTGTCAACAGTCTGGCGAAGTTTCACTTCTTTGATTTCTATCCAAGGCAGTATAGGAATCATAGCTGCTTGGCTACAGCTTGGGCTAATCTTAGCTACTTCATTGGCCACAGCATAGGGTATCACGATCGCTCCATAGACTTCATGGAGTAGATTCAGTTGTCCAATTACAGCAAGGTTGCTGATCGGAGAAGTATTGCAAACAATGGTCACAGTCTACCTAAGCGCCTTAGGGTGGCAACATCCTCTTCTAAGTCTTCAATATCGTAATGGAGAGGAATGTTGCGATCGCTAATAAGATGCTGAAATTCAATCAGGTTTATGCCCAGTAAACCACTGGCTTTGCCGATACTGATTCTTTTCTGTTGAAATAGCATCAGCACAATTTCCCTCACCAACTCATTGGGGGCAAGGCCAGAAGCTTCTACTAACTCGTCAGGTAAAACAACGCTCATGGCAATTTGGCGACCTTGGCGACTTTCTGGATGTGATCATAGCAAGCTCATTTAGTCTTCTGGCAAAAACCAGGAACCGGGTTTCTGCTAGTTAGTCGAGCTTTCCTGCTTTCCAACCAAAAAACTCGGTTTCTTTGGCGATCGCTACCCTTCACTAATCAGCTGAAGTAGTTGATCGGTGGAGATCTTACCGCTCATGTCGGTGCCTTCGAGTAGGCTGTCGGCTAGGTCGCGCTTTTGCTTGTGCAGGTCCACAATCTTTTCCTCAATGGTGTTTTTGGCCACCAGGCGATAGATGGTGATGGGGCGCAGCTGACCAATGCGGTGGGCGCGATCGCTGGCCTGATCTTCTACCGCTGGGTTCCACCAGGGGTCCATGTGAATCACGTAATCTGCCGCCGTCAGATTCAGCCCGGTGCCCCCGGCCTTCAGGCTGATTAAAAACACATCGCCCTCGCCCGCCTGGAAGGCATCAACCCGCTTTTTGCGCTCCTTGGCGGGGGTGCTGCCGTCGAGGTACTGATAGCTAATTTTTTGCCCGTCGAGAAACTCGCGCAAAATGCTGAGGTGATCGACAAACTGGCTAAACACCAGTGCCTTGTGGTTGTTCTCCAGCAGTTCTTCCAGCACTTCGCCAAAGGCTTCGAGCTTGGCGCTGGGCAGGGCGGTTTTGCCTTTAACCAGGCGAGTGTTGCAGCAGGCGCGGCGCAGCTTCATAATTTCGGCCAGCACCTGCAGGTGTTTGGTGCCCGACTCGATGGTGGGGTCGGCCAGTTTTTCCACGGCCTCCCGCCGCAGCGCTTCGTAGAAAGCCATTTCCTGGGCGCTAAGTTCGACCTGGAGAGTGATCTCGGTGCGGGCGGGCAATTCGTCGAGCACCTGGGTCTTGGTGCGCCGCAGAATAAAGGGCTGAATCAGCTTTTTGAGGCGGTTGCGGGCTGACTTGTCCTGGTTGCGCTCGATCGCATTGGCAAACCGCTGGCTAAACTGATCCTGTGACCCCAGCAGGCCGGGGTTAATGAACCGAAACAGGTTCCACAGCTCGCCCAGGTGGTTTTCGATCGGGGTGCCGGTGGTGAGAATTTTGAAGCCCCCCTGGAGCTTCATCGCCGCTTTCGATCGCTTGGTAGCGGAGTTTTTAATCGCCTGGGCCTCGTCGAGCACGATGGTTTGCCACTCGACCTTGGCCAGCATCTCGGCCACCTCATCCTGCTGCAGGAGGCCGTAGCTGCACACCACCAGGTCAAAGGGGTTAAGGTTGTCGAGAATTTTCTGGCGATCGCCTGTGCCAAACTGCATTGGCTTCAGCGTCGGCGCAAACTTCTCGGCTTCGCTAATCCAGTTCATGCACACCGAAGTGGGTGCGACAATCAGCGTCGGCCCCTCGGGAGAACGGGTGAGAATCACCGCCAGGGCCTGGAGGGTTTTGCCCAAACCCATATCGTCCGCTAGGCAGGCTCCCACGCCCCAGTGGGCCAGCCGCGCCAGCCAGTTGAAGCCTTCGATCTGGTAGTCGCGCAGTTCAGCCTGCAGAGTTGAGGGCAGCTCGGGCTGGAGATCTTTGGCCTCCTTCAGACGCTTAAGGTGCTCCTTCCAGTGCTGGTCGGTCTTGAGCTGACCCACCTCGTCGATCCACTCTTCCATCGCCAGCGAGGCCAGGGGATGGAAACGCACGCCGTCGCCGTTGGTTTCGGAGTAGGCCCGCAGGTCGTCGAGGCGCTTGCGAAACTCCTGGGTAAGGGCGAGAAACTGCCCATCGGCCAGCTTAATAAATCGACTGGGAGACGCCTCCATCAGCGCCATCAGCTGCTGCATACCCAGCACCTCGTCATCGCTGATTTGCAGCTCGCCGCTGGCGGCAAACCAGTCGCGCTGGCGCTGAATTTGAATCTTAAAGTTGCTGAGGCCGACCCGGTTGGCGATCCGCAGGGTTTCGCCCTCGGGCCATTCCACCACGGCTAGGTCGCCGATGTCCTGAATCTCCATCAGCAGCTCCAGGCAGGCTTCGGGGTCGTCGATCAGCCACTCGCCCGCTTCATCCTCTAGGCGTTGCAGGGTGGGGCAGGCGGTTTCTACGGCGCGGGCTAGTTTTTTCTCTTCTTTTAAGTTGCGATGGGTTTGCAGGCGGCGACTGTCAATTTCGGCGATCACCATCTCGCCGCCGGTACCGGGTCGGTAGTAGGGGCCGTCGTCACCAAAGGGCCGGGTCAGCAGCGAGACCTTGAGGCCTTCGCCCGCGGGCAGCAGGTGCAGGTGGGGCTGGGGCTGGGCGGCAACCTCTTCAGCATCGGCTACGCCGCCGCCAATGTCGGAGTGCACGGTGACTAGGCCCGCGACGGCGTTGATGGCGGCGAGCACCTGATCTTTAGCGCTTTCGGGCACTTCGAGGGAATTTTTTGGCCCCAGCACCTCGGCAATGCGGTGGTGCTGAGCGGTAAACTCGACCACCTTGAGCCGGGTGGGAGTTTCTTTGACCAGGGCGATCGCATTTTTGCCCGCCACCTCTGGGGTGAGCGAAATCGCCAGCTTGCCCGCCCGGGTCTGACGCACCAGCAGGGCCGGTTCCCCCTTCACCACATCTACCCGAGTCGTGGGCGAGTCTTCCCAAAACACCAGCGGGTGACCGACTAGGGCCAGCAATGCCTGGTGCTTAAAGGTGTAGTTGTCGTAGCCGTAGCTGTAGGGATCGCTGGCGAGGTGGGCGCAGATGTCGCGGTCTTGGGGAGTGAGGTAGCCGAGTTTATCGGCTTCGTACTTGAGGCGCTTGAGGGCGATCGCGCGGCCTTTGCTCCAGCCGCCCTTGACGCTGATCTTTTGCTCCTTGGGCTGTAGCATCCAGGTCTCGGTGGAGTAAATCGTCAAAAACCAGGCCAGACGATACTCGCTGGGGGTAGCCGCGCTGGACTGGGATGACGGGGTGGGGTTAAGGCCAATCAGCGCCGTCAGCGATAGCTCCCAGGGCTGTTTGGGGCTAATAATGTCAATCAGGGGGCGAATGCCGGTTTTTTGGCGCAGTTCGGCGGCTGTTTGAGCGTAAGCCTCATCGTCCGTCAGTCGGGCCAGCAGTTCGACGGACTCTAGGGCAAACCAGTCGTACCTGGCGGCGGTGGCGGCCTGGTAAAACTCTTTGGCAATATCGGGCAGCCGTTCCTTGGCATTCTCCAGATCGACCCAGTAGAGGCACAGCATATCGACCAGGGTTTCAAAGCTGTTGGCGTTGTCGAGGCTGCTGACGGGGGTGGTGGTCAGGTAGCGCTTCGCCGCTGAGTTGCCCTGCAAGACCTGGGCAACTTTCTCCAGGCAGCTGTAGATCACGCTCATCCAGTGGCGGTAGCCCTGCTCGGCAATGATGTGGGCGTGGCCCTCGGCCTCTTTGAGGCTGGTGAGAGATCCGGCCTGGATCAGGGCCAGCACCAGAAACAGACCGGGCACGGTGTCAAAGTAGATTTTGCGCTTGCCGGTGCTTTTTTTCAGCAGCTTGAGGGCAACAGCGCCCGCCTGAATGGTGCCGGCGTAGTCGCCCCGCAGGCAGCTGATCCAGCTCTGGTGCAGCAGCAGTTCGATCGGGTCTTCGTCGGCGAAGTCTTGCAGGGCGGTATCGGCCTCCTGCAGTCGCCCCTGGGCGATCAGCTGCTCAATCCAGATGCCTTGTAGGTTGTCAGAGACGGTAGAGCCAGCCTGGGTACAGTCTTCGTGGAGCAGGGCCACGGGCTCTGCCGCTGGGGTCAGGGCCATCAGCGCGTTGAGGCAGAGGTTGCCCAGGGCGGCTTCGTAGAGGTCGGGATCTTGCTTGAGGCCCAAAAACCAGTCGCGATCGAAGGGATTGTTGCAGATCAGCTCAAATACCTGCGCCATCGAAATGCGGCCCGAGGCGTAGGGATTGCTGTAGTAGGCCTCAAACTGCTGCTCGATGTAGTTCCAGTCGCGGCGGTAGAGGCCAATGCGCACCTCGCGCAGAAATTCGTCCTCGGTTTGAAAATAGCGCAGGCTCTGGTTCCAGCCGTGGGTGCGAATCGGCAGCTTGGTCTGCACCGCTTCGACCATGGGCTCGAAGCGACCCTGGTGAATGGCGTCGCGGGTGGCAATTTCGGCCAGCAAAGGGTTGCACTGGGGGCCGTAGGTGCTGTGGGTAACCAGCAGGCGTTTGCCGTTCAGGCGAGTAATCTGCGGGTTGAGCAGATGCGGCCCGGCAATGGTGGGCCTTTGAGCGTGCTCTAAATAGAGGTTGAGGCAGTCGAGCAGCTTTACCTTGCCCACCGGGGCATAAATAATGGAGTACAGCTGCACCAACTCTTGCTCTGGCTCGGGCAGCTTTTGGTAAGACTGCACCAGAGTGGCGCGAAGGGCGGCGGTATTTGGAGGGGAGGGCATGGTGGGGCGATCGCACGGGTCGGCTCGTTAAGCAAATTGTATCGGCCCCGCCGACCCACGCTGTGCCTGGGGTGCCCAACGACCTGCAGACGGGGTTGCAACAGCGTGTTCTTATTGAAAATTTGTTGCATTAATCCCAGGGCTTGGGTATGTTAGTAGTAACGAAAGTCAATAGCGACAACAGCCCATGTCCTCCTAGAGCTGAGCGAAGAATCTTATTAAAACGTGCTGTGACGCTTGCTAGTGGGGAATTGTAGCCTCTGACTTGCCTGCCCCATCGGCACCTGCGATCGCCTAGTTCAGAGTCAATTTCAATAAGTTCAGGCCTCTTGGGGTCGCCACTATGGAGAGTCAGTCGAGTTAATATGCAAGCTTTAAAGTCAGACTACGCCGAGTCCGGGCCAAACCTTCAAGCCGTTGCCCAAGCCAAGACCGTAGTTGATCTAGACCGGGTAAATCGGTGGAATGTCTACCGTCGCCTGCAAGAGTTAGACCTGGTGTGTGAATGCGGCTGCGATCGCCCCCTGGCTGTGGCGATCGAGACTCCCGCTGCGGCCCTGCAAGTCTGGAGCGTGGTGCAGGCGATCACCCGCTCAAAGCTATCTCTCACTGACCACCTGGAGCGCTGCTGGCAGCAAAGGACCCTGCGATGAAACCCCTGTACGAACCCGCTGTAGCCTATGGGCAATCTGCGCCACCCACCGGGCAGGTGCTCAAAGGTCAGTACGCCGGGGCCTACCGCTCCGACAAGGGCAGGATTAAGGGGCTGCTGCTGCGGGCCGGTGAAACCGAGTTCACGATCAAGCTGCCCAAGTACCTGCGACCCATGCTAGTGCGCGAGCTGGCCCCCGGTGAGTTTGTGCAGGTGTGGGCCTACCCCGAAGACGATCGCTGGCGGGCCATCAACCTGCTGCCCCTGCCTGGGTGTGAAGCCGAGACCCTGCGTCAGCAGTGGGGCGATCTGGCTGCTGTGCCTGAGTCGCCCCAGCCTAAGCAAAAGCGCCTGTGCATTGAGGTGTGCAGCAAGGGCAAATGCTTTAAGCAGGGTGGCAGACAAATTTACAACGAGCTGCAGGAAGCTGTAGACGGCAACCCCGAGCTGAGCCATGTTTCGGTCAAAGCCACTGGCTGCATGAAGGCCTGCAAACACGGCCCCAACCTGCGCCTGCCCAGTGGCCAGATGCTGCACCGGGCCAGCCCGGCCGAAGCGCTGGCCCGGCTGGATACCAAGCGATGAGCGCCCAGGAGTTTGACCCCCAGCGGTGGGACCACTGGCTGGTAATCGTAGCCTTTGTGACGCTGTCGAGCTGGATTATTTGGAAGGTGTATCTCGATTCGTAGGGGTGAGAATGAGCGGTTGGCGATCGGAGGCGAAGGTGGGATTCCCCCCACCCCCCTTAAAAAGGGGGGTAAGAGGTGCCTGGCTCTCCCTTGAACGGGAAGGCTCCCCCCTGTTCCCTTTGGAAAGGGGAGTGGGAAGTTGCTACCAGCCCAGCTTGAGACTATCGGGAGTGAGGAAGTGCTCCAGATGGTAGGCCCGCTCTTCGGTCTTGAGCAAAATTTGCTCGTACAGGTAGCGGGTGGCGCGATCGCCCAAACTCTCGGCCTGGGCTGCCAGCCGACGAATCAGCTCGATCAGCGACTGCTCGGCCTTGAGATCGTGGTCGATCATGATGCGGCAGCGGTAGGTGTCGTCGTTTTCCATGTCAAAGCAGCACAGCTCGGCCAGCTTGCCAAAGCTCAGCGGCGGAATGCCCCCCAGCCCGTGCAGGCGCTCGCCCACCTCGTGGGCATGCTCCTGGGCCGCCTCGTAGCTTTCCTCAAAGTAATTGTGGAGCATGTAGTACTCCGAACCTTCCACGACAAAGTGGTGCTTTTGGTACTGCAACGACAGGGCCGTAAAGCTGGCATAGAGCGTTGCCAGCCCGTCGACAACGGGTTCTGTAACCGACTTCTCCAGCAGAACTGGGTTGTTTGCAATCTCACCGTAGGTTTGCAGCAGAGTTTCAGTAATAGGCATAACCATCCCCCTTTATCAGCAGTTAAAGCGACCCCAATATTTGGGGGCTACTTCTTGAGCCTACCCCATTTTTTTGAATCTAGCTAATAACTTTGTTTGCTCGAAAAGTATAGAGAAATGCAGAACTTAATTATCAATATGAATAGCGAAAATGATTTTCAATAACCCTAAAACAGTATATCGAAAACAGTTTTCGATAGTCTTAAAACCCTTGGTGAAAGCTACTTTCAACAGTTGCGGCTGGTTCTTTTAAGCTCCTGGCCTAGCCCTTCGAAAACCGTTCTTCAAGTATGCCCTTAGCCAGATGTCAACTCCTGATTTGCATCGCCAATGCCCCAGCTTCTTTAAGCACAACGGACTAATGATGGAAAACGATCCAGCCCTGCCCAGCCTGAATCAGGAGCCAGAACTACTCAAAACCGTTCTTAATAAGGAGGGGTTTCGATTTACCAGTCAGCGGCAAAAAATTTTGGATTTGTTTCAGTCGGCGGCCCTGGGCCACCACCTTAACGCCGAAGAGATTCATCAGCAGTTGTTAGATCAGGGCGAAAAGATTAGCTTTTCTACCATCTACCGGGCGCTGCATGTGATGGTGCAGCTAGGCCTGCTGCAGGAGCTAGAGCTGGCAGAGGGCCGCAAATACTACGAACTCAACACCCCGTTTATGGATCAGCACCATCACCTCGTGTGCGTGCACTGCGGCGATGTGCAGGAGTTTGAAGACGCCAAAATGACCCAGGTAGGCAGCAGCGAGAGCGCCGCTCGGGGGTTTTCGCTGCTCAACTGCCAGTTTACGGTCTACGGCATTTGCCCCAGCTGTCAGTCACTTCTGGGTTAGATGCCGGTAGTAGTGCCAGAGCAGGTGGGCGACGGCACCCCGGTAGGGGTCGAGGGCCGCTGTAGAAGCTAGCAGGTCTTTGCGGGTGGGGCGGGTCTCTAGATTGTGCAGCCGCTGGTAGCTAATTTGAATTGCTAAATCCGAGGCCGGAAAACTGCTCAACCGCTGGAGGCAAAACAGCAGATAGACCTCTGCCGTCCACACCCCGATACCTTTGAGCTGAGTGAGCTGGGCGATCGCCTCGGCATCGGGCAAGGTGGCAAGGGTTTCTAAGCTGAGCTGGTCTGACAAAAGGGCGATCGCCAGCCGCTGACAGGTGGCAATTTTGGCCTGGCTAAACCCCACCTGCTTAAGGGTAAGGGCCGGGGTGGCGGCGATCGCCGCAGGGGTCAGCTCCAGTTCTGCCTTCAACCGTTGAAAAATAGCCTGGGCCGCTTTAGACGAGAGCTGCTGCCCCAAAATAATTCGCACCAGCGAGGGAAACCCTGGAGTCCAGGCGCGAACGGTAAGCGGGCCAGCTTCGGTCTCAATGCGCTGAAAGGTGGGGGCGCGATCGCACACCACCGCCACTGCCTGCCGCAGCTCAAGGCTGGGCGACAGTAACTCGCTGTCTAAGGTTTTTGCTGCGTCGTTAGGTGTCATGTCTAGAATTCAAAGTTCAAAATTCAAAGTTCAAAATTCAACATCGCCCTACCGACTGCTCAGCCAAAGCACCACAGGCAGGGTAACCACACTGAGAAAGGTCGAAAGCACAATGGTTCTAGCTACGCGAACTCGGTCACCGCCCAGCTCTGTCACCCAGATCAGCGAGTTCACCGCCACGGGCATGGCCGCCTGCAACACCAGCACCTGCCGGTCTAGCCCCTGCAAGCCCACCGCTGTGCCAATGCCGTAGGCCAGCAGCGGAGCCACCCCCAGCCGCAGCACTGCGCCGATCAGTTCATAGCGGCCAAACACCAGCTCGGTGCGCGCCAGCTGCACCCCCAAGGTCAGCAGCGCTACCGGAATTGCGCCCTCTCCCAGCAGCGCCATGCCCCGCGCCAGCGGCAGCGGCAACGCGCCCTGCGCCGCCTGAAGACCAAGACCCGCCAGGGCGGCCCAAAATACCGGCAGCCGCAGGGTTACATTAAGCCCTGCCCTTAGCCCCGCCCCCTTCAGCACAAGGGGGAACACGCTAGCGATCATCACGCTAGAGCCCACCAGATACACCACCGCCCGCTCTAGCCCAGCCTCACCAAGGGCAAACAAAATGAAGGGCAGCCCCAAGTTGCCTACGTTTGAGAACATCACAATGGCAATGAGACTCTTTTGCTCATCCATCGAAAAGTCGAGACGACGGCTCAGCCCCACCGCCAGCAGGTACAGCACCACGGTATTGAGCAAAAAGCTGGTGACGATCGCGATCGCACTGCCCAGCGCCAGCGTGGTCTCGGCCAGGCTAGTCAACACCAGCGCCGGCAGCAGGGCGTAGATGTTCAACCGGGTCAGGGTTTGCATGTCTAGCTCAAAGCTGCGCCCCACCCCAAACCCCACCAGGGCGACTAGGGCAACGGGCAGCATCGCCGAAATCAAAACTTCCATAGATACCTAGTAATTTGTACACCACCACCTGTAATAGGGTGACTGGTGATGCGGGTGATGCGGTGACTTCCCTGCATCCCAGCGCGATCGCCTAAAATTTAAGCTAACTCAGTACCATCACGCCCCAATGCCATCTCCATTCCCAGGCATGGATCCGTACCTTGAGCAGCCAGGGCTCTGGCCCGAGTTCCACAATCGGCTGCTGGTGGCTATTGCCGATGTCTTGGGGCCACAGCTACGGCCTAAGTACCGAGTCGCGATCGAAAAGCGGGTGTATCAAGATGCGGCGGCAGACCTACAAATTGGTCGCCCCGATGCGGCTGTGTTTCGTGCCGTACCAGACACTAATCTTTTGCCTCAGCGCCAAGGTCAGGTCTTGGTAGAGCCAGTGATGGTCGAACTGCCTATGCCTGAGGAGATCACAGAGCGGTTTTTGGAAATTCGTGAAGTAGGCACTGAAGCCGTTGTCACAACTCTGGAACTGCTTTCTCCCAGCAACAAGCGGGCGGGCAAAGGGCGGCAGCTGTATGAAGTAAAACGCTTGAAAGTACTGGGTAGCCAAACGCATCTGGTCGAAGTTGATCTGATTCGCGCCTTTGGCCCACTACCGCTGCGCGGTGCGACGGCGGCAAGTCTCTATCGCATTTTGGTCAGTCGGGTAGAGCAACGCCCCCTGGCTGCCCTGTATGGGTTTAATCTGAGCGATCCGATTCCGTCTTTTCCAGTCCCCCTTCAGGCCGACGATCCACCGATTTGGGTGGATCTACAAGAGTTAATGAATGGCGTTTACGATCGCGCTAGCTATGATTTAGCGATCGACTACAGCCAAGACTCAGTGCAGTTGATGCGGCCTGGGCACGAGAGTGGTTGATGTCGCAAAGGACGATAGGGTAGCCCCCGGTTTAGGGAGCGGTTATCCTCAAAACTGCCGACTCCACTCCTTGGGCCAGCGCTCGACCACCACCTTGGTCTGGGTGAAAAATTCCACCGCGTGGGCTCCCTGGCCGTGGAGGTCGCCGAAGAAGCTGTCTTTCCAGCCGCTGAAGGGGAAAAAGGCCATAGGGGCTGCCACG
The DNA here is from genome assembly GCF_015207525.1 of Nodosilinea sp. LEGE 06152. Lineage (GTDB taxonomy): Bacteria > Cyanobacteriota > Cyanobacteriia > Phormidesmidales > Phormidesmidaceae > Nodosilinea. The sequence continues at coordinate 23,419 of NZ_JADEWR010000034.1, forward strand.
CCAATATTGATGCCGATGTTGCCTGCCCTGGCTTCGTAGCGAAACTTACGGGCGGCGGCACCGCTATTGGTGAACAGGCAGGCCATATTGCCCCAGGGGCTCTGGTTGACCAGGGCGATCGCATCCTCCACCGTATCTACCGCCATCAGCCCCAGCACGGGGCCAAAAATTTCCGTATGGGCGATTTCCCCGTTAGGAGGTACGTTCTGCAATACCGTCGGTTTGACGAAGTGGCCCGCCTCCAAGCTGGGAATTTGGCTGTTGCGACCATCCACCAGCACGGTGGCTCCCTCATCCGCACCGGTTTGAATCAGGCTCTCGATCCGCTGCTGGCTCTGGGCGGTAATCACTGGCCCCATCTGCACATCGGGGTCGAGGCCGTTGCCGACGGTGCGGGTGGCGGCGGTGTGGGCGATCGCATCGGTAAACCAATCGGTCGCTTCCCCCACCGTCACCGCCAAAGACGCTGCTAGACAGCGCTGACCGGCGCAGCCAAAGGCACTGTCGGCCACAATGCGGGTGGTCATATCGCGATCGGCGTCGGGTAGCACAATCACTGGGTTTTTGGCCCCGCCCTGGCACTGCACCCGCTTGCCGTGGGCCGCCGCCTGAGCATAGATATACTTGGCAACCGGCGAAGAGCCGACAAAACTAATGGCTCGAATGGTGGGATGTTTCAGAATGGCATCCACTGTTTCCTTGGCCCCGTGCACCAGGTTCACCACGCCGGGGGGAAAGCCCGCCGCATCCAGCAGCCCGAAGATGCGCTGCATGGTCAGGGGCACTTTTTCAGAGGGTTTCACAATGTAGGTGTTGCCGCAGGCCAGGGCGTAGGGCATAAACCAGAAGGGAATCATGGCGGGGAAGTTGAAGGGGGCGATCGCCGCCGCCACCCCTAGCGGTTGCCGAATCATAAATTCGTCGATGCCGCTGGCGATATCCTCCAGCACCGTGCCCTGCATCATCATGGGAATGCCGCAGGCCACCTCGACGTTCTCGATCGCCCGCCGCAGCTCGCCCTTTGACTCGGCTAAGGTTTTGCCGCACTCCTGGGTGATGATCTGGGTCAGCTCGTCCAGGTGGGTTTCTAGCAGGTCTTTGAGCTTAAACAGGGGCTGCACTCGCTGGGGCGGCGGCACACGACGCCAGTCTTCAAAGGCTGTCGCGGCAGCACGGGCTGCCTGATCGACCTCATCTTGAGGCGAAACGGGTACCTGGCCCAATACCTCTCCGGTAGCTGGGTTATCAACCAACAGGGATTCGCTCGCCCCAGAAGGTACCCACTGGCCGTTGATGTAGTTCTTTAGAATCCCCGATTGCGTCATAGCGGTGCCGTGATGACTATTCTTTAAGCATCATAGGCGCTGCTTATGAAAAAGCTTCTGCTGCCCGAAGCATCCACCACAAACACGATAGTCTGGTGATTAAAAGCCTCTATCGCAGCTGTCGGCCAGGCTTCAAAACCTGCTCAGCAGTTAGCTGCAAGTCTGGAAACGTTGGAGAAATTATCCTCTGATTTCCCCGAAGTTGTTGAATAGCATACTCTCCATTCACCAGGGTGCAGATGGAAAGGGTGGGCTGTTTAGGTTTGCCAATGTGTCGAGTTCCCCCCAAGCCTGCACAGTCTGCAATCCAGTATTCGGGAATGCCTAAGACCGCGTAGTCTTCGACCTTGCGGGCGTAGTCGTTTTGCCAGTTGCTGCTCACCACCTCGGCGACAAACTTGATCGAGCTACCCAGCGTCAAAATCGATTGATCGGCCCAAAGAGGTTCCCTAGTGAGTTCGGCGCGATCGACTACGGCGACGTCGGGGCGAAATGCGGTCATACCCGTACCAGAAGGGCGTAACAGCCCTCGCTGAAGCACAAACCAGGGTAAGCCAACACTATCGATTTGAACACAGATTTTGGTAGTGATAAAGGCTGCGACTTCCTCATGGGGGCCAGTGGGCTCCAAATCAAATACCTCCCCATCGATCAGCTCATAGCGGTTATTGTCGCCATAGCGGGCGAGAAACTCGTCAACGCTGAGAGGCTTTTGCTGGATGGGTGGGTTAACGGCGAGGGTCATAGGTCAACTTAGCCCAATCAATGCCTACAGCCTATCAAAACGGATATTCATCTGTAGGGGCGTAGCATGCTACGCCCCTACAGGGTTCCTGATAGTGAATCTGCGTTTCCTAAACCACAGATCTAAACCACGGCCTTTTCCCTAGCCAAGAACTTCTCTAGCTCGGTCAGGGCGTCGGCATCGACCTTGGTCTGCATGGGGCAGAACTTGGGGCCGCACATGGAGCAGAACTCAGCGGTTTTGTAGATGTCGGCAGGCAGGGTTTCGTCGTGGTACTCCTTGGCCCGTTCAGGATCCAGCGACAGCTCGAACTGCTTGTTCCAGTCGAAGTTGTAGCGGGCGTGGGACATGGCATCGTCGCGATCGCGTGCCCCAGGCCGATGCCGGGCAATATCGGCAGCGTGGGCGGCAATCTTGTAGGCGATTAGCCCCGCCCGCACGTCTTCGGCATTCGGCAAACCCAGGTGCTCCTTCGGCGTCACGTAGCAGAGCATCGCCGCCCCGCTCCAACCCGCCAGCGCTGCGCCAATGGCCGAGCTGATGTGGTCGTAGCCAGCGGCGATGTCGGTCACCAATGGTCCCAGCACGTAGAAAGGCGCTTCGGCACACTCCTCCATCTGCTTTTTGACGTTGTAGTCGATCTGATCCATCGGTACATGGCCGGGGCCTTCGACCATCACCTGCACGTCGTGCTCCCAAGCCTGGCGGGTAAGCTGACCCAGGGTTTTGAGTTCCGCCATTTGAGCGGCATCGGTGGCATCGTGCAGGCAGCCGGGGCGCAGGGAATCCCCCAAACTAAAGCTCACGTCGTAGCGCTTGAAGATTTCGATGATGTCGTTGAAGTGGGTGTAGAGCGGGTTTTGCCTGTGGTGGTGCAGCATCCAGCGGGCGAGGATGCCGCCGCCGCGCGAGACGATGCCGGTAATGCGATCGCGCACCAACGGCAAATGCTCAATCAAAATCCCGGCGTGGATGGTCTGGTAGTCAACCCCCTGCTGGGCGTGCTTTTCGATGATGTGCAGAAAGTCGTCGGCGGTGAGGTTCTCGATGTTGCCGTGAACGCTCTCTAGGGCCTGATAGACAGGGACGGTACCGATGGGAATAGTGGAAGCCTTGATGATGGCGGTGCGAATGGCATCCAAATCGCCGCCCCCGGTGGACAAATCCATCAGGGTGTCGGCCCCGTACTTCACCGCCAGGTGCAGCTTGGCCACTTCTTCGTTGATATCCGACGAGTTAGGCGACGCGCCGATGTTGGCATTCACCTTGCATTTTGAGGCGATGCCGATCGCCATTGGCTCCAAGTTGGGGTGGTTGATGTTGGCGGGGATGATCATTCGACCCCGCGCCACCTCATCGCGGATCAGATCCTCGGGCAGGTTCTCTCGCTTTGCCACATAGGCCATTTCCTCAGTGATTACGCCCTGGCGAGCGTAGTGCATCTGCGACACGTTGGCGTGGCCCTGGCGCTTAGCGATCCATTTAGTTCTCATGGGTTTACCTCTGGTGTGGCGCTAGAGGTCTTGCCTGAGTCGGGGTGGGTTTGGATGGGTAAAGCCGAGATTGGTGGAGCGATCGCAGGCAAAGCTCAGCAAACTGCTTAATCTTCACCTAACGCTCTGAAAATAGCTCCAGAACACCAATCTACTCGTCGTTTCGGCTGGTTACCGCAAGCAACGCTTTCCTCCGCTGGTATTAACCAGGTCAGGTTCTGAGGGTATGATCTCAGTCCGATGAGTCGGACACCCCTAGCTTGCTGGCATCGTACCACTGATAGTTAGGGCCAGCGCGAATTAGTTACGGTTCCTCATAGAGCGCGCCGACGCCCTATGGTCAGAACGAAGGGAGCAGATAGAAAACGAAAACAGCTTCTGATGGCAAACTTTCAGCAATGTGAGCTGCCCTGACTATTCCGTTATAAATAATGCAGGCCAGGGCAATTGAGCGAACTGCTGAGTGTAGCGATTAGATCTGTTCATAGCTTTAAGTATTCCTACAGACGGGTAAAGCGCTAGCTAACTTAGTTCCTCCGTGAGAGGAAGGGGCATGGTGTAGTTTCTATGATGCACTTAGTGTCGCTGCAGATTTTTTCTACAAAAGTAGCGCCGCTACCAGCTGAGGCTATGAAGTCTCTCTGAGCACAGAGCACAAAATAATAGGGAAGCTAGCTGCCACAAGCAGAAACAAAATGAGTTTCACAGTTAAGAGCAGTCCGGGTCTAGGAGTATAGCTGTCGCTTTTGTTTTCCAGCAATAGATATTACTGCTCTTGCGAAACTATTCGCAAAAAAACCTTGTCGCATGGAGTATCTTGACATGAATGAATTTAGTATGAACAGCGAACAAAAATGTGCATTAGCACTGGGAATCATCTTTACCTTTATAGGAATTGCTGGTTTTATTCCCGCTCTCGTTAACCTGCCTACCGAAGGTATGGGATCTAGCGTACCGCTAGACGCAAGCTCAATTCCAATCAGCGGTGGGCCTGATTATATGGCGGCTTACCTGAGGGGTTTTGGCTATCTGTTTGGGCTTTTTCCAACTAACCTGCTGCACAACATGGTTCACTTAGCCATCGGCGGCTTCGGTCTATTTTCGGCCACGGGTAAAGAAGGGGCATTTAGATACAATCGATTTTTTGCAATTAGCTACTTGCTGCTTGCCGTGATGGGGTTAATTCCGCTTTCGAATACCCTCTTTGGCATCATGCCTATCTTTGGCAACAACGTTTGGTTCAACGCTGTAACTGGCGCGATCGCGGCTTACTTCGCCTTCGTCTGGCACCCCAGCCATCCCGAATCGACGGCTCCTTCTACTCAGTAGGTGTCTGATTAGTTCTGCCATAGCTAACGCTAAGCGCACGGTTTCTTGTGACCGTGCGCTTACTCCGTTTTTAGCTACTTTGGGTATCGGTCAACCTATCAGCTAGCAGCGCATCGCTCTCACCGTAGGCGCGGATGTCGCGGCTGAGAATGCCGAAGTCAAACGCTTCCGTTTTGCCGCCCTGAGCCTTGAGCTGAATCCATCCCAGGCAGATCAGCGTTGAAACCACAATTGGGGCGGCAAAGCTGACCAGCAGATCGCCTGCAAAAGGCAAGCCATTCCAGGGGCTAAAGTCGGGCCGGGGGAAGAACAGGGCACCGGATGCGATCGCAGCCACCGCGCTCCAAAACGCCATCGTCCCCGTCAGCTTTCTGGAATACAGCCCAAACAGCACCGGAAACAGCGCCCCGGCGCAGACTAGGTCGGCTAGCAAAAACAGATACAGCACGTTGTAACCCCGAGCCGCGATCGCGATCGCGGGTAGCCCCACCACCAGCATCAGCAGCCGGGTGATCTGCAAAATGCCGCTGGCGGGTCGATTTGGAAACATCCGCAGCAGGTCGGTGGTAAACACGCTGGCGATGCCGTTGAGCAGCGAGTCGAGGCTGCTCATCACCAGGGCCAGCACCAGCACCAGCACCGCAATACTCACCCAGCCCGGCAGGTTCAGCGCTTGGATGAGGGAGAAAAAGGCGCGATCGTCATTGAACCCAAAATGCATGGCCACAATGCCTAGCAGCCCGGAGATGAACAGCATCGGCAAAATCACGAGAAACGAGCCGAGGAACGATCGCCGCACCACCTGATCGCTCTTGCAGGCGTAGATCCGCTGCCAGTTGGTCTGGTTAAACATCTCGGCGGCGATCACCGCGATGAACAGCGTGGCCCCAAACTTGATGCCGGGGCCGTTGGCCAGTGTCAGCAGCGCTGGCGCGGTCTGGGTAACGGGGGCGATCGCACTGCCCCAGCCGCCCAGGGCAAATACCGCAATGCCAAAGCTCAGCAGCAGCAGCGGCACAATCACCACAAACTGAATCGCGTCGGTAAAAATTGTCGCCGCTAGGCCGCCCACCAGGGTGTAGGCAAACACCGCCACCATCACCAGCAGAGCGGTGAGCCAGAGGGGCACCCCGGCCATGAGTTCGACGGCTTTGGCGATCGCCGTCAGCTCCGCCGCCAGGTACACAAACAGGTAAAACACCACAATGCCCAAGGTCAGCCGGTACATGGCATTGCCAAAGCGGTGCAGTACGTATTCGTTCAATGAGTGGCCCTTGGGCATGAGAAACCGCATGCGCGTACCCATAAAGGCAAACAAGGCCGCCGGGGTAGCCTGCCCGATGCAGTAGCCGACAATGCCCGCAATGCCGCTGGTAGCTCCCACTTCAGGCGGGCTAAACAAAATCCAAGCGCCCATGGCCGAGGCCACAATGGTCGCCAGAGCCATAGGGGTGCCTACGCTGTTGCGGCTGACCATGTAATCCTCCAGGCTAATGGTGCGGCGGCTGGCCTGGAGCAGCCCAATCAGCGTAAAGCTGGCCACGGTAATTAGGGTGACGGCGACAGCCGTTGCACTCAGCGTCATATAACAACTCACCTCGTTAGGGTTGGGTGGTTGCTAGAGGCGGCTGCCTGAGAGAACAGGAGACCGCAGAACAGACGACTCGTAGAACACGTTTACAGGTGAGGCCGAGCCGCACCGGCTCGTAATCTCAATCAACGCTTTCCTCCGCTGGCATTAACCAGGTCAGGTTCCGAGGGTATGATCTCAGCCCGATTGCTCGGACACCCCTAGCTCGATAGCATCCTACCACTGGTGACGGATCTAGAGCTGGGAGATAATGAAACCAAAGACCTGACTGCTGACAGCAGCTAAGCACCTTGCAGCAAGGGACGAAGAAGAGAGGCATATGAACAGGTTTGAGATTTTGACTCCCTTGAACTTCTCTGTTCGCACCTCAGATGACCACTGGCAAAAACTTATTACAAAACACCCCGACATTGCCGACCCTGAAGCGAGGGTGAGACAAGCCTTAGCAGAACCAGATGAAATTTGTCAGAGTAGTCGTGATGTCAACATGTTGCTGTTCTACCTGACCCTAAAACAGCGGCGGTGAGTAGCTGTAGTTACCCGCAGGCTCAATGGAGAAGGCTTTCTAATCACCGCTTACCAGACCGACGCTATTAAAGAAGGAACCCTGCTATGGCACAAGTAAAAATCTATTATGAGCCAGAGCTAGAACTGCTGACGGTGTTTTGGCAACCGCCCCGCAAAAAACAAATTGCTACAGAACTCGGCGATGGCGCGATTTTGATCAAAGACGAAACTACCGGGGAGCCTATCGGTATGGAGCTTCTCTCCTCCCGCCCTAATGATGATCGCTTTGACAGCGTCAGCGTTGAAATGGGTCGCTTAGCCGAAGCATCCTAAGGATTCAGGCCGTGGCTGCCCCCTTTACCATTGCAGACAGTTAGCTCTGCTGGAGGCCTCGCGGCCTTTCAACCAACGGACTGATAGCCCAATTGATCCTCGGTGCGGATAGTGATCATGTCTGGAGAAACTGACCTGACCCAACTGCTCAAAACCATGCAGCCCGTGCTGCGGCAGGGAGAATATGTGTTTTGCACGCTGCCGAACGCCACCCACTGCCCGCCCCATCTCGACCCCGTGGGCTACTTCAAAGAAGACGAAGGGCTGACGCTGATGTTGCCCAAGCCCCAGGCCGATACGGCAGGCCTATCCTACTCGGCAGTCTTTGCGCTGATCACGCTGACGGTGCACTCTAGCCTGGAGGCGGTGGGGTTTATGGCTGCGATCGCCACCCACTTGGCCAGCCACGGCATCAGCGTCAACCCGGTTTCGGCTTTCTACCACGACCACCTGTTTGTGCCTGCTAGGGATGCTGAGCGTGCGATCGCGCTGCTGCAATCGCTTAGCGACCCAACTTGCTCTGAATCACCCGCTTAATGCCCGTCTCCACATCCAGCCACGCCGCATCGCGGTTTTCCCACTGCACCACTGGTGTTCCATTCTGCGGTAGCCAGCTGAGCTTGTTGAATGGCGTATCGCGCCAGTCTACCGGGCGAAGAATGATTGGGATAACGCGGGCCTCGCCGCTCTCGTGGCGCTCCATCGCTCGCTTCATCTCAATGTCGTAGCAGTAGTCGGAGGCGATGAAGTCGGCGCTGACTAGCAGCAAAATAACGTCGGCCCGGTTGAGGTTGTCGTCGATGTCGCCCGCCCAGTCGTCGCCGGGGAGGATTCTGCGATCGTGCCAGGGTTGAATGAGCCCCTGCCGTTGCAGCAACTTCAGGTGGGTCTCCAGCTGTTCGCGCAGCAGGTCGTCCTTGTGCGAATAGCTGAAGAATAGGCGCAGGGCCTGGCTGTGGCGATCCATAGCGGTGGTGGGTTGGCGGGTGCCCTCCAAATCTACCCCATTGAGCAAGTCGCGAATGTTGAGCCGCACCACCTGGCCATCGATCACCTGGGGAAACTCCGTCAAGCGGCTTTCTTCCATGACGATTAGGTCTTTATAAGGCAAGGCAATACCGGGATGCCCCGGCACGGGCACCAGCTCTTTGGGGGTGAACTTAAAGCTACGATGGATGCGATCGAAGTCGGAGCGGATCACCGCCAACAGCCTGCGCCGACTGCTAATCGGGCCATCCACGCTGATGGAAACGCTGCGATCCTGCGGGTCGGCTTTGACCAGGGCGCGATCGCCCTCAAAGTGCAGAATCACCCCGGTGCGCCAGCGTAGCTGGTGCTCGCTCAGCACGTGGGTGCGCACAATGAAGCGGGGCAGCAATCCCTCCGGCAAAATTGGGTACTGGTAGCGAAAGTTGAGGCACTGGGCGGGTTCAAACTCGGCAGCCTCGGTAGGCTGTTGTTTGTCCAGCAGGTCGGGAATTAGGTAGCGGTTTTCGTCCTCTTCAAAGCGAAAGCACAGCTCGAACTTGCGCATCAGGTCGAGCAAAAAACCGTGGCGCTCGGGGGGATAATTTTGAGCATCCAGATGGCGGCTCAGGCAAGCGGCTTCCAGTTCGCCTTTGGTCTCCGCTAGCTCGTCGGCGTTGAGCAGGGTGTAAATGCCGCTGGTGACCCAGTGGGGGTTGAGCACGTGGGTATCGCGCAGGCGGGGGTCGTCTTTGTAGTTGAGAGCAATGCCGAGGCTGTGGAGGTGGACGGCGAGGGAATTTTGCGCGCCATAGTCGGTTTCGCCATCGGTTTTGCAAAATTCTCGAAATTGCTCGAAGGAGATGTAGTTTTCGGCCATGGCCGACAGCCGATCTTTAATCGCTACCCAACTGGCGGGGAAGGGATCGCGCAGGTGCTCCAAAGCGTCGGTTTCGCGTTCGATCGCGGCGCGGAGGTGGTCGATGCCCTGACCGGTCTCGCAGTCGGTGGCGATGAACTCGCGAATGTTGGGAAATTTTTGCTGCAATGCGCCCCGGTTGACATCGAAGGGGTGCTCTTTGATTTTGTTGAGCACGACGAGAGTGGGGGAGTTGCCGCCAAAGCTTTGGATGAGTTCGAGCCAGTACTCGGCATCGGCATCTTCGTGCCCCTGGCGACCGTTGAGGACGAGTAGGTAAAGGCTGCGCTCGGTGAGAAAAAACTGGTGGGTTGAGTGCATAATCTCTTGCCCACCAAAGTCCCACATATGGAGGGTGATGTCTTCGGAGTCATTGAGACGAATAGGCCATTGAGTAATTTGAATGCCTTCAGTTTTGGCAGAATTTGAATCAAATCTTTGGTAAGTCAGGCGATTAACTAAAGAGGTTTTGCCCACCGTACCGAAACCAACCAAAATCAGTTTTGCTTCGTTAAGAGGTTGACGACTAGACAATATCTCAAAATAGTATTTGAGAATATCTTGTGGGTCAGTTGTAGTTGCCCCCTTGTCTACTTCTATATGCGTAGGCCCAAGAATTTCATTGGGAATTCCTAGTTTTTCATTGCCATGTATGAAAAGTGCTTTTAAGCTTGATATGTCTTGCAAGAAATGAGGCAAAACGGAGAGTTCACTATTGGTTATTTCGAGCCGTTCAAGTCTGGTTAATTTACGGACAAAAGACGGAATCTCCGTAAGCTTGTTTTGACCAAGGCAAAGTTCCTTGAGATTAATTAGTTTTTCAAGGTTAGCTGGTAGTTCTTGCAGTTGATTGCGTCCAAGGTCAAGCCGAATTAATTCCTTGAGGTTCCCTAATTCTTGTGGCAAGATTGTCAATCGATTCGTTCGCAAATCGAGATTTTCAAGACTAGTAAGTTTTTCCACTACTTTTGGCAATAACTCTAGCCGGTTGTGAGAAATATTAAGCTCCTTGAGATGAGTAAGCCGACCTAATTCAATCGGCAGATCTGTCAATTCATTGAAGGGAAGGAAAAGTGTTGCTAAATTGGAGAGTTTGCCTAACTCTTTTGGTATCGACTTTAATTCATTGTCAAATATAGAAAGTCGTCTCAATTCAATTAATCCACCTAGTTCTTTGGGTATAGTTTTTAATTTGTTCTGTGACAGAATCAACTGTTTTAGATTGACAAGTTTTCCTGTTTCTGGTGAAATGAGTTTTAGCTGATTTCGCTGGAGAATAAGCCCTTCCAGCTTGACTAATTCTCCTAGCTCTTTTGGCGTTTTTGTTAATTGGTTATCTGTCAAGTCTAATATCGTTAAATTTGTGAGTTTTCCGAAGCTGGCGGGAATCGCTGCCAGTTGATTTTGAGAGAGGTCAAGCTCTGCAAGCTTGGTGAGCTGCCCCAGGTTGTCGGGGATCGCCGTTAGTTGGTTTTGGGAGAGGTCAAGCGCTATCAAATTGATTAGATTTCCCAAGCTTTCGGGAATTGCTGTCATTCCTAAGCCTGACAAATCAAGCTCAGTTGCGCCACTTTCTAAAGCTGCCTGAATCCGTCGTTCTGCCTCAGCTAGCGGATCTGGGTCGGCTGCACCCAAAGCGATCGCATCCACCTCTACCCCTAACACCCCAGCGATCGCCCTCACACTATCCCCACTCACCCGCTTCCCCCGTTCCGGGTGAAACAACCGGCTCACCGTGTCGGCACTCACCCCCGCCCGCTCGGCAATGGCGGCAAACGTCCACCCCCGCTCCGCCTTCGCGGCCTGCAGCAGCTTCAGCCCCTCCGGGCTAGCGAGAAAACCGCGCGATGAAGACGACATAGGCGTTGGCGACAAAGAAAGCTTTGTTCAAGGGTATCCGGCGATGCCAGAAATCGCGACATCCAGACCCCAGGGTTCTGCGTTAGCGCAGCATCACCTTAGGCGATTGGTCTAGAACCCTGGGGTCTCGGATAGCGGCATCACCCCAGCGGCAAAGCTACAATCAAAACAACTCCGCCTACTCAAGGAACCCTATGCTGAAAACCGTTGAGGGCATGTACCAAGATGGGCAGATTCAACTGTCTGAACTGCCAGAGGGAGTCAGCGATCGCGCCCAGGTGCTGGTTACCTTTCTTCAGCCAGGCAGCCTTGACCCTGCCAAGCTTCAGCAGCTAATCGACCAGCTAGAGACCATTGCTAGCATTCAGCAGGGGCTTGAAGCCGTTGATGCTGGGCAGACCCGCCCCCTTGAAGACTTTGACCAAGCCATGCAAAGCAAATATGGCATTTCAGGTTGAAATTACCGCCCCCGCCGAGGCGCAGATCGAGAAAACCTACCTTTGGTATCGCAACCGTGATGCAGCGTTTGCCGACCAATGGTTTCGCGGGCTGATGAATGCAATTGCCACCCTGCAAGAAAGCCCTCGACGATGCGCCCTAGCCCTAGAGTACAAACTTTTCCCAGAAGAAGTGCGTCAGCTACTCTATGGACGAGGTAAAGCAGCTTTTCGAGTACTTTTCACGGTTCGAGGGGATATTGTCTATGTCTTGCTTGTCAGACATGCTTCTCAAGCTCCCCTAACGCTAGACGATCTTGAGTCTTCGGAATAGGCGATCACCCTCACACTCACCCACTTCCCCCGCGACCGGTGAAACAACCGGCTCACCGTGTCGGTACTCACCCCCGCCCGCTCGGTGATCACCGCAAACGTCCACCCCCGCTCCGCCTTCGCCGCCTGAAGCAGCGACCGCCCCTCCGGGCTAGCGAGAAAACCGCGCGATTGAGACGACATAGGCAGCCGAGCGAAAAGTTGATTTCCTCAAGGGTATCCGGCGATTCTAGAAACCGCGTTTCTTCTTTGGGTTGTCATAACCCTTTGCAATCAGCTCAGAAACCCGGTTTCTACCCCAGGTATCTACTCTTAAACGGCTGTGTGGATTGATAATGACATCAAGCGAATTCCCGACTTTGGCAACCGATGGCTACGTGTCATTATCAATAGATCAGAAGAGGTGAACGACAGCATTATTCTGACTACAACGCCGAGGGCAAGGTCATAGGGGTTTACCGAAAACACGTAGGCGTACTCAGTTATGCAGAACGGAAAAAAACGTTGGGTCTTGGTAACCACTTTTCCTTGACCAAAGACGACTTTAATCGCTGCTATCGAAAAAGTGCTGTGGAGAGAACGTTTTAGGGCTTCAGGCAAAGCAGCAAGCTAGGACGGCTGTATTATGGATATAGTCACACTTCGTTACAACTCTGGCTATGGTTGCTGAACTGGTCTCTCTGTCGCTGGCCTCGATCGAAAAGCACACCTGGAACTGGCGGGGGTATGCGATCGCCTACACCGCCACCGGAGAAGGCACCCCCATTGTGCTGATCCACGGCTTTGGCGCATCCCTTGGCCACTGGCGCAAGAATATTCCGACCTTGGCGGCGGCGGGGTACCGAGTCTACGCGATCGATCTGCTGGGCTTTGGCGACTCCGACCAGCCCGAGCTGCCCTACACCCTCGACCTCTGGCAAGACCTGCTAGCCGACTTCTGGGCCGAGTTCATTGGCACCCCAGCTATTTATGTTGGCAACTCCATCGGCGGCCTGCTCACCCTGATGATGCTGGCCAACCACCCCGACAAAGCCAAGGCCGGGGCCGTGCTCAACTGCGCCGGGGGTCTCAACCACCGTCCTGAAGAACTGCACCCACCCCTGACCTGGATTATGGGAGCCTTTACCTGGCTGGTGAGTTCGCCCAGGGTGGGGCCGCTGGTGTTTAACCAGGTGCGCCGCAAGGGCCGCATTCGCAGCTCGCTCCAGCAGGTCTACCGCGATCGCGCCGCCATAACCGACGAGCTGATCGAGATGATCTACACCCCCGCCTGCAAGCCCACCGCGCAGAAGGTATTTGCCTCCATTGTCACCGCGCCGCCGGGGCCAAAGCCCGACGACCTGCTGCCCCACATCGCCCAGCCTCTACTGGTTCTCTGGGGCGAAAACGATCCCTGGACACCGATCAAAGGGGCTGATATCTACCGCCAGTTAGCCGCAGAAGTGGCCCGCCCTGGTGTAGTCGCCTTCCACAGCATCCCCAATACCGGCCACTGCCCCCACGACGAGCGCCCCGAGGTGGTCAATCCCCTGTTGGTAGACTGGCTGGGCACGCTGCCCAAAGGTTAGTTTAAGCCAGGACTGCAACTGGTCGGTTCTTTATGCGTATTCTGTCTCGTAGTACCCTGCGAAGTTTTTGGGAATCTCATCCTGATGTTGAAGAAGCACTAAAAGCTTGGTACTACGAGGCGTCCCACGCTAGATGGCAAAGCCCTGCCGATATAAAAAATGCCCATCGCAATGCCAGCATCCTCGGCAACAATCGGGTTGTTTTCAATATCAAAGGCAATCGGTATCGCCTAATTGTGTCAATTAGATATGACACTGGCATTATCCTTATTCGTTTTATTGGCACCCATGCGGAATACGACAAAGTAAACGCTGAAACAATTTAACCAGAGGCTGTTTTATGGATCTACGCCCGATCAAAACAGAAGCGGACTACCAAGACGCTCTCCAAGAAATTGAGCTATTGTTTGACGCTGCCCCTGGCACTGCTGAGGCCGATCGCCTAGACGTGCTCAGTACCCTGGTAGATGCCTACGAGAAGGTTCACTTCCCCATTGAGCTGCCCGACCCCATTGAAGCCATTCACTACTACATGGAAGCTCGCGGCTGGTCTCCGCAGGATTTAGAACCATGTTTAGGAAGCCGGGCATGGGTTGCCGAAGTGCTGTCACGTCAGCGCTCCTTGACTCTAGATATGATCCGCAAGCTTCACCAGGAGTTGGGTGTTCCAGCCGAAATCCTCATTCAACCCTACGGCGCATTTCAGACCTCCGCCTAGCGATGCGACCTGCTAAATCGTAAGGTCTTAGGCAAATCCTGCATCTTGGGTTGGCTCCTTGGGGTAAAGAGGACTGAGGAGCCAATCCAGGATCTGCCACTACAGGGGCCAATCGATGGGTGCTTCAAAGACATCGGCTTCAGAGAATGGGCAGGACTGAGGCAGGCTTTTAGGGTCAAGCGGTGTTTCTTTGCCCACCAGGTTTAGACCCTTCTCGTAACCCACTGCGATCGCTTCGCTGAGGTAGGGCTTTAGGCTAGGGTTTTCCTTAAGGTGCCGCTGAACTTCCTGGCGTTGCTCTTTGATGGTGTAGACCCAGCTTTTAGAGCGGGCCTCGGGCTGGTAGTACCACTTGAGCAGATGCCCCAGCAGCACCCCCAATCGACTCCGCAACTCCTGCCGCTCCTGCCGACCCAATGATTCGATCTCTTCAATCAAATTCTCAGTGTCTAGCTCTCCCAGCTGACCCGCGCGCAGCAGTTTAGCTTGATGCTGAGTCCAGGCGTAAAAGTCTTGCTCGTAGAGAGTGGTGGTTTGCATGGGTAAGGCAAATTTTGAAAAAGAGTTTCCCAAATGGTAGGCACTGCCCACCCTTGTATCTTAAAAAGTGTGGCAGACCGTCCCACCCTAGGTTAAGCAAACCGCGTGTAGCTTGGGTCGCCGCACCTTTAAGGATAAAACTCGAAAAATCGCCAGGAGCCTGTGACTCCGTA
>NZ_JADEWR010000035.1 GCF_015207525.1 Nodosilinea sp. LEGE 06152
TACGGAGTCACAGGCTCCTGGCGATTTTTCGAGTTTTATCCTTAAAGGTGCGGCGACCCAAGCTACACGCGGTTTGCTTAACCTAGGGTGGGACGGTCTGCCACACTTTTTAAGATACAAGGGTGGGCACTGCCCACCTTGCACTGGGGCGTTAGCGAAGCTATCTGAAGGAACCGCAAGCCAAACCCATCGGGTAGCACAGCTCACCGTCTGCCTTCTGCGATCGCTAAATATTCAAGGTTGGTGGTGGGTGAATGAGTGGGGTGGTGGGCATTACCCACCCTACGCCTTAAATGGATTAGTGAGGATGAGTGTGTTGTCTATGATTTGTCCGTCTTGAAGGTCTTCGCTGTAGAGACGATCGCATCCCATTTCAAGCGCACTAGCAATGATCAGGCTATCAAAATAGCTAAATTGATAACGTTGGGCAATGTCTAAAGCCCTGCGGATAGTATCCAGAGAAACAACTGTTAGCTGAAAATGTTGGCTTAGCTCGTCAAGAACGGCACCAATTTGGCGATAATTTAGCGAAAACTTGCGCTTCAGGGTGTTGACGGTTTCATTCAAAACCTGAGTGCTAATCCAAGATTCGCTAGCTTGGGCACATTCGCGGGCACGTTGCTGTTTGTCTGGCTCATCTTGAGAATAGCCATAAATAATGATGTTGGTATCGAGAAATACTTTAGCGCTCATTCGCCTCGTCTCGATTGAATTTGAAGCCTTTAGTATTTAGAGACACGGCCTGAAACCCGCCAATGTTAGGAGTCGTTAGAGGCTTCACTTTAGATTGAGTGCGTTGACGCACAAACTCGACAAATTCTAGGACCAAGCTGGCCTCTTCTTCGGGTAGCGTTTTTACGAGTTCATAAATGCTCTCTGCTGTACTCATCAGCCCCTCCTAAATTAGTAGGGTGGGCACTGCCCACCATTTACCTTTATCGTAAACTGCCTTCTGCGATCGCTGGATGTTCAAGGTTGGTGGTGGGTGAATAATTGAGGTAGCGGGCAACGCCTACCCCACGCCTGTCTAGGTGAGAGTGGTTTTGCCACATCGAACGCTCGGAAAGCTTGCTCATAGTAGGTCCTTCCCGGCCTCAGTTCCATCCGGTGAGGGTGCAATGCTCTCTGCTTTGGCCGAAGCGCACCGTTGGCCTCAGGCATGAGGCTCGATATCGTGAGCTTACCCGCAATCCCAGTTGTACATGACATTTGAAAAATCAAGACGCTTCAAGAAAGATTCCTGAATAAAAAAGTTGCAAATACCAATGTCTCCCCACTCAATTTGAATTTTCTTATTTGCGTTCAAGTCATGGTAAATTTGCAGCAACAAGATGTATGGCTCTTGTTCTTGAGGGAGAAATTGTCGCGGATCATCTTGAGTAAAATCTGGATATCCTCCCAATCTATGACCAGCTTCAAAGCTGTCATGATATTCTTGCCAAAGATCATCATTCTGTGACAAAAGCTCAAGGAAATTCTTGCCAAGATAGTCTTCGCATTGATAGTCAGTTGTAGTAATAGGCCTGAAGCTTCTCTGAAACTCTAAAGCAAAACAATCATCCTTGTGAGGAATATAAGAGGGATCCATACAGAATGGTACATCCTCTCTCTCCCATACGACTGGCAAGAAGTCAAAGTTAGTGACAAGTCTCTCTAAATCCAACACAGGTTCAGAAAAATAAAGAACTCGAAAACCCATTTGACTCGTTTGATCATCAAAATCACAGCCAAAGTGCTCTCCTTGATCTGAAATATAGAATTGAAGAATACCTTTTTCTGGAAAGTTTTCCATGCTGGGCAGTTCCTCAAAATTAATTTGCGCGAGAAGATAGAGGTAATTTCCTTCAGGATCTTTTGGATATTCAAAGCTTTTAGGCAAATAGGGTAATCCCAGGAACTTACTTTGCCAAAGCGTTGTGTCTCTTGTAAGCTGAGTATGAATATCGACACAAGGCTTTACCGTTTTCTCAATTCGGCTTCTGAATTGCTCTAGTTCAGGGGGAAGTTCAATAGTCATAAATAGTCCTGTAGCTTTGGCCAGCTGACTTGAATTAAACCGATGAACTTGGGAAAATAAGCATGAACCTAGCGTGTAGATTCATGCTGCTGAAGTCGGAAGTCTTATCTGTCAAAAAACTTCCACCATTGAGTGCTAGGCTGGGGTTTCATGAAGGGAGCGGGCGAACATTAAGACCTGGTGTTGTCTATCTTCAGGTAGTTTTTGTAAGACAGCGGCAATGCGCTCAGGTAAAGGCACCCAGGATTTTGTAGCGTTTTGCCAAACCACAACAAACTGCTCAGGCTTAAGGGCTAGCATGGCGTGGGTTTCGCCATAAGAGTTAGCAAACTCTACTTCATAGGCACGGTCATCATAGACTTCGAGGATGGTGCCCTGGTCGCCTGCCTTTAGCTCAACTTCAGGCAGATCAACCAGAAGCTCGACAACGTCTAATAATTCAGGCTGCATCATCTGCACCTCCGAGTGTACAGGGTAACCAGCCGGGCGAGGTCTACACCGAGTTTTACCATCCATCCTGTGCGTATGGACTCAGTTCAGCTTTAAGGCTATGCAGCAGTGAACTGATAGTGCAGCGGCAGCAGTTCTGACTCCATCAAATACGCCATTGCGTATTCGCGCCCCTCCAGGTCAGCAAACTCCACCAAATATTGCTTGCTCTCATCCTGGTCAACCACCTCTACCACTGTACCCACCTGCCCCCGCGCCAACTGCTCACCAGCCCTCTCAACTGGCTCCACCAGCGTCAGCCGAGCCACATCAATAGGCTGCAGCGTTGCCACCGAGTCAAATAACGTAAGCGCCATATTTGCCCTACCTAATAAATGCCGAGATCAACTGCGGAGCTGCTGATTCTGATGTTAGCTTCCAAATTGTCCGCAGAACCACGCCATCTGAGTCAGGTATCTGCCAATCCACTTTGAACTGCTGTCCAAACGCCGTATTGCCTGCTGCACCACCTCACCCTCAATCGCTGCTCGAAGAATTAGCTCTCTTAACACTTCCGCATTGTTGGCGGTAATTCCTAAGGCCGACGCAAACACCCTTGCCTTATGCTTTCCACTGTCATGGTTGGGGTTCAGGCAATATCCTGTGAGCTTTCCGATTGGCACAAGTGCCCGTTCTCCCTCAGGTAATCTCATCAGGCACCTGGTTCGTACAATGATGTCTTAGCAGGGGGCCAACAGGCATGCTCACCCGTACCCACCAGTGCATTAAAAACATCGCGATGGGTTTGGCATTCCCTGGATTTTCTACCCGCAAAGCGGCGAGCCTATTAAAACTTACGCATTTCAGCAGCGTATCCACGGGCCTTCCCATTAAAATACGTGGGTACTAGACTATTGCCCCCATGCTAACCGCCCTGCACATCGAGAACTTTGCGCTGATCGACCAGCTCGATCTGCGGCTTGAGGCCGGGCTCAACGTGCTCACGGGCGAAACCGGGGCGGGCAAATCCATCATTCTCGACGCCATTGATGCCGTCCTGGGCGGCAAGGCCAACCAGCGCCTGGTTCGCTCCGGCAGCCAAAAAGCCCTGGTAGAAGCCACCTTCGATGTACCCAGCGACATCCACACCTGGCTGGCCGAGCAAGACCTTCCCCCCACCGATGGCGCACTGGTGCTGCGACGCGAACTCACCCTGGGCAAAACCCTGCGCAGCCGCTCCTTTCTCAACGGCAGCCCCGCCACCCGGCCCCAGCTCGAAGGGCTACGCCAAAAGCTGGTGGAAATCACCGCCCAGGGGCAAACGGTGTTGCTCGGCTCGGGCGATCGCCAGCGGGAGTGGCTCGACGGCTTTGGCGGTGCCCCCCTGGTGGCCCAGCGCCAGCGCGTCGCCGCCGCCTACGAGGCCGCCACCCAGGCCAAACGCAAGCTCGATACCCGCCGCAAAGCCGACCAGCAGCGCCGCGACCAGCTAGAGCTGCTGCAAATGCACCGCCACGACCTCGAGCAGGCCCAGCTCGACGACCCCGACGAACTCGACAAGCTCGCCCAGGAGCACGATCGCCTCAATCACAGCGTTGACCTGCAGCAGAACAGCTACCAGGCGTACCAAATTCTCTACGAGAGCGACAGCGGCAACGCCTGCTCTGACCTGCTGGGCCAGGCCGAGGCTATTCTCATCGACATGGAGCGCTACGACAGCGCCATTACCCCCATGCTGGCCCTGGTCAGCGAAGCCCTTACCCAGGTCGAAGAGGCCGGACGCGCCATCAATGCCTACGGGGCCAGCGTCGAGGCCGACCCCGAGCGGCTCGAAGAAGTGGAGGAGCGCATGCGCCAGCTCAAGGGGCTATGCCGCCGCTTTAGCCGCAGCCTGCCGGAGCTAGTGGCCTACCGCGACGAAGTGGTGCGATCGCTGGCCGAACTCTCTGGCGAGGGCCAGTCGATCGAAGCTCTAGAAGCCGAAGTCGAGAAAACCCAAGCTGCCCTTATAGATGCCTGCGACCAGCTCACCACCCTGCGCCAGGACGTGGCCCAACAGCTCGAAACCCGTCTGGTGAGCGAACTCAAACCCCTGGCTATGGACCGGGTGCAGTTTGAGGTCGAACTCAAGCCCATTGCCCCCACCGCCACCGGGGCCGATGGCATTCGCTTCTTGTTTAGCCCCAACCCCGGCGAACCCCTACAGCCCCTGGCCGAAACCGCCTCGGGCGGTGAGATGAGCCGCTTCTTGCTGGCGCTGAAGGCCTGCTTTTCGCAGGTAGACCCGGTGGGCACGCTGGTGTTTGACGAGATCGATGTGGGGGTGTCGGGGCGGGTGGCCCAGGC
This sequence comes from Nodosilinea sp. LEGE 06152, assembly GCF_015207525.1. Lineage (GTDB taxonomy): Bacteria > Cyanobacteriota > Cyanobacteriia > Phormidesmidales > Phormidesmidaceae > Nodosilinea. The sequence goes on from NZ_JADEWR010000035.1 coordinate 4,793, forward strand.
GATCGCCGAAAAGCTCTACCAGCTCGGTCGCCAGCACCAGGTGCTGTGCGTGACCCACCAGCCCATGGTGGCGGCCCTGGCCGATGCCCACTTTCGGGTCGGCAAGCATGTGGTCGAAGCGGCGGTTGCAAAGGGCGCTAAGACCGATGAGGCCGAGCGCACGGTGGTGCGGGTGCTGCCGCTGTCGCCCAGCGATCGCCGCGAAGAGCTGGCCCAGTTAGCTGGGGGCGAGTCGCACCAGCAGTCGCTTTCCTTTGCCGAGTCGCTGCTGTCCCAGGCCGACAGTATTCGGACCAAGCGATAAGGGCAAAGCGATGAGAGCAACGCCAGAATTGACTCAATGGGGCTAACCCGTCAGCAGCCCCTGGGGCGCGGTATCCCTTAAATCACTCTTAGGTCTCATTCAGACTGTAGTTTTGTAGTTGAAAATCAGCCCTAATCCGAAATCTGTGTTGAGAATCCCTTGTTCAAGCTAGGTATTTCGTAGGGGCATTGCAGTGCGATGCCCCTACAGACCGGGTGTAACCCAATAGGATTCGGTATAAGCTGTCGCGTACTAGACATTAGGTCCACGTTCTATGGATTTCCTCCTGACCGTCGAACCCCTGCTAGAAGATCCCTCCCTGATGCTGGAGGATCCCGCCATTGAGGAGCATTTGCGCCAGTTTTGCCTGGTGCTGTCGGTGTCGCTGGGGGTGGCTACCCTGTCGCGGGTGTTTAGCCTGCTGCGCAACATTCCCTACACCCTGCTGCTGCTGCTGGTGGGCCTGGGGCTGGCGGTGCTGGACGTGCGGCTGATCAACCTGTCGCCCCAGCTAATTTTGTTTATCTTTTTGCCGCCGCTGCTGTTTGAGGCCGCCTGGAACCTGAACTGGAAAAGTCTAAAGCAGTACGCCGTGCCCGTGGTGCTCTACGCCATAGTGGGTGTCGTAATCTGCGTCGGCAGCTTGGTGTGGGGCCTGCAGACCTTTGCCGGGGCCTCGCTGGCCACGGCGCTGCTGGTGGGGGCCAGCCTGTCGGCCACCGACCCGGTGTCGGTGGTGGCCCTGTTTCGCGAGCTGGGGGTCGATAAAAAGCTCACCACCGTGATGGAGGGCGAAAGCCTGTTTAACGATGGCGTGGCAGTCGTCGCCTTTAACCTGGTGCTGGGCATTGCCCTGGGCCTGGAGCAGTTCGATGTGTCGGTGACGGTGGCCCGCTTTTTGGTGTTTGCCGGGGTGGGCATCAGCATCGGCGGCCTGATTGGCTTTGGCCTGTCGTTTCTCACCCAGCGGTTCGACATTCCCCTGGTCGAGCAGTCGCTGACCCTGGTGTCGGCCTACGGCACCTACCTGGTGGCGGAGGAACTAGGCGGCTCCGGCGTGATTGCGGTGGTGACGACGGGGCTGATTCTGGGCAACTTTGGCTCGCGCATCGGCATGAACCCCCGCACCCGGCTGGTGGTGTCTGAGTTTTGGGAGTTTGTCTCGTTCTTTATCAACTCGATTGTGTTTTTGCTGATTGGCGATCAGGCCAACTTTTACGGCCTGGTGGACGAACTGGATAAAATCGCGATCGCGATCATCATCATGATTGCCGCTCGCGCCATCAGCGTCTACGGGCTGGGCTACCTCAGCAACGCCGTCACCGGCCCCGACATGGATCTACCGCTCAAGGGCCAAACGATTCTGTGGTGGGGCGGTCTGCGCGGGTCGGTCTCGGTGGCGCTGGCCCTGAGCGTACCCACGGTGCTGGGCGATCGCCAGGAGATTATCTCGATTGTGTTTGGGGTGATGCTGTTTACCCTGCTGGTGCAGGGCCTGACCACCAAACCGCTGCTCGAATATTTGGGCCTGCTGGGCGACCAGCCCATGCGGCTGGAGTACAGCCAAATGACCGCCCACCGCGTCGCCCTCACCCGCGTCATGCAGCGCCTCGACGAGATGAAGGTGAACGAAGAATTTGACCCCGAGTTTGTGGGCTACCAGATGGCCCTGGTGCAGGGGCAGCTAGAGGAAGTCAAAGAGAAACTGACCCGGCTAGAGCAGCAGAACAGCAGCATCCGCGAGTACGCCTCCGAGCAGCTGCGGGAAGAACTGCTGGCGATCGAGTCTGACACCTACGCCGAGTTCATTCGCGCCGGGCAGCTCAAAGATACCCTGACGCCGCTGCTAGAAGGGGTGCTGCCCGATCGCATCGGCGAAGCGCACTGACTGGGGCTCAAGTGACCTCAATGGGGATAATCCTTGCCCCTGAGGAGTGTTAAGGCCATCGCCGCTCTAAAATATGGGTTTACCCCTTTGCCTTTCCTGCAATGCCTACCGACTACCTCGAACGCATTCTCACAGCCCGAGTTTACGACGTGGCGCAGGAAACCCCTCTGGAGGTTGCCCCCAGCCTGTCGGCGCGGCTGCAAAACCGGCTGCTGCTGAAGCGGGAAGACATGCAGTCGGTGTTTTCGTTTAAGCTGCGGGGGGCCTACAACAAAATGGCTCACCTGTCGCCGGAACAGCTGGCGGCGGGCGTGATTGCCTCATCGGCGGGCAACCACGCCCAGGGGGTCGCGCTGGGGGCCAAGCAGCTGGGCACCCGCGCCATCATTGTCATGCCCACCACCACGCCGATGATGAAGGTGAACGCGGTGAAGGCGCGAGGCGGCGAGGTGGTGCTGTTTGGCGAAACCTACGACGATGCCTACGCCCACGCCCGTCAGCTCTCCGACGAGAAGGGGCTGACTTTTGTGCACCCCTTCGATGACCCGGATGTGATTGCGGGCCAGGGCACCATCGGCATGGAGATTTTGCGGCAGCACCCCCAGCCCATTCACGCCATATTTGTGGCGATCGGCGGTGGGGGGTTGATCTCGGGCATTGCAGCCTACGTCAAGCGGCTGCGGCCTGAAATTAAGATCATCGGCGTAGAGCCGATTGAGGCCGATGCCATGTCGCGATCGCTCAAGGCTGGCGAGCGAGTGCGGCTGAGTCAGGTGGGCCTATTTGCCGACGGCGTAGCGGTGCGCCAGGTGGGGGAAGAAACCTTTCGCCTCTGCCAGCAGTACGTGGACGACATCATTCTGGTGGGCACCGACGATATCTGCGCCGCCATTAAGGATGTGTTTGAAGACACGCGATCGATTTTGGAACCGGCCGGGGCGCTGGCGATCGCCGGGGTTAAAGCCTACGTCGAGCGCGAGGGCATCACCGACCAAACCCTGGTAGCTGTGGCCTGCGGGGCCAACATGAACTTCGATCGCCTCCGGTTCGTCGCCGAGCGGGCCGAGATTGGCGAACACCGCGAAGCCATTCTTGCCGTCACCATTCCCGAAGCGCCGGGCAGCCTTAAAGCGTTTTGCGAATGCCTGGGCACCCGCAACCTGACCGAGTTTAACTACCGCATTGCCGACAACCACGAAGCCCACATTTTTGTTGGGCTAGAAGTCCAAGGTCGGGCTGACGCGGCGGCTATGGCCCAGGTGTTTGAGTCTAAAGGCTTAAAGACGCTGGATCTCACCGACGACGAACTCTCAAAGATGCACCTGCGCCACATGGTCGGCGGCAAATCGGCCCTGGCCCACGACGAGCTGCTCTACCGCTTCGAGTTTCCCGAGCGCCCCGGCGCGCTGATGAAGTTTGTCAGCGCCATGAGCCCCGACTGGAATATCAGCCTGTTCCACTACCGCAACAACGGCTCCGACTACGGCCGCATCGTCACCGGCATTCAGGTGCCGCCCGACGAAATGCCCCAGTGGCAAGCCTTTCTGGACAATCTCGGCTACCAGTACTGGGACGAAAACCAGAACCCCGCCTACAAGCTGTTTTTGGGCTAACCGCCAATCTGCGACATGGTGCGTCCGTAGGCTCCGGTGGTGCCCGACTCACGCATTTTGTAGTTGATGTCGGGCTTGGCCGCCAGCAGGGCAGCCACCTGGCGCTTGAGTTCTGCGGTAGGAATGCCCTGGCGCAGGGCGGTTTTGAGATTGATCTGGCCGGTTTCATTCAGCAGGCAGGGGCGCAACCAGCCGTCCGCCGACAGGCGCATGCGGTTGCAGCGATCGCAAAAACACTCCGACATCTGGCTAATGAACCCCACCGTGCCCTGGGCACCCGGAATTTGAAAGACGTCCGCCGGGCCGTTGCCCAGCACGTCGCCATCGGTTAGGCCCCAGCGCTGACGAATGCGATCGCGCAGCGTTTCCGAATCGACCCAGCCCTTTTCGGCAAACAGGCTGTCGTTGCCGATGGGCATGAATTCAATAAAGCGCACGTGCCACTGGCGATCGAGGGTCAGCGCCGCCAGATCTAACACCTCGTGGTCGTTGACGCCGGGAATTACCACCACGTTGAGCTTCAGCGGCGAGAACCCAACCCGGTGCGCCGCCTGAATGCCCTCCCAAACCTGGGGCCAGCGCGACCTGCCCCGTCCGCCGACAATGCGATCGAAAATGACCGGGTCCAGCGAATCAAGGCTAATGTTAATGCGCCGCAGCCCGGCATCCCAGAGATCCTGCGCCAGGTTGTTAAGCAAAAAAGCGTTGGTGGTCAGGGCTAAGTCCGTTGTCCCCGGTAGCTCGGCGATGTCGCGCACGATATCCACAATGCCCGGTCTCACCAGCGGCTCGCCCCCGGTGAGACGAAAGTTTGAGAACCCCAGCGGCATAAATACCTCCTGCAACAGCTGCCGCAGCTCAGCGCGGCTCAGCCATTCCCCCTGGGGCAGGTACTGCAAGTCGGCCCCCTCGGGCATGCAGTACTGACACTGAAAGTTGCAGCGATCGACAAGGCTAATTCGTAGATAGTCAATAGTTGGCATAGGGAATGGGCAAGGGAGAGTCATTAACCGCAGGTCGCCTTCCTCCGATTATGGCACCCTCACCAGAATCCACGAGTCGATTGGCTTAGACTCACCCGTCCTAATCATCCTAAGCTAGGGCTTGAGTTAGGGTTTGCCGATAAAACTCACCTCTGCCCCCCGAGGAGAAAAATAAGCAGAAAAACGAGGAAAAAACTGATGACTAGAACCCTTTTCAGGGGCATGCTGTTCGGCGCGATATTTGGGGTAGTGGTCGGCGGTCTGGTTTGCCTCAGCTTGTTGAGGGCGCTAGATCAGCCTGCCTACGTTGATTTAGCTGGCCTTGTCTCAGTCGATAGCGCCAGCTACCCCGACAGCCAAATGAGCAACCGCATCTTTTTGGCCGCTGCATCGCTAGCAGGTCCAGTCTATATCAGGGCTCAGGCTAATGCGATCGATATCAACGAGCTTTACGGGCGGATTGAGCAAGCTGTGCGGCTGCGGGGTGAGTTGAGGTGCTTTAAGCTGAGCACAGGTGAATCTGTGCTTGAGCTAGAGGTCATAGAAGTACTACCCCAGCCTCAGTGACCGTCAGTAAACCTATTGTTCAAGTCAACCGATTTCAGCATCAAACCTTGCCTAAGGAGTAGTTCCACGGTTACCGTTCTCTGGGCTAAGGTTTAGACAGTCTGCGCTGTAATTCAGGTCAATGCTATGGTAACTGCCCTATCATCCCCCAGCACGATCGCTGACTGGCTCGGCCCCGAAGCCGATTCGCTGCTCGATTACGAGGCCAAGGTGCCAAAGTCGACGCTGCACCTGCCAGGGCCAGATTGGGTCGATAGAATTTTTGCCCAGAGCGATCGCAACCCCCAGGTGCTGCGCAGCCTGCAGCAGCTCTACGGCAGCGGCCGTCTGGCCAACACCGGCTACCTCTCCATTTTGCCGGTAGACCAGGGCATTGAGCACTCGGCCGGAGCCTCCTTTGCGCCCAACCCTATGTACTTTGACCCGCAGAATATTGTTGAACTAGCGATCGCGGGGGGCTGCAATGCCGTCGCTACTACCCTCGGGGTGCTGGGCAGTGTATCGCGTCGCTACGCCCACAAAATTCCCTTTATTCTCAAGCTCAACCACAACGAGCTGCTCACCACCCCCAACCGCTTTGACCAAGTCATGTTTGCCGACGTTGAGCAGGCCTGGAACCTGGGCGCTGTGGCCGTGGGGGCCACCATCTACTTTGGCTCCGACGAGTCAACCCGGCAAATTCAAGAGGTTAGTGCCGCCTTTCAGCGGGCCCACGAGCTGGGCATGGCAACCATTCTCTGGTGCTACCTGCGCAGCAGCTCCTTCAAACAGGACAAAGACTATCACCTCGCCGCCGACCTCACTGGCCAGGCCAACCACCTGGGCGTCACCATTGAAGCCGATATCATCAAGCAGAAGCTGCCGGAGGTCAACAACGGCTATGGAGCGGTAGCCAAGGCCATGGGCAGCACCTACGGCAAAACCCACAAACTGATCTACAGCGACCTCACCACCGACCACCCCATCGACCTCACCCGCTACCAGGTGCTCAACTGCTACGCCGGGCGCATGGGGCTGATTAACTCCGGTGGCGGCTCCGGCGACAACGACTTTGCCGAGGCCGTGCGCACCGCTGTCATCAACAAGCGGGCTGGCGGCATGGGGTTAATCTCGGGCCGCAAGACTTTCCAGCGCGACTTCAAGGAAGGGGTGAAGCTGTTCCACCTGATTCAGGATGTGTACCTGTCTGAGGCGGTTACCATCGCCTGAGGCTGACCGGGCTGGCTGGCCCGCACGGCGCGAAACATGCCAAAGCGGCACAGCCCCGCGCCAAAGGCCAGCCGCATCAGCAGCAGGGTAGGTACCTCTCGCACCGACTTGATAAAACCCGGCAGGCCAAATTTAACCAGTCCAGCGGGCCGGGCAATACCCTGCCAAATTGAGTCGAGCCAGGAGGGCAGAGTTTCCCTGGTCCAGTCGGCAGTGGTCACTTGCCCGGCCACTAGCCTGGTGGCTTCAAGCTGTTCGGCAAAGCCTTCAATGCTGGCAAAGGCTGGGTGCGACCACTGATCGAGCAGCTGACGCATGACCGGCTTTTCCCAGGCGTTGAGGGGAATTTTGCGGTCATCTCGCTGGTTCCAGTCGGCGACCACCAGCACGCCGCCGGGCTTCAACACCCGCAGCAGCTCGCGGGCGAACACCGCTTTGTCGGGCATGTGGGGGCCAGCCTCCACCGACCACACCACGTCAAAGCTGGCGTCGGGAAACGACAGCGCCATGGCGTCGTCCACCTGAAACCGAGCGCTAACCCCGTTGGGAGTGAGCTGCTGCGCCCGCCGCACCTGGTTGGGGCTAATGGTAATGCCAGTAACATCAAAGCCATAGTCGCGGGCCAAAATGCGGCTGCTGCCGCCGATGCCGCAGCCCACATCTAGTACCGTGGTGCCCGCAGGCAGGCGATCGAGACCGCCCCAGCGCACCATTTCATGGACAAAATCGGCCTTAGCAGCCAGAAAATCTTTGTGTCGGGGCGGCGATCCGTAGTGGCCCAGGTGAATGTGCTCCCCCCAGTAAAATTCTAGAATGCCGTCGTCAGTCCACTGATCGTAGGAATTAGCTACGGAGTCAGAAGACTCGTAGCGACGCGGAGTAAGCAGGTATACCGCTGCACCTGCCGCCAGCAGCGCCAGAATAATGCCAAGAATGCCGATTGAGTTCATTTATTTATTTACTTGGAGGAGCCGCAGTGTAACGGTTTGTATCATTGACTGCGTTTCCATTGTGACAAGCTTGTGGCCCATGAGCAACTCGGACGCGTCTGGTAAGACCTCTATTTGCCAAAATAAAACCCCCAACCGAAGCCGGGGGAAACCCCATCAGGAGACGCCTATCTGACGTTTAAGTAAAAACAAAGCCGCCCTTTCAGCGCTTGTACCTAGGCTATCGAACTATCTGTCATTTGGGGGAGGACAGCCCCGCGAATTTACGGAAACAATACGGCTAACTTTAAGAATGGCTTACAAAAGCTGACGGTAGCTGTGGAAAATTACGGAGTGCCGATTGCCCTAAACCCCTGAACCCTTCCAGGGTTCAGGGGCTTAGGGCGTGTCATCAATCCTGGCTACAATCCCAGGACCTAAAAAACAGGCTAGGGGCTGTAACCGCTAATTCTTGGGCTACCAGCAACTAATTGATGACAGCCCCTAGGGATTCGCCAGAAAATAACGTACCGATTGCCATTCTTCCTATCCTTTGGCGCTGTGGGGAATTGCGCCTGCTTTGCGGCTCTGGCGATCGCGGCGGCGGTGCGAATGTTAAAACTAGAACATTGCCGTTTCAAAGTATTGCTATGCCGTGGTTGCCTAACCTGCTGAGGCGTACTCTTATCGTCATTCTGGGCCTAGCTCTGGGGGTTAGCCTCGGGGTAGGGGCCGCTGCCGCCAACCCAAACTACCCACCACCCTTGTCTTTCAGCAACGCTGAACTCAAGGGCAGAGACTTCTCTGGGCAGCAGCTGCGGGCAGCGGAATTTTCGAACGCCAACCTGGAGCTGACCAACTTTAGCGATGCCGACGTGCGGGGAGCCATCTTCAGCGGTTCAGTAGCCACCGACGCCGATTTCCGTGGGGCAGATTTCACCACCGGCATGCTCGACTCGGTCAGCTTTACCCGCAGCAACCTGAGCGATGCCATTCTAGTCGACACCATTTTGCTGCGGGCCACCTTTGACGAAACCGCGATCGCCGGAGCCGATTTTTCAGGAGCCATTCTAGACGGTGCCCAGGCTCGTCAGCTCTGCAAAACAGCAGCAGGGGTAAATTCAACCACTGGGGTCGCTACGCGCGATTCTCTAGGCTGTCGGTAAAGCCGCCAAACGCGAACGATCAGCGGGCTAAGAATTCGGGCGAGAGGTGAGCACAAGAACCGCGATCGCCACCAGAAACCCCACATAACCACCCACAAACAACCACTCCTGCCAGCTACCTTCCATTACTGGCCCTCCTTATCCTGGGCGTCACCATCCTGGGATGGCGGATCGCTCCAGCGGGTCAGCCACTGCTCCATTTCGGCGGGCAGTGAACGGCGACGGCGGTTGGCCACCGAAATGCAGACGTGGCGGGTCATCGCCTGAGCTGCCAACGTCTCCTCAAGCTTCAGCTGATACTGAATCTCAAAGCTACTGTCATCCAGCCGAGCAGGGGCAAGGTGAATGGTGACGCGATCGCTACAGTGCAGCGGGCGACGGTAGTCAATGCTGGCGTGGGCGATCGGGTAGGCGATCGCCTCAGCCCTAAAGAAGGCTCCCAAATCTATCCCGGCAGCGGCCAGAGATGCTTCGTAGGCCGTATGGCAGATCACCAACTCATTGGCGAAGTACACCACCCCTGCCCCATCGGTTTCGTGGAACCGCACCTGATGCTCGACGACGTAGCCCATTGCGACTACACCCAGCCCGGCTCAGACGGCCAACGACTAGCCCTCCTAGCTCGCATTGGGCTGGGCCGGGCGGAAGGGATAATCAGTCGGTAAGCCCTCCTCGGTTGCCTTCACCTCGGCTCCGTCGCGGCCCAGGGCGAGCAGTGGATTGTCGATAATTTCGAGCAGGTTGGCGACGCCGTATTCCAATACCTCAATTGGGTCTACAGCCGCCCAACCCTCAGCGGTAAGCTGACGCATTTCAAAGTGCAGGTGAGGCCCCGTGGAGGTGCCCGTGCTGCCCACCAAACCAATCACTTCGCCCTGCTCAACCCACTCCCCAGCCTGCACGGCTAGCTGAGACAGGTGAGCGTAGCGAGACTCCAGGCTGCCGTCGCCGTGGCGCAAAATTACTGTCAGGCCGTAGCCCCCCAAAAAGTCTGACACCGACACGCGGCCAGCCTGGGTAGCCAGCACCGGAGTACCCAGGGGGGCGGCTAGGTCGGTACCCGAGTGGAACCGCCAGCTCTGGTGAACAGGGTGCATACGCCAGCCAAACAGCGACGAAATTGACGCTGGCACCGACAGCGGAAATACATACTCCTCGTTGCCGCGCCGCAGCACGTTGAGGGGTCGCAGCTTTTCGTTGAGGGCTGCGCGGCTGACGATGGTGGTACTGCCCAACCGCACCCCCTGGGAGCTAACGGCAATGGGGCCTACCCGAATTTCACCCTGGCCAGCCCCGCTGCCAGCACTGTTAGCAGTAGACCCCTGGCCAGCGGCGGCTGAAGCCGCACAGGCGGCGCTGGGGCTGGTTTGCCCAGCGGCTACGGTAATTTGGCAGCCGCTAGAGCGTTCTGCAAAGATCACATTTGGCGTTCCACCCGGTTGAGCAGCTGGAGCCTGGGTAGCCCCAAGGCTGTAGTTGGTGGGGTCAATAAAGACGCTGTTGTAGCCTGCGGGCACTGCCTCATTGGCGGCGATCGCCTCAGGCACGGTGGTTTGAGGAACTATGGTTTCGGGCATCGCCGGGGCGGGGGCCGCTGCAGCCGCTGGCTCAGGAGCACTGACCGCAGCGGGAGCCTCGGCTGTAGTCTCGCTGGCCATGGAGGCCACAGCGGGCTTCAGCAAGCTCTCAGCCATGGTAGGGGCCGCTGACGGAGCCGGAATGGTAACGGTAACAGCTGCTTGAGGGGGAGGGGGAACCGGAGAGAACATCGGCGAACTCGCTGCAGGGGGTGATGTCACAACGGCTGATGCAGACGGACGCTGAGGCGTAAAGTCAGGTCGCGCTGCTGAGGGCAAAGGTAAACTTAGAGTCGCTTCAGCGCTGGGCCGGTGGGCACTGCTGGTTCCGGGCCTGAGGTAGTCAGCGGAGGTTTCGACCGCCCCCTCCTGCTCAGACACATCGGGGGCATCAGGGGTTCCAGCAACAGCCAACCCGCTGTGGGTTACCCCCATGCCGCCTACCAGCATAGCTATCTGTAGCCATACTACCGACGGATAAACTCCGGAAAGTTTATGCGTTTGAATAGGTTCTAAGTTAATTTTTTTCACCATAATCAGCCGCTACGCATTGTAGCCCAAAGTTACTTTACCTGGTTCAATCTCCAGCGTTTTGACCGCTGGTGTGTCGCTGGCGGTGGGGGTTAGCTGCACGCGCAGATTTCCCGAGGGGGCCACCCCAATCACCTCTGCTGGTCTACCGTCTACGGTCAAACCCTGACCTAAATTGGCCAAACGAGCCTGGTAGTCAATCAGAAAGGCGTCGTCTCCCTGGTTTTGCCAGTGGAGATACCCCTGCATCAGCCCATAGAGGGCGATCGCGGCCAGGTCCTCCAAGGTATTCAGCGGCCCAGCGACCAATTCCGGTTGAATTAGCTGCTGAATGGAGGTGCCAGTGGCAGGCACCGGATTAAAGCCATTCAGCCCCAGCCCGATTACCACGGTTTGAACCCTGCCGCCCTCCAGATGGGTTTCGGCCAGCACGCCCCCCAGTTTTTTGCCCCCCGCCACCAAATCGTTAGGCCACTTGACCTGCACGGGCAACCCGAGATTGGCCAGGCTGGTGGCCACACCCCAAGCGCTGGCCAGAGTTAGATAGGGGCTGCGGGAAGCTGGCAGGTCGGGCTTTAGCCCCAGCGACAGGTACAACCCTCCCTGGGGAGACTGCCACTGTCGCCCCCACTGCCCTCGCCCAGCCTGCTGCGTCGCCGCAACCAGCACCGTACCTGCCGGAGCGCCCGCCGCCATCATTTCGGCCAGCGCCCGGTTGGTGGAGTCAGTTTGCTCAACCCAGTGGAGGTGAAACTGAGGGCGTAAGGCCTGATAACAGGGCATTATTCCCAACGTTTTAGAGGGCTGTAGAACAGCCTGGCGGAGTCGATCTAGGCTCACCCGATGATTATCCTGGAGTTTATATAAATCACATTCAAGTTCGGGGGTGGAGTTCTGCCGGTGGGAAAACTCCAGAACCCGAGCTGGACTTGCTCTATAAATAGCCATCCCTAGCCCCTTTGGGGCGGCTTCACCAACGACTTCGCTCAGGGACCGGCTATCGCTGTTTTTATCGTTGGGGGTGCCGCGCTAGCGGCATGGACGATTGGTATAGAAATCAAAATAGGTTGTTAACGATCCCAATTACGCTACCACCTTAGAAAAGCCCTGGAGGAGAGCTGGGCCACGCCAAAATAGAACTTGATGAAACGGCGCTGCAGCTTAACGTCTGCTCTACATTGGCCAAAGAGTTGACCAGAGAGATTGGCCAGATGCTGCGGCCGCTGTAGCATCGTACAGGCATCACCAACGCCGGAGGGGGCAACATGGCAGACTGGTACTGGCAAAGCTGGCAGGGGCAAGACTTTCTCTGCTGTGACCTGCTGCAGCCCTGGCCCCACGGTTTTTTTACTCGGCAGTTTTGGCCCCAGACGCCCGAAACCCTGACGGCATCGCTGTCGGCAAATGCGGCGGTGCAGCGGGTGAAACAGGTGCACGGTAACCGAGTTCTGGCCCCCGCCGATCTGCCTGCCGCCGCTGCAGAGGGGCCGATGGCCGAGGCCGATGGCCTGCTGAGCGATTGCGCCCACCAGGCTCTCTGGGTTTGCTCTGCCGACTGTAGTCCCGTACTGATTGGCGATCGCGCTACCGGGCAGGTGGCGGCTGTCCACGCGGGCTGGCGCGGCACGGCTCAGACCATTGTGCCGGTAGCGGTGGGCAAGCTCCAGGCCCAGGGCAGCCGCCTCGAAGACCTGGTAGTGGCGATTGGTCCCGCGATCGCGGGAGAGGTCTATCAGGTATCGGTGGATGTGGCCGCCGCCGTGGGGCGTACGGTGGTAAACGATGCCGCCAGCGATGACGAGGCGGTGGTCAGGGCGCTGTTGCAGAAGGAACATTCGCCGCTGCTGGCCGATGACACCCCAGGCAAAGTGCGGCTGGATGTGCGCCAGGCCAATGCCTGGCAGCTAGAACAGCTGGGGCTGGGTCACGATCAGGTGGCGATCGCCCCCCACTGCACCTTTCAAGAACCCGAGCGTTTTTTTTCCTACCGGCGCACCGGAGAAAAGCAGGTGCAGTGGTCGGGCATTGTCAGCAGAGACCTAGCTGAGTTGCCCTAGGGCGTGTCATCAATTGTGGGCAAAAGTCTGACATATCAAGCCTTGCCACGCCCGACCCCAAGAACAGGCTAGGGGTTGTAAACCTTGATTTTGGGCGTTTAGCAGCTATTAATGACAGCCCCTAGGGCAGCCAGGTCGCCTGAATGCCGCTAAAAGGAAATGTCTCTGGATCAACGACAGTCGGAGTCACGACTGGATCTTCTGAATCATCCTCTGGAGCGTTGGCTGAGTCGGCATCGTCAGTGTCAGCGGCGTCAGTACCGGTAGTTCGAGACTTGCCCAAACGGCTGAGCGTATTCGCCAAAGCATAGCTGTTACCGCGATCATTAGCGCTATTGGAGGACTGATACACCAGCGGCAAATGCCAGATCTTGGGTGCCGGAGTAGAGTCAGCGGCGGCGGCCTGGTCGGCCAAATCTAGCAGCAGCGATCGCCCGTCGGGAGCTACACTCAGGTGAATCGTTTGCAGCAGGGGCAGCCGCAGCAGCGGGCTGACCTCGCCATCGCTCAGGGTGATGGCCAGCAGCAGGGGTTGCTCAACGTAGGCATCGGCCGCCTGCAGCGTATCGCTATCCGGTGGAGCATCGACCAGTTCGCTAGCCAACACGTAGAGCACCTGCCGGGTGGGGTCAAACTGGGCCTCTAAAATAGCCCCGCTGACCTGCAAAAGCTCCTCTTCACGGCCCTGGTTGGTGACCAAAAACAGCGATTCGGTAAACCGCTTTTCGGGGTCATCCTGGTTGAAGTTGACCATGGCTGCCGCTGAACCATCGGCGGTCAGATCCAGAACGCGACCGTAGTTGGGCAAGAAATCGAGGGGCTGACGCGGCCCGCTGGTCGGCTCTTCTCCCAGGTCAATAATAGCGGTGCCCTGGCCCTGAAGCAGAAGCAGTGACTGGCTGTCGGGGGCAATCAAGAAGTCGCCACCGGGCTCGGTTTCGATTGGGGTAGGGGGTTCTCCAGCCCGCACCAGCCAGGGGCCAAAGTCGGCTGGGTCCTGCTGGTTGACCCGCTGCACCACAATGGTTTGCCCGTCGGGTGACAGATCAAACTTGAGATTCTGGTAGTCGCGGCTGTCGAGTACCAGGGTCGTTTCTCCCGAGGGTGGGGGCGCGCCCTGGGGCAGTAGACGCTGCCACAGAGGCGGGCGATCGCCCATAAAATCAACCGGCGGACGGGGAGTAATGCCCGTGGTGACGGTATAGATTTGCTGATTGAGCAGACTGCCCCCCTGGCTGCTGTCGCTGGCCGAGAAAAGCACCTTGTCTCCCAGTGGGTAGGGCTTAAAGGCCAGCACCGACAGGTTTCTGGGCGTGAGAATAGTGCGCTCCTGGCGGCCCAAGTCGGCCAGCACCAGGCGGTTGGCTTCGTCACCCTCGGCCCCAATGTACAAAAAGGCCCGCCGTCGGGTTTCAAACTGGGCCTGAAACGGCTCAAAGCGGCTAGGGCGATCGCTGCGGGCAGCATAGCGATCGCGGGCATCATCCAGGCTGAGCGTAAATGACTCGCCGTAGGGCAGCGGGTCGGTGAGCGTGTAGGCCATACGCCGCCCGGCCCAGCTCACCTTGCCCGGCAGCGGTGGATCTAGGGTGAGGTTTTTCTCCACACTGGCCACATCCATGGGGCGGCTAAAGGTAATTAAAAAGGCTCGATCTTCAGTGCCGACCTGGCGGTCCTGCCAGGTGAAGTCGCGCACTCGCGCAGTGGCATGGTCACCCGAGAGAACGAGCAGCCCCATGGCCAGCGCTAGGCCTGTGATGACCATCACAGCCAGGCGGTCTAGGGGCTGAACGCGAGCCAGCCGTTGATTGCGAGAGCGACGAGGGCGACGACGGGCCATAGTTAATATTCGTAGGGAGTGCGCGGCTCAGGGATTTCGGTCAGGGTGGCAGAGCCAATGGCGAGCTGGCGCTTGCCGTTGAGGGTGGTGGTTTGCATGGTGCCCTTGATTTCTAGCCAGGTGTCGGGGGCAGGGCGAGGGGTGCCTGCTGGCAGCTCCACCGGCAGCCCCACCGGATACGCATCGGCGGCGCAGCAGGTCAACACAAACCGCGAAATCATAATGAAGCTGTCGGGCCAATCCGGAATGTGGGTGACGAACCCGCTCACCGTTGCCCTCTGCCCAGCATAGGCGTCGGGCTCGGGGTACACGTTGAGAGTGCGTACCCAGTCCACAATGGTGCGGTTTTCAGCATCGCCGCCGAGGGAAAACCGCTGGGGCCGCGATCGCGTCTGACCCAGCACGTCGGTAATGCCCCGTTGAAACGCCGTCTCGCTGGCAAAGGGGCGGGGGGTATAGATCAGGCCAAACACCGCAATGGCAATTAAGAGTACGCTGCTGAGCTGACGGGGCAGCAGCGCCAGGTGTTCCTGGCTGCGAGGAGCCGGGACACCGCGCTGGCGATAGCTCGACCACACCTGCACTACACGAGCTACGCCCATGACCAGCAGCAGCACCATCGCCAGGTAGGCCAGCCACATGTAGTCGGGGTGCAGCAGCAGGTACAGTTTGCCCGTCACCGTAAAGCGCAGCAGCATCAGCCCCCACAGCAGCAGCATGGCAGCATCAACTAAAGCCTGCCAGGGCACCGATCGCCGACTGGGAGCGCGAGAACCGTTAGCTTGAGGGATAGAGGTCATGGATGCGAGTCAAAACGACGCGGTTTTAGACGGGAATCTCAAACAATAGACAAAGGCCGCTCAACCCAAGCGTTACCCCGTGTAGAGATTCATCACCAGGGTCAGCAAAAACGTCAGCTGGGCCGCCAGCACAAACAAATAGACAATGGCGCGACCCTTAAACACCGTCAGCAGCAGGCTGATGTTTTTGAGGTCAATCATGGGGCCAAACACTAAAAAAGCCAGCAGCGCCCCGCTGGTAAAGGTAGACGCAAACGACAGGGCAAAAAATGAATCGACCGTCGAGCAAATCGACACCACCCAGGCCAGGGCCATCATCGCCACAATCGAGGTGACTGGCCCCTGCCCCAGACCCAGAATGACCTCCCTGGGCACTGCAACCTGAACAAAGGCGGCGATCGCGCTGCCGATTACCAGCACGGCCCCCAGTTCTCGCAGCTCCAGCACCATGTTATCGACCATCATTCGCAGCCGGGTGGTCATCGACGGTGGAGCCACCGCCACCTGGGCCAGCACCTGGGCGGGCGGGGCGTCGAGCTGTAGCACCTGCCCCGGTGCCTGCATTAAAAACGTGCCTGACTTAAGCAAGGGAGATATCTCCGGCTCGGCTGGGCCCGCTACAGTAGGCTCAGGCTCCCCCATCATGCGGGTCAGATTGTCCTGCAGAAAGGGGCGCACATCAGCCTGGGCGCTAAAAATAAGGGCGATCGTAACCGCCACAATCAGGGTGAAGCCCACCCGCAAAAATACAATTTCTGGCTGGTCGCGAAAGGCAATCCAGGTAGCCCAAAACACCACCGGGTTCACCGTTGGTGCGGCCAGCAAAAACCCAATCGCAACGGCTGTGGGCGCTCCTTTGGTCAGCAGTCGCCGCGCCACCGGAATGTTGCCGCATTCGCAGACCGGAAACAGAAAGCCGATTAAACTCCCCGCCAGCGCTGCCAGCACCACGTTCTTCGGAATCATGGCCAGCAGCTTTTGCTCATCGACAAACAGCAGCAGCACGCTCGAAAAAATTACCCCCAGCAGCAGAAAGGGCATGGCCTCGACTAACAAGCTAAAAAATAGCGTGATGCCGTTGTTGAGTTGGGTCATAGAACCAGCCGTGATGCAGGGCCGTGATGGAGAGAATTTTCCTGGCGGGTAATTCCCTTCAGGCAGAAGCACATTTTAGCGGATCTTGATGTTCCCTGCCTGTTCGCGGGGATCGCTTTAGGCTAGGGCGATCCCCAGGATCTATCGGTCCCCCCAAACCCGCTAGGCCAACCCTTGACGCTTGATTTTGGCCGACCAGAAACAGGCACCAGCCCCAGCCGACTTCAATAGGCCCCGGCTGTAAACAGCTAACTGCCCCACTAACGTTTTGAGACTAGGGACTGATAACTGCGCTACAGAAACGCGATCGCCATCTGCACCGTGGTTTCTAAGGTCTGCTGAGGGTCAATTACCAGAAGATTTTCGCCCGTATTCAAGGCATTACGCGGGGCTGTCCAGGGTTCTAAGCAGTAGTAATCTTTCCCCTTCACCGTCCAGAACACTAGCTTGGTGTAGCCAGCGCTCCAGGAGAGCGTTAGCCGCCTCCCCAGGTGATGATCGGTGACCGTGGCGGCGGTCGCCGTCAGCCCTTGAAATGCCAGATCGATCTCCTCTTGGCCAAAGTCAAAGCTGCCCTCAAAGGCTTCTACCCCACCGCTCAAGTGGTTACGGAACTCGTTTGAGGGAATGTCAAACGCGAGCTGAGACTTGTCTTCTACTAAAAAATAGGGGTGCAGCCCGGTCGAAAAGGGCATGGGCTGAGTGGAAAGATTGGTGAACTGCTGCTGTAATTCCAGGGTGTGACCCCGCAGATTAAAGGTAAATGCCAGCTTAAACTCGAAGGGATACTGGGCCAGGGTCGCCTCACTGTGGGTCAGTTCTAGGGTGAGGCTGGCGGCGGTGGCGACGTCTTGGTGGGCCACCTGCCAGGGTAAATCGCGGGCAAAGCCGTGCTGCTTGAGGTTGTAGGTCTGCCCCTCCAGGCTGTACTGGTTGTCGGGCAGGTTGCCGCAGATTGGAAACAGAATGGGAATACCGCCCCGTACCGATAACTCAGGGTTGGCAAAGCGATCGCGGTCAAAGTAGAAAATATCTTGGCCTTCGACCTGCCAGCGAGTGGCAATGCCACCGCGATCGGGCACTAGTTCGAGTCGGGCGGCGGTATCGGTGTCAGAGAGCACATAGGTAGAAGGGGAGTCTGCTTTTAGAGCAACGGCGAACACAGGGCACCTCAGCGGCAGTATGCCTAGACGTTATCATGACTCCCTTAAGGCAAGGGAGTCTACAGTAGTTCGATTCGTCCTAACCTTACAAAGACCTATAGCCCGGGGTGTTTGAGGCTTAGTCTGCTGCCGCTGGCGCTATCGGTGCAGGGCTTTCCGGTACGGTATCAGCCCAGCTCGAAGCCTCACCAGAAACTTCACTTAAAATCTCACCAGAAACCTCAGCCACTTTGTCTTGAGCTTTTGGCGGCGGAACCAGGGTGGCTACGGGTTTTTCACTGCCCAGATTGGGCTGAGGAGCCGATATCTCAGTGTTAGAGCCACTGCCCCCCGATCGCTGGGTTGGCACCGGCTGAAACTCGCGCTGCTCTGGCGATACCTTGGGTCCCCACTCCAGCAGCTCTTCGTTGAACTCTACTTCTACTTCTGGCTGTGCTTCAGATTCTGGCTGCGATGCAGGTGCGTCTGTAGCCTCGGGCATAGGCATAGTATCCGCAGGAGTGGTGGGTTGATCAACCGTTTCACTGGGCTCAGTTAATGCCTCAGGCAATGACTCCAATTCAGCCTCAGTTTCAGGCTCGGTCTCCTGCTCAGGCGATCGCTCCAATTTGGGCTCAGTCTCCTGCTTGGGCGATGGCTCCACCGGCAAGACATCTTCAGCCTCGGGCGACACAAAGGGGCTACTGGGGTCGCTGACGGTTTCTGGGGGCACCTCCGGGGCCTTTAGATCTAGCACCACGGGGGATTTTAGTGGTTTATCAAACTGTGACGAGGCCTGCTCAATGCGCTGCAAAACGTCGTGACTGGCGTCGCCCGTCAGGGTCTTGGGCCGAGAGTCGCGCACCCGCACCGGTACCAGCTCCACCTGCATCTGGTCGTCTTTAAGAGATACCTTTAGAACGGCAGAATCTTGATTTTCGACTGGCTCATCGGGGCGAAAGACAAAGTCTCCCAGGGAGTAGGCAATCGGTCGACCTTTATAAATTTCTCCCCCCTGAATGACGGTCGGGTGGTAGCCCACAACGACATCGGCTCCCTGATCGATGGCCAGGCGAGCCAGGTTAGTCTGCATGAAGTTGGGCTGTTCGCTGAGGTGATCAACCCAGCGAAAGTTCACTACAATCCAGTCCACCTCGCTCCGTAGGGCTTGAATATCCGCCACAATCTCGGGCATATTTTGGGCATTAAAACCGGCGCGGTCTTTAAAGGCCGTGGCGGCTTTGAAGGTTTCAACTTCCTTTGCGATCGCCTTGTCATCAGCCCCAGCTCGCTCCTTGAGAACGTCAGTATCGTGGGCGGCATTGCTGCCTCCCATGGCGTAGCTCAGGTAGGCAATCCGCTTCCCTCGGACATCGAGCACTTCGGGGCGACGGGCCTCTAGAGCATTGCGCCCAGCTCCAATTCGGTAGAGGCCCTTGCTGTCGAGGGTGGTCAGGGTTTCGTCTAAGCCCGCCGCTCCGTAATCCATCAGGCGGCTGTGGGTGAGGTTGACAATATCAACGCCGCTATTGACCAGCAGATCGACTGCATCGGTGCGGGTCTGCTGGCGCAGGCCCTCCTCCAGATTGGTAGCCGCCGTTGCCAACGGCGTTGCCAAATTGACCAGGGCCAAATCGGCCTCGCCGTAGTCGGCAACATCGGCAAAAAAGCCGCCGGGGGCCGTCAGCAAGTCGGGAGCAATATCTTCTAAAGAAATATCGCCACCAAACAGGAGCGTGACATCGTCGCGAGGGGCGGGCGTCAGCGTTGGGTGAGTGATCACACCGACCGGCTCAAGGGCTGCATCAACCACCGTGGGCCGGTGGCCGGTAGCGGTCCCGGCAGGTGAGGCGGAGGCACTGGGCCTGGCAGAGGGACCTTCCACTAGGGCAGTCACCTCGTTGCCTGCACCTGTCTCCGTCGGGGCGACCGGAGTCTGGGCTCCACGGGCAGACTTGCCCTGCACCTCAGACTGAGCCGAAAACTGGGGCAGCACTGGGGAGGGTGCCGAAATAATCACCTCTAGCAAGCAGCCCATCACAAAGGCCGCCACCGCTGACCCCGACAGCACGAAGGTTCGCAGCGTCTGCAAGTGCTGGCGCGACAGACCTTTAGCCAGACGCGGTGAGCGAATTTGAGCCGGCAGCGGCGAGGGCTGGTGGCGCTTGGCCTTAGCCTTTAACTCGGCCTGATGGCGCTTGAGGGCCGGGGTAACAATTTTGATGCGCTGCTGCCACAGCACCCGGCGATGGCCCAAGGGCCGAGCGATGACCCAAATGCCTTCGATTAACTCTGAGTTGAGCAGCCACACCCGATGACACAAAAATCGCAGCAGTCGGTCTTTAACGGGCGGCTGCTGAAACTCCACAATCAGTCGCAAACAGCCGGGGCGATCGGACTGCACTTGCACAAAAATGCCGTGGGTCGCCAGGGGCTGGTTCAGCCACAGAGCAATGTCGCGAAAGTAGCCCGCCGCCGCCCGCTCTCGCACCGTAGGAGGCTGAGGCAACGGCTCCAGGGATACTAGCC
This sequence comes from Nodosilinea sp. LEGE 06152, assembly GCF_015207525.1. Lineage (GTDB taxonomy): Bacteria > Cyanobacteriota > Cyanobacteriia > Phormidesmidales > Phormidesmidaceae > Nodosilinea. Next base: position 25,023 of record NZ_JADEWR010000035.1, read on the forward strand.
GAGGCTGAGGAGGAACAACCGCACTAATCATAGGAATGCAAACACAGATAAAACAGCATCACCAGAAGTGGCTGAGCAACGCTCTGTAGGTCGAAACCAGAAGCTGAAACCGCCACGGCAAATGCAATGCCCCAATCATAATGCAGACTTGAAAGGGCGGCACATCCATCCCCCTGCTGATCCCCGAGAGCCTCGCCTTGGCCCAGCAGCCAGCTGTTCTACGCTTTTGCCCCTGCCGATACAGACCAGCACAAGGCTTCCCCAATAATCTGCTAATGTCTTATTTTTACGAATCCTGCCTATGGCCATGCCACCCCTGAGCGGACGCGACCTGCTGAGCCTAAGCGATCTCAGTGCCGATGAGCTGACCGAACTACTCGCCTTTGCCACCGAGCTTAAGTCCGGCAAGCACCACCCCCAATTTCCGCAGAAAGTGCTGGGGCTGCTGTTTCGCAAAGCTTCGACCCGCACCCGAGTCAGTTTTTCGGTAGCAATGTACCAGCTGGGGGGGCAGGTGCTGGACCTGCATTCGGGAGTTACTCAGGTGGGTCGGGGTGAACCGACCAGCGACACCGCTCGGGTGCTCGATCGCTATCTCGATGTGGTGGCCATTCGCACCTTCGATCAGTCTGAAATTCAAGAATTTGCCGACTACGCCTCTATTCCTGTCATCAATGCGCTGACCGATCTAGAGCATCCCTGCCAGATTCTGGCTGACCTGCTCACCATTCAGGAGGAGTTTGGCACTCTCAAGGGCCTGACTTTGACCTATCTGGGCGACGGCAATAATGTGGCCCACTCCCTGCTGCTGGGCTGCGCCCTGGTAGGCCTGAACGTACGGATTGCATGCCCCACTGGCTATGCCCCCAACCCAACTATCGTGGAGCAGGCCAGCCAGTTCGGGCAGGGACGAAGCAATGTGTTGGTGACAACCGACCCCGAAGCCGCCGTCAAAGACGCCCAGGTGCTCTACACCGACGTCTGGGCCAGCATGGGGCAGGAGGCCGAGGCGGACGATCGCCTGCCGATATTTCAGCCCTACCAGGTGAACGAGTCGCTGCTGGCAAAGGCGAGTAACGATGCGATCGTGCTGCACTGCCTGCCTGCCCACCGGGGCGAAGAAATCACCCATGAGGTGATCGAAAGTTCTGCCTCCCGCGTTTGGGCTCAAGCGGAGAACCGAATGCACGCCCAGAAAGCGCTGTTAGCTAGTGTTTTGGGTTGAGCGAGGAATTGAGATGAGGGGGCTAAGGAGGGTGAGGGGATAAGGTGGGTTCAAATCACAATACCTTCATTTCCCCATTCCCTTGTCCTCCCTATTTTTCTGGCTACGTCTGGCTTGCGGCTCTAAACCAGATTCAGAAAGTGCAGCACGCCCTGGCCACTTAGAGCTTCAATAATGACAGCGAAGGCAAAGCCCAGCATTGCCAGGCGGCCATTGAGACTTTCGGCGGCAGGGGTAAAGCCCCACTCTTGAGATTCAGAAGAATTAGAGAATTTGGCCATGGGTCTCTCTGTGTAACGCCTTGTCAACATGTAACGCTTTGTTAAGAAGTATAGCAAGTTTGCCCTGGAGCTAGAGGTTTGAACGCTGATCTCCCCACCCCCAACTCGTCATCGCTGCAATATCCGCCGCCGCTGCGAGCGGGCGATCGCCTCCAAGCCATTGCCCCCAGCGGTGCCTTGCGCGAGCTAGAGAGCTTTAACCAGGGGTTAGAGGTTTGGCGCAGCTGGGGGTTTACGGTCGATGTTAGCCCCGGTGTCAGCGACCAGTGGGGCTACCTGGCCGGGTCTGACGCCAACCGCCGCCAGCAGCTCGCTCAAGCCCTAGCCGACTCTACCTATCGCGGCATTCTCTGCGCTCGCGGGGGATACGGTGGTACCCGGCTGCTGGAGGGCTGGCAGTGGCCCCAGGCGCTGGCCCCCAAGTGGTTGATTGGCTTTTCTGATGTCACCAGCCTGCTGTGGAGCCTGGGCCAGCAGGGAATTGCTGGTCTTCACGGGCCATTGCTAACTACCTTGGCCTCGGAACCCAAATGGTCGCAGCAACGGCTCAAAAGCGTAGTGATGGGTTACCCGCTCCCGGCCCTACACGGCCAGGGATGGGGCAATGGCCAGGTAGTGGGACGGTTATGGGCGGGCAATCTGACGGTGGCTACCCACCTGCTTGGCACCCTTCACCAGCCCAACCTAAGCGGCGCTATTTTGGCCTTTGAGGATGTCACCGAGGCCCCCTACCGCATCGATCGCATGCTGACCCACTGGCGAATGGCGGGCCACCTGGCGGGGGTAAAAGGTATTGCCCTAGGGCGCTTTAGCCGCTGCGAACCGCCGGAGGGTGTACCCAGTTTTGCGGTCGCCGAGGTGTTGCGCGATCGCCTGGGCGATCTGGGCATTCCCGTAGTGGCGGAGCTGCCCTTTGGCCACGACGGCAGCAACGCCGCTTTGCCGGTGGGGGCCATGGCCCGTTTAGATGGCGACGCGGGCAGCCTTGAAATTTTGCCCCATATTTAGGGGGTCGACATCTAGATATAGGCGATGGGTACGCAATTGGGGCTTTGCTGCCAATCTCCCCAACAATCTCTCTAAAATAATGTTTCTACAATAAAATTACGCATTAGGTATCGCCGTGGTTCCCCTTCGTGACGATAACCCTGTCAGCATTACCCCGGTTGTTACCTATGGGCTGATTGGACTCAATATCGCCGTATTTGTATTTCAGCTGGGCCTGTCGCGGGAGGGGCTCGACGGTTTTTTTGACGCCTGGGCACTGGTACCTAACCAGCTAACAGATAGCTTTCAGGGGGCGCTGCAGGCCCCTGCCTCGGAGTGGATCACGCTGGTATCATCGCAGTTTCTCCACGGCGGCTTTTTTCACGTGGGGGGCAACCTGCTCTACCTGTGGGTGTTTGGCAACAATATCGAAGACCGGCTGGGGCACGTCAAGTTTTTAATTTTTTATTTGGGCTGCGGCGCTCTGGCGGGTTTGACCCAGTGGGTGTTTGACCCCTCCTCTACGGTGCCAACCATCGGGGCCAGTGGCGCGATCGCAGGCGTCATGGGAGCCTATATTCTGCGATTTCCCCGCGCCCACATCGTTACCCTAATTCCGCTGATCATCTTTTTTACCACCGTCCGCATTCCGGCAATTTTTTTCCTGGGGTTTTGGTTTGTCCAGCAGGCGCTGTTTAGCATCGCCAGCCTCAGCACCGAAACCAACCTGGGCGCGGGTGGCGTCGCCTACTGGGCCCACTCGGGAGGGTTTGTGTTTGGGTTAATTTTGGGGCCGCTGCTGGGGCTCATGCGCTCCCGCCCCGGCTCGGCTCGTCGCTAAAGGGCAGGCGCAGGGTGCCCTTTAGCGTGGCGGTGCCCACTGGCCAGGGTGGTAACTTCACAAAGTTCTCGAGTAAGCTATGGAATTATTTATGTTTTTATGGCTGATGCCGTTCAAAGTGAGTGAAAAGCCCTAAAAGGGCATTGGGTGCTCCTGCTACGGCTGGTGCCGTAGGTCACTTCCCCAACGGGTTCCTGACACTCTCATCTGACCAGTCAACTTACAGAAAGGTACGACTATGGCGGAAGCCAAGATCCTCGTTGTCGATGACGACCCCGCAATCCGCAACCTGATTCATCGGTTCCTGGCCAAGCAAGACTATGAAATGGAGTCGGCCGAGGACGGCAAAAAAGCCCTGGCGGTGTTTGAGCAGTTCACCCCTGATCTGGTGATTCTCGACTTAAACTTGCCCGATACCAACGGCTACGACCTGTGTAAAGAGATGCAGTCGCGCACTGGCGTGTTTGTGCTCATGCTGACCAGCCGCACCGATGAGTCGGACAAAATTCGCGGCTTTCACGAAGGGGCCGACGACTACCTCACCAAACCCTTCAGCCTGGGTGAGTTGGAAGTGCGGGTAGGGGCTATTCTCAAGCGTCAGCGCCCGGTTACGGCGGCCGAACAGCAGTGCCTGACCTTCAACAGTCTAGCCATTGACCCAGTCCGGCGCGAGGTCATGCTCAACGAAGAAATGGTTCCTCTAACCGCCCTGGAGTTCGACCTGCTGCACTTTTTAGCCAGTCACCCCGGCCGGGTGTGGCGGCGGGCCGAACTGATTCAAAAGGTGTGGGATTATGACTACGTGGGCGACCAGCGGGTGGTCGATGTGCACGTTGGCCAAATTCGCAAAAAGATTGAGAAAGATACGACTCAGCCTGCTCTGATTCAAACAGTGCGGGGCGTGGGCTACAAGTTTGAGCCCCCCGGCACCGAATCAGAAGCGATCGCCGGTTAGCCGCTTCCCCTTAGCTCGCCTCTGAACCCCGCGCCTGATTGCGAAACGTCCAGGCCAGTTTGAGCACCTTAGTCCAGTTGCGCTGCACCTTTTTCGGCGTCCAGCCCAGGGCTTGGGCGATCGCATCGTCGCCCAGGGCAGCGTCGCTAACCTGCTGCTGCTTGAGCGTCAGAAACCGGCGGTAGTCGGGGGTTAGGGTGGCTAAAAAATCAGCCCATTCCGTGGGGGTCATGCCCAGACGAGCCTCCAGGTTGGCCCCCAGCCACTGGTGGACTAGCTGCCACTCGTGCTGCTGGGAAAATTTTTCGACATGGTACTTAAAGCGCTGCTGCAGATAGTCGCGCTCTCGGGCCGAGAGGCCTAAGATATCGTCAATTTCGGCGGCGGAGCAGTCCTGGAGCTTGAGCACTAAGTAGTTTACGCAGTCGGGCTGGTTTTGGGCCTTGAGATATTGCATCAGGGCATTGATCACGCGATCGCGCATCACCCCATCACCGGGGTCGCTGCTCTCGGCCATCATTTTTTCGCGCACCTGCTGCACAACCGAACTGCGCGCGTGAGACTCAGCCGCCTCGGTCTTGGCCCCCTCTGTGACCAGGGCCATATCCACCGATGTCTCAGCGGGTTGACGGCGGCTAAAGGCCTGCGCCCGCAGCACAATCAGCTGCTGACTGCCGCCCCGCAGGTTAATGCGCCGTTTCGCGTACTGCTCGCTAAAGGCCATGTACTCCGCCAGCTCCAGCCGGGTGCGGGGGGTGTAGGTAGCAGGCAGATCATGTTCTCGCCGAAACGCGTTCAGCACCTCAATGTAAAAATTCTGCATGAAGTCTTCGAGCAGGGCATAGCGGCCCTTAAACCCCAGCTGACTGCCCTGGGGAGCCACATGGCGGTAGACAATGGCGCTCAGGCTGCTGTGCAACTCTACCCGACCCCGATGAGAGCCCATGTCGTAGTAGGTTAGACATTTGCTCACTCGGTGGCGCACCAGGGCCGTCTGCCAGTGGTTGATATCGCCAGAGGCCTGAATGCGATCGCTGAGAGCGCAAATGCGGTCAATTTCTGCGGTCAGTCGCTGTACAACCCCAGCTAGCCCCCCAGGCCGCCGCTGCAGATGAGCCATAAACTGGTCTTGCACGAGAGCAGCCACCGTCGGTGCAGTGTCCTCCCCCGTCGGTTGGGACGACGACTCTAAAAACGACTCTGGAGATGATTCTGGGAACGACTCCGGGGGCAGTGGAGTCCCAGGGGATGATGGGGGCATGGCAATGCAGGTAGATGCGGTCTTCATAGTTACCCAATCCTAACAACGACACCAATATCGGGAATAGCCGGTCGGGCCAATCGCTCAGCTGGCTGAGCCACCGCCTGCCGACCCCGACAGGCTTGTTGTGTGCCTCCCAGTCAGCCGCAGCGATTTCCCACGCTCTGTGCCAGCGGTAAAATCTGCCCGCTGCGACCGCAATCTCCCTGCCCTTGCTCTGATGAATTTTAAGCCCGAGCTGTGCCGCTGCTTTCCCTGTGCGTCAAAGGTTCACTGAATTTTTGTCGAAGCAATGAAAGCCTTGTTGTGTAGGCTATGAGCTTTAGCTGTCGGTCTCGCGATTACCGTTTAAGCGACGACGACGCGACTAGACAACCTGTCCACTCCGCCTGCCCCCGGTCGCAGACTGGTAGAGTGCCAGTTGCCCAGTTGCCCCTGACGCTACGCCAGCTGGGCACCCCAATCAAGAGCCATTTCCCAGCCCAACCCCTGCCGCACAACTAAAGGCTGATCGCCCTCCATGTCGAGAATGGTCGAGACGTCGTAGGACAGCGGCTGGTCATCGTCCACAATGACGTCTACCAGCTTTTCTAAATTGTCAAACATCACCATTTTGTCGACCGGCATGTCAACCGCTCGCCCCGAGTTTGAGGCGGGCAGCAGCGTCAGGGCCGAGGTCGAAATCACCGGGTTTTGCAGCGCCTCTACCAAGGAGAGGCAAATAGGGTGATCGGGCACTCGAATGCCTGTCGTCCGGCGCTTGGGGCTCATCACCAGGCGAGGCACCTGGCGAGTAGCGGGCAGCAAAAAGGTAAACGGCCCCGGAATTAGCCGCCGAATTAAACGATAGGCCCCATCGCTGACCACGGCATAGTCGGCAATATTAGATAGAGAGGCGCACAAAAAGGTCAGCGGTTTCTCGTTGGCCAGCTGCTTGATCTGGCGCACTCGCTGCACCGCCCCTTTATGATTGAGGTCGCAACCGATGGCGTAGACTGTGTCTGTGGGGTAAAGCGCCACCGCCCCCTGACGCAGCGCCGCCGCGATCGCTTCCGTTTTGCGGCTTTGCGGGTCATTGGGATGTAGCTTGTAGACTGTTGCCATTGCCCTTCCGTTTCTGTTGTTCTGTTGAAAACGATAGCTTACCTTGACTGCCCTACCGGCATTGCGGGTGATATGTGTCTGGCCGCCCTGGTCGATGCGGGCGTGCCCCTAGACTACCTGCAAGCCCAGCTGGCCCGCCTGGGGCTAAACGATGAATTTACTCTCTCGGTGGCCCCCGTCCTGCGCCAGGGATTGCGCGCCCTCCAGGCTCAAGTTGTGGTAAAAGCTACCCCTAATCATTATCATTCTTCAAAACAGCCCCCAGAGCCCTCCCCACATCACGGCCACGAGCACCGCCACCACGACGGACAGCCCCAGCACGTCCACGCCGTCTACCCCACTCGCAACCTGCCCGCGATTGAGCACCTCATCACCCAGGCCCACTTGCCCGATCGCGTTCAGCGCTGGAGTCTAGCAATATTTCGCAGTCTGGCTAAGGCCGAAGCCGCCGTCCACGGCATTGCGATCGATCAGGTTCACTTCCACGAGGTAGGGGCCACCGACGCCATCGTTGATATTGTCGGCACCTGCCTCGGGCTCGACTATTTAAATATCGATACCCTCGTTTGCTCGCCCCTTCCCACTGGGCGAGGGCGGGTCAAAGCGGCCCACGGCTGGCTGCCCGTGCCGGCCCCCGCCGTGCTCAAGCTGCTTGAGCAGCACCAGGTGCCTCTCTACAGCAATGGGCTCGATGGCGAGCTGATTACCCCCACTGGGGCCGCGATCGCCACAACCCTAGCCCAGCACTTCGGCGACCCTCCAGCCATGACCCTGCACCGCACTGGGTTAGGGGCTGGAGGCAAATCGCTACCCGTGGCCAACGCGCTACGCCTGTGGATTGGGGTAACAGACACCCCCCCCCCAGCATCACCGTCCCCCAGGTTGCCCTCCCAAACCCTGCCCTTGGCAGAGCAACCCAAACCAGAGCGGTCAGAATCAGAGCGGTTAGAAAAGACTGCAGAGCCCGAGATTCCCTACGATCTAGACACCGTTATTCTGCTTGAAACTCAGGTCGATGACCTGGTTCCCCAGGCCGTCGGCTACCTCTACGATCGCCTCTTTGAGGCCAGTGCCCTAGACGTCTTTACCCAGCCCGCAGCGATGAAAAAGTCGCGGCCCGGACTGCTGATTAGCGTCATCTGTCGCCCTAGCGATGAACTCCAGTGCGTCGACATTCTATTTTCTGAAACCTCTACCCTGGGTATTCGCCGTCAGCCTCAGCAGCGATGGGTGCTTCCCCGGCAGATTGAATCCCTCCAAACCCCCTATGGGCTTGTCAACCTGAAGGTGGCCTACCATCCCCAAACCAAAGCCATTCTCAACGCTCATCCTGAATACGAAGACTGTGTGGCTCTTGCCTGCCGTCACGGCATCGCTTGGCAAGTGATTTACCATACCGCGCTCAGCACCTGGTACAGTCAGCCACCGTCGCTTCCCTCGCCAGGTTAACGCTTACTTCTCATCTAAAAACGTCTCGTCCAAAAATGGTGGCTCCTCCAACAGCCCTTCTAACGGTGTCCCCTCCTGGATCAGCCCATCAGCTGTCTCAGGCAGTTTGGCATAGGGATATTTAAGCGTTTGAGAAAAAATTCTAAAGGCCTCTACGCCCCGGTGCTCTGAAAGAAACTCAGCATTAAGCTCACCCGCATGGGAGCCCACCTTGACCAGGTTGTACTCAATGTTGTCGCCGTAGATAGCAAAGGTGATTTGAAACACCTCTAAAAAATTAATCACCCACTGACATTCACTGCGGGGAAACTGTTCATAATAGCGAATTAGACTGGCAATCCTAGCTTCCAGGTAGGGCAGCGTATGACGCGAAACCAGCACCAGCTTGAGCAAAATAATGGCTAGCGTCAGAGCGTTCCCCTGGGAAAGCACCAGCGAAAATAGAGGCGATGGCTGCTCTTGGTCCTCCGTCATAAGGTAATCGACCGCTCGATTGCACGTGCGCAGTACCAAGGATGTGTCCAGGGGCTGAGGCTCAAACTCAGCGTACAGGTCGACCAAACGAGCATCCAGATGATCCTGAATTTGCTTTGAAATCGGGTTACTGTTGACGGTATAGAGTAAGTAACGCGTCAGACTGGCTTTAAACTCACCATAGTTACTGTCTTTGACCTGCGCCAAGAACAATCGAGCCAGGTTTTTATAGCTAAACTCACCTCGCCTGGCCACAATCGCCTTAACTAATCGGAGGGCACTGTCTCCCAAGGCCGTAGGGTTGTCTATGGTGCGCCCGTGGACCTGCCCGGCTTGTCCGTAGGCGGTGTACATAGCCAGATCAAGCTTAAACTTGTCTTTCAATCGGCGGGAAAGCGCTCGAGCCGCCTGACGTTGCTCGACCGGGTTAGCCTCATTGACATACTGCGGTACCAGCAGGTAGGAGGTGTAGCGGCTGGCCCATTCATCAGGGCGATTGAGGGTACGCTCTTCGGTATAACGCGCCGCAAACAGCCGCAGTTCCTCGAAGTCGTAGCTCTCAGTAAACCGAATTAACCAGTGGCGCAGCCGCTTTAGAGTCGGCGATAGGGTACGACGCTGAATCAACGGATCTGCAAAAATATCTACCAGGTCTTGAATTGCATCAAACTGTCGAGCAACTTCCCAGTTGTTGACCAGAATGTAGCAGCAGCGCTTAATGGTGTTGCGAAACTCCTGTTCGTTGTTGGCAAATAAAATAACGTGAAGAGCCGGCAATGTTTGGGAGCTAACCGAGTCGGTGTGGTGAATGAAGAGATGTCGAAATTCCTCTAAAACATCGTCAGGATGCCAAATTTTGACAATCTCGAGCAAAAAATCGTAAATTACCTGCTGCGCCTGAGCTAGCGTTAGCCCAGGGCGCGAACTATAGTCGTTTGACTCCATTGCAGGGTATCTTGACACAGCTTCCCGAGACATTGGTTCCTCAACTCAACCCTTAGCAACAACCAGGGTTAACTTGGAGCTAACGACCTTTTTCGAGGGCGTTGACTAGCAGCCAACACATGCTATTAGCAGGCCCTGCTCTTCTACCTTCCCCTCTGTGCCGGAATATGGCAGCGGCCATAGTCAACCCAGCAATAGCCGTTGAAGGCTGGGTTCTACACGTTGAACCCGACAAACTCCAAACCCAATGAACCCGATGGTAGATTCACGCTCCTAAAGTCAGCCAGACCTAAGCCGGCCTAACCCAAAAGCCGTGTACTCACATATTTACAGATGCGATCGGACTTTAAGTAGTTGCCGTAAATCATTTGTGTAAATTAACACAGCACAACGCCGTCTTTAGCCTAATCGGCCATTGTGCTGAACCGCATACAAATACACCGTTGCCAGTCGAACCGTAATTTGAGGGAAAGTATAAAAATCTACTGGTAACTCAAGTAGCTAAACTACAAGCCCTTCTCCACATACCGCCAAAACTTGGGGTGAGGGGTTAGGCCCTACAGGGAACTGTACCAAGAATACTACAGGCAATTTGGTGTGCTAGATCAGAGTTTGGCGAAAGCCAGGTCAGCAAAAATCTACACAAAAAATCCTCTATTGAGGATGTCTTTGCATAGAGATGGTATGGGGGCGGAGGGGCTCGAACCCTCACGACCGTTTAAGGTCAACGGATTTTCATTCTCCCGCAGCTTTCGCTGCTGCCCAGCGAGGGCACGGCCCCAGCCAGGTTTTGAGAATTGGACCCTCCCTTTACCCTCGTCTCTACGTTAGGGTAGCTCCCGTCGGGCCTCTGCACCTTCTAGCGATAGTTCTCGCCAGCTTGGCTCAGGATTGCCGTATCCAGTTAATGGTGTTGCCACCTCAATCTAGAGTTAGGTTTCCCTGAGTTTGAGAGCTTCCACTTAGCAGATTTCTCCGCTAAGGCTCAGTTTTCTAAGTCCGTAGCGTCTACCATTCCGCCACGCCCCCGCGTTGGTCTAAGTTCATAGACCTTGTAGCCATCGCTCCAGGACAGAGCAAGGCAGATTCCTATTCCACCACCAACCGCACGGGATTGCAACTCTCTGGAGCCTAAGCTTTCCCCATGATTATTTTTTCCTAGCATCTATTTAGGAATGTGTGCTAATGTAACGGTAGCTGAAGTAATTCTCAGCAACATAATTTAGTACATTACCTGGACTAATACATCATGACCACTACTCTACAGCGGCGCGAAAGCGCCTCCCTGTGGGAGCAGTTTTGCCAGTGGGTGACCAGCACCGAGAACCGCCTGTATGTGGGCTGGTTCGGCGTGTTGATGATTCCCACCYTGCTCGCTGCGACCGCCTGCTTCATCGTTGCGTTTATYGCMGCNCC
>NZ_JADEWR010000036.1 GCF_015207525.1 Nodosilinea sp. LEGE 06152
CCTCGCCCACGCACCCACGCACCCACCCTCCCACCCTCCCACCTCCCCACGCTCCCACCCCATCGCCTCACCGGCACCATCACCCTCCACGATCTTGCCTTCGGCTACCATCCCCTCGAACCACCGCTAATTGAAGGGTTAAACCTGACCATTCAACCCGGCCAGCGGGTGGCCTTGGTCGGCGGCAGCGGCTCGGGCAAATCGACGGTGGCCAAGGTCATTGCCGGGCTGTACGAGCCGCGGGCTGGAGAAATTCGCTTTGACGGCCTGGCCCGCACCCAGATTCCGCGAGCGGTGCTGACCAACTCCATCGCCGTGGTGGAGCAGGATATTTTGATTTTCGAAGGCTCGATTCGCGACAATCTCACCCTGTGGGATACGACCATACCCGAGGTCGATCTGCGCCGCGCCGCCCAGGATGCCGCCATTGAGGAAACCATTTTGGCCCTACCCTACGGCTACAGCGCCTCGCTGCTCGAAGGCGCTGCCAACCTCAGCGGCGGTCAGCGCCAGCGGCTTGAGATCGCCCGCGCCCTGGTCGGCAACCCGTCCATTTTGATTTTGGATGAGGCCACCAGCGCCCTGGATACCGAAACCGAGCAGGCGATCGACCAAAACCTGCGGCGACGCGGCTGCACCTGCGTCATTGTGGCCCACCGCCTCAGCACCATCCGCGACTGCGACGAAATTTTGGTACTAGAGCGCGGCCAGGTGGTCCAGCGCGGCACCCACGATAGCCTCTGGGCCGAGGGCGGGCTGTACCGGCAGCTAATTCAGAGTGAGGGGGGATGAGACAGCCACGGTGGAAGGTTGGTGACGGTGGTGGATGGGGTCCACCTCACAGCTGACCATTCAGCATTGTCTTTAAACGTTCTCAGGGTTGTCTCAGACGGGGTTTTTATAGTAGCTGCAACGTCTTGTTCGTCTGAGGTTGTAATGCAATTAAAGCGGTTTCTATTATTAGGATTTTCCGTTGTTTTATTGGCGGCTTGTGGACCGGGTCAACCTGAGGTAGCTGAGGATAGCTCAACGGCTGAGACTGCGATCGCTACCTCTGAAGAAAGCACCAGTACTCCAGAGCCAGAAGCAGCGACCAGTGCAGCTGAGCCAAGTGTTATTAAATCGGGCAGTTTTGTTTCTGGGGAGCATGAAACCTCTGGAGGAGCCCGAATTATTGATGACGGTGGTCAATTTGTTTTGGAGTTAGATGAAACGTTTCAAACCTCCTCAATGGGGCCTGATTTAGTCGTGGTTCTGCATCGCTCAGACGATGTAATTAGCTCAACAGAACCCCCGGCTTTTCCGCTACAGGAGAGCGACTATGTTGTTTTGGCAGAGCTTGAATCCTTCAGCGGCATCCAACGTTATGCCATTCCTGCAGATATTAATCTAGACGACTATCAGTCGGCGGCCATTTGGTGCCGTCGCTTCAATGCCACCTTCGGAGCCGCAACGCTCCAATAACGGCGGCGGTAGGACACTGCAGCACAACGTTCTGACGTGGTATCGGCGCATTGTGTAGTGCGACCTTGATACGGGGCTGCCCCAAGCGATTTAACTGCGAACCTACCCATCCACCCATCCACCCATCTACCCATCCACCCATCCACKCCYCAYSCWCNCYMGCWMWMYCCCNTSCTNNMMAYCANCCAKSYATNCCMCSTCGCNCMATSANSGSKMRYSAGNCCGYWGCYRMWSRCYRRCWSANASMCANWTCKGNKCAGRKMWRGRCGGSANMSAGTNNYGRYCWWYSMGGTGCNNCGATNACNASCKGMMANWSCCGGCGGCGAGCGGCGATTTTTGTTTACTGTTGAGGCCGGGGAAGCTCTGTTTGAGGCCGACCTTTGTCCGCACACTGGCCTGGGCCTAATGGCCGTCGCCGTAGAACCGGCCGAGATTGCGCCCCTACCCCTGAGCGAAACCGACGACACCGGTTGCTCCACTCCACTCCTAAAAGATCTAAAAGATCTAGTTGATCCCTGGATTCACCATTGGGGCACCATCGATGGCTTTCCCAGAACCGCCCAGACGGGTCAGGTGCCCGAAACTCACTACATTTCGCTCACCCGGGGCCAGGTCTGTCGACCCGACCAGCAGGTGCTGTGGATTCGCATGCAGCAGGGTACCGCCACCTGGATGGGCAACCCCGCCTTTCCGATTACCGCTGAGCTGGGCTGCTTTCCCCTCGGTAAAGGCACCTATATGCAGGCCCAGGACCACATCGAGTTTTTTGCCCGCCCCACCGCTGAGGTCAAGACCCGCAAAGTCTTGATTCGTGGCCTGGCGCAGCTGCATCGCTACTGCTTTAGCACCCTAGAGCAGGTTGATGCTCGCCACCAGCGGCTGGGCTTAAAGCGGTTTCAGCAGCGGCAGCAGCTCAACCAGATGGTGACTCAAAACGTCGTTCACAGCCTGGCCGGGGTTCTAGACGGCGATGCGGTTGACTCCACCGAATCTCCGCTGCTGGCCGCCGCCGGGGCCGTCGGCAAAACCCTGGGAGTCAGCATTCAACCCCCGGCCCCCTCAGAGCACACGGGCCGCCACCAAGAGCCCCTAGATGCGATCGCCCGCGCCTCCCAACTTCGCCTTCGCCGCGTCTTGCTGCGGGGCCAGTGGTGGACCCAGGACAGTGGCCCCCTGGTTGCCTACACCCGCCAAGACCGCATCCCCGTCGCCCTGCTCCCCCTGTCCGGCAGCCGCTACCAACTCTACGCCCCCACCGGCCTTCCCCTCAGCCTGCTCTCACCCACCCACCCACCTACCCGCCCACCCGCCCACCCGCCCACCCACACCCCCCTCACCCCCGACCTAGCCCGCCACCTCGACCCCGTCGCCTTCGTCTTCTACCGCCCCCTCCCCACGGGAGACCTCAGCGCCCTGTCGCTGCTGCGCTTTGCCTTTCGCGGTCAGGAGCGCGACTGGCTCATGATTGGCCTGACGGGCGTTGCCGCCACGCTGATTGGCATGGTGGTGCCCCAGGCCACGGCGGTGCTGGTCGATACGGTGGTGCCCTACGGCGATCGCGCTCTGCTCTGGCAAATTGGGCTGGGCCTGCTGGCGGCGGCCTTTGGCGCAGCGAGCTTTCAGCTGGCGCAGGCGATCGCCACCCTGCGGGTCGAGACTGGAGCCGACGCCCACCTGCAGGCCGCCGTCTGGGATCGCCTGCTAAAGCTCAAGACCAGCTTTTTTCGGCAGTACCCCACGGGCGACCTGGCCTCGCGGGTGTCGAGCATCAGCGCCATTCGCCGCAAGCTCAGCGGCTCGGCGTTGCAGGGGCTATTTGCCGGAGTCTTTTCGCTGCTGAATCTGGGCCTGCTGATTTATTACAGCCCAACGCTGGCGGCGGTGGCGGTGGGGGTGGGCCTGGTGGTGATGGCCGTTACGGTGGCCTCGGGCCTGGTGCTGGTGCGGCGCTACCGACCGCTGCTCGAACTTCAGGGGCAGCTCTACGGGCTGGTGGTGCAGCTGATCAACGGCATGGCCAAGCTGCGCATGGCCGGGGCCGAGGAGCGGGCCTTTGCCGCCTGGGGTCAGCGCTACGGCCAGCAGCTGCGCCTCACCCTCAGCACCCAGCAGCTCGAGGATGGGGTGGCGGTGTTCAACACCGTGCTGCCGGTTCTGACTACGGTGATTCTGTTCTGGCTGAGCAGCCAGATGCTGGGCAGCGAAGAGGCGAACCTTTCCACCGGCACATTTCTGGCCTTTTCGGTGGCCTTTGGCACCTTTATCGCCGGAGCCACCAGCCTCAGCGATACCCTGGTCAACTTGCTGGATATTGTGCCGCTGTGGCAGCGGGCCAGCCCCATCTTGCTGGCCGAGCCCGAGGTAACGTTGACCAAGGCCGATCCGGGTCAGCTGACCGGGGCGCTGTCGATCGATCGCGCCACCTTTCGCTACAGCGACGAGGGGCCGGTGATTCTTGACGACGTTAGTTTTGCGGCCCAGCCGGGGGAGTTCATTGCCCTGGTGGGGCCGTCGGGCTCAGGTAAATCGACTGCCATGCGCCTGCTGCTGGGGTTTGATACGCCCCAGGCGGGCGGCATCTACTACGATGGTCAGGCCTTGGCAGGGCTGGATGTGGTGGCGGTGCGCCGCCAGTGCGGCGTGGTGCTGCAAACCAGCCGCCTCAGCGCCGGATCTATTTTTGAGAACTTGGCTGGGGGGGCGCTAATTTCCCTCGACGACGCCTGGGCTGCCGCCGAACAGGCCGGGCTGGCCGCCGATCTGCGGGCCATGCCGATGCAGATGCACACGGTGGTCAGCGAAGGGGGCAGCAACCTGTCGGGGGGCCAGCGCCAGCGCCTGCTGATCGCCCGCGCCCTGGCGGTGAAGCCCAAAATCATGCTGATGGATGAGGCTACCAGCGCCCTGGATAACCGCACCCAGGCGATCGTCACCGACAGCCTGAACCAGCTCAAGGTGACGCGGGTGGTAATTGCCCACCGCCTCAGCACTATTCGCCACGCCGATCGCATTTATGTACTAGAAACGGGTCGCCTGGTACAGCAGGGCAGTTTTGAGCAGCTGGCGGGGCAGCCCGGCCTGTTTAGCCAGCTGATTAAACGTCAAATGACTTGACCATGTGGAATACCAGCCTGCTCAACGCTCTACAGCATGTGCGCAACGCCTTTAGCCCTACTCAGCCCGCAACTGTGACCCAAAAGCCAACCGTGGATTTGGCCCAGGCCAACCAGGTCTTGCAGGCCTCCCTTAGCAAGCTGGCCAACGAGCCCGACCTAAAGAATTTTTTGGGCCATCTGCTGATGGTCTGCACCGATCGCTTTATGGCCTCAGAAGCGGGGCTCTGGCGCTACGAAAACGGACTGTTTTGCCTGTTTGTCTCCTACGAAGATGGTGAGATTAAGCACGAGGGGTCGATCGCCCACCCCGGCGCAACGATGGCGATCGCCCGCAAAATTCGCAACCAGGACGTGCTCACCCGACTCCGCAAGCGGGAAATTATCAGCGACTACCCCGAAGACTTTGCTACCCAGCCCGTGTACGAGCACTTTCGCGACTACTTTGAGCAGCGGGGCATTCAGGCGGCGCTCAAAATTCCGCTATTTTTGGGCGACGATCTGCGGGGCATTCTGGTGATGCGGTTTCAGTATCGACGGGTGTTTATGCCCGAAGAAGCTGAGCTGGCCTTTGCCCTGGGCAACCAGGCGGTGCTGGCCCTGGAGCTCACCCGCCTGGCCGAGGTAGCCCAGTCGGCGGCCATCATGGAAGAGCGCAACCGCATGGCCCGCGACATTCACGACACCCTGGCCCAGCTCTTTACCAGCATTTTGATGCGCCTGCAGACGGCCTCGCTGGCGCTGGCTGAGCCCGCTGGCTCGCTGGCCGACGCCCAGGCCAATATTGAGCGAGCCTGCGACCTGGCCCGCGAAGGGCTGAGCGACACCCGGCGATCGGTGCAGGCCCTGCGCCCCCCCGCCCTGATGAATCGCACCCTGGCCGAAGCCCTGGCCGACTACCTACAGCGCATGACTGAGGGCACCGCCGTCACGCCCCGGTTTCGTGTCACGGGCGACCCCTTTGCCCTACCTGAAGCCACCGAACTGGAGCTGTTTCGCATTGCCCAGGAGGCGGTGAACAACAGCTGCAAACACGCCCAGGCCCGTACCCTGTCGGTGCAGCTCACCTACCAACCTACGGCCCTGCGCCTGCTAGTGGGGGATGACGGCACTGGCTTTACCCTGACGCCGTCTACGGCCCTGAAAGGGTTTGGCTTAATTAGCATGCAGCAGCGGGCCGAGCGGATCGGCGGCTATTTGACAATTTGCAGCGACCACAATCAGGGCACTCAAATTCGCGTTCTATTGAACTTAACTGGAGGGCAAACCCGTGGTGATGCCGTCTGAAAACCCAGGCCAGGGCCAGCGATCGCAGACCCCGATCCGCGTACTGATTGCCGACGACCACCCCGCCCTGCGGGAGGGGCTATCGGCCCTGCTAGAGCGCCAGACCGATTTGCAAGTCGTGGCGATGGCCGCTGATGGTCAGGCAGCTGTGGCCCAAGTGCGCACCCACCAGCCCGACGTGATTTTGATGGATCTACGGATGCCCTGCCTGGAGGGGGCCGACGCTGTGGCCATGATCTGCAACGAGTGGCCCGAGGCCCGCATCATCATTCTCACCACTTACGACGGCGACGAAGATATCTATCGCGCTCTGCGGGCCGGGGCCAAGGGCTATTTGCTCAAGGATGCGCCCTGCGAGGAGCTGTTTACCGCCATTCGCCAGGTGCACGGCGGGCAAAAATATATCATGTCGCAGGTGGCCCAAAAGCTGACCGATCGCTTTCAAAGCTCAGAGCTAACCGATCGCGAGCTAGAGGTGCTGCAGCTGCTGGTGCAGGGCAACACCAACCGCGACATCAGCGAGGCGCTCTGCGTGGCCGAGGGTACGGTGAAGTTTCACATTCGCAACATTTTAGATAAGCTCGGCGCGGGCGATCGCACCCAGGCCGTTACCATTGCCCTCAAGCGCGGGCTGGCCCGGCTGTAGCAATCGACGAGACCCTCGACAGGCTGGTTGTATTAAGCCGAAACAAAGGCTTTTGTGCCTAGCAAAAAACTTGCCGCTTCAGTTTTAAAAACTGCTATTAGCTCCCAAACTCCCTTTAGCAAAAGGAGCTTGGGAGCTAATGGTGGGTAATTCAATTATCCACCGCTCTTACAGTCGAATATCTCAACTTATACCAAATCCTGTCTGTATACCCCCGATTTGTAGGGGCATTGCAGTGCAATGCTCCCTACGAGGTACCGATTACGAATTGGGGTTGTGTGACTCGGATTTGCTCTATAAATAGCCATCCCTAGCCCCTTTGGGGCGGCTGAGTGCCCAGCACTCGCTTCGCGAACACCAACGACTTCGCTCAGGGATCGGCTATCGCTGTTTTTATCGTTGGGGGTGCCGCGCTAGCGGCATGGACGATTGGTATTAATTCGAGAGGATCGGATGGGCAATTACCGGGCAGTTGATCGTTGCTTGGGTGGGGCGCAAGCCAAATAGCCAGGGGTTGCCAGGCCCCTCGGGGTTGATCACCGCATCGGTGACTAGGCCGCTGGCGATCAGGCCTTGCAGATCTTCGAGCGAGGTGATGCGGCGCACCTTATTTTCGGCGATCGCCTGCTCCGTCCACATGCTCACGTGGGCATCCCACAGGGGGCTGTAATTATTGTCGGGCTGAGGGTTGTCGTTGTCGGGGCCGTAGGGAAACACGTTGATCGGGTCGATGCCGTTGTTGGCCAGCGACGCCACAAACCCCTGGTGCTGCCCGGTGCTGGTATCGCTAATGCCGTTGAGCACGGGCGAAAAGCCTAGCAGCGCCGAGGCGTCAGAGGGCAGCGATTTGCCAAAGGCCGGAATCTCCGCTAGCTTGGGGGCAAACACCCCTTTTTCCAACACCGAGGGCACGTCTGCTGATACATCTGTCACCAGGTGATAAAAGTACTGCCGCCCACCCTGGAAGCCGTCCAAAATTGACATTGTGACGGTTCTTTTTTCCAAATCAACAGCCTCCAGGCGATCGTGACTGCCCGAGGCATTGTGGACGATCTGAGCATTGAGCACTACACCGCTGGGCATCACGGCCATGGAAGAATACTGGGCATCGGCGATCGCCCCAGGAGTTGCCACCGCTGGCGGAAACGGATTGGGAGAACCGGGTTCAACCCGATATTCTGGCGAAAAATCAATGTTGCCTTGGAACTGCAAAATGCCCTGCCTGAGGGTCACCGGTTGAGCACCCGCCGTGCCAATCACATGCTTCATTTTGGGCGCATAGTTAATGCCTAGGGTCTTGGCCACATCAAAATCAGAGGCCTCCGTCAAAATGTAATAAACCGACTCACCCTGGGGAGAAAGCCCTCGATATAGGGGCAAAGTTACCGTAGCGCTGCCCAGGGTAAAATCCACCGCCAGCGCACTTTTTACATACACATTATCGCTGGGCTTGAAAGCGACGGCGGTGCGTTCAGAATAGGCTGGTCGCCCCGATTCTTGAGCGGCGGCGGTGAGAATAGCGTTTGCCTCAGCTAGTCCACTAGGTCCAGTGGCAACGCTAGTCAATGCGATCGACAAGACCACGGCAAGTAGAAAACCCACCAAAAAAATGGCTTTTTTACGTAGATTCATGGGGGTGAAGTTTCCTCTTTTTCTGAATAGGGGACTCGCCCCTACTCTACAAAGCCCGCCATCGCTAGTTGCTATACCCTAGACGGGTTATCCCTCCCGACTCTTAACAAGGGTTTGACCTGTCCCAATGGATAGGTTACTGGCGATAAAAAAGTATTTTTGTGCCGCTTTAGGTGTCTAGCCAAGTCTTTACACTCAGCTCTTGCACCTTGGCAGCGAGGGCTCATCCTGACCTTTTGGCTAGGTCTATAGCTACCCCCAGGGATAGCGGCAATCTTAGTCTTACGAGATGCGACGGTCGTCGCCTCACCCCCTACAGTTACGGATAACTTCTCACCGTAGAAAAGAGTAAACCGCATGAAGCTTAACCTATTTTTAACTCAAAGTGCGTTCTTTCTTCAGGGTAGATCGACGGCCATGGCCATTCTTCTCACCACGGGCTTGCTCTCTATGGCCGCCGTTAACCCCGCCCGCGCTCAAGAAACCAATGCCACCGGTCTAACCGGCCCTCAGCAAGTCGCCTTTGTGCAAGAGCATCGGGGTCAGTTTGGCGGCGGCGACCAGCTCCGCCGCTTCTTTTTTGGCGATCTAGAACCGATCTCGGTGCAGCCCGGTGGCGCGGGCATGGTGGTGAACCTCTATAACAAAGCCACCGACACCACCTTTGCCTACTGCGCCACCTTTGATGTCGTCGTTGCCGTAGGTACTGGGCGCGTTATGGCCTTCCCCGACGGTGACGTGCGTTAACAGAGAATCATTTTGCTGGGTGCTGGTTGAGATCGGTAGAGCTTTGCCCGCCCTACAAGCCTTTCAGGAATTTAAAAAGGTTTGAGTCAGTAGCATTCAACCTCGTTTCTCCCTGCCATGATGCACCCTGTACCTGAGCTTACCCAGCCCGTTAGCGCCCGCGACCACCTGTGGGGGCCGCTCACCGCTCGTCTGACCTTAGTGCAGTATGGCGGCTACCAGTGCCCCAACTGCGGCTCGGCCTATCCACTGATGATGAACTTGTTAGAGCGCCTGGGCGATCAGATGTGCTTTGTATTTCGGCATTTTCCCCGTAGCGAGGTCTACCCCCATGCCCAGCACGCCGCCGAAGCTGCCGAAGCCAGCGCCAGTCAGGGCAAATTTTGGCCCATGCACCACCATCTATACACTCACCAGCAGGCCCTGGGCAGCGGCTACCTGGTCGAGTACGCCGTCGATTTAGGGCTAGATGTGGGGCAGTTCTTGCGGGAGGTGACGGGCGATCGCTTCGTCAGTCGCATCCAGGCCGACATCGCCAGCGGTCGCGCCAGCGGTGTGATCGATACCCCCACCTTTTTTATCAACGGCCAGCGCTACCACGGTGCCTTCACCCAAACCGCAATTTGGGATGCCCTCTCTATTCTCTAAATACCCCACGGTCAAAATTCAGGATAGACACCCAGGGCTGCCCTTCCCGCCCCATCACCCCCTACTCCCCATCCCATGCCCAACCAACCCTACTCACCCGCTCATCCACGCCCCTACCCTGCCCTTTCCTCACGCCCCCATTTCCCTCCCCTCCAGGCCCCCACCCTTGGCCCACCCTCTGAACATCATGGCCCGCCCACCTCGCCGCCCATTGCCCACAGCCCGCAATATCTGCTCCACCTGGCAGAAATTGGCGAAAACACCGCTGCCCTAGTGCATGACATGCGCAGCCCACTTACCGTCATCATCAACGGTCTGCGGCTTTGCCAGCGTATGCCCCTGCCCCAAATTGCTGGCCAGCGGTTAACCCTAGCCCTGGAGGAGGCCGAGCGGCTGAATCGTATGGTCAACGATGTAATCGGCTTTGCCCGCAGCGCCCACCCCGCTAAGGCCCAATGGCCACTGCCAGAGCAGCGGGTCTATCCCACCCGCTATGGGATAGAGAGTCCAATGATGACCTCCTGCGGCGATCGCCCCGAGTAGTCGCCCCAAGTCGCCTGCCCCAAGCCGCCTGCCCCAAGTCGCCTGCTCCGAGCCACCAGCCCCATTGCCCCATCCCTAAAGTTTTGCTATGGCCCATTCCACCCTGCCCTCCCCTTCGACCCGCCGTGCAGACCAGGCTGGCCAAGACTCTCCAGCGGTCCTGGGCCTAAGCCATCGTCTGCTGCTGACCACCCTGGCGGCGATTACGCCGCTGCTGGTGCTAGTCAACAGCCTCGACAGCATTCGCAGCACCACCTGGATGGTTATCCCTCTTCAGGCGGCCTTTGCCATCCGTCAGCCAGCCCACTCCGGCCTCGACTACCTGGGCATCCATGCTCGGTTGCTGTGGGCCTACGCGCCGCCGGGGAGCATGGCCCAGGCCGGCCGCTGCATCCCCCTCACCAATCCCTAACGACTTCTCCACCGAGGTTTCTCTGGGCCGGTTCGCTATGATAGCGCCAGTGTCTTTACCCCCTGCTATGCGCGCCGACGAAGCTCTAGCCTTGCTAGATCAACTGCTGCCAGGCCGCACCTTCAGCAACCTGCAAGAGACTGTTTTTAGCCAAGTCTGGGAGGGCAAAACCTATGCAGAAATTGCCGAAAGCTGTGGCTACGACCACAGCTACATTCGCGACGTGGGGTTTCGACTGTGGCAGGCCTTGTCTGAGTCGCTCAACCAAAAGGTCTCTAAAAGCAATATTCGGGCTGTGCTAGAGCGCCATGCCCGTAGCCAAAGCAACCCTGCAACGACCCTGGCTAACCTCTCCGAGGCTAACCCGCCGCCAGCTTGGGAGCTGCCCAATGGGCCAGTGCCGCTACAGTCAAAGTTTTACATCGAGCGTCCCCCCCTGGAGTCTCAAGCTAAGGCAGAACTGCTCAAACCGGGCAGCCTAATTCGCCTCAAGGCTCCCCGTCAGATGGGTAAAACCTCGCTGCTGCTGCGGCTGGTGGCCCAGGGCCAGGCCAACCACATGCGCTGCGTCACCCTGAGTCTGCACCGGGCCGATCGCCAGATTTTTGCCGATCTAGACCTGTTTTTACGCTGGTTTTGCGCCAACGTTAGCTATCAGCTGGGTCTAGAGCCTGACCTGGAGCGCCGTTGGCACAGGGATATTGGCAGCAAAGTCAGCTGCACTGCCTACTTCGAAGACTATGTCTTGCCCCAGGCTGAGACCCCGCTGCTGATTGCCCTAGATGAAGTCAACGAGTTGTTTCAGTACCCAAGAATTTCAGCGGAGTTTTTGCCGCTGCTGCGATCGTGGTACGAAGATGCCCGCGAAATGGAGGTCTGGGGCCGCGTGCGCTGGATTCTCTCTCACGCTACTGAGGTGTATGTGCCGCTGCAGCTGCACCAGTCGCCCTTTAACGTGGGGCTGCCCCTGCGGCTGCCGTCCTTTACCCTGGCCCAGGTGCAAGACTTAGCCTGGTGCCACCAGTTGCCCTGGGCTGTAGGGAGTGGCGGTGCTCAGCGGCTAGAGTCACTGCTGCAGGTGGTGAGCTGTCGGCCTGGGCTGGTGCGGCTGGCGCTCTACGCCCTGGCCCAGGGCGGGCTTAGCCTAGAACAGCTGATCGAAGAAGCCCCCACCCAATCGGGTATTTACAGTGATCACCTGCGGGAATTGCTGGCCGCTCTGTACCCTCACCCGGAGTTGCAGGTGGCCTTTCGCCACGTGATTGAGTCGGCGGAGCCTGTAACCCTGGAGCCGATCGCCGCCTACCGACTCGAAAGCCTGGGCCTAGTTACCCTAAGCAAAAACCTGGCTACCCCCAGTTGTGAACTCTATCGGCAGTATTTTTTGGCATTTTTGCCCCCTTCCCTGAGTTCGACCTATGGTTGAGTACCGGGTGGGGGGCAGCCTCGCCGCCGATGATCCTACTTATATAGAGCGAGAGGCTGATCGCACCCTCTACGAAGCGCTGATTAATGGCGAGCTGTGCTACGTGCTGACCTCGCGGCAGATGGGCAAGTCGAGCCTGCGAGTGCGCACTAGCCAGCGACTAGAGGCCGAAGGTATGGGGCGCTGTGCGGCGATCGATCTCACCCGCATTGGGAGTCAGCAGATTACCCCTGAGCAGTGGTACCTGGGTCTAGCCTTTGACCTGCGGCGCAGGTTTCACTTGGCCGAGGGGGGTGACTTGCCGACTTGGTGGCAGGGGCTAGGGCCGTTGCCGCCCGTACAAAAACTGAGCCATTGGATCGAAACCGTCCTACTCGTCACCCAGCCCAACCAGCCCCTGTTCATTTTTTTAGACGAAATCGACAGCGTCAAGGGGCTGAGCTTTGGGGTAGGGGATTTTTTTGGGCTGGTGCGCTTTTGCTACAACCAGCGGGCTGAGCACCCCCCCTACCGCCGACTCAACTGGGCCTTGTTTGGGGTGGCTACCCCCCACGACCTGGTGGCGGAGGCGCACCAAACACCGTTTAACATTGGTCGGGCGATTTCCCTGGCGGGGTTTACGCCAGCTGAGGCTACTCCCTTGGCGGCGGGGTTGGTGGGTTTGGCGGAGCGACCCGAGCAGGTGCTGGCGGCGGTGCTGCACTGGACTGGGGGACAGCCCTTTTTGACCCAAAAACTCTGCGGGCTAATTCAGATAGCCCATCGGGACAACACGCTGGTGGCTGGGGTCGAGGGAGCGCGGGTCGAGGCCTTGGTGCGATCGCACCTCCTGCACCATTGGGAAGTCCAGGATGACCCCGAACACCTGCGCACCATTCGCGATCGCCTCCTGGCCGACAAGCTGCGATCGGGCCGTTTGCTCAGCCTGTACCAGCGGATTCTGACTGTCGGTACTGTTCCTGCTGACGGCAGTCCAGATCAGGCTGAGCTGAAGCTGTCGGGTATTGCGATCGCCTACAACGGTCACCTCCAAATCGCCAACTTGATCTACGCCGAAGTCTTCAACCTCGCTTGGGTCAACCAGTGCCTCGCTCAGCAGCGACCCTACGCGGTCATGCTGCAAGCCTGGGTCGCCTCTAAGGGTCAAGATGATTCGCGTCTGCTCATGGGGCAGGCCTTGCAAGATGCCCTGCAGTGGGCGGCTCACAAAAGCCTTAGTGATCTCGACTACCGCTACCTTTCTGCCAGCCAAGAGTGGGATGTCAAAATGGTGCGCTTGGAGCTAGAAGCTAAAAATCAGGCTAACCGCATGCTAGCCGCAGCCCAGCGCAAGGCCAATCAAACTATCTGGTTTAGCTACCTTAGCCTAGGGGCCTGCCTAGCCATTTCCCTTGTGGCGCTGCTAATTAGTCTACTCAGACCCTGAGGCGATTTTTTCATGGGATATCTAACTCGGCAGGGCTAAAAATGCTCTGAGAATTTGACAAATTGTCAGCAAATCGCTCTTCATCAACTCTGGGCAGAAATATAGGTGATACTACATCCGACTCACAAGTTGTGGTCACCGCCGCTAGCGTTCCTGAGAGAACTGGAGGCCAACAGACACTGCAAAAGCCCCATCGGATGGGTGAACCGGCGAGCCTATCTGGTCTGGGTCGACGGCGGCTACAGCGGTTCCAACTTTCTGCAACGGGCAAGGGATGCCTTGGGGCAGTGTAGGAAAAAACATCAGCACTAGATACTAGACAAGACTGCGGGTATGGGCCAATTCTAAAAATTGCTGGTTCGTTTTTGAAGGTTTGCTATAAGAACTCTACGAAAGCGAATAAAAAAAGAATTCGAAATGGCCGAAGCAGGTTAAATCATCCGGTTTTAGTGCATTAACATTTCCTTTCGTATAGCAGATATAAATCAACTTCCTGCTTAAAACCGATTAATTAATGCGGTAGCGTATCAAGCGACGAACCTGCTCAGACGTAATGCTTAAATCCTCCGCGATCGCATTTTCCACCTCAGCATAATCTGCCAGCGGATACTCAAACTCCATTTCCTGTAGGGAAGAGCCCCCCGTTTGCACCGTCACTTCCGTGACTTGAGAATTGCGATCGATTTCTGCATCAATGGACAGCACCCGCACCGCAAAAGCAACGCTAACCGCCTCGGCTCCGGTGGTATCAATCTGGGCCACATCGAAATCACTCTGACCTAACACTCGCCCGGTTAGCCAACCGCTACCCGCCCAAAACACCGCCCCCATCAGCACCATCGGCAGGCCAAAGCCCAGGCTGAGTTTGAGCGCGCGTCTCACTTGCATAGCGTTACCCCCCTATACCGAATGTCACTGAACTAAGGCCAGTGGGCACTGCCCACCCCACAGTAGAGCAAGGCTTTTGGCATTTACCCTACCGATACCAAATCCTATTGGGTTACACCCGGTTTGTAGGGGCATTGCAGTGCAATGCCCCTACGAGATCCCTGTTTTGAATCAGGGTTTCTCAATGCGGATTTCGTACGGTCTGATCTCAAACCACCCCTGCAGGACTATTGCAACGCCTCATACCCATCCACCCATCCACCCATTCCCCTGCCCACCCATCTACCCATCTACCCACAAAGAAACCCTATAAGGTGAGTATACGTTCGCCTCCAGGGGATCTCACCCACCATGAAAGTTCTCTTAGTCGAGGATGATCCGGCTCAGCTGAAGCCGCTCCAGCAGGCGTTGATCAAAGCCGGGCATGGGGTTGATGCGGTACTGGATGGCGATGTTGCTCAGGGACTGATGGGCGATCGCGCCTACGACCTGCTGGTGCTCGACTGGATGCTGCCCCGCACCAGCGGGTTAGAGCTGTGCCAGCACTACAGACAGTCTGGCAAAACGGCTCCGGTTCTGTTTTTGACCGCAAAAGACACCATTCTCGATAAAGTGGCTGGACTCAACGCCGGAGCAGATGATTATTTGGTTAAGCCTGTGAACCTGATGGAGTTTTTGGCGCGAGTGCGGGCGCTGGGGCGGCGATCGCCCCTGTGGCTAGGCGATCGGCTCTCCCTGGGAGACTTAGCCCTAGACTTAAGTACCCTGCAGCTACAGCGCCAGGATGCGATCGTGCAGCTTTCAGGACGCGAGTTTCAGCTGATGGAATACCTGCTGCGCCACCCCCGCCAGGTGCTGACCCGCGACCAGATCGAGCAGGCCCTCTGGGAATGGGACATGCAGCCCGAAAGCAAGGCCGTCGCCATTCTGGTGCATCGATTGCGGCAGCGCCTCCAAACCTTGGGCGCAGAAGACTGGTTGCAGACCGTCTACGGCATGGGCTATCGCCTGACCCCTTCCGAAACGGAGCCCCAGTCTTAATGTTTGAGCAGAGCCGCTTAAACCTGGCCCGGTGGTTTACCCTCTCCATGGGCAGCATTCTGGTGGTGTTTGCCGGGGTGCTGTACCTGTGGGAAGCGCGGGGACGCCTCTACTTCTTCGACCAGGCTCTGTACAACAGCAGTCAGGTAATCGCCTCCGGGGTTGAAGAAGTTACCTACGGTAACCAACGCCGCATTGACCTGGAAGACGCGCCCATCCTGGGTAGCGACGCCATCAAGCTCGACACCAACATTATCTTTGCCCGCTGGTACACCCCAGAAAAAGCCCTGCTGCAGTTTATGGGAGACATCCCCGCCCCCACCCTGGATGCTGAATTGGGGTTTCAGACCCTTCACGATCACGGGTCTGTCTCCGCAAACAATCTGCGTCAGTTGACGTTGCCTGTCTATCGGGATGGGCAAATGCTGGGCTACCTGCAGGTGGCGGCATCCCTGAACCCGGTAACCCTTCCCCTACAGCAACTGCGCCTGTTTTTAGGACTCGGCCTGCCCGTTGCCCTGGCTACCATTGCCTTTGCGGGTTGGCTACTGGGGGGTAGAGCCACGCAGCCAATTCGCCTGGCCTACCAGCAGCTACAGCAGTTCACTGCCGATGCCTCCCATGAGCTGCGGGCACCTCTGGCGGCGATTATTAGCAACGCCCAGCTGGGCCTGATGAAACCAACCTCCCCGGCAGAACAGGCCGACTGCTTGAAAACCATTTCCGAAGCGGGGGAGTCTATGAGCACCCTGGTAGGGCATCTGCTGTTTCTGGCGCGGCATCAGGGTCAGCTACCCCCAGAGGCCTTTCAGCCGACAGATATGGTGGTTCTGCTGGCCTCCATTGCAGCAGACTATACCTCCAGCATAGCTGCGCAGGAACTCCACTTTGAGGTCTCCCTACCCGAAGGAACGGCCCTGGTGCAGGGAGAACCGGGACTGCTGCGTCAGGCGATCGCCAATCTACTGGACAATGCCTGCCGCTATACCCCAGCAGGAGGCTCCATTCGGTTAATCGGCCAGCTCCAACCGCGCTGGGTTTGCATTCGGGTAGAAGATTCGGGTAGCGGCATTCCTGCCGAAAACCTGCCCCACATCTTTGAACGGTTCTACCGGGTTGATAAAGAACGCTCTCGGCAGGCGGGAGGTGTCGGCCTGGGCCTGGCGATCTCACGCCAGATTGTCGAGCTGCATGGCGGGCAAATCAAAGCCACCAGCCAGATGCAGCAGGGGTCACAGTTCCAGATTCGGCTACCATTGGCAACTCCTATGCCCGATTGAAACCTTCATGTTACTTTTGCACTGCAGCATGGAGGATAACCAATCAACGATAGGCACGAACGCCGCTGAGGTCAGCCTTTTCAGAGTGCTGAACCTTTGGGTATTTCGCAAGGTGGGCAGAGCCCACAGCTCTGATTCTGCGGCGTTCGTGCTCTTCATGGTCACCCAGTCCTGGAGGTAATTCACCATGAAAACCGTATTAATCGGCGCGGGTATAGCAGCGGTTACTCTGACCGCCCTGGCCGTTCCCGGCATGAGCCAATCCACCATTCAAGACCTGCGTAGCGCCAACACCGTCACCCTCTCTGGGCAAGTGGTGCGCCTCACAGACGACGATGACTTCCTGCTAAATGATGGCACCGGACAGATTGAGGTCGAGGCAGAAACGGCCGCTATTCAAGAGTCGAATCTCGCTGTAGGCACAACTGTCACCGTGACCGGCTATTACGACGAAGACGAATTTGAAGCCCTGACGTTGACTCCCGCCGGTGGCGAAACCACCACCATTGTGGACGACTAGCTAGTCAAGAGTTTGCCGCAAAGTCCCCTCCCAGGAGGGAACATCTGCCGTTCCGCCCTTTGGTACACCAAACCTGAACTAAGCATTGCCCTATACCTTCCACTGACTATGGTCCGCGTTTTAGTGACTGCCAACCGGCTTCGCCTGGCTGCCTTACTAGAAAAAGGGCTGCAGCTCCAGGGCTGGACCACTTCTTTTGCAATCAACTACAGCGCTGTCATTGATGCTATTGGGCAAGTTCATACTGATTTGGTACTGGTCGATGCTGACTTCTTTCAAGCCGATACTTCATCCCTAGTGTCAATCATTCAGCAGCGACAACTTCCCCTGATTCTCCTCGCGGAGGACTATCAGGTCGGCAACCACGATCTGCGCACATTTGCACCCCCAGAAAATATTTTCATCAAGCCTTTCTCCACTCGTTATTTGATCACCGTCTTGAAGCAAAAGCTCTCTTTGGGTGGATGCTCCTTTATCCATTAACAGTGGGAAGGTAATCGCATATATTTCAGGATCCTTAACCTGATTAAGCAGCTCATTTAGGTATCGGCAAGCCCCCCTAGGATCTGACTACGTTGCCTGGAGCAATCCACTGATGCAAGAAACCTTAAAAAAACTGGCCAGACTATGGATGCATGAGGTAAACCCCCGCCAAATGTCGTTTGTCACAACCGTTGGCGTCATCTGGCTCGGAGTTTGTCTGCTCTTGCTGTTCGGCTTGGCTAATTTAGCTGAAGAAGTGCTGGAACAGGAAGCCTTTGCCTTTGACGAAACTATTCTGCTCTGGATTAACCAATTTGCTAATCCAGTCATCGATCGGGTTATGTTGACCGTGACCCGGTTGGGAGATCCGCACATCGTGGTGCCTCTCACCTGCATTGGCGTGGTCTGGCTGTGGTGGCGCTGGCGCTGGCAGATTGCAGCCATCTTCGCCATTACCTGTATTGGTGGGGCGGTGCTGAGTACAAGCTTCAAGCTGCTTTTTGGAAAGGAACGGCCTGCGCTATGGTCACACTTGATCACCGAAACTTCCTACAGCTTTCCGAGTGGTCACGCCCTTGGCTCAATGGTGCTCTATGGTTTTTCGGCTTACCTACTGGTGCAACGGTTTCAATCACACAAGTGGTTGATTTACGGTATTGCCACTTTGCTGATTGGCAGTATTGGTTTCAGTCGCATTTATCTGGGTGTTCACTGGCCTACAGATGTAGTGGCAGGATACAGCATCGGTTTTCTGTGGCTCAGCATATGTATTGGCCTATTTCAGCTTGAGACCAAACGCTCAAAACGATCCATAAACTCCAGATAGTTTAAGCCCGCGATCGCCTTCTTCTGCTCAGGGCTCACCTCCAGATACCGCTGCAAACTGGCCAAGCTCCGGTAGTCGCTAATTTCCTGAATCACCCGCAGGGGCACACCCGCATTACTCAAATTCGTTAGCGCCGTGCGACTAAAGCTGTGGGTGCTAATCTCTAGCCCCTCCAGCCCAGCATAGGCCAGCGCCTGGCCGTTCGTGCTCATCGGATTCGTTTGCGCCTCCCTTCTGCGTCTCACGGCTAGAATAGCGAGACGAAGTTGACTCAGGAGCTGCACCGCCACTGTGCAAGAGCTGGGAGACAATCAGCCAAATGAGCCGTAAAATCCTGTGCCTTTACCCATACCCCTGCTGCTTGAATAAGAAGCTATTGGTTAGTGGGTGAGGAGTCCCGATTAGTCATCCCAACAGGCTCACCTGCATTGAGAGAATCAAGCACACGCAGGTGATAGAGCAGTAGCAACCGCTCATCTTCCGTCAGCTCAGACCAGCGTTTGCCCTCAAATCGGTCGGCAATGAACTGGCAAATCACCTCGCCAGACCACCCCAGGCTCCTAATCTCGTGCTGAATCTGCTCATGCAAAGCTGGGTCATAAACCGCAGGCTCGGCATCTTGTGGAAAAGCAGGGCCATCCCCCCGCACCCCCCTTTCCGGAGAAAAAGAGGTTCGATCCGACCCCAAATCACCGGCGCAGCGCGCCCAACTCTTCATATTTCTCTCCAAGGGGTGTAATTCTTTGACTTCAAAGGGTTCTAGCGATTTTGGGATCGCTTCAGAACTCGCCTCCTCAAGGGCTAGAAAGCCTGCTACTGGCTCTATTACACCCTCTCGGTGCTCGGGGTGCCAGAGGCTGAGGTGCTTGTAGAGGGTCTGCTGGCTGACTTTGGCCACTTGGGCGATCGCTTTGGCCCTGGCCGTAATCTGCTCAGGCAGCTCTCCAGCCTGCTCTAGCTCGGTGTAGGCGGTACGGATGCGGTGCTGGGCATCTTCAGACTGCCGTTGGTTGAAGGGCACCAGGGTGTTCTTGGGGTGGCGGGTGTCGCGGGTGGGGGTGCTGCCCAGGGGCCAGTAGTAGCCTTCGACGGCTCTGGCCCAGGCGGTGACTTTGCGCTCGATGTCGTGCTGGTGGCGGCAGTACTGCTCGTAGCCGGGGCAGTGGAGGGCGATGCGCAGGGTGTAGTCAATCAGGGATTGGCCCTCGTGGCCTTCAAAGACGCGGCCATAACAGGCGATGGTTTTGAGTAGGTGGTTGGTCTGGCCGTGGGCAGTCCAGCCTTCGGTGATTTCGAGGTCGAGGTCGTGTCGCCAACTGTCGACGGGGTGGTGGCGGCGCTTGGGTCGCTTGCGGTGGTTATCCCGGCCAAGTTTCATGGCATGACGCAGAGTGTCCATGTCCTGATGGCTGGCAGCGCCATCCCAGAGCCAGAAGAAGCGAGCCAGGCTGCTGCCGATGGGGTTGAGGGCATCGTCGAGCAGGCAGGAGCCGCTGCCAGGCTGTAGGGGCAGTCGGTGGCCCATGTATTCGATGAAGGTCTCAACGCCGTAGGCTTTGACGTTGGGGAAGATTTCAAGCTGCCCGGCCTGGAGCCGGAACCCCTGGGCTTTGAGGCATTCCTTGAGGGCAACGGCCAGGTTAAAGGTGTTGACCAGCTCGGCAAAGGGGAGGTAGAGGTGCAGGCCCCCGTTCCAGCTGGAGCGCAGCAGCAAGGTGCGGGTGATGCCGATGGTCTCTAGGGCAGCGCGAATCTGGGCGACGCCTTCGGCACTGCAGTAGTCGCCGCCAGCATCGAGGTCGAGCAGGGCGTAGCGGGTATCGTGGGTGAAGCGGACGCCGATCAGTTGGTTGGCATCTTGCCAGTGGTTCCACAGCACCCGGGGCCGCAGCGGATAGGTGCTGACGGTGGTCCAGGCGGCTTTGGTGGTGGCGTCATCCGGCAGGTCGGCGCGGATGAAGTTCCACGGGTAGTGGCCGAAGATTTCACACAGCCGCTGGCCGGTGGGGTCGGCGGGGAGGGGTTCGGAACGGAGAGCCTTATGCGACTCCTCGCCCCACCCAGTAGATGCGGTCATGGGGGCTTCTCTCCTAAAAAGAGCAATGGGTATTGCCCCGAGAGAGATCCGGTGTTACCATAGCCGCAAGTATTCGATAGCGGCGTAACTCAGGACTGGTTCTCTTGGGTTTTCGCTCTTTAAAGAGCCGGCGGCATTTGCTGCCGGTTCTTTTTGTGTATCAAGGGTCTGGTCAGGACGCTTAATACTGATCGAGGCTCAGACTGAATGGTTCAGTTCAGCTGAGCACTAGTCATTACTGAATGAGTCGTACTACCTCCTTCACATCCTGCGAGTTAGTTCAAACGTTCTCAGGCTGAAACACTGCCAAAGGTTAGCACTGAAAATCTTGATTCTCAACAGTCCTCTATAGGCCCATACGCCAGAGTTACAGGGCACTCATACGCCAAAGTTACAGGCGAAACCATACGCCAAAGTTACAGGTCAGAAAACGACCATACGCCAAAGTTACAGGCGAAACCATACGCCAAAGTTACAGGTTATCTCTGAAAAAGCTTGCTTCTGAGAGCTTTGGGAACAGTCTCGACCAAAAACCATACGCCAAAGTTACAGGCGAAACCATACGCCAAAGTTACAGGTCAGAAAACGACCATACGCCAAAGTTACAGGCGAAACCATACGCCAAAGTTACAGGCGGAGAGGCAAAAATCATACGCCAAAGTTACAGGTAGCTCAAAAAGCTTTGCCTACAAACGTTACAGAGTGTTTTTACCAGCGGTTCTTTCCCTAAAATGTGGCTCAATACCGTGCTTGAGAAGATGAGAATTCGCCGTGAGTACCCCTGAGACGCTAACAACTGAATCAGACACATTCCCGGTCGATGGGCAGCTGCTCATGGTGTTGCCACGGGCTGGAGCATCGGTAAAAAATCCAGATGTGCAGTTGCCTATTCTGCGGTCAGATGGCGACGGCTACTACCTTGAAATGCGCGTGGAGGCTGATTCGATAGACTCCACGGAAGTAGCCGTTACTCGCCGCGTCTCCCTTGAAGACTTAACTGTTGAAGAGTGGGAAGAGGTGCAGGCCCAATATGCCAGCCTGGACATTGAATCCTGTATTGGTATGGGGGTCAGTAAGGGGTTAGAGAAGATTCAAGACCGCCGCATCGAGCGATTGCTGGCCGCCCTGCTCACCTTCCTCAACCCGCGTCAGGTTTCCATCGTGCTGCATTTGTACCGTCTAGCGGCCCAACAGGAGCAGGGGCCGCTGGTGTCGTTCCGCTCTAATAATTTACTGGAGGCCTTAGGCTACACCAAAACCAGGGATGGGGGGTTTGCCTCGAAACTCAGATCTCAACTCCATCGAGACCTGGTGGCTCTGCACCGCACTGAACTGGTGTTTGCTCAGTCGCTTCGCAAGGGCGACAACCTGGGGGCTAAGGTCACCATCAAAAGCGTTCTGCGAATCAGGGATTATGAAATTGATAACGTGCCCCGAGACTTTGACCTGGCCAAAGCCGCCGACTACACGTATGAACTGGCCGATGCTTATACCATCTCCCTGGAGTTCTTTGACGGCCCGGCTCGGAACGGAGACTACGTACTCTTTGCCGATAGCCTCGATATCCGTCAGCGGTTAGGAGGTAGTGCCAAGCACGACTACAAGACCAAACTGCTCATCTACCTGGCTAGTCGGATGAAGTGGGATCGGCCTGAGGATGGTCAATACCTCAGTATTTCAAAGCGGTACCTATTTAAGAATCTGGACCTATTGGGCAGTAACATCTCTCGCAACAACCAAATTTTTTGGCGCACGGTGGAGGAGTTGAGCAATGAGGGTTACATCCTAGGAGCACGGGAGCTGCCAGGGAAAAAGAAGTTAGCAACGATTCAATTTCAGCTCAATCCGGAAAAGCTGAGGGCTGAGGGATAGGAAAATTTATCGGCGCGGAGGGGGCAGGATATGCGTTTGCCTAAAAACGATTGCTGGAGGCGATCGCAGAGATAGAGCAAGTTTGATAGCCTGCGCCCTTGCTCATTACCCGGTACCCGTCAACCCAGTTGAGCAATTACATTTAGAAATTTTGTGCTGGTCACGTCTCTTTATTGACCCCAAAGTAGCGAAGCTACAATTTGGGGCTATTTAGCTCCTTTGTATTATCTGAATAGCTGCGCGCGCAGGCAACTATTCAATCCACAGCTTTAATGCATTTAAGGCCATTGGGCACAAACCTCTCGCATCGCCTCGAGGCATAACATTAGCGTATTCTTCCCCCCCAATCGAGTGAGCGTGTCCGCAAAGTGTGGCAAACTGCGGAGGAAATCTTTACGGTCTTTATGCGCCAAGGTGTCCAATCCTTTCGCAAAGCCAGCCACATTAACTTGCAGTTCTTCTAATCGCGATAGAAAGCCTTGCCAGGCTGAAGCACTGTGGTAATTATCTTCAAACAGTCTTATTAAGTTGAAAGCATCTTGCAGCAGCTCCGGCGGCAGATGCTGCGCCAACTCACTCAGAGCAATGGCGCGGTTCGATTCAGAGCTAATCTGTCGCGTCATCTCCAGCAGCTCCAACAGCAGCTCCTCCGGCAGCTGTTTCGCCAGAACCCTGAGTACGTTGGCGCGATGCCATTCAGAGCCAATCTGTCGTGTTACCTCCAGCACTTCTGGTAAATGCTCCGGCAGCAGATGCCGCGCCAGCTCACGCAAGGCCCCAGCGCGGACTAATTCAGAATTAATCCGTTGTGTCACCTCCAGTGCCTCCGCCAGTAGCTGCGGCAGCTGTTTCGCCAGCTCACTCAAGGCCCTAGCGCGGTCCGATTCAGAGCTAATTTGTCGCGTCACTTCCAGCGCCTCCGGCAGCAGCTCCTCCGGCAGCTGTTTCGCCAGCTCACGCAGGGCCCTAGCGCGGTCCGATT
>NZ_JADEWR010000037.1 GCF_015207525.1 Nodosilinea sp. LEGE 06152
CAGGAACCGCTCCGCCTACCCACCCACCCATCCACCCATCCACCCTCCCACCCACCTACCCGCCCACCCTCCCACTCCCCTCCATGCACATCACCTACCTCACCGGCAGCTACCGCCCTGACCAAGACGGCGTCGCCGACTACCTGGCCAACCTGCGATCGCACCTCCACCACCGCCAGATTAGCTCCACGGTGCTCACGACCCACGACTCGGCCCGCGCTATGGCCGACCCCACCGTGCAGGGGGCGATTTCTCAGTGGAAAGTACCGCAGCTGGTGCCGCTGGTGCAGCGCATTCTGGCCACCCCCACCGACCTGCTGCACATTCAGCACGCGGCGGGCAGCTACCGCTTTGAGCGATCGGTGTTTTTGCTGCCGCCGCTGCTAAGGCTGGCGGGCTACCGTCGCCCCATCGTCACCACAGCCCACGAGTACGGCTGGTGGGAGTGGCAGCCCAAGTGGTTTCCGGCTCCCTGGCTGGAGCGATTAAAAGAATGGGGCCAGGCCCGCACCTGGTGGGATCGCGAGGATGGCTTTTTGCTCACCGGCAGCGACGCTATCTTCACCACCAACGAGAACATTACGCGGATTATGAAAGAGCGGCTGCCGGAGCGGCGCGATGGTTCAGGAACCGGCCCAGCGGGCCATCGCATTAACACCGTTCCCATTGCCGCCAACCTCGCCGTCGCCCCCGTAGACCGCGCCACCGCCCGCCAGCAGCTGCGCCACGACTGCGGCTGGCCTGAGCAGGCCCAGGTTGTCACTTTCTTTGGCTTTTTGCACCCCGTCAAGGGCATTGAGCCGCTGGTGCAGGGCTTTCGCCAGGTGGTCGAAGCGCAGCCCCAGGCCCGTCTGCTGCTGCTGGGCGGCGTCGAAACCCTGGCCCTGCGCGGCCAGGACGCTGAGCAATACTGGCAAAAGATACAGAAGCAAATCCGCGACCTGGATCTCACCGATCGCGTCCACTGCACCGGCTATATTGATGCCGATCGCGCCTCCCGCTACCTCTCCGGCTCCGACCTGGGCGTGCTGCCCTTTAACCCCGGCGTGACGCTCAAAAGCGGCTCGCTGCTGGCCCTGCTGGCCCACCGCCTGCCCACGATCGCCACCCGCACCGCCGAAACCGATGCCGTTCTGGTCGAAAAACAGGTGATTTGCCCTGTACCCCCGCGCAATGGGGCCGCTTTGGGGGATGCGATCGCCGCCCTGCTGCAAAACCCGGCTGAACAGCAGCGTTTGGCGGAAGCAGGGCACAGCTTTGTTCAAGCCTTTAGCTGGGATGCCATCTGCGATCGCCACCAGGAGGTCTACCAGCGGCTAGTAGCTCCCGCCTCGGTGGGGGCCGCCCATCCGGCTTGATCAACTATTCTCAACGATTCAAAGTCTTCCCTACTGTTGAGGTCGCCAAGGTCTCTCTTTCCTAGACTAAAAGTCCACCATCACAGACAGGACTTACCATGGCTAACCCCGAAACCCGTCAAGACGACCTCTCCGACGACGTCGCCCAAAACCCTGGGGCTAGAAAAGCCGCCACTAAAACCAACCCCGAAATTTCTCAAGAAGAAGCTGGCAATGCCACCGCTGGCGAAAGCCCCAACGGTGCCGGCGGCGGAACCCCCAGCACCGCCGAAGATCACATCCCCTCCGAATCCAGCCCGGAGGCCAGCGACTTGCCCACCGCCAACCGTCCCAACCCCGACTAATCAGCGTTGCTCCGCCCGCCCCAAACAATAGGCCAGGACAGGGTCAATACCAAACATTAGGGTTCTCGTAGGTTGAGTGGAACCCAACAGCAGGCGACCTTTTCGGGTTCCGCTGGCGCGTCCCCAACCTACAAATTTAGTTTTGACAGATCGCTAGGGCTGTAGCCGCTGATGGTTTACGACTCAGCAGCTACAGCCCTAGCGAGTTTTTCGCTGGCCAAAGGTTTCAATTGGTGAACCAAGACCTATCAAAAGCATAGATTTCGCCTGTATGGTGCGAATGAAGGAGTTTTTTGCCGTCTTTACCCGTCAATTAACCTTTATCGCGAGAAAATCATGCTCAAACCCTACCTGCTTTCCGCCCTGACCACGGGTGTACTGACAATGGCGCTGATGGCCTGTCAGCCCTCCACTACCACCCCAGAGGTCGTTCCACCCGCTACAGAAGACCCGGTTCCAACGCCAGGGGAGGAAGATACTGGGGGCGATCGCTCGGCCTACAGCGAAATACCCGTTCCCGAAGGTGCGGTGGGCGCAGACCCCACCGAAGTCGCCCTCGCCACCTTTGGCAGCACCGAGCCGGGGGAAGGCAACTTTGAAGAAGAGGCCGAGCTAGTCGAGCAAACCGACGAGCAGGCGCTGGTTATTCTCACCCAGACGGGTCTGGCCGACGACTCGGTCAACGGTATGCGCTACTACCTGGAATTTGTGCCCGAGGGCGACCAGTGGCGGCTCGACTGGGCCGGTCGGCAGGTGCGCTGCCAAGTGGATCGCGGCTCCCAGGAGTGGACTACCGACCTGTGTAGTTAAGCAAACTAGGGTCGAAGATTATTCTCCGTTAAGACTGTTAAAGACTGTTGAAGCGCGCGGTTGCCCCAGGCTCAATCGGCCTGAGGATTAGGGAGAAAAGCCTTTCGGACAATCTTCTATGACCCCCACTCAGCGCATTGGCATTCTTACCAGCGGCGGCGACTGCCCCGGCCTCAACGCCGTCATTCGAGCGGTGGTTAAGTGCGCCAATCGGCGCGGCTGGGATGTGATTGGCATTCCCTACAGCACCGCTGGGTTCATTGAGGTGGCCGACGGCAAGTACGACCCCGACCACCTGCGCCTCACCGACCACGGCTACGACATCCCCGGCATTTTGCAGGGGCTCGACGTGCTGCAATTTCTCAGCGGCACCATTCTCGGCTCGCTCAACAAGGGCTACCCCGAGGGCATCGACAATGTTGAGAAAATCTTGGCGGGCTACCAAAAGCTGAACCTGGATGCGCTGATTGCGATCGGCGGCGACGGCAGCCTCGACATCATCTACGACCTAGCCCAGCGCGGCGGCTGGAACCTGATCGGCATTCCCAAAACCATCGACAACGACGTGCCTTTCACCGAAAAATCGATC
Organism: Nodosilinea sp. LEGE 06152; assembly: GCF_015207525.1. Lineage (GTDB taxonomy): Bacteria > Cyanobacteriota > Cyanobacteriia > Phormidesmidales > Phormidesmidaceae > Nodosilinea. The sequence goes on from NZ_JADEWR010000037.1 coordinate 3,102, forward strand.
GGCTTTAATACCGCCGTGCAAACGGTGAATAGCGCCCTTTACGACCTCACCTTTACCGCCGCCAGCCACGATCGCGTCATGGTAGTTGAGGTCATGGGCCGCGACGCTGGCCATCTGGCGCTCCACGGCGGCATTGCGGGTGGGGCCGATGTCATCCTCATTCCTGAGCTGGTACCCGAACTGAACCCTCTGGTGGTCACACAGATTTGCCAGCACATCGCCGAGCTGCGCCAGCGGGGCCGCAAGTTTGCCCTGGTGGTGGTGGCCGAGGGCGTCCACGGCGAAGACGGCCAGCCCCAGCACCTAATTGGCGAATCGCTGGCGACGGCGATCGCCAATCGCAGCCGCACCCTCTGCCAAACCGGCGACATCGCCTACTGCGATATGGATCGGGTCGAAACCCGCGCCATGGTGCTGGGCCACATTCAGCGCAGCGGCATTCCCACCGCCAGCGATCGCCTGCTGGCCGCCGCCTTTGGCCGCAAAGCCGTGGATTTGATTGCCGAAGCCCGCTACAACCGCCTGGTGGTGTGGGAAGCAGGCCGCGTGCGCTCCAAAGACCTCAGCGACGTGATCGCCACCGTGCGCAGCTGCCACCAGCGCGGCGTCTGCCCCAGCCCGGTAGAAACCGACAGCACCATGGTCAAAGTGGCCCGGTCATTGGGCATCTACGTGGGCGACCCCGACACCCTGCCCGACCCCAAAGCCGTGATGCAGGAGGTGCAAGAGGTGTCGGCGCTGGTCTAACGCGCAGGGGCAAATGGCGTTTGCCTAACCCCAACCTGTGCCCAGCGACCATCTAAGCCCAGCGATCGCAGGGGCGCAAGGTTTGCGCCCCTGCGATCGCGCCGTCCTCAATAGGTCAAGGTCGGAAACACGTTTACATCAAACTCGAAGCAGTGCCGTCCCTCAGGGTGCTGCCAGCGCTGAGCCTCAGGGGTAGGGTTTTGATTGCTCAGGCGATGGGTGCTGCTATCGGTGTCGAAGGTGGCGCAAAGCTCAAAGGTGCGATCGCTCAGCCGCGCGTATTCGTAGGGCTGATTGGTCAACGGGTCGTAGCGCAAATTTTCTGGTTCCAGGGTGGTGGGCAGCGGCAGGTCGCTGTTGGTCCCCAGGTAGCGCTCGTGGAGCTGCTGAGCCATGGTGGCAATATCCTGCAATCGCTGGCGATCGGCGGCGATCTCGCGCTGTCGCCCCGGCGTGCCCAGCACCCAAAAGCCCGCTGCGATCGCAGCAATCACCGCCGCCGTTGCCACCCCGGCAAAGGCCCGATCAAACGACTTGTGACTATCCGTCGTGCTAGTCATTGCCCTTGTCCACTAAAACTTTTTTGTTTGCCAAGTTCAAAGTTCAAAATTCAAAATTCAAAGTTAGATTCTCATTTTGCACTGTCCATTTTGAATTTTGAACGGCTCCACTTTACCCTTCACCCTGCACCCTCAATCTCTTCGGAGCCGGTTTGCGCCGAATCCAGTCGAAGTAGTACCACAGCACTCCACCATCCAGCACCAGCACCACCAGCACCTTGAGCAAAAAGCGCAGCGTCAGTTCGCCCCGCAAAAACGAGGTCAAAAACGCAATCACCGCGCCAATAGCAATGATGGTGGCGATCAGCAGGGTCAGGTAGGTGAGCACCTTGCGAACCTCCGAAAAGTGCTTCTCGCAGTGGGCGGCCAGGTCGTAGTTGATCTGCCGCATCAGCCCCAGGTACACCGGGTAGGCCACGATCAGCCGCGCCAGGGCAAAGGCCACCTGCCACGACGGGTCGCCGTAGTAGTTGTTTAAACTGTCGGGAATCAGATGGTTGATGAAGATAAACGCCATCTCCCCCAGCGCCTGAAGCCAAATGCCCAGGGTGACAAAGGCCAGCAAATAGAAAAACGCATCGCGCGCCAGCTCGCCCGATCCGCCGCGCGGCGTGGGGATGGGGCGACCCAGCAGCCCTTCGTACACTTCAAAAAAGGCCCGCTCGACCTCGCGGGAGGGCCAGCCGTAGTCGCGCAGCAGCCTGCTAATGAACTCGTCGGAAGTGCCGCGATCGCGCGCCAGCAGAATAAACTGCACCAGCTCGCTGCGGCTGTCGGGGGGTGGGGGAAGGTCTGTACTCATGGCCCTACGGTAATGCGCTGGCAATACCCTGACTATACCTAGCGATCCACCTGTTTAACTGGCCTGTGAAACCAAAAAAACGCTGACTATACCCAGAACGCTGTAGGGGCAAAGGTTGTTTGCCCTGCTCAACGGCGTATTCATTTGGTGGAATGCCCATGGGTTGGCCGGGGATGGGGTCGAGCTGGGGTTTACCCCAGGCGCGGGGTTCGGCAACGCCGATGCCGTGGAGCCTGTGAGTCGCCGAATAGTATGTCAGTGCCGCATAGATATCCCCTAGAAAACTGCTGGGGTGATGGTAGACAATCGCATCGGTAGTCAGGTTTATCTGCTCATACCAAACCGCAATATCCTGCACCCGAACGCGGTGCTCAGCAATACGAAGCTTGCCGCCGCACACCCCCGCAGTCTCAATAGGCTCTCGCCATTGCCCCCTTACCAGGTATCGATTTTGGATGGCTTGGACTGAGCACCAGCCTAAACAAACGTGGCTGGGGTAATGTCGGCTGCACTGGTCGACAGTAGCTGGGCCATCACGTCAAAGGTTGTATTGTCTAAAACAAACGTAGTGCTGGCCGCTGCGCCCGTACCCTGAGCCAAAATGACATCAAAAAAGGTGGTGTTGGTCAGCTTGTCCACAGCGGCATCAAAGTCGAGTACGGTAGTAATGCCAGCCCCCTCAACCAAGGCAAAGGTATCTACACCCTCGCCACCAGAGGCAATATTGTTGCCGGTGCCAGCGTTGAAAAAGTCGTTGCCGCCAAAGCCAAACAGGCTGTCGTCACCGCTGCCGCCAAGTAGTTCGTCGCTGCCGTTAGACCCCTCGAAGCGATTGGTGCCCGATATCAGTTGCGTCTCTGGGCTGATGTGAGCAATCCCGGCAAACGCGCCATTGAAAGTATTATTCTCAACCACAATGTCGGAGAAAGCCTCAGCCGGTTCTCGATGATCAAACGCTACGGCAGCGGCTGTAATGCTATTGAAAAGATTGCCGCTAATCTCAATGTCAGACTGAGTGCCCTGCTCTGATTCGCCTGCCGCCGCTGCCAAACGAACGCCATAAAATAGGTTGTTGAACGTGTTGTTGACGATATCTACCCCCGTCAAATCGCGATCGTCGAGGGTGACGATGCCGTCGTAGGCACCTGAGAATGTGTTGCCTGCGATCGCAACATTTGAGGTAGAGCTAGCCGAGCCATCCTTATCTAAAGAAAGCTGAAGATTGTAGAGGGCGGCACTAAATGCGCTTGCTTCGCTGGAAAAGTCGGTTACACCTAGATCAATAACATTGCGTACAATCTCAACATTCTGAGAATTGTCAACCTGAATGCCTCGCCGCCCAGAGGCACTGGTGTCGTTATGGAATCCGACATTGTCAGCGATCAGCAGTCCGTTGACGTTGTCAATGCGCATAATCGAAGCATCGTTGCCGCTGATGCCGTTAAAGTAATTTTTAGTAATTGACCAGTTGGCCCCTCCCGAAGATGCGCCTCCGGTACCAAATCCATTGGTAATAAAGGTCTGAGTCGAGTTGGTTAGCCCCACAAAGTCGTTAAATGCGATTGCAATATTGCTGAAATTATCGCGACTGCCGCCGCCTTGAATGGTCGCTGAGTCGTTGACAAACTCAAACCCCAGAATCGAGATATTGTTGTCGCCGAGCGTAAATGATCCTTCAACTATAGACTCTGGGCCACGGGCACTGTCGTTACCAGCTAGGCCAAAGTTAGCTCCAATCAGGGTTAATTCTTTATCGAGAATAACGTCTTCGCTGTAGATGCCAGCGGCAGCAACCAAAATATAGCCATCGCTAGCAGCATCTACAGCGGCCTGAATGCTGCTAAAACCGCCGACCAAATTATTGCTGGTGTCGAAGAGCTGTAAAGGCTGAGGCGATAGCGTACCGCCATTTAACCCCGCAACCAGGGTGATGTCGGGGTCAAACTTATTTAGGGCGAATGGCCGCTGTAAAAAGTCAAATATTACATTAAAGCCGTTGGTATTCGGTAGACCAACCAGTCCCTGATCAAAAATGTCGTTGGCTATATCTGTCGCCGCTAAATTTTTGATCTGAACTGCATCAATGGCCTCTCCCGAAGCCAGACCAAAATCGCTTAGATCGAAGGCTGTGGCAAAAAGCCCTGTACCGTCGCTGGGGCCGTTGATTGCGCTTTCGTCGTAGCTGTCAAAGGTTTCGTAGCGAAACGGGGTGAACTGTCCCGTAGTGGCGCTGCGTACGGCGACAGCGTAGTATTCAGGGCCATTAGCGAACCCATTTTCAAAGACAACGAAGTCATCGCCCGTTTGGTTGACGGGGCCAGCGCCCATATCCCAGGTCAATTCTAGGGTTGAGCGATTAAAAAGATTACCCAACGCAATCGATTGGCCATTGCTGCCACTCACTAGCGCGCCGACCGTGTTGTCTAAAAGGTCGGGAAACTGCAGCCCCGACAAAAAGAGCTGGGTTGTCGATGCTCCTTCTACGATAGAGCCGTCGGTGACGAGATCGCTCTCTTCAAACGTAAAGCCAGCGATTGTAAAGGCAGCCATAATTTGCAAGATCCTGTTTGCTTGTAGGTGCAAGAAGTACAAGGCGACGATTCAGGCAACAAACCCATTCAGCAGGCGACCCAGGAATAAGGGATGGCACTACCTAAATTAGTAAACACGTCATCTTACTGAAGGATGACTTTGAGCTGACAGAAAGTTCGGCGGGTCCTTGGGCACGCAAATCTCTACTTTTTACTTTAATAGTGAGGGATTCTGCAGCTTTATGTGTAAAGAGAAATGAAGCGATCGCTCATTTGCAATTTGTAACAACAGGGCGGCCATTTTGCCCAAGCAAACCAGATATTTGCTCTACAAAATTTCACGGTTCACGCTGAATTGCTGCAGGATTTAGCCTGCTCAACCATTAGCAGTAGCCAGGTGTGTAAAATCTATAACTAACGGTGAATAACACTTAAGAAAAAAGTCTATAGGCTATAAGCATCAAAGGTTTGCTCTACTGAGCTTAACCCTGGCTAAACCGTAGCTTGTGGTCAACAATCTACAGCCAACGTTTAGCTGCTGTGGACAGACTAGGCATCCTTTGTGGTTAAAAACTTGGCTTTAGGAACTGAACGTATGAAAAGCAATCTTGCATCGAAATGGGTTGGAGCTAGTGCACTGGCGCTGAGCCTGGCTGTTCTGCCATCTGCGCTACCGGCTGCTGCCCAGACAACTCCTGAACCGGTTAATCCGACCCTTTCTGACGACGCTGCGCCTGGGACTGTCGCGCCTGATGCAACCTACTCTGACCCAAACTACGCTGTCGAGGACAACGACGGCTTTGACTGGGGCTGGTTGGGTCTCTTGGGCTTGCTTGGCCTGGCTGGTTTGGCCGGACGCAACAAGGAGCGGACCACAACAACCTATCGCACCGACGATCGCGTGACGACTCCGACCTCTACGGATCCTCGCATTTAGGGCAACGGTTTCAGAACTAATTGATGTAACCAGACTGCTTGGGGAAGGGGTGCCATTCGGTACCCCTTTTTTGACTGGAGGTTTGCCCTTCAGATTCAGTCTAACGGCGAAGTTGGGAGTCGCCCCGCTTCTGCGCCTGATTGAATGGGGTGGTGGCGATCGCGCTAACGGTTCAATCAAAACCGATGGAAGTTATTGCGATCGCTCCAGAAACTTTGGCATACCCTAACCACGCTTGGCGATCGCGATACCCGCTTAAAGCTAAGGTGTCCGGGTTGAGACTTACCTCAACTCGGACACCTTAAATATTGCTTAGCTTGTTAGAGCTTGTCACAATAGACAAAGCGAATTTGCCACCGGCCCGCTGTCCCTACGTTGCCAGGGTGTAGCGGTAGACCGCCGCTGCCGGGGTTTGAGTTGGCATGGCCTCTTCGTCAAGCACGTAAACAGTACCCCCCTGCAAAAAGGTCTGCACAGCGGCCAGATCGAGCAAGTCCTGGTCGTGGGGCTGGGGCTGGTCGTGCTGCTGCAGCTGACCCGAATTGAAGTCGAACTGTCCCCAACAGTGGGCATTGGCTTTGGTAAACAGCACATCGACCTGGCCGCGACAGGCGGCGGGCAGCAGGTCGGGCAGGCGATCGCTGGCCTGGTCGGTGCTCTTGAGATTGTTATAGTGCACCACCGCCTGCTGTTGAGACTCCTCCAGCAGTCCGGCGACTTTTTCCCAGGCGGCCTGGCGCAGATCCTCGGGTTTGGCCTCGTCTGGGTTGCCCGAAACACCGTCCTCAAGCAGGTGGGGGTAAGTATTCACCTCGCGGTAGATCGGCTGCAGGTAGTCAACCGAGGCAATTACCAGAGGCGCGTCTTCCTGGTTGAGGTAGGGGTGCAGCCCTTCGTTCACGGTTCTTAGGAAGCGGCGAATGTTGTCTTTGTTGTCGTCGGTGCCAACGCCGTGACCGTGGTAGTTGGGCACGCTGCCCGAGCCGCTGACGTTATGAAAGTGCAGCTGGGCCTCGGGGTCATCGTAGCGCAGCGCCTCATCTAAACTGGTGGGCACCCTTTCGAGGGTCACTTCGCTGATGTGGTAGCGGGTGGCCTGAAACAGTCGCACCTGGTTTTGGCTAAGCGCCAGCAGGTAGAAGTAGCGATCGCTTGAAAACAGCGGCAGCAGGGGCTTGAGGTGAAAGCGATCGCCCACCACCACCAGCGACTCAAATTCCAGCGGCAGTCGGTACAGTTCCATCGACTCAGTGGTCAAAAACAGCGCCAACCCCTGACTCTGGTGTCGCCAAAAGCCATCGTCTTCGAGCAGATCAAAGCCGGGCTGCAGCAGTTGCTGTCCCCCCCGCTTGTCTAAGCCCGCTTCGAGCAGTTTGGTTTCTGCTTCACCGAGCAAATTCTTGAGTCGAATTGGGTCTTGCTGAATCTCTGGCCCAGCCACGTGGGTGGGCAGGTAGATTGAGGCCGAGTAGTCGCTCGCAGACTGGCTCAACCGCTTAAATTCAGATTGGGATAGTAAAGGCATAATCTCTTCAGCATTCGTCTTACTGGCAGCCTAACGAACGCGCTGGGGATCAACTTCTATCGATTGGACTGTTTGTTTTGACTCCTGATATTGGCAGGCCCCCAAAGAATATTGTGGGCGGTCGGGGGCTCGGCGTCGGCGCTGCCGGTGGTCAGCACGGCGGCGATCGCTAAAAGAATCGCCAAAAGAATTGATAGATGAGGCGTTCTACTAAACTTTATTACGATTGAGCACAGGTCGCTTCATCTTATACCAATCGTCCATGCCGCTAGCGCGGCACCCCCAACGATAAAAACAGCCATAGCCGGTCCCTGAGCGAAGTCGTTGGTGTTCGCGAAGCGAGTGCTGGGCACTCAGCCGCCCCAAAGGGGCTAGGGACGGCTATTTATAGAGCAAATCCTATCTGTATACCCCCCGATTTGTAGGGGCATTGCACTGCAATGCCCCTACGGGGTGCTGGTTTTAAATTGGGGGTTTGTGGATCGGATTCGGTATTAATCAGGCGCTCTATCCCTTTAGTAGCTTTGTAATGAATGCCACTCTAACGTTCATACCCCTATAAAAAACCTAGCCGATGCCAGCTAAAGACCAGCATCGGCTAGGTTGAACAATTCAGACTATAGCAGGCGCAAATCTGACCAAGTCTAAGCAGAGGCCGCTGACTCAGATTCGTGCTTAAGAACTTCGCGAGCTTTAAACGACAGCCCAATTCGAGAAATACCTGTAAACAAAATACTGGCACCTACCAGAGTACCCAGCAGCCAGGGCGCATCGAAGGGAAACTGAAACCAAATCATCGCCCCCAGCAGAAGCGTGACAATGCCGTTGCCCAAGGCCCAGGTCCAGTTTTGCTGAGGTCGCAGCCGAAAGGCCAAAATCAGCTCAAATACGCCCTCGGTGAGCAAAAAGCTGCCCAGCAAAAGGGTCAGCGTCAAGATGCCGGTGCGGGGATTAATAAACAACATAATGCCCGTGGCGATGTAGAGAACGCCGAGCAGCACCTTCCACAATGTGCCACCCTGGGCGCGGGTTTGATACGCGTAAAACAGCTTGGTCGCCCCGGCGGAGGCCAGAATTAGGGCAATCCAGGTTTCAACAAAAATGGTGGAAACAATCGGTAGTGTGATCGCCACCACGCCAAAAATAGCGAGTACAACGCCAGTCCACAGCGAGCGATCGCGCACCTGCTTAACGTCGTTTGTATCCAGTGAAACATCGCTAGTCATAAACACTTTTCTCCCGATCCAAATAAATAAACATTGGTCTCAAACTAAAGAAAAAATCAAAGACTGAGTAGCGTCAAAGGGTAGAACGTAGTATCAAACTCGACCCTCTCAGGCTGAAATAAGTGCAGGCTGAGCTAGTCCAGGTCAAAAATTTCTTCGCCAGAGGTGGGGTGGAGACCAATGGTTTCCGACAGTTCCGCCAGGGTTAGCCCCCGCCGCAGCGCCGGAATAAAACCTTGAATCATCTCTGCGGCTTCGTCACCTACCAGATGCAGGCCCAGTATTTCTTGAGACGCTGCGTTGACCACCAGCTTGATCATCGCCTCTCGTTTTTGCGACAGCGGCCTGTAGCGCAGTGGCGTAAAGCGAGAGCAGTGCACCTCAATCTCCAGGTCGTCGTGGGATCTCGCTTCGGCCTCGCTCCAGCCCACGGTAGCGGCCTCGGGAGAGCAGAACACTGCCGAGGGCACCCAGCGGTAGGAGACGGCCTGAGGCTGATCGGTAAAGAGAGTCTTGGCGGCGGCAGCGCCTTCGGCCTTAGCCACGGGGGTTAGCGGCAGGCGATTGGTGCAGTCGCCGATCGCAAAGATTGACGGCTGCGAGGTGCGGCTGTACTCATCGACGGCGATCGCCTTCTCGTTGACCTCAACCCCTGCTGCCTCCAGGTTGAGCCCCTCCAGGTTAGGGGCACGCCCCAGCGCCAGCAGCAGTGTATCGGCCAGCAGCGTGTCGTCGTGCTGACCCGAAAGCGAAACGTGAATGCCGCTAGAGTCGGTGCGTACCGATTCTAGCGCCGTCTCTGACCACACCCGAATGCCCTGCTCCATCAGGCTGTGGTGCAGGGTTTGGCGAATATCTTGGTCAAAGCCGGGCAAAATCCAGTCGTTTTTGTCAACCAGGGTGACGTTGCAGCCCAAGGTAGCAAAAATGTTGCTGAACTCAACCCCAATGTAGCCGCCGCCCACAATCGTGAGCTGGTTGGGCAATGTCTCTAGGCGAAACATGTCGCGCGAGGTGAGGCCACAGTCGACACCCGGTAGGTCAGGCTTTACGGGCTTAGCGCCAGTGGCAATAATAACTTTGTCGGCGGTAATCGTGCGATCGCCCAGCTCAACTTTGTGGGGGTCAACAAACCGGGCTGCACTGTTCAGCACGGTAACGTTCAGTTTGGCTAACTTCGACTGATACGACTGCCGCAGCTTGGCGAGTTCTTGATCGATCACACTGCGCAGCGCCAGCCAGTCAAGTTTGCCACTGGGGTTGACCCAACCGTAGCTTTTAGCCAGGCACTGCTGGCGAGCAAAGTCGGCGGCAAACACCAAAAACTTCTTAGGAATGCAGCCGCGATTGATGCAGGTACCCCCAATTAAGTCGGGGTCGGCGATCGCCACCTGGGCTCCGTACTGAGCAGCGGCCCTTGCCGCCGACAAACCAGCCGACCCGGCACCAATAACAAGGAGGTCGTAATCAAACATAGAACCAGTCACGGCGTACTCCAGCGCGATCGATCGCCGTGCTTAAAGCTGTTTTGAGCCATGAAAAATTATTCGCTCTGCAAAGGGAAAGCTAGACCCCTTCAGCTTAAAGAGAAACCTCAGCTCCGCCGCTCTGTCTTTTGGTAGAACCCGACCTGTAGGGCCGTGCGCTGCGTACCCAAGGTACTTCTGCTTCAGTACAAGCCATTTAAATGGGTCGGGCGTGGCAGCGCTGGTGAGATTGAGCACTGTAGCGGGAGTTGGTCGCGCGCCCTACAGTTCGCAAAGCTAAGGGTTTTATAGTAAGACGTTCATCCCAAAACCACTGGCAGCTCAGGCAGAATAGCTATCTACCTTTAGATTAAGCGAACTGTACCCTTAGAGAGTATCACCAGCCAGGCTGGCTTGCTAAATTAATGTTGAAAAGAAAAAAGCAAGTAGGTTTTTGAAGTTCTTAACTGCTTCCTAACTGCTTTTTTCAACACTCTGGAGACAGTCTTATGAATATTTTAGCTTGGCTTATTTTGGGTTTGGTTGCCGGTGCAATTGCTAAAGCAATTTATCCCGGCCATCAGAGCGGCGGCATTCTGGGCACCCTCATTCTAGGTGTTATCGGTGCATTTGTGGGGGGTAGCATTTACACCCTGCTCACCACAGGATCATTAGCCCTCACGGCAACTGGCCTCAGCATTGGTGGCGTCATCATCGCTGTTTTGGGTGCCATTGTTGCCCTGTTCATCTACTATGCAGCAACCAAGCGGACTGTCTAATCAGCAGCACTTACAGCTAACTGAAATAGATGGATGCCAGTAGCCTAGGCCAAGAGTGCGTCGTGGCCCTAGCCCAATGCACTGTAAGATAAGGCCCCGGTACGCTACACCAGGTAGTATACTGCCCTGGAATAGTACGGCTCACCTGCTTATAATGATTTAGGACAACTGAATGCCAGTTGTCCTAAAGCCTTTTTTAAAGGCGGGTTGTCAAGGGTTTCGTTGTGTTAACTAGGGTTTTCTGTGAACGATCAGTTAAAGCGATCTGAAGAATTAAAGCAAGAACTGTATAACTTTGTGCTGGACGCCGATGGCGCTTTAGCCACGGCCTTAGAAAGCTACAGTGCCGATCGCTTAAAACACTGGTCAGCGACCAATCTGCAAGGCATCAGTCGCTCCGAACTCGCCATCGATATGTTTCTAACCGAGGGTCAAGTCGCCGACCACTCGGTTCTAGATGCTTTTATCCAAGCTCAATCCCAGCTGTCTGCGGCTGACCAGGCGTTGGTCAAGAGCTGGCAAAATACCTTCAACGGCCTGTTCAAAGTTCTTCAGGTGCCAGACAAGGGTTCGCCTGAGGGTTCACCCAGGCGCTACGAGCTGATGAACTGGCTGACAGAAAAGCACTACTGGGTAGAACCCAACGGAGCCCAGTCAGCCGAAGAGCTGGCCCGGTTCAGTCCGGGCGAAATTGTCGTCACTCGCCTGCTGCCCATTGCCCCAGACGAGTGGACGTTTTCAGGCCCGCTGATGCTGCTGGGCAAGCTAGGCAAGCCCAAACTGGCGGTCGCCATTGGCAACTTCAAAAACTGGTTCCCCAACTACCTCTACGGTGATGCCCCAGATCTTTTAGAAGAAGCCTGGGAGTCTGTAGAGCGCTTTCACCAAGACTTTGTTGATTTTTTTGGCGGCGATCGCGTCACCCTCTCGGGTCATGAGCTCAACAAAAAGCTGAACGAATACCAGGATGTCACCACCCAGCGCCGCCTGGAAGAAGCAGGGATTGATGGGTCTAAATCGCTGCAGGAGCTGGCGGCTGAAGCCGGTGTTTCTGAAGAAGAGATTGCAGAATCGATGGAGTCGTTTGGCGAAGACGGCAGCCAGGTGAGCCGCCTGCTCCAGAACAAAAAAGCTCTCAAGATGGTTATGCCATCTATCAATCTGCCCGACGACCTGCGCCGGGCAGAAGCGGTTACCGTGTTTGTTCACCCCCGCTGGGGGCAGACATTTCTAAAAGACTACACCCGACTCACCGAACTGGTGGAATCGACCGACGAAGCCTCCACGGCTAAGCTAGACCGCTTGGTTCAGAAGTATCTCAAGGATGACGCGGTCAATGCCTACATCTGGCGCTGCCTGGTTGACGAAAACCCAGGGCCGCTGATGGCGGCTCTGGGCCGAGTTTTAGATCGCCCAGAACTAACCCCGGCCGATTTAGATGAGGTGTTAGTTCAGGCCGACAAGCCGCTAGAGCCGACGCTGCCAGAGATCGCAAACGTACCGATACACCTGCACAACCTGTTTCAAGAGGCGTTGCAAGAGGTCGGCCAAAGCTCGTCAAAGAAAAAGTCGAAGACCAAACGAAAGCAAAAGACGGGTTTCTCCGTTTGAGTTTGCTACAGAGCCAGGCTCTCTAACCGACTGACGGCGCGATCGACAATATCTAAACTGGCTTGCCAAAACTGAGGCTGGCGAATGTCTTGCTGCAGATGGCGTTGCACAACGTCTTCTGCGGTCATGCTGCCGGTGTCGCGCAGCAGGTTGGTATACAGATCGTTAAAGGCGCTGCCGTAGCGGTCTTTTTGAGCGTAAATGCCGAGGCTAAATAGATAGCCAAATAGGTAGGGGTAGTTGTAGAAGCTCAGTTCTGCGATCGAGAAGTGCAGCTTGCTGGCCCAAAACATGTCGTCGTAGCTGGTCAGGCTGTCTTCGTACCAGTGCTGCCAGCTGTCGCGCATCATGGTTTTGAGGGTGTCTGCGAGCACAAATCCGCGCTGGCGAGCTTCGACCAGGTTTTGCTCAAAGGTAAAGCGCGACGGAATGTTGAGCAAAAATGTGGCGGCGGCAGACCCCTCCTCCCAGGCAATGTTGAGCTTTTGCTCGGGGGTGCTGGCCTGCTCAAACAAGGCGTCGCGCACCAGGGTTTCGCCAAAAATGCTGGCCGTTTCAGCCAGGGTCATGGGGTAAAAGGTTTTGTAGCGGGGCAGATCTTGCATGACCCAGTTGTGCCAGGCGTGGCCCAGCTCGTGGGCTAAGGTCAGCACGTTGTTCATGCTGCCCTCGAAGGTCATAAAAATGCGCGGCTCTTTCGGCTCGGCAAAGCTGGTGCAGTAGGCCCCCGTGGACCGGTTGGGGGTAGGCTGGGCGTCAATCCAGCCTTTTTCGGCCATCATCACGGCAAAGTCGCCCATGGCCGGGGTGAACTGGCTAAAGGCGTTGGCAACCAGGTCAATGGCCTCGGCAAAGGTGATTTTTTTGCTCTGGCCCTCGTGGCTGCTGTCAGGGGGCGGCGCAAACAAATCCCACGGGGCGGGCTGAAGGTCGAGCACCTTGCCCATTGCCTTTAAGGCCCGCTGGCCAATGGCTCGCCGCTGATAGGTGGTGTCCATCATGGCGTCGAGGGTGGCGCGATCGATGCGGCTCTGGTGGCAGCTTTTGTCGAGGTAGTGCAGGGTGCGGTGGTGCGATCGCCGTCTGGTTTCCTCTAGCCGCCAGCCGTTGATAGCGTTGAGAATGGCCGCTACCGTTTCGGCCCGGCTCTCCCAGGCGGCATTGACACCGTGCCAGGCCTCAGAGCGAACCGCGCGATCGGGGGAACTGAGCAGGTTAGCCGCTTTAGCTAAGCCCACGCTGTCGCCCTCGACGGTGCATTTCAGGGTGCCCGAAAGCTCGGTGTAGAGGTTGCCCCAGCCCTGTAGCCCATTCACGGCCAAGCCGGTGATCAGCTTTTCTTCGGCCAGGCTGAGCAGCTGGTCGTTGAGCTGGCGCTGGTGCTGCAGCGAAAAACTTAGCTCTTCAAGCACCGGATCGGCCACTAGGGCCTGAATAAAGTCGTCGCTGGCCCGCAGCAGAAAAATATCCAGGGCTTTGGTGGCCTGGCTCAGCTCAGCGCCGAGCTGCTGTAGGGTAGGCTTCCACTCGCTGGCGCTGGCATCGCGGGAGTCAACGCTGAGAATGGAGGAAATAAAGGTGCGCAGGTTACCCAGCTGTTTGGCGGTGGCGGTGCGCTGCTGGTGGGCAGCTCTAACCTGGGTCAGCCAGCTCTCGACCTGATCTGGAGCGATCGCGGCGGCCTCAATGGGCTCGACGAAGGGAGCGCAGAGGGTGGCCAGACTATCGATTTCAGCCTTGAGGCGATCGACGGTAGCCGCAATTTGGGGGTCGTCACTGCCGGTGAAGAAGCGGCTGTTATCCCAGGTTTGTTGCAGATCAGGCATGGGGGCACAGAGCGAGAGGAGTGACTTCAGCTTAGCCAATGTTTGAGAGCTTGACCCTGGATTTTAATCAACGGGACTACAACCCCTATTTTTGGCCAACTTTGAAAGGGCTGACGGTGCCTACCCCAGTAGCTGACGCAAAGTATACCGCTAGAGGGAACAGGCGCTACCGCTCGCGCCGTTAGGTTGAACCAAAGCAGAGGTAGGCCAGAGGGTTTGCCTCTCAATAAAGACTACGAGATTTTCCTATGACGCCATTTTCCTGGTTCCACTGCGATCGCATGGGACGACGCTTGCTGATGATCGGGTTAACCTGTTTCCTGAGCCTGACCAGTTTTTTGACCATTGCCGTACAGCCGAGCCTAGCTCAAATTCCCTTTGACTCGAAAGAAGCCCACGGCCAAACCAAGGATGAGCTGACGGGGCGCACCCAGGGCAAACCCTTGAGTGCCGAAGAACGGCTCAATCGGGCCTATGACATGAGTGAAGCGACAGGCATACGCGAAGAAATGCGCCAGGCCGAAGGCAAGGTTGACCCAGAAGAGGACAACGAAAGCCTGATTGAAAAGGCGACCGATGCCGTCAAGCGCGTTACGGGCACATCGGGCAAGTAGACCTAATGCTGACTACTGAATCCGCCCTGGCTGACTCTCGGTTGGCCAGAGCAAAGACTGTTTGCCCTGCACAAGCCGCCTGTTTGGCATCGGGGCTATGCAGTTCGGAGCTGGTATAGGCACTAACCGATTAAGCCCTACTGAGAACCCATCAACGGCTGTGGAGAACTACTTCACGCTTAAGCAGAACTGGTTAGCATCTAAAGAGAACTGCTTTACGCTTAAGCAGAACTAGTTAACGCTAATACCAAATCCGAGTCACACAACCCCGATTCGTAACCGGTACCTCGTAGGGAGCATTGCACTGTAATGCCCCTACAAATCGGGGGTATACAGACAGGATTTGGTATAAGGAGACCTAACAAGCTGTTAAGTCGAACTGCTTTACGCTTACGCAAAACCGGTTAGCAACTGAGTTGAACTCTTTAGGTGACTTCTGGCTAATAGTTACCCCAATGGTGGGCAGTGCCCACCCTACAGCGGCTGTAGTTTAGCCACTATCCTGTTTAGCCAACCCAGGAAACGTCATCCGGGTTAGGCTCGGTTGGCGTTTCGGCCTGCGGCGCTTTAGCCGTCTTTGGCTGGCCGGGTTGCGCCTGGGCTGCCTGCTTTCGCTTTATAAAAGCAGAAGCCGCAGACTCCTCCGGTGCCAGCGATCGCAGAAACCAGTCTAGGGTCTCTTGAGACAGCCATCCGTGCAAAACCGCCAGCGCCCCAATTCTCAACCCCGCCTGCGTCTGCTCCTTCAGCAGGGCGTCTACCTGTTGAGAGTTCAGCAGCCCCGCCTGCTGAAAGTAGTACCCAATGGGGCCATTCCGGCCCTCTATGGCGAGCTTTGGCCACTGTTCGGCGAAAAATTCAATGGCGTCGCGCTTGACCCACCCGCGCAGCTCAAGAATGTCGCCTAGTCTCAAATCAGGCTGCCATTTTTGATCCTGAAGCACCACGTCAAGCTGCGCCTGGGAGAGCAATCCTGCCCGCCGCAACATTTCACCGAGGGGTCTGGTCTGAGGCTGAGTTGGCATGGCTAAACAGTTAATGTGGACTAAAAATATAGTTAGACAATTTCAAGGCGTGAAACGTTTGTCTTACCGTTGTACTCCAGGGTGAGGGAAATAAGGCGTTGCTGAATCAAGAGATGAACCTTGACGGGACTGGCACATCGCCGAACTTGAGGTAGTGAAGTAACAAGCGAACAGAGTGAGCCAGCATTTCTACGGTCTTGGAGTAGCAGAGCGTTTTGCGGTGCAGACGGGCTAGATAGTGCCGTAATCGAGTGTTCTCTCCTTCAACCCGAGTCATATAGGTTTTGCTGACAATCTGATCGCCTGCTGGAATAAAGCTGGGATACACCGTCCATCCATCGGTGACATAGAAGTAACACTGCCAGCTGCCAACCAGGGTCCAAAGCGGTTGAAACGTCTCGGCACTATGGTCGCCTAAGACCCAACCCAAGATTCCTTTTTTGAAGTGGTCAACGGCTGTCCACAGCCAAATCTTGTTTTTTTGAGCCTACAAAGGTTTCCAACTCGTCGAGTTCGCCGACCTCTGGCGTCGTTTCAGGGGCGTAAGCATCGGGGAGGCGTTCGCCCACTTGCTTCACCCAAGTAATGACCGTCGTATGGTGCACCCCTTTGACTCGCTCTATCGCTCGAAACCCAGCGCCGTTAACGTACATCTTGAGGCATTCGCGTCTGACCTCATCCGAGTACCCTCGGTGAGGCTCATAGGCCTCAATAAACTGACGACCGCAGGCTACACAGATGTGGTTTTGTTTACCTTTCCGCTTGCCATTCTTACGGATGTGAGTGGCTCCACATTCTGGACATTGCATCGCAGATCACCCTAACTCATCTCTCAATTATGCAACGCCGGAAATAAAAAGGTAGAACAGTTTTCATTACAATCGAAAAAATTCAATTTTTTTGAAAAAACGGTTAAACAATTCCCGAAAGCCTTATGTACCAACGGAATCAAGTCTCAACTCTTTCTGGGGCCATGGGTGGTTGAAGCATTGTTACTCTAGCCTTGAAGTTGAAAAACCAGGTCGGGGAGGCAACTGTTTGATGACCACGCAGCTTCTGGGGCGTTACCTAACGCTAGACGAGTTTTGTACCTGTACTCGGACTTACCGCAAGTACGCCGACCAGATTGATCCGTACCCCAGTAACTCTGACGAAACGCTTCCGGCCTTGGAAGCCCTATGCCGTCATATTGTTGATCCGGTAATTGATGAGTTTGGGCGCGATCGCTTCCTGCTCACCTACGGCTTTTGCTCGGTAGAGCTGAAACGGTGGCTGGCGAAAAAAGACCCGGTGACGGGCAAGAAGCACGGCATCGCAACCCCCAGCGTGGACCAACACATGGCCCACGAGGTGAATCGAAACGGGCGGTACTACTGCGATCGCCTCGGGGCAGCCTGTGATTTTCGTGTCCTTGACTTGCCCAGCGATGTCCTAGTGGATTGGATTGTGGCTCAGAAGCTACCCTTTGACTCACTCTATTTTTATGGAGCACATCGCCCTATCCATGTTAGCCGCGGCCCTCAACACAAGCGCTATCTTTGGGCCTTTGCTGCCAAGGGAACACCCATTCGATTTAAGCTTTGACCTAAAGATCGTTACCAATCAAGATGAAGGGTGCCCAAAAGAAGGGGTGGCTGGCATCGACGGAATGCTGAGGGGAGTTTGCTAGTTCAAACCCGCCCCGGTGCAGATCATCGGCAATGGCTTCTGGGTTGTCTAGAAAGTCTTGTTGTGTTCTTTGCAAAGCCTGACCTTTGGGCAGACCTTGGGCTAGGTAGCCGTAAAACCGCTGCATAAATACGCTGGTGCTGGCATCTGCAACTTTCCATAGAGAAGCGATTACCGTTTTGGCTCGGTTAGGGGCCAGAAAATAGGCGCTGATGCCGGCAATTTCTCGACCGTCTTCGGTGCGCTGGCCACCGAGGGCAGTTTCACAAGCCGAGAGCACGACCAAATGCACGTTTTGGAGCTGACGACCGATCGCATCAACGTCATTCATACTCAGGCGATCGCCATTGCCCAGCACAAAATAGGAGCTTTCGTACAGCCCCGGTACAAACTCGGCGTGGGTAGCGATGTGCACAATTCTGTGATTGCGGGCATTGTTGCGCAGCGCATCTAAGTTGAAGGCATCATTTAGAAAGATTTGACCGGGGAAAATCCCGTCAATTGGGGCTTCAGCATTTCGAATAATGCCTTCTAACTCGGCCTCAACGTAGGGCAGCGCAGTGAAGTTAGGCACTTTTTGCGATAGCCCTAACCCTAGAACAGGAGACAATTCTACAGCACCTAAACGCTCTGTGGTGTCAGTTAGTTCTACCGCTAACACGGTGGAGAGGGCATAGCGCTGAACCAAATACTGCTCGCCATCGTATAGCGCCGCCATAGGAATGTAGCGAGTAACGCGATCATGGGCAAATACCAGCCGTTGAATACCCCGAATATTACTCTGCCGAAGAGAGGCCTCCAGGGGGGCAATCAGCCAGCTGTGGAGAGTTTGAGATGTCTGTTGCAGGGCTTCGAGGGAGTATATTTCTGGCTCTTGGAGTTGTTGACGAAACTGCCACACGGTTTCGCTAAGTGTGGCTAGGTCAACGGATACCTCTACCTGGCCAGCAATGCCGCCGGCAGTAGCCCAGAGCAACACCAGGCGATCGTCTAGCACGAAAGGATAGACCAGCATGGTATTTGGTGTAGCCAGAATGTCTCGGGCGCGATCGGACAGGTTATCGGGATATTGGAAGTAGGGGTCGTTGGCGCGGCGATCGCTAATGATCTCGTAAAAAGCTAGCAGCTTGCCGTTATAGTCGGCAACCAACCGCTCCTGGTCGCGGTAATAGCTGTTTAGCTCAGCAGATGGACAGCCCCCCTGCTCACAGACCAAAATTTTGCGCCCTAACTCGATCAGGCTGTTGTGGGCCGCTACAATCTCGCGCTCTAGATCATCTAACACCAAGCCTTGGCTGGTCCACACGGCACGGGTTTGGCGATTAAATTCACGAATTTCTTCAAGCTTGAGCAAATCTAGCACTTGCTGAGCCTCTAGAATACGCCCCTGCTTAATCAGCACATCGGCCAGCAGGCGATACGACTCCTCTACAGAGGACAGGTAAGACTGTTCGTCGGCCTCACTCAGCCCGCCCTCGACCAGCTGTTTCCGAAAGCGTTCGGTGACATTGACCGATTGTTTGAGGAACACTGTGGCTGTGGCCAGGTCGCCCCTTTGGCTGTACAGGGCCCCAATGCGTCGCAGAGTAAGGGCCTGGCGGCTGAGGTTTTGCTGCTGCTCGGCCATGGCTAAGGCCTCTCGGTAATACGCCAGGGCGGTGTCATACTGCTTAAGCCCGGTGTAGATGTTGCCCAGATCGTTGAGGGTAACGGAAAGTCTAAATAAATCGCCCTCCTGACGACGAAAGGTAAGCACAGACCGAGCAATTGGTAGGGCGTCCTGATAACGCTCTAAGGAGGTTAGGGTACGAGCAATGTTACCAAGGGTTGTAGCTTCTGCCCCCAGATCATTGGTTTGACCCAAGAATTGACGTTTAATTTGCAAACTTTCTTGGAAGCTCTGGAGGGCGAGGTCATACTGGCCTAGGTTTCTATGGGCCAAGCCTAAGTTATTGAGAGCAGCGCTCTGGGCTTCCAGGGTGCTATTGCCCAAGGACTGATAAATCCGCAAAGCCGCTTCTATGTACTGAATGGAGGCACTGTAGTCACCCACGTTGGAGGTCACAGTGGCTAGCTCTAGCAGGGTGGAACTTTGCCAATCTCGAGAGTCGTAGGGCCAGGTAGGGCTGGGGGGCGCGCTAAAGATGCTCAACGCCTGGTTGAGGGTAGTGAGCGCCTGGGCGTAGTGAGTGAGTTCAGTATGGCTGAAGCCTTGGTAGTAGTAGATTTGCCCCAGGGCGAAACGCGCCTCGGGTGAGCCTGAACGGGCAATGGGTTCAACGATTTGCAGGGCAGGGGCCAGGCAGTCTAGAGCAGTCTGAAAGTTGCCTGATTCAAAATAGCGAATGCCTGCGCTAAGCAGTTGGTTGGGGTCGCGGCTTTGGCAAAGGGTAGGGGTTTGAACAAGGTTTACCGAAGCGGCGGCTGGGGCAAACCCACCTGCGGCTACCCAAGCTGCCAAAACTCCGTAGCCGAGGCCTTGAAAAAGAAGGCGCATATTCATGGCAGACAAATCTCTGTTGAGCAAGTCGGGTAAATCTCCTCATCTTAGAAGAGCCCTTTTGGAGCCTTTGCGAAGAGTTGGTGATGGACAGCGTTGGCACGTTAACACATTGACTGAATTGGCGGTGTGTTTGGGAGGTGTTAAAGACCATTGCCGATCAAAATGAAGGGTGCCCAGTAGTGGGGATGGGCCAGGCCGCTAACAACCTCATCGGGGATATCGGCGGGCACAAGCCCGCCGCGAGGCAACCCAGCCGCTTCACCATTGCCGGTGAGTAAGGCTTGTTGCGCCAGTTGCAGAGCTTCGGCCTTGGTTTTGCCAGTGGCCAGGGCGCTATAAAACGCATTCATCAAGACCTGGGTGCCGCCGTCGCTGACGGGCCAGAGAGAGGCCAGGGTCGCCTTGGCCCCCGCCTGCTGAAGTTGATCGCCTGCTTAAGGAAAATGATGGCTAAAACCGGGTCGTCCTGGGCCTCAAACAGCAATCCTATGTTGCCTAGGGTTTGAGCTTCGCTAGCGCGATCGCCAATCTCGCGGAAGGTTGCCAGACTTTGCTCGTAATAACTCAGCGCCTCGGAATAGTTCCCCAGCAATTCATAAACGACGCCAATGTTGTTAAGGGTTGCTGCTTCGGTGGCCCGATTACCAAGCTCGCGGGTAATTGCCAAGTTTTGCTCGTACTGCATGATCGCCGCCGAATAATTCCCTAGCGATTCATAAACGACACCAATGTTATTGAGGGTTCTGGCTTCGGTGGCCCGATCACCAAGCTCGCGGAAGATCGCCATACTTTGCTCGTACTGCACGATCGCGGCCGGATATTGCCCTAGCGATTCATAAACAAGGCCATTGTTGTTGAGAGTTCTGGCTTCATTGGCCCGGTTACCAATCACTTGAGAAATTTCTAAGAGGGTGTTTGAAAAGTCAGACGAGGACAAAAATTATGCCAACCGCCTGACCATGATACGGATCATGGCGAGGTAGATGAGGGTTTCCGACGTTTCCGGCAGCCGTTCGTAGTCTCGCACCAAGCGTCGGCATCCCATCAACCACCCGAAGGTGCGTTCGACCACCCAACGCTTTTTCAGAAGGACAAACCCTTTGGTCTGCTGCGGTCGTAAGACGACCTCGACAATCCAACGACAGGTATCCATTACCCACATCATGAAGGGGGGACCACTAAAGCCCCCATCGGCCCAGATCAGGTTCAGACGCTCCATGGACGAACCCATCGCCTTCACCCGAGAGAGCACCTGCTTGCCGCCCTCCCGGTCGGGCACACTGGCGGCGGTGACCAGCACCCACAACACTAGACCCAGCGTCTCGACGGTCATAAACCGTTCGCGACCAGTAATAATGTTGCCCGCATCGTAGCCCACCGCCTCATGGACCATGGCCGCACTTTTCACGCTTTGGCTATCAATGACAGCCTCTGAGGGTTGGGCACGGCGGTTTTGCTCGATGCGCACCCATTCCCGGAGATGATCATGAATGGCCACCCAGGTGCCATCCTTACTCCAGTTGCGAAAGTAGGTGTACACCGTTGACCACGGTGGAAAGTCGCCCGGTAACGCCTGCCATTGCACGCCTTCTACCAGTAAATACAAGATAGCGTTGAGTATCTCCCACAAATCCACACTTCGGGGACGTCCACCGGGCTTAGCCTCAGGCAGTAAATCACTCAGGAGTTCGTATGGGTCTCGCGTTAAATTGCTGGGGTAGTCTTTACTCATAGTTCCACTCCGGCGTTGCTGTCATCTATCTGCAACCTACACGGAGTGAGCTTTTTTACTCAAACCTTAGCTTTTCAAACACCCTCTAAGGCTTTTTGCCATATAGTTAGAGCTGCTTGCCATTCACTACGATCGTACTGAGCAGCGCCTTCGACCAGAAGGCGGTTGGCTTCGGTTTGGCGGGTAGTTGCACTGTCTGTGTTTTGCTTGATCTGTCCAAATGGGTTATCGCTGCTGCTAATTAATGGCAACGGCTGAGCCGTCTCAAAAAAGACCTCAGTGTATTTGCCTTCAATGAGCTCCTGCTCTAACTCGGTGGCTAGTCCAGGCATTCCCCACAGCAGCAGCGGCAAGGGCAGCAGGCTCAACCAGGGCAACCGATGGGGCATGGGAATTTTCTATGGGTAGCTGCAAGTATAAACACACTTGCTCACACCCATTCCGGAAAAGCGTTCGTAACAAGTTACTTTAGACATGCTGCTACGGCAGTTCAGCGGCGATATCATCAGCCAGGGTTATATCCCCCAGCGCCAGGGCACCCGCCTGGGCTGCCTCTAGGTATTCAACCGCTTTCTCAGGTTCCTCCACCCGAGCATAGAGCGTACCCAGACCATACTGGGCCAGCACCTGTTCTTCGAGATTGTCTGTGGCTAGAGCCAGGGCCAGGGCGGTTTCGTAGTTTTGCTCCGCCAGCAGGCGCAGGCCGCTTTTGAGGTAGAAATCGCCCAGCAGCCGCCGCACTTTGGCGGTTTCGCAGCCCCCGGCTACCATTTCCTCTAGGACGTCAATAGCGGCTCCGGTCAGATCGTAGCGGGGGTAGATATCTTCCACTAAGATCAGCGCTTTTACCATATCGGGCAGATCCAGGGCCTCGACGGCAGCGATATCGGTTTGGGCGGCCTCAGCGCGATCGCCCGTCAGCAGATTAAACCGCAGAACGGGAAGATCATCGGTAGAGATCGCGCCTGTATCGGTCTCCACCACTAGGGTATATAAGGTGCCAGGAGACAGAGGTGGCTGGTCTTCGGGGTAAGGGATGGTGGTTTGGTCAGTTTCGATTTCCCACAGCGGGCCGCGTCGGGTTTGCAGCGAGACCCGGTAGGTCTCAGCCCCTTCTACCGGGTTCCAGCGCAGGGTCGGCGTGGGCGAGAGCACTGTATCAAGTCGGGGAGAAATGACGTAGGGAGTGGCTGGGTCGCTGCCCCCGCGCAGATCGCCAACGCCGAACTGGGGTTTGATTACTCTCGGGGTGCCGGGGCAGCCGTTATGAACCGCAGATTCCGTGCCTGCGGGCACGAGCCATCGACTGCCGCTGGGGCAAATCACCAAAATCCGGCTGCCTCGGCTGGGCTTCAGCCAGTCGGAACCGTACAATGCTGTGCCGGGGTTGGCACGGCGAAACTCGCTCCAGGCTTCGCGTCGCAGCTCTACAGTGCCGCTGATGGTCATGATGCGGGCTAGGCCAGCGTAGGCAGCGGTGGGCAGCAGCGCCAAGCCGACTCCGGCGGTCGAGAGGGTGAGCAGCGATCGCCAGAATCGGTTCCAAGTAAGCGGTTGATGCCGCCGCAGGCTCAAGGGCCAATCCTGAGGGCTATTGCGATGGCTCGGCATAGTCTGGGGTCTCCGTGGTTGTTAGGGCATCTCGGGCCAGGCCTGCCCAGCGATCGTCTTCGGGGCGATTGGCGTATTGCAGGCACTGGGTCCAGGTCTCTCGGGCGGTGGGAATGGGGGCGGCAGGCTCGGTTGCCCCCTCGGGCTGTTGTTCCAGCACTTGAGCTAGCAGACAGTAGGCATCCGGGCGGGGTGGGTCAAATTCCTCGCCAATGCGAATGGCTTCTAGCAGCTCGGTCTCAGCCTCGGGCAGACGACCCTGCTCCAGTCGCACCTGGCCCAAGTTTTTGCGCAGCGCATACTCTAGTTCTGGGGTTTGCTGCTGCAAATTGGGGTTGCTGAGGGCTTGCAGCAGCAGGGGAGTAGCTTGGTCGTTGTTGCCGTCGCGCAGGTAGAGACGGGCCAGGTTGTTGTAGGCGGGGAGGTAGCCCCCTTGTACTGCTTTTAGATATTCGGTTTGGGCCTTGTCGTACTCCTGAAATTCTTCATAGATCACCCCCAGGTTGAACTGGGCCTCGGGGTAATCGGGCTTTAGGCTGAGGGCCTGCTGAAAGTCGTTTTGGGCGCTGGCCCAATCACCGGTTTTGTACTGCGCTTCACCCTGCTGGTTATAGGCGGCGGCGATGCGGGGCAACCCCAGGGAGTGAAAGAAAAACAGCCCCAGGGCGAGGGCAAAGGCGAGGACAAATTTGATGCTGGCCCAGTTTTTGCGGGCGGGGCCACGGGTAGACAGAACGTTTTCTAGCGCCTGCTGGCCCACTTTGGTCAGGGCTCCACCGCTGGCAAACAGTGTCAGAATGACCGGGGCGATCGCCCCCAGCGAACTCCATACTCCCGGCGTATCGGCGGTAAAGCGGCTGGCAATATCCTGCGCTAGGGCCAAACTAATGGTCAACATCGCGAGGGTGAGGCCGCCCCACAGCCAGGCCAAAGCATCCTTGGGCGGCTCGGGGTCGGGCGGGTACCACCACCAGTGGTGCTCAGGGGGGTGGACACTTTTGCGCCAGCCCGTCAGGGCAGGCATGGCCCGCAGGCGATCGCTCTGACGGCCCAAATCGGCATCGGTGTTGGCCAAATCGAGCCAAAACTGGGGTGGCAGCGTTTCTTCGTCGGGCATTTCGGCCAGCTGGTCGATCAGGTGCTGAACGCGATCGCGGCTATGGAGCGTTGCCAGCACCGTTTCCTCGCTCCAGGCATCGGTGTTGCCCGCCAGTTTGCTAACCCACTGGCGGTAGTCGTTGGCAGAGCGTTCTAGCGGATGCACGGTGTCCATATTCTCGGGTGGGGGAGCGAGGGAGCGAGGGAGGGCTAGGTGGCGGAGACGACATCAAATAATAACGACAGCACCGCTACAGAGTTGGCATTGATCAGCCGAGGCCCCGGTGGCGGGTTGCTCTCGGCACTGCTGCGACGACTGTCTAATGCCCCAAACATATCGCGCATGACTTCTTCAGCGGAGGCCTCACTGGCGCTGCCCCGCACCGCTGGCGCAATTCGCCGCAGGGTTCTAAGGGCACTCTGCAACGGTTGAGCGCTGGCCATCACCAGCACCTGGGTAATGCCGTAGGGCTCTGCGGCCCTAAGCCGCGGCAGCGACAGCGAACGACCTGCCCGCACAATATCGGCATTGGCGTCATCGCTGGCGGGCGGAAACAACACGTTGACCTCCCCAGCGGCATCAATCACCAGCAGGCCGATGTGAAGGTCGGTGAGCTCGCTGTTGGTGGCCCGAATTGTAATAAGGTCATCGACGGGAATTACCTCAATGCCCTGGTCGGTCTGCTGGGGAATAAGAATGGCGTCGTCGCTGCCGCCACGAGTGGCGGTGCTACTGCGCGAACTGCCGTGCTCAATGGCAAGGCTAACTTTGAGCTGCGAGGCATTTTGGTTCACCATCAGGGCCAGCATACGACCAATCAGCAGGCTGGTCAGCGGGGCTTTGAGCCGTCGGCTCAGCGCTGCCTCAACGGTTTCGCTGGGGGCACCAAACGAGTTCAGCAGCAGTGGTTCCTGAGTGGCGGAGAACAGCCCGACGCTACCCACTGCTGGCAGCCGCGAGACACCGCTCAGTGCCATGCGCTGGTCAATGGTATCTGTGTAGCGCCCCAGCAGCACGTGAGGTGGATTGGTGGTCTGCACATTTACCCCGGTCCACTCGATTGCGCCGAAGCCTTGCAACAGCTCTTGGGCGATCGCCTTTTCGGCCTCATTTAAGGTGGCGTCGAGCCCCACCCGCAAGGTGATCACCTCAGGAATGCCGCGAACGCGCTCCTGTAGCAGGGGGCTGGGCGCAGCCCCACTGCGGGAGGTTTGGCGCTCAATCCACTCCCCCGTGGCAAGCAGGCCGTTGCGACTCAGAAGTTTAATTGTGCCAAGGGCATTGCCCGTCTGATCGATCTGGGTGAATTCGGCGTTGCTGTCAAACGATTCCAAGCTGATTGGGTCGAGGCCGCCCAGCCACAACTGCACCTGACCATCGGCTTTACTACCCGTCGCCTCTAGCAGAATGGCCTCGGCGGGGGGGGATACCGGCTGCAGATGGTAAACCGGGGTTTCCCTAACCCGAGGGATGTCTTGAGGGTCGTACTCTGGAATTTGGCTGTAGCGCGACAGGCTGGTGGTGCTGCTGGCTACCGCTGGTAGGGTAAGCGAGAGCGGCTGGCTATTTTGCCAGAGATGCTGAGTCAGCAGATAGGTAAATGCTCCCGCTGTGAACCCATCGAAGGCGTAGTCGGCGGACTGCTGGCTGGCCCGCGACGAGGTGACGACAAAGCCGTTGCTAACTGGGGAGTTAATTGCTTCAACAAATCTCTCAAAATTCCACCCAAGGCGATTGAGCAACTGCTGTTGGTAGTCATCTTCTAACGTTGTAATTAGAGGCGCGTTGCCGTTGGCAACTTCCAGCTCAGTCTGGCGCGATCGCATCACCACGTTGCCTCGCTTGCCGCCGCCTGCGTAGCAGCAGTCGAGCACAAACGTCAGATTTTCGGTGGGCACCAGCGATCGCAGCAGCAGCAGGGTATGGCCCATAATATCATCGACTACAGCGTCTCCCCGACTGCTGTAGTCGATGGGGACGAGGGTGGTGTTTTGACAGCTGGCGTCAATGCAGTCGCGGTTGGCGGCATCCAGCAGCGATCGCATCCGCTCGTATTCCTGCACCTGGCCGCCGTGGCCCGAATAGTGAAATACCGCTACATCACCAGCGCTGACGGGCTTGATCAAATACTCGTCAAAGGCGTCGAGAATGCCCTGGCGGGTGGCCTGCTGGTTGGTGAGGGTGTGCACATCGCTGGGGTGAAAGCCAAAGCGGTGGATGAGCAACTGCTTTTGCAGCTCTACATCTATGACGGGGCCATAGAGGCGTTCGCGGGCCGGGTAGTCGTTAATGCCCACCAGCAGAGCCACTTTCCGAGGGGTACTCTGGGCTAGGGCTTGTCCGTATTGGACAGCGCGACGTTCAAGCCCAAACTGGCTGAGGCCAATAGCCCCGAGCGCCCCAGCGGCCGCTTGTAGAAAATAACGGCGATTGATGCGAGTCATCGTAACGACCTGAGAAATAACAAACCAACTTCTAAGTCTTATTCAGAGCAAAAGTGCCTAAATTTAAGCACTTTCCGCTGGTATCAGCCCATTACCCGACCGGGTGATTCAAGGAAATGTAATGCTACTCCGCTGCACCAATCAGAGTGAATGCTGCCCAATCGGTAGGGTTGGGGTGGGTTGCCATGGTGGTAAGCATGGCCTGGCGAAGTGCTTGGGCCTTGTCTTGGCCCTGCTGTATCTGGCGATAAAACTCGGTCATAAGGTCTGCCGTAGGAGCATCGGGCACCGACCATAGGGAGACGACGACGCTAGAGACACCGGCTGCAATCAAAGAACGGGAGAGGCCAATCACCCCATCACCGGTAATGTCGCCCAGACCAGTATCACAGGCGCTAAGAACGACTAATTCGGCATTTAAGTCGAGGTTCAGAATCTCAGCTGAGGTAAGCAGGCCATCTTCGTCGCTATCAGGGGTGAGGGCGATCGCGCCCGGCACGTCGCTTACCCCAGAATTTTGGGGATTGCCATATTCCAGCAGCCCGTGAGTAGCCAGATGGATGAGGCGGGCGGTGCCTGCTCGCTGCTTGACAGTGCCCTCCAAGGCATCGGCTCCGGTCAAGGCCTGGGTATTAAAGAAGCTGGCAATGCGGGTGGCCTCCTGGTGAGCACCAGCTAGCGGCGAAAGCGGCTTTGTCTGTCCAGATTGGGCATCCCACACCTCTGGCATAATCGGGTTCCCGACGATAAGCATGTCTTCTGCCGTGAGGGAGCGATCGCGCCTCATCCTGTTTTCTTGCTGTTGAGTCAGAGCTAAGACCTGAATGGAAGGAGCACTCAGCACAGTGTGGTGCTGAATTAGGTAGTTTCCGCTGCTGTCGATCAGGGCCGGAAACGGTACTAAAAACAGATCACCCTGAGGAACAAACACTACTTGATCTTCAGGTGTTGCAGGTAGCAGATCTTGGATGGGAGCGATCAGCAGCTGATGCAGAACTTTCAAGTTCTCTGTAGCTTCTGAGGGGATGACTTCGGCAGTTACAAACCCCCCTCGGCTGCGCTGGCCGATCGCACTGTGGGCGGTTTTAACCAAATCTTCGAGCCGATGCTGAGGATCGATGGGGCTGCGGCGGAAGTGAACGGTGCCATTGGGCTGGACAACCCAAATATAGATTTCAGCGGTGGTGCCTCGCAGCTTGCCCTGATGGACAAACTCGTTGTCGGGAACCAGAGAATATTCCACCAGCGTAGCCTTTTGGCGGCGGGCGATCGATTGAAGCTGATTCAGAGAAATGGCCTCTGGATCTAGTTGCTGCTTTTCAGTCAGCAGGGTAGTGAAGGCGCGCGATCGCCCCTGTTCCGAGGCTTGGAGAGCAGCTTCCTCTTGGTCTTGCTCAACCAGTACCTGCTGAAGCAGGTTATAGGTCATAGCTTGGGTGTCAAAGACCGAAACTTGCTCAGCGTCAGTACTGAGGGTACTGCGAATGGAGTCTAGTAGGGCAATCGCGGCATTGAGGTCTGTGGCTGCCTGCTGAAACCTGGCTGTCGCATCAGTCGGTGCGCCGCTGGTTCTTAGGGCTTTGCCCCACTCCAAAAGGGTGTGGGCTTTGTTATTAAGGGTCATCGCTATATCTGGTTTAGAACCGACCTGTTGAAACAGTTCACTGCTGCGATTATGAAAGCCCAGGGCCGTTTCAAACTGCTGGAGTTTTTCGTGGGCTAAGCCCAGATGAGAGGCATTTTTGGCGGCTAGCCACAGATCGGGGATTTGCTCGGCCAGAGATAGCGCCTGGCTCCAGTGCTGGAGGGCGGCCTCGTAGTTGCGCTGATAGCTGAAGTAGGTTGCCCCTAAGTTTGTCAGGGCGTAAGCCTGGCCACGCAAATCGTTGAGGGAGGTGGCAATCGCCTGACTATCCTGGTAGTAGCCCAAGGCCTCAGCGTAGTTACCCTGGTCTGCATTGAGCGCCCCTAAGCTGGCGAGAAGAATTGATTCTGCTGGACGGTTTTGTATACCTCTAATCAAGTTCAGGCTTTGCTGGTAATTAGCATCGGCGGTGACGTAGTTGCCCAAGACTTGATAGATTTGCCCCAGGTTGATTAAGGCTTCGGCTTCGCCAAGGGCGTCTTGGTGGGTACGGCGCAGGCTGAGCACTTGCTGCTGTACTGACAAAGCTTCGACATAGTTGCCGGTCATTCGGTGTGCCAGAGCCAGATTGCTCCAGGCGGCAGCTTGCCCCTGCCAGTTGGTGTCTTCAGCAGGGACATCTAAGAGGGGGCGAAGATGGGCAATCACCTGGTCGTACTGCCGCAGCTTGAGATAAACCGCTCCCAAGGCTTCACGGGCGGTTCTGGCTCCAGTTGAGTTTTGGGCAGCCTGGTATTGGTCTAGAGACTGCTGCCACAGTCCAACTGCCTGTTCAAAGTTCTGGTTTTGATAGGCATCCCAGCCCTGCTGATAAAGCTGGTCTGGGTTGACTTGGGCAAGTCGTGGGGCAGGCGGCGATTGAGAGAGGGTGGGAATCGTGGCTATTGCTGGAGGGTTAGCAACGGTCACAGACAGAAAGGCTGGGAGCAGGGCGATCGCTAGCGGAAGGCGATCGCACCTAACAAACTTAAGGAGTCTCTTCATCTTGAGCCCCAACTGATGGTGTTTCAGGAGCCGTTGAAGCCTGACATTCTTCTGGAGCTACTTCCTCTACAGACAATACCTCATTAGAGTCAAATATCTCACAGACATCATCTTCATTTTCACTATCTTCTTCCTCAGGGTTATCTAAGCTATCAGAAGAGGCTAAAAGAGCTGAGTTCCTAGTCAGAGAAATCTCAGGGTTGATACTATTATCACGAGGCACCTGAGGCGGTTCATATTCTATTCCTAATACTGCTGCCCCTATTCTAGTATCAAGATCTCGTACAAGTATCATTCCTGCACTTCCACTTACAGTTTCAGGAAAACGGTTAGATCTAAAAACCAGCGGAGAGTAGTCTTGAACTCGAATCGCAATTACTGGTTCAGCGTTAAAAATTTCAAAAAGAGGTAAATCAGTTCGAAATGCAAAGCTATTATTTCCAGAATTTTGCCTCCTGGCAACACTAGGGCCAATGACAAACTGACCTTCTCCGTTACCTTGTATTGAAATTCTAGTTCTAGATTCTATGTTCTCAGAATTTTGAGAGGTTAATCCTTGAACACTGGCAGGATCCAATTCAACAGCCCGCCCTGAATGGGTAATTTGAATCCTTGCGTTCGGGTTATCAGTCGCAACTATACTAACAGGTATACCAGAAGTATCATTGAAAACGAACCTCCTTTGAGAACCTGGCTCAGTGCTGATTAAAAGAACTTTTGTAGAACCTTGTGGAGTAATATCATTCGGAGGTCTTGCGATGAACCTGTTGTTGCTATCAATAAATACATGCCCAGAGGGACTCACAAATTCCTCATTTATTTCGCCATTACTTTTTAATAGGTTTTGGCTCATCAAAAATGACTTGACATCAGCATTTTCGGGCAAATCTAGGTCGAGTGTCGGTGGAGGAGCAGAGCCTTGCAAATCAAAACGTTCTATCTCTCCCGTAGCTTGAAAAAGCCCTTCTGCATCAATTACAATAACTCCGGGCCCTGAACTGATCGCAGAAACTTGAATATCCCCCTCCTGAGATTCTATGAAAACGCCGTCGCCACCTCCATTAGTAATGGACTCAGTCTTGATACTGCCTCTTGCATATAAACCAATTGTTCCATTAGAATTAATGTCTCCTACTGAAATTGTTGAGTTAGAAGAGATCCGAATTGAATCTCCAAAATTATCTGCATTAGAGAGGTTTCCAGCCGTGACAGCAGCCCCGGAAATCGTCAAGCTTCTACCTGGCGTAGTAATTGACTGAGTTCTATCCATACGGAAAGAACCCATTCCGTTCCCGTCTGCATCCGCCCGAAACCAAATAGAACAAGAAGGGCTGCTGCAAGCTGAAAAGGCTAGTGACAGGCCATTATCAACAGTAATGTCATTGGTCGCTTCAAGAATGATATTTCCAGGTTGGCTAGTCAGTGTAGTAGCGCGTACGGTAATGTCATTTCCTAATGAATCATTCGCAAAAATATCGGGTAATTGACTATCTACCCCACTAGTACTTGGCTCATCTGCAATTCTGATATTTCTTGGATCAAGCAATAAAGTACCTGCTGCACCGTTAGCAGCACTCATATTTGCGGTGCCATCATACACTAAAGTTTCATGCCCAGAGACCTCAGCAAAACCACCATCGCCGGAGGCAACACCACCCCCGGCACTAATAGCGCCATAAAACCTGGTAGCGTCGTCTGCCCAAACAATGACGCGTCCCCCATCGCCTTCTGCCAACGCATCTGCCGCAATAGTTGAACCCGCACCAACATACGTCTGCTCAGCATTGGGCACCGTCCCCTGCCCACGATAGTCGCCGCCTACTCGCACAGTACCGCCCCCAGCGCTGCCAGAAGCTTGTAAGGTGGCATCCAGCAGGGCAACACGATTTCCTAACACATCAATGGTGCCACCCGTACCGCCAGGGGCCGCATCCGATGCGTCTAGCGTGCCTGACGCAATTGTAGTGCCCGCTTCCGTAGGCAAAATAGTGTTCGTAATGGCTAATCTAACTACGCCATTGTCAACAACTAATCCTAAATTTTGCGGTGCACTGGCGCTTGAGAGCAGTTCTGGAATTTCTATCGTGTTTAGAGCCTGTACTTCGTTGTTCAAATTATCCTGAACTTCGACAGGAAGCTCTAAGCTCAGTAAACTTCCTTCCTGGGTAATGCGTACTAAATTTTCACCGGGAACTGAGGCAATCGTGATTTTCCCTCCGGGGGCATCAATCGTTCCCGTGTTCACAACAAAGCCGCCTAGCAAGGTTACGCTTTCTCCGCTTAGGTTTCCTGCATTAATCACTGTGCCTGGTGAACTATTGGCAAAAGCAAATCCGCTGGGTGCAGCTACCAGATTGGCGTAGTCATCAGTCCCCAGAGCGTTGAACCAGTAATCACTGAGCTGAATTGCACTTGCAGTTGTAGCCGTAAACGCACCTGGCACAATCACCTGAGCATTAGGGCCAAACACAATCCCTGCTGGGTTCATGAGAAACAGGTTAGAGTTGCCTCCTGTCACCTGAAGCAGACCATTAATGACTGACGGGTCACCGCCAACAACTCGACCCAAGATATTTTGAATAGCAGGATTAGAAAGAAAGTTCGCTACCTGCCCAGCATCGAGACCTAGCTGTTCAAAGCTATGAAAAAGATTGGCACCCGTTTGAGTACCACCAGTAATATCAAACGTGTTACCCGTTTGCGTGACCACGCTGCCCGTCCCATCTGCCGCCGCCTCAATAGACTGAGCTAACAGCACCTCTGATTCTCTAGAGCCGCTAAACTGCGGTGCCGCTGAGATAGTAGGACTGGTAGCTGTTGCTGATATCCTGCCCGCTGTTGACACCGTTTGCGGGCTGACCTGGGGCATAATGCCGTCGCTAGTGGTTGATTGCTCAATACTTGCCTCAACAGGAGCCGCTTGCCCCGCCGCGATGCTTGCCAACGCCAGCGCCGTTATGGCGACAGAATGACGGCTAGAAAACCTAATCAGCTGTTGAATCAAAGAGGCATTTGGACGAGTCATAGATAAAGACCTCAAAAATGTAGCGGATTGTAGCGACGGCCCAGCGGGCCAGAATTTAGAATTCGTAGCGCACGTCGAAATGCACCTTGAGCCCGGAAGGGCGATCGCCTGGTACTTCGTTTAATCGCACCAGAGGTACCCCCAAATCCATCCGAGCCGTTAGTCCTGGAGCTGGGTTTAATAAAAATCCGACTCCCGTTCCCGCAATCAAGTTTTGATAAAAGGCTTGGGCAGGCACCGGGCTATTGTTCCACACGTAGCCCACATCAAAGAACGGAATCACCTGGGCAATTGGCGACCCGTCCTCCTCCTCACGCACTAACGTAATCCGATCCTCAATTGAAAACCGCAGGCCGTTGTCCCCATAGCGAGCGTTTTGGTAGTAGCCCCGCACCGACTGGCCGCCTCCCACAAAAAACTGCTCTGAGGTAAACAGGCGATCAGGGGTGAGCTGTAGGTCAGCGGTAGCAATCAGCAAATGATCTGGACCCAGCACCTGCACTCGCTGGGCCTGACCCAGCCAGCTAAAGAAGGTTTCATCTTCTCGGGTAGCCTGACCGCTAGTCTCACCGCTGGCGGTGCCAATGTCGAACTGCGATCGCAGTCCCCAGGCCCCAGTCGGGTCGCGCCGCGTATAGTCCTGACCAAAGGTGAAGACGCTACTGCGAGTCGCCGGGGTGACGGTTCCTAGAACAACTGTCGAACCATCCCGATAGCGGTAACCCAAGGACAGGGCGAACTCCTCTCGCAGGCTGCGCATTAACGGCTGCCGCACAGAGACCTCGTAGATATTGGTAGAGCCATTAATACCCAAGGCAAAGCCAGGCTCTTGGGGGTCGGTAATGCGAAAGTTGTTGGGCGCTACCCGCAGAGTTACCGTACCGTTGGTCGGGCTAATTGGCACCTGATAGCTCAAATCGTAGACCTGCGAACCGCCGCTGGTTGAACGGTAGGCCGAGGCAATCAGCCTGTCGCCCAAGCCAGCCAGGTTTAGGTATTGCAACGTAGCCCCGGTCCGGTACTCTCCCACACTGCGGGGAGATAAGGTATCGACTCCAATGTTTCCAGAAAAGCGATCGGCCTCCTCCACAGTGACTATCAGCAGGGTTTGCCCCGGCACTGTGCCTGGCTGTAAGCTACCTCGCACTGTCTCAAACAGAGGATCCGTGGCTAGTAACCGCAACTGTTCTTCTAGCTGTAGCTGGTTGAGGGGAGTCTGCGCCCCTAGCCCAATTCGACTGCGAACATAATCAGCCAGTTGATTGGTGCCCTCCACCTGAATAGCTTCTAGCCCTCCCTCGATCACCTGAATCTCAACGATTCCAGCTTCGATTGTTTGCTCTTGGAGCACTGCCTGCGAGGTGATGTAACCTTCGCTGAGATACAGCTGGGTCACCGCATCTGCCGCAGACTGCAGATCAGCCACGCTCAAAGGCCGATTCTCATAGGCTTGCACCACCTGATCCAGAGCTTCGGCACTAAACACCGTGCTGCCAGTCACCACAATCTCGCGCACCTGAATCTGCTCTAAGGATGGAGCTTCTCCCTCGGGTAGAACGGGCGTTTCCGGTGGAGCGATCGGTTCCAGCTCCTCAGGCGTAGCCTCAGGCAAAGGCTCAACCGGCAGCCCAGGCTCTGGGAGACGTTCTTGTCCAGGGTTGACCTGG
This sequence comes from Nodosilinea sp. LEGE 06152, assembly GCF_015207525.1. GTDB lineage: Bacteria > Cyanobacteriota > Cyanobacteriia > Phormidesmidales > Phormidesmidaceae > Nodosilinea. The sequence continues at coordinate 37,129 of NZ_JADEWR010000037.1, forward strand.
CTTACCCACTGGGCCATAGTGGCTTTAAAAGTAGGCGCTTCATCCATCTTCCGCTGGGTCGTTTCAGCAGTAAGAGCAGGGGATGATAGCGTTAAAAAGATACTTAAAAATGATGCTTGAGTCAATAAAAACGAAGCTGGGGGCTGCTGAAAGCCGCAAAAGCTGATCTTTATTTGCATATACTAGCTTTCAGGAAATGAAAATTAGGGACATAAGCATACCCAAAACGTTCTAATTACAACGGGTTCTAACCACGAGTTACCAAAGGACTCCGTAATCCTACGGATTTAGAGTAATGCAGAATATATCCTAGAAAATGTAGGAGAGTAAAAAGCTTGATCAAAATCTTTATGTTTGACTCCACTGTTTGTAAATTATTTAGTAGTTGGCCACCACGGTGAGGGTGGTCTGTTGCGCAGAACCCTTAGAGTAAGAGACATGACGAAGCATCTGAGCACCAAATGGCGGTACTAACAGGTCGCTAGGTGCGGAAAGGTTTTCCGCTAGCTCAGAAGGACGAATAATCAACTTTATTTACCGAACGCAGTAGTCGCTACTGGGTTTCGGCCTAGGCGGGTCGTGAAGGATAAACCGCTCTTTCAGCGAGAGACGTAACAGGCTTGGCAGTGGGCACAAGCTTGTCCTTAATCGGATGAGACTGCACTGGAGACTAAGGCATTTTTGGGGCAGGAGAGTGGAGCGAAAATTGTGGCTTCTTTTGATTTGATCCTGTAACACCTGTAGCAAAACAACATAAATTTTAGCTCTGCTGTGAGTGTAAATTACTACGAATACTGTAATATGATTTGCACTGTTTTTTTACAAAAGAAATTCAGTAAGGGTGCGTTGCTCTCAATTTGCTAATCTTTGCCCATTCTGGTTCCTAAAGGGAGTCAAACACGCATGGCTGGTAGAAGTTGGAAGAATGCTGCTAATGGAAACTGGAGTGCCTCAACAAACTGGGATACGGGCGTTCCAGTAACTACTGATACGGCTTCAATTACACTTAATGGGCTCTACACGGTTGATCTGGATGTTGATACCACGATCGTTGGACTTGCATTAGGCAATACAACAGCTGGAAGCCAAACGCTCATTTTGAATGGGTACACTCTTACCTTAAATGGTGCCAGTACAGTCAACAGCAAAGGAATTCTCAACTTCAACGGTGGAACTCTAACAGGAACGGGCAGCCTCACCGCAAATGCTGGAAGTACACTCATTTGGAGTGGTGGAACTCAGTCGGGCAGTGGCAAGACGATTGTTACGGGCAACTTGCAGATCAATGATGACAATTACTACAAGAACCTGGATGGTCGCACCTTAGAGACTAGAGGCAACACCACTTGGACAGGCAATACCTTACACCTGTACGGTTCCAACGGCGCAACTTGGAACAACACCGCTAGTGGCAGCATCGACCTGCAAAGCGATGCAGACTTTTATGGCGACAGTAGCACCACCTTTAACAATGCTGGAACGCTAACGAAGAGTGTAGGCAGTACAGATGGCACAGATTCGTCCGTCATTTCTGCACTCTTCAACAACTCCGGCACTGTCGAAGTACAGCAGGGAGTATTGTCTTTACAAGGAGGAGGCAGTAGTACAGGCAACTTCAGTATTCAAAGTGGTGGGTCTCTAGAGTTTAGTGGTGGCACCCATACTCTGGGTAATAGTTCTTCCATTGATGGAGCAGGCAAAGTTCGATTCAGTAACGGCAGCACGACCGAAGTTGGAGGTGCTTATAATCTCACAGGTACTACTGAAATTACAGGTGGCATAGCCAACTTCGGCAGTAGCAAGGCTATCAGCACAACTAACTTTGCTCTTTCTTATGGTGACTTGAGTGGTTCGGATACTGTCACTACAACCAATATGGTTTGGAGTGGTGGAACTCAGTCAGGCAGCGGCAAGACAATTGTTACAGCCAGCTTGCAGATCAATGATGACAATTACTACAAGAACCTAGATGGTCGCACCTTAGAGACTAGAGGCAACACCACTTGGACAGGCAATACCTTATACCTGTACGGTTCCAACGGCGCAACTTGGAACAACGCCGCTAGTGGCAGCATCAACCTGCAAAGCGATGCAGACTTTTATGGCGACAGTAGCACCACCTTTAACAATGCTGGAACGCTGACCAAAAGCCTGGGAGTAAGCGATGGCACAGATTCGTCTGTAATCTCTGCCCTCTTCAACAACTCTGGCACCGTCAAAATCCAGCAGGGAGCACTCACTTTTACTAGTGGGTATACTCAGACAGCAGGCTCAACAATCCTTAGTGGCGGTTTGTTGACAGCAAATGCTGCAATCGCCCTTCAAGGAGGTTCACTCTTAGGCTTTGGAAATATTACAGGTAATGTTTCTAACGCAAGTCAGATTGACCCTGGTTTAGGAACTGGCATTCTCAACATCGACGGAGACTATACTCAAGCAGGAACTGGCATTCTCAATTTTGACTTGGGTGGACGAACGGCTGGAACAGCTTTTGACCTGCTCAGTATCACTGGAACTGCCACTCTGGATGGCACGCTCAAAATCAATCTGATTAACGGCTTCACACCTACGATTGGAGACACGTTCCAAGTTCTAAAAGCTGGCACTCTCAGCGGCAGTTTTACGAATATTCAGGGTTTGAATCTGGGAAATGGTGTAATTCTTGCACCAACCATTGCTAACAATAGCCTTATACTGACAGCAACCCAGGACGCTAATTATAAGCCAGGAACCCTCTCCTTCAGTGCTCCTACCTTTAGTGTGAATGAGGATGGTACAACTGTTGCGGCTGTCACTGTGTTCCGGACAGGTGGAAGTGATGGTGTTGTAAGTGCCTCAATTGTATTGAGCAATGGAACAGCAACCTCACCTGCGGACTATGATTCTACACCTGTTGTCGTCAGCTTTGCTCCTGGAGAAACCAACAAAACCGTTACGATACCAATCGTAAACGACACTTTCTACGAAAGTGATGAGACGATTAGCCTAACGCTCACTAATCCTACGGGTGGGGCAACACTTGGAACTCAAAAAACGGCTGTTTTGACAATTATTGATGATGATAAATCAGCTGGTATTTTAGCTTTTAGTAATGCAACCTTCAGTGTGAATGAAGATGGCATACCCATCACCACGATTACGATTACACGCACAGGTGGTAGTGACGGGGCAGTAAGCGCCACCGTTTACCTGAATAACGGTACTGCAACTTCACCGGATGATTATAACAGCACTCCAATTGTTATTAACTTTGTCAATGGTGAAACGTCCAAAACAATCGCAGTTCCAATTTTGGATGATGTGATTTACGAAGGCAACGAAACGCTCAACATTTACTTAGAGAATGCTACAGGTGGAGCAACCATTGGCGCTCAAAGTTCTGCCACTCTGACGATCGTCGAAAATGAAGTTCCCGCATTTGGGGCACTTGCCTTCAATGGTGCTACCTATAGCGTGAATGAGAACGGTGTACCAATCACTGAGGTTATAATTACACGCACTGGTGGTAGCGATGGAACAGTTGGAGTAACTCTTACCCCCACCAATGGTACTGCTACTACCCCCGCTGATTATGACAGTGCCCCTATTACAATAGATTTCGCGGCAGGCGAAACCAGCAAGACTATCACCATTCCGATTGCTGATGATACGCTTTATGAGAGCAATGAGACAATCAATCTAACCTTAAGCAATCCGACAGGTGGGGCGACACTTGGTACTCAAAAAACAGCAATTCTCACAATTGTAGATGACGATGCTGTGCCAGGAGTTTTGTCCTTCGGTAGTTCTGCCTTTAGTATCAATGAGGATGGCACGCCTGTTGCAGCTATCACGATTAATCGAACAGATGGCAGCGATGGTATTGTTACAGCAACAATTACGCCCACTGATGGCACCGCTACTGCTCTAGCAGACTATAACAGCGCTCCGATCGTGGTTACTTTTACTGAAGGTGAAACCAGCAAGGTAGTCACTTTGCCCGTCATTGACGACAGCCTTTCTGAAGGTAGCGAAACGATCGATCTGATTCTCGGCAACCCAACGGGTGGAGCAACAATTGGCGCACAAAGTGCAGCTGTGCTCACTATTCTTGATGACGACGTTCCCGATCTTGTTGTTAGCAATATCGTTGCGCCAGTAAAAGGAATTGCAGGACAACAGATTGAAGTTGCTTGGACGATTACAAACCAGGGTACAAAAGACGCAACTGGAACTTGGACAGATTCAATCTATCTCTCTGGCGATCAGCAACTTGGGAATGATCAAGCCTTGGGAAGCTTCTCCTTCACTGGTACGATCGCGGCAAGGCAATCCATTACTCGCCAGCAACTGGTAACGCTACCGACAGATTTGACTGGCGATCGCTGGGTTGTTGTTCAAGCGGATACTGGAAATCAAATTACTGAATCTGTAGAGGATAACAATGTTGTCGTTGATAATCGGTTAATTAGTCTAAAGTCGCCTCTATTGCCCGATCTGAAGGTTACAGAGGTTACTGCGCCACCAACAGCCTTATCTGGCGGACAAGCGACAGTTAAATGGACGGTTACAAACACAGGTACAGGAGCGACGAATTCACCAGTTTGGTATGACAGCGTTTGGCTTTCCCTTGACAATGAGTTTGACAACACTGATATCTTCGTGGGGCGGGTAGCGAACCCCAGCTACTTAAATCTAGGAGAGGGTTACACCAATAGCCTCACAGTCTCGCTTCCTCAAGGCATTGCTAATAATTACCGCTTCATTGTTAAAACAGATGAATACAATCAAGTCGAAGAATTAAACAATGAAGGTGACAACTTTGGAACCAGCGCTCCAACGGATATACAACCATCGCCGCTAGCGGACTTACAAGTATCTTCAGCAAATGCTCCTACTCAGGCATTTTCAGGTCAATCTCTGTCTTTAACCTGGACAGTCAGCAATGAAGGCCAAGGCAAAACGTTAGGAGATTCTTGGTACGATGCCGTCTATATGTCTACCGATACAACGCTAGACAATCAAGATAAGCTGCTGGGATTAGTTTTACACACTTCTGAGTACGAATATCTCTACTACGTTCCTGATGGGCTATCCAAAAATTTGATTCGCTCAGGTGTTTTAGGATCAAATGAAAGTTACAACGCTACTCAAAACTTTGCTTTGCCTATTGGTATTAGTGGCGATTTTTTCTTCCTTGTACAAGCTGATACATCTAATGAAGTTTTTGAGGGTGGTTTTGAATCTAACAATGTCAGTTACGATTCGATCGCTACACGGGTCACTCTAACGCCTCCTCCTGACCTTGAGGTTGAAAGCATTGATGTTCCCACAGCGGCATTAGCAAGTAATCCATTCACGATCAATTATCGGGTTACAAACTTTGGAGCAACTGTAACACCAAACTTCTCTTGGCAGGATGCTTTTTATCTATCAGCTGATGATCAACTTAATTTAAATACAGACCTGTATTTAGGAATCCGGAACCACTCTGGAGCCTTAGAACCAGGCGAGTCTTATGATGGCTCTGAAACCTTTACGCTGCCAGATAGATTAACAGGCAACTACCGTATCTTTGTTGTCACCGATAGCGGAAACGATGTCTTTGAACTTGATAATGCGAACAATACTGTCATTGGTGAAAATGAGATTGCTATCTCATCTCGTCCGGCTGACCTAATTGTTCAAACAGCTGGTATATCAGGGAATGCAGAAGCAGGCAAAGCAGTTCGTGTCGATTGGACTGTTACTAATCAGGGGACTGGCAACACCGCAGTTGAGAACTGGACAGATCAAATTTACATCTCTGCTGACGGAGTTCTCGACAGTAACGATATTATGCTGGGTTCCTTTGCTCGCAGTGGTCTCTTGAATGCTGGAGCTTTCTACACTCGTAATGAGTTAGTAGAACTACCCTTCAATCTCGCTGGTGATTACAGCCTCTTTGTTGTAACCGATAGTGGTGGCAGCGTTTATGAAGCGACAAATGAAGGAAACAACAGTTCATCGGCGTTGCCTGTCACTGTAAACCGTCAAACACCAGATTTAAGAGTCACTCAACTTAATGTACCAGTTACGGCTCAATCAGGCGGAGCGTTTACTATAAATTGGACAGTTGAAAATCAAGGTATTGCTCGAACCAATGTAGATTTCTGGTATGACCAGGTTTATTTGTCTCTTGACTCAGTCATTAGTGATGATGATATTAGCCTTGATCAGGTTTATCGTACAGGTGCGTTAGATCCAGCAGCGAGCTACCAGGTAAGTAAGACCTTTACGCTACCGAGTGACTTGACAGGGCAGTTTCATGTGCTGGTTCGCACTGACAGTAGTGCAAATGTCATCGAGGGAAGTTTAGAAACCAATAATGACCTAGCAACGAACGACCTCACAACCATCAATCTTGGCGCTGTATCCGATCTCGTTGTGCAAAGTGTAGATGCGCCTGCAACTGCTATTAGTAATCAGCTGTTTTCGCTGACCTGGACAGTTCAAAATAACGGTGCAGCGACAGGCGATCGAGCATGGCGGGATACATTCTATTTATCGCGTGACCAGTTTTTCGATCGCAACTCCGACATCTTCCTGGGCTATCAAGATCAGGCTGAGGGTTTGGAAGGAGGAGAATCTTATACACAAACTCAATCCTTCCAAATTCCGCGTGGGCTATCTGGTTCTTACTACGTCTTCGCTGTTGCAGATAGTGGTGAGGACATTTACGAACGCACTGGGGAGCAGAACAATATTGGATATAACGGTAACTCAATACAGGTGAATCTGCCTGCACCGGCAGAGCTAAGCATCAGTTCAATTACGGTTCCTGCGACGGGTGTTTCTGGCAAGAACACGACCATCACCTACACAGTGACGAACCAGGGCACAAATGCAGCTGAAGGGGGCTGGTGGGATTCTGTCTACTTGTCTAAAGACAGCCAGTGGGATATCGGGGATACGTTAATTGGACAGGTCTATCACTTAGGTGGTGTTGCAGGTGGTGCAAGTTACACGGAAACACTGGAGGCACCTCTGCCTGGTGCAGTTCCAGGTAATTACAACATCATCGTTCGTAGTGACATTCGCAATCAAATTCCAGAAGTTAATGAGGCAAACAATACCCAGGCTTCGGTCGATCGCATTGCTTTAGATGCAGAGCGGTTAGATCTGGATGTTCAAGCAACAGGAACTTTAGCTCAGGGGCAGGCTGTTTACTACCGGATTGATGTCGCAGCAGGCGAAACCTTGCAAGTGAAGCTGGATAGCCAGTCGAATGCGATCAATGAGCTTTACATCCGCTATGGGGAGATGCCAACCCGCAGCCAATTTGATGTCGGTTTCTCTGAACTCTTTGTCGCTGATCAGGAAGTCGTTATTCCTACGACACGGGCTGGAACTTACTATGTCTTGGCTTACGAGAATGCCGGACCTTCAGCTCCATACACCATTAAGGCTGAGACCCTTGACTTCTCACTGCTAGACATTGGTACAAGCCGTGGTAGCAATTTGGGGCAAACCACAATCACCCTATCAGGTGTGAAACTATCAACCGATGGGGTTGTTCGCCTAATTGCAGCCGATGGAACGGAGCGCACTGCCAGTCGAGTTCTGTGGAAGGACGATTCTACCCTATGGGCAACGTTTGATCTACGAGGGTTGGCTATTGGGGAATATGACGTTCGGGTTGATGATAAAGGAAAGACGGCAACCCTTGAAGACCGTTTTACAGTTACGGCAGGACCCGTTGGCAAAGTTGAAATTGGACTCAGCACCCCTAGTGCTTTGCGCCCAGATCAGCAGGGCATTGTTACGGTTGCTTACACCAATACAGGCGAAACTGACTTCATTGCGCCTCTATTGGAAATTGTGGCTGCTAATGCTGATTTGCGGATGCCAAATCAAAGCAGTTACACCGATTCTGAAGTTCAGTTGCTTGCCATTAATACGAATGGTCCAGCCGGAATTCTTGCTCCAGGTGCTACAGGGCAGTTCTCTTTCATGTTTAAGCCTACAGTTGATGAAGGAAGTGTTAACTTCTCAGTCAGTCAACTTTCGCCTAGCAGTGAAACGATCGACTGGTCAACGGTTAAAGAGAGTGCTCGTCCCAGCGATGTTTCGCTAGAGGCTTGGGAAGCGATTTGGAGTAATTTCACGGCAGGAGTGGGACAAACAGTTGGTGATTATCTGACTGCTCTAGCGGACAATGCAACGCATCTGAGTCAACTGGGTGAATATACAGCTAACGTTTCTCAGCTATTAGGGTTTGAGTTGCAGCAAGCTGGAAATACGTTGACTGGTGTTGCTTTAACCTCTGCGATCGACCTTGTCGATGAAGCACCCGGAATCGCACTCGCATTTGGTCGAGTGTTCCAGCAATCTTTAGTAGAACGTTACACCCTTAGCTCTCTGGGACGGGGTTGGACTCACCAGTGGGATACTTCTTTAACCGCAGATGCTGATAGTAATGTCACCATCCAAACCGCCAGTGGGCAACGTGTATTTACCCGTCAAGCGGATGGGACATACGTGGGTGCGACGGGTGATTTCGCTAGCCTGACAGTTGATCAAGGTGTTTATCGACTTCGTGAACTAGATGGAGCAATTTCTGTCTTCCGTTCGGACGGCAAGCTGGATTATGTGCAGGATACCAATGGCAACCGCATCACAGCAGGGTATACTAGCGGTCGTCTTACGAGCTTGGCTCACTCCAATGGGGATATTTTAGCAATTGCCTACAATCCTCAAGGTCGAATTGGGCAAGTGACTGATTCCACAGGTCGCACCACGACCTATACCTACGATGCTGTTGGCGAGCATCTGTTATCGGTTACTGGAGTAGAAGGAACCACGTCCTACACTTACGACACGGGGCATAGCGCAGCACGAGAACATACGCTGCTATCGATTACCAATCCTGATAGCACTCATCGCTATTTCAATTACGACAGTCAAGGTCGCCTAACACGCGAGTTTGGAGATGGCGGTGCGGAATCCATTTCTTACAGCTATGACACCGCTGGCGGTATTTATGTCACTGATGCAGTAGGAAACACCACAAAGCTCTTACTGAATAGCTCTAACTCAGCTAATTTCGATTCTAAACTGGGTCAAGTCCGTGATGCTCTGGGTCAGACTACTCAGTTCAATTACGATGCCAATCAAAATCCGATTTCGCTAACTCTACCGGGCGGTAATTCTTACTCCTACGAGTACGATGCACGGGGTAATGTCATTAGCCAGGTTGATCCGTTAGGGCGCAAAATTGAGTTCACTTATGATCCAACTTTCAATCGACTCCTTAGCGTTCGAGATGCGAAGGGGAATATCGGCACCTACAATTACGATAGCCAGGGTAATTTGCAAGGGATTACCTATGCAGATGGCAGCAGTGAGCGGTTTAGCTATGACTCAACTGGCAATTTGACCAGATCGATTAACCGTCGTGGCAAAGACATTGACTATACCTACAACAAAGACGGGTTGCTGATTCGTAAAGAGTATGCAGATGGATCATTTGTCAGTTATGGCTATGACGCTCGTAGCAATTTGATCTCTGCTACCGATGCTAGTGGCACCACCCCTATGACCTATGATGCGGTAGATCGGCTGACCCGTATCGTTTACCCCTCTGGTCGCTCTCTAGATTTCACCTACGATGCGGGTGGTCGCCGCACTCGCATGGTCGATCAGGATGGCTTTGTCGTGAACTATGCCTATGATCCGAACGGACGATTGGCAAGTTTGACGAATACCACGGGTGAATTAATTACGAGCTATACCTACGATGCAGTGGGTCGTTTGGCTCTTGAAACCAATGGGAACGGTACGTATACTACCTATGCTTATGATGCGGCAGGTCAACTGCTCCAAATTATTAACCACGACAATGATGGAACTGTAAACTCTCAATTCGACTACGGCTACGATGCGCTAGGACGACGCACTAGCATGACAACGCTCGAAGGCTCCTGGCAGTATGAGTATGATGCAACCGATCAGTTAACGGGTATCACCCTTCCCGGTGGTCGTACCATCCAGTACCGCTATGATGCGGCAGGCAACCGGATTTCTGTGACCGACAGTGGCGTTGCAACCTCCTACAGCACAAATGGTCTAAATCAGTACACCACTGTTGGCAATACCACTTATACCTATGATGCAGACGGCAACCTGATTTCTAAGACTGAAGGTAGCAACGTCTGGACTTATCAGTACGATGATGAAAATCGTCTGATTGGCGTTACTGCCCCCAACGGTGCCTGGACATACCAGTATGATGCTTTAGGCAACCGTATTGCCACCATTCAGAATGGTCAACGAACTGACTATCTCCTTGACCCTACTGGTTTAGTAGATGTTGTCGCTGAATACGATAGTAGTGGAAACCTGGTTGCACACTATACACACGGTATAGGACTTACAAGCCGGATTGATGCAACTAATTCAGCAACTTACTACGACTCGGATGCTATTGGTTCAACGGTTGGTCTAACAGGTGCGAATGGTGATTACCTCAACCGTTATAGCTACTTGCCGTTTGGGGAGAACTTTACCACTATTGAAGCCGTTGCTAACCCATTTGAATATGTTGGGCAATGGGGCGTGATGGATGAGGGCAATGGGCTCGATTTTATGCGAGCAAGGTTTTACAGCCCAAGTTTTGGAAGATTTTTAAGTGAAGATCCACTAGGACTACAAGGAGGAGATGTAAACTTCTACACCTACGTCATAAATAATCCTCTCCAACAAATAGATCCGTTGGGACTTTCAGGGGGAGCAGCCGTAATAAACCTTCCTACAAGGCAACCAAAACCTACTCCCACCCCAACTCTCCCCCCAACTCCCACCCCAACTTCAACTCCTATACCAAACTCATCCCAAAACCTTGCTTCAGGGGGAGCAGCCGTAATAAACCTTCCTAGAAGACAACCAAAACCTACTCCCACCCCCAAACCCCAAAATTTAGCAGATAGAGCTTCTTCATTGTTATTTCCAGAGGCTCAAGCAGCACCAGCAATACCCGTACCACCTGGAATTCCAAGTGCTAATGGCAGCACTCCTATTGTTCGCCCCTCAGATCCTAATGATATTGTAGGCCCAGCAGGTTTCGGTGAAGAGAAATGGATTTCCTCATCTGCTCTTTTGCCCTACACTATTCGCTTTGAAAACCGTCCTACCGCTACTGCACCCGCCCAACAGGTTACCATTACCCACCCCCTCGATCCTGACCTCGACTGGCGCACCTTCCGTCTAGGCAACTTTGGCTGGGGCGATCTCATGTTTGAGGTTCCCGCCAATACCGCCTTCTACAATCAACGCTTAGACCTGAAAGATAAGCTTGGCTTCTTTATTGATGTGGTTGCAGGGATTGACATTGCCAAAGGGGAAGCCTTCTGGACTCTCACCACCATCGATCCCGCAACGGGTGAAATTCCCGTCAATCCCTTAATTGGCTTCCTACCTCCCGATAATCCCACCACCGAAAATCCTGATGGCGGTTTAGGAGATGGCTTCGTCAACTACACCGTCAAAGCCAAACGAGATGTTACAACGGGTGCAGTCATTGACGCTAAAGCCACGATCGTCTTCGATACTGAAGAACCGATCGATACTCCACCTATCTTTAATACGATCGATGCTGGCAAACCCACCAGTTCCATCGCTGCACTGCCTACCACTGCCACAGGCGAAGAATTCCTGGTCAGTTGGTCTGGTAACGACGGTACCAATGGCTCCGCCCTAGCAAACTTCACCATTTACGTCTCAGACAACGGCGCACCCTTTACCCCCTGGCTAGAAAACACCAAACTCACCGAAGCAACTTACATCGGCAAACCCGGTCACACCTACATCTTCTACAGCGTTGCCCGTGATAACGCAGGCAACCTTGAAGCCACCCCCACGACTCCAGACGCACAAATCAGCGTTCCCGGCACTGCGGTTGACATTGGAACTCTCGCTTTCAGTGCGACTGAGTTTAGCGTCAACGAAGATGGCACTCCCATCATTGCCATCACCGTCACCCGCACAAACGGCAGTTCTGGAGCAACTAGCGCCACGATCGCCCTGGCTAATGGTACTGCCACTGCTCCGACTGACTACAACAATGCCTCTATCCCCGTTAACTTCGCTAATGGAGAGACAACAAAGACGGTTGTTATCCCGATCTCCAATGATGGATTGTATGAGACGAATGAAACGATCGCTTTAACGTTAAGTACTCCGACTGGAGGAGCTGCGATCGGCACACAGAACACTGCAACGCTCACGATCGTCAGTGATGATTCGCTGACTGTTGTTAATTCCCTGCCCGACCTGAGTACCGCAGAAGATACGTCCTTCATCTTCACGATTCCTGACAATACCTTCAACGCAGACTCCACCGTTAATCTCAGCTACAGCGCCACTCTCAGTAACGGAGCTTCCTTACCAACCTGGTTAAGTTTCGATCCGACCACTCGCAGTTTCAATGGCACGCCTACAAACGAGCAGGTGGGAACTCTCAATATCCAGGTAACTGCGACAAATAACACAGGCAGCAGCAGCAGTGAGACCTTCACGCTGACAGTGACAAACACCAATGATGCGCCGATCGCGAGCAACGCGATTTCGGATCAAATCGTTGCAAAAGGCTCGCCTTTCAACTTCACACTTCCAATCGATACCTTCAATGATGTAGATGCAGGCGATACGCTAAATTACGCTGTCACCTTGAACAATGGTGATCCGTTACCAACCTGGTTAAGCTTTAACCCAACCACTCGCACCTTCAGTGGCACACCGCCAGCCAATACCGGTAGTCAGCTCAGTATCATAGTCACTGCAACGGATATGGAAGGCGCATCTGTCAGTGATGCATTCGACCTAACCATCCTCAACGTTCCACCCGTTCTCGACCTGAACGGAAGCACAGCAGGAGCCGATTTTGCCACGACTTTTACAGAGGATCGGGGTGCGATCGCAACAGTAAGTAGTAGTCTTACCCTGATCGACACAGACAATACCACCGTTACTTCAGCCACGATCACCATTACCAACCTAGTAGACGGTGCTGCTGAATCCCTCTCTGTACCCAACACCTTCGGGTACATGACTGCTGCCTACGATGCTGCAACCGGTACGCTTCACCTCACAGGTCCAGCAACCCTGATCCAGTATCAGCAGGTTTTACGCACCGTCCGCTACAACAACACCTCTCAAAATCCAGATCCTACTCCTCGCATCATCACCCTTGTCGTCAATGATGGGACGGCCCCAAGTGCCCTTGTCACCTCCACCGTGACCATTGTTCCGGTCAATGATGCCCCCGTACTCGATCTCAACGGTGCTGCTACAGGGCTTAACGCCAGCAGCACCTTCACAGAAGATGCAGGCTTCACCCCCATCGTCAGCAGTCTCAACCTGAGTGATGTAGATAGCCCCAGCATCAATGGCGCGGCTGTCAGCATTCGCAACCTGAGCGATTTGGGTCAGGAGTTCCTGGCTGCTAATACAACCGGCACCAGCATTACGGCTAGCTATGATGCTGGCACAGGCGTACTGACCCTGCAGGGCATAGATACGGTTGCCAACTATCAGCAAGTTCTGCGCAGCCTTGCCTACAACAACACCTCTCAAAGCCCAACCACAACCTCTCGTCTCATAGACTTCGTCGTGAGCGATGGCACCGCCAACAGCAAGATGACTACCGCTACGGTCAAAGTTGTTTCTGTGAATGACCGACCCTTAGTTGCCTTGACAGGGACGTCTGCTACCTATGCTGAAAACGGTTCCAGTGTAATTGTTGATGGTGGTCTTACCCTTAGTGATGCAGACAATACAACCCTGCAAAAAGCAACCGTGCGCATCACTAACTTTGTCTCTAATCAAGACAACCTCAGCTTCATACCTGTTGGAGCAATTACCGGAAGCTTTAGCGCAGGTGTTCTGACCCTCACTGGAACGGCTTCCTTGGAGGACTATCAAAGTGTCCTGCGCTCAGTGACGTACAGCAACAGCAGCGACAGCCCCAAGACAACCCCGCGCGTGATTCAGTTTGTGATTAATGACAGTAAGTCGAATAGCCTTATCGTCAACAGCACAGTAACAATTACAGCGGTCAATGATGCACCTGTTCTAAACCCCACTGGTGTTAAAAACCTCACAACCATTAACGAAGACCCGACAATTAATGCTGGCACGCTTGTCTCCACCCTGCTTGGCACTGCCGTTACTGATTTGGACGCAGGAGCTCTGCGTGGCATTGCCGTTACCAATACTTCTGGTTCAGGCATTTGGCAATACTCCACCGATGGCGGTAGCACTTGGTTCAGCTTCCCAACCGTCAGCGAAACGGGTGCCCTCTTACTCGCCTTCAATAACCGCATACGCTTTAGCCCCGACCTCAACTTCAATGGCACCATTAACTTGAGCTATCGGGCTTGGGATCAGACAATTGGCAGCCTGGGAAGTCAGGCAGATACCAGCAGTAATGGTGGTGGTACTGCTTTCAGCAGTGCGATCGCAACCTCTAACCTAACCATTAACCCTGTTAACGACGCTCCCGTCACCTCGGCTCCAGGTGCTCAATCGATGGACGAAGACACCGTGCTGGCCTTCCCCACTGCTACGGGTAACTCAATCAGCCTAAGTGATGTTGATGCAGGCACTGCGCCGGTTCAACTCACCCTGAGCGCTACCAATGGAAAACTGCAACTAGAAAGTTTGGACGGGCTAGCCAATGTCACCGGTAATGGCACTACAAAAATTACAGCAACGGGAACACTGGCCGACTTAAGTGTTGCGCTCAATGGCTTGAAGCTCACGCCGACCGTCAACTTCAACGGCACCGCTAAGCTGACTATCACTACCAATGATTTAGGCAACAGCGGTAATGGCGGGGCAAGGAGTGACAGCGATGTCATTAACATTACCGTTAATCCTGTCAACGATGCCCCTGTCAACCAACTACCAGCAAAGCTTCAAAGCATTAAGCAAGGTGCATCGCTTGTCTTCTCTAGCGCTACTGGCAATCGTATCTCAATCAGCGATATTGATGCTGGTAGTGGTATCGAACAAGTCATCCTATCCGTTACAGAGGGTGCCCTTGCTCTCGGCAGTGTTGATGGGCTTACGCTGGTTGAGGGCAACAACACGAATAGCTTGAAGGTGCAAGGAACTCTCTCTGCTCTTAACACTGCGCTCAACGGCCTACGCTTTACCCCGGATCCTTTGGCTGTGATTGCTGGAGCCGTAACTCTCACTGTCACCACAGATGACTTAGGCAGCACTGGAGGTGGAGAAGCCAAGGTTGATACAGACATACTCAACATTACGGTCACTCCCACTAATCCAGTGACTAGGACAGGGAGGAATGATAGTTTATACAGTTCATCGGCTGCTAACTCCATTCGAGGTTTGGCAGGAAATGACATCCTCTATGGCAATGACGGTAATGACATTCTCCTGGGTGGTGAGGGCGATGATGTCATTTACAGTGCCGCAGGGGATGATTTCATAGACGGTGGTTTGGGCAATGACACCCTTTGGCTAGGTGGGGGGCAAGATGTCGTTGTGCTAGCAAAAGGTAATGGGTTGGATACGATTTACAACTTCCCATCCGGTTCTACCCGCTTCAAGTTAGGCGCAGGTTTAACCCTCAATGATTTAACGATCGTACAATCTGGTAGCAGCACCTTAATTGGTATAACCAGTGGAGAGCAATTAGCCTCTCTTATGTGGACTCAATCAAGCAGCATTACTACTAGCAACTTCATCTACTCAGATCTTGCACCTTGACAGTGGGAATGAGAGGAAAGGGAATGAAACCAATAGAGTTGTTGTGAAACAGTGAGCCATTGATCAGTTGTTGTCGGGGTTAGTGATTTTGTGTCCTCACCCTATGCCGCCTCCAAACAGAAGTTCCACAGCCCGGCAGCCGTGACCATCGAGCGGTCATCAAAGCCTTCAATCCGGTTGCGATAGACCTGATGCGCAATTCCGTAGCGCTTGAGGCCCGCAAACGAATGTTCACACACCACTCGCTCGCTGGCTAACGCTCGATTGTCTGCTTTCTGCTCGTCGCTGAGTTGTCCCCCGCGCAGCTTTTTGTGGGGCAACTCGACATTGACCACCTCATTCTGCAGTCCGAAAAAGCCCAGGTCACCCTGTATCGACACCTCATCAGGTATCCACTTTGCTCAGCCTTCCTGGTTTAAGATGCCTTTGTCATTGTGTCGGCCCGCATAGGCATGACTGAAAGTTAGTATCTTCCGGTTCGGTTCTACCAGGGCCAGATGTGAGCGGGTATGTCGCGTCTTCTTGCCTAAGTAGTCGTCCCGTTGCTTGTCCTTATCTTTGGCCCGTTGCACGGGCCGCTCAGTGGCGTCAATGATCACCCGCTTGACCTGTGGGAAGGCTTCGACAAACTCACTCATGCTGCTCAGCTTCCGTTTCGGTAATACGAGTTTTTGGCCTAATGCGGCTTCGAGTAAGGGCTGTAGGCGATGCATCCAGCGGTTGGCCTACGACCGGTCGAGGTCAAACAGCGGACCGGCGAGGTCAAACGTGGGATAGCACTTGACGTAAAACAGGATGTAGATGAGTTTGTCTTCGACGCTCGCAAGTCGAGGCTTACGCCCCCCGCCCACCGACCGCTCTCTCGGCTGCTGGCTACGACGGGGGATGGGCGCTTCGGCAAGGGCTTGAGCAAACGAGGGTTGGAGCGCCGCGAGGGCTTTGTGATTTAGACCTGTCAACGCCCGCAGCAATCGGTCATCCCGTTTGACGCGCTCTAGATCCAGCATCGGGCTACCGTCTCAACACCTGTATTGGTGTAGCTAATTTCCATCTATTTCACAACAGGTCTAATAGATTCATCGGTGATTCGTCCTATTATTGAGCTTTGCGCCGCACCAGCCGGTGTCCCCGTAGTTCTACACTGTGGTCAGCCAAACACTGCTCCCAGCCGCGCTGATCAAAAATCGCCTTCACATCGTCGAGCAGGCCCCACTTTTGCTCTTGCTGGCTGAGTTTGGCGAACTTGGCATAGTTAGGATAGTCGGGGGCAATAGTCTGATCTTTTTGGTGGAGCAGGGGAGAGTTGTCGGGGTCGTAGTCGCGGCAGCGCACGTAGAGATCTTGAAGGGCGATCGCCATGCTGGTCCTCAACGCCGGGTGCGGCTCTTTGTCGAAATTGGGAAATGCCAGGTAGGTGATTTGTGGCTTCTGAACATGGAACTTCACTACTGTGGCTTCCTCGGGGCGGCCAATAGTGCGGGATGCACACCCTTCGTAAAGGCGTAGCAGCGGGTCGAGCTGATCTAGAGCAGAGACATGCACCCACAGGGAATTGGGTCGCTGCTGGCCGATCGCACTCTGTCGACAGCGCTGTTCGATCATCTCCGTGCGGCCCAGGGTCATGAGCATCAGATCGGCGGCGGTGCAGGCCTGCTGGTAGCTGCCGAAGAGGGCTTTGATATCGGCCTGTACTGAGGGGGAGAGGTCTTTGAATTTGGGGCGATTACCGAAGTGGCTGAGGGCCAGGTAGACGAGTAGATCGTTGCGGCGCTTGTCAGCGATCGCATCCCACTCCCCCACATCGGTCGCTTGCAGAACGACGGTGAAGGCTCGCTTGATGCTGCCAAAGGTCTCCTGTAGGGGCACAGCATGCTGTGCCCCTACCTCTTCAACGGTGGGCAGGCGACCGCGATCGGTGTAGAAGTCCATCAGCGGTTGGAGGCGATCGCGGTATTCCTCAAACTTGCTGACCTTGAGGCGAATGCGCGGTGCCGTAGCATGGGAGCGATAGCGGGAGGCGCGGAAGGCTTCGGCCTGGGCCTCGTCGCGAAAGACAAAGTAAATCCCCAGAGCGATGGGGATGGCGTCTACGCCGAGCACCTGGTCGATGTAGGCTTTGAGTTCTTCTTGCTCGTAGTATTTCTGGAAGGTGTTGCGGCTGGTGATGATGCCGTCGCCGTAGGCAATGACGCCTCGGGTGCGATCGTCGATCAGCACCTGGGCGGCGACAATGAGCACCTTCTGGGCCAGACCCCAAGCGTTAATCAGGGCTTCCCTGCGCTCGGCGGTGTCTTCGATGACGTTGATCACGTAGCCCAGGTTGACCACATCGGCGGGGGTGTGGGGAATATCGAGGCGAAAGTGAGGATCCCAGCCGGAGCTGGTGAGGCCCAGGCGGTGGATGTACTCAATATCGGCTCCATGGCCGCAGCCGTAGTCGAAGTAGGTGGTGTCGGGCGGAAAGAGTTCAGCTTCCACAGCGAGGCGGACGGGTTTAGATGCAGTGACGCGGGCGATCGCCGCTTTGTGCCTCTGAATCTTGGGCTTGGCCTGTTGAGCCGACTTGATCGGGCAAGCCAGGGCGTGGTTGTGGATTTCGATGCCCTGCTGAGCGAGGCGGCGTTCCCAGTTGAGCTGGGTGCCAATTTCGCGAGAGTTGTCGAGCAGACCCATAGCGACCTGCTGCTGGGTCAAATGGGCAAAGCGGCTGTAGTGGGGGTAGTCAGCGGTAATGAAGGTTTCTTTGCGGTGGAGCAGCGGCGGGTTGGGGGCATCGCTGTAGTCGCGAGTTTCGACGGTGCCGGTGGCCCAGTCCACAATGGTGCTAGTGCGGAGCAGGGGGTGGGGTTCGGCGTCGAACTCGGGGTAGTAGAGGTAGGAGAGTTTGGGCTGGTCGAAGTGGAACTTGACCAGGGTAAAGGGCAACTGCTTTGTTAGCAGGTTGCGGGCGCACTGTTCTTGATGTCGCAGGGTGCTATCTATAGATGGCAGGGCGGATTTATGAATGTAGAACGCATTGGGCAAGCATTTGCCGATTGTGCTGCCCTGACAGTGCTTGACCAGCTCGGCGTGGGGCAAGCTTGTAGCGGGTTGCGACAGAACATCAACACTCTGAGTCATATTCAGTACACTTGTATGACACCTCTAACAGGCATTCTCTGGCCCCAAACCACCTAATTCAAAAAGAAACTCCTACATCTAGCGCCCCGGTATCCCTTTGCCGTTAGAATGACGCTACTCAACGTTTATTGCCGCTGTAATGCTTGGCTTGAATGAGAACGCTCAGCCTATTTGAAAGCGATCGCCTCTCCCTTGACCGCAGCACTGAGCTATCGGCGGAGTCGTTGCGCCACTATGGTTCTTTGTATAAGCATTGGGCGATCGCGTTCTCGGGCGGCAAAGATTCTTCAGCCACCGTTACATTAGTTGCCGATTTAATTGATAAGGGTCTGGTGCCTCGGCCTGAGAGCGTTACAGTTCTCTACGCCGATACCCGCCAGGAGCTGCCGCCGCTGCACAATGCGGCCATGGCTCTGCTGGCCAAGCTGAGGGAAAAAGGTTTTGATACCCGGGTCGTGCTGCCCAAGCTTGACCACCGCTACTTCGTCTATATGCTAGGGCGAGGGGTGCCGCCGCCGAGCAACACTTTTCGCTGGTGTACGCCCAAGCTCAAGGTGATGAGTATGGAGCGGGAGCTAGAAACCCTGCGGCAGGAGCGGGGCGAAAAGTTTTTCATGCTGACGGGGGTGCGGGTGGGCGAATCTGCGGCGCGTGACCAGCGAGTTGCCATGAGCTGTAGCCGCGACGGTGGCGAGTGCGGTCAGGGCTGGTTTCAGCAGACCACCTCTAGTGCGGTGGCCGATACGTTGGCCCCGCTGCTGCACTGGCGAGTCTGCCACGTGTGGGACTGGCTAGTGCAGGCCGATGTGGAGCTAGGCTACCCCACCTTCGACATTGCCGAGGTCTACGGCCACGACCCCCAGGATGACCTGGGCGAAACCGAGTCGATCAACGCCCGCACAGGCTGCATTGGCTGCCCGCTGGTGCAAGAAGATGCAGCTCTAGAGCGGGTGCTGGCGAACGCGAAGTGGACTTACTTGGCCCCGCTGCGGCAGCTGCGCCCGCTGTATTGGGAAGTCAAGAAGCCTCAGTACCGTTTGCGGAAGCATGGGGAAGTGAAGAAGGATGGTTCGTTGGCGAAGAAGCAGGGCCGCTTGGGGCCGCTGACCCTGGAGGCGAGGGAGTGGATGCTGGGGGAAATTCTTCGCATTGAAGCAGAGGTGAATGCCGGGGCGGCCCAGATGGGACAGCCGGATATTTGCCTGATTAGCGCTGAGGAGCTGGCCCGCATTCGAGAGCTGATTGCTGCCGAGACTTGGCCCGAAAAGTGGGATGGCACCGAGCATCGCGGTGACGAATGGCTGCCGGAAATCTTGTCGGATGGGAGTGTGCAACCGCTAATTTTTAGTGAGTGGTAGACGATTATCTATGCACCCCCCCAAGACTGAGCTGTTTGACAACTGGCTCAACAGCAAACCAGAGGGCAATCTGGAGCTGATTGAGGGGCAGCTGATTGTGGGCAATTCTCTCATGGGGAGTCGGTTGCTGCTGAGGCAGATTTTGCAGGGCTGGGGGGCCGAGGCCGCGATCGCACTGGCCCCAATCGAAACCTGGTTCCAGGCCCTGGTTGCTGGCTATAGTCTGCCGCTGCCGCAGACAGGTTCTATCAATGCCCAGCTCAATGAGTTGGAGTCTGCCGCTAGTGCGATCGCATTTACCCCAGAGGTCCTATCGGCGGGCAGTGTTCAGGTTACCTGGCCCCACCACCGTCTGCGGCAAAAGCTGATCATGGATCTGTTTCGGCTCGATGGGCAGGTGGGCGGGCATTCCCTCGGACGCGATTTTGTCATGCGGCTAGGCAATAACGGCTTTACGCCAGACCTAGTGTTCTTTAAAAACCAGGGGTTGAACCAGCTCTATGAGGCGTTTTTGAGCGGCCCTGCGGAGCTGGTGATCGAAATTGTGATGCCAGGGCATGAAGACTGCGATCGCACTACCAAGAGTAATTACTACCAGGCCGCAGGTGTTCTTGAGTATTGGCTGATTGACCCAGCGGCGCAGCAAATAGAGTTTTACCGACTGGATGATGGGCAGTATCAACCCCAGCTGCCAGAGACCGATGGCTACTACCGCCCTAGCAGTGCTCCGGGGTTGGCCTTCAGGCCCAGTGCCCTTTGGCAAGAGGAGACCGATCAAACGCCGTTAGAACCCGATGCTTTTGTGGTTGAGCAGGCATCAGGGGGCTATCAGCGCCATTACGAGGCCGGGCCACAGTGGGGGGCGGCCCTATTTATCCCCAACATTCAAGCCGAGCCCGTGCCCCTTTGCTTTGAGGAATACATTAGCTGGAGCCCCCGGGCCAAGTTTGAGTTCATCGACGGTAAGCCGCTGATTGGCTCGACCCCAGGTACGCGCAACGTGTTAGCCATGCTGATGATGACGTTTGGGCTGATCAGCACCGTCAAGCTGCTGCCTCCCCAGTGCTGGATTCAGGGCTTACGGCAGCGGATTGAGGCAGAGCAGCGGGATGCAGAGCGCAAAGCTGAATGGTGGACAACAGCTCGACAGGCCGCAGAACGGCTTAGAAGTCATTTTTCGGTAGAGCGGCTGGGGGTAATTGGCGAACTGGCCATGGCTCAACCGCTGAACTACTGGTCAGACATCACGCTGGTGCATTGGGATGAACTAGATAACGCTTGGCAAGCCTACGACCTGCTGCGTGACCTTGATTCAAACTTGCGCATTAATCTGCTGTGGGTCGATGAAGGGTGGTTGACGGCAGATCAGCTCTGGCAAATTGAGCGTCATTTAGTAGAGCTGTGATTATTTTGGTCAAGTCCGTTCGGGCAAAGCGAGTTGGCAAAAGTTTTCAATCGATTTCAAATTGAGATCACCCGCTAGGTAGCCGATGCCCCGGTGCAGGTGCAGGCGGAGCTGGGTGGTGAGGGTTTCTGCGTCTGTCCCTAGCCCATCTTGGTGGCAGCGCTGCTTAAGGGCGATAAGCAACTGGTCGGCAACAGGGCCACCGAAGACCTGCCAGGTCATTTCTAAGTTGCTGTCGGCGGGGATGGGTACGGGCGAGGGTATAGACGGTTCTGCCAGGGAGCGACATAAGGCCCAACGACAAAGCACATTCCATGTAGAGATTTTGGTTACGCGCTTGAGCTTGATCAATTGATCTTTGGCGGCTTGCGAAAGTTTAATGCGATCGGTAGGAGGTTGCATAGCTATTGGTCTATTTGTGTTTCAAGCTCACGAATCAGCTCAGGCAGATCTTCGACAATGGTTTGCCAAAGGACATCAGTATCAATATCAAAGTAGGCATGAGTCAAGCGGTTTTGCATGCTGATGATCTGGGACCAGGGAATTTGCGGAATCTCAGCTTGCCGTTCTTTAGTGATTTTGGCGGCGGCTTCACCAACAATCTCAATAGCTTTGACCACGGCTAGCAACAACATGGCATCGGCATCGAGGGAAAGTTTGCTTCTGCCTTCCATGAATGCGATCGCCTGATTAGCGGCATCTAGCATATGCCTCAATCGAATATCGTCATTGAGCGCTGTCATACTGAACTACCG
This sequence comes from Nodosilinea sp. LEGE 06152, assembly GCF_015207525.1. GTDB lineage: Bacteria > Cyanobacteriota > Cyanobacteriia > Phormidesmidales > Phormidesmidaceae > Nodosilinea. The sequence goes on from NZ_JADEWR010000037.1 coordinate 59,517, forward strand.
CAGTGCTTAGAACGTCGTCTCGAAAATAACGGCTTAGATCCTTGGGAGTTCTCAAATCGACCTCGCGGTGAATTAGGTTAGATAGCTCTAGTTCTAAACCCGCTAGACGAATGAGTCCGGGAATATGATCGGCCTCAAATTCGACCAAGAAATCGACATCACTCTCAGCGCTAAAGTCTGGCCTCAGCACAGAGCCAAATACCGATAGCTTTTTAATGTGGTGGCGTTGGCAAAACTGTTTAAGCGCAGCCTGAGGAAGTTCAATTTGCATAACCATCTACCAAAAGTAACCCGATACCACTGCTGTCTGTCGCTGTTTTGGATCGTACTCCAGCATATATTCACGGGAAATCGCCCCTGCCCCCCGCAGCCGATCTACCTCTTCGGCGCGAATTTCGGTGTCGGTGGAGAGCAGTATGACTTGGTGGCTGGCTTGGGGAAAGTAGCTATCGACCAGGTGGTTGCGGTGTTCTGAGTCGAGTCGCCCTAGGGGAGTATCGATCGCAACGGGGAGCTGCCGACCAGAGCTATTGGCTAGACCCCAAAGGAATGAAATGGCGAGTAGCTGCTTTTCACCGGCAGAGAGGCTTTGAATGGGTAAGGGTGCGCCTTCGGTATCGTAGAGGTCAAGGCGAAAGGTGGCTGGGTCGATCATTACCTGGCTCACCAGGCTAGCTTTGTGCAGTAGCAGTTTAAGGTACTGGGTTACCTGAGTCTCAAGGGCGCTAAGCTTTTTCTCGGTCAATTTTTCTCTAAAGGCCGCTAAGGTTGCCTGCACCCTAGGGGCGGTGTCTAGCAGAATGTTGGCTTGGCTGTCGGCGATCGCATCCTTGCCATAGCTGCTGAGGGCTTTCTGCAAGGTTTGCCGCTGCCGTTCTAGCTCGCCGTAGCGGCAACGGTGGATTTCCAAGGCCATCTGGCATTCTTTTAGATCGGTTTGAGCCGCGTTGCGGGCTGACTTGAGGGTTTCGTAATCTTCGGCAGAGGCGGCTTTGGCCGGTTTGCCCTCTAGGGCATCAATGTCGTCGTTGAGCTGTTGCAGGGCGCTGAGGTGGGTTTGGGTTAGCTGTTGCTCGTTGGCCAACTGGTGCTGAAGGATGTGGGTGAGCTGAGCCAGGCTATCGTCTGAGGCCTCAAGCCAGGCGACGCCTGTGGCGGTGGTGATTAAGCTTTGGCTCTCTTGCTGCATAAACGCCTCAATTTGCTCTTTCTGGATGGGCTTGAGCTTGAGCTGGCTGAGCAGGTCAAGCAGGCGCTGGTCGTGGTTGACTAGGGCTTCGCGGGCGATCGCAGCTTTTTGCTGGTCTTGCTCTCGTTGTCCCTGGGCGGCTCCATCAATGAGCAAACCCTGAATCATGGCTAGGGGCAGCACCGAGGCTGCTAGGTCGTGGAGCGCCTGGGTTTGAATTTTGATTTCGGTGCGCCAGGTTTTCACCTGCTGCTGGAGGGGTTCGGCCTGTTCGGTGATGTGCCCGCCCCCGGCAAAAAAGCGGTCTTCGGCTTCTTGCGGGGCGGTTTCGGCAGCGGCAAGATCGGCCTCGCGTTGCTCAATGGTGGCGGCTTCGGTAGATAAATCGCGATCGGCCTGGGTGAGCTGGTGGCGCAGGGTTTCTACCTGCTGCTGGGCGGCGTCATCCCCTAGTTCGGCCTGTTTGCGGCTAACCAAAACTGCCAGGTCGTTGGCGAGGCGATCGGCCAGTTCTAGCCCCAAAACGGCGCGAATGGCGCTGACCACGCTGGGAGGCGGGGTGTCTTGTTCAGCTAGGGCTTTGACCTGTTCACCGTCGAACAAAAATAGGTTAGAGAGCCCCAGGGGTAGCCAGTCTTCGACTTGTTCATCCCAGTTTTGGGTGAGGTATTCGTTGGGCCAGCCGTCTAGCTCGACGGTAAGGGTATCTTTGCGGCCCCGCTGCCAGGTGCGCCGCACCTTTACCTGGCCCAGCTTTTCGATGCCGCTAATGTAGATCACGTGCTCAAAGGTGAGTTCGACTGCGGCACTCTCTTCGGAGGCGGCTTGATTGTTGACGCACTGGGTCAGAAAGTTGACATAGGCCAAACTGCGGCGGCGGTCGATTTGAGCACGTTGACCATACAGGGCTAGGCGAATGGCATCCATCAGGGTGGTTTTGCCGCCGCCATTCAGCCCGCCGATGAGAATGATGGGGCGACCGGCTTCGAGGCGCAGGTTGAGGCTGTGCTGCCCGTAGTAGGGGCCAAAGTTTTCTAGGGTGAGATCGAGGAAGATCATAGGGTTTGTAAGTACTCTCTCACCTGGCGTACGAAATTCTCAGCCTGTACGTAGCATTCATTGGATGCTTCTAGAGCATTTTGGGCCTGCTGAAGTCGCGCCTTAACCAGAGCAGCAATATCGTCTGACTGGCTCATGCAGCTATACCCTCTGAGAGAATGTTGTGAACGAGAGGGCTGGCGGTATAAGGGCTAGCCTCAAACTGCTGGTGAGAATATTTGACTGTGGTAATAACCACGTCATGGTAAAAGCCAACTTCCCAGGCAATGTCGCTAACGGCTTTCCAGATGGTGCGGTCTAATTTGTCTACAACGACACAAATATCAAAGTCTGAATCGGGCTGGGCGCTGCCCTTGGCCCGTGAGCCAAAAGCCCAAATGCTGGCCTGGGGAAATTGGCCACGAATTTTGCTGGCAAATTCTGTCAAAATTTTCTGATCGTGTGCTGACAGCATGATGCGGTGTAGAGATTAGCCCACAGCCTTTTGGAATGACTCAATTGTACCTGGGGAACCCTACCACCTTTACCGCCCCTATTTCCCTTCGGTTGAAGGCGGTACCTGGCCAAATTTGAGGGTAGCCCAGGCGGTTTGAAAGGTTTCGACGTCGCCGGTTTCTTCAGCGATTTTGAGGTCGCGGATGGTTTCGGCTCGCTGGATGGCGGGGGCTTTGGCGAGGGCGCTGGTTTCAAAGCAGGCTTGTAGGGCCTTGTAGATGCCGGTGCGGCGGCTCATAGTTTGGTATTTGCGCTCGGTGTCGAGGAGTTTGGCGACGAGTTCGAGATACATGGGGTCGTCGTCGCAGAGGGTGGCGAGTATGGCCCACTCGTCGGGGCCGAGGGTGGTGGTGTCGGCGCTGGGGCGGGAATCGTGGAGTTTTTGGCCGGTGATTTCGTGGTCAATCACTGCCGCTATTCTCTGGGCAGGTACTTCACCAACGCCTTCATAACCTCATGGGGCTGGAACTGCAACGGCCTGTCGGCGTTGGGGGCACTGAGAAAGTCTGTCCACTCCAAGATTTCGGCAAAGCCGAGCTGGTGGAGGGCAACGACGATGGAACTGACAGACTGTTTGCTGCCGATAACGAGGATTTTGACAGGTTCGCGGTCGGGGTGGGGGTAGCTGTGGAGTTTGAGGGTGAGTTCGAGGTGGACTGGGCCGGTGGCATCGGGGTTGAGGATGCGGGCACTGTAGCGGGCGGTGGGGGATTGGTCTTGCATAGTCTTGTCAACCACTAGGACGTTGAAAGGCAATTTACCCTGCCCAAAGGTTGACTGTCAACCACTAGGATGTGTCTGGATGGCAGAAACTCTGAAACCATGAACGGATGGGAAAAGCAGGCAAAGCGCTCAAGCAGGTTCTAGAGGATTACAGCATCAGCCAGTTTGCGCTGGCGGTGGCTATGGATGTAGAGCGCAATAACGTCTACCGCTGGGTCAACGAAAAACGCGATCCAACGGCTGAAACAGTTATTGAAATTGTTAGAGCGTTAAAAACTCTCAAGCCTGAAGCAGCGAAAGCTTTTGTAAATCTCTACGTAGGAAATGAGGTTTAATCTACAAGAAGGGGAAAGCTTTCGATGTATTGATCTATGGAGTCATGCTTACTCAAGCAATGCCAATGATGCTATATTATCAGCGGGGGATGTCGAGTGCCTTCCGGCCCAGTAAGCTACCTGGCTAACTTTGATTAGTGCCTAACTAATAATTAGGCAGACCAAGGACGCAATTACTGGCGTCATCTCCCTCAAAATTTCCTCAAATTAATGCTGTTCTTTATAATAAGCGTTTTTAAGCACCACTCTACGCTCCACTTTTTGGCTTAGATGTGCTTCGGATGTCCAGGCTTCTGGATATCTGACTGTTTCTAAAATTTTAAATAGAAAAGTTCTTGGAACCGAATTATTATTATTACTTCCGACATTTATCTTTGCTTTTTCGTACTTTAATAGATGCTCTACCGAGCGGTATACAAATCCATCTTCTCGAAGATAATTAACTGATAGGATTGCATGGGATGAGGGCAATTGTTCTAAGAATCTTTTTAAATACGGGATAGTATTTAGGCTTGCTTCCTTATGCTTAGAAGCTCTTGACTTTCTAAGCATATGTCTCCAACCTAGTCTTGTTAGTTCTATATTTCCCAAGACAGGAGATAAAATGCCTTCCTGAGCTATCTGCCTGTAGCTAGATTTCACATTCTTCCGCCGCTGTGTTAGATGTGTAGTTCGCTTGCGTACAATAATTCCTCCTCCCCCTCTAGACTTCAATGTATATTTACCTGAACATCTAGCTAGGTCGAAAAGCATTGCTGGCGTTATGGAGTGATGCAAGCCATATTCCTGTGATAAATCATTAGAATTTGGGTGAACGTAAGCCCAGAAGCAAGCTGTACTTTCTCTATTTACCCAGACGATACAAATTGGATGACTCGTTCTTTGAGCAGCTATTTTGGCATTTTTCTTAAGAAGAAAACCATCTTTTTTTTGTTCCCCATAACTTTTTCCCGACTTAATCTGGACAAGAATTATGAGACGTTCTCCTAAATACCAAGGGTGCTCACACGAGAGGAATAAGTCAATTTTATCCCCGTCCTCTTCGCGGAAACCCCACCTTATCTCAGCTTGACATGCCAGAACTAACATTGAGGAAGCTAACTTTTCAGCGTCATTCCCATTCTGTGGGTTGTGAGCTCGATCTTGTTTTGGAGTGTTAGGCTTCTTGCCATTAAAAAGATTCATTCTTCGTTTATATTGGTTACTGCTAAATCAAAAGTTTTGAGCAATATAGCTATTTTGGAAGCAATATCTCTTAGCCCACAAAAGCTATAAATTTTCGCTTAATCTACTAGAATAATCATGATTTTCCTTCTGCGAATTTCTCGGATTAGATCAATCCCCATTTCTCTCTATGCCATTTCAACCCCTCCATACTCGGCATAAATCTTCTGTCCTTTGGCAACTCAATTTGCTCCTCCTTGAACCCCATTATTCCCCGACTCTGTACCGGAGCCTCCTCCATAAAACGTTCCTGCGGAATCACAATTCGGTAGTCGTCATCTACACCAAACCAGCCGTGGTCAAAGGCCCAGTGGTGGTTTTTGCAGAGGGCTAGGCCGTTCACAAAGCGATCATCCCGAAACTCAGAGAATGGTTGGATGTGTGCCCCGTCTACAATATTTAGCCCATCCCAACTTACCACTCGCGTTTTACAAAAGGCGCAGCGCTGGTCATACAGCTTCACCACATTCCGCCGAAACGCCGCATTCCGCACAAAAATTCGGTCTTCATCCCGCAGATCTTCAACCTTGTAGGTGGCTCCACCCGAGTCAAACAGACTTTGCTGCACCGATTCAAACTCGTCGTACTTAAACGACTCCGCAATCTCATTACCCTTTTCAGGGAACCAGGCCTGAATCAGGATAGTTGTCAGCTCCGTGCGGCTCTGGGGGTTTTGCAGCAGCGCAAACAGTTCCCCATCCAGGTAGGCATACTTCACCGCCGAGCGCAGCGCAGGCAGCGTGCGAATCTTCACCTTCGCCTGGATAGCCGCCTCAAAGCCAGGGTTCGGCATCAGGTGCCAAAACTTATCCCCCGTCAGGTGAAAAAACGGTAGAGCAATATTCGAGTGGTGGTCGCTAGAGACAAACTGATGCCAAAACTTGAGAAAATTTGCCGTCAACTCCGGCGACAGGTAAACCTCATTGCGGCTAATCAGCCCCTTCTCACACAGATCCAGCACAGTCAGCAGCAAGATTGGCTTGTGGGGCGCAGTGCCACGGGCCTTGTCAACCCGAAGGTTGGCAAACTTCTTAGCGTAGTAGGTCAAACCTTTGGTCAAAATGCTCGACCCTGCATCAGGCTTCCTTCAGCCTGTCTATATACATAGCGTAGGCATCCATAAAGTACCCCGGCGGGTCTTGAAAATCATCAGTTCTCGCAATTTCTTGAATTTCAGCCAGCCGCCCCGGAAACCAGCGGCCCACCAATACAGCTTGCAGACTCTCTCGGCAGGGGGCATCCTGCAAAAAATCAAACAGGTCTTCGTCAACGTAGGCATGGCTAACCGCTTGCTTCACCTCGTAAAGCGTCTTGAGCTTAATCTTTGCGGCCAAAATCGGCTCAAACCCTCGATTCATCACCAAATGCCAAAACTTTCCACTCTTCATGTGAAAGTATGGGCGAGAAATATCGGGGTGGTGATCGGCTGAACCCAGATAGCTCCAGTATTTCAGAAAGGTGTGGTTGAGTTCTGGCGACAGGTCAATACGGTTCTCTGACATTTCGCCCCGCTCAAAGCGCTCTATCACCGCCAGCAGCAAAATTGGCTTGTGGGGAGCCGTACCATGGGCGCGATCAACCCGCAATCGCTGAAACTTCTTGGCGTAGTAGGTAAGTGCTTCTAAATTTGGAACAGGCACCCGTTGAAAAGCGATTTATAGAAAGGACAATAGGTCTAAGTCTTCAGAGCCAAAATCCTTATTAATTGATTGCACAAACAATAAAATCTGTTTTGAAATATCAGCGACTCCGCTAAATTGATTCTCAAGGATCTCAAATCCGCCATTGGCGTATTCTTTAAAGATTTTTGCCTTTGCCTGGATTTGCTCTTCGTCACTACTGAGAATATTTGGGTTTTGGGTTTCTGCAATAGCAATCAGATCCATAAGGCCACGATTCTTAAATTGATCACCTGGTATTGGATCTGGATCACGCCTTGATGCTTGCTCAAATGGCACACGATTTTTTTTGCTAAATCCAAAAGCTGCTGCAAAAGTTACAACATCTGCATAAGTCTGAAACGGCCCGGTCGATCCCTCTCCAGCCCTCAGCGCCTTCACCAGCTTCGCCTTATCCTTCGCCACCTTAATTCGTATATCTGCCATTTTTTTAGAAGTAAATAATAGAGTCTAAGCAAGCAACGGAGCAGCACCAACACCACGCCGCCCTTTACAAATTAGCCGTCATTAACGTCAAGACCATCTAGCCTTCCTCGGTGTTATGGCTAAACAGCTCCAGCAGCCAACGAGTGATGGTTGCATCATCCTCATGCTGCGATCGCTCCAGTGCCATTTCCAGCGTCGACATCGCCAATCCTGGCAACACCCGAGACTCATCGACTTGCCCACTGCGGCGATCGGCAATCTCAAAGGCAATCACCTGGGCTGCCTGCACATCCACCACCCAATATTCGGTGCTGCCTAGCCGCTCATACAGCAGCCGCTTCTTGCCCAGATCGTCATTTAGCGTGGTCGAGGCAATTTCTATCACCAGCTGAGGCGCACCGTGCGTCAACACATCAATCGGTTGATTGTCGCGCGGTGGCAGGTCAAACCCCTGACCTACATAAAAGGCAATATCGGGCTGGGCATCTTGCAAGCCAGTTTTGCGAAACGTGGTGTTGGTCAGCTCCACCATACGCAAGCCCTTCAGCGTGGCATACAGCACCACTAGCGTAGAAACAATCGAGTTTTCCCGTCCGTGTAGTGCACCCAGGGGCGACATTTCTACCCTCATCCAATCAGTATCAAAATAGCAGCGGGCATCCTGTGGCACCCCAGACTCTAACAGCGCCACATACTCTGTCCACGAGGCGGCTACCCATTCATTGCTAACGATGGGTTGTGGTACCGAGGCTGTGCCAACCATAGCGTTCCCCATTGTCATCAGCGGTTTTTCCCCATTGTACTTACCCCATCCACCCCATTACCTCTCCACCTTCACCACCTCCGTCCAAGTAAACTCATTCGGGCTGCGCTTCACCAGCGGGTAGCTGCGCCCGTAGCGCTCCATCTCCTCCAACTCCGCATCCTCCTTCGCCGTGTAGTAGACCAGCACATACTCTGCCCCCACCGCAGGCTCCATCTCCCGCTCCACCTCATTCAGCCACTGGGTCTTGCTCACCAGCACCACCAGCTGATCCGCCAGGGTCGTAATCGCCTCGGCAATGTTGCTACGGTTCCCCGAGTCCAAACTGCCAAAAGGCGAATCCATCACAATCGGAAAGCCGCCCCCATCTAGCCCAATCGTCGAGTGCTTCTTGCTCCAGTAGCGCACCCGCTCAATCACACTGCCAATAAAAGCCAGACTGAGAATTTGATTTTGCCCCGTCGAAACCGCCACCGTTGCCTCGCCATCCAGGTTGGGGTCGATCAGCCGCAGCTCATAGTTCTCCGTCAGCTTCGGCAAGTAGGGCGTAAACGAAATCTTGCGAAAAATCTCCCGCACCTTCAGCTCCAGCACCGCTCGAAACTTGAGATCGACCCGATGCTTTACCTTATTCAGCCGAGCCACTGCATCCTGGGCCGCTTCGATTTGCCGCTTCACGCGAGCCTGTTCTTTATCTTTGGCCTTGTGGGCCTTGATCTGCTTATCGACCTCGGCGATCGCATCCTCTAGCCGCTTAATCTCATCCTTCAGCACCGCATCTTCCCGGTGGCGGGCGGTAATAGCCTGCTCGGTTTCCTCCAGCCGCCGCTCAATGCCCTGCACATTCACATCTTCATTGCCCTTAAGCTGGTCGCGGATGCCGCTGATTTGGTCTTGCAGGCGGGCAATGCGCTGGCGCAGGTTTTCAATGCTGGCTTGCTCCTGGTCAATTTCGGCCCAAAACTCAGGAATCTGCCGCTCCAGGCTTTCTACCTCGCCGCTCATTTTGATCACGGCCTCTTCCACATCCTGTAAGCCCCCTTTCCCCAGCCAAGTCTCCACCTCCCGGCGATTGGGGGTACCAGAGGTAAGCTGAGCACCGCAAATACAGGCTTCTTGGTCGAGTAGATCCTGCACAAACTGGCGCTTGATGCCCGCTGGCAGCTCGCCCTTGCGCCGCAGGTCAGCCGCTAGCTCCTTAAATTGAGTAATGGTGTCGCCCAAAAACACCATATAGCCCCGCGACGAAATGGTGCGTCGCAGGCGATCTTCGCTGCGGGCGAGTTGCTGCTCCAGGTCTTCCATCTGGCTTTGTAAGGTGTCGCGCCGCTGCTGAATTTCTTTCACCTTGTCCAGGTCGCGCAGTTGGGCGCTGTAGCGCTGCTTCAGATCTTCCTGGTTGAGCAGATCCTGCACGATCGCCTCGCGGCGGGTTTCTTTTTGGGCCTTTTCCTCTTCTAGTCCGGTTTTTTCAGACACCAACCGCTTGGTTTCGGTGTCGCCAATATCCCTCAGCTCTTTTTCGAGCTGTTTGCGGGCATAGTCGAGGTGGTTGATGCCCCGCTCCAGCATTTCCACACTCAAGAGGGTTTTAATGGCGGTGGCCATATCGGCCCGGTTTTCGGTTTTGACAATCTGCTCAATCCGCTCCCCATCAAAGAAGAAGTAACGGTGCAGGCTACTGGGCAGTACGCTGCCGATGGCGTCATCAATATCATCTTTTGGCGTTGCATAATTGAGAGATGAGTTAGGGTGATCTGCGATGCAATGTCCAGAATGTGGAGCCACTCACATCCGTAAGAATGGCAAGCGGAAAGGTAAACAAAACCACATCTGTGTAGCCTGCGGTCGTCAGTTT
>NZ_JADEWR010000038.1 GCF_015207525.1 Nodosilinea sp. LEGE 06152
TAGCCTTGAAGGAGCAAACATCAAAGAGGCCTACCTCATGGAAGCCAACTTCGCTAGAGCAAACCTCGCTAGAGCAAACCTCGCAGAATCCGGTCTCGCAGGAGCTGACCTGAGAGAAGCTTTCCTCTTGCAAGCTAAACTAACAAGAGCTAACCTCCGAAGAGCCAATCTAACCCAAGCCATCTGCTTCAAGGTCAACCTAGCAAGCGCTAACCTCGAAGAAGCTAACCTAAGAGCTAGCTTTCAAGAAGCTAACCTTGAAGGCGCTAATCTCCAAAGAGCCAATCTAGCAGGAGCCCTTCTTGAAGGCGCTAATCTCCAAAGAGCCAACCTTCAAGGAGCCAGCCTTCAAGGAGCTGACTTCAAAAACATCAAGTGGGACGATGCTACGAGCTGGCCAAACACAGATGAAGTCGCTAAAGCCAAGAATATTCCTGAAGACCTAAAGCAGCAGCAAGGAATCACAGACACTCCCTTACCCTAATCCCGGGGCGGCCATCTACCCGCACCATAGCTTCGCTCTAATGGCTTTGCTCTGCCACAATCATCGCAAAATGCGACATGCTAATTTTTTTTAATGCTGTCAGCACGTTTTTCACGCGCTTTAACCCACAGCCTACTGAGCTTTCGACCCATTCAAGCAAGGCATAAGCTCTATCAGCTACTGGAGCCATACAACCCGGTAACTGTCCTGCTGGGGGATTTAGAGCAAAAGCAAGCTGATTGAATTGCGGCGGCGGCAACTCGCTAATGTGTCGGATTAGGTGAAGGCGTTTAAGCGTCTCCATACCTAGATTGCTTGCTGTATAGTGCACTTGAACTATACAGCAAATTTAGCACACATAGATATCTGCTGCTACGCAGGCCCTCAGAAACTCTCTGAGGGCCTTTAGTTTGCGCCTAGCTTGCCAGCTCTACATGGATGTCCCAAAGGTACTCAGTCCGATTTTCTGGGTTCACCCCAGCCCAGACGACCAAGAGGGTCTGACCGTGGAATCCCTCAGCTTTGAAGGAAATCCCCCGCCTAAAGCTCCGGGCATTTCTCCCTAGTAGCGCAGCAACCCACCCTGTTGTAACCCTGTGAACGGGCACCGTAGGGATATCAGAAGCTAGCTGGTAGGTGTAGACGGCCTCTGGCCTCTTATGCTTTGCCTTCACCAGGGGGTGGGGGGTTCTCAATGGTTTCTTTCTAATAGGACTGGAATCAGCAGGGAAATTAAAGAAGCTGAGCTGTTCACATTCGCCATCAACATGCATACTTTTCATAGACATGGAATCTCCGTAGAGGTTTCTTGTTCAGTTGATACGCAAAGCTGCGGTGCGATCTTTGGACGGAGAGCGGTGCGGCTTTGCGTAACTAGACTACAGCGCTTATCGCAGAATAATTCGGTTTGCAGAAAAACTTGGGTGAGCAAGGCTCAAAGCGTTGTACAGAGATGGTTTGGCGAAATAACAGAAGTGTAATTAGAGGGTTTGTCTTGCCCTACATCCATATTTTTTCCATAGCCTCTTACCAGCTCTAGTAGATCTTTAGTGCGTCTGTACTATTTTCTCGGTGATCGCAAAAAGGTAGGGCCTGCACCTTCGAGGCAGGGGGCTTTGGTTAACCGTGTGATCTGCCTGCTACCCGCCCTCCGGCTCCCCCTTTGCAGATGCTTCCACTCCCCCAGGATGGGTCTTAGACAGGTGCGATCGCTATTCAATAAATCCTTATGTTGAGGATCCGCTTCTGAAGTTAGATTTCTGTGAAGATGCCAGGTTCATGGTTATGAGGGGCATCAACCTGGTCATTATTGGACTACACATTGGATCAGTTCATAATGGCTTCTGCCTCTCCCAAGCACACAGTTGCATCGCTCAAAGAGCAGTTCAAGTCATGCGCAGATGCCAAGCAGCACTTTGGCTTGAAAGCCCGAGGCTGGCAGGCTCTAGCGGATAAGTTAAACGCACCAAGCCTTGATGACCTGAAAGCTCAGATCGCTACTTTGGAAGCTCAAGTAGCCAAGCTTGAGGCTGAAAACAAACAACTCCATGCACACGCCTCTACGGGTACGGGCTTTGATGAGGTTGGTTTTTGGCTGTTAGATCGCAACTTTGAGAGGGCTAAGTTTGAGGATTTCGGTATCTCGGAAGCCGCCACCGAGATGAAGTCTAAGGCCGAGGATGAATACAAGCGCTTGGCCAAAAAGTATCACTCCGACAATGGGGGCCTTGATGAGCAAATGCAGAACCTCAACCGGCTGAGGAATCAGATGCTCTCTATTGTGAAGCTCAACGGCGGGATGGGGCTTTAGGCTCAGGAACGCCATGCAGCGGATTGTACTTAGCAATAACAATGAAATCGTCTTAAAGACAACTCTCTCAAAGGGCCAAGTTGCAAAGTTCAACAGCCTGCTGAATGAGCTTGTCTTAAAGAACGGTGCAGCTTACCTCTCAATTAGGCATTTGCATGGGGCTCTGCTGACCCGTAGCAAAGACACGGCTAAGAGTATCGTGCAAGCTTATCGGGACATTCTAAGAATCTATCTGGTGACTGCTGATGAACTGGGAGTTCGATCAGAACATGACTTTATAAGACCTATTGGAGTTCAACTGTTGCTTGACCACCTGGCTACAGACCGACCGCAGAGAGCATCTGATTACCGGGCTAGTGCTGCACTTTTGACTTATATCGTTGCTGCCCATCCACAGCTAGCTGTGGACTCATCGATAGAAGCCAAGAAATTAGCTAGTTTTAAGGACGGATTGATAAAGAGGCTTAAGTCTAGGCATAAGGTCTGTCAACTAACTGGGAAACCCTTTGGGAAAGACCATGAAAAGCACGTTCACCATATTGTTGCTGAGGCTATAAACCCGGCCCTAGCGGCTGATGAGGACAACCTCATAGTCATTACTGGGGTTGTTCATGACGAGTACCATGCATGGATCAACACCATTCCCGGTGCTGAGATATCTAGAGCTACCCTGCGGAACTTTGCCCGGCTAAAAGGCTACAGCTTGGACTGGGACAAGAGCATGGTAAAGCCAGTACAACAGGTCATCAACTTCTAGTGTTGCTCTAGTTTCACCCCTGGGCGAGACTCTTCGGTTAATACCCTCCGGCTCTAATTATTGACTCGGATTGTAAATTATGGAAACGAAGTTGGTATAAGGAATGGATAGAGACTTTTATCAAAGCGTCTTCTTACCAGCTCGTGTTGTTTGACTTGGGTAAGTATCAAACATGCAAATAGGGACGTTTCAAAGCGCCTTAAAGGTGCCTAAGGAAAAACGAGTTTATATCGGTCTGGGAACTGATTCCCGAAGTCAGTCAGTACTGGCTAACCCGTTCCCTATGATCTTGAGTAGTTCGGCCTGCGTGAAGCTCTTTAAGCAGTATGCCTACATGATCGTTGTAGATAGAAATCCGCCATCAGTGGCGATCCAGCGGTTGAAAGTGTACACGGTACACAAGTTTATCCCTCCTAGCCGCAAAAGGTTTATGGATCAGCTTGCCAGTCTCGAAGACGACAGTTTCTTGATCTGCTATTGCTACAAAGAGACGCCCTTAACCTGGCAGGGGGTTTACAACCTCAATTGTCATGGGGAGGTGATCGCGGGATTGTACGAGTTTCTAAAACTAGGAGAGCAGGGTGGATAATCGAGAAAGAACGTATTACTCCAACCCCTCAGACTCGCTCTAGCAGGTTTTCCGTATGTTCTCAAAAAAATATCGCCACACTACCGCCGTATAAAAACTTCTTTTTTTTGAAGTACCCCATGGCCGCTAGCACGTTTTCCACGCGCTTTAACCCACAGCCTACTGAGCTTTCGACCCATTCAAGCAAGGCATAAGCTCTATCAGCTACTGGAGCCATACAACCCGGTAACTGTCCTGCTGGGGGATTTAGAGCAAAAGCAAGCTGATTGAATTGCGGCGGCGGCAACTCGCTAATGTGTCGGATTAGGTGAAGGCGTTTAAGCGTCTCCATACCTAGATTGCTTGCTTATAGTTCAAATATACTGTTATACCAATTTAGCATAGTAGCCCCTTAGGAAACACCTAAGGGGCTGTGGCTTGGATGGTCTAACTCTAGCTAGCCAGCTCTACATGGATATCCCAAAGGGATCCCCTACGGTCTTCGGGGTTAGTGCCAGCCCAGACAGCTACCAGGGTGCTTCCGTGAAAGCCTTGGGCTTTATAGGTGAACCCCCTTCTAAAGCTCCTTGGCTCTTTGTTCAGGAGCTTAGCGGCTAGCCCCGTGGAAACCCGATGAATGGGCATCATAGGGGTCTTAGAGGTGAGCTGGTAGCTATAAACGACATCAGGCCGCTTACGCTTTATCTTCACCGTGGGCCTAGGTTTTCTCGATGGCCTCTTTCCGGTGGAGCTGGACTCAGCCGGGAAATTAAAGAAGTTGAGCTGTTCACCTTCGCCATTACCAGGCATACTCTTCACAGACATGGAACCTCCTTAGGGGTTTCTTGTTTACTCGATACGCGAAGCTGCTGGGCGATCTTTGGACGGAGAGCAAAGCAGCTTCGCGTCACGACTATATGACGGAATTCATCAGATGAATCGACAAGTTACTCTATATACATGAACAGTGCAAATGTACTATTCATGGTTGGAGGCTTTATTGTTAGTGCGTTTGCCGCACGATAACATCTAAGTCTGTTAGCCCCTAGTTCTATCCTGTATTTGACTCTGAGCCCCACCTTTGGGAATGCGATCGGGGCTTTCTGGTGTCTCAGGGGGCTTTGTTTGGTCTAGTCGCTCACGTAGGCACGTGCCCACGTAGATCAGTATCCACGTGCCTTGAGCCAATCCTCGACGGCCTCCCTAACAATTGTGGTCATGGGCTGGTCTGTCTCAAACCCGGCCCGCTTCAGGCGTTTGTATTGGTCGGTGGTGAAGTCAGCACTCAACCTGTGGGGGAATGCTTTGCCCTTATTCCCGTCATCCTGGGGATTTGCGGGGGGTGGTGTCGGCGGTGCTGGTGCTGGTTTAGGCAGGCTAGATTCTGGATCTGTGCCCAGCTGCTCTAGAAACCCTTCGACGGCCTCAGGCGCTGGCTTGCGGGTAATCCTCGATTTCTTCTCTACCATTGCTCCACCCCGGTCAGTTTCAAAACGTCCTTAGCCAGTGCTCTAAAATCCCGTGCAGCTGCACCGCTGGGCTCTACCTCAAACACGGTATGCCCCCCGCTCGATTCTGCGATCGCAACCCGTTGGGCAATGGTGGTAGACAGTACCGGGAAGGGGTAATCCTCCAAAGCATCGAGAATATCCCTGGCAATGACTGTTCGACCGATGGCCCGGTTCACGATGAATGCAGCCAGTAAGTCAGGTTTGATGCCCTGTACCTGCTCAACCATTGCCACGGTCTCAGCTGCTGCCCATACGTCATAGCTCGACGGCTGCACCGGGATCAGCACTAGGTCGCTGCTCACGATGGCAGAGCCTGTTAACTTGCTGGTGCGTGGAGGGGTATCGATTAGGGTGTGGTCATAATTGGCCACCAGGTCAGGTAGCTCACGGTGCAGGGTATCTCTGGCCATGCCCACAACCGAGAATGGCGGCTTGTCATCTCGGGCACTTGCCCACGTGCTTGCTGAAGCCTGGGGGTCAGCATCGACCAGCAGCACCTTCCGGCCAGCCAGGGCGATCGCATGGGCTAGGTGAACCGATAACGATGTTTTACCGCTGCCCCCTTTCAATGAGGCGATGGTGATAATCATTAGGCACGTGCTCAAGTAAATCAGTGCTCAAGTGAATGGTACGCCCTGTTGGGCTAAACGAACTTATTCACGTGCTCAAGTAATCAAGTAAAAACTTATCTAAGTAGACACGTGCTCAAGTAAACAATTATTTAAGTGAATACGCAATCACTTAGGTACTTGTAAGACTCATAATGATTCAACTTCTGTCTCGTCTGTCTAGCCGTAAGACTGTCTCACGAAAAACCAAGGGTTCTAGCTTGTCTCATGTGAGACGAAAGACGACTGTACGGCCCAATGCCCGGAAAGCCTTTAGATCCGTTGATTTTTACTAGACTTAATCTTAATTATGTCTAGTAGAATAGTGAGAGCTGTAGAGGATCCGATGAGTACCAACGGGCAGGCCAAGGTTCTAACCCATGACGAAATTGCCCAACTGTTTGAGGTGATGGACTCCTCCAGGGATAAAGCGCTGTTCGGCATCATGCTCTACTGTGGCTTGCGGGTGAGTGAGGCGATCGCCCTACGGCCTAGCGACATTAAGGGCGATGTGTTGGTGCTACCGGCCAAGGCAACCAAGGGTAAGCTGGCCACCCGACAGATCGATATTCACCCCAAGCTAGCGGCGCTGCTGGCCGACTATGACAACGGAGGGGCTGAGTACCTGTTCCCTGGTCGGCATGGTCGGGGGGGTTTGGCGAGATCATCGGCGGATTGGCTACTCGACCAGGCACTGGCCTATGCAGGGCTAGAGGGCCTAGGAATCAGTACCCACAGTTTCAGGCGCACGGCCTTAACCAACCTGAGTAATGCTGGGGTGCCTCTTCGGGTGATTCAAGAAATCAGCGGCCACCGAAGCTTGGCCAGCTTGCAGCGGTATCTGGAGGTGAGCCCAGAGCAGAAGAAGGCGGCTATCGCGGCGCTGGAGTATTGAGGAACAGCTTAGGAACTTCTTGCAGGTCGCATCAAACAGTTCAATAGCTCCGGCAATAATCGTTCTCCGCAATGTTAGGAAAGGCATTGCGAACAATTATCAGCATTGCAATTTATCCGATTTGCCATTAATATAGCTGCAAGCAGCTTCCAAGCTGCTTTTGTGACTCTTATAGCAAAAGGAGGCAATTAACGAGCTGACACTTAAGACAAAGGCAATTCCTCAGGTTCTAAAAGAATTAGGGTCTGGGGATCTTTGAGCAATAAACCGTAAGCACAATTACTCTTGGGAGGCTTTATGCCAGCTTATTCGACCCAGCAGCTAACACCTGCGAGAGCAGGCCCACTCTATAAGTCCAAAGGAGACATCAATGGAGCCAGTTCAGCCTTCTTTTACGAACTTCCCCCTCAATCAGAATTGCTCATCCTCTGGGCAATCCGAAATGGACGCCATCCCGGTGTCTATGGACTCGACATACAACGGGCTATCGAGGAAAGCAGTGGCGGGAACATCAAAATCTCCGTCGGTACCCTCTACTCCATGCTCAAGCGTTTGCGTGGAAAAGGATACATCACCTCTATTGAAGGTAGCGCCCCTGCTGGAGGCGGAAACCGTCAATACTACAGTCTTACTGACACCGGGAATGCAGTTGTCAATTTCGCAGACGATTTCATCGCTCGACTTCAAGACTGGCAACCCTAAACGACTGACAGAGGAAGAAGAGGAGGCTATTTTTTGTGAAGCCTTAGCTACCTCCTTTTTAATTAAGCGAATTGCCTATCCCCTCTGCCAAGTCATGGGGATGGCTGAAGTTGAGCACCTTCGATGGCGGATAGTCACGGATCGCAAGAAGATGCTCGATGAGTATGGCTATAGCAATTGGGAGATTTTGTTCTGGGACTTTGTAGACCTAGCTGATATTTGCCTGCGCTGGGCAAAGTCAGTAGTCCTGCCAGGGGGATAATGGGTTTCCCTGGCTTGAAGGTAATTTGCCAATTGTTTTCCGATCCACCCCGTCGCTAGGTGGCGATAGAGGCTGCTACATCATCAGCCTCTATCGCCACTTTAGTGCTCCGTCATCTGGACAATGTACTACCCGCTCGTGCTGCGCCATAGCTTCCGGCATAGCTTTGTGATGAACTAAGCAAATATGCCTAAGGTTTAACCAAGATTGTAGGGCTTCTAAGTTAAGGATCAGCTAATATGACGGCTAGGTATATCGAGTAGAATCTATTTTGTAAGATGGTAGATGTAAATAATGAGCAAGAAAATACGCAAAGGTTTCGCTACTTCGAAAAATTAAGGTATGCGGTATGGGATTCTCTTCTTGAGACTAAAACAAATACAGTGTATTGGAGTGTCAGAGCGAAAGACATACAACAATTTGACCAGAGAGCTAATGTACTTTCCGTTGTTCTCTCCTTGTCAACTGTGGCAAGTATTTTAACCAGCATCGATTTATTATGGAAGATTTTATCAATCATTTTATCTATTCTATCTGTGGCTATTCCAATCATTAACTGGTCTGAAAAAGCCGGAGTGTCTAGTGAGTTAGCAAGAAAATGGGGAGAATCTTTCAATGAATACTATCAGGTGTGGATGGAACTGGAATTTATAGATTTTGAAATAGCGCAAAATGAAGAAATAAATAGTATTAAAAAAAAATTCGAACTTGCTCAGACCGCGCAATTAGACTTGATTGGGAAAGATCTGAAAGTCAGCAATAAAGAACAGCTATGGCAAAAAATTAACCAGGAGGCCGACCAAATACTCAGACGTAAGTGCCAATATTCCGAGGATATATAATATGTACAGGCGACTATTTAGAAAACCCCAGAACGGTGAAAAATTAGTCAAGTATCGTGCTGACTCATATCCTCCCATCCCCACGAATGTATTACGGGAATCCATCAAGATTCAAAGGTTCTTAGCTCATGGAGGGGACTGGAAAGGGCTTGACAAAAAAATCTCTAATGACAGAAAAACTGTTTTTTTTAGACTTCCTTCTTTTTATCGATTGGTTGTGAGATTAGACGAAAATGGAGAACTAGATTTGACACAAACTAAGTTGGGATTGCACACAGGGAAGGAAATAAAAATAGAATTTAATCCTTCTAGTATTGAACTGAGAAAACACCCCAAGGGTAGCTGACAAACGCGCTGTTAACCAAATTGACAAGGATGCTTGCATTAGCCGCCAGCATTAATATCAGTTGGAGCGGGGAAGCTTGAGAACCCCTGCTACAGAAGATGTGAACTGACGTATTGAGGCGGTATTAAGTGTTGATCTAGGAGTGAAATTTGATGAGTGAGCCAACTTGGGAAGCTGTACGGCAGCGGGGAGACTTTAACCCCGATGATTGGGAAAACGACTTTAACGAGACCCGACATAGAACCCACTGGTATAAGGTGAACCCAACCACTGGTGAACGGGTTTTTGAGAAAACAACAGAAGGTGATGGGTGGTGTCCTGGCTGCTCTGATTGTTTGACCTACCCTGAGTAGATTAACAGCTAAGCCATCTACCCCCCGCGATCACTCCCACCGATGAGGGCATTCTAGGCAGCGTTGGTAACACCTAGGATTTGCATGGACAAGAGAACAATGATTGGGGTGGGGTTAGCCGCTGGCCTGCTGGTACTTCTGGCAGGGATGACCGGGCTGAGAGCATGGCAGTACAGCGGATCTGGTGATAGTTCCTCTGATTCAGCGGATAAGGTCATAGAGAGCATACAAAAGGCAAGAGAAGCTAACTGATTGCTACCTAAGCCACTTGGCCGAACGCACCGCTACCCAGGCAAACGCACCTCACCCGCAGGGCACCATAAGCCCAGCAGCGAGTTCCTGAGAGCTGATTCTCCAAAATAGATGCACCCTAGTCAACACCCCCGGTCAACGCTGCGATCGAGGGTGTTTTGTTTTAGGACACCATTAGCAGAGGTGCAAAGGATCCCTTCATTACCTAATTAGAAAAAACCTACAGAGCTGACAAATTGCGCTGAGGTTAATAAGAACTTGACTGAGGGAATACTTAAGCGTGAAAGGGCTATAAACTGCTCTGATTCTCGAAACAACCCTGTGTAAGCTTACAAATACTGCAAGGCATTCTGTGCCTATAAAGGAATTATTTATGTTAAAAACTATTCTCGCCCGAGTTGCAATTACGGGTGCAGTATTTTTAAGCGCAGCCGTTGAAGTTAAAGCAGTTGAATTTCCAATTATTGACCACTTTTGCTACTGGGTTAATAGTTCAGGTCAACTTCTAGACTTGACCTCAGTGTGTACTGGCTTAGAGCAGTCATTTATTCCTCCTACAAGCCAAGCAGTTGTAGTTAGTGAAGATGTCACAGAAGAACCCGTAGCATCCCCCAACTCTATGCAGGAAGCAGGTTATAGCCTTTTGCTTGGCAGAAGGGCTACTATTGCGGGCATCTCTTTTGATGTTTGGGGCAAAAGAGGTAGTGATCACATCTACTACATTTGGCAGGGGAGCAATCCAACTGTTCGAGACAACCCAGACTTAGTTGTTCAAGTAGACATTAGCCGCAATAGTCGCGTGAATGACGATTATCCTGTTGGATGTTTTTACAGTTCAAGCTCTACATGCACAGGCGACAGGGTTAGCAGCGCTGTGACGGATCCTGGAGTCCAGCAGAGAATTGCAACTAGCCTTAAAACTATGCCCCCTCATCGTAAATGGGGGAGCTACGCAGGCTCCTGTTTATTCCCCTGGCAAAGTGCTTCTGATGGTAGCCGCTGTGGAGCAAGGGCCGCTGTTATCAGAGAGGGTGGGTATTAAGCCATTTGGCCTACCGTTGCTACAGTTCCTGCTAAGAGGGGCACCTTAGGCCCACAGCGGCCATCGCATAAGCGATAGATGCACAAGCTTGAACCCCCCATAGGCACCGCTGGCCCGTGGGGGTTTTGTTTTGGGCGCACTAACGGGCAACAAAATTACCAGACCAAACCTACGGTCAAAAACATCGTAGGAACTATCCCCCCACAATTACAGGGGATAGACCCGTGAATAAAAATCAAATTGATCGCTCCAAATTCATCCAGGCCTTCTCCCTTGGACTCACTCTGGTGGCCTTGCACATCAACCTAATGAACGGAGGTGGGGTCATGGGTTTACATGACTTCATCGAAATCATGGCCAATTTTATAGCGCTGCTGCATGTGCTGGATGTGTTGTCATAACTCTGTGAATCAAGCCTCTTAGAACCGGGGCTGAATCTGGGCACTATAGGCGGGTTGCGATGGATACTGCTATGAATCCTGGGGAATGGCCTGCTGATTGGGCAATGTACGCTGGGAACAACACACTAGGGGCAGACCTGTTCTGGCTGGGTGGCCTTGCTGTGATGCTGTGGCTGAATTTTAAGCAGCGGGTGTAAGCCCAGTTAGAGCCTTACCTAGGTTAATGGGCCATCAGAATGGCGGGGCATTTAGAGCCATGTCTTCCGGCTCAATCAAGTTAAGCTGCACTGTTGTCTCTGGCGCTGGCGATTGATCTGGAACTAGGTTGAGGTCTAGATAGTATTTGTGGTGCTGATGACTGACGCTGTAGCCCAGCGATCAGCGATCCTGATGCAGACGAGATCACCCGGCTTAAACTGCTGCATAGCCCCTCCAGGCCTTCATACACCCAAATATTTTTGACTCTAGCCCAAAAGTACTACTCAGGAAGTAAATCCCCACACCTGGCAGATCAGACCAGCAGCAAAGCCTTCCAAAGTACCTCAGCCCAATGGTCCATGTGGTTGCGCTATGACCTCAAAAACCATAACTAGGCAGGTAATATGGTCTCTTCAGCGAGTTCCTGAGACTCCTAAAATAGATGCCCCCTAGTTCCCAACCCCGGTCAACGCTGCGCTTGGAGTTATTGACTAGAGCACCATAGACGGGGCACGGAGGGGTAGGCATGAGTACGATCGAAAATTTTACAACGGTCAGTAAGTACTATAGGGATTAGGCTAAACGCAGGTCTTATCGTTGATGCACTGTTAGAGAGTTCGCTATGGCATAGGTATGTCGTTACCTTCTCAAAGGCCCTTTTTCTGTGCTCCTTCCGAACATGGAATGCAGATAACCTAATTCGAGGTTATATTTGGGAAAAACAGACGTTTTGCTGAAGCTTTACTTAAAGTATTACAAAGTCTGTTTGTGTGGCTAGATAACCTATAATAACCAACAGTTGTTAGTTTAGAGGAGTTAATCATATGCCTTTTGAGCCAATAACTTTTTCAAGTCTAGCTCCGCGTAGTGTTTTTAGTTACTTAACGAAGAAAAAACGTGAAAGTCGACTGCGCAAAAAAATAGCAGATTTTTTTTCATCTTCAGATGAACTACATGCAAAGAATTCAGAGAGACCAGATTACAAAGGCTCTTATTCTTCATCTATTAAAATAAAAAACATTAAAGACACTGATATTGGGGATGTATACTCTAACCATGATCTTGGCAATTATTCTTCCAAAGAAGAAAAAACAATTATTATTAGGAATTACTTAAATGAGTATGCTAACTCTTTAAATGGAGAATCAGTAGAAATAGTTGATTCTGGGACTGACACAGAAGAAAAATTGGACAGCGTTACAGAAGCTTCAGTCAAGTTTTTATTAGAATCCTTATCGTCGATTAGTACAGGTATCTCGAATAAAATCACTGATTCTCTAGATTCACCTGATTGCCCTGAAGAAGAGTCTCCAAGAATTCACCTCACAATAGCAGATGAATATTACAAAGAAGAGTTACGTTACTCTATCGTTTATTCTATTGCCTTGACCTCAGCTTTCCTAATTCAATCGTTTTTCATCTCGCATCACTTTTATGGAATTCATCTTTTACTTGTAGTTCTGGCTCTCGTAATTATAAGCAGAGCTTGCCTCATAAAATATCGGATATCACAAGATTTCTTTGGATCTTCTCCACATGAAGCTCAGATGCTTATCCAATATATTCTTGACAATTGCGAAAAAATTGAACCGCCTGATGATGGTTCAATGAGTGTATTCCCTGCTCACACTGATAATGAGGAATCAGTCCCTCAAGAGGATTTAGGGTTAGGAGGAGAACTAGCATGAATAATGCTGATGATACCTCCAAAATACTTTTGTCAGTCATCGATAACTTGATACTTAAAAATCCAAAAGGAGTAGCAGCTGGCATGCTTGCAGCATGGTTTCTGTGTACCATTTCTCCAATTATTTCTCCTTTGATACACAAAGAATTTGGTCTCGATTTGTCTTCAGTTGGTCTCTGGGGATGGATGGGAATTAGTATTCCTATTTTTAATATTCCATATTTTTTTAAGAAAGATCTACCTGAAGATGCTAAGGGTTTGTTAGTGGCTATAGATATAATTAACAAAACAAATCTTTCTAAGGCAGAAAAACGTTATAGACAAAGAAAGCTGATAGAAGATTATTCTATGAATCTTTTGACAAAAGATAACGAACAGAAGCAATTAAGTTTAGAAAAAACAAAAAGCACAATCCCCGACTAGAAATATAGCAACACAACGCTCACCAGGGTGGGCGAGAGGGAGTTAGCCCTAAGTAATCTTATCCTCAGCCAAGGGCTCATACCTATCCAGCACGTCTTGGCCCTCAACCAGGGTGTATAGCTCCTTGAAGAGCGTCTGCATAACGTGGTTCAGATCCATCGGGGTCGTCTCATCCTCGATAGGATGGCCAAACATCCCGTAGGACTGGAAGATCATCGTTTGAAAGAAGAAAACAGCATCTTCCGGCCCCTCATACTCAATCGGTGTAGATTGATCCGGGTCTGTCGCTGCCATCGTTATAACAACGTCATATTCTGGAATCTCGTATCTTATCAAGGCCTTACTACCCTTCAGTACCGGGCAGGGGAAAGACTGAAATTTCAAGGCTCTAAATTTTCGTCCCTTTTATCAAGAGATTGAAGTAGCTTGGCAATAGCCCTTCCTCTGACTTGGGCAGATTTCACTTGAGCATGTCCCCATTTGGTTATTTTTCGCCCTACAAAACTAGAAAGGGATTCAAGATATTCTTTTTCTAAACCTCTTTTCTTAATTTCTTCTTCAGCTTCTTTTACATCCTTTTGCTCGTTTACAAAATCCAAATCCGTACTCAGATTTAGAAAAGTCGAGATAATATTATTATAATAAGCGTCTTCTTCCATCATCATTAAAACTCCTAAT
The DNA here is from genome assembly GCF_015207525.1 of Nodosilinea sp. LEGE 06152. Lineage (GTDB taxonomy): Bacteria > Cyanobacteriota > Cyanobacteriia > Phormidesmidales > Phormidesmidaceae > Nodosilinea. The sequence goes on from NZ_JADEWR010000038.1 coordinate 13,820, forward strand.
TATCAAAATCATTCTTACATTAAATCTTATTCAAATTTTATAGCTTTTGGAAAATTTTAAGGTGCTAATCGCTCTCTCCTTCAGCTACCAGCGTGAGCATATACCTCTTGGCTTCTTGAGGCATTGCACCCAGTAGCTTTTGCAGGTCTTCTACCCTGATATTCTGGCCTTTTTTGAACTGGCTTATCCGTTGCATAGATAAGCCGGTTTCTTGCGCTAAATCGACTGCTTTGATATCGAAGCGGTGCAAGGTTTCGTTAAATGCGTCGTAGAAATCCATCGGTTAGGAGACTGGTCTACGCCTAGAGTATAGCGACTGTTACACACCTCTCTTCCAGTTTGGGGGGAGGGCACCACCCTCTATTCAAAGCGCAAAAGGGCAAGAAGGGTAAAGGACAACGGTTAACCTGTAGGAGGCTAAAGAGTCCTGGGGGCCGAACAGACAACCCGAAAACCGAGGCTGTCGTTGCCGAGGCCGGGCATGAAGGTGAAACGGTACGCGGAGCGGCAGATCCTCGGACTGAAGTCCCAAGAGCCGCCGCGTCTGACTCGATACCCGGAATTACCGCCTTCTATCCAAGCACTGCCATCGGTAGGGGCTCCTTCATAGTTGTCATGCCAGTGGTCTTGGCACCACTCCCAGACATTGCCGTGCATGTCATAAAGGCCAAACGCATTTGGAGGAAAACGTCCAACCTCGGTAGTCTTGCCATAGTGCTCTTTGTGATTCACCTGGTCTGTTGAGATGGTGTCGCCGAAGTAGTAAGGGCTAGTCGTTCCAGCTCGGCAGGCATACTCCCATTCCGCCTCACTGGGAAGGCGGTAGTCACACCGGGTGTGTTTCGATAACCGAGCACAGAATTCAACCGCCTCAAACCAGGTCACCCGCTCAACGGGGAGGTTATCACCTTTGAACCTAGAAGGATGGGGCTTTAGGTCACGCTCCACATCATCAAGCAATGACACAGCAAGCCATTGCGCCTGGGTAACCGGGTACTTGCCCATGTAGAACGCAGGCACGTGAACTTTGTGCTGGGGGCCTTCGTCGCCGCATCGACCCTCCTTAGTCTCAGGAGAGCCCATCCAAAAACGGCCCTCAGGGATATAAACCATGTCGAGGGATTTGCCACCCCCTAAGTGTTCTTGGAATGAGGGTTTCGTCTTCTTTTCCGGCTGAACCTTAGAGGCTGGTGAAGTGGACTGAGTCGGTAACGACACGTCAGTTAACTGGAAAGCTCCCGGTGCTACCCCCTCTAAAACAGCTAGAAACTCGCTCAACCCACAGCCGCCTGGGCTCTCCACCCATTGCAGTAAAGCAGGTGAGCGGTTCCCCTGAGCACTGAAGTTTGACGGGATGAGATAGGGAGGCGCTTTGATCGCAAAGACTAAGGCTTCAAAATCAGGCTGCATCAACGCATTCACCAGCTTGATCAACGCCAGCCGCCCCGAAGGGGATAAGGAATCAGACATCCGCTAAAATTTAGCTACTACTACATCAGTACGGAAAGCGGCTCTAACTTGGCGGTTGGGAGTCGCTTTCTGCTTATAGCTATTAAACTCGCCCAATCGGCTTGGTTCCATCCCATAGGGATATGAGCTGGAAAGAACCCCCGGCGCTGAGCCAGGGGGGAGGTGAAATTCCATTGGCTCTATTGTGGCAGAGAGCGAGCGCGCTACAGCCCTAAGTAAACGGCTCTCTCTTTCTTGCCTTGGTACTAACCAAATTTTTTGCAGTTGGAGATAGGGTACCCTTTGGAAGCTTCCAACACTGGTGTACCCCTCGGGGGTCTAGGGTCTTCACGAGCTGAATTATGCCGTGGGAACTTTCCCTCCGAAGTTATGCCCATGGAGGCTAAAGATGAAATCCCCGGCTTTGATATTTACTGGTGCTCTATCGTTGATGGTTACTGGACTGCTAGCGTTCTGCATCTATAAAGAGGTCCCATTCTCTTTCCTGGTAGAAGGTTCTATGCAAGAGGGTAGTGGTCGAATCAGAATCGACACCGGGGATACTGAACGTGATGGGATCCAGTAGAGCATTAACTCAGCGCTGCTGGTCGGCGGGTACGTTCATGGCAGGGCCACCTAGCACCTAACGCGATTCTGTCAGGGCTGCGGTGCGGGCGGCGATCAACTGCTCTAGGCTTGGGGTATGGGCATCCAGCTAGGCGACTATGTAGGCCTTAGATAGGGGTGGCTTAATGTCGGGGTCGTCGTTTAGACTCTGTTGGAGAGGCCTGAAATACCCCAGAATTAAGGGCAATAGGCTCAGTGATGCTTCACAAGGACAATATTAATTGCAAATATAGAAGAGGGGAATTAGCATAGCCTCTAGTGATTTAGGCTAGCGATAGTTTAAGTCATGAACAAGCCATCAGAAGGCCGGTAGCTTGTTGTATAAACTGAGGCTAAAGGTCGCTCATCAAGTAATCCCTAACGGCAGCAATGACCATTAATATGGCCCTGGCTGTAAACGTCCCCAAAAAGGATGCAAGGAACCTGATAAGCAAACGACGTTGTAGCCTTGACAGACAAAGCATACTGACTCCTTGTGAGTTAGAGCTAAATTCACAAAGGCCGCTTTCAACTTTCGCTAAAGTTTCCTAGGCTTGGCACGAAAGATTGAGAGCGGTTTTGTTGTACATGAATTCAAATTGTCTTAACCCTCCATCTATGGTTCTTAAGACTTATAGCTCAAAACTCAAAAACTGACTTAGAGCTTCAGACGCTGTAGAAACCGCAAGGTCCACTTATAATCGCGTCTCCCAGTAGATCTGATATGACTGTCTTACTGCCCCAAGTAAACAGCCCGCTCTTTTTCGCGGCGCTTAACAAGACCCGGTAGCACCTTGCCACCGGCCTTTGTCCAGTTCAACAGGGCAGCAGCAGCGGCGGCGTGATTGCCTGCCTGAGCGTGGCGGTAGGTGTCACTGCCTACAAACTGGTGAGGGCCAACGTTGTAGCAGAAGCTGGCCAGAGCAGCAGCCTGGTGCTCAGCGAGGCCTAAGGGTGCGATCGCGGGGAGACAATTCCTTTCCAGGTAAGCCAACAGCTCACGCTCTGCGCTGGCCTGGTCAATGGTGCCGTTTGCTCCAGGGGCACGGGTGCCAAAGCCCCAGCTCCATTGCTGGTAGTCCCAGTAGGGCTTGGGGTGGAAGCCTTCAAAGCTCTTAATCAGCTCAACCATGCCGGGTGCATCAATGCCGGGATTAGCTTGGGCGATCGCAGCGTCAGGGTTGAGCGTCAGTCTCAGCACATCAGCGTAAGGCCTGACCCATTCACCGCTGGCCATGTCCTTTACTCGGTAGTCGAGGTGAGCCCCGGTACTCCGGCCAGTGTTACCCGTGGTAGCGAATTGCTCACCGCTGCTGTAGGTGCCTGGGGTGCAGCTGGCCAGGTGTAGCCATAGGTGCCGTTCATTGCCCACGGTGTAGGCAGCACCGATACCCCCGCCCCCGCTTTGAGCCTCAGTGAGACATTGCACCTCCACAGGCAGCACGGTGTAGAGAGGGGTGCCGACCGGAGTAGAAACGTCGTAGCCTTCGTGCCAATCCTTTGCCCCAAAGACATGCCGCCAGCCCACGGTAGAGCTGATGGTGTAGGGGGTGCCTTCTAGCGGTGCTCCCTTGCGTAGCAGCTCACCAGGGCGACTAAAAGCTACTACTTGCTTACTCTCTGGTTGGCCAGCAGGGGCGCTACCATCAGCGGCGGGTTGCTCCAGTCCCGGCAACATGGCTTTGAGCCAGTCTGGAGCGTTACGCACAGCAGACACGTAAACCTGACTTGCCAGGATGATCGACAGCAGGGTTAGCCAGGTTATGGCATCGAACTTTAGATCATTCCAGGCAGCGGTAGCGCTTACTTTACGCTCAGTGTCGGCTTGGGTTTTTCGGAGGGCGGTAACGTCGGCTCCGAGTTGGGTAAAGCCTGCGTCGGTGACGGCCCGGAGTTCTCTGACTTCTCGGTAGAGCTGTTCGACTGCTCTAAGTGCTGCTGAGTTGTCTTTAGTTTGGTTTCCCATAATTCAACCCGCTCAGGTTTCCATATCCACAGCAGCACTAGAGAGAAAGTGAGCCAGCCACCAATTCTTAAGAGGTTGGCGATCGCAGTCATTATTCAGGAGTCTCCCAGTTGGTATCGGATCGGCTTGCGTCTCCAAAATTCCAGTCTCTTTGAGTAACCGCTTCTAAGACAGTCTCGGCAATATCTAGGCTGACTCCGTTTAGGTCAACGTTATCTCTAGAGAGACTTTTAACCAGGGCGGGGATAGCAATCATCACGATTACCAAACCGCCGATAATTTGACCGAAAAAACCGTTTTGGGTGCCGTACATGGTGGGAGTATCCTTTACGTTTAGGGGTAGGGTTGCCCTGCTCAGAGGGCCTGCTCACTGCTCAGGATTCTGCTTTCTGCTCACGAGCAGGCAAACCCAGAGCAGCGGTATAGCGTTGCTCTAGCCGTCTTGCTCGGCTTGCTCACTCTCTGGAGGGTGGGCTGATCTGGCTTCCTTGATGGAATCCAAAACTTTTTTGAAAGCGCGATACTCAGGGTTTTTGTCGGTGCGCTGGCCTGATGGCTTGCCTAACCATTCCCAAGCTTTGTTGTAGGAAAGGGGCGCATCCTCGGGGTAGGTCGCCAACAGCTCAGAAAACTGCTGAATCAGTAGCTCATCTTGGGGCAACAGCTGCATCAAACTGGTGTCGATGTAGGGCACCCCAACTACTGACCAGGCGCTATCCACATAGGCGATCGCGCTAAAGGTTTCGCCTACCTGTCGGGGCATCCCTTTGAGCTTGGCTTGAGCATCAGCAAAGCCTTGGGGGAGGTTGGTAACGTCGGTAGACTTGGCCTGGTTTACCCACTTCCACAGGGCTAAGACATTCCAGCGACTGAGCTTAGCTTGGTCGATACCAAGACTCTTAACGCTGGCATCATGGCAAGCCAGAAAGGCAAAGACATTCTGCTTTTTACCCCTGATAACGATGTCATTCAGGGCCTTGGCCAAGGGCTCACGGTGGTCTTTGTCTACCTCGGAGAGGAACGATACCCACTCATCAATCAGCAGCAGCTGGGCTTCAAACTTGGGGGCAGGCTCACCAGCGGCGATCGCTTTTTTAGTGGCAGCGCTACGGCGTTGCACTTCCTCACCGGCATCAATGATGCTGGCCAGGATGTCATGGTGCTCAATCATCACCACATTGCTCACCGGTAGGCCCATCCAGGTGTTAGGCGGGGCATCACCGTGGCTAGAGCCATAATCGAGGTCGCCAATCTGTAGCTTCCCCTGGGGGTTGACTTGCAGGAATGCAGCGGCCAGGTAGTTGAGTAGCTGTGTCTTCCCGTCTCCTGTGTCCCCTAGGATCAGACCCGATTTGGCTTTGGCGAATAGCTCCATGCCGTTAGTCTTGAGGGCCTGGGTTTGCTCCATACGCTTTGCAATCTCAGCGGCCAGGGGCAGCTGGGAGAACACAGCGGTCTGGATCTGTGTCCGTTGACGGCCCAAGGCATTGCCTACGGGTGCCAGTTCGGCCCCTGCTGATTCCCCGGCCAGGTTGAGCGCACCCTTGAAGGTGTTAAAGATCTCCCCGTAGGTGAGCTTTTGGCGTATGCGGTGGGCATCGGCGGCGACACACAGCCCGGCTCCGGCCAGCACCCGGAAGGGCGTAGGGTTAATGGCGACCAACCCGGCCCCAATGGTGCCGACTACAGCCACCGTCAGGCTGTGCAGCTGGCGTTCTAGATCATTCTGCTGCTGAGACATCTTTGAAGCCCTCCACAGTGGGGTTAGCGATCGCGCCTGTAGTGGGTGCAGGTTCACCATCGGCCAGGGTCTGCATGGCCCGGTTGATGGCCAGTCGCTGAATCAGTTGCTCTGGTGTTGCTTTCCAGTCTTGGCCAAGGTCATAGAGCAGGTTGTTGAGGTCGGCGGCGGTTTTGCCTTGCTCCAGGTGTGCAGCTGCACGGTTTCTAACGGTCTGCTCCAGGTTCACTAGGTCGGTGTCAATCTGGTATTGCAGGTAGGTGTAGGCCTGCTCTGGCTCATCCTGAGAGGCTTGCTCTGCCGTTGCTCCAGGCTGCTCAGGGGCCTGCTCACTGCGTAGTGCTGCTGACTGCACAGAGCGGCTAGGCCCAGTAGGTCGAGGGGCTTTGCTGATGGCGGTAGAGAAGCTGCTGACGGCGATCGCAGTCCCTAGTAGGCCAAACAGGCCAGGCCGTAGCTTGAGTAATGCGTTCATTTCTGTTGCTCCGTAGCGTTCAAAACTTCGATCCATAGGGCCTGCTCAGAATCCGAGAGCAACGGCTGAGCAAGCTTTTCAGAGGCCAGGCGGTGGAGGGCATCTCGATCGTTGGGGGTGGGTGGAGGGGTCAGTTTCCAGACCAGCGTTACCGCTCCAATGGTGGTAACCATTGCCCAAGGCCCAAGGTTGGCAACCATCCCTTTCCACCGCTCTAGCTCGGTCAGCTCGGCCCGGTCGCGTAGGCCCTGACGTTGGATGTAGCGCTCTGCACCAGCCTCTAATCCCAGGTAGATGCCCAGCACTACAGCGGCCAAGGTGAGCCAGTAGCGAGGGTCTGTGAATCTCTTCATTTGGCCCCCTCACGCTTGACTTGGGCCTTGATGAGTTCTGTGGGTAGTTTGATCGTTGCGATTACCTCATATTTCTCGTTGTAGACTTTTGACACGTCGCGCAAAAAAGACATCTTCGGAAACTCCTTATGACGGTGTTATTGCGCTGCTTTTTCTGCTAGTTGAATTTTCTCTAGCCTTACCTGGGAAAGGCTCTCAGCCCCCGATATCACAGTTTTCAGATTGAGTAGCAAGAAGACAAAAAGACTGATTGAGAGGATCACTCGGGGGTTCATGGGTTGCACCTATTAGGGCAAAAGCAGCAAGGGCGATCGCAGCTACTGAGAGGCAGACTCCCCAGCAGAAGGGGCGGTGCTGGGCTTTCCCAGGCTCTGGAGCTGAGCTAGAGCGTCAGCGAGGGCTTTGGCTTCCTCGGTCTGCGCCTGGTCAATTTGGCTAGTCTGCAAGCGGTACAGACGCTGCTCTAGGGCTAGCTCCTGGGCTTTTGTCGCGACCTTGGCTTGAGCCTGCTTAGTGGCCTGCAAACGCTGCTCACGGGCGGCGATGTCATCGGTCAACGCACCTTGAATCAGGTCAGCAGCAGCCAGGAACTGCTCAGCAGCGGCTAGAGGGTCATCAATTACCAGGCTTTCGGAATCTCGGAATTGCCCTAGGTCAATGGTCATACCCTCAAAGCCAGGTACATCAAGGGAGGTGCAGTGGTTGCCAGTGTGGATTGTGATGTCAGCAGCAGCGGCTTCAGTCTCTACGGAAGTATCTAGGAAGTAGGCCTTGGCTGCTTTTACTGCATCGGGGGTTAACCCTTCGGCAGTATCAAAGCCCTCAGCTTTTAGAAACTTGTGGACGCTGCCCTTAGAAAGGCTGTAATCCTTACAGAACGCGGATAGCGAGACATTTGCCATGGTTAGTGTTCCTTTTATGAACGGGCGTGAACGGGCTGAACGGCCCATGGAAACTGGGGGTTTCGGCCCTTGAGGTGAGATTTTTGGAATGCAGTGCCCGAAACCTTAGTTTTTACGGGGTGTTCACTGGTGTTAGTACTTTTATAGCATAGTATTAGTACTTCGTGTACACTTAATCTGTACAGAACAGATTTTTTACCTATAAGGTGTGACCATGACCGAAGAAAGCGCCTATGATTTGTCCATGGCGACTGACAAAGCAAAATTAATGGTTTACATGGAGCAGGCTTACAAAGAGGGCCTGTCGAAACTTGCTGCTGCGAAAAACAGAAGCATGAGCAACTATGTCGAGACGCTAATTATTGAGGCCGTTGAAGCGGCGATCGCTAACGGCGAAATTTCAGTGGAGGGCAAGCAATGACCCAGAGCAGCGATCGCCTTGACCGCATTGAAGCGCTACTAGAGCGCTCGATCGTCCAGCACAACCAGGAAATGGCGGAACTCAGAGCTGGCTTGCGGGAAACCCGAAGCATTGCCGACTCAAACGCCCGCTCGATTCAAGCTTGGGAAACTCGCATTGAAGACGGCATTGCAGAGGCTGAGGAAGTTAGCAGCTCCATGTCGGCTAACACTAATACCCGGATGGAGCAGGCCATCGCCGACACCGTGCAGATGATCGCAGACTTGGGGCAGCAGCAGCAGGAAGCCACGCAGAGGGCTGAGCAGCATAAAGCAGAGGCTGATCAGAGGTTTGAGGTGTTCCTAGCTGAGGGCAGGGCCGATCGGGCAGAGATGCGGGCAGCTCGGGAAGCCAATGAAGCAGAGCATCGTGAGTGGCAGAAGCGCTTTGACCAGGCCATGCAGGCAAACTCTACAGAGCACCGGGCATTCACTCAGAACATCCAGACCTTGCTAGCTGAGATTGCGCGTCTCTGGCAGCGGGTAGCGGGGTGATGGCATGAGCGATCATCCAGACCGTATCAAGGAACTGGTAGGGGCCAATGCCAGGGCTATTGAAGCCTACGATGCCCGACGCAAATTAAGGAGGCAGCAGCGTAAGGAGCGGCTTGCAGCTGAGGAAACCAGGTGGCAGGAAACGAGAGCGGCTATTGCCAATACCGCCGAAATGATCGCTACCCTTGGCCAACAGCATCAGGAAACTGGGCAGAGGTTTGAGAGCTGGCTGCAAGAGTCTAGAGCTGAGAGGGCCGAGATGGAAACACAGCGGCTGGAAAGGCAAAAGCAGTTTGACCAATCAGTGCAAGCTAGAGCAGAAGAGCATCAGGCTTTTTTGCAAAATGTGGAAGTTTTGTGGGCTGAGATTGCGAGATTACGAGGGGATTAGCTGGTTAGTCATCAGCGTAAATAGAAGGATATAACACTGTTATAAACTAATACTTTAGACTCCTAGAACCCTTCTGTTAAAAGGGTTTGGGGCTAAAAAGGTAAAAATTTAATAGCAATACTGCGGCACCTTCTAATTATTTAGGAGGTCTTCTTTTACTAATTTGATCCATTTTCCAAGAAAGCGTATACACTGAAAAAATAAGCCCTAAAGAAGGGAGATCAACGCAAATGGCTAGCTCTAAAACTACCGTTACGGCTGTTCGAGTACCGAACGATTTAATGACTCAGCTTGATAGCAATATCATTCCTTTAGGTGCGAAAACTCGGAATGATGTAATTGTTAGTGCTCTCAGGGAGTATCTAGAAGCGCAACTGCAAACCCAGCAAGACCAGGTAAAGGCTTAGGGGCAAATACTAAAAGAGCCCGGTGCTGCAAACACCAGGCCCTTAGTTTGTTTTTTCTCCTAGCCCGTTTTATGTAAACCCCGCGCCAACGGGACTCACCGGAGCATTGGTAAATTATCTATGTCACATTCTAAAGCATCAGATGCCCATCGGCAAGATGGGATCCGATTTTCTGTTTTTACGGCCTCTAAGGGCAGTGCACAAAAGCGACTCATCCCCGGCCCTGACGGGAAACCAATCAAAGATCCTGAGCATAAGCTGTGCATCACAGAGGCATACAGCAAGGCCCGTACGGTAAATAGTCCCCAAGAGTTTGCTGACAGGCTGGTGAACCTTAGAGGCACCAATCAGGCGATCACCCTAGGAACCACAGGCAGCACTGCAAAACAGCAGGTAGTTTCGACTAAGCATCTGGCAGACAAACCAGGCGCGATCGCTCGAAATAAGGATTACTTCAGCTGGCCTACAGATGGCTACTTCCCTTTGTTGTTCGACCATGACCCCGAACCCGGCCAACCTTCACTAAACGCCGATCAGTTCAGGGCAGAGCTAATCGATCTATTCCCAGAACTGGCAGCAGCGGCCTGGGTACAGACCGTGAGCAGCAGCAGCGCCATCTATGACAAAGCCACGGGTGAGTGCTTGAAACCTACAAGCGGCCACCATACCTACATCTTTGTCAGGGGCGATGTTGAGAGGTTTAAGGCTATCCTCAAAACCCGGTGCTGGCTCAAGGGTAAGGCTTTCTTCAAGCTGGCCACCGCCAACAGAGCGACGGGCATATCTGCTGTGCTAGAGCGGCTTTTGATCGATATCTCTGTATTCAGCCCAGAACGGCTAGTGTACGAAGCCGGGCCGCTGTTGCCTGAGCAGTGGGAGCAACGTCTACCAGTCCCTGTAGTGATTGACGGGGATTACATAGACCTAGATACCATCACAGAGCCCACAGAATCCCAACAGGCACAGGCAGATGCCCTGCGAGAGGCAGAGCGGGAAATTGCTCAGGCCCAACAATTGGCCCAAACCCTAAAGCGGGTTATTGCGATAAATCCCGGTCTATCACCAGCCGCAGCCAAAGCAAAGGCAACAGCGGCGATCGCATCCTGCAACCGTGGTGAGCTTGCCCCTGGACACATGCTTTACCTAGCTGACAATCGCACGATCACCGCTGGGGACATTGGCCCTGAGCATGATGGGCTAACTCTACGGGATCCCCAGGAGCCCACTTACAGGAATGGGGCTTCTGATCTGGCTCAGATCTACTGGAATGACGGTAACTGGCGCATCAACTCGATGGCTCACGGTGGTTTTGTCTACCGATTGGCAATGTCCCCAGAATGTCCCCAGAATGTCCCCAACCATGGGGACATTGCCCTAAGGCCGAAAACCCTTGCTAATAAAAGGATTCGAGAAGGAGTTAAGGGCAATGTCCCCAATGTCCCCAGCTTTTCTAAAGAATTGAGTGAGCCGCTGGTAACCAATCTGGATTGGAAACGGCTGGAGAGTCTTTCTAAAAAATCAGACCTCAACCCTTTTGAGCTAATGCCTCTACAGCTACGAGTAGCGGCCACAGATGATGCAGCTAAGCTTAGTGTCCAACCCATTGCAATATTCAGCTACCTAATAACCATTTGCAGCAGCCTAATGGGTAAGGAGACCAAGATCTTTGGATCCACAAGTACCAAGTTCAATTCACTAGTCGAACCTAACTGTATTTGGATGATGTTGGTAGCGGATACCAGCTACAAAAAGTCCCCAGTCCGAAATCTGGTTATGGGGGCATTGGAGGATATGCAAAAGGATGCAGAAGACCTCTACAAGCTAGAGCTGGAAAACTATGAGGTTGCTTTAACTGCATGGAATGCAGGGGGTAAGGAAAAGGGCGAACCTCAACCACAGCCCCCTGTTCAAAGGGATTACTACCTAGAGAAAGGAACCTCTGAAGGTTTTGCGGAATCTCTCTCTAAGCAGTCAAATGGTGTTTTCTTGACTAGGGATGAGCTACCAGGGTTATTCTCTGCCATGAACCAATATAAGGCAGGGGGTAAGGGTGATGACGAAGATGTCTTACTTACATCCTTCAACGGAAAAACTGAAAAACTGACCAATAAGAATGGTTGTAGAGCTGGTTTTAACTCTCGGTTGAATATTGCAGGGGGGATTCAACCCTCTGTGATTAACCGACATTTTCAGTCTGACGACCCTAGAGGAATGCTGGGTAGATTCTGGATGGTGATACCTGACAAAATCCCTACCTGCTACACTGAGGCTCGGTTTGATCTAACAGATGTTTTGCCAGAGCTTTATCAGTTTCTGGATGATGTCACATGGGGGGATGTTGTCTTAACCCCAGAAGCCTTCTCTCATTTCAGAGACAAAATCATCAACGTCTATTCCAATGAGAAACCACCTATTAAGGCAGCTGGTGGTTTTCTAGGAAAGTTTGCAGGCAAGATCCTACGTCTAGCTCTAGTCCTTCATGGAATTGAGTGCTACTACAACCCCGATAAAAATAGGGGCTACGTCAGTCTAGACACTCTCAAGAGAGCACAACAGATTGGGTTACTACTACGCACCCATTTCTATTACCAAGCTGGTGTATTGGGCTCTGAGGATGTTGTAGGCATCATAGACAAGATTCATTCCCTAGCCGTAGATGCCGGGGAAGATGGTATCTCGCCTCGGGATGTGGTTAAAGGCTCCTTCAAACGGGCTGTGGAGTCTGAAGCCGAATCCTCATCCCCTCGGATGTCTCCCTCCGATTACGTTAAGGCCCTATTCTCAGAGCTAGCAGCTAAGGGACTAGGTGAGATTGTCCCCTCTGGCAAGTCAGTCCGATTTGTCGCAATCTCTAAAAACCTTGGGACATTGGGGACATTGGGGGGTAGCAAAAGCCTAACCCCTTGTCAGCTAAAGGATACAGACTCTGAAAGAATGTCCCCAGGCATGGGGACATTGTGGGGACATTGTGGGGACATTCCCCCAAATTCTGGGGACATTGATGAATTTGACCCAATACCCTTCGATATGGATCCAGATGAGTCCCCTTATGATTTTAAGCTCACAGAACCTACCTACCATCCCAAACGAGTAGACCAGCGCTCAGTTGCTCAACCCAAAACAGAACCCACAGTGAAAGCGACCATTAAAGGTGGTGGCAAGAAATGACTATCTCCACCATGCCCGATGGCTATTGGCTAGTTCCAGGGCCGCTCACTGTGGCTGTCAATGGCAGCGGCAATATCAGAGTCCCTGCCAACACTTTAAGCACCCGTAGCCATGTCACAGACTACTGTGGAGAGCCCTACATCAGCATTGGCTTAGCCCGAGGAATAGATCCATCTCAAGCGGTGCTATGGGACGCATATCAGCAAGCTGGGGAAACTGCGTATTCCCTGCTGTCTAGAGTCGGTTTCGATCCCGATTTGCTGGATCAAAACGTAGAATAACATCAGTGGATCTCGAAATATTCCTAGCGGTGCAGATAACTCCTTAGTTGTCTGCACTATTTGTATGGTCGCAAAATCTCACGTTCACCAATATCAATGTCAGTATTATTTGCTATTATTATGGTATATTTCTCTTTCCCTTCATACGGATAAAGTCTTTAGTCTCCTGTAAGCACAACGAATTGGCTTAAATTTTAGGTTGTGTGACGGGTACCTAGTTATCCTTCTGTTTATGCACGAGGAGAAATCATAAAAGGTATTTGTCCAGTATAACTGCACAATATAACAGTTAAATTACTGAACCGTTTGAGGTAAAATATAGTGTTTTTTACTGCTTTTCATGCTCCTGTTAATTATAAAATTCGCTATATCTGGAAAGGTTGTCTATATAGTTGATCGCATCATTAAGGCTCTCTATTTTAGATTGGTTCTCATCAACATAAAGTCTATCCCAGCCATCTGGTGTACCGTCAAAACCCCACCCTTCATACTCAAATTCTTCTTGGTAGTTTGATTCATCAGACTCCTCTCCCTCTTCTCTAATCTTGTACTTCTGTTCAGATAGATGTAAATCATACTGTTCCTGTAAATCGTTCAGCGCATTCTTGTATGCAGGGAATACTAAAAGACAAGCTTCAATCTCATTAAAATCTCCATAGTCAATAGAAAGGGGATTGTAAATTACAGAGGCATAACCATATTTTCCTCTTATTTCTTGGATAATTTGTTCTACTTTTTTTTGATTTGGTAAATGAAAAGCGACTATATGAGGCTTTTCTGAGTTGAAAGAGTGAGCAAGTATAGTAGCACCACAATCTTTAAGCCATGAAGCAGTCAAATCTAATTGTTCTTTCCGGCGAGATTGAGGAAGATGCAAGTTATATAGTCTTGGCACTCTTAGATAGATGTCGCTATATTTTACTTCCAAGATTGGGCTTATTATTTCAATGGACACTTTATTACTCCTATTTCTCAATAAAATTGGAATTTAGTAAGAATACTGAGGACAAGTTATTAACACTCAATGACATTTGAGCTTCTAGAATAAGCACGTGAAATGTTTAGGGTTAATCTTTTAATATTATTTATATTCAAATCTTTCACATCTATAAATATGATTTCAACCAATAGTGAGTGTAGTCTTTTGGAGGAGACTGCTGTATCGTAATAGATGAAATAATCACTTTCGAGTTTTTCTTTAAGCCTTGGGGCAAGTCGTCCTTTTTTAGAGTTATATTACTGATGACTTTACTGTGAACAGGCATGAGTGTAACTCATGGGGTGAAGTGTTTAACTGCTCTCAGTATTCCCATTTTTTTGAATTATTAAAGGCTTTCTATGATTTGACCATACCCATGAGCAGGTTGCTCTAAGTGAGCAGTTGAGCCACCACAACCACAGCAGGGGCGTAATAGATACTGCAACCGTAGCCAGGATCACTGGGAGAGCCGCAACGTAAGTAAGGATTAATCAGTCATCAAGTGGAGCGAAGCCGCCTATGTGCCCTGTGCTTGGCCTGAAGGGTAGACAGGCTAAGCTAAGTACAATCAATAACTATGCTCTACCAGATCATGCTCAGCGAAAAACAACAGGTGTGGCTCAGAAGACACCTTAAATCTGGAATCATCGTTGGTGTTATCCTTGCTGGCGGATTGTTAGTAGTAGGAATCAGGGCTGATAACTGGGCTGAGTGGACGGGGCTCGGTAAAGGAGAGACCACATCTATTAGTACCGTCCTTAAACGAGATGCAGACGGGAGACCTGTCGAGACAGAGACAAAAACTACACAACCAGGGAAAACGCTTTGGGACTGGCTGGGCTTGTTGGGTGTCCCGTTGACGTTAGCGATTCTGGGGTACGTCTTTCAGCAACAGGAAAGGTACCGCGCTGAGACACTTAAAGAACAGGACCAGTACCGCGCTGAAATTCTAGCGAGAGATCAACGAGAAATCGCCGCAAACGAGGCTAAAGAAGAAATTTTGCAAGCCTATTTTGATCGTTTATCCTCCTTACTAATTGACAAAAATATAATAAGTCTTGCCACTAACTCACAGTACTTGGTGGGTCAAAAAGAACTGCTAGAAGCATCCATTAACGTCATCCGGGCAAGAACATTATCTATTTTAAGAAGATTTGAGGGCGATCCAGAAAAGATAAACAGTGTCATTCGTTTTTTAAGAGAATCCGAAGTTTTCAGCAAGGCCAACCTCAAACTTGATGAGGCTGACCTCATCGGGGTCAACCTCAAAGATGCAGACCTTAGAGAGATTCCCCTGAGTAAGGCCGACCTCAAAAAAGCCAATTTAGCAAGAGCCGACCTCGAAGGAGCTAACCTTGAAGGAGCCAACCTAACAAGAGCCAATCTAGCAGGAGCTAGCCTTGAAGGAGCAAACATCAAAGAGGCCTACCTCATGGAAGCCAACTTCGCTAGAGCAAACCTCGCTAGAGCAAACCTCGCAGAATCCGGTCTCGCAGGAGCTGACCTGAGAGAAGCTTTCCTCTTGCAAGCTAAACTAACAAGAGCTAACCTCCGAAGAGCCAATCTAACCCAAGCCATCTGCTTCAAGGTCAACCTAGCAAGCGCTAACCTCGAAGAAGCTAACCTAAGAGCTAGCTTTCAAGAAGCTAACCTTGAAGGCGCTAATCTCCAAAGAGCCAATCTAGCAGGAGCCCTTCTTGAAGGCGCTAATCTCCAAAGAGCCAACCTTCAAGGAGCCAGCCTTCAAGGAGCTGACTTCAAAAACATCAAGTGGGACGATGCTACGAGCTGGCCAAACACAGATGAAGTCGCTAAAGCCAAGAATATTCCTGAAGACCTAAAGCAGCAGCAAGGAATCACAGACACTCCCTTACCCTAATCCCGGGGCGGCCATCTACCCGCACCATAGCTTCGCTCTAATGGCTTTGCTCTGCCACAATCATCGCAAAATGCGACATGCTAATTTTTTTTAATGCTGTCAGCACGTTTTTCACGCGCTTTAACCCACAGCCTACTGAGCTTTCGACCCATTCAAGCAAGGCATAAGCTCTATCAGCTACTGGAGCCATACAACCCGGTAACTGTCCTGCTGGGGGATTTAGAGCAAAAGCAAGCTGA
>NZ_JADEWR010000039.1 GCF_015207525.1 Nodosilinea sp. LEGE 06152
GTGGGCACTGCCCACCATTGGTAAAGTTCTGTCCAAAAATTTCCTCAAGGCAAGGGAATCAAAGACTCTGGGCAACTTTGCGGGCGAGTTCGGCCATGCGGCAGGAGTAGCCCCACTCGTTGTCGTACCAGGCGAGAATCTTCACCTGAGTCTTATCGACCACCATGGTGGAGGGGGCGTCGACGATTGACGATCGCGGATCATCCTTATAATCCACCGACACCAGGGGTCGGGTTTCGTAGCCAAGAATGCCGTGCAATGGGCCATCGGCGGCGGCTTTGAGCAGCTGGTTGACCTCTTCGACGGTGGTGGGGCGATCGACTTCAAATACGCAGTCAGTCAGCGAGGCGTTCAATAGCGGCACCCGCACCGCCAGGCCGTTGAGCTTGCCCTTGAGTTCGGGGTAGATCAGAGTAATGGCGGTGGCCGACCCCGTGCTGGTGGGAATCAGCGACAGCCCTGTGGCTCTAGCGCGGCGCAGGTCTTTGTGGGGCGCATCGACAATCGTTTGGGTGTTGGTGTGGTCGTGGATGGTGGTGATCACACCGTGGCGAATGCCCAACCCCTCGTGGATGACCTTGACCACGGGGGCTAGGCAGTTGGTGGTGCAGGAGGCGGCGGTTAAGAGGCGGTGTTCTGCCGGGTCGTAGAGGTGGTCGTTGATGCCGTAGACCACGTTGAGTGCGCCTTCTTTAACTGGGGCGGCGACGATGACCTTTTGGACGCCCTTGTTGTAGTAGGGGGCCAGGGTTTCTACGGTGCGAAACTTGCCGGAGCACTCTAGCACCAGGTCTATGCCGTAGTCGGCCCAGGGCACAGCACTGGGGGATGCGCCGCTGCTGAAGCTGAGGAGTACGCCGTCGATCGCAATTTTTTCGCTGCCTGCGGCCTCCACGTCGTGATTCCACCGGCCGTGGACGGAGTCGAACTTGAGCAGGTGCGCTGCTGCTTCCGCACCGCCCTTGACCTCGTTGATGTGGACAAACTCAAGCTCCGGGAAGGCCCAGCCTGCCCGCAGCACCAGTCGCCCAATGCGACCAAACCCGTTGACAGCAACTCTGACCATTCCGACATCCCCTCTAGCGCATGGAAACTGAAGCTAGCTGCAGCGCTACACAACCAGCTTCATTTCAAGAAAAGTTGATGCCTCGATTATTTCAAGAAAAATTGATTTGTCAAGTTATCTGCACTACATCTGATGCTGGCGATCGCTGATCTCCGTTCGCCAAGCCATCGGTACCATGCAGTAAGCTAGTCACATCGGTTCTCTAGTTACATCAGTTCTCTAGTTACATCAGTTTTAAACGGCGAGTGCTGAGATGGTGCAGGCCACAGAGCAACCCCTGAGCTTTGAAGCATTTCTAGACCAATACCCCAGCGATGGCGGTCGCTATGAGCTGATTGAAGGCGAGGTAGTTGAGGTGCGGCCCACGGGTGCCCATGAAGACATTGGTGGATTTATCGCCCTAAAACTGGGCGTGCTGATTGATCAAGGGGCCTTGCCGCTGACGATTCCGCGTACCTGTGTGGTGAAGCCGCCCCGGCCTAATGCGGGCTATATTCCCGATGTGGCGGTGCTCGATCGCACTCAACTACCGCACGAACCCCTGTGGGAAAAGGCGTCTACGGTCTGCAACGGTGCCACGATCAAGCTGGTGGTAGAGGTGGTCAGCACTAACTGGCGCGACGACTATGGCCTCAAACTGGCCGACTACGAGGCCATGGGCATCGAAGAATACTGGATTGTGGACTTTCGCGCTTTGGGCGCGGCGCGGGTGATTGGCCAGCCCAAGCAGCCGACAATCACGCTCTGTACCCTGGGGGCCGATGGCTATCAACTAGAACGATTCACCGGCAGTGATCGGTTGATTTCACCAACCTTTGCAGACCTGGGGCTAACAGCGCAGAATATCTTTAGAGCAGGCGCAGGTTAGTCTGCGGGGGTTAGAAACCGGGTTTCTTTTGTGCAGCACACAGGTGAGTGATCGTTCCCGCAAAAGAAACTCAGTTTCTGGTTGCACCTTACCCCGGCCCATCGCCATAACCACCGCCCCCCGGCGTCGCAATTTGAATGCAGTCCCCCGGCTCAAGGGCCACCGTCGCCTGCCCCGGCAGCACCTCCACTCGGCCATCGGCGCGAATCACTCGATTTTCACCCACCTGCCCTGGTTGACCGCCCGCCAACCCAAAGGGCGGCACTAGGCGATGGTTGGAGAGAATCGCCGCCGTCATCGGTTCGCGAAATTCTACCCGGCGCACAATGCCGTTGCCGCCTGCGTATTCCCCCGCCCCGCCGCTGCCCTGGCGAATTGAGAACTCGCGCAGCAATACCGGAAACCGCCACTCCAGCACCTCGGGATCTGTCAGTCGCGAGTTGGTCATGTGGGTGTGCACCGCGTCGGTGCCGGGGAAGCCGGGGCCAGCGCCGGAACCGCCGCAGATGGTCTCGTAGTACTGGTGGCGATCGCTGCCGAAGGTGAAGTTGTTCATGGTGCCCTGGGAGGCCGCGATCGCGCCCAGCGCTCCATACAGCGCATCCGTCACCGCCTGCGACACCTCCACATTGCCCGCCACCACTGCCGCCGGGTAGCGCGGGTTCAGCATTGAGCCTTCAGGAATTACGATCTCCAGGGGCTTCAGACAGCCTGCATTGAGAGGAATATCATCATCCACCAGCGTTCTAAACACGTAGAGAACGGCCGCTTTGCACACCGCTGATGGAGCGTTGAAATTGTTGGGCTGCTGAAGAGATGTACCAGTGAAGTCGATGCGGGCGCTGCGCTGTTGACGGTTCACCCTAACCTGCACCGCAATCTGGCTGCCGTTGTCCATAGAGTAGGTAAACTGGCCGTCCTGGAGGCGATCGATCACCCGCCGCACGCATTCTTCGGCGTTGTCTTGCACATGCTGCATGTAGATTTGCACGATGTCGAGCCCGTAGTGATCGACCAGCTTTTGCAGCTCTTGTGACCCCTTTTTGTTGGCCGCAATCTGCGCCTGCAAGTCGGCCACATTCTGCGTTGGGTTTCTCACCGGGTAGGTTGAAGAGGTCAGAATTTTGAGCAGTTCAGCTTCTAAAAAGCGCCCTTGATCTACAAGTTGAATGTTATCCAATAAGACCCCTTCTTCCTCAATACTGGTGCTGTTTGAGGGCATTGAGCCGGGGGTGATGCCGCCAATATCGGCGTGGTGGCCGCGAGAAGCGACGTAGAAGAGTGGGCGGGTGGGTGGATGGGTCTCGGCTAAAAAGACGGGGGTAATGACGGTGATATCGGGCAGGTGGGTGCCGCCGTTGTAGGGGTTGTTTTGCAGGTAAACATCGCCGGGTTTGAGGTCAGCGCCCCTGGCCTCAATCAAACTCCGCACGCTCTCGCCCATTGATCCCAGATGCACCGGAATGTGGGGCGCATTGGCCACCAGTTGACCGTTTTGATCAAACACCGCGCAGGAGAAATCCAGCCGCTCTTTGATGTTGACCGAGTAGCTGGTGTTTTGCAGCGTGATCCCCATTTCTTCGGCTACGGCGCGGAAGAGGTTGTTAAAGATTTCGAGCAGAACAGGATCAGGCAGTTTTGAATTTTGAATTTTGAATTTTGAATTCCCGACTCCTATCGCTTGTTCCTTGATCTCTTTCTTCAAGATCAAATGCCCCTTGTTCGTCAGAGTTGCCCCCCAACCTGGCTCTACAACGTTGGTGCCAGTGGCTTCGATGATCAGGGCGGGGCCTGCGATCGCATCCCCCGGACAGAGATCATCGCGGTGGTAAACAGGTGTCTTGTGCCACGCATCGGTGGTGTAGACCGGCACGGTGGTCTTAGGCATGAGCGGCTGGGTGCGGACTCGGTGAAGCTCGGGTTCGTCGGGGCTGTGGGTGTGGCCAATCACCTCGACGGCAGCGGTATCGACGATCAGTGGCTTACCCTCCTGGGCAAAACCGTAGCGCTGGCGGTGCAGGGTGGTGAACTGCGATCGCATCGCTTCTACCCCAGCAAACTCTACCGCCAGCACTGAGTCGGTGCCTTCGTACTTGAGCAGCAGCCGGGGCAGCACTTGGGGTAATTTTGGATTTTGGATTTTGGATTTTGGTTCGCTCGGTTCCCCTGGATTCCTGAAAGAGGAACTAGGGGAAAGGGCCGCTGAGGTGTCCTCGATCTCAAATCCCTGCTGGCGCAGTTCCGCTAATCCTCTCTCAGCAAGGGATTCTACCACTTGCTGAATCTGCGGCAGCGTCTCTTCGCCTAGGGGCAACTCGACGGATTGCTCGTTGAGCGATCGCACGTCGGCCAGCCCCATGCCGTAGGCTGACAGCACTCCGGCGTAGGGATGCAAAAACACCTCGGTCATGCCCAGGGCATCGGCAATTAAACAGGCGTGTTGACCCCCGGCTCCGCCGAAGCTGCACAGCACGTATTCAGAAACGTCATAGCCTCGCTGCACGGAGATTTTTTTGATTGCGTTGGCCATTTTCTCGACGGCGATCGCGAGGAATCCAGCCGCTACCTGCTCAGGGCTGCGAGCATCCCCAGTCGCCCGGTGGATCTCCTCCGCCAGGGCCGAAAACTTCTCGCGCACCATATCGGCATCCAGCGGCAAATTGCCCTCTGGCCCAAACACGTGAGGAAAAAACTCGGGCTGGAGCTTGCCCACCATCACGTTGCAGTCGGTCACCGCCAGTGGCCCGCCGTGGCGGTAGCAGGCCGGCCCCGGATAAGCCCCTGCCGACGCCGGCCCTACCCGGTAGCGGCTGCCGTCAAAGCTGACGATGGAGC
This sequence comes from Nodosilinea sp. LEGE 06152, assembly GCF_015207525.1. Lineage (GTDB taxonomy): Bacteria > Cyanobacteriota > Cyanobacteriia > Phormidesmidales > Phormidesmidaceae > Nodosilinea. Next base: position 4,770 of record NZ_JADEWR010000039.1, read on the forward strand.
CGCCGCCCGCCGCCACGGTGTGGATCGCCATCATGGGTGCCCGCAGCCGCACTCCGGCCACCTCGGTTTCAAAGGTGCGCTCGTACTCGCCCCGGTAGTGCGACACGTCGGTAGATGTGCCGCCCATGTCGAAGCCAATCATGCGATCGTACCCGGCCTGGCGGCTGGTCTGCACCGAGCCAACTACGCCCCCGGCAGGCCCGGAGAGAATGCTGTCTTTGCCCTGGAACAGCGCCGCATCGGTGAGGCCGCCGTTGGATTGCATGAACATGAGGCGAGCGGGTTGGGGAGTGGATGGGTGGATGGGTGGATGGGTAGGTGAGCGATGAAGTGAATTTTGAATTTTGAACTTTGAACTTTGAATTTCTTCTTCATTAAGCTGCGCTGCCACACGATCCACATAGCGCCTAAGAATGGGCGATAGGTACGCATCCACCACCGTCGTATCGCCTCGGCTGACAAGCTTGATCAGAGGGCTGACCTGGTGGGAGAGCGAAACCTGGGTAAAACCGACCTGGCGGGCGAGTTCGCCCAGGCGCAGCTCGTGGGTGGGGTAGCGGTAGCCGTGCATCAGCACGATCGCACAGGCCCGAATCCCGCTATCGTAGGCTTGCTGAAGTTCCCTAAGCAGGCGTTCTTCCTCTTCGGCATGTAAAGGAACCAGCACTTCGCCCTGGGCGCTGAGGCGTTCGTTCACCTCGATCGCCCGTTCGTAGAGCATCTCCGGCAGCTCGATGTGGCGGGCAAAGATGTTGGGGCGGTTTTGGTAACCGATGCGAAGGGCATCGCGGAATCCCTGAGTGGTCAGTAAGAGGACGCGATCGCCCTTTCGTTCTAGCAGCGCATTGGTGGCCACGGTCGTTCCCATCTTTACCGCCTCAATCGCCTCGGCGGGGATAGGTTCCCCTGGCCTCAGCCCCAGCAGGTCGCGCATGCCCTGAATAGGGGCATCGGCGTAGCGATCGGGGTTCTCAGACAGCAGTTTGTGGAGCACAATCTGCCCGTCGGGGCGGCGGGCCACAATGTCAGTAAAGGTGCCGCCGCGATCGATCCAAAACTGCCAGCGCTGGCCAGGGGAAAAAGATGGGATCATAGCGTCACGAGGTGGGGAAACTTGAGAGCAGCCTTAAGCCCATTGTGAACTACGGCTAAACTCTAAAGACAGCCCATTGTCATTCCTCACCGCCAGTGCCAGACTCATGCCAATGGGATTCAGCCATCTACATGAGTGCTTGTGTAATTCCTATCTCAACTAACTTTTATGGATACTCACTCTAAAATTTACGTTGCTGGCTCCCGTGGCCTGGTTGGTAGTGCCCTGGTCAGAACGCTCAGGGCCCAGGGCTATGAGAATTTGCTGCTGCGCTCCAGTCAGGAGCTAGACCTGCGCAATCAGGCGGCGGTGGATGAGTTTTTCGCTGCTGAAAAGCCAGACTACGTTTTTTTGGCGGCGGCCAGGGTCGGCGGTATCCAGGCCAACAATACCTACCGGGCCGAATTCCTCTACGACAATCTGATGATTGAGGCCAACATCATCCACAGTGCCTACCGCCACGGGGCGCAAAAGCTGCTGTTTTTGGGGTCGTCTTGTATTTACCCCAAGCTGTGCCCCCAGCCCATGAAAGAGGAGTACCTGCTGACCGGGTTTTTAGAGCCCACCAATGAACCCTACGCGATCGCCAAAATTGCTGGTCTCAAACTCTGCGAAAACTACTGCCGCCAGTACGGGGTCAACTTTATCTCGGCCATGCCCACCAACCTCTACGGCCTCAATGACAACTTTGACCTGGCCAACTCCCACGTGCTGCCCGCGCTAATGCGCAAGTTCCACGAGGCTAAGGTGAACGGCGACCCCACCGTCACCGTATGGGGCACCGGCACCCCCCTGCGCGAGTTTCTGTACGTCGATGATTTGTCCGATGCTCTGGTATTTCTGATGAATACCTACAACGGTGTCGATTTCGTCAACGTTGGCACCGGGCAGGAAGTGTCGATCAAAGAGCTAGCTCTGACGATGAAGGCTGTGGTCGGCTACGAGGGCGAGCTGGTGTTCGACAGTACTAAACCCGACGGCACTCCCCGCAAGCTGCTGGACGTATCGCGGCTCAACGCAGCCGGCTGGCAGGCCAAAACCGACCTCAAGACCGGCATCGAGCACACCTATGCCTGGTTCTTGCAGAGCTACGACTCGCTGCGCGGGCGCGAAGCGGCCTAGGCACTAGGGTTCAACAGGTGGTTCAGGCAAGATGCCCAGCCCACAGAATCTGGATTCAACACAAACCCTATGCTCCAGGTATTAATTTTTCGGGCAGGGGGGATGACTAACCTCCCCTGCTTTAATGCTTCAACTCATCGTCAATACATAAGGGTCAATAAAAACTATAGGTAGCCCTCAGACAGGGTTGCATTTGCCGCTGCGAATTAGGCCAACTCGGCGGGCGATCGCCTCATCCTGAGTGGCATAGGGACCCCAAATCGGGCGCTGATCTTGGAGCCGCTCCCGGCTAACGCTCTCGGCAGTAAGTACCTGACAACTACCGTCTTCCCCCTGAACCACATACCAACCCTCGTTTCGTTCTGGCATTACCGCTCCCCAAACCACTCATATCGCTAACCCATTAAACTCGGTTTTGCCTCAAATGAGTGGTGAGTTAGTAGCAAAAGCGTCCGTTATCGTTGGCCCTGGTGTAGCCCTTACCCTTGCGCATGGCTCCAAGCATCGTAGAAGCTACTACGCAGCGGTGCGTGATGTTTGGCCCCGACATGGCCACGGTCACTGTGCCCAGCTGGCCTTTGATATTGCCGTACATATCAAACTTGACGTAGTGAATACCGCCGGAGGCCGCCAGGGTATTGTCGATATTGGCTAAGACAACGCCCTCTACCAGGGGCTGCCAGGCCGGAACCTGAGTGGCCAGAGTCGTATCGGCATGGTTGGCCCACTCAATTTGGCCATTGCGCTCGCGAATGCTAAAGCGGCGATCGTGGCGCTGCTGCATGGCATCGGTCTGGGTGACGCGCAGCGCCTGGTACACCATATCGCGGGCTATGTTGATCTTGCGCTGCTGCAAAAACCCAAAGAAAGAGGGAGCTGCGATCGCCAGCAGCAACCCAACAATTACCGCTACAACCAGGCCCTCGGTCAACGTAAAACCGGCCGCCTTAGACTGACCAGCAGACGGTTTGCCCAACCGTCGCAAATATTGAGTCATAGGTAAATGCACCAATCCTTATAGGGTCAAGATGCCCACCCGCTAAGGAGCACAGCCGATCGGTTGACCGACATCGGCCATTGTGCTGGAGCGTGTTTAGAAAAGATGACACATGCCCTACGGGGCGCAAAGTCGGTAAGCTGACCTAAGGTACTGCAGTGCCGCTCCGGCGGTCTAAGCCCCTTTGGAAAATGTCTATCGCTCGCTCGGGCTAGGGGCCTTTCAGCCTTGGCCTTAGACCTCTGCCAGTACCGTACCCTCAACTACCCAAAGGAGATTTTGCCCGTGGATGTTAGAGCCGCCGTTGCCCTTGGCCCAGGCCAGCCCCTTACCGTCGAAACTGTTCAGCTCGAAGGGCCCCGTGAAGGCGAAGTGCTGGTCGAAATCAAAGCCACCGGCATCTGCCACACCGATGCCTACACCCTCTCCGGCAAAGACCCCGAAGGGCTGTTTCCGGCAGTGCTGGGTCACGAGGGGGCCGGGGTAGTGGCCGAAGTTGGCCCTGGCGTTACCAGTCTTAAGCCCGGCGACCACGTGATCCCGCTGTACGTGCCCGAGTGCCGCCAGTGCGAGTACTGCCTCAGCTTTAAAACCAACCTCTGTCAGGCCATTCGCCTCACCCAGGGACGAGGCCTCATGCCCGATGGCACCAGCCGCTTTTCCCTAAATGGCGAACCGCTGTTTCACTACATGGGCACGTCAACCTTCTCGAACTACACCGTGGTGCCCGAGATTGCCCTGGCCAAAATTCGTCCCGATGCGCCCTTTGAAAAAGTCTGCTACATCGGCTGCGGTGTCACCACCGGCATTGGTGCGGTGATCAATACCGCCAAAGTTGAGCCTGGGGCCAATGTGGTGGTGTTTGGCCTGGGCGGCATTGGCCTCAACGTGATTCAGGGCTGCCGCATGGTGGGAGCCAACAAAATCATCGGCGTTGACATCAACCCCAGCAAAAAAGAGCTGGCCGAAAAGTTTGGCATGACCCACTTCGTCAACCCTAAAGAGGTGGAAGGCGACCTGGTGCCTTACCTGGTGGAGCTAACCGGCGGCGGGGCCGACTACAGCTTTGAGTGCGTCGGTAACGTAAAACTCATGCGCCAGGCGCTGGAATGCTGCCACAAGGGCTGGGGCGTGAGCGTGATTGTCGGCGTGGCGGCGGCGGGCGAAGAGATTAGCACCCGTCCCTTTCAGCTGGTGACTGGGCGAGAGTGGAAGGGCACTGCCTTTGGCGGGGCCAGGGGCCGCACCGACGTACCCAAAATTGTGGACTGGTACATGGACGGCAAAATCAACATCGACGATTTGATCACCCACGTGATGCCGCTCGATGAGATCAACACCGCCTTCGACCTCATGCACCGGGGCGAAAGCATCCGCAGCGTGGTGACGTTTTAGGGGTGTCGGGTGTTAGGTGTCAGCTTCACGGTTCACGGCGTACCGTATACCGTAAACCGCCAACCGTGAACCCAAAACCTGAAACCCATCCACGCCCCCTTCGACTCCGCTCAGGGAACGCCACCCATCCACCCCCCCCCCCCCCCCACCCCCCCCCCCCCCCCCCCCCCCCCCCCCCCCCCCCCCCCCCCCCCCCCCCCCCCCCGCCCCCCCCGCCCCCCCCACCACCCCCCCGCCCCCCTCCCCCCCCAGC
>NZ_JADEWR010000004.1 GCF_015207525.1 Nodosilinea sp. LEGE 06152
CGACAGCCCCGAATGAGGGTGGGGTTTTCGGTCAGGGGGCGAGTTTCCTGGGCCTGGGCTGGGGCAACCGCTAGCGTGCTGGCTGAAACGAGGGCGATCGCGCCAAACGAAAAATTTCGCAGCATTTTCGGTGACATAGATGCTCCTGGGGGCTAATCTCAAGGATTTTGGGACAATTTGGCGATCGCCCCCGCTATTCTACCATCCTCAAAATTAGCCCCAGCCAGGGCGTAACGAAGCTTACCGAAGCGTCAAAGCCCAGCCGCGCCGCCGATACCGCTTAGGATCGCGGTTCTAAAGCACCCACCAGGATTTCAGCCAAGGTAGCCTTATCCACCTGCCCCTGGGCGACTCGCATCACCAGGTCGTAAGCGTCGTCATCGCTAAGGGTTAAACCGTAACCATTTACCTCTAAAAATGTATCCATCACCGCAAAGGCTGTTCGCTTGTTGCCATCAATAAAGGGATGGTTGCGCGACAGATGGTACAGGTATGCCGCCGCCTGCTCCGCTAAGGTAGGATGCAGCAGCTCACCGCCAAAGGAAGCCTTTGGTTGAGCCAGAGCAGAATCTAGTAGCCCCTCATCGCGCACGCCAGGAGTGCCGCCAAAACTCTCGATTTGGTCGGCATGAAGCAGTAAAACATCGTCTCGGCAGAGAAAATTAGGAGTCGGCAAGACGACGATAAACCTCGGCACGCTTTTGCTTAGACCGCTGATAGGCTTGCCAGATAGCGGAATCTTTAACTGTTTCGGCTAATGGCTTGCGAGATTTGATGTAAACCAAAATCTCTGTCAGTGTTTCCGCAGGCAGGTCGTCTATCGCTTCTAAAATTTCGTCTTTGAGTGTAGTGGTGGTGGTCATTGCTCTGGCCTTAAACAATGGCTTGAGTCCTTCTATTAATAGTAATGGGGTCGCGTTGAACCCAAAGGCTTGGGCTTTGCCCATCGCGCCGTAGCCCATAGGCAGCCCCTAACCTGGCTTAAACCACCGCCGTAGCGGCTTTGATCGCAAAGATATGCTCGATGGTGTCTTCGACAGAGCGATCGGGGGTAGACGCGCCGGAGGTAACGCCGACGGTAATGGGGCCGTCGGGCAGCCAGTTCTCGGTTACCGTCAGGTCGCCGTGAAGGGGCTTGTGCTCGATACGGTTGCCGGGGCCAATGCGGCTCGCGCTGTCGATGTGGTACGAGGGAATGCTGCGATCGATCGCAATTTCTTGCAGGTGGGTAGTGTTAGACGAGTTGTAGCCGCCAATTACCACCATCAGATCGAGCTTTTCATCCACCAGCTCAAACATGGCGTCTTGGCGCTCTTGGGTGGCGTCACAGATAGTGTTGAAGCTGAGGAAGTGGTCGTTGAGGGCCTGGGGGCCAAACTTCTTCAAGATGGTGTGCTCGAAGAGTTTGCCAATTTGCTCAGTCTCGCCCTTGAGCATGGTGGTCTGGTTGGCGACGCCGATGCGATCGAGGTCGGTGTCGGGGTCGAACCCGGCGGAGCAGGCACGGCCAAACTTGGCCATAAATTCGGCCTTGTCACCGCCGTTAAGAATGTAGTCGGCCACGTAGTTGGCCTGGTCTAGATTGAGCACCACCAGATATTTGCCCGCAAAGGAGCTGGTGGCGACGGTTTCTTCGTGGTTGTACTTGCCGTGGATGATGGAGGTGTGGTCGCGTTTCTTATGCTTTTCGACCGTGTTCCACACCTTAGAGACCCAGGGGCAGGTGGTATCGACAATAGTGCAGCCCTTGTCGTTGAGCAGTTGCATTTCCTGTACGCTAGCCCCAAAGGCGGGCAGAATCACCACATCGCCCTGGCCCACTACGGAGAAATCCTTCTCGCCGTCTACCACTTCAATAAATTCCACCGCCATGTCTTTGAGGCGCTGGTTGACGCTGGGGTTGTGAATAATTTCGTTGGTAATCCAGATGCGCTCGGTGGGAAAGTGCTGGCGAGTTTCGTAGGCCATCGCTACGGCCCGCTCGACTCCCCAGCAAAAGCCAAAGGACTGGGCCAGCTTAATAGTGACGGTGCCGCGAGTGAGGGTGTAGCTGCGATCGCGAATTTCCTGAATTAGCCCGCTGTTGTACTCAGTCTGCATTTGCCCGGCCACCGCGTCTCCGTGGCCAAACCCCTGGCGAAAGTACTTGTCGGAGTGGTTGAGCGATCGCTTAAAAGCCTTAGTATCCATCGAATCCTCACCAGGTGCAGCACGTTATCTAGGATAACGGGTTGTGGGCGGGGGTTTGGGTGCGATCGCCCAGTAAATTTCAATTGTTGACCATAGCGCCGATCCAATTCACTACCAACGTCAGTGTCGGCAACAATTCCCCTGGTAGGCTCACTTCTATGGCGGGGGTGGTTACGGCCCGACTGTAATGCTCCGCCATAGTGCCCACCAGGCGGCCTTCATCGTCGAAGTCGATAATCAGGTTCTCGTTTAGCACCTCTGATTCGGGGCTGGGGCGATTGGCCAAATCAATATATATGGAAAAATTACTTCCCAGACAGGGGTGAGCAATATCTCACCTAACGGTTTGTGGTTACTTTGCAACGACCGCGAGCATTTCTTGCCCCGCTTGAATTCCGAATTGCGACAATTGTGCAGCATTGCCGATTGTGACGCTGTAGGCGAAAGCAGCAATTGGCAAATTGTCGGCGAACGCAGAATGTCAAACTAGGATGGTTCAGTTCATTTGCAGCCTTTGTTTAACGAAGGCTGCAATTCCTGCTTTACCTAAAGAAAAGCCTGCCGAACTGAGTTAAAGCCAGCAAACTCCTACTCAATTAGTTCCCCAATATTAAAATCAATGCGAATCCAGCTTCTCAGCTTTCTCAAACTGTCGAGCAGTAGAAGAGGAATTTGCCAGTGATGCACCATCAAGAACGGTAGGGGATCGTTCACCATAAAAACGGCTTCCTTACCCTGCCAGATGTTGTTAAACCAGCATTGCAGTTGTTGAAGCGATCGCACCTCATTCAACCGCCACAGTTCGTGATAAAGCCAGTAGGTAGGTCTGCTACTCGTGAGCGGTTGCAAAGGTTCTAGGGGAGCATTGGAACTCAGGTAGGCATCGGCGACACCGGGATGGTTGTAAAACATGGTGAGCGCCGAGTGAGTGCGGGGGTTACACTCGATCGCGTGAACCGTTCCGTCTTCAGCTTGAATCAGGTCAAAGGAGGCCTGTCCATAACCCGGAACAGCCGACAGAAACCGTTCAACCCAGGCGGCAATTTCAGGTTTATCGACCTGCTCGTAGTTCACCTGAAAGGCAGAGGACTCACAGCAGCAGTAGAGCGTTGAGCGACCGTCGCGAACAGTGCTGTGGGTACAATACTCCTGCCCCGGAATAAACTCCTGCAAAATCCAGGGTTTGGCCTCGCTAATCGGCAAACTGTTCACAAAAGCCGCCGTTTCCCCTGGGGTTTCGCAGGGGAGTTTGGTTAGATCGAGACGATGCTTAGAATCGTAGGGGATGCTTTTCAGAATGTATTTGCGTTTCTCGTTTGAGAAATCAAAATTTAAGACCTGTTCTGGGGATGTGATTTGATAGGACTTGGGCACGGTCAAGGAAAGCGATCGCGCCTGTTCTGCAAAGGCAAACTTATCATCCAGCATCCGAATTGTTTCGGCATCAAAATGGCAGACCTCACAGTAGTCGGCCAGCGGATGCTCTGTCATACCGTCGTAGTAAAGCACAGAAAAAATCGCAACGGGAATGAACAAGTCAATCTTCTCTCTCCGAGCGATCGCCTGGAGAGTATTGATGTAACCCTGCAAATCTTTCGCCGGATCGGGCACGGTATAGAACGCTGCAACCGCGTTGGAGTACTGGTTGCCGCTATGCCAAAACTTTTCTGTATCAATCAAAATTGCCCGGTGTCCAGCCGCATGAAATGAACGAGCAAGCTGAAGTGCCTTGGTCATTCTGCCGCCCGCAATTAAGATGCTTTTAGGTTGCTCGGCTGCAATGACCGATGGTGACGAACGACGCAACCCACTCCAGAGAAGTGATCCAAGCACGAGCATCAGGTTAAAGGGCAGGGCAATTGTCAATAGAGCCAATACGCCAAGATTTTGTAGAATTGCCCAAACGACAGTTTGAAGATTGCGGCCCACTGTAACGGTCTTGATCGGAGATGTTGTCTCTGTTGGCTTAGGCAGCAGCGTTTCGGTTGACATGGGTTTGTAGGTTTCGGTCATAATCTCTAGCCCAGCCCTCAAACTCGACGAATGAGCGTCAGGCCATCTCGCACCGGCAGTAGCACCTGCTCGGTTCGTGGATCGTCAGCAACGACCTGGTTAAAGTGAGCGATCGCCTTGGCAGTGTCCGATCGCTCCGACTCTGACAGGTAAACTTCTCCCAAAAACAGAGTGTTGTCGGCACAGATATAGCCGTTGGGAGCCAGTAAATTGCTGCCAATCAGTTTTTCGTAGTACTCCACGTAACCCGCCTTATCCGCATCAATAAAGGCAAAATCAAAGCTTGCCCGGTCGGCAATCAGTTGATCTAGGGTGTCGGAGGCAGGCCCTAATTTAACCTCGATTTTGTGCCCGTGGGGCGATCGCTCAAATAAGCTCTGAGCAAATTGGGCGGCATAGGGGTCGATTTCACAGGCAATCATAGACCCATCGTCGGGTAAGCCTTCTGCCATTGCCAAGGCAGAGTAGCCAGTGAACATCCCAACATCTAGAATCCGCTTTGCCCCGACCATCCGCACAAACATCTTCAGCGCCTGCCCTTCCAGGTGCCCGGTTAACATTTCCTGCTCTAGATGTTGCTCCGTTTCCCCACCCTCAAATTTCGCCTGCCAGGGTTCGTGCTGCGTTTTTTGGGCAATCTGCGTCAAAGCAGGAGATTCGGGCGTAGTCGATCGCTCCAGGTAGCCATCCAACCCGGCAATTAGCAGCAGCGCTTTTTGCAGATGGATGCTTAAATCGCCAGGATCATCGGTCACCTGTGGCAACAGGGCGATCGCTTGTTCCAGATGGTGGGCCGCAATGGTTACAGGCGTAATGGGGCGAGGTGGAGATATGGGCATGGGGTTTGCAACGCCGAATGTCATACTTGACCTCCCACCAGTGAAGGAACGGATTTAGCAAAGCTTTCTTCTGGTTTTACATAGGCATCAATTCCATCCCCTGCTCTGGCATAGTCGGCACACAAATTCTTGTGTTCTTTCAACGTTGCCTCCAGTTCGTCACGGGTTAGATCATTGACAAAGTGGCATTTACCAATGGGATGAGGAACCGCTGCCCGCAGTAAACCATCACGGGTGAGGGTAATAGATTGGTTGGCTTTCCAAAGCAGTTCAACGTCTAAACTAGGATGATCCAGAGCTAATCCCAGACGACTCATTAAGCCTAGAATGCGATCGCGCTCTGCGGAGGTAATGTAACCACGACGAGCGGCAAGGGTGGCGGAAAATGCCATATCAATGTTGACGGCATGACCGTGAAGTAGCGGTGGCTCTGGCGTGAGTTCTAAGGTTGGACTCCAGGTATGACCGTAGGCAATCACGCGATCGAGCATCAACTCATGCAGGTTAGGGGTTTCTAGCTCCAGCATGGTTTTAATCGATTCGTAGTTCACCTGATGCCCAATCTTCTGCAAGAAAGTATCATCATTGCGGTAGCCGAAGTGGTTGTACAGCAGATCTTCGCCGTAGCGATCGAGCAGGTCAAACACCTGTCGATTGGAGACGACGGCGATTTTAACTAGTTCTGCCATGCCATTGCGAATTTGATCGACGGGCAGCGTTCGCAGAAACGAAAAATTGAGGAAGGTAGCTTTTGGAGCGTGGTAGGCACCCAAGCGGTTTTTTAACTTACCGTGATTAACCGCCACTTTGATGGCAATTCCGGCATCAATCAGGCCGATCAATGTAGTTGGAATTCGAATATAGTTGGTGCTCCGCCGATAGGCGGCACAGGCAAACCCTGCCACATCGGTCACCAAACCACCGCCAATTACTAAAACAGGTTCCTTGCGTAAAAGATTAAAGCGACAAAAGGCATCAATGATGGCCTGCCAGGTTGCGACCGTTTTATCAGGCTCTTTAATAGAGACCGGAAAGACCGTTAAATCAATTCCATAGTACTGAAAGTATTGCTGCAGTTGGGGGCCATACAATCGGTTAACGGTATCATCCACGATCGCAAGACATCGCTTGAGGGTTGTGTAATAACTTGCCAGTTCGGGGTGGTGAATGTCGAACAACCCTTCAACAAACTGAAAATCAAGTTCGATCTTCTCATAACCTTCAACTCGAAAACCGGTTGAAGTTGCAGAAAACTGCGCCTGAATATTGCTCATGGCTCTAATGGTAATTTTGCTGAGTTAGGGGACTAGCAGGCAGAGGCATATCAGCGGAGATGTCCTAAAATAGACATCTCCATGAAACTGTTCCAGCATAAATGATGTGTCCTAAGCCACAAGCAGCTTGGGACAGGGGGCATTGAAGCCTCGACGGATTGAACTCAACGACGACCTGAACAAACTGCTTACAGATTCTTCAGCAGTTAGTAGATGTTCAAAAGTTGAAGTTCAACAAGGCTAGATCTGGAAGAGCCAATCCGTGACCACGAAATGAGAGTAAATAAAAACTCGAATTCGGATAGACTTGGCAAACTCCCAAAAAGTCACGATTCCAAAGATGCCTCTGCGCTGAATCATCGTGGAGTAATACCAAAACTGTGGGTAGCTTAATTTACTCCTGCAAATGATGAACTCTATCAATGGGTAGAGAACAGCTGCCGCAGTAAGGCTCCGTTAAAGAGCTATCCGAGCAGTTTTCTGCCTATTTGTAGGGGCAGACCGTCCTACCAAAGACGGCAAATCACAGATGCAACGCTGATTTCGGTGCCTAGGCAAGGCAACACTCAGCACGAAAACTAAACCATGCAAGCAGGGCAAGATATCGCCTGGTACCAAGTGCGAGGTTCAAAACCCTCGGATCAAAACAGATATTCCGCAGGACAAGTGGTCGTTTGTCCCTAACCAATCAGGGATAGGCAACCAGGGTTTGTCTAAAAATAGCCGTCCCTATCGACTTCGCTTGGGGAACGGCTATGGCTGTTATTGTTGAAGGTGCCGCGCTAGAGGTATGGACGATTAGTCTGAGATCAAAAAAATAGAAGCTTAGTTTCTATCCACCGAGTATCTCCTTCAAGCTCTGCCCAACTCTCACCAGGTATGATGGCAGCCAAGTTTTAGAACAGCAGGCCATACCGAGTTGCTGTATTCAGGCTGCAACACAGGAAGGAACCGCCGCCCACATGCTTCCAGGCGACGGTATCTTCTACGACGAGAACTTGCCCGCAAGGGAATTTGAGGCAATGCCAATAACCCTGCGTCCTGCCGGAAAGATCTGCAGGACACCTCAAAAGGGCAAATGATTCTGGGGCTGCAGCTAGGGGCTGTCAGCAGTTAACTGCTGATGACCTCAGAATCTAGCGGTTACGGCCTCTAACCTGTTTTTGGGGTCGGGCGTGGCACCACCTATGGGATAAGGATTGTAGCGAGAGTTGATGATTCGCCCTAGGGCACACTTCCCCTTAGGGACGACCAATTCCTAACGAGATGTGTAGACAGGGCATCAGGGTGCCCCGGTAGCGATTACAACAAAAGATCCGTTTTCCTGTGAGGATCGTTGCTGTGAAGAAGCGTTTGCCGTCTGGTGTTTTAGTTGGAGGATGTTTGGTTGGCCTGGCGGCCTGGATGCTGAGCGTGCCCACTGCTCTAGCGGCTCCTTGCACCGTGAACTGTAAGTCGGGGCAAATTCAATTTACGCCGGGCGATCGCATCACTATCCAAGTCGTCAACGTGGGCAGTCGCCCCCTCAGCCTGGAGCAACCGCCTCTGCTTGGCCCTCGCGTGCTCTATACCGGCAACACCATTGAAACTCAGGTGGGCTGGACGGCTCAGCCCAACCCATCGGTGTTTTTTTGGTCGCAGGAACGGCTGCCTGTGCGGGCAAGACTGAACCGCCCCGGCCCCAATACGCTGCGGGTGGAAGTTTACGATGCGCCCAGTGAACCGAGCGATCGCAGCATCACCATCGAAGCCGATGGCCGCGTCTCGGTGAAATAACGGTGCGGGTGTCAAGTTGCCTAAGATCTTGGAAGTTCTTTGACACCCCGCCAACGCGCTCAACCGCAAGATAGCGCTCAGGCTGGCGCAAAGGCCAGGGCCAGCATAGCCAGAGTAAAAACAGCGGAACCAGTAATGCCAAGGGTTCGCGGCCAGTTGTAGGCAATTAATTCCTGAATGACTTCAGGCTGCTTACCGCCCCGCTCCAGCCGAAAGTGGCGCGGAATCTCTAGCGCTACCGTAACCCAAAGCCCTAGCAGACCGCAGGCCGCATTGGCCAGAGCCAACCCCAGGGGCACCGACCCGGGGCGCAGAAAGATAATCGCTATGGGCACAAGGAAGCAGGAGAACCCTGGAATAATGACCGGCAGCGGTATTTGACTGGAATAAAACTTGTGGTATGTGACATATTCTGCTGGGCCAACCTTGGCAAAAAGAGGATAGACCACAAGCTGCGCGAACCAGATGGTACCGAGGTTGTAACAGATGAGCACCGTGTAAAACAATAAGAAACCGTGGGAGAAATCCATTGAATTCGCTCTCTATAAATGACAAGTTTGACTGGTGAAATGAATTGTCCCTGTCACTGATCACTGAGTAGTACAGACAGGTGAGATGGCATTGAACGGGTGTGGACCAACTGGCCTGTCGCCAGGTAATCGAGTTCTTCAGGGGTTGAGTGGCGGCCTAGCAAAGCGTTGCGGTGGGGCTGTCGGCCAAACCGGGCAATCACCTCTCGGTGGGCGCGCGCTTGGGAGGCAGAAAATGCCAGCAATTCGCGATGTTCAGGTAGGGCCTCTTGCACCAGTTCATCGGCCAATTGAACAGCCAAATCCAATTTTTTCAGCTCTTCAGAATGGCCCAGCGGCAGCAAGAAAAACGTTTTTTCCTAAGGTGTTTTTAGGGCGGCGTAATGGCCGATATTAACGCCTTCTAATGCCAGTAGACAGGCTTTTGCATCCTGGGCGAAGGCTTGGGCTGTGCCTTGATAGCTCGTCCGGGAAAACTGATCAAGAAGAATGATGAGCGCTAGGCGCGATCGCGGTTCCTTCGCCCAGCTATCAAGTTCACCTCGGGCGGCCTGCTCAAGCAGCGGCAAAAAACGCTCGTTTTCACTGGCGCTTATGCCACCTCGAAACCACCATTGCCACTGGCGAACGATGGCCGCCTGCCCCTGGTTGAGTTGATTGGGAAACCAGAACTGAAGAATAGTTTCAAAAGGTTGGATAGTCATGGTGTACATTTCTTTCTGCTGACCGTCAACGTGTGATGCCATTGTTTTGGCAAACTATGATGTGACCTAAACTGACGCTAACTGAATTGGCTGTCCCATCATTTTTTGAATTGACTCGGGTCGCATGGCTTCTTCATACTGAGGCACAAACTCTGGCGGCATAAACTCAAATAGGATGCGATTTTCGGCCCAAAATTCAACTACGCTAAAGGGCACAACATCACCCCGGATACGGACAATTACCCGCCATCCCTCGCGCTGCCCAATCTGCTCAATTTGATCGGGGCTAGTGGGCACCGAAATGGCGGCATGGGAAGGCATAAACTGAACGGGTGAAGTTTGACGAACTTTGGCCGACTCAGTATCGACTCCCGGCATCCAAGCATCGCCTTGCTTAAACACCACGATGTGGGTGCCGTAGTCGTCAAAAGGCATGACCAAAAAGCTACCGGGGACCAGAAATGTGTAGACCTTCCCTTGCCAGATTTCGGCTAAGACGCTGGCAACTCGCAGGGGCTCTTGAGCATCGATGGAAATGTGGTGAATCATGTAAATTTACCTCCTGGTTGGGGTTGTTAGGGGTTAGGTGATGGTTTAACGCTGTTTTGCCTGGGGCAGGGGTGGCACATCAATCTCTACCCCGCATCGCCGAAAAAAGCTTTGAGCACGGCAAACGCTGCTGAATTGTCGCTAAGTAGCGCGTGGTTTGAGTGGTCAAATACAATCGCTTCTTCTGCCGGTATATAGACAGACTAGGCAGTTTAGGGGCAGGCGTAGTTGCTAAAGCTCGATCGCTATCATCTAAAAAAACGTGAATCTTCATAGGTTTATTCCCGTTGTAAGGCAACTGCAAAAAACAGCAATAGTGTTCAATTGAGTTAGGCGGAAAGCTTTGGTTTGAGCGTGGCCTAGACCACAACAATGTCCGCGTTACTTAGAGCAGGGGCACCGCTTAGTACGGCCACTAGCACCTGGGCTTGGCAGCCATTACCATCGCAGTCAAAGAATAATTCCCCTGACAGATTGTTGTAGATGAAGCGATCTTTGCCATCAGCGGCGGCTGTGCCTAAGCTAAATTGCTCTGGCGAAATGGGCGCGCCAGCTACCAATCCGCCACCAAAGCCCGCCGCTCGAATTAGGATGCGATCGCCTTCGGCAGCAAAATCAGTGATTTTGTCACCTCCTTGATGCAAGTTGTTAAAGCGGAACGCATCGTAACCCTCGCCACCGGTTAGAATGTCGACTCCTTTGCCGCCAATAAGGGTGTCATTGCCGTCTTCACCAAGCAAAATGTCATCGCCAGAATTGCCACTGAGCCCATCGTCACCTGCTCCTCCTCGCAGCAGGTCATCTCCGCTTAGGCCTCGGATGCGATCGCTGCCACCCTGGCCATCAATGATGTCGCCGGAGTCTTTAAAGCCCTCAAATCTGTTGTCCAAATCGCCTAAAAAGATCGTGTCGGTGTCGAAGGCAACCTGAATGTCTTCATCAACAACCTGTAAAACCGATTCCTGCTGGAACTGTTGCTTATAGGCCTGGATAATTTGAGCGATCGCTGCTTCATTTTCTACGGTGTCTTCAAAAATGAGCGAGACGATTTTGCTGGGCTCTTGAACCAGGTCATTTGTGCTGCTGAGGAACTGCCCATCAGCGTCGTAAACCGTGAGCCCATCGGGAAATCGCGAGGTAATCTCCTGATTTAAGAACTGCTGAAACTCTGCCTCTGAAACTTCGCCACCTCCGGCAATGTTGCGACCAAAGTAAAGATCGGTTTGGATCAGTTCTGGAATCGGGTCATTATCGATTAGATCTTCCGATTGGCTAAAGCCTACTTTAACCGCTTCGTTGACGATTTCTAAAACCGATTCTTGCTGGAACTGTTGCTTGTAGGCAGCAATAATCTGATCGATACTTTGCTCATTTGCTACCGTGTCTTCAAAAATGAGCGAGACCACCTGGCTGGGCTCTTGAACCAAGTTTCCGGTGCTATCTAAGAACTGCCCATCGGCATCATAGACCGTCAGACCATTGGGAAATCGCGGTGTAATTTCGGCGTCGATAAACGCTTGAAAATCAGCCTCTGAGACCTGGCCGCCCCCCGCGATGTTGCGCCCAAAGTACAGATCTTCCTGAATCAGCTCTGGAACTGGGTCATTCTCAATCAGGTCGTCGGCCTCGTCAAAGCCAACCTTGAGGTAATCGGCGTTGACAATTTCTAAAACTGATTCTTGCTGAAACTGCTGTTTGTAAGCTTCGATAAGTTGGTCAACTTCTGCCTGGTTTTCCAGAGTGTTCTCAAAGATGAGGGTGACTACCTGGCTGGGTTCTTGAATTAGGCTACCGGTGCTGTCTAGGAACTGCCCATCGGCGTCGTAAACCGTCAGCCCGTCGGGAAATCGCGGTGTGATTTCGGCATCGATAAACGCCTGAAAATCGGCTTCTGAAACTTCACCGCCACCGGCAATATTGCGCCCGAAATATAGATCCTGCTGAACGAGCCCAGGGCTAATACGATTGGATTCCACACCTGACACGACTTGTTGGGTATGGGTTTCTGCATAAATTGGGGGGACCATAGCGTGTCCTTTTGTCTGTATGTCTGTATTCAGAATTAATCTGCTGTAAGGAGGCTCGTGAGGGAGCAGAGCCCCCTGCATGAGCCTCTGGACGAGGCGGCCTAGACCACAACAATGTCGGCGTTGCTAATCGTCGGCGCACCGCCCAGCGTGGCCAGCAGCACCTGGGCATGGCTGCCGGTGCCGTCGCGGTCAAAGAACAGTTCGCCGGAGGTGTTGTTGTAGATGAACCGATCGCTGCCATCAGCAGCCGCAGCACCCAGCACAAACTGACTGGCTGAAATTGCCGCACCGGCATTTAACCCACCGCCAAAGCCCGCCGCCCGAATTAGGATCTGGTCGTCAGCGGCGACAAAATCAGTGATGATGTCGCCCGCCTGATCTAAGTGGTCAAAGCGGAAGGAGTCGCTGCCCTCGTTCCCCGTTAGGGTGTCTGCACCCTTGCCGCCTAGCAGGGTGTCGTTCCCCAACCCGCCGAGCAGGGTGTCGCTGTTGACGCTGCCGACGATGTTGTCATGGCCTGCGCCCCCCTCGATGGTGAGCTGAATGCGGTTTAGCTCCAGGTGATCGGCTTTGATTTGGTCGTTGCCGTTGCCGCCGGACACCAGCAGGCGATCGCTGGCATCGGCCCGAAAGATCGAAACGTTGGCGGTTAGCCCAGAGACCACTACATCGTGACCTGAGGTAGCGATGCGAATGGCATCGTGACGATCTGAACCGGTGATGTTGATGGTGTCGATTTCACCATCGCCTCCAGCAGTGCCCGAAATTCCTAAATTTAGGTTGATTTGCTTGATGTCGGTGCCGGTCAGATCATTGATATTGACGGTGTCAGCGCCCCCAAAGGCTCGGAAGTCTACCTGCTCCAGGTTGTTGGTATCCATCACCACGGCACCAACGTTGCGCAGGAAGGTGAATCGCTCGCCGTTGGCTAGCATGTCAATGATTTCGCTGGCACCGGAGCCGTTGAAGAGCATCGTGTCATAGCCGGCACCACCGTCGATGCGGTCATTTCCTTCGCCGGGGTTCCAGAGAAACGCGTCTTTGCCCGCCCCTAAGAACGCGATGTCGTTGCCGCGCTTGCCATCGACAAAGTCGTTGCCGTCGCCGCCCAGCAGCGTGTCGTCTGCGGCACCGCCCAGCAGCAGGTCGTCGCCTTTGCCGCCATCCAGCAAAAGCTGCATGGCCCCCGCTGGAGAACTGCTGGGGTCGGCCAGGAGATTGGTGGCGTCAATCGTGTCGTTGCCGCCTAGGCCATTGACCACTAGCAGGTCTTGCCCCAGATCGGCCCCCAAAATCTTGACCTCGGCCCCCAGCCCCGACACCGTGGCGCTATTGCCAATGCCGCTGATATTGAGCACGTCGTTGCGGTGAGAGGCATTGAGGGTGGTGAGGTCGGGTGAGCCATCCCCGGTAGTTGAGCCCGGGGCCACTAGGTTGACTTCGACAGTTTGCAACCCAGCCCCGGTTAGGTCGTCAATGGTAACCTCATCGAAGCCCGCCAATGGGTTGATGACGAGGCGATCGCGATCGCCGTCGCCGCCCACAATGTCAACCTGAGCGGCTAGGCCTTTGACAGTGGTTTTGCCCGCGCCTCCGCTGACCTTGATAGCATCACCATTGCCTGAGCCATTGAGGATAATGGTATCGGTGGCCCCGTCACCAGCCGTCGAGCCAGCGGCGGCCAGATTGAGGTTGATCTGCTTGACGTCGGTGCCCGTCAGGTCGTTGATGGTGATGGTATCGGCTCCGCCCAGAGCGTTAAAGTCGACCTGCTCCAGGTCGTTCGTATCCATCAGCACGTTGGCTATATCGCGGAAAAAGCGCAGCCGCTCGCCCACCGCAGACATATCAACCTGTTCAGCGATATTGGCACCGTTAAAGAGCATGGTGTCGTAGCCGTTGCCGCCTTCAATGGTGTCGTTGTCTTCGCCGGGGTTCCAGCCAAAGAGGTCGTTGCCATCGCCGAGAAAGGCCAGGTCGTCGCCATCGCCGCCGAAGACCGAGTCATTGCCTGCGCCAGCCAGCAGTGTGTCGTTGCCGTCGAGGCTGGCGATCAGGTCATCACCGTCTAAGCCAAAAATTGTGTCGATCTCTTCGGTGCCCAGCAAGTTGCCCAGGCCAGAGGTGCCAAAGTCGCTGTCGTTGCTACCCGTAATAAGCGCCATGATCAAACTTCCTTTTGGTGTAAATAACTTGGGTGTGCAGGGCGTAAGATGTTGCTTTGCGTTGGCGAAGCCTCCCGGAACGGGAATCGCCGTTCCCCGCTCAAAGACAACGGTGAAACCATCCCAAGGGGAAACACATCCCCTCAGGTTTGGCCGTCTTCATATCGGAAGGCACTAAGTGCTAGGTGGGTTACGCAGTCGCCACCTAAGGACAACTTTGCTAAACCCAAAAATTTAGAGGTTAGGGCGATCGAGCTAATTACTCACGCGTTGGCAGCGGCCATAGACATGGCGAAGGCTCTACCTGCTGCCCGATATTTTTCAACATCCTTTGGGGTTGCCGGTTGGCAATCGGTGGTGTCGCCATATAACGTACTAAACTCTCGATGCCATCCGGCAAATTCGAGCACGATACCGTCTGGGTCTTGAAAATAGATCGAACTCACAAAGGTCTGGTCATTGACCTGATCTGAGGCCTGCATCGGCGAGTTATCGTGGTGAATTACCGGACTGACCTGAACACCCTTCTCGATCAGTTTTTGCCGATAGGCCTCAATGTTTTCCGCTGGCACGTTAAAGGCGAAATGATTCATTGATCCATGGGATGAGACTAAGGAAGCTGGATCGTTAAAATCAACTGCCATATCCAAACTTCCGCGAGGATTTGAGAGGCCGGGTTGGCGCTCGGCTGCTTCGGGGAACCAAAAGAAGGCGATGCACTCGCCCTCACCCATGTCGAAGAAGAAGTGCTGCCCAAGACCGGCCGGCAGATCGAAGGCTTTGATAAGCTTCA
Source organism: Nodosilinea sp. LEGE 06152 (assembly GCF_015207525.1). GTDB lineage: Bacteria > Cyanobacteriota > Cyanobacteriia > Phormidesmidales > Phormidesmidaceae > Nodosilinea. The sequence continues at coordinate 14,864 of NZ_JADEWR010000004.1, forward strand.
TGCCGAGCACGTTGGTGTAAAACTCAACCGTGCGTTCCATGTCTTTGCAGACTAGGGCGACATGGTTTAGACCCATGATTTTGAATTCAGAATTTGTGTTCTGCATCGAATATTTCTCCTGCATAGTTGGGGGCTTTACTGTGCTGTTCAGAATGTGATTTGATATTGAGTTCTTTGCAATACTTGTTCTGAACCTGGGCGTTTAAGGTTGAGTGGAGCAGTGTCCCCAGAAAAGGCGAGAGACACTGCTTAGGCCATGAGTCATCTACAAAACCACAACTTAGCGAGTTAGGCTGAATCCTAGATGTTCTCGCTGCAGTTCATTAAAATCGACGGCATCTTTGTCGAGGTTTTCTTGACGCAGCCGATCGAAGTCAACCGCGTTAGATTTCTCCAGGTTTTCTTGACGCAGGCGGTCAAAGTTAACAGCACCTTTCTCGAGATTTTCTTGACGCAGCTGATCGAAATCAATCACGTTGGATTTCTCCAGGTTCTCGCGACGGACGCTGTCAAGGTCAACGGCACTTTTCTCAAGGTTTTCTTGACGCAGCCGATCTAATTTAGCGGTGTTAGATTTTTCCAGATTCTCGCGACGGACGCTGTCAAAGTCAACGGCATCTTTGTCGAGGTTTTCCCGGCGCAGCTGGTCAAAGTCAACTGCATAGGCTGCGGGAACAATCGCGATCGCAGCAACAGAAGCAGCCAATATAGACAGTGCAAAACGTTTCATGGGTTTGACTCCTAGGGGGTGAGTAAATCAGTTCAGGTGTAGATGTCGAACCGAGTCATCTATCAGATTGTTTTCACCCTAAAGGTCGAGGCGTTACTAAAGCGTTCCAGGGCGTTCCGGCAGCGTTCTGTTGAGCTGGCTAGGGGTAAATGCAGTGGATAAAAGGGCATTTCGCCGTCACCAGTTCAGTCCAGACAGTTCTGCCGGAATGTTGCAAAATCTAAACGTCCCCACATTGGAACGGTTTGAAAACTTCCCGATGTCCTAATTGACTGAGCGATAGCTATAGCGGTGAAGTTGACCTATTGCAGCAGGGTTTGATAAATCCGCTGAGTGTCAGCGCTGGGGTCGAGGCCCAGCTCATCCTGCAAAATCTGCATGCACTGGTGATAGATCTGAATGGCCGTGGCGCGATCGCCGTTCTGACTGTGGAGCTGCATCAGCGCTTGGTAGGTCGATTCGCGCAGGGGGTCGGTTTGCAGCAGCAGCTGGCCGTAGCGAATGGCCTGGGGATACTGCTGCTGGTGCTGAAGCACGGCAACAAGCCGATCTAGCGCCTCCAGGTAGCGCTGGTGAAGGCGATCGCGGGTCTGCGCCAGCCACTCGTAGTCGAGCTGGGGCAGCAGGGCACCGCTGTAGTAGGCGATCGCCGCTTCCAGGTCGTGCTGCTGACTGGCCCTGTCTTCGGCTGGGGCGGCCTCAGCGCGGCCCAGGGCAACTTCAAAGGCGGCCACATCCAGGCTAAAGCTCGACTCTGGTTTCCACTGCACCAGCTGAGCCTCAATGTGCAAAAACGAGTCTGGCTCAGGCAGCGCCTGCCGCAGGTTGTAGAGATCTTTGCGCAGGGCCGTGCGAGACTGCGCCTCGCCGAGATCTGGGTAGAGACCGTAGGCCATCTGCTGGCGGCGGTGGGGGCTCTGGGGATGGAGCACCAGATAGGCCAGCAGCGCCTGCGATCGCTCACTGGTGACAGCCAGGGTCTCGCCGCCGTAGCGCAGGCTGAAGCCATTAAAGAGCTGTATTTGGAGCCGGGGCACCTCTCCCGAAGCCGGGGCGACCTCCCTCGCCTCGGACGGCCTTGGGGTCAAGGTCGCGCCGACGATTGAGGGCTCAGCGGCAGGCCCCCTCCAGCCCAGGGTGGGGTCGTAGCCAGTGAGGTGGCTGGGAAAGCTAGCCGTTTCCCATAGCGAGTCGGTGGGGGGTGGCCCCGAAGCAGCGGGCGGCGCAGGCGGTAGCCCCACAGGCGAGGCGGGATCGACGGCCCCCAATTCCTTCAGCACCGCTAGCTGACCGGCGGTGAGCCCCTGAACTCCGGTAACCACCATGCCTTCGTAGGGGCGCTCGGGCTGGAGCGATCGCACCTCTTCGCCCGTGGCGCAGCGCCAGAGTTTGATCATGCCGTCGTTGCTGCTGCTGGCCAGGGTTTGCCCATCGGCGCTAAAGGCCACGGCCTGCACCTGGTTGGTGTGGCCACCCAGGGTGCGCAGTAGCGCTCCGGTCTCGAGATCCCAGAGCCGGATGGTGGAGTCGCCGCTGGCGCTGGCCAAAATGGGCTCTACCGGGCTAAAGATCACCGATTGCACCTGGCTGCGGTGGCCCCTAAAAACCTGCAACAGTTCGCCGCTGGCGCTATCCCACAGACGAATGGTCTGGTCGGCACCGCCGCTGGCTACCCACTGGCCGTTGGGGTGCCAGGCGACGGTGAGCAGCCACTTGTCGTGGCCCTGCAACAGCCGGATCTGCTCGCCGGTCTCGGTGTGCCACAGCCGCAGGGTTTCGTCATCGCCGCCGCTGGCCAGCAGGGGCTGCACCGGGTTCCAGGCCACCGATCGCACCTTGTTGGTGTGGCCGCTTAGCACCCGCAGGCACTGGCCAGTGGCCACCTGCCACAGCCGAATGGTGCCGTCGGCACTGCCGCTGGCCAGCCACTGACTGGTAGGGTCCCAGGTCAGAGATCGCACCGAGTCGGTGTGCCCCCGCAGAATTTGGCTGGTTCTTTCGCGCTGGGGCTGAGCGACTGCCTGCCCTTCCCACAGGCGAATGGTTTTGTCGGTACTGCCGCTGGCCAGGGTGCAGCCATCGGGGCTAAACTGAGCGGCGCGCACCCAAAGACTGTGACCCGGCAGCGTGGCCAGAATTGCCCCGGTCTGCCAGTCCCAGAGGCGCACGATACCGTCCAGACTACCGCTCACCAGCCAGGGCTGATGGGGATGAAAGGCAACCGCAAAGATCTGGTTGGTAAATCCCCGCAGGGTTTTCAGGCAGTGGCCGGTCTGCACATCCCAAAATTTCAGGGTTTGGTCATCGCCCCCGCTGGCTAGCTGCGGCTGGTTAAAGGCCAAGGCCCACACCCAGTCGTGGTGATCGCGCAGGGTGCGCAGCGCGTTGCCCGATGGGAGTTCCCACAGTTTGATGGTCTGATCAGCGCTGCTGCTAGCCAACAGCTGGCCGTCAGCACTAAAGGCCACGGCGAGAACGGGGTGACTGTGGCCATACAGGGTCAGATAGCCGGTTTGCGTGGCCACATCCCACAGCCGAATTGTTTTGTCGGAGCTGCCGCTGGCCAGAGTTTTACTATCCCCATGCCAGGCCAGCGTCCAAATGCGATCGCGGTGGCCCTCCAGCGTAGCCACACAACGGCCCGTGGCGGCGTCCCAAAGTTTCACTGTGCAGTCAGAGCTGCCGCTGGCCAAATAGGTACCGTCTGGGCTAAAGGCCACGGCGCGCACCGGGCCATCATGGCCCACAAGGGTTGCCACAGCGCTGCCAGTGTGGGTATCCCACAGTTTGAGGGTGCCGTCGTGGCTGCCGCTGGCCAGCTGCCCCTGGGGATGAAAGGCGATCGCCTGCACGTAATTGGTGTGGCCCGCGAGGGTTTGCAGCGCCTGGCCTGTGGCAATATCCCACAGGTGAATCATGGCGTCGTCGCCGCCGCTGGCCAGGGTGCGGCCATCGGGGCTAAAGGCCACCGCCTTAGCCCAGTCGGTGTGCCCCGGCACGGTCAAGAGCAGCTGATAGTCGGCCAGTCGCCACACCCGCAGGTTGCCATTGCTGTCGCCCGCCGCCAGCAGGGTGCGGTCTGGGCTGTAGGCGATCGATAAAATGCTGCTGAAGGTTTGACTAAAGACCGCGTGAATGAAGTGGGCCTGGGTAAAGTTAACTCGGCGCAGCAGGGCTTTGGGCAGGTAGGCATGGCGCAGGCTGAGGTGAGAAAAATCGTAGCCCGCCAGATCAAGGCCGAGCTGGGCGCAGAGGTTGAGCAAATTGCCGCCGCCGTAGCCCGGCATCTGAGCTTCGCAGCGGCGCACCTCCCCCAGCAGCCGCAGAATTTGCTGCTCTAGGGCCGCTTCAGAGCTAAAGGTGTGGCTAAACTGGCGGGCGATCGGCTGCAAGAGCAGCCGCCGCTGGCTGTCGCGCAGGTAGTCATCGACGGTGGTTTTGATCAGGGCGTGGCGCAGAAATACAACGAGATCGGCGCTAGCCAGCTCGTAGGAAATCCGCTCAATCAGCTGGTCGCTGACGTACTCCATCACCACGGGCTGCTGGCTGTAGCGCCCCGCCTGCGTCTCAATCAGGCTTCTCCAGCGCAGCGACTCCAGAGCTTCTAGCACCTGCGGACGAGTGACCGAGGGCTGAATGTCGGCGACCAGCTCTGCAATTGATGTCCAGTCGCGGTTGATGGCCAGCCAGCACATGACCGTTCGCTCTAGCTCAGACAGCCGCCGAAACTGCTGATCGAGCAGGCGCTGTAGACCGTTAAAGATGACGGTGTCTTCGGCTAAAAACCCGGCCACGTCACCGTCAAACAAGCTTTGAATGGAGGTGGCGACAATTTTTAGGGCTAGGGGGCTGTTGCCGTAGCGGTGGGCCAGCTGCCGCTTCTCGTCGGCCGAGCCGATTAGCCCTTTGGCCTCGCACAGGGCAAGGGCCGCTTCTAGAGATCCTGTTAACAGATGCGATCGCACCGGCAGCCCGTTGCCGGCCAGCATGCCCACCACGGCGGGCTGCTCTCGACTGGTCACCACCACACAGCTCTGGTGGCGCGTTTCTGCCACAATTTGCAGCAGGTCGTCGTAGTCTTCGTACCCATCGCGAAAGTAGCCAGCCCGCTCGCCCTCGTGCAGCAGGGTTTCCATGTTGTCGAGCATCAGCAGACACCGGCTCTGCCGCAGCCAGTAGAGCAGCTGTTTGAGCGTGCCCCCGGTATCCTGCTGGTCAGAGACAAACCCCACCAGGTCTTCGAGCAGTTCATCTAGGGCTGGGGCATGGCGCAGCGATCGCCAAATTATTCTCTCAAAGGGAGGCTGGGGCAGGTCTACCAGGGTCTCGACTAGCTTGGCCGTCAGCGTGGTTTTGCCAATGCCGCCCATGCCCAACACCGCCACCAGGCGACAGCCGTCGTCATCGACCCACTGCGCCAGAGTGGCAATCTCCGCCTCGCGACCGAAGAAAACCGAGACGTCTGGAGCTTCACCCCAGTCGATGGCAGGGCTCGAACCTAGAGGACTTTTCACCACGCGGCCCCAGAATTGGGTAGCGATCGCTGTATCCGTAGCCCAGTTCTGCGATCGCCTGATCAGCACTCATCGAGATCGTCAGACCCAGCGGCTACTGACAATTATATTAAGTGAAGCAGAGACCAGAGGTTCCCCTACTTCAGCACCCCTAGCGCTAGCCAGCTTGCAATGTTTTCTGGCGAACGTGGATGTTCGGTGCCACTGGGCTCGCCCTATCTCCAGCCCGTCAGCACCAGTTTGCCAATTGTCCGCCCCGACTCGATCTGGGCATGGGCCTGGCGCAGGTTGGCGGCGTTGATCGGCGAGAGGGTTTGCCCCAGGGAGGTGCGAACTGTCTTAGCATCGATCAGCACCGCCACCTCGTCGAGCAGGTGGCCCTGGTCGCCCATATCGGCGGTTTGGTACATCGAGCGGGTAAACATAAACTCCCAGGCGAAGGTGGCGCTTTTGCTCTTCAGCAAATTCAGGTCTAGCGGGTCGGTGTTTTCGACAATGCCGACGATTTTGCCCTGGGGACGAATCAGTTCTGACATCAACGACCAGTAGTCGTCGGTGTTGTTGAAGTTGGCGATAAAGTCAACCTCACGGTGACCCAGCTGGGTCATTTCTTCGATCATCGCCTCGCTGTAGTCCACCACGTGGTCGGCCCCTAGTTCTCGTACCCAGGCCTGGGATTGAGGCCGCGACGCGGTGGCAACTACCACCAACCCGGCCAGTTTGGCTAGCTGAATCGCGATCGACCCCACGCCCCCGGCTCCGCCAATGATCAGAATCGACTGGCCCCGGTTTTCCCCGTTGCGGCCAATGCCCAGACGGGTAAACAGGGCTTCCCAGGCGGTGATGGTAGTGAGGGGCAGCGCGGCGGCCTCAGCAAACGAGAGGGTCTGGGGCATGGTCCCGACAATGCGCTCATCCACCAGCTGAAACTCGGCGTTGGAGCCGGGGCGGGTGATGTCTCCGGCGTAGTAGACCGCATCGCCGGGCTTGAAGCGCGTCACCCCATCGCCGACGCTGTCGACCACCCCTGCCGCGTCGTAGCCCAGCACTTTGGGGTCATCTTCGACTTTGTCCTTGGGAGCACGCACCTTAGTGTCAACCGGGTTGACCGACACAGCCTCGACCCGCACCAGCAGATCGCGGCCCGTGGGGCTGGGCTTGGGCAAGCGAGCGTCGAAGAGTGAGTCTGGATCGCTGATGGGCAGGTAGTGGGTGAGGGCGACAGCTTTCATAACCAATGGCAGATCAACACCCCCAGTGTGCCTTGCTAAGGGACGAAGCGGGAGCTACCGGGGCCAAAAATTCTTACCTTTAGGAACAGGGCTAAAACCGCGATCGCCCCCTTATAGCGATGGCCATCGCGCTTGGAATATCGGCCTCTTCCAGTGGCAAAAACTGGGACAGCGCCATGGCGTATAGCCACCGCTTTAAGGGACACAAGTCATGTCCTAACCGTTCTGGCGATGGCTATAAATTCAGTCTTATGAAGGATGGGAACACCAGCACAGGCTGGCAGTCTGTAATTAAAAGAACAAAACAAGTTATCGAGTTTTCGGTGCATTTACTTGTCTGCTCCGTTTAGTCCCTAGCCATCCCCCAGTGGTTAGCTCTTTGTGGTGTCCTTTTCTGCCAATTCTGCTTAAAATTTCGATAATTTTGGCTGTTCTTCGCATAACTGCCTCCACCCTGGCTCTTTGACTTGTTCTAGAGCCACTTTTCTGCGACTGGCGACCTTTTCTGCCTTCGCGCTGAAACTACCTTGTTTAAGGAAACCCCGAATGATGAGCACCGTACTGAACCGATCCGCTAAAACCGCAACCCTGGCGACCCTAGGGGCCGTGGCAGGCGCAGCGCTGGCCCTACCCGCGATCGCGCAAACCGCCGAATTCGAAGATGTTGGCAGCAATTACTGGGCGCGCCCCTTCATCGAGAGCCTGGCCGAAGATGAGATTATTGCCGGATTCCCCGATGGCACCTTTCGCCCCGACCAGCCGGTAACTCGCGCTCAGTTTGCCGCCATTGTGCGCAACGCCTTTCAGCAGCCCCTCGATCGCACAGCTCCCCGCTTTAGCGATGTGCCGAGCAGCTACTGGGCCAGCGCCGCGATCGCCGATGCCTACAGTCAGGGCTTTCTCTCTGGCTACCCCAACGGCGCGTTTCAGCCCGAAACCCAGATTCCTCGGGTGCAGGTGCTGGTTGCCCTGGCCAACGGCCTCGACTACAGCGCCAGCGGCTCAGTGAACGAAGTCCTGGGTACCTACCGCGATGCGGGCCAAATTCCTGAGTATGGCCGTGGCCCTGTGGCCGCCGCCACCCAAAATCGGCTGGTGGTTAACTACCCCAACGTCGATGTGCTAGGCCCCCAGCGCACCGCCACCCGCGCCGATGTGGCCGCCTTTATTTACCAGGCTCTGGTGGCCCAGGGCCGGATGCCTGCCCTGCAGGCTGGATTGAGCGCTAGCAACTACATCGTGGGCTACACCCCCGGCACCAACACCGGCAGCAACACGGGCAACAACACGGGCAACAACAACAGCTCGCCCCGCCTGGTGGCCAACGGCACTCGGCTAGATGTGCGCTATCCCAATGCCAACGTGGATATTGTGGTTGCCCCCGGCCAGTCTGTAGCTACCAACCTGGAGATCGCCCAGCCCATTCGCAATAGCCAAAACCAGGTGCTAATTCCGGCGGGCAGCAGCGTACAGGGGCGGATTGTGCCGGTCGAAATTCGCGGTGCTAATGTGACGGCGGCTAAGTTTGTGGCTGACACCCTCACCGTCAACGGGCGCACCTACAACATCAATGCCGAGTCGAGCGCGATCGCCGCGACCACCAGCGTCAACACCGGCACGCTACAGGGGGCGTTGATTACGGGTGCCGCCGAGTCGATTTTGACCACCATTACCGGCAACCGAAACCTGGGCAGCGTGATTGGCACCGTTATTACCGGCGAAAACCAGCCCACCTCGAACAGTGCGGTCGTGGTCATTCGCCCCAGCGATCTCGACCTGACCGTGCGCTCTGACTTCACGGTTGATGCGATCGCCAATAACTAACACGGCATCCTGGTTGCATACCTCCGATCGTTCAGGGCAAGCGGCGGCTTGCCCCTACAAATTACCTGTTTGGATTCGGGGTTCTCTCAAACGAGAACCCCGTTTTTTTGCCGTATATAGCGATGGCCATCGCGCTTAGGGCATCGGCCTCTTCCAGCGGCAAAAACTGGGACAGCGCCATGGCGTATAGCCACCGCTCTAGGGGATACAAGCCATGTCCTAACCGTTTTGGCAATAGCTATATCTACCACAATTTCTCACCGCTTGGCTTTTTCCAGATAGTCGAGCCGCAGCTGGTGGTCGGGGCTAAGCAGGCGGCGGTAGGCCAGCAGCACGACGCCAAAAATTCCCAGGGCGGCCCCGGCGGCAATCATGAACAAAATCACAATTTGGTAGCGCACGGCATCGATGGGGTTGGCCCCAGCCAAAATTTGCCCGGTCATCATGCCGGGCAGGCTGACTAGCCCCATCACCATCATCGAATTAATCGTCGGAATCATGCCGACCCGAATGGCGTTGCGCACCTGGGCGTGGGCGGCCTCCCACCGGGTTGCCCCCAGAGCCAGCAGGGTTTCGACCTGATCGCGCTGGGCAATCAGCCCTTCCAAAAAGCGGTCTAGCCCTAAAGAAATGCCGTTGAGAGTGTTGCCCAGCACCATGCCCAGCATGGGAATCAGGTACTGCGGGTCGTACCAGGGCTGCACCCGAATAATGCCAACCATAGCAAAGCCCGTCACCAGGGCCGAGGCCGTTAGCACAGACAGCAGGCTGTGCCAGTAGATGCCCGCAAAGCGACGCTGGGTGCGGTTAACCGCAGAAACCCCGGCGATCGCGGTCATCACCAGCGCGATCGCCACCACCACCAGCGCGTTTTCTTGGGTAAACAGCCACTCCAGCACAAAGCCAATCAGCAATAGCTGCACCACCATACGCAGGGCGGCAATCAGCAGCGATTTGCCCAGGCCCAGCTGCAGCGCTGCCGACAGCGCCACGTTCACCAAAATCAGCAGCGCCGCCAGCGCCAGTTGACCATAGCTGATGGCAATGTAGTCGCTCTCCATAGGCCGATGCTCAGAATACAAGGAGTCAAGGTACAGGGGTTCAAGGTATAAGGTTTAGGGCCGCTCCTTGAACCTTACACCTTGAACCCCATACCCGCTTACGCGAAGTCTCTCAGGTCGAGCTGGCGATGGGTGAAGCGGTGAATTTGCTCGGCGTCGTGGCTGGTCATCAGGCAGGCCCGATGGGGGTGCTGGAGCCAGTCGTGCAGCAGGGCTTCGACGCTGGCGGTGGTGGCGGCATCGAGGGAGGCGGTGGGCTCATCGAGCAAGAGCACCTGGGGGTCAAGCTGGAGCGATCGCAGCAGCGCCAAAATTTGGGCCTCGCCGCCCGACAGCCTGGCACCCTGTAAACTCAAAAACTCGGGGCCACGCCCCAGCCGGGCCAGCCAGGTGTGGATGATATCGGGGTCAAACTGGCGCTGGCGATGCACCCCCAGCTCAAACACCTGCTTGAGGTTGTCTTGCACTGTGCCGTCAAACTCACTTCGCGCCGCGTTTGCCACGCGACTTGAGACAAGTATGCCGATGGGCGTCGCCCGCTGGGGCACATACATCACTCGACTGCGGTAGGCAGGCAGCGACCACGCCGACAGAGGTTTGCCCTCCAACCTCACCTCCCCCTGCTGAAGCGGGTCGAGCAGCACCAGGTTGCGCATAAGCAGAGTTTTGCCTGCCCCCGAGGGCGCAACCAGGCCAACGCAGTCTCCCGAAAACAGCTCAAAATTTACCCCTCGCCACAGCCAGCGATCGCCCAGCTGGCGACCCAGGCCCTCGACAGATAGCAGAGCTTGGCTAGATTTCATTCAATCACCAGATCACCAATATCTGCCATACCGGAATGTTTACCGCAGAGACACTTCTACAATACACAGCAGGGCAACACCAGAGGAAATGCGCAGTGGCACCTACCTCAAACCAGCGGCGATCGACCCTAATTGGGTTCTCAGCAGTACTCATGTGGGCCACCCTGGCCCTGCTCACCGACCTCAGCGGCACGGTACCGCCGTTTCAGCTCACCGCCATGGCGTTTACGATCGCATTCGGCATTGGCCTAGCGGCCTGGCGGCAGGCTGGGGGCAACGTGCTTCAACACCTCAGGCTGCCCTGGCGGGTTTGGGTGCTCGGCATTGTTGGCTTGTTCGGCTACCACTTTTTCTACTTCATGGCGCTGCGCCACGCCCCAGCGGTGGAGGCGAGTCTAATTGCCTACCTGTGGCCGCTGCTGATTGTGTTTTTTTCGGCCCTGCTGCCAGGGGAGCGGCTGCGGTGGTTTCACGGGGCGGGGGCGATCGCAGGCTTTCTCGGCGCGGGTCTACTCGTCACCAAGGGCCAGGGCTTCAGCTTTGATCCCCAGTACACCACCGGGTACCTGGCGGCGCTGGTTTGCGCCCTCACCTGGTCGGGCTACTCAATTCTCTCGCGGCGGTTTGGGGCAATTCCGACCAGTGCGGTGGGGGGCTTTTGCGGCGCTACAGCGGTGCTGGCCTGGGTCTGTCACGCCCTGTTTGAGACTACGGTGGTACCTGCGACCTGGGAATGGCTAGCGATTTTGTGCCTGGGGTTGGGGCCGGTCGGCCTCGCCTTTTTCACCTGGGACTACGGCGTTAAGCACGGCAATATTCGCGTACTGGGGGCGCTGTCCTACGCGGCACCGCTGCTCTCAACCCTGCTGCTGATTGTCTCCGGACGGGCAGAGGCCACCTGGTCGGTGGGGCTAGCCTGCGGGTTAATTGTTGGCGGAGCGTTGCTGGCTACGCTCGATTTTCTGCGGCCTGGAATAGAGAACAAACCCAGCTAAAGGAGTTGAGTACTGCCCAGCAGTAACCATCTATTTGCCAGCCCCAGCCTTTACCCCCAGAAAAAAGAGGTTGGGGATGCGGGCGTGACCAAACACCCTATGGGCTGAATGAACCTAACGGCTGACGCCCCACCAGCCCCAAGCCACCGTTAGTCCCAGCAGCAAGGGCGTCAGCCAGTCGCCCCAGCGCACATAGGGGGTGAGGGTTTGACGGCGCTCCAGCTCGGCCCGGTGAACGAGATACGTCTGCGGCTCCCCCAGCCAGAGGGTGCGACCGTGGTTATCGACCAGGCCCGAGAGGCCTGTATTGGTAACCCGCAGCGCCCAGCGATCGCTCTCCACCGCCCGCAGCACGTCAAACCCGTGGTGCTGCTGCATCATCCACACCGGGTAGGGGTCGTTGTTAGAGGCAGTGACTACAAATTCACCCCCCGCCCGAGTTTGACGGCGAAACAAGCGGCTGTAGGCCGACTCGTAGCAAATCCCCACCGTGACTTTACCCACCGAGGTCTCAAACTGCTGCATGGGCTGGCCCGGCACCAGGTAGCTATCCAGCGGCGAGAGGCGGCTAATCAGTCGGCCCAACAGCGCCTCAAAGGGAATGTACTCACCCAGGGGCACCAGCTGCACCTTGTTGTAGCGCCCGTGGTACTGGCCGTCGGTTCGCAGTTCCAAAATGCTTTGTGTGTACTGCGTACGGCCCTCCCCCGGCACAGGCGCAAAGGTGCCCAGCCACAGCGGCACCCCCGCCTGACCAACAGTTTGCAGCATAGCCGCCAGCTGGGGCGAATTGGGGTTCCACAGCTGCGGCAGCGCTCCTTCGGGCGTCACCACCGCCGCCACCCCCTGTTCGACCAGCGATCGGTAGCCCTCGGTATAGCCCTCTAGCGCCTGCCGCACACCCTGGGGAGTGAGCTTTTCGCGGGTCGGCACGTTGCCCTGCACCAGCCCCAGGGTTAGGGATTGGCCAGCGGCAGCGGGAGCGGCCTGGGCATAGAGCCGTGCGCCAAGCAGGTGACTCGCAAAAACGAGAGCGCAGGCTGTAAGGGCAAGGGAGCGGCGGCGGGATGCAGGGATGAGGAGATGGGAGGATGGGAAAGATGAGGGGATGAGGGAATGAGGGGTGAGGACAACGGCAAGCAAGCCATTGGTGGCAACGAGAATAGCGGAAATAATCTGTGGCCCCGACAGACGGGTGAGGTGTAGTATCCACAGGTTGTTGGGGCTTTGGCTAAGGCTGAGGGGCGACCAGTCGAGGGGGCTGTAGTTGCGTAGGGTTTCCAGGGTGCACCACAGCGCCGTACCCGCCAGCACAGTCCAAACCCTGCGCCCTGGCCAGCGATGGGTTAGCCACGCGATCGCCCCACCCCAGGCTGCAATACAGACCGAGCCCCAAATCACAATAAATATCCAGGCTGAAAGGGCGATCGCAACGCTGCTAAGCCACGGCACCCCCATCCACATCAGCGGGTGCAAATGCGTAATCCAGGCCAGCGAAATACCGTAGTACACCAACCCCCACAGCAGCCCATAGGCCGCCGCCAGAGCGATCGAGGGCGTCGCCACGACCACCCACCACAGCGGCACCAGCCCCACCCACGCCAGCGGCCACAGGCTGAGGGGCGGTAGCGCGATCGCCATCAGCACCCCGCTAAGAGCGACCAAACTAGCCTGCCGCCAGTCCCAGGTGTAGATTAGTTTTCGCAACCAGGTCGCCGCTGCTTTCATTTTCAACCTCAGCTATTCCTTCTAGCCTGCCACACAGGCTTTTTGAGAAGGCCTGATCACATGGTGGGCACTGCCCACCCTACAATGCTGCCGGCTCAACGGGGCCTCGTTTCGCCCTACCAGAGCTACCAAGCGGTCAGTTTGCAGAACAAAGGTTTAAACCGATGATCAATCACTCCTTTCCGTTGGGTCCAGGGCGGCGGCACGGCCCTGGTCGACGGGGTCTGGGGGCAATCGAAACGCCCCCAGCGGTAGATTTGGCTTTGAAACCCATTTTCCCCGCTCAAACTAGCGGTGCATTGCTGCGCGAATGCACCCTACGGCCAAAAAAAATCGAGGAAGCGATCGCAGGTCGCTTCCTCAATACCGTAATCGAAAATTTAGAGTCTAGCGCTCCAGCCTCAGCCCAATCTACTCGGCGGTCGCCAGCTCAGTGCTGCCCCGACGCCGACGGCTGGTCAACGTATTAAACAGCATCTGACCGATCGCCTTGATCAGATTCCCCTCCAGCTCCTTGAACATCTCCATGTTCAAACCAAAGGCGTCGTTGGCCTCTTCCACAATGTTGGACACCATAGCCTCATCCACCGGAGCCGCATCCATCGACTCACGGTACTTCGCCTTAAACGCCTTCTCGTCGGAGATTTCAGGGAACTCGTAGAACGCCGTTCCCTCACCCTCGGAGAGGTTCATCGCCCGCTGGGCAATACCCTTGAGAATTTGGCCACCCGACAGGTCACCAATGTAGCGGGTGTAGGAATGGCTGACCAGCAGTTCAGGCTGGGTGCTCGCCACCTCGCGAATGCGATCGACATAGCGCTGACCGCCAGGCGTCATCGAAATTTCATTTGCCCAGTTGGGGCCGTAGTAGTAGGCCAGGTCAGACTCCAACGAGGCCTTGCGGTGCAGCTCAGGGAAGTAAATTTTGGAGACAACGGGGTGATCTTTGTGACGCTCCAGCTCCTCCTCCATCGCCGCATAGGCGTAATAGAAATTGGCCACCAGCTTGCGGTAAGAGTTCTTCTCGACCACGCCCCGCAAAAAGCAGCGCACAAAGCCCATATTTTCGGCCATGGTATGGGCCTTCTTGGTGCCTTCGCGCAGCTCGGTGGATAGGTTACTGCTCATGCTGACTATCTCGCTCTAGGGTGAATTAAAAGGTGTGGTTTAAACGGAGTTTCGGTTAGCCAATACCTGCCCAGACTGGCTCAGCGCCAAAAATGAGAGCGCCTTAACTGGCCATTACAAAGGACACGTTTGTTTAACTTAGACCGATTTGATTGCCGTTTCCATTACGAATTTTTACAGGCTATTACTGAAAGCCCGTTTTTCTAAGGAAACAATTGAACCACAGTCAGGCTTAGAACTTGTCCGAAAGTCATCTTTCTTAAGTCATAGCCCAAGGGGTAGAGGAGTTTTTCGGCTAGGTGCCTAGCCCGCCATTCGAGTTAGCAGCACCGGGCAGGGGGCGTACACCCGCACAAAGTCGGTCAGCGACTCGCCCAGCACCTTGTCTAAATCGGGCAGTCCCTTGGCGATAGTAGGACGGCGATCGGGTGAACCCAGAATGATCAAATCCATGTTGCGCTCTTCGGCCAGCTGGCAAATGCGGCGACCGGGCTTGCCCTCGGGGGCCGCTAGCTTGTAGTCGATGCCGTACCGCTTCACCTCGGCTAGGGCATTGGTCAAAATGGGGTCTTGGTTGGGGTCGCTGCTCGCCACATCAAAGGGCTTGGTCTTGAGGCTCGACACCGTGTGCACCAGCGTGATCTCGCCGCCCTTAATATCGCGCAGCAGCGAAATGGCAATGTTCAAACCCTCCTTGGCTGAGTCCGACTTATCCATCGCCACCATCACCCGCTTAGTGGGGCGAATGCTGTAAAGATCATCTTTGACCAGCAGCATGGGCCGCGACGACAGCTGAAATACGTACTGGCTGACCGAGTTTTCGAGAATGGCCTTTAGCCCCTGCAAGCCCCGCGACCCCATGATGATTAGGTCGGCATCGACTTCTTCGGCGACCCGAATCACTACATCTTTGGGGTCGCCCTCCCGCAGCACGGCGTTTACCCGGCTGGGGTCGAGGTTGAGGTTGGTAATGGCGGCAGCCAGGGTGCGCCCCCCGGCTTCCCAGCGCTCGGCCATGGTTTCGGCAGACACCTGAGAGGGCACGACGTGCAGCACCGTGATCGAGGCTCGCTGCACCAGGGGAATATTCATTAGCGCCTTCATCATGGCTTCGGTATTGCCAGTGCCAGAATCGGCCAAAAGAATTTTTTCTATCATGATGTCCTCGTAGGGTTGCGCTCGACGGCATAGGGCTGAGCGGACACTGGTAGAACCACAGCAGGTGCCCCGATGGGTGACCGCAAGGATCCTAGGCTATGCCTCATCTCACTCCGCTAAAACAGCGGATCAACGGGATGTAAAAGTGAGTTAATGTGTTCTCAATCATCATAGGCACTGGTTTTGAGCCTATTTTGGCGCGATTCATAATTTGTAGTAGAGTCTGCCCAACCGGCAGATCGATGCGTGAAACAACCTTGATCAACCCTTACCACTGGTATGAGCACCGGGTCGTAGTGCAGCCCCACCACACCGATTACGCAGGTATTGTCTGGCACGGCACCTACATCGCCTGGATGGAGGAAGCGCGGGTGAACTACCTCAGCGACTGTGGGCTGAGCTTTGCCGACTGGGTCAAGGCTGGCGTTGACCTGCCGGTGGTAGATTTGGGGTTGAAATATCGGCGATCGCTCACCATGGGCGACACGGCCCTAGTCAAAGCCCGCCTGGGGCCAGCTAAAGGAGTACGCTTCGTGTGGCACTACGACATTCAAAATGCCGCTACCCAGGAAACCTGTATTGAGGGCAGCGTGACGCTGGTTCCGGTCGATGTCAAAACTCGGCGGGTGCTGCGCCGCCTGCCCGACCCCCTGCAAACGGCCCTAGCGACTATGCTTTGATGCAGGCATTGGTCTGCGCTACCCCAAAACCCCGGCCTCAAAACTTAGCCCAAAACTTTGTAGGATGAGCAAAGTGTGCCCAATGCGCTCTAGCGCTAAGTTTGGCTGGGCACGGCCTGGCCCCCTTGCCCATTCTACGGTTGCCCCAACTATGTTCTTCACCCTCACCCAAGCCCTCGCTGTAGTCTGCACTCTGGTCGTTGCGATCGCTGGCTGGTGCGGCATTACCCCCGCCGCCTACGCCCAGGACAACACTGTTGACTACACCCTCACCGACCTCAGCTTCCGCGACTTTTCGGGCAAGCAGCTCTCGGGCACCTCCTTTGCGGCGGCAGAAATGCGGGAGGCCAATTTTAGAAAGGCCAACCTGAGCAAAACTATTCTGACCAAGGCCTCGTTTTTGCGGGCCAACCTCTCGTTTGCCGACCTGTCGGGCACCTTCGCCGATCGCGTCATTTTTGACGGCGCTGACCTGTCCAACGCCATCTTTACCGATGCCCTGCTCACCAGCAGCAGCTTTGGCGAGGCTAACATCACCGGGGCCGATTTCTCAGGAGCGATTATCGATCGCTTTCAGGTCGCCCAAATGTGCAAGTACGCCGACGGCGTGAATGAAATTACTGGAGTGGCGACCAGAGACAGTTTGGGCTGTCGGTAAATGGGTGGATGGTTGGATGAGGTAGGGGCAAACGGTCGTTTGCCCTCGGGGGTCTACCTCACACAGCGTCCTCACACCGCCACTACTTCCACCCCTGCCGAGTCAAAGTGCTTTTGCAGGGTGGCCTTGGGCAGCGGCCCCAGCAGGTGATCCCAAGGCAGCGGCTGATGCAAATCCCAGTCTTCGTGGACGTAGTATTCCAGCGGTGGAATTTGGCCCTGAAAGTCATTGAAGGCGCGGCGGTAGCTGCCTAAGCTATCGCCGTAGTGGCGCACCCGTTCGAGCACGGGGGCAAGGCGGCGATCGCCCCGCGAGATCAGCGCTTGAATCACCGACCAGTTATAGCTTTCGGGCCGAAAGTCAATGCCCTTAGAGCGCAGGTGCTTTTGCAGGTATTTGAGCCGCTGGCGTTGCTGAATCAAGAGATGAACCTTGACGGGACTGGCACATCGCCGAACTTGAGGTAGTGAAGTAACAAGCGAACAGAGTGAGCCAGCATTTCTACGGTCTTGGAGTAGCAGAGCGTTTTGCGGTGCAGACGGGCTAGATAGTGCCGTAATCGAGTGTTCTCTCCTTCAACCCGAGTCATATAGGTTTTGCTGACAATCTGATCGCCTGCTGGAATAAAGCTGGGATACACCGTCCATCCATCGGTGACATAGAAGTAACACTGCCAGCTGCCAACCAGGGTCCAAAGCGGTTGAAACGTCTCGGCACTATGGTCGCCTAAGACCCAACCCAAGATTCCTTTTTTGAAGTGGTCAACGGCTGTCCACAGCCAAATCTTGTTTTTTTGAGCCTACAAAGGTTTCCAACTCGTCGAGTTCGCCGACCTCTGGCGTCGTTTCAGGGGCGTAAGCATCGGGGAGGCGTTCGCCCACTTGCTTCACCCAAGTAATGACCGTCGTATGGTGCACCCCTTTGACTCGCTCTATCGCTCGAAACCCAGCGCCGTTAACGTACATCTTGAGGCATTCGCGTCTGACCTCATCCGAGTACCCTCGGTGAGGCTCATAGGCCTCAATAAACTGACGACCGCAGGCTACACAGATGTGGTTTTGTTTACCTTTCCGCTTGCCATTCTTACGGATGTGAGTGGCTCCACATTCTGGACATTGCATCGCAGATCACCCTAACTCATCTCTCAATTATGCAACGCCGAGCCGCTTTTCGGCCTCCTTGTTCACGCCATACCATTGAAAGGGGGTGTGGGCCTTGGGCACAAAGGTGCTGCACCCAAAGGTGAGGCGCAGGCCGGGGGCCGCTTTTTTGAGCCGCAGCATCAGGGCAACGGTTTGCTCCAGGTCGGCCATGGTTTCGCCCGGCACTCCCGCCATGCCGTAGAGCTTCATAGCGCTGAGGCCACCAGCTTTGGCGTTGACAGCGGCGCGCTCAATGTCGTCGGTCTCAAGCTTTTTGTTGACAATCTGGCGCACCCGCTCCGAGCCGCTCTCGATCGCAATGGTGATCGAGCGGGTGTCGTGGCGGGTGAGGGTTTCGGCCAGCTTCGGGGTGACGGTGTTGGTGCGCACCGAGGCAATGCTGAGTCGCACATCGTCGAACTGGGGCTGATTTAAATAATCCAGCAGGGTCTCAAATTCGGGGTGCTGGGTCACCGACGCCCCCAGCAACCCCAGCCGATTGGTCACCGCCAGCCCCTGCTCAATGGCGGGCAGCAGCGAGTCTTCCAGGCTGGCGGTGCGGAACGGCAGCGTCAGATAGCTGGCCAGGCAAAAGCGGCACATCTCGGGGCAGCTGCGCACTACCTCCACCATAAAGATGTTTTCCCAGGCGGCGTGGGGGGTAACCACGGTCGAGGCCGAAAGCACATTGCCCCGGTAGGTCTGCTTTTGTACGGTAGCAGGGATTTCGCTGGTCACAGGGGCGATCGCCCGCACCCCGCCAGTCGGCCCCTCGTAGGTGACGCTGTACAACGACGGCACATACACCCCAGGCACCGCCGCTAGCCGGCGCAGGGTTTGTGTACGGCTAGCGGATTTTAGCTCAACCAGCGCGTCAAAAAAATCGTCCAGCAGCGTCTCGCCATCCCCTAGCAAGATCACATCAAAAAAGTCGGCAAAGGGCTCAGGGTTGGCGGTCAGCACCGGGCCGCCGCCGAAGAGCAGGGGGTGAGCTTCGGTGCGATCGCTGGCAAAGATGGGAATATCAAGGGTTTCGAGCTGGGTGAGCAGGTTGGCGTAGTCTAGCTCCCAGGAAAGCGAAAAGCCCAGCACGTCTATCGTCGGGGGCAGCGGCTCGGAGCCATCGGTAAACAGGCGGCTAACGCTGATGTCGGCCCGGCGGGCCAAGGTCGCCCACACCACCTGGTAGCCCAGGCTGGTAATGCCCACGGTGTACTGATTGGGGAAGGCAAACACCACCGCCAGCGCATCGTCATTAGCGGCGGCGGGTTCAAACAGCAGAGTTTCGTCGTGAAGGGGGAGGGGGGCCAAGGGTTAGCGCTAAAACGATGCAGCTTCTCCAGTGTAATCAGTGCCAGCCTAATCAGTAGGCCTAAACCTCAAAGCCAGGGCGGAGGCTTTGGTAGCCGCAGCTCCGGCCGGTAAAACTACGGGGCAGACTAGCGAGCTTTACAAAGACAGTGGACTAGGCCACCTCAAACTCACCCAGATTTCTCAACAGCGACATCTTTGCTCACACAAATCGAGAAAATATCAGTTGATTTGCGCAGGAGGTAGGGGTATGCCCAGACAATATGTCGTAAAAGCACGGTGTCAACCTAGGGAGCATAAACCTACGATTAAGACAACGCGATCTACCTAGCTACCTGCCTGTGATGACAACCCTCTAGATGCACCCGCAGTAGTCCTGCGGATTCGGCCTATGACTCCCCCAACTCCTCCCATGCGCCCCACCTATATTCTTGCCGATGAGGCCACCGTACGGATTCCCCGCGATCCGTCCCTACTCGCTCAGGCCGAGCGCATCGCCCAGGGCTACCACCAGTGCCAGGCCGCCGAGGCGTCCCAGTGGCTCAAGCAAGGACTGGCCCACCTGCGGAAGGGGCAGTACACCCCAGCCCTGGCCCTGCTACAGCAGGCGCTTCAGAGCTACCGCAACCTGGGTGACAAAGAGCGTCAGGCCAAAGTATTGCTCACGTTGGCCCACCTCTACTACCGGGTGGCCGACTACCTTTGGGCGGCAGACTACGGTCGGCAGTGCCTGCGCGTGGCCCGTGAGCTAGGTGATGATGATCTGATGCAGCAGATCCTGGGCCACCTGGGCAACAGCTATCGCCACCTGGGCAACCTGCAGCGGGCGCTAGAGTACATGGGCCAAAGCCTGACTATAGCTAAAAAAATTGGCGATCGCCCCGGCGAAATGCGATCGCTCAACAACCTGGCCATGGTCTACCGCGCCAAGGGGTTAACCCGTCAGGCAGCCACCCTCTACGAGGCCAGTCTCATGATGGCCACCACACTGGGCGATTCCGGAACGGATCGCTGCGCGAATCGCACCACCAAGCTGCAAATTCTGCAAAACCTGGGCAATACCTACCTCACCCTGCGCGAGTATGCCCAGGCCGTCAACTGCTACGAACGTCTGCTGAGCGTCAGCGAAAACGGCGAGGGCAAGCTCGACACCCGCACTACCCGCCGCGTACTCACCCAGCTCACCCTGGCGAGCATTGCCATGGGTGACCACAACCGAGCGATCGTGCATCTCCAGCACCACCTGTCGATCGCCTGTGCCCTAGGCGACACCAAAGGCGCTGCCAGCCTGATCGATGACCTCAAGCGCAGCTATGTGGCGCTGAGCGAAGCGCGGGTAGCGGTGCTGCGGCCAGAGCTACCCTCGATGTAGCCAGAAATTTCGTGTGGCTAACACAAAAAGGGGGACGCAGCTGCGTCCCCCTTTCTAATGGATGTCATTTGGGAATATCACCTAACCAGGGCAGCGTTGGTTAATTCCATCGCTGCTCTTGGTATCTACTGCCACTTAGAGGCCACCAGTTCAGCCAGGTCAACTACCCGCTGGCTGTAGCCCCACTCGTTGTCGTACCAGGCCACTACTTTCACCATGTCGCCGCCCATTACCATGGTCAGGCTAGAGTCAACGATCGAAGACTCGTCGGTCTTGCGGTAGTCGATCGACACCAGAGGCAGGTCGCTGTAGGCCAAAATGCCCTTCATCGAGCCTTCGGCGGCAGACTTTAGCACCTGATTGACCTGGTCTGCGATCGCGGGCTTTTCGACCTGAACCACCAGGTCAACCACCGACACGTTGGGGGTGGGTACCCGCAGGGCAATCCCGTTCAGCTTGCCCTCCATTTCAGGAATAACCAGGGCTACAGCCTTGGCGGCCCCGGTGGTGGTGGGCACAATGTTCAGCGCAGCGGCGCGAGCCCGGCGCAGGTCGCGGTGGCTGGCATCGAGCAGGCGCTGGTCACCGGTGTAGCTGTGGGTGGTGGTCATGGTGCCTTTGATGATGCCAAAGTTGTCGTTGAGCACCTTGACGACCGGAGCCAGACAGTTGGTGGTGCAACTGGCGTTGCTCACCACGTTATTTTTGTCGTGACTGTAGTCTTCGTGGTTGACCCCCATCACGTAGGTACCAATGCCGCCGCCCTTACCAGGAGCGGTGATCAGCACCTTTTTGGCCCCGGCTTCGATGTGGCGAGAGGCACCCTCTTCGCTGACAAACACGCCGGTAGACTCAATCACCAGATCGATGTCCCAAGCCGCCCAGGGCAGGTTGTTGGGGTTGCGATCGGAGTAGCACTTAATCGTCTTACCGTTAACAATCAGAGTGTCTTCTCCAGCGCTGATATCAGCGTCGAGGCGACCCAGCATAGAGTCGTATTTCAGCAGGTGGGAGTTAGTCTTGGGGTCAGACGTGTCATTGATAGCCACCACCTCAAGCTGGCTGTTTTCGCGCGTCAACCAGCAGCGCAGAAAATTACGACCAATGCGGCCAAAACCATTAATTGCTACTCTAACCACTGCGTTTAACCCTCTGTTGTAGTCGACTAGGTATCTATTCTTAGACGACACCATAATATCGCAAAGCATGATCCACTTTATAGGGGCTAGCCATTGAACTGAATCTATTCATTATTGAAAATAGACCTCAAAACTCTATGAATAGGTTGCTATGCCCAGCAGCAGCGGCCCTCGGGGATCAAGCCCAGAAAGTAGCATAAGCATTTCTACTCTATTTATTTGAATTTCATAGAAAATTGCTATGCAGTTCTTGCAGTCTCTATATATATCCAGATTCCAAAGGTCGGCCATCGTGCAATGTATAGATAAAAGCCCAGCCTAGGAATAGGTAGACCTCAGGCATAGCAAGCACTGGGGCGCTACCCCTAGGGGCGATCGCCTGTTCCTCTTGCACCGCTAGGGCATTTGAAGAACAGGCAGCGGCAATCTGGGCAGGCTAATGCCGATGTTTAGGCCAATCTGGCAATTCTTGCTATGATTACGCCTGACACTTGGTGTGGTGTGGTGTTCTAAGGAGTGTAACGATGCCGATTTCCGTAGATTTTACCGGCAGGCCCTTTCATTTCATTGGGATAGGGGGCATTGGCATGTCGGCATTGGCCTACATTCTGACCAAGCGCAACCTGCCAGTATCGGGGTCTGACCTGCGCCTTAGCCACATTACCCGTCGCCTGCAAGAGGCCGGAGCCCACATTTTTTGGCAGCAAGAGGCCGCCAACCTGAGCTATTTTCTCAACTCCGACCCGTCGGTGCTAGCCGCTGCCACAGAGTGGGCCAGCACTGGGTCTAGCCTCGTGGTAGAGCCTAAGCCTGCTGCCCTGGCTTCAGACGCTACTCCTCAGGTGGTTTGTTCCACTGCGATCGACGTCCGCAACCCTGAGTACCAGGCGGCCCTAGAGCTGGGTTGCCCGATCTTGCACCGCTCTGACCTGCTGGCGGCGCTGATCCAAGAATACAGCAGTATTGCGGTGGCCGGAACCCACGGTAAAACCACCACCAGCAGCATGATTGGCCACATGCTGCTCAACGCCAATCTCGACCCCACCATCGTGGTCGGCGGCGAAGTTTCCAGCTGGGGCGGCAATGCCCGCTTGGGCCAGGGGCCTTACCTGGTAGCAGAGGCCGACGAGTCAGACGGCACCCTGGCTAAGTTGTCGGCCAGCATTGGCGTTGTCACCAACATTGAGCTTGACCACACCGATCACTACCACGATTTAGAGCAGGTCGTTGCCACCTTCCAAACCTTCCAGCGCCAGTGCGGGCTGCTGGTCGCCAGTGCCGACTGCGCGGTGGTACGCACCAGCCTCACTCCAGACGTCACCTACAGCCTGGAGCCATCTACCGGCGCGACTTACTACGTCACCGATGTTCAGTTTGGGGCCGATGGCACTTCCGCCCTGGTGTGGGAAGAGGGGCAGCCTCTGGGGCTGCTGCACCTGCGAGTGCTGGGCTGCCACAACCTCAGCAACGCGCTGGCCGCCGTGGCGGTGGGGCGTCATTTGGGTGTTGCCTTTGGCGATATCGCTGATAGCCTAGAGAATTTTTGCGGAGCCCGCCGCCGCTTCGAGCACCGGGGCAGCTACAGCGGCATTCAGTTTTTTGACGACTACGCTCACCACCCCAGCGAGATTCGGGCAACGCTGGCAGCGGCGCGCATCAAGGCCGATCAAACGCTGCCAGCGACGCTGGCCGACAGCCGCCATGCCTACGAGGGTCGCCGAGTGGTAGCGGTGTTTCAGCCCCATCGCTTTAGCCGCACAGCAGCGCTGCTCAACGACTTCACCGAGGCCTTTGGCGATGCCGACCAGGTGATTATGGCCGACATTTACAGCGCGGGTGAGAGCAATACCTTTGGGGTCTCGGGGCGTCAGCTAGCCGATGCCGTGGCCCATTCGCACCCCCGCGTGCTCTACGGCCATACCCTAGACGACATTCAGGCGGCCCTGGCCCACAGCCTGCGTCCGGGCGATCTGGTGCTGTTTATGGGGGCCGGCAACCTCAACCAGATCATTCCTCAGGTGATGGCCTACTATGCCGAGGCAGAGGTGCCGTCGCTTCAGGAAGCCTGCTGAACAGCGGCAACCCCCACACATTTGGCTAGCATTGGGAACAACCGTTGAGCACTGGGGACATGAACCAAACCCTCGGGGTTGCACCAACCCTGGCCTGCCTGAAACCACAGGTGTCGCTACAGCCGCTGTCCACCTTTCGAGTGGGCGGGCCAGCTGAGTGGTTGGCGATGCCCCGCCACCAGGACGAATTTCAGCAGGTTTTAGACTGGGCGGTTGGCGCTGGCATTCCTATTACCTCGCTGGGGGCCGGGTCAAATTTGCTGATCGGCGATCGCGGCATTGCGGGCCTGGTTCTCTGTACCCGCCGCTGGCGCAGCACCCGGTTTGATGGAGCGGGGCGAGTCACCGTAGCCGCTGGCGAACCGCTGCCAACGCTGGCCTGGAAAGCCGCTAAGCGCGGCTGTCGCGGGCTGGAGTGGGCGGTGGGCATTCCGGGTACCGTGGGTGGTGCGGTGGTCATGAATGCCGGAGCCCACGGCGGCTGCACCGCCGATGTGCTGACGTCGGCTACCGTGCTCGACCCAGCCAACGGCCTGCGATCGCTCTCCCCTGCCGACTTGGGCTTTCGGTACCGCACCTCGACCCTGCAGGGACGGCAGCATGTGGTGGTACTGGAGGCCACGTTTCAGCTAGAGCCAGGCCACGACCCAGCTGTGGTAGTCGCCGATACCCTGGCCGGGCTTAACCAGCGGCGGGCTACCCAGCCCTACGACAAGCCCAACTGCGGCAGCGTGTTTCGCAACCCCTACCCCCATACGGCCGGGTCTCTGATTGAGCAGAGCGGGCTTAAGGGCTACCGCCTGGGCAATGCCCAGATATCTGAGCGCCACGCCAACTTTATTGTGAACCTGGGCGGGGCTAGCGCAGCCGACATTCGTCAGTTAATCCACCATATTCAAACCGAGGTAGCCGATCGCTGGGCCGTTCAGCTTCAGACAGAGGTCAAGTTTGTGGGCGAGTTTGCAGACGGCCACGCTCTAGCTTAGTTCTTGGGCTGAAATTAAGGCTTCATAAGGTGGGGTAACTGTCGCCGCTATAGATGGCGAGGCAAACTAACCTAGCTGGGCATGACAGTGCCACAACCCCACCAAGCGGGGTAACTAAGTAGGATTCGGTATCAGGAGTTTTGAGCAAAGCGATCGATCGCCATGGCCGCGATCGCAGGGTCGGGCTCACCCGCCACCGCCTGGGCAAAGCGCTGGGCCACGGGCGGCAGGTACACAAAGGGAGCGCTAAACCCAGCCATGAGGTGCAGTCCTTCGACCCCAGGGATACCACCTACCAGGGGCAGCCCGTCGCGGCTAAAGCTAACTCGACAGTAGCGCCAGGTGCCGGGCACATTGGCCAGGGTCGGAATTGGGGCTGCGATCGCGGATCGCAGCCTGCGATCGCTCTCTGCCGCATCCAGTTCTGCCTCCAGGTTGGTGAGGGTGCGGCTAATTTGGCCCAGACAAAGGTGGCCATCTAAAAACTGAATCGCGCCGCAGTCAAGGATGGCTGGGGTTAGCTCGTGCCCCGGCTGATCCCACTGGGCATCGGTGCTGGGCTGGCTGGCCTTGGCCTCCATAGCAAAGCGCTCGGTCTGGGCAGGCATGATCAAGGCCCGCAGGGTGAGGTCTAGGGGCGGTGTTTCAATCAGTTCGGCATAGGTGTAGTAGAGCGGCACGGTAAGTTTGACCTGACGCAACAGAGCCCGACTAAAAGCCCCAGCCGCTACTAGCACATGCTTGGCGGGGTAAGCCTGCTCGGTCGTCAAAATTCCGGTGACGCGATCTTTGATGCGAACCAGATCCACCACAGAGGCCACAATCCGGGTGCCGCCCAAGCGCTGAAACGCCTGATTGTAAGCCTTCACCAGAGCGACTGGCGAGACATGGCCGTGGCGAACGGTGAAGGCCCCTGCGATCGCAGCCTCATTCAGCAGCGGCTCTAGCGCTTTGGCCTCGGCAGCAGACACAAACTGGGGCGGCGTTGCACAGCTGGCGTAGGGCTCGGCGGCAGCTTTAGGATCGCCGTCTGCGGCCAGGGTTAGCACCAGGTCTAGCTCGCGAAACTCGGTGTCGCCCTCGAGTTCTTCACTGAGCTGGCGGTGCTTGGCAATGCCTTCGCGGCAAAGCTGCTGGGTGAGCGCGGTGCTGCCCGACCAGTAGGGGATGCCGCCGTAGCTGTAGCGGGTAGCATTGCCGGGTTCGAGAGCGCGATCGAGCAGCAGTACAGAGAATCCGCACCGAGCCAGTTCGTAGCTGACCGCCGCCCCCACCAGGCCGTTGCCAACTACAATCCAGTCAAAGGTTTGCATGGGGTAAAGGTGTAGGGTTCAACGGGTAGAGTTTAAGGGAAAAATAGGTTCCTTGCCCTGAGCCTTACACCTTGAACCTTAGGCCTCACGCGTAGACCTGCCCCAGAATGATTCGCAGGCGATCGTAGTCATCTTTCAAAAAAATGCTCAAGGTGCGGCCCGCAGCTACCAGCCAGGAACGATCGAGCTTGCGCAGCTGGTAGCCCTGGCGCAGCACCGCCGCCACCAGACTATCTACTGGGGCGCTGCCCATGGCCAGCAGCGTTCTCAAAAAATCGAGCTGTTCAGTGAACTCAATTACCGCTTCAGAGGTGCAGCAGTACACCGCCTGATGCACCTGGGGTGGACGCGGCGGCAGGTGCTGAAACAGCGGCCCCAGGGGCTGCCCGGCCAGATCGGGGGCGCGAAATCCTACGATCGCGGCCTTGAACTCGGTCTTGAGCATGGCAAAGATCTGCGGCTGCTGCTGGCGCAGATCCTCCAGCGACAGGCCCAGCGCTCGCGCCCGGTGCACCGAGTCAATGGGGCTGGTGGTGGCGTGATACACCACGCCGTAGATCGTGTTGCCCGATTCCTCATCGACGGCGGTGACCCAGCTGCCAAAGGGGGGCATAGCCGAAAATGCCAGGGCTTCTGGCTCTAGACACTGGGCCAAAAACTCGGTGGTCGCCGTCTCAATCACTTCGGCAATGTGATCGGGCTGACGCGCCTGGGCGGCGGTCTGGGGCAGGGGCAACCGCATGGCTAGCGCCGCTTGCCGGAGCTCACTGGCTCCAGTTCCGACATATTAAAGGTGACGAGTTTGTCCCAGTTGCCGCCCTCAAACAGCACCGCTACCTTGCCGTCGGTAATGCGCTGCACCAGGCCCTGAAAACCGTAGTAAGTATCGTTGACGTTAACGACCGTAACCGGAGCCCCAGGAAAAATCATGGCTACATAATGCTTTTGATCTGCCCCTACAGTTTAAGGCATAGTCAGCCTTTGCCACCTGGAGTGAGGCCTAGAAACCAGGGGCACCGATTCGATACTGCCGCAGTTTATTTAGTTAGGACACTTTAACTTTAATAGGCGGAATCCTCCGGTAGGGACATTGCAGTGCAATGCCCCCTACACCGGACCTGTCCTAACCCAGTGGCGTTTCTAAGTAGTGGGAAAGAACTTGAGGAAATTGGGGAGAACTTGGGGCGGCAGCTCGCACCGCTGTCACACCATCGTCACATGACCGTCATAGCGCAGCCATGATTGCCCCATAGGGTGTCAACCCATGGGCGCTGTTACGCCAGCGCCCGCTGCAAACTTTCTCAGCGAAGTTTGCGGCTGATGATATTGCGAGGATAATCGCTATGAAACCGTCAACCCTGTTCAAGAGTCTGCTGGCCGCCACCCTCATGCTCGGTGTGCCTGCGGCTGCGATCGCCCAGGGCCAAGAGGCCCCCACCCAAGCCCCCGCTCAGTCCGAACAGCCCGCCGCGATGGAGGTATCTGAGGGCCAAATTGACCGTTTTGTCAGCGCCTATCAAGCGATTCAGACCATTCAGCAATCGGTACAGGCCGAACTGGTTGCCGCCGTTGAGGCCGAGGGGCTCACGGTAGACGACTACAATGCGATCGCTGAGTCGCAGCAGTCACCCGAAACTGCTGCCGAAGTGCCCGCCGAGCAGGCTGAGCAGTTTGCCGCCGCCGCCGCCCAGGTCGCCACCCTGAGGGAAGGGGCTCGCGAGGACATGCAGGCCGCGATCGTGGCTGAAGAGTTGACTGTCGAAGAGTTTGAGCAAATTTTAGCCCAGGCGCAGCAAGACCCCGCCTTGCAACAGGCCATTGTCGAACGGCTCAGCAGCGGTGGGTAACGCGGCCACCAATTTACACAGATTAAACTCTTAAAAACAGCCCTGGTCATACCCTGGTGCGGCGTGCTCGTCCTCCCAGGAATGGCCAGGGCTATTCGATTCAAACTGCCGCCCATGCCTTTTCCAAAGAATTCTGCCCAAGGTCGGTCTGCCCAGGTGCTGCAAGCCGTCGGTTTTATGGCGATCGCCCTAGCCCTGGTCGGTTGCGAGCCCACCGACTTGGCTACTGATCTAGAACAACTGGTTGAACGCATTCCGCCGATCACTCGCATTGGGCGAGAGCCCCCCGCTGCACCAGACGCCGAAGCAGCTCAGTCGGCGGCGGCCGCCGCCATGGAAACCCTGGTCTACGAACGCATCAACCAGATTCGTCAGCAGGAAGGTCTCAACCCACTACAGCCCAATGGGCCACTGGCTCAGGTAGCGCGCCAGTATAGCCAGCGGATGGCGGACGAAAACTTTTTTGGCCACGTCAGCCCAGCCGGTGATGGGCCAGCCCAACGGGTATCAAACGCCAATATTCCCTACACGATGGTGGGCGAAAATTTGTTTACCAGCACCAACGCCCCCGACCCTGCCCCCCTAGCCGTGCAGGGCTGGATGGATAGCCCCGGACACCGGGAGAACATTCTGCGATCGGGCTTTACCGAAACAGGAGTCGGCGTCTGGCAGAGGGGCAGCACCTATTACTTCACTCAGTTATTTATGCGCCCTCTATAAAATTTAACTATGGCTCCAGGCATTGACTGCTCAATGGGTTAGCAGTGCAGGCTGCCGGAGCAGACAATTCGGTTACGCCCTGTTTTTTTAGCCTCGTAGAGCGCTAGGTCGGCGGCGTGGAGCAAGTCATCGTCATTGATGCCCTGGTTGGGAAAAATGGCGACACCGCCAGATACAGTCGTTTTCACCTCGGCCCCTGACCAGGGAACTGACAAGGTCTCAAATGTCCGGCGAATGGCCTCGGCTCGCTGCTGACCAGCATTCAGCGCTAGCCCAGGAAACACGACCAAAAACTCCTCACCACCGAGCCGAAACGGAATATCATCCGCCTCCATCTGTTGTAGAAGAATTTGGCTAAAAGACTTGAGTACCAGATCGCCCACTCGGTGCCCAAAGGTGTCGTTGATGTGCTTAAAGTGGTCGATATCAAACATGACAAAGACTACTGAATAGCCCGCCTGTTCTGCCTTTTGTAGGGTTTTGGGTAAAATCTCGCTGAGGTAGTGGCGATTGAATAGTCCGGTCAACTGATGTCTGGCCTGCACTTTTAAGCTGGCCTGCAGAAATTTGATCTCTTCTAGCTGATGTTGAAGGCGGTCATTGGCCTGGCGCAGTTCTACCTCTGCCTGGTAACGCTTAGTAATATCGTGCAGTATGAGCAACCGCCCGTGAATTTGGCCCTGGTAATCGCTCAGGGGCGAGATTTGAACAGTGGCATAGAGCAGAGGTTGAGAGTTTAGCCAAAGACCAAAGGGTGTTTCTAGGCCGTGGTCATAGTTGTTCAAAAGTTCTGGAAAATCGGCCAGAACTAAGTGGAGCGATCGCCCCAGGCAGTCGCCCTTTAGACTTGTCAGCGATCGCCCCTGGGGGTTGATATCAACAATCCGATGCTGCAAGTCGACAACAATAACACCGTCCTGCAAATGCTCGATTAACATTTCGCGGGCAATGGGCACGGCATCAAACGCACCCATGCGAAAGAGTGCCCAAAAGAAAAAGAGCCCCGTTGCCATAAACGACATCGGGGTAAGGTTTAGGCCAGCGGGGGTGATTTCTAAAGAATAGAGTGCGCCGCTGACATAGGGAAACAGCGCCCCCAGCAGCAAAAACAGCGCCTGCCGCCGTCGTAAAGGTCCACCGCGAAAGGTGGCGTGGGCCAACAGCTGAAAGCTCCGCAGACCGTACAGATAAATGCAGCTAAGGATCCAAAAATAGCCAGGGCCGTGCTCGTAAACAGCACTAGTGCTGGGCGGTAGGCCTGGCAAAACCGCAGTCCAGACCCAATGGTGCCAGCTATTTGTGGCCACCAAAATAACGTTGAACAGGGGCCAGAAACTGAGCTGCACCAGTTGCTTAGGCCTAAAGCGCGATCGCTCGCGGGCAAACGCCTCAGCAAACAAAAGAAAGAAAACGATAATACCGCCGGTGCCAACGTATTCCAGCGTAGACCAAAAAATCTTGTCGGCGATCGCCACCGACCCTGCCTCCATAGCGGCTACCACCGCGTAAAAGGTGGCCGCCACCATCATGAGCGAAAAATAGGTGCGTGCCAGCGTTGCCCCCCGCCGCTGCCAGGCCATACTGGCAACCAGCACGTTGATCACCGCCGTAAGGGCGAGCACACCAAAGGAAAGGTTAAGTTGAAAGTCCATGGAGCAGCTAATTGACCCCACGGGGTGACAGCAGAGGCACAGGGGCAGAACCTGATGCAGTGCGGTTGCCCTCATCTGCTCAGTTTTCCCGCTTGACTAGCCTGCCTTTGCCCCTCTCTGGCAAAGGGTACCAAACTTTGTTTTTAATTTAGTCCCAATTCGCTGCTAAAGCCATGATGCGGGTACGTTAGCCCCTGCGCCCGGCACCGCACCCGCAGCCCAGAACTCATTGAGCCCGATCGCACCCTTAACGCGGGCAGACGTGGGAGAATGGACAGCCTGTGCGTGTGGTATCAACGGTATGACGGCGGCAATGCCCTATTCTTCTGAGGCAATTGAGTCAGCAATGCAGGCGGGAGAGCTGCCCCTTGCCCTGCCCGACCCCAACGACGAAAACCTCTCTGACTACGAGTTTAATCAGCAGATGGAAGCCGCCTGGCAGGTGTGCGATCGCTTCGATCTGCAAACCGATATCTGGCGCGGGCGAATTTTGCGGACGGTGCGCGATCGCGAAAAGCGCGGCGGCGACGGGCGCGGCACCGGCTTTCTCAACTGGCTCAAAGACCGCGAAATTACCAAAAGCCACGCCTACAATCTAATCGAGCTAGCCGAGAGCGCCGACCAGCTGCTCGACGCGGGCATGCTCACCCCCAAGGAAGTCAACCAGTTCAGCAAGCGCGCCTTTGTCGAAACCGCCAAGTCGGCTCCCGAAGTGCAGCAGCTCGTCAGCGACTCCGCCCGCAAGGGCGACCACATCACCCGCCGCGAAGTGCGCCAGGTGGCCAATGAGTGGGCCGCCATGACCTCCGATCTGATTCCCGAAACCCTGCGGGAAAAAGCCGCCAACAACACCATTCCTACCCGCTACATCGCGCCCCTGGTCAAGGAGATGGAGAAGCTGCCCGCCGTCCACCAGAGCACCCTCAAAACCGAGGTCGAGCTAAACCCCGACCTCGACACCCTCAAGCAGGTCACCGCTGAGGCCCGTTACCTCTCCAAATACCTGGCCTCCGCCAACCAGGTACAACTGCTTGAAGCCAGCGGCATTGACCTCGAACTCGCCCTCGAAGAAGCCCTGCGGGTGGGCTGCCTCAACTCTGCAGCAGATATGGTGGCCCAGGCCGCTCAAATCGAACAAACCGCCGTCAAACTCTTTACCGCTTGGAAGCGCCTCAACCAGTTAGCAGAACGGGTCTTTGTAGACAGCGGCGAAAGCACCCCTCACCTGCGCGCCCTGCTCACCGCCCTCGGCCCCGTCACCAGCGAAACCGTGCAGGTGCGCCTGGGCGAAATCGACAGCGTCACCGCCCAAACCATCCGCTGGCGACTGATGGTGGAGGAAGATTAGTACAAACTCCTGAGGTGCATTGCTGCGCGAATGCACCCCACGAGACTAAACCTCATCCAAGTTCAGAAGTGGAGCTCTGTCTTTGGGCAAATTGCCGCTCCCAAGCTGGACTCGGTGTAAAACACTTTCCGGCCTACTCAGCGGATTGCCTATGCATGTTAACTTATTAGATAATTTGCTAGAAATTGATTGACATATTTAATCATGTCAATCACATCGTCCTCTGCAAACTCATTAGGTTTGCCATGAGCTGCACTATTTCGTATATCTGCTAAGGCAGTTATTCGTTTTTGTATAAACTTATTGTATACACCAGCTTTAGCTAGATCAGCATTCATCTTATCTAGCCTTGCAACTGAAATACCTTCCTTTTCACATAGCTCTCGCAGTGCTGTTTCCAATACAACTCCCGCCACGACAGCCGCTGCCGTAGAGTAACCGCTATTTAACAATTCATTTGCTTGTTCAAGTTCAGAGTCAAAAACCTCCGCCTGAACAAGCGCTCTCATCGACGAAAGATATCCACCTTCGAAATCTTCCTTTGCCGCCAAGAAGATAGCCTTTAGACTTTTAAAGATATCGTAGTTCGTTTCATAAAGTATGCCAGTCTCTTTTGTCTCAAACTGCTGAAAGTACTGAGATTCTTCACCGCAAACTTTTGATAGGAGGTCTTTAACTTTTACTTTCCAGTTCGAGAAAAAATCATCATCAACGTATTCACGACTACCAAATCCTTCATTGTGGTGCATTGATTTAGAAGCTTCAACTTGAATGGCTTGAGCTTCTAACTCATCGAAACGTTGCCTGAAAAGCTTGTTCAAGATAGAAACTCCAATTAGTCAATAGCACTAAACATTGGCAACAATGCGCTGATTTGTAGATTTTTTACGGCTTTACCAAATCCATCAGCATGACTTCCCATACCAGGCGGGGCTGCACGAAGCGGCGCAGGTAGCTTTTGGCGGCTTCAAGTTTGAGCAGCCAGAGCTGGCTCTCGGTTGGGTAGTTCTGCCAGTACCAGTTGAGCAGGTAGTCAAGCAGCCAGAGCTGGGCTTCGGTGTCGAGGGCCTTGGCTACCTGGCGGGCCTGGTCGAGGGCATCGCGTAGGGTGCGAGGGGGCTGGTGCAGGGCGGTGAGTAGGTCAGCGGGGATAGTTTGGAGCTGATTGTAGGCCGCGATCGCCCCCCCCGGGCTACCCTGGGCCATTGCCAGCATCTGGGGCTGCTGGAGCACTTCCTCCTGTCCCACCCGTTCAAGCACCGTCGCCATATCCGTCGCATTCAGCCGCTGAAAGGGAATCATCTGGCAGCGCGACACCAGGGTGGGCAGCAGCGCCTGGGGGCCGGGGGCAAGCAGAATGATAGTGGCCTGACCCGGTTCTTCTAAAGTTTTAAGCAGTCCGTTAGCGGCTCCTTCAGCCATCGTTTCGGCGGCCTCAATCACCACCACGGCGCGCGGCGCTTCTAAGGGCGGGCGACCCAAAAATTGAGCAATCTGGCGCACCTGCTCCAGGCGGGTTTGGGGCGGGCTTTTGCGGCTAATCCCTTCCTCCATCGCCTGAGATGCCCCGATCAGTCGGCCCTGGTGCAGATAAGTGGGCTCCACCCACAGCAGGTCAGGGTGGTTGCGCTGGGCAATCCGACGGCTAAGAGTGGGGGATGGATTCTCGGCATCAGGGGCAAAGAGAACTGCCGCAAACTGCTCTGCTGCCAGCCGCCGCCCCACCCCGTGGGGGCCAGCAAACAGGTAGGCGGGGGCAACCCGCCGCTGCTCGATCGCGCGGCAGAGCAGGGCCACAGCGGTCGCTTGGCCCACTAGGCCGTCAAACTGGGGGCGTACCACTGCTGCAAATACCCTTCTACAACGGCAAAAATTTCGGCAGCGACAGCCTCTACAGACCCCACTGCGTCAATGGCCACAACCCGGTCTGGGTGCTGCTGGGCCAGTGCCTCAAAGCCCCCCTGCACCCGCTGGTGAAAGGCCAGATTGGCCTGCTCCATGCGATCGGCGGCTCCCCGCTGGCGGGTGCGGGCTAAGCCCACCTCGGCATCGAGCCTGAGCCAGAGGGTGAGGTCGGGCACCAGCCCCCCGGTGGCCACCTGGTTGAGCTGGTCGATCAGCCCCAAATCTAGACCGCGGCCGTAGCCCTGGTAGGCCACGGTGGAGTCGATAAAGCGATCGCACAGCACCCAACAGCCCTCGGCCAGTGCGGGTTTAATTACCTCTTCGACATGCTGGGCGCGATCGGCAGCATACAGCAACAGCTCGGCCCGGCTCGCCATCGAAGCCCCACCGCGATCGCCCAGCAGCAGCTGGCGCAACCCCAGACCCAGCTCTGTACCCCCTGGCTCACGCGTAGCCAAAACCTGGGAAATCAAGCTCCGTCGCTGGAGCTGCTGGAGGCTGTCGTGTTTTAGCAAAGCAGCGTGCAAGATCTGCAGCTGAGTCGATTTACCACAGCCCTCTACCCCTTCAAAAACCAGCAGTTTACCCGGCATTGGCCCATACTCTAGTAGTTGCCCCCTCAAGCTTACAAGCAAGACCTGTCGCCTCAGCTACAAGACCGCACCCCTGACCCTCCACAAAAATTATGCTATACATAAGGATACAAACCCAGGATTTGCCACGTTCTGGGTCAAGTGGGTTCGTTGGGGAACTAAACACGAGTCGCCATCGACCTGGCACTGAGCAATAGTTGTTACGGTCTCAGCAAAGGACGCCTATGGCCCGTTATACAAACTCTCTCCCTGTTCCCGAGACAACTTCTCGGCTGCGAGACGCTATCATCAGCTCGCTGCAAGCCTTTGGGTTGCACATGGTCTACGAAAACGGCGATTATTTAGTCGCCAAAGAGCAGCCCGGCCGAGTGTCGCTCTCCCAGCTCACGACAATCGAAGTGCTGATTAACCAACCTACCGTAGCTGCAGGGTCTGGCTGCGTCAATCTTGTAGTCAAAAACGAAGAGCTACCGCTCAGGCACGACAACCACTGCGAGCAGGTGTTTAGCGCCGTCAACCAAGCGATTGTAGCTCTGGTCTAGGTCATTTGCTGTTGTTAGACTGGCGTGCATAATCCAGTACCAGCAAACGTGAAAGTCCTCCTCAATGGGCAGGCCTAGATCTCTGTATCGTCGTCCAAGTCTGTCCCATCCTCTTCACCCTCTTCAACCATATTGGGGCTGATTAGAGTGATATCAAACTCGTCGGGGGGGAGGGTAGACTGGCTGTCGCGCTTGAGCTGATAGTAAATAGCGCGGGCCTGGGGGCCAAAGACGATTTCGTCCTCGTTTTTAAGGTCGTGGGCCTGGAGCTTGCGCCCGTTGATCAGCATGCCGTTGGCGCTGGGTTTGCCCTTCAAGTTGCCGTCTACGATACGGTAATAAAAAGTATCGTCGTCTTTGGGCAGCTGCACCAGGGTGGCGTGGTGCCGCGACACAAACTGCGACGACAGCCGAATATCGCACTTTGGGTCGCGCCCAATGGAGTACACCGAACCGTCTAAAACAATTTCTCGACGGCCTTTGCTGTCTTCAACAATGAGAATATTACTAAGTTTGGTATGGAGTGGCATGCTCTGACACTTGCAAAAACGGAGCCCAGAATCGATTTGGTAGGGAACTTGGTAGGGAACACAAAGCTGATTGGCGGCTTAGTAGGTGGTCATCTTACCCTGCTTTCACCGCCGTAGTAGCCCTTGTTGGCAATCTATGACATTGCGCAGATGTTGTGCCCTTTGGCCCACCCAGCCGACTGGCGTGAGCTGACCGCTACCGAGGAAAACGACCCTGAAAGTAAACCGACGGTTGCCCTTAGTTTACCCATTCCTACCATTGCCTGAATGGTAGCAGAATCCTTCCTAGGTGGCTGACTGGTTGCTAGCCTTTGTAATCAATCGGCAGAGTCTACTTCTAACTCCTCCCAGGGATTGGAGTTGACGTCGCGCAGGCGCTTGAGCATCCAGTCAAAGCGAATGCCGCCAATGGAGAGCATGTCGTTCATTTCGTCTAGACCAGCGTCGTTGAGGCTGGCGACCGGTCGCCAGTGTTCTCCCTGCAGATGCTTGACGGTGCTGCGCAGACGACTAGAGAGCAAAATGGCCAGAGCGCGGTAGAACCGAGAGGCAAACCAAATGTCTTGCTGGAGTTTGTGGCGCAGCTGAGCGCAGGAAATAGCCAGCACAATGCTGGGCGCTAGGGCCGATACCGTCGCTGAGGGCGGCTGACTATCGACAAACGACATCTCACCCACTACTTCGCCAGTGGCCAGATGGGCAATGGGCTGGTCGCTCAGGGCCGCCACGGAAACCTCTAGGCCACCGTCTAAAATAAGATAGATGTGTTCGCAGGGTTCGCCCTCGCGAATGAGCACTTGCCCCGGCTGAAGCTCTTGTCGCTGCCCAGCCTCAATCAACCAGTCAACGTCGTCGTCGTCTAAAACCCCAAGAATGAATACCACGCGCTTCATGGCTGCGGCCCTACTCCACAATAGCCCGCCTGCCGTAAGCAAGGCTGGGGGGGAAAACCTGGCACTGGGCCACAGTGGCAGAGCAACCAACCTGGAATGCTGGAGTACTGCCGCATAGCTACCTAATGTAAGTCATGCCAGTTTTCTAACATACCCTACGATGGGATGTATGAAACATTGCCGCCGTGAAGGTGTTCTGCAACAGTTCTAAACACGGTTTGACCTATTGAAATTTAGCGGCTGGGATGGCTGTATAGCTTCGGCTTTCTTTATTTTTACCTTTACCTATGACTACCGTAAACTCAGCGGCGGCTGTAGCGGCCCCCACCCCCCGCACTGATATCACCGTACGCGCCTATTTTTTGGGCCAGAGCATTGACCTAAGGGCGATCGCTCAGCAAAGACAAATTCAAGCTCCCCTACCAGCCCTGCTGATGGTGTCGATTGGCGAGCCGGGTGGCGAAGAGGGCCAGGGGGTGCTGTTGAGCTACGGAGCGGTGGTGCTGTTTGGCCTCTCGGAGGCGGCGGAACGAGGGTTTATTGCCACCCTAGCGCCCTACATTCAGGCCCCCTTTGAGCAGCCCGAAACCGAGGCAGCTACCATTCGATTGGCCGAAATCAGCAGCGGCAAGGTGCAGGACGGTCTGATTTTTCTGTCGTCGCTAGACGATCTGCGGCTACAGCTAGTGGCCGATGTGATGGCCAAAAGTGTGGTGCTGGCCCACTACGAAATTGGGGCGGCGGCGGTCTTTGATCGCATTGAGCCCTATGCCGCCGAGCTGCAGCACCAGCGCCAAATTAGGGTGCGGGGCGATCAGCTGCTCAAACAGATTGGCCAGACGCTGACCATTCAGCACAAAATTGTGGGGCGAGTCGAAATTATTGATAAACCCGAGCTGCTGTGGGAATATCCGGAGCTGGACTTGCTGTATCAGCGCCTTGAGGATGAGTACGAAATTCGCGATCGCCATTCGGCCCTGGAGCGCAAGCTCGACCTGGTCAGCCGCACCGCTGAAACGGTGCTCGATCTGCAGCGGCAGCAGACGGGCCTGCGCTTAGAGTGGTACGTGGTGCTGCTGATTGTGATCGAAGTGCTGCTGTCGCTATACGACCTGTTTATTCGCCCCCGCTGAGGTACCGATGGGACAATCTATTGTTGTGAACCAGGCCGAGTTTGATCAGGCGGTGCTGCAACCCTCGTTTGAGCAGCCGGTGCTGATCGATTTCTTTGCTACCTGGTGCGGCCCCTGCCAGTTGCTCAAGCCCCTGCTCGAAAAGCTGGCCCAGGAGTACGACTTTACCCTGGCCAAGGTAGATATCGACGCCAACCCCGAACTGGCCAAGGCTTTCAAGGTGGAGGGGGTGCCCGATGTGCGCATAGTGACCCAGGGGCAGGTGCAGGAGGGGTTTGTGGGGGTGCTGCCCGAGCCACAGCTGCGCGAGCTGCTGACCGGGCTAGGCCTGCAGTCGAGCCTGGAGCAAGACCTGGCGGCCTTCGATACGGCCCTCACCACTGGCGACCCCGCCGAGGTTCTTTCGGCCCTGACCACGTTACTGACCCGCTACCCCAACAATAGTCGGATCCTGCTCAAGGCGGCTCAGCTCTACATCCTTCAGAGTGACGATGCTTTGGCCAGCCAGTATCTGGAACTGATTGACCCCGGCGATCGCGACGCCACTGACATGGCCAATGGCCTGCGGGGTCTAATCACTCTGCGCCAATCCCTTACGGATCTGGGTGATTCACCGCTAGATGACAGCTTTAGAATCGCAGCTCAGGCTGCTCTGAAGGGCGATTTCGCTACTGCTCTGGAGGGGTTTTTGAGCGTAGTGGAACGCGATCGTACTTACCGCAACGACAGTGCCCGCAAGGCCATGCTCACCATCTTCAAGCTGCTGGGCGATCGCGAGCCGCTGACCGTGGCCTACCGCAAACGCCTGATGCAGGCTCTGTACTAAGAAAATTTTGAAGACTTCTCGGAGGAAAGTTTTTGGTCAAGGCAATGACAGTTATTCTAGAAGCAGTTCCCTAAGCTGATTTCCTAGCACTTTGCCAACCCTACCTGAGTGGTAAACCCATGGCATTCTTAACCCGCTGGCTTCAGTTTTTGCGGTTTCTTGAAGGGCTACTTGAGTTTTGGGATTTTCTCACGACTCCCCTGGGTCTGGTAGCCAGCGTGGGGCTGGGTCTATACAGCCTGCTGCTAGCCCTGGGTACCGATGCTGCTGCAGCCGCCACCCTTGCAGGCTCCGTAGCCCTGGGCTTAAGCTGCCTCATCACCCGCCCCAACTTTTAACTCCTGAGGTTCTCAAGCTCAATCTAGGGCAGCTTTGCCGACGCCTGCACCAAAGTAACGCCTACTCCAAGGCACTCCCCCAACAGAATCAAAGAAATTACCCTCACCTCACGGTCCCCATTCCCTCACCCTTTCCCCGCCCATGCTCCCCGCTGCCGAGGCCGAAGCCAAAATTCTCGATCTGGTCGCCCTCCCCACCGAGACCGAGCAGGTGCCTCTAGACGCAGCCTTGGGGCGCATTTTGGCCCAAGCTATTCCCAGCCCGCTCGATTTTCCCCACTGGGACAATTCGGCGATGGATGGCTACGCGGTGCGCTGCGCCGATGTGCAGGCAGCAAGTGCCGAAAGCCCGGTGGCGCTGACGCTGACGGAGACCATTCCGGCGGGGCGATCGCCCACCCAGCCCGTCGCCCCCGGTCAGGCAGCACGAATTCTGACTGGGTCAATGCTGCCGATCGGAGCCGATACCATCGTCATTCAAGAAGTGACCCAGCGTGAGGGCGAGCAAGTGCTGGTGCTAGAAGCGCCCGAACCTCAGCAGTTTGTGCGCCATCGGGGCAGCTTTTGCCAAGCGGGCGACCCGCTCATGCGGTCAGGACTGCTAATTGGCGGGCCAGAGCTGGCGGTGCTGGCCTCGGCCCAGTGTGTGCAGGTGCCGGTGTGGCCTCAGCCCCGAGTGGCAATTCTGTCTACGGGCGATGAGCTGGTGATGCCCGAAACGCCCCTACAGCCGGGGCAGATTGTAGATTCTAACCAATATGCCTTGGCTGCTCTGGTGCGGCAGGCTGGGGCCATTCCAGTGCCGCTGGGGATTGTGGCCGACCAGCCCCAGGCGCTGCGGGCGGCAATTCAGACTGCCCTGGCACAGGCCGATGTGATCGTATCGTCGGGGGGGGTATCGGTAGGCGACTACGACTATGTCGATGACATTTTGGCGGAGCTGGGGGCAACGCTGCACATCCGCTCGGTGGCGGTAAAGCCCGGTAAACCCCTCACTGTGGCGACTTTCCCAGCCCAGCAGGGAACCGAGCCGCTGTACTTTGGCTTGCCGGGGAACCCGGTGTCGGCGTTGGTCACGTTTTGGCGGTTTGTGGCCCCGGCCCTGCGCAAGCGATCGGGGTTAGCTACAGGCTGGGAGCCAGGGTTTGTCCCCGCCATTACCCGCCATGCTCTCAAGGCAGGGGGGCAGCGCGAAACCTACCTGTGGGGCAGGCTGACCCCAACGCCAACGGGCTACGAGTTTGAACTGGCCAGCGGCGGCCACAACTCGGGTAATTTGATCAACCTGGCGGGCACCAACGCCCTGGCGATCGTGCCTGTGGGCAAAACATTCATTGCTGAAGGCGAGACCGTACAGGTCATGGCCGTCTAATTGGTTACTCATTGCCCAGACCCTGCGATCGCACACACGTACTCCATCGCTGCCGAATTGAGTGGATCGGGATCGACGGGCATCCAACCCCGGCTGCCAACGGGGCCACTGAACTCCACATCGCGAAAGCGGCGGCGATCGCAGTCGTATTCGGTTAAGTAGTCGGTGCGCTGGGGTGCACCAGAGCGGCGGTCGACGTAGTAACTGCCCACCCGCACGTGGCCTTGGCCCCAAAATTCTACCGAGTCGAGATCGACAAATTGCTGCTGCTGGCCCTGGCTGGTTTCAGCGACCGGGTACCAGGTGGTGGCCAGGGCGCTGGTAGGGTAGACAGGCAGGATCAGCAATAGTCCTAGCAGGAGGGCTATTAGGGTCTTGAGATGCGCTTGGACAATAACCAGGCTTCGCGATCGCAGCCCAACACCCAAAGACCAAGAACCAAGCTTAAACCATTGCGGGCGTTGTTTCACGGTGGGCAATCTGGGAGTATGGTTGGCTCAGGCTAAGCGGCGACGGCGTAGTCTCCAGTGCTACACCCCAGGGGTTTAGAAAAGCTTATATAGGTTAGCAATCAGGTTTCTAGCTCAATGACTTGGCCAAATCGTTTTAATATCTGCAAAACGCCGTAGAGTTCGTGGATGGAGGTTAGCGCTGAAAACACTCTCGATACACCGTAGACCCCAGTCCTACCTTTTTGCAGCTTTACAAAGACAGAGTCGTCGCCATTGGTCATTAGTGCATAGGCTGGCTGCTTAGACTGGGGAGCTGCGCCTAAGTAGGCCAGGGTTTGGGGTAAAGCTGACCATACCGAAAGCGCTGTCTTCTCAGACTCTAGCACCACCACCCAAAACTGATCTTTCAGCACTAATACATCGAGTCGCCCCTGCAAAACCCCTTCAGAATCTTGCAGAATGAGTTGAATCGAGTCTTCTGCCTTAACCCTAAAGGGTGGGTCATAGAACCCAGCCAAGGTCAGTAGTGGCGAAGCGAACAAAAGCAGTACGGTGCTTTCTAGCAAATGTCCCTGCGATCGCTGGTACAAATAGCGACGGCGCAAATCTACTAAGCCTGTCTTTTCGGTTTCATTGAGGCTAGGTAAGTCAGTATTCCAGTCTGAAAAAAACGACTCCTCTTCCGTTCTCGTCAGGTTGAAGCGTTGCTCTGCCTCGGCCAGCGTCGTAATCGCTTCTGTAATAGCAACTGACATCATTTCTACCGGCTACGATTTACCCATTCTAAAAGACGGGTACAGCATCCTTTCGGGGCATTCTCTCGGCAAATTACAGCACGGGGAAAAACAGCGATCGGTAGGCACCAATAATCGCCTCGCCCCAGAACACCGTGATCACCGCGCCGATCGCAAGAAACGGGCCAAAGGGCATCGGCTGACGACGGCTGATCAGCTTGAGGGCGATCGCGCCGCCCCCCACCGCTGCCCCCACCAGGCAGGCCAAGAACCCGCTCAGCAATACCCCCTGCCAGCCCAGCCAGGCTCCCAGCATGGCCGCCAGTTTGGCATCGCCGCCGCCCATGGCTGTCTGCCCCAGGGCCGCCGAGGCAAATAGGGTAATTAAATCAAACAGCCAGATGCCCAAGACTGCGCCAATAATGCCGCCTAAGAGTCCCAGAATCGGATTGGGCCAGGGTTCCCCTTGTAAGATCGGTAGGGCAAACTTGACCGCCAGGCCGAGCAGCAGCCCCGACCCGGTGAGCACGTTGGGCAGCGTCAGCGTGTCGATATCGATAAAGGTGAGGGCCACCAGCCAGCTCAGCAGCAGCCAGTAGCCCACCGTGGCCCAGCCCAGCCCCAGCAGCCAGAATGTCGCTAAAAACAGCGCTCCCGTAAACGCCTCGATCAGCGGGTAGCGGGGCGAAATTGGGGTGCGGCAGTAGCGGCAGCGGCCCCGCAGCCAGAGCCAGCCCAGCACCGGCACATTGTCGTAGGGTTTGAGCTGGGTGTGGCACTTGGGGCAGCGCGAGGGGGGGTGCAGCAGCGACAGCCCCGCCGGTACCCGGTAGATCACCACATTGAGAAAGCTGCCCACGGCAGAGCCGAAGAGGAAGACGAGGGCAGAGGTGATGAGGGCGTCCATGGATGGGTGGATGGGTAGATGGGTGGGAGGGTGGATGGGTCAGGGGGTTGAGGGAGGAGAGTAGGGTTAGGGTGCCCGGATGGGGGAGCGGGTTTGGTGCGCTGGCGAAGCCTTTCTAAGCGGGAATCGTCTGGGGCGATGCCTCAAACATCGCTTCTACAATCAGGAGAATGTCATTTCCCATCATTTTATGTCTCCCGAAGCCATGTCCTTCTCTGCCGATACCCAGGCCATCCACAGCGGTCGGGGTATTGACTCCGCCACCGGAGCGCTGACTGCCCCCATTCACCTCTCGACCACTTTTGAGCGCGACGCCGACGGCAGCTATCCCAGGGGCTACGTCTATGGCCGCAGCGGTAACCCCAACCGCGATGCCCTTGAAAAGGCTCTCACTGACCTGGAGCAAGGGGCCGACACCGTCACCTTTGCCTCTGGCTCGGCCGCCACCTTTAGCCTGCTGCAGGCGCTTGGACCCAGCGACCACGTGATTGCGCCCCAGAGTGTTTACTTTGGTGTGCAGCAGATGCTGAGCCAAATTTTTGCTCCCTGGGGGCTGAGCTATACCCTGGTGGATACCACCGACCTGGCGGCGGTGGCCGAGGCGCTGCGCCCCAACACCCGCCTGGTGCTGATCGAAACGCCGTCGAATCCGCAGCTGGCGGTGACTGACATTCGCGCGATCGCAGATCTGGCCCACCAGGCCAACGCCTACCTGGCCTGCGACAACACGATCGCCTCCCCGGTGCTGCAAACCCCGCTGGCGCTGGGGGCCGACTTTGTTATTCATGCCACCACCAAGTACCTGGCGGGCCACGGCGATGTGATTGGCGGCGCGGTGGTCACCCGCGAGCTAAACCCACTGTTTGAGCAGCTGCGGCTGGTGCAGACCATTGGCGGCGTGGTGCCCTCGCCCTTCGATTGCTGGCTCACCCTGCGCGGTCTGCAAACTCTGCCGCTGCGGGTGCGTGCCCAGACCCAGGCCGCTCAGACCATCGCTACCTGGCTGGTTCAGCACCCCGCCGTCGAACAGGTGCTCTACCCTGGGCTGCCGGGTCACCCCGGCCACGCCATTGCCCAGCAGCAAATGCAGGGGTTTGGGGGGTTGCTGTCGTTTTTGGTCAAGGGCGACCAGGAAACCGCCATGGCCGTGGCCGCCAAAACTCACCTGATTGCCCGCGCCACCAGCTTTGGCAGCCCCCACAGCACCATAGAACACCGCGCCTCGATTGAAAAAGGCACTCAAACCGCCCCCAACCTGCTGCGCCTCTCCATCGGCCTAGAGCAGGTGGACAATCTGATCGCCGACCTCGACCAGGCTCTTCAGGGTTAAACCTATCCACCGGCAACCAGCATAATTTTTCCGTCAGCCGCAGGCCAGAACTGGAAACTGGACGACGGCCATTAGCCCTGGACTGAGCCGAGGCTACAGTCGGTAGCATCACGCTTTTGGAGCCAGGGATATGGTCAATCGAGTTCGGCGGCAGTTTCGTCGCTTTTTTAGGCAAGCTCGCACCGTCAACAATGAACCCGTTAACCGGGCCAGTTTGGCGGTGATCATTCTGATTGACCTGTTCATTCTCTTCAACGTGTTTAGCGGCCTCAGCGACATCAGCCGCTGGCCCCTCAGCCCCTACCAGGCCCACCCCTGCCACGAGCCCTGGGCGGGCTACCGCGCCCAAACCCAGGGGAACCGCAACTACGACATTCTGCGCAGCAGCATTCGGTTTGAAAGCGAGCCAGAGTTTAGCTGGGCCACCAACTACCGCAATTTGGCCGAGGGCCACCTGGGCGAGGTGTCTCCGGTTTGTCTCGACTATGCCGCCACCGCCGACGGCCTCGACACCACCGAAAATCGCCAGATTTTGGCCAGCCTCGCTCAGGTGCAAGAGTCTATCGCCGCCCTAGAGCAGGAAAACCAGACCATTCGCAGCCAGTACGACTCGACCCTGCTAGAGCAAATTGCTGGGCAGCCGCCCGAGCAGTCGATCAACCAGGTGGAAGCCAGGCAGGCCCGCGCCATTCTCGATCGCAACAACGCTAGCCTGGCGCAGTTGAAGCAGCAGCAGAGTGACCTGCAAACCCAGCTCACCCAGACCCAGGCCAGCCAGCAGTTTCTCACCCTGCTCAACAACGACGCGCAGTTTCAACCGCTCGATCGCCAGTATCAGCGGGCCTCGTTTTGGTACCCCACGGTGCAACTGCTGTTTCAGAGCTTGTTTTTGCTGCCCCTAGTGGGGTTGGCCTGGGCCGTCTACCGCTTTGCCGAGCGGCGCGGCTATGGGCTGGTGGCGTTGCAGAGCTGGCACCTGCTGGTGATCTTCTGCATTCCTTTGGTGATTAAGCTGTTTGAGGTGCTGCAGTTTGGGGCGCTGTTTAGCTGGCTGTCTCAGGTGGTGGTGGCGCTGCTGGGGGGTCTGCTGTTTCTAATTAACTACCTGTATATTTTGCTGGTGCCGCTAATCGGCTACGGCATTATCAAATTCTTTCAAAAGGTGGTGCTCAACCCCCGGCTGCAGGTGGCGGGGCGGGTGCAAAACCACAAGTGCATTCGCTGCGCCAAAAAGCTGCGCCGGGGCGACGCCCACTGCCCCCACTGCGGCTACCACCAGGATGTGGAGTGCCACCACTGCCACCAAGCCACCTACAAATATTTGCCCTACTGCCGCCACTGCGGCACGGCTCAAGAGCTGGAGGTTTGAGGGCGACCCACCCCTAGAACGCCGTACAGA
This sequence comes from Nodosilinea sp. LEGE 06152, assembly GCF_015207525.1. Lineage (GTDB taxonomy): Bacteria > Cyanobacteriota > Cyanobacteriia > Phormidesmidales > Phormidesmidaceae > Nodosilinea. The sequence continues at coordinate 59,231 of NZ_JADEWR010000004.1, forward strand.
AGCCCGGTTTCTGGCCCAAAAAGCTAGTCATGCCGTTAGAGCAGCGACGAAGAAACCGGGTTTTTAGCCACACTGTACCAATACTCTAGCCCGACTAATTTTAGGCCTCGGGCCGGTGGCAAACCGCCTCAATGTTGTGGCCATCTGGCCCAATTACAAAAGCACCGTAGTAGTGGGGGTGGTACTGCTCGCGAATACCGGGCGCACCGTTGTCTTGGCCACCAGCGGCGATCGCAGCGGCGTAAAACTGCCGCACCTGGTCGCGATTTTCGGCGGCAAAGGCGAGATGAATGGGGCCAGGACTTTGACCAAAGGAGCCAAACCAAAACTGGCCTTTGCCGTCTTTGCCAAGCATGGCCTAGCCTTCGCCTTCGGCAACAACGCCAATGCCCAGGGGCGCGAGGGCCTGTAGGTAGAATGCTTTGCTGGCCTCAAAGTCGCTGACATAGAAGCCCACGTGGTCAAAGATCATGACGCGCTTCCTGGCAATAGCGAGAGGATTATATCGTGAGAGCTAAGGGCGATCGCGGGTGGCATCTAGCAGAGGGAGACATCACCCGCGATCGCAAGTTAACTGAGCAGCCATACCATCTATCGCTTTTGAGTCAACGGATTTTAAGAGTGCTGTCGGGGCAACAGCGCTAACTCTAGGTAGCATCAATACTCAAAGCCGAATCAAGCTGAAACACCTGCCTATTAGCTATAGCAGGGCATATAGGTGCTGGCGCAAAGCTTCAATCTCAGCCTTCAAACGCTGCTGTATGGGATGTTCGTCCACGTACTTGCTTTGGTTGGCTGTGTATAGCAACTCAGTCTCAGCGAGTTTGGATTCTATAACACTAGCGGTAGCTGCATCGAGTAAGTCTTGATCGTTTGGATACAGTTCTGCAAAGCGAGCCTCAAGACCTTGTTGCCGCTGATTGAGTTGTTCAACTATAGGATGATCTTGGGTGAACCTCACTCCTAAAAGAACCCGCTCTACCGCCAATTGGGCGATTTCTTGAGCCAGATTATCTCTAGAAGTGGCTTGTACTGCAGAATCAACCCACTCGGCGCGGTCTACGGCAAGGGTAGGGTCTGTTGAAGCCGCTTGGGCATTGGCCACTGTACCTATCGATACCGTAGCAAGACCCAGCATCACGGACACCAGATGCTTCAGAGCCATGAATCATCCCCCGATAAAATGGCATTGAGAACTAAGCAAGCCAGACTTTGAACTAGAAAAGAAAGTTCCCCTTCTTTGTCGTTTTGGCAGTTACTCTATTATCTACTTGGAACTGCTGTTTTATTGAAATTATTACGCTTTTTGGATTGAGAGGACGAGAAGACGCCAGATGAGCCTTATTGAAGCACTGGTCTAATCGACAAACTGAGCGGCATAATGTTGCCATCACCCGCCGAGGTAGACTTTGTATCGCAGACGAAAGCTCTCGGTGGTGGGTTATACATGGACGTTATTAGACTGCCTGTTACCTGTAAGTAGTGATTGCTTAGTGCCGGGTAAAGCTATGGGCGTTGGGTTGTTGCCTGTTCGCTGCAACCTAGTAGTTAGACACGACTACCGTATCACTACTCCCTTGATTACTGCTGCAATCATTCTCCGGAGTGATGCAGAAACTATGAATTTAACCCAGCATGTTCTAGTAAAGCGAACCTGTGAGATGGCATGACAACAGCCTTGATTACCGGAGCCTCTGCTGGCATTGGTGCAGCATTTGCCCAACAATTAGCAGCGCGACGAACCGATCTTGTGCTAGTTGCTCGCTCAGAGGACAAGTTACAGGCCCTTGCCGATTCACTCCGTCATCAGTACCAAACTCAAGTAGACATTATTGCCCAAGATTTGACGGCAGCCGACGCTACAGAAACACTGTTTCAAACGGTGCAGCAGCTTGGGCGGGCGATTGACTTATTGGTAAACAATGTTGGTATTGGAGATTACGGTGATTTTGCCGAAAGCGATCGCGATCTTCAGCTTAAAATGGTGCAGCTCAACATCGCAACCACTGTAGATCTAACCCATCGCTTTTTACCCGGAATGCGGCAGCGCCGAACTGGAGGGGTAATTAATTTATCTTCGGTGGCAGCGTTTCAGTCTATGCCCTACTTCTCGATCTACGCGGCAACAAAGGCATTTACTCTTAGCTTTAGCGAAGCGTTGTGGGCAGAGAATCGCAGCTACGGAGTGCATGTGCTAGCCGTTTGCCCAGGACCAGCTGGCAATAAGTTTTTTGAGGATGCCGGTTTCCCGGCGTTTTTGGTTGATGTGGCTGCAAAAGTTGATACGCCGGTTGAGACAGTTGTACGAGATGCCCTAACAGCATTTGACAAACGAGAGTCAATAGTAATTCCTGGCGGCCTGATTAATCCCATTCTTGCTACGCTGCCTCGGCTTCTACCAAGAGAGGCGGTATCTAGCTTCTGGAAGCTGGTGCTAGGCCGTGACACTGGCAAACAATTTTGAGACTTTTGCGACTACTGATAGTGGTCGTTAGTGTTCGATTGCACCGCGCCCGACTCTTTTTCATCTCACTATCGATTAATCTTTTATGTCTATGAAAGCTGAGTTCTCTAGCAAATTTGTTCGATTAATGTGTTCTAGCCTGACCGTTGCGATGCTGGCCACACTGGTGGGACAACTTCCGGCGCAAGCGCAAGCTACTTTTTCAGATGTACCGCCAGACTATTGGGCAGCACAGTTCATTCAAGCACTTGCCGATCGCGGTGTGATTCGAGGCTTTGTCGACGGTAGCTTTCGTCCCAATGATCCAGTTACCCGCGCTCAGTTTGCGGTTCTAGTGGCTCAAGCATTCGATCGCCCGACCGTTCGCAGTGCCGTTCGTTTTGGTGATGTGCCCAGCAGCTATTGGGCCGCAGATGCCATCCAAGCTGCTTACACTGAAGGCTTTCTTAGGGGCTATCCTGGCGGTGTTTTTAACCCATCGCAACCCATGCCCCGCGCTCAGGTTTTAGTTGCTCTGGCAAGCGGTTTACAATTTGAGCCGAGTGGAACCAATGCCAGCGTGACGGGTGGCTTCCGCGACTACGATTCAATTCCTTTTTATGCCGATGATGGCGTGGCGGCGGCGACCTTCCGCAACCTCACCGTAAACTATCCCAACATTGATTTTCTCGATCCCAATCGCGCCGCGACCCGTGCTGAAGTCGCAGCCTCAATTTATCAGGGTTTGGTCGCGACCGACAGTGCTCCTGCAATCGAGTCTCCCTATATTTATTGAGCAGGGCAAGTTTAAGCAGTGGGGTGGAGCGAGCCAGAACATCCATGTCATCAATGTAGTATCGAGCAGTACTTCTGCCTTAAATGGCCTTTTTCCTATTTTTCACTGTGCGGTAGTACCAAAAACGAAACCTCAGCGAGGGTCCATCGGTAGGCACGTTACACCCTTTGTTTGTAACAGAAACTTCAGAGGTTTGTAACTCAACCATCGTCCGATCGTCACTTGAAAACAACATGGCAAGCTGATGCCGATCGATCTCAATTCCGTAAGGCAAGGTGTTGAGTTGATGTGTGACTGCCATTCCGTCTAATGTTGCAGCAACGCTGATTTGTGCGATCGCATTTTGATGTGCTGGGCCATAGCATTCGCTACCAAACAAACTCGATGGACAGAAGGAGCGATCACCACGACAGCGCTGCACACGGCCCTTGAAGCCATGAACCCAAAACCTACACCTGGCGGGGCCGTAAGTAGATTGGCATGCGATCTACCGGGTAGATCAGCAAATTCTGCTTTAAGTTCTCCAGCGACGATCGCCCGTTTACCAGCTCCCAGCTAAAGTGCCGCAGCATTTGGGCCAGCATCAGGGTCGATTCCAGCATGGCCAGGTGTTCGCCCAGGCAGCGGTGGGGGCCAGAGCCAAAATCAATCATCGGTGGGGCTGGCGACTGGCGATCGTCGCTCAGCCAACGATCGGGCCAAAAGCGATCGGGCTGGGGGTAGGCATCGGGGTCGCGGCCAGCTCCCAGCATGGACCAAAACAGGCGGGTTCCGGCGGGTACCGCCAGGCCATCGACCACGATGTCTCGGGTTGTCTGTAGCGATGTCGTGCCCGATGCCACCGAATAGAGCCGCAGGGTTTCTTTAATTACCCCTTGTAGGTAGCTCAGCTGCTTGAGGCTGGCCAGGGTTAGGGTGCCGTCGTGGTCAAATACGCGATCGACCGCGGCCTGCGCTTTCTCGAACACCTCGGGGTTGAGCGCCAGTTGGCCCACGGCAAAGGAGAGGGTGTGGGCGGTGGTATCGGTACCAGCGATCAGCATTTCAACAATTTCGGGCAGCAGAGTGGCGCGGGTATAGCGGGGTTCTTTGGCGGCAATTTTGACCAGCATCGACTGCTGAAACAGGGGGCTGGTTTGGGCCTGGGCGGCGGGGTTGTCGCGCAGCTGCAGGGCCAGGTCGATACGAGATTCTAGGGCGGTTTCAAAGTGGCGCCGGGCGGCCCAGTAGTCTTTGGCGGCTTGGGTGGGCAGATACTTTTGCCAGGGCTTTTCGCCGACGGCCACCCGCAAAAACCGATAGGTCAACACCGACATGGCGTTGTAGGTGGGCTCAATGTCGAGGGGTGGGCCTTCGGGGCTGGGCTGGTTGGGGTCGATGGGAATACCCAAGACCAGGCCCGCAATCACCCGCATGGTCAGCTCCACAAACAGCGGATCGACGGGGACGGGTTCCCCCGGTGGGGTGGTTTGAAGCTGGGCCAGCGTCTGGTGGCAGGCCTGGTTGACCAGAGCCAGATAGTGGTTGACGCCGCTGGAGCTAAACTCCGGGTTCCAGGCTTTGCGCCGCCACTGCCACTCGGCCCCATCCTGACCGATCATGATTGGCCCCATCAGATCGTTCCAGGCGCGCTGCGACTGGCCAGTGCGCACCAGGCTGCCGTCGCGGGTGCCCTGCACAATGGTGCTATCGATTAGCCTGGCCTGGCTGAGCACCACCACTGGGTAGCCCACCCAGTACACATACCGGGGGCCAAATTCTTGCGACCAGTCAAACAAAATTTGAAATAGCTGTCGATTTTTGACCGCCGCCAGCAGAGGCGGAATGTGCCCCAGCAGCCAGTGCCGGGGGGGAGAGGGGAGCGATCGCAGCGACTTGTAGCGCTGCTGCTTGGCCCACCGTTGCCAAATTCCAACTCCGACCGCGCCCCCAGCTACCAGCAGCCCCAGGCCAGCAGAAAACGGCATACCCAACACCTGAGCCATAGCATGTACCCGTCAGAAGGATGGGCCGATTATAGCGGGTTCGGTTGGCCCGCCTGCCCAGCCCTGGCGGTACACCCCCAGGGTTAAGGGTGGGCTTTGACCAGGGCGGCGATCGCCTCAATTAGCTGGTCTGGCTCGACGGGCTTGGTAATGTGCTTTTGAAACCCAGCGGCGATCGCCTGCTGGTGGTCGATCTCGCCAGCGTAGGCAGTCAGCGCGATCGCAGGGACTCGCCCGCCCTGCTCCATTGAGAGCGAGCGCACCTGGCGCATCAGCATGTAGCCATCCATTTCGGGCATACCAATATCGCTCAGCATAATGTCTGGCCTAAACCGGGTGAGCACCGCGATCGCCTCGCCAGCGCTGGCGGCGGCGATTACCTCGGCCCCCTGAAGCTCTAGAAAAAAGGCAATGAACTCGCGGGTAGTGTTGTCGTCATCGACCACCAAAATTCGGGTACCGTTGAGGTCGATCGAGGGCTGAGGGGCCTGGGGCGATCGCTCGACGGACTGATCTAGCGGCAGCAGGGGCAGTTTGACCGTAAAGGTGGCCCCCTGACCTTCACCCAGGCTGGCGGCCTGCACCTGGCCGCCGTGCAGCTCGACCAAGTAGCGCACCAGGGCTAGCCCCAGCCCCAGGCCGCCAAACTGGCGGGTGGTGGTGGCATCTTCTTGCCGAAAGCGATCGAACACGTGGGGCAAAAAGCTGGGGTGAATGCCCTTGCCCGTGTCGGCAATTGTGATCTGGGCATAGGGGTCGAGGTATTCGAGCCGCACCTCAACACGCCCCCCCTCTGGGGTGAACTTCACTGCGTTCGACAGCAGGTTCCACACCACCTGCTGAAGTCGGTCGGCATCGCCCGAAACCAGCCGAAAGGCTGGGTCAAGCTGGGTGACGATCTGAATTGCTTTGGCCTCTACGGCCAGCTGTACGGTTTCTAAGGCAGCTCGAACGGTCGCCCCCAAATCGACGCCGGTCTTGTCAAGGCTCAGCTTGCCGCGCAAAATGCGAGACACATCCAGCAGGTCGTTGATCAGCTGGGCCTGAATTTGAGCATTGCGCTCGATCACCTCCAGGGCGTACTCTCGCTTTTGCTGATTGAGCTGGCGAGTGCGCAGCAGCTTCGACCACCCCAAAATGGGGTTGAGGGGCGACCGGAGTTCGTGCGACACCACGGCCAAAAACTCGTCTTTGATGCGGTTGGCGGCTTCGGCCTGTTCGCGGGCGGTGCGCTCGCGGGCCAGCAGCTGTTCGCGCTCCTGCTCGGCCTGCTTGCGGCTGGTAATGTCGGTGGTCGAGCCCACCACCCGCACCACCTGCCCCTGCGGATTTTGAATTAGGTAGCCGCGATCCCAAACGTTGAGCCAGTGGCCGTCGGCGTGGCGCACGCGATACTCAAATTCGTAGCGATCGCTGCCGCCCTCCAGCACAGAGGCCATCTTCACCTCAAGGCCGACCACATCCTCAGGGTGAATGCGGGTCACCCACCAGTCTTTAGCCGACGAGACATCCTCAGGATGAATACCCATTAAGCGATAGAGCCCCTCCGAGCGGTAGGCCTCCCCCGTTTGCAGATTCCAGTCGTAGACCACGCCATCGACGGCGTAGGTGGAAAGCCGAAAGCGTTCTTCGCTTTCTTGCAGAGCCGCTTCCATACGCACCCGCTCTAGGCGTGGAAAGATTTGATTCGACAATTCCTGAATCAAATGAAGTTCGTCGGAGTGCCAGTGGCGAGGGTAGGAGTCATAGATGTTGAGCAAAAATCTCCACTCCCCATCTTTATGGAAAGGCACGCTCACAAACGCGTGAATGTTGAGGGCAGCATAATTCTCAGCCACCGTGCGCGGGTCGGCCTGCGTGTTGCTAACCACAACAGTTTCCTGATTTCGAACCGCCCGCAAAAATTCGTCGGTCACAAACTCCGAGAGGCGATAGACACCAACCACGTCGTGCGCCTCGGGCCGATGCCAGGCATAATCGATTACCGCGTTTTCCCCGGCGGCATCGATTTCGGCAAAGGCACAGACCGACAGATTTAGGTAGGCACCAATTTTGGCACCAACAGTCTGCATAATTTCATCCGCCGCCGACAGTCGGGCAAAATCTGCGGCAATATCGCTCAAAAAAGCGGCATTGGCTTCGCGGCGTTTGCGCCTGGTAATGTTTTGAAAAATGACCGCAACGCGGCGGCTGTCTGCATCGCCAACCTTAGACAGGTAAAAGTCGTACCACTTTTGATTGAGCTCGGCGTATTCCTCTAAACGCTCGCCCTTGCCCGTGCGCACCACCTGCCCAAAAATGTTGTACCAGCGGGGCTCGTGAATGAGGCTGATTTGGCTGAGCTGCCGCCCGGTAAAGTCTTCGCCAACAATTTCGATCGCCGCTGCATTGGTTTCTACGCAGACAATATCTACCGCCCGATCGTTTTCGTCGAAAATGACATCGACTAGAAAATAGCCCTGCTCAATTGAGGTAAACAGCGTGCGGTATTTTTCTTCCGATTCTCGCAGGGCCGCTTCGGCCAGCTTACGGCTGGTAATGTCGCGGGTCGAACCTGCGACAGATGTGACCACACCTGTAGGGCTCAGCAGCGGGGTAAAAATGTATTCGTAAATGCCGCTGACGCCCCTGGGGCTGACATAAACCGACTCATCTTTTACCGTTTCGCCCGTAACAAAAACGTGCTCGATCTCTCGCTGATGTTTGGCGGCCAGGGCGTTGGGATAGTTGAGTTCAAAGAAATTTTTGCCGACGGCCTCGGTTAGGGTTAGGCCCCAGAGGTCGAGCAGAGGCTGGTTGACAAACACAAAGCGGCCCTGGCGGTCGAAAAGATAGACAAAATCGGAGATGGTTGAGAGCACCGCGTCAAAGATCTGCGATCGCCAGTCGAGTTCATCGCGGCTGTCAGTCAGGGCCGCTTCGGCGGTCTGGAGCTGCTGCCGCAGGCCTGCACATTCCTGGTTCAGGGGCATGGCCGTCTCCAGGGCGATCGCGAGCGTCTCAGCCGTCACCTGCTCGCGCACTAGGTAATCGGTCGCCCCCGCCCGCAGCGCCCGTTTGGCCAGGTTGACATCATTGTCGCCAATCACAATGGTTGGCGGGCAGCGATCGAGCTGGCTTCGGAGGCGATCGATCAGCTCAACGTTGCCCCCGCCAACAGTCTGGGTTTCTAGAATGATGCCGTCTACCCCCTGGCTCTGGCACAGATCCACCACAGAGCGGTCAGAGCGCTCGGTTAAAATACGGTAGCTCCCAGCCGCCGACTGTAGCAGGTAGCCGTAGGCGCTGGCGCGGGCAGCATCGTGATCGACGATCAAAATGGTGCGAGTCTGGATGCGGGTCCGGGGCAGATCCTCCGCCTGGGTCGGTTCTGGAGCGCTATGGGAATCGGAGTTAGCCATAGAAGAGGTTAGCTGCCTAGGCATCCATACTTGGCTAAGAGCGCTTCGCTGCCGCCAGGCAGCTTGGCAGACTGGCTCAGGTCAGCAATTACACTTTCCACCTGGCGCAGCGCCAGGGGAGACGGCTGCATGTGCCCGTTTTCCCAGCGGTTGAGGGTACTAAAGCTCACCCCCAGAGCAACGGCAAACTGCTCCTGGGTAGACCCCACAGCCTGCCGCAGGTCGCGGATAAGCTGGCCAATCTCCGGCTGCTGCCGGGGCAGCGAGCGCGACGAAAACGACGGGGTTAGATCCGAAGACATAGGGCGATCGCCCATGACACCGACTCAAACTCTATAGCGTCTGCTATGCCGCGCCAATCTACCGGAAGATAGAAGGCAGAGAGCGGCGATCGCCTGTCGCCTATCGCCCTACCCCTGCAGCAGCGGCAGGCGCACCGTAAATGTAGCCCCCTGGCCCGCGCCGGAACTGTCGGCGGCGACGGTGCCACTGTGCAGCTCGACCAGGTTTTGCACGATCGCAAGCCCCAGCCCCAGGCCGCCAAACTTGCGGGTGGTGGTGCCGTCTTCCTGGCGAAAATAGTCAAACACGTGGGGCAGAAATGTAGGATGAATGCCCTTGCCGGTATCGCTCACCTGCACCTGGGCCTGAGCCCCCACCTGCGACACAGTCACCATCACCTGCCCGCCGCGATCGGTAAACTTAACCGCGTTGCTCAGCAGGTTCCAAATCACCTGCTGTAGGCGAGTAGAGTCGCCCAAAACTTGCCCCAGGTTGGGTTCATACACCGTTTGTATGTGGATAGATTTTGCCTCTGCGGTCAGCCGTACCGTCTCTAAGGCGGCGGCAACAATGCCCCTCAGATCAACCGGAACCAGGGTCAGCCTCACCTTGCCCTGCATAATGCGGGTCACGTCCAGCAGGTCTTCAATCAGCTGCGTCTGGAGTTTGGCGTTGCGCTCGATGGTTTCTAGGGCAAAGGCTGTCTTTTCAGCACTTAGGGTGCCGTTGCGCAACAGGCTGGCCCAGCCCAAAATAGGGTTTAGGGGAGTGCGCAGCTCGTGGGACAGCACGGCTAAAAATTCGTCCTTAAGTCGATTGGCGTGCTCGGCCTCCGCTTGGGCTACCTGGGCCTGGCGCAGGTGTTCTGCCCGCTCGCGATCGCGCTGCGACAGCAGATCGGCCGCTAGCTCCAGCGATCGCCCCAGCAGCACCAGTTCTTTAATTGACAGCAAACGCACGTGGGGGTGCTCATCGTTGGCCAAAGCCTCAGCCGCCCGGGCTGCCGAAGCAATGCTGCGGGAAAGCTGCCGCGACAGCAAAAAAGCCCCCGTGCCGCTCACCAACAGCAGCGCCAGCCCCGATCCCACCACCAGCCCCATAGCTCTGCGGGCCGGGCCTTGAATATCGTCTGCAGGCACGGTGACCGCCGCCGTCCAGGGGGTGTTGCCAATGCGGCTAAAGGCCACATAGACCTCCACGCCCTCCAGGGTTCGACCGGGATAGACGCCCTCGCTGGCTTCGCTAATTCGCTCTAGAAAAGACGGCGTGCCCCGCTGCCCCACAAACCGCTGGGGACTGAGCGTGCGCGTCACCACAACGCCTTGGCCATCAACAATGGTGCGCGCCCATTCACCTTCCACCGGCTGCTGGTTCTCAATCACAGTGGCCAGCGCCTCTGGGGTGATGACTGCAGTCAAGACATAGCGCAACCCCCCATCCCGAAGGACAGGAACCCGAATTGGAAAGGCCAGATTGTTGTCCAGCTTTCCCCGACGCAGATCGCCAACGACAGGCTGGCGCGTTGCCACCAGCTGTTGCAAACTACCGGGTTCGTTGACAGCAGGCAGTGGTACGCCCAGCGGGTGATTGCTGTTCAACAGCTGTTGCCCATCGGGCGACAGCAAAAGAACTGTTAGCCAGGTCAACTGGGTCTCGGCCATGCGCTGGGTATCGCTATAAAAGCTCTCCAGGTCGCCGTCATAGAGATGATCAGAGGCCGCCAGGGCCTGCAGAGTTCGGGTTGTAGTAGAAAATTCGCGGTCTACGGTTGAGGCTAAGTTACGGGCCTCTCGCAGCATGCGCCGCTCGGCTACTCCCTGCTGCTGCTGCGACAGCCCAATCACAACGGCCCCAGCAAACGCCCCGACCGGCAGTAGCGTTCCGACTACCAGCAGAATTAAATATGATTTCAGCGAAAGCGTATAGCGATCAGACCAGACCGAAGCAGGCTGCCTAAAAATTGAAGTCACTCGCTGAACTAGCACACTCGCAGTGTTAAGCCCTACAGGTTTCTCTGCCACCGTTCACGTCTCACTATGGCTCACACACTATGGCTCACGAACTATGGCTCACAGAGTGCAGTGTGAATGGTTTTGTACGGTGAAGAAGCAGATTGCCATAGTCCTACCACTAGAACATTTATGATGACTGGCTCATTGCCGGTTAGGTAACCATCCTAATCATTATTTACCGAGCTATCTACGCCCTAGGGGTCCGTCAAGCTTAAATTTTTGGGAATCCGCGTAGAGGCATTACGCTAGCCCCGCCAGCGCGAAGCACTGCACCGTGCCAAGCTCAGCCAAAAATGCGCCTGAGTGCAGGAATGCGACTGAGCACAGCGTAATCTAACAGCAGCACCACCACCAGCGAAAGACCCACCAAGGGAAACACCAGCCCCAGCACCGCAACAATGGCTAAGGGAATGCGCCAGTTCTGTACGTAGGGGGGCAGGTTGGGGGCTCCGATTAGCCCAGAGCCTTGGGGCCGACGCTGCCACCACATCACCACTCCAGTGATGGCCAGCAGCATTACAGTTAACGCCGCCACCAGCATGAGCAGCTGATTGGCGAAACCAAAATATCTCCCCATGTGAATGGCGGTGCCCATCTCCACGGCCTTGGGAACCAGACCATAATCTTGCCAGCGCACGTCGGCCAGCACGGCCCCGCTGTACTGATCAATATGCAGAGTCACTTCCTGGGTCGGATCGGGGGGGAAGGCCGAAACGGTAAACACTCCGGTCTCGCCTTCCGGTAGCGTTACGCTAAAGCCGGGAGGTGCGCCTTTGGCCTGGGCTAGGGCGATCGCAGCATCAAGGCTGATGGGGGGGCTGGGGGGCAGGCCGCTCTGAACCGATGTGGCGGCCTGGTGACCTGAATGATCATTATGGCCTGAGGGCGCAGACTGGGGCACGGGCAACTGTTCTACGGCCCAGGGCACCACCTGGCCCCGCTGGTTCAAGGAGCCGGTCAACATAGCAGACTGGGGAATGTCGTCCCACATTTGGGCGGGGAACTGGCCCCACACCTGGGCAAAGGTGTCGCCCCAAAAACCGGTCCAGGGCAAGCCGGTAAGAATCAAAAACCCGATCAAAAGAACGCCATAAAAGCCGGGTACGGCATGGAGGTCTCGCCAAAATATCCGTTTGTTCTGGCTCCAGAGCCGAGGGATTAACGTGCCCAGCACGGCAAACTTCTGGCGGGGCCACCACAGGTAAAGCCCGGTTGCCAGCAGCACTAACCCCCAGCAGGCGGCTAGCTCGACTAAGTAGTCGCCCAGCCGACCAATCAGTAGCTCACCGTGGATTTTGCGGGCGATCGCCTGGAGGTTATGGTCTTCATCGCGATCGCCCAAAACCTCTCCGCTGTAAGGATTGACGAACACCATCAGGTTCCGTTCATCCGCCGTGGTCAGCAGCACTTCACTACTTCGATCTGCGGCAGCAGGCGGCGTAACCTGAGTAATCACGGCGGCGGGATACGCATTTTCGACGGACTGGATCTGCTCTACGTAGGACAGCGTAGCTGAGTCGGGCTGCACAAACAGAAGGTTGCTGTACATAGCCGCATCGAGCTGGGGCTTGAAGAGATAGATAATGCCCGTCGCGGCCAGAACCACCATGAAGGGAATCACAAACAGCCCGGCGTAAAAGTGCCAGCGCCACACCGTGCGGTAAAACCGATTGCCAGACGATGCCGTTTGTAAAACCTGCTCTTCAGTCTGTTTCGAGGTATTCATACCAGCGCCTTTGCCCAGTGGCAGCAAACCTAGCTACCATGCCCGATGCGCAAAGACGTTGTCAAAAGACAGGTCGTCAACTCTTTACCCGTTCCCCTAGGGGGCACGGGAGCGGACGCACCATAGTCGCCAGCAGGTGTTCGATCACAGCCGGTAAATCTCTACACAGGCCGGTATGCACCCGTGAGGTCTGAATGATCGTGCTGCGAGGGGCCACCAGCCAGTCAAACCGTTCTCGCTGGGGCAGTTGACCAATGGGGCCGGCCTGGGTTTTGCCAGCGCAAATGATCGGAATGGTATCTAAATGACCTTTGACTGTTTCTAAATCTAGGGAGGGGTCAAGGGCAAGCAGCCGTTGCGGATTGAGTTCAATTCGCGCTTCGAGAAATTTGCGGGTGGCGCATGAGACGATCGCACCAACGTTGACAAATTCCTCTCGCTCAACCTTAGGCACCACACGAATGATGGCGTAATCATAGGTGACGTGATCGTGCACGAATGGCCTCCTCTAAAAAAGCGTGGGGTGGCTCTAGCCGCTTCAGCAGATACTCAATATAAGCCTCGCGATGGTGTTGGCTGTTTGTAAACGGAGAGCCCTCCAGCAGCCAGGACTCTGGAATTAGGTTGACGATGTGCGTGATGACGTCTGGCGTTAGCTGAGCCGTCATGGTGGCATCGACCTCTGGTAGTTGACTGGCAAACCGCAGCAAGACGTGATCTTTGATGCCGGGGAAGGGGGTGCGGCTGCGCTCTAAGTAGTTGCTCCAGTTGTGGTGAAAGTAGAGGGCAACGCCGTGATCAATTAACCAGAGGCGGCGGTGCCACATCAGCATATTGGTGTTGCGGGCGGTGCGATCGATATTGGTGACGTAGGCGTCGAGCCAGACAATGGCCGAGGCCAGGGCGGCATCGGGCTGTTGGGCAACGGGGTCAAAGGTGATGGAGCTGGGCAGGTAGTCGAGGGCCAGGTTGAGGCCCACACTGGCTCGAATCAAATCTTGAATTTCAGGATCGGGTTCGGTGCGGGCCAGTTCGGCATCGACTTCGATCAAGACAATTTCGGGCACCAGCAGGCCGACGGCCCGAGCAATTTCTCCAGCCACGAGTTCGGCGATCAGAGACTTGCCCCCCTGACCGGCACCCCGAAACTTCAGCACATACATGCCGTCATCGTCAGCTTCTACAATGGCCGGAAGAGAGCCTCCCTCCCGCAGGGGAGTGACGTAGCGGGTGGCAACAACGGTTCGCAACACAGTTCGCAAACGAATTCTCAGCGACAGAGCCTCAGCCCATTTTAGTGGAACTGACCGTCGCTATAGCCCCAGCCTCAGCCCAGGGGCAAAACAGTACTGAGCGATTTGCCCAGGCCTGAGGGTCACGAATGCAGGCGCTAGGGGCGATCGCCCGCTGGCTACAATACCCACCCAGACAGCCCAGTTGGGTAATGGCCGTAACCACCATCTGGGGCAAAATCAGTCATTATTAAAGAGGCGTAGTAGTGTCTTTGTACCGTTGACCTATGGGCGACTTCAACATTCAGGCTCCCTTTGAACCCACGGGAGACCAGCCGAAGGCGATCGCGGGCCTAACCAAGTTTCTGCAAGACAACACCAAGTACCAAACCCTGCTGGGGGCCACGGGCACAGGTAAAACTCACACCATCGCCCGTGTGGTCAACAACATTGGCAAGCCCACCCTGGTGCTGGCCCACAACAAAACCCTGGCGGCGCAGCTCTGCAACGAGCTGCGCGAGTTTTTCCCCGACAACGCCGTCGAGTACTTCATTAGCTATTACGACTACTACCAGCCCGAGGCCTACATTCCCACCACCGACACCTACATTGCCAAAACCGCCTCGATCAACGACGAGATCGACATGTTGCGCCACTCGGCGACGCGATCGCTGTTTGAGCGCCGCGACGTAATTGTGGTCGCCTCGATTAGCTGCATCTACGGCCTGGGCATTCCGTCGGAATACCTGAAGGCGTCGATTCCGCTGCACGTGGGTATGGAGGTGAACCAGCGCCAGGTGCTGCGCGATCTGGCCTCGATTCAGTATGAGCGCAATGACCTCGACCTGGGCCGGGGCAAGTTTCGGGTCAAGGGCGACGTGTTGGAGATCGGCCCCGCCTACGAAGACCGCATCATTCGGGTGGAATTTTTTGGCGACGAAATCGACGCCGTGCGCTACGTTGACCCAATCACTGGGGCCACGCTACAGAGCATGGAGGGGCTGAGCATTTACCCCGCCAAGCACTTTGTCACCCCCGACGATCGCATTGAGGAAGCCTGCCAGGCCATTAAAGACGAGCTGCTAGAGCGTTTAGCGGAGCTAGAGAAAGAGGGCAAACTGCTGGAGGCCCAGCGGCTAGAGCAGCGCACCCGCTACGACCTGGAGATGATCCGCGAAGTGGGCTACTGCAACGGCGTGGAAAACTACGCCCGCCACCTGGCCGGTCGGAAAGCCGGGGCACCGCCAGAGTGTCTGCTCGACTACTTCCCTAAAGACTGGCTGCTGGTGATCGACGAATCCCACGTCACCATCCCGCAGATTCACGGCATGTACAACGGCGATCGCAGCCGCAAAATGGTGCTGATCGACCACGGCTTTCGCCTCCCCAGCGCCGCCGACAACCGCCCCCTAAAAGCCGAAGAATTTTGGGAAAAAGTGAACCAGTGCGTTTTTGTCTCGGCCACCCCCGGCAACTGGGAGATGGAGATCTCCGGCGGCAAAGTGGTCGAGCAGATCATTCGCCCCACTGGGGTGCTCGACCCCGAGATTTTTGTGCGTCCCACCGAGGGCCAGATCGACGACCTGCTGGGCGAAGTGCGCGAGCGGGCGGCCAAGCAGGAGCGGGTGCTGATCACCACCCTGACCAAGCGCATGGCCGAAGACTTGACCGAATACTTTGAGGAGCACGGCGTGCGGGTGCGCTACCTGCACTCCGAAATCCACTCAATCGAGCGGATTGAGATTATTCAAGACCTGCGCGAGGGCTTGTACGACGTGCTGGTGGGGGTCAACCTGCTGCGGGAGGGGCTGGACTTGCCGGAGGTTTCCCTGGTGGCGATTCTGGATGCCGATAAAGAAGGGTTTTTGCGGGCGGAACGATCGCTGATTCAGACTATTGGCCGCGCCGCCCGCCACGTGCAGGGCCAGGCCATTCTCTACGCCGACAACCTCACCGACAGCATGGCCAAAGCCATCAGCGAAACCGAGCGCCGCCGCGCTATTCAAACCGCCCACAACGAGGCCAACGGCATTACCCCCACCTCAATTATTCGCCGCAACAGCAACTCGATTCTGTCGTTCCTCGAAGTGTCGCGCCGCCTCAACGCCCACGAGCTGGAGGAGGTCTACGAGCACAAGGAAGAGCTGCCCCTGGAAGACATTCCTGAGCTGATCGGCCAGTTTGAAAAGCAGATGAAAGAGGCCGCCAAAAACCTCGACTTTGAGGAGGCGGCTAAGTTTCGCGATCGCATCAAATCGCTGCGCGACCAGCTGATCGGCAAGCGATCGTAGGGAAGTTTAGATTTAGGTTTTGGCGGATCTCTGACTACTTAGCACCATGGTTCAAACCAAGCCCTCCACCCTTACCTTTGCTGACTATCTGGCCTATGCCGATGGCACCGATACCCGCTACGAACTGGTCAGGGGACAGCTGGTTGCAATGACACCACCAACTTGGAAACATCTGCTGATTGCGCGCTACCTAGAACGTATATTTACCGCCGCTATTGAAGCAACCGGTGAGGATTGGATCGCGCTGCAGGGCGCTGGGCAGCGGGTCGATGAGGAGACTTCTCGTTTACCTGACGTTATGGTCGTTCCCGTGGCGGCTATCCAAGATGCGGGGGAGAGTACCGCCATTTTGCAGGTGGCGGCTATTTTAGCGGTTGAAATCGTCAGCCCTAGCTCCGTTGCCGATGACTACCTGCACAAACTGGCAGAGTACGAAGCCAAAGGTATTCTTGAATATTGGCTGGTTGACCCCCAGGCTCTCGGCGCAGCCCGCTACATAGGCAGCCCCAAACGACCTTTAGTCTCGATCTACCATCTGGTCGATGGCGAATACAGCTCTCCCCTGCGCTGTCGCAATCAGGAAACCGTTGAGTCAAGGGTTTTTCCTCAGCTGCGGGTAACTGCCCAGGAGATTCTTGAGGGGAAAACTCTTTAGGGTTGCGCAGAGTCTATAGCCAAACCTGATCGTCCTCGCTGTGCCAAGTTGCGATTAGAAACCGGGTGCCTGCTGCTTGTAGCTCAGTTTTGGGAGAAACAGCAGGCACCCGGTTTCTTGGCAAAAAGCTACTCAACCAGTATGGTTTTGGTCAGTATCGCCATCCACGTCTCGACTCCGCTCGACGACCGCGTCTCGACTCCGCTCGACGACCGGGGCATCCCCTCCGGGGAGACTTCGCCAACGACACCGCTCAGCGGAGCGGGCATAGGCTCTGACCAATCGTTGGGGTCGGCGTAGCCGTAGGTGTGGAGGATTTTGATGGTGCGATCGATGGCGGCTAGGCTGCCGTAGAGCATGTGGCGCACCCGTTCGGGGCGGGGCTGAGATTTGCCAGATGCAGACGGCGGAAGGTTAGACGCACCGCTGGCGTCAGACTCAAGATATTCAAACATCGGTTCTGTGTTCCTTTTTGGGTTTGAGGAAAACAGAACGCGAAAACCCTAGCCACCCGCGCTTGCCGTGCAAACTGAGGGGGCTAGGGTACCATGAACCTAGCCTCGCAATCTGCTGTCGAGATTTGCGGGGTTAGCTGTCTGTTGGTGGTGCAAACACCTTCAGGCAGCGCTAAAGTTTTCGAGTTCTGTAGGTCAACCGCTCGGGTCGAACGGCTTAACGTAAAACAGTACTGGTACAGACGCTCAGTGTCAACCGTAGTGGAAATGCGCGAGGAGAATCGCTCTCCTAATTGATTAAGTGGGGATTGAGGTACTGGTATTGATAAACGCGAATAAGCCCTGGATCTAGGGTGTTATCCAGCACTTTTTATGGACAATACGCCTACCACCCATACCTAACCCTTAAATCAGCTGGATAACACCCCGAAACACCGAACTTGTCCGGCAGATTTGATGTTTAATTCCTTGAGAATCTAGTGTTACCCGGCAGGCCTAACGGATAATACCGAGCATAGAAATTCTTGTCTAGCGGATCTGACAGTTAATACATAGTTATGCAGCTCGGTCTGCTCGTAAGGATAGTACGTTGAAAGTTGTCGGTGGAACGATAAAAGTTGAGTAGAATCGGTTAGAGATTTCAGAGTCACGGAGAAATCAATCTATGACCGTTGATGTTAGCTCAATAGTGCCAAGTCGCCCACGGTTTCCGCTCAAAATCCTTGGGCTTTTGCTATTTATTTCGGTCTTTGCGTCGTTCTCAACAATACTTTATGGCACAACTGTCACTCATCAAGCGGTTTCCTTGCTCGAAATTTTGCTAATTGCAGGTCTTTTAAGCGCGATCATCACTGCGCCCCTAGCAGGCTTAGGTTTGTGGTCACGCAGCAAACAGGATATTGAAGACTCCAGTTTTACAAGGCTATTGGTTAAAGATGAATTGATTTTTTCGCTACTTTTAGCGATCGCGTTGGGCATCCTTTGTGGAATTTTCGTCGTTCTATCAGACAAGGCATTTTATTCATTTCTTCCAACCGCAATTCGAGATATGGAATTACCTGGCTCTTTATCAGGGTTATTGGCTGCGTTTGGGGCAGGTGTTAACGAAGAGATTTGGTTCCGGTTAGGTGTATTGACTGGACTAATTGGACTTGGACGTTGGTTACTAAAGCAAACTCAGACGAGCGCAGTTTTATTTTGGGTTGCAAATATTGTTTCGACTCTATTGTTTGGGGCAGCGCATCTACCTCAATTTGCACTTATGGCGAATGGATTATCATCAATAGTGATTGGTGTAGTACTTTTTCAAAACGGCATTGTCGGTCTAATTTTCGGGTGGCTCTACTGGCAGCGCGGGCTTTTGGTAGCTATGCTGGCTCACATTACTGCTGATATTGTTATCCATGTCGTCATTCCAACATTTTTTAGGTAAAAGCACCACATAACAATCGCAATGCACCGGTATATTTCAGTTTGGTTGTTTAGTCGCAGAAGTTATTGGTGTCCGGTGATTGCGACCGTTAGGTAGTTCAGACAGCAGTAAGCGCAGGGTGCGTTTTTGGCTCTCAGGTTTGAACATATTTCAAAGCCGTCCCTCTAAGGAGTAGCACTCAACAGATTTTGCATCCAAACCTGATCCTCCTTCGAGAACGGCGGCGACTGGCTGTAGTCAATGCAGAGGTCGTAGCTGACGCGATCGTAGACACCACTGACAAGGGTTGATAAATCTACCACAACCGGCTCATCCGCAACTTGGAGCGGCAGCGGAAAACAGGGCAACGGTTCCCTAAACCGTGATCGCATAGAGATCAGCAGAGGGGCGAAGTTCTGCTTGACTGACCAAAATTCGATAGTGAGCCAGTTGCACGTTTCCCTCCATCGGCAGGGTAGGGTCGCCCCGCAACAATCAATTTTCACCAGATGAGAGGCGCTGCCTAGAACGGATCCATACCAGGAAACGGGGAAGGTATGGGGATGGGGCACCCGCTGAGACAAGAGGATGTTATCCATTGTGGCAAACTGGCTCAAAAATAGGTTTGCCGAGATGGCCCAGTCTCGCTCTGTGGCCTAACCCAAATCCTTGGCCTGGCTCAGCATTCTGCGAATTTCGTCGTTCAGCTCGCGAAACACGTAGCGGGGGCTGACCTCGTCGAGCATATCCACAATCCGCTGGGCCTGAACCTCGCTCAGATCGCGGTTGCCCGTCAGCTGCTCCAGCTTCACCTTCACCACGTGGTTGCGAATCTCGTCTTCCGTGGCGCGGTCAGCCACCATATCGCCAACGATCTTGCTCGATCGCGCAAACTGAATAAAGTCTTTGTTGATCAAATCGTAGGACAGCTCACCCTTCTTGTTGGTGTAGGCCTCTACGACGGCGGCGTACTCGGCGCTGTCCACCGTAGCTTCATCCTCGAGGGCATCGTCTTCGTCTACTCCGGCTTCGGCCTTAGGCGGGTTGCCGCTCAGCTTCGCTCTGCCCCGCTTCGAATAGGGCATTCCGGCGGTCAGCTCCAGCGCCTCCTTAAATGCCTCCAGGGGAAACAGATCCAGATTGACGTTGGCGTTGGGAATGGGGTCGCCCGTATTACGGCTAAAGGACGCTAAACCGGGCTGATCAGTGTCGTAGCGCATCACCACTACCCCAGACTTACCGCCCCTCAGCTTTTGGCGGTAGGCAGCAGCGGCGATGGTCGATAGCTCGACAATTTTTGTTCTAATCATGATCCAGGTAAGAACTCAACAGTCTTCCAACCACCTGCATCATAATCCCCCAGCATCCATTCACCCACCCACTCTATATACCGCCATCCCCTAGGCCCGTTGCCCGCACATCAGCCGCTGCTCTGCTGTCACTTCGCTGTAGAGCCGCTCTAGGGCAGAAATATTGCCCTCCAGGGTGTAGCGCTGCAGCGCCCGCTCGCGGGCCTTGTGGCCCAAAAGCTGGGTGATCTCGGGGTGGTCGCGCAAAATGGGCAAAATGGTTTGCAGCTGCGACGACACCCGCTGCGTGTCGATCACAATGCCCGCCCCTTCGGCCAGCACTTCGCCGTCGGCCCCGGCATCGGTGGCGATACAGGCGGTGCCGCAGGCCATCGCCTCCAGCAGCGACAGCGACAGCCCTTCGACTAAAGACGGCAAAATAAACCCGTCCGCTGCCCGCAAAATGTCGATGCGGCGCTGCTCGTTAGCCAGGTAACCCAGCCAGATAATGTCATTTTCGTCGCCATAGAACCGCTTTAAGGAGGCTTCTAGGGGTCCGCTGCCGACGATCGCCAGCTTGCAGTTTGGCCCCATGTCGGCCTGCCGCCAGCCCCGCAGCAGCGCTTCCACATTTTTTTCCAGCGAAATGCGCCCCTGGTAGACAAACAGCTGCCGGGCATAGAGGTCGGCCTTAACCGCCGATGGCCCTGGCGAGTAGCGATGGGTATCCACCCCATTGGGAATTACCACCAGGGTAGAGGCAGGCACGCCCAGCTTGCTCAGCAGGTCGCGCTGGAGGTCAGAAAAGACAATGACGCGATCGTAGTGGGCCAGGCAGGGGGCATAGAGCTGGTAGGTGAGGTGCTGGGTACCTGAAGTCAGGCTACGAACCCGGCGATCGAAGGCGGGGTGAAAGGTAGCCACCAGGGGAATGTTCAGCTCGGCACAAATTTCGGGCAGCCGAAAGTCTAGGGGCGACAGGGTCAACGACGCATGGACCAGGTCAGGCTGCAGACGTTCTAGAGCTTCAGCCAGCAACTTGCCCGACTTCAGCGAGGGAATAGTCAGGATTTGAGACTTGAACAGGAAGGGTAGCGGAACCTCTTCCGAGCGCGGCAGGTGGTCAGCAGCATGCCCCTCCTGGGGTTGGGCAAAGTGCATGAAAGTAACGCGGTAGCCTCGCTCAAGCAGGGCGTTAGTAACCTCTCGGCCATAGGTAACGTTGCCACAAAAGGGTGATTTTTTGCCTAGCCACGCGATGTGCATGCCGTGTAGCGATATCCATTAAACAACCGAAACAAGCGCCAGCGGAACACTGACGCAAATCGCGCAGCGTTCTGGAACCGACTCAGGATGAGCATCCGTTACCGAATCGCCTCAATGGGCCGTTTTCTAGCTATCGCCCGGGCCGTAGCACCAGTTTGCTAGCCGTTCTAAGGTAAAAAAACGGTGCCTAGCGTGGAACCTAGACCTTTCTCATAGCCGTATCGGCAATATACCAGGTTACAACTCCCCCTAAGCCCACTAAAGCACCCATACCGATAAAAACATTCGCCAAACCGAGGCGAGCTTCTACGGCACTGGCCAGGGCCAAGGGCAGGCTAAGGGCAATGTTTACCAGGTTATTTTGTAGACCAAATACTTTGCCCCGCATAGCTTCTGGCGTTTTTTCTTGAATCAGGGTCTGCATGGGAATACCCACGAAGGCACCACAGAGGCCGAGGGCAGCAATAATGGCCATGGAGGCCCACAGCTGCTTAGTTGTCCAGGCCAGGGAGATTAGGCACACCGCAATGCCGATCGCACCCCACAGGCTCAGGAAGCGCCGGGGAAAGCGAGGGCCAAACTTGCCCACGAGCACCGCCCCCAACCCTAGCCCCAGCCCGCCCGCCGCTAGCAGAAAGCCAAACTGCGAGGCCTTGATAGTCGGAATCATTTCTGCCAACCGCACCGCCAGCACGGCCAGCGCCGCAAACACCGACGACAGCAGCACCAGTTGAATAATTGCTACCCGTACCTGCACCTGTTGGCCTAGGTAACGCAAGCCGTCTTTGATATCGGCCCAGAATTGCGACAAATCTTCATGGGCGGCGGACAGGGTTTCTTGCCCAGGGGCCATCGTCGTCAGGCACAGGCCCGCCACCAGGTAGCTGAGCCCCACCAAAATAGCCGGGCCGTTGTTGGCAATGCCCAGGGCCAGCATGAGCCGATCGGCCAAAGCCAGCAGCGGCTCGCCCACCGCAAACCCGATAATTACCGAGGCCATCATGGTGGTGGTGTAGAGGGAGTTGGCTGACAGCAGGTCGCCCTCAGCCACAATTAGTGGAATAATCGACTGCTCCGCCGGAGCAAAGAACTGAGTCAGGGTAGAGATCAAAAACGTTACGATCAGCAGCAGCCAAAACGCCACCGGCAGCCCCAGCACGGTACCCCAGCCCAGCGTGAGCCAAATGCCCAGAGGCAGGGCCATCACCAGGCCACCTCGCAGCAGATTTGACCAAATTAGCACCGGGCGCTTGGGCCAGCGATCGACAAATACCCCTGCCAGAGCCCCAAACAGCACGGCTGGTACCGTAAAAGCAATCATTATCGCCGCCACCCAGCCGCTAATGGTTTGGCCAGGGGTTTCAAACCGAGCCGCGATGATCGCAATCATCAAGACCAAATAGACCTTGTCGGCCAGCTGAGAAAAGAGCTGACCCGTCCACAAAATTAAAAAATCTCGGTTTTGAAATATCGCCCTAAACCCATTTTTTGAGTTTGGAGGCAAGTCTTCATCGCCCAGCGCCGCCCCCTGTTGGCCGGGGGCAGTGTCTATGTCTGGAGTAGACTGGCCAGACTCACTCTGAGGCAAATAGTTTGCCTCGGCAGTATCAGTATCAGCATCAAACTCGCGGAGCATGGGTTAACCAACGAACCAGGGCACTGGGCAGCTCACTACCCAGCAGTTTAAACGGTAGCAAAACAGACATCAACCAGAGCTGCCGACCGGATAGGGCGTTCAAAGTAGTCTTGAGTATAGTCTCGCAGAAGCCGCTCGACTCGCGACCACAGCTGCTGACTTTTTCCAGACCCAGCCGACTCAAGCCCCGTGGGCAGGGTAGAGACAATCTCAGGCTTGCTCAACTGCTGCAGTAGGGCGACATCGGTGGCCGTTAGCAGCGTCGGGCGCTTTTGGCCGTAGCTGTAGTGCCCCGACGCCTCCGCCAGCTGGGGGGGAGAAGCAAGCTGCACCAGCCCTCCCGCTTCGGCGCTAAACTCAACTCGCCAGCTGGGGTCGACCAAATTAGGCACAATATCAGCCCGGCTGAGGGTGCAGCGGTGCACCTCTGGGGCTACCCCATCGAGGGCGAGCAGGTGGTAGAGCCCGTGGCAAAGGGCTGCCAGCAGTGACCCAGGAGCAGCGGTTTCAAGGCGCTCCAGGTGCTCTACTAATACAGTATACAAATCGCTCTGGGTACAGTCGCTCAGGGCCATCAGCAGGGCCACCTCAGCCAGATACTGGCTGGCAGTCAGCCGCCCCAGGTGCTGGCTTAGACCCGGAAAGGTGCGCTGGGTTTCGGCCTGAATAAGTTTGTCGAGGCGCTTGCCTTTGACCACCAGGCATTCGTTAATGACAAACAGGCCGCTGCGCCCCCCCAGCCGCGACTGGTGCTTGCGGGCCCCCGGTGCCACCGCCCGCACCAAACCCAAATCGGGGGTGAGAATGGTGAGCAGGCGATCGCTCTCGCCCAGAGGCATGGCCTTGAGATTGATGCCGGTGGTTTTGTAGGTTTGACTCATGGAGGCAGCGACAGGGCTAGATCCTTAGCATAACGCTCTCTTTGAGAACGGTTTGGGTTGGGCTGGTTAAGCGCCAGATGGAGCTTTTATATTGTATAGAAAACTGAGCCAATTGGGCCTTCTAAAAGGCCAGGCATTTTGCTACTCTCTAACCAAAAAATCTCGACAAAATAGAAGGTTCCGTCATACCAAAAAACCTTCTCAAAAACTTATTCTGAAGAATTTATTGAATTTCAAAAAGCGGTAGAATCAAATTCAATCCCTATCTGTGAGCACCCTATGGACTCGACTCGATACACGCGTGGGCAAGACGCTCTAGCTCGAATTCATGGCCATATTGGTGAAGGCGTTATGAACGAGTTAGGGGATATCGCCCCTGACTTTGCCCGCCTGATTATTGAGTTTCCCTACGGCGATATTTACTCGCGGCAGGGGTTGTCGCCCAAAGAGCGGCAGATTGCCACGATCGCATCTCTGGTTACCCTCGGCAACGCCCCTGCCGAGTTAAAGGCGCATATTCAGGGCAGCCTCAATGTCGGTTGCACCTGCGAAGAAATTGTTGAAGTAATCATGCAAATGGCTGTATATGCTGGTTTTCCTGCGGCGGTCAATGCGCTCATGGTCGCCAAAGATGTTTTTGCAGAACTCGACAACATCTCCAAAACCTAATACAAAAAATGCGATTTCCTTTGTTCAAGAAGGTGGTACGAAGGAAGTCAAAGCTTTCGATTCAGGTCATCTACACCTGTCATCTTTCTTTTTAAGGAGAAGAAAAACTATTCTCAGGAATACTATTCGATCGGTTTTTTCAACTCCCTAACAACGAAACAAAAACCATGAAACAGGTCTTGATTGTGACGGGCGGTAGCCGAGGCATTGGAGCCGCGACTGCCAAACTGGCGGCGGAGCGAGGGTATGCGGTGTGCGTCAACTATCGGCACAACCAGGCGGCGGCCAATGCTGTTGTAGAGGCCATTGCCCAGGCCGGGGGGGCGGCGATGGTCGAAGACCGGCCTCGGGCCATCGCGGTGGCCGCCGATGTCGCTGTCGAGGGCGACGTGGTGCGTCTGTTTCAGACCGTAGATAAGCAGCTGGGTCGGGTGACGGCGCTGGTCAACAACGCCGGTATTTTGGAGCAGCAGCGGCGCGTAGAAGACATTGATGCGGCTCGACTCAGCCGCGTTTTTGCCGCCAATGTGACCGGCAGCTTTTTGTGCGCGCGCGAGGCAATTCGGCGAATGTCGACCCGACGGGGCGGGGCGGGGGGCGCGATCGTGAATGTTTCATCGGTGGCGGCTCGGCTGGGTTCGCCTGGGGAATACGTCGACTATGCCGCTGCCAAGGGCGCGATCGACACCTTAACAATTGGCTTGGCCAAGGAAGTAGCCGCTGAGGGCATTCGCGTCAATGCCGTGCGGCCAGGGTTTATCTACACCGATATTCACTCCAGCGGTGGCGAACCCGACCGGGTAGAGCGGGTCAAGGCTTCGGTACCGCTGCAGCGGGGCGGGCAGGCGATTGAGGTGGCCCAGGCCATTTTGTGGCTGCTGTCAGCCGAGTCGGCTTACACAACGGGTTCATTTATCGATGTGGCGGGGGGGAAGTAGACCCAGGTTGAGCTTTGTTGCGCCCCAGGAGAGAGCAAACCGAGGCTAACAATTACACCTACCGACCCCAAAAACTCTCCCCTCCCCCTGCGCAAATGGGAGACGGATGGGGTAAGTTTATGCCTGTGGTTTGGCCGAAAGGTGTTATGGGTTATCAGCGTTTTTTAATGGGGCTTTGCCTGGGCTTAGTGCTCAGCGTGAGCATAGCCTGCTCCCAACGGGTGCTGCTGTCTAAATCAGCGGTGCAAACGCCGCCCAATGCCGTCACCGAAGAAATATCTCCCGACCAGGCGCGCGAAGGCGCAGCGGCGACGGTAGAAGCATCAGCCCCTGTCGCCGCCGACCTATCTGCCACCGCTCAAGCATGGATCGCGAATGCCCCAGGTGGCATGATCAATCCAACCCGTAAGGACGTGCGGCTTGTGGCGATTAGCGATCTCAACAGCGCCTACGGTTCTACCGACTATGAGCCTGAAGTCGATAAGGCGATCGCCCTGCTGCCCTACTGGCAGCCCGATCTGGTGGTCTGTGGCGGCGATATGGTCGCTGGGCAAAAGGCATCCCTTACGCCCGAGCAAATTAGAGCTATGTGGCAGGCCTTTGACGACCACGTGGCGGCCCCGCTACGTGAGCAAAACATACCCTTTGGCTTCACCATCGGCAACCACGACGCCTCCGGAGCCAGGAGCCCCAACAACACATTCCTGTTTCAGCAGGAACGCGACCTAGCCACAGCCTACTGGACGGCACCCGAACACAGTTCTGGGGTCAACTTCATCGATCGCACCGATTTTCCGTTCTATTACACCTTTGAACAGCAGGGCATTTTCTTCATGGCCTGGGATGGCTCATCGAGCCAGATACCAACTGACAAACTGGCCTGGGTAGAGCAGGCGCTGGCCAGCGATGCCGCTCAGCAGGCCAAGGCCCGTATTCTGATTAGTCACCTACCTCTCTACGGCGTAGCGGTGGGGCGCGATCGCCCCGGCGAAGTGATGGCTAACGCCGATCAGCTGCAGGCTATGCTGGAGCGCCACAACGTACATACCTACATCAGCGGTCACCAACACGCTTACTACCCCGGCCACCGGGGTCAGCTACAGCTGCTGCACACAGGCATTTTGGGCGCTGGCCCCCGCCCCCTAATCGACAGCAGTCTGCCCCCGTGGAAGGTGCTGACGGTGATCGACGTTGACTTCAACGATCCCGAACTGACCACCTACACAACCTACGACATACAAACCCTGCGCACCATCGAATACGACGAGTTACCTCGTTTCTTGGCCGGACATAACGGCGTTGTGCTGCGCCGAGACATTAGCTACGACGATTTGGCCCCTGACGAAAAATCCTTTTGTGAGCAGCGCCTAGGCAAATCTCTTTGTACCGGAAGTCTGCCCTTTCCCAGGCCCAGAACCTATGCCGCTTAGGTGCTAGCACCAGGCTTTCTGGGTCTACCCGCTGGTGAGGACAGTGGCCCGACGGCCCTGAGGGGATGGCCAGGGCCAGGGCGACATCTTGTAACTGGTCTACGGTGCGGTCAGTCGGGCGTGGGCAGCAGGAATTTTGTGCTATGGTATGATCCAGAAGTGGGCAGTTATGCCCAAGCTTTGCTGTCTGTATACTCGTATGCTGGCAGTTTTTTAATAACTGTGCTGCTATGCAGCCTTAACGACTTTGCCTGGAACAATGGGAGGTGGCTCAAGCGTTCCAGGGCAACCCAACCCAATTTTTGCGGGCCTAGCGGTCTGCCAATTGCTTGGTTCACTAGTTCATACCCAAGGAGTAAAGAAGCAATTTCGTATGACTCAAGTCGTTGTAGGTGAAAACGAGGGCATTGAATCGGCCCTGCGCCGCTTTAAGCGGCAGGTCTCCAAAGCAGGGGTTTTTTCAGAAGTTAAGCGTCGTCGCCACTTCGAGACGCCCCAGGAAAAGCGCAAGCGCAAAGCCGTAGCACGCCGCAAGAAGCGCTTTCGTTAAGCTACCTTTGGGCGGTTTCTAGGCGCTGCCGCCACCGCGGTGATTGATCTTGTCTAGAGCCCCACAATAAAGCCACAAACAGGGGATGCCGTTCATTGGCATCCCTTTTGTTTTGGGGGGTTATAACAATCGTCCATGCCGCTAGCGCGGCACCCCCAACGACAAAAACAGCCATAGCCGGCCCCTGGGCGAAGCCGCCCCAAAGGGGCTAGGGACGACTATTTATAGAGCAACGGCCCATGACGCTGGCGCGACACTCCCATCGATAAAAAAGCTATAGCCGTTCCCTGAGCGGAGTCGAAGGGACGGCTATTTTCAGGGCAAATCCGACTTGGCTAATCCTCGGTTGGTTTGGGCAAACACCGTTTGCCCCTACGCAAGCCGCCTATCTGGACTTGGGGTTATACAATTTGGACTTGGGATTACTCCTCTACGTTGGCGTTGACCAGGGTAAGCAACGGGCCAATTTGCTCTTGGCCACTGACGGCCAAATCGCTGTGGCACAGCACCACCCGTTCGGTGACTCGACCGAGCAAATCGCGCAGAATCCGCTCCGGGCGATCGCGGTGCAGATCCTCTAGGTCTTCGGTGCGCCAGGGTCGCCCTGAGTAGGTGCTCAAAAAGATGGGATACCCAAACAGCAAATCCTCAGTGCCGCCCAGCCAGCGGGGCGAGCCGGCATCAATCCAGAAATGCCAGCGGTGGCGCAGGCGCTGCAGCCGGTACTGATACACGGTGGCGATCGTTATCACCCGCTGGCTGGGGTCGGCCGACTCAACCGGGTAGGGGTCGGCGGTGACGGTGCCCTGGCGCAGCAGCAAAATAAACCGCTCCAGGGCAGGTTTGAGCAGGTGGGCCGGGGTAGTACCCAAACTGGGTGGAATTTGGCGCAGCCGATCTTCGATCGCCCAGTACTGCTGGGCAGTTTCCATCAGCTCCCGCAGGGCGGAGAGCTGGTCGGGGGGTAAGTGACTACCG
Source organism: Nodosilinea sp. LEGE 06152 (assembly GCF_015207525.1). GTDB lineage: Bacteria > Cyanobacteriota > Cyanobacteriia > Phormidesmidales > Phormidesmidaceae > Nodosilinea. Next base: position 87,557 of record NZ_JADEWR010000004.1, read on the forward strand.
CCCCAGTAGAAGGTCTGAATAGCCCGATCGAGCACGCTGACCACCCCCAGCGTCAGGCGGCGCTGACGCTGCTGTCGCTGCTGCTCAATCCACTGGCGCAGGCGGGTGTAGGCTTCGGTAGCTTTGTAACCCAGCCGATCCCAGCGATCGAAGCGCTCGACGGGCAGCAGCTCGGGCTGCTCTAGGCTAGGTTCAAAGCAGTGGTCGACCAGCAGTTCGGCCCGTACCGGGTCAATTTGAACCGACTCAAACCAGGGGCCCGCCTCCGGTGCCTGGGGAATTTGGCTGAGCACCAGCAGCATTTCAGCTACGGTTTCGGCATCGGCCAGCCGCCCCAGCCCAGGGTACACAAAGCTTAGCAGCGTGAGTAAGGCCCGCACCAGCGGCGAGTGAATGACCGGGCGCTGGTCGTTGAGCGAGGCCACGGGCAGCCCGCGACTGGTCAAAATTTCGGCCAGGGTGTAGCGGGCGATCGCATCTAGCCCCGGCCCAATAATCGCTACCTCATGGGGAGCCGCCTGCCCGGTACTGACCACCTCGACCACCCGCTCCGCCGTCTGCCGCAGCAGCTCTCCCCGCGACACCGTTTGCAGGGTTTGAAAACAGGCCAGGGGTTCCGGCAGCGTCATCGGGTCCATCACCCACTGCACCACCTGGTCGCCCCAGCGATAGCCCAAAGAGTCGGCGGCGGGGTCGGGCCGCTCGATCAGCTGACACTGCGGCTTGAGCTGCTGCTCTAGGGTATCGGGGTTGGCCCCCATACCCAGCCGTCCTTTGCCGTAGTGATTCCAGGTAATCGCCACCGGGCGGGCCTGGTCGATAAATACCTGTAGCCACTGGGCGGCGATTCCGGGGTACTCGTCTAAGTCATCGACAAAGACACCGCCGTAGCGGGCCAGCAGCTTCTCCTGGTAGAGCGGGTGGGGCAACAGATGTCGCCAGTACAGTTCAGTCATCACGCCGTAGGTGAGCAGGCTGCGTGCCAGGCACCAGTCGCGCCAGTTGACGACGGCCTCGCCGATCGCCCGCCATACGGTCTCCGGGGCATAGCCGGAGGGAACGCCCTCCGGCAGCAACACCAGCAAATCTTCGGCGCGAATGCCTGCCGCCGCCGCCATCTGCAAAAAGTCGAGCGATCGCCGCACCGTTTGGGCCTCGCGCCAGCCCTCGACGGTCATGGTGCCATCGAGCAATTTCTCCTGCCACAGCCCGGTGGTCAGCTCCTGCTCGTTTTCGGGGCGCAGCCGCAGCGGAAACTGCGGCAGCAGCCCCAGACTGTTGACCAGCAGCGGCCAAAACAGCGTTACCTCGTCTTGAATAAATCCGTTGGGGGTTGTGGTGACCACGGCGACCTCGGGAGCCACATCGGCCAGCCGGGCCGCCAGCCGCAGGCGATTGTCGCCATTGGCCGCAAATATCAAAAAGCTCTGCCCCAGCTCCAGGGGCGGCCTCAGGTCGCTGCCAGCTACGGATGCCGCAGCAACTTGGTTGAGCAGCCAGGCGGTCTTGCCGCTGCCTGTTGCACCCTCAAGCCACTGGGGCCAGTCTGCCATACCACCTACAAAGACTTTACTCTGCCTACTTTACCCCGGGTCAACCGGGGTCGGTTTAGATAAAGCACAGCAAAATGACCTGAATCAGCTTAAACCGGTTCAGGTCACCCGCTTTAACCCTGGACAACGCCCAGTTTTTTTAAGCCCAATTAGGACACCGACACCGCTACTACCATCAGCCCAGCTACCAGCGCCAGCCCTAGACCACCCAAAATAACGTAGTTACGCTTTTGAGACGCGGTTGGTGGCTCGGCCTCGTACATCTTTGGCTCGTTGGCAAAGTTGTTGAGGCGACCGCCCTCTTCGGTGGTGTAAGGCATTGCTAAAAGTCCTTCTTAAAAATTGACTAACCTTAAAAGAAGGTTACCTGATGAGGGCGCTAACTGGGTACCCCTAGCGATCTCCAATCGATCTAAGGGGATAGATCTAGGGAGCTAAACCGAGCGAGATAGGCGGGGTTTAGGCCACGGCTGGCTGACGAGGAGCCAGATTGAGGGCGATCGGTTGCCCTACTTCTGGACTCAGCACCTGGGCAGTTAGGCCTTTTTGGGCGATCGCATCCTGTAGCGACTGGGGGTTGCCAATTGCTTTGAGCCAGTTGACCAGTACGCCGCTGTAGGTCACGGCACCGGCATCGGCGGTGGGCAGCACCACCTGAGGCTGCAGCCACTCCACCAGTTCCAGCGCCCCCTTTTGTCCCCGAATAATGGGGCCAACCAGCGGCAGCGCCAGATCGACCACGGGGGTAATTAGAACGTCGATGGGGCCTTCCTGCCTGAGTTCGGCCTGATGAAAGCCGTGGGGCTCATAGAATACCGAGGTGCCGGTGCTCCGATCGCGCAAAATATAGCCGTTTTCGACCAGCAGAGGTCCCATGGGGGTACCGGGTACGGCCTTGATCGTTACCTCGGCCAGGGTAAACGTTTCACCGTGGTTTAGGGCTGTAACCTGGCTGTAGCCCAGCTTTTCAGCCACCTTGGCCGCGCTGGGAGAGCCAACCACTGGAATAGAGCGATCGAGCGCCGCTAGGGTAGGCGGATGGGCGTGATCTTCGATCCCCTGGCTGAGCAGAATTAAATCGATGGTTTCGGGTAGAGGGCGAGTCTGGGGGTGCTCGCCTTTAAACAGCCAACTCTGCTGCCCAAACACCAGTTCACCGACTAACCAAGGGTCCACTAAAATTCGCTGCCCTCCCAGGGTTAGCAGCCAAGAATTGCTGTCGAGCCAGATCACATCCATGGGCAGGGTCTCTGTTAAAGCGGCTTTTGATATTGTAACGGATTCTTTACACAGGCAGAATTGACCAACTCTCTGGGCCTATTGCCGCGCTGCCCATGACCAAGATTGCACTGCGGTTCGGCCTTCGCTCTGTGGTACAAACAACCGCGAAATTGTGCAAACGCGCTGATCCCCGTATAATCCGTTTTGGTCTGAGGGTTAGCGTTGACTGCCGTTTCTCCATCAACAAATTCTGCATATGGCCCGTTTTTCCATCAAGCCTTATACCGTGCTAATTACGGCAACCGGCAGGGCTCCGATTGTGCTAAAACTGCGCCCGGTGCCGCTACTGGTGGGTTTGGGAGTGCTGATGGGGCTGCCGATCGCCTGGATTGGCCTCCTGCTCTACCAAAATGTGCAGCTGGCTCAGCGCAACCAAAATCTTTCAGAAACCGCCAGTGAAGTGCTCACCGAGCTAAACGCGATTGGCCACGAAATTGAGGTACTCAAAACCCGAGCCGGGCTGCCCGATCGCGAAGCTGAAAACACTCGCCTCCCCAGCGACGAGAAAATTCCTCCCCGGGGGGGCGTCGCTGAGGTAGCTCTGGCCGAAACCATGTTCGACGAAGCGCGTCGGCAGCTGCCGGGGATAGAGCAAATGCTGGCGATCGCAGTTAAGCCTGCCCTGGAGCAAACCCTGGAGTCTGAGGCAGAGCAGGCCGCCGCCTTCCCCAGCGGCAAACCCATCGCGGGCAAGGCCGATGTCTCATCTGAGTTTGGCCTGCGCCCCAACCCCTTTGGCGCTCGCCGCTACGAAATGCACGAGGGGCTCGATTTTTCTGGCCCGGTGGGCAAACCCATTTTGGCCACCGCCGAGGGGGTTATAGTCAGAGCCGACTACAACGGCGGCTACGGCAACCACGTCAAAATTGACCACGGCTACAACTACGAAACTCTGTACGCCCACATGTCAAAGATCGAGGTCAAAATTGGCGATCGCGTCCAGCGAGGCGACGTGCTGGGCTACCTGGGCAGCACCGGGCGCTCCTCAGGCCCGCACCTGCACTACAGCATTTACCGCAACGGTCGGGCGGTGAATCCCCGCTATTATTTGAAGCTTGAGGAAACTCAATAAACCAGATTCAGGTCCAGAAGTGGGGTTTTGTCGGTGGGCAAGCTCCAGCACCTGAGCTGGACCTGGCATAGTAGGATCGGTAGAACAACCTGCACCAGCGCTGGCATTACCGAATCTATGGGCAACACCTTTGGGCATTTATTTCGCATTACCACCTTTGGCGAATCCCACGGCGGTGGGGTAGGGGTGGTGATAGACGGCTGCCCGCCGCGCCTGGCCATCTCCGCCGAAGAGATTCAGGCCGAGCTAGACCGCCGCCGCCCCGGCCAGAGCAAAATTACCACCCCGCGCAAAGAGAGCGATCGCTGCGAAATTCTCTCCGGGGTGTTTGAGGGCCAAACCCTAGGCACGCCCATCTCCATTCTGGTGCGCAACGAGAACACTCGCCCGCAAGACTACAGCGAGATGGTGACCACCTATCGGCCCTCCCACGCCGATGCCACCTACGACGCCAAGTACGGCCTGCGCAACTACCAGGGCGGCGGGCGATCGTCGGCGCGAGAAACCATTGGTCGGGTGGCGGCGGGCGCGATCGCCAAAAAGATTCTCCAGCAGGTCACAGGCACCGAGATCATCGGCTACGTCAAGCGCATTCAGGACCTAGAAGGCACCGTCGACCCAGCCACCGTCACTCTGGAGCAGGTCGAGAGCAATATTGTGCGCTGCCCCGACCCAGTCGCCGCCGAGCGCATGATCGACCGTATCGAAGCCATCCGCGACCAGGGCGACTCCATCGGCGGCGTGGTGGAATGTGTGGCCCGTGGCGTTCGCGTTGGCCTGGGCTCTCCCGTATTCGACAAGCTGGAGGCCGACCTGGCCAAGGGCGTCATGTCGCTACCTGCCAGCAAGGGCTTCGAGATTGGCTCCGGCTTTGCGGGCACCCTGCTCACCGGCAGCCAGCACAACGACGAATTTTACACCGACGAAACCGGCACCCTGCGCACTCGCACCAACCGCTCTGGCGGCACCCAGGGCGGCATCTCCAACGGTGAAAATATTATTATTCGCGTCGCCTTTAAGCCCACCGCTACCATTCGCAAAGCCCAGAACACCGTCACTAATACGGGCGAAGCCACGGTGCTAGAGGCCCGAGGCCGCCACGACCCCTGCGTGCTGCCCCGCGCCGTGCCCATGGTCGAAGCGATGGTGGCCCTGGTACTGTGCGACCACCTGCTGCGCCACCACGGCCAGTGCGAGCTGTTTTAGCGATACCGACATGAAAATTACTGGTTTAGAGCAGGTGCCCGAAGAAGCCGTGTCCCACAACCCGGCGATTAAAAAGCGGGTGCTGCTGCGATCGCACGATCTGCCCCACCTGACCAACTTCTCCCAGGCCTGCTTTGCTCCTGGGCAGATCGCCAACGGCCACAGCCATGCCGATATGGCCGAGGTCTTTTTCGTGGAATCGGGCCACGGCACCATCACCGTTGATGGCCAGCCCTACCCCCTCACCCCCGGCACCTGCATTGCAGTAGAACCCGACGAACACCACGAAGTCGCCAATACCGGCAGCGAAGCTCTCGTCCTCACCTACTTCGGTCTCCGAGTTGAACCACAAGCCTAGTTTTAGACTCTTGCTTGTGAATCGGCACTCCAGCTCAAATCCCGAATAAATACTCCCATGCATGCTACGCCCCTACGGGGTTCCTGGTTATGAATAGAAGTTCCCTCACCGTCCTCATCCCTCACCTTCCTTATCCCCTCACCCACCTACCCGGTCACCACCCCCGCTGCAAACACTCGCCCAATCACTTCCTCTACAGGCGGGTCACTGACGGTCAAATCCTGCACGTCAAGATCGCTTAACAGCTGGCTCACAGTTTGGGTCAGCGCTTCGCGGCGCACAATCAATCGGGCGGTGCAGCCCTCCAGCGACTCTAACTCTCCATAACAGCTCAGGGTGGCGGCATCGCAGTGGGCGGCCAGATCCACAGTGACTTCCCGGTAGGGGGCAAAGCGATCGAGCAGCCCCTCCAGGCTGCCGTCATAGATCAGCCGCCCCTGATAGATCAGCAGCACCCGCTGACACAGGGCGGTAATATCGGCCATGTAGTGGCTGGTCAGCAGAATGGTGGCCTGGTAGCGGCGGTTGTAGTCGCGCAAAAACTCACGCACCGCCACCTGGGCATTGACATCTAAGCCCAGGGTAGGCTCATCGAGAAAGAGCACCCGGGGGCGGTGCAGTAGAGCCGCCATCATTTCAGCCTTCATGCGTTCGCCCAGAGACAGCTTGCGCACCGGCTGATTGAGCTTGTCCTGAAGGGAGAGCATCTCGGTCAGCTCATCCACCCGATAGCGAAATTCCTTGTCGGAGAGGCCATAGATGGCGGCATTGATGCGTAGCGAGTCGAGGGCTGGTAAATCCCACAGCAGCTGCTGCTTTTGCCCCATCACCAGAGTAATATCCTGTAAAAATTCGGCCCGGCGCTGAAAGGGCACCTGATCGCCAACCCGCACTGTACCAGCGGAGGGGTGAATTAGCCCCGTCAGCATTTTGAGCGTAGTGGTCTTACCGGCTCCATTTGGCCCCAAAAACCCTACGATTTCCCCTGGCTCAATGTGAAACGAGATCGCTTGCACCGCTTCTACCATGCGGTACTGACGACGCAAAAAATGCCGCAGGGTGCCCCCAAGCCCCGATTCTTTAACCGCTACGGGGTAGCGCTTGCTAAGCTGATCGACATCGATGCTGGGCATATAGACGCTGGCCATGGAGACTGGGCGTAGGTTGACGGCAGAGCGGAAATAGTCCTGCAAAAGCCTATGAATTTCACTTTACCGCCAACCCCTGCTTCCGACATGTCTTACTCAGCCCTCCACCAGCCCGCTGCCAAACCATTGTTGGACTGAGGTAGACAAACACCTACCCAAGCCACCACCCAATAGGGCTAGCCAGGGGATGGTTAGCCCCTGGCTTTAAGCACCTGGTTTTAATCGTCTAACTCGGGCCTAGCTGACAACTCGGCGCAGGAAGTGAAGGTGCTCATTTAACCCCATGGTGTTGAGACGGGCCAGCAGCGCCTGAGTTTTAGCGGGGCCATCTTGGCAGGTAGCCAGAGGCAGACGATTGGCTGGCATCAGGTGAAACAGCCGATGCCAAAAGGCCAGCTTCATGTTGATATTGAGCGCGTGGTAGGCGACCGTGAAGCGAGTCTCGGCCCCAGAGAGAATATCGCGCAAAATGGCCGCTTGGTCGTCGCGGTCGACCTGCTGAATTTGGCTGAGCAGCTGCTGTACGGCTTGGGAAAACAGCGCCACTGGGGCAATAGCCGCAAAGGCCTGACCCAGGGTATCGTAGGTGTGCCAGAGCACAGCAATTTTGCAGTCTACATCAACTGACTCAAACGCCTGAACGGTTTGCTCAAACTGAAGGCGGACATCAGTAGCGGTCATGGTAGGTTTCCTCTGGGGTTGCTATGGGGGTGGAGATGGAAATGTGACAGCACAGGCTCAGGTGCGCTGTCGAACTGGGTGCGATCGCGAGGGGTAAAACCTCCTGCGCTCATTTACTGGAGCTAAAACAATGTCTTTAAGGGATTGAAGTAAAAAAACAAACGGGAAGGGGGATCAATTTCAATCGAGTTTATCGTCTGTTTATATTGATCCCTGTCCTCTTTGAATAAGGAGCGTTTCTTCCAAGTTTCTTTTGATTTAAAGCTTAGCTAGGGCGAACCGTAGTGCGTATCCTCCCCAGGATGAGGAAATTTCGTTTATTTGGTGGATTGTTGGCCAGGCAGCCGTTGTCTTTTAAGATTTAGTTACATATAAGATTTAGTTACACAGCTAAACCGTCAGGCTGGCGGCGGCTTCTGTAGGGTCAATCTCGCTTAGGCCATTGCTGGGAGTGCTGTTCTCTAGAGTTATGGGGCAATTTCTAATGTTCAAACGCAAGTCGGCTCCGCTGTTGACCTATCTGAGTCAAAAAACCGAGTTTGAGGGGGTGCTCCACGCCGAGGGAATGCTGCGGGTAGACGGCGTTATCCATGGCACCGTGGATATAAAAGGCGATCTTGAGATCTCCTCTACGGGATTGATCGAAGGGCCGGAGGTGAGGGCCCAGAATATTGTGGTGCAGGGGGTGCTGAAGGCGCGAGTGCACGCTGAAGGCAAGCTCACCCTCAGCCGCACGGCCCGCCTAGAGGGCGACGTAGTAGCTGGTGCCCTAGAGATAGAGCCGGGAGCCTACTATACGGGCTACATTGAGACCCGCGATGCCAAATCATTGCCCCCAGCCCGAGAGGTGCCTGAGCTCTACGGCACTACCGAGATCTAGAAACTGTCATCAATGAGTCGCTGATGCTCCATGAATCAGAGGTTATAGCCCCCGGCCTATCTTTCTGGGTCGGGCGTGGCAAGCTGAGGACATCAGGGCTTTAGCCAGAATTGATGACACGCCTTAGGATCTAAATTTGAACGTCGCCCCAGGGCCGCTAGTCGCGCATCAGCCAGGTGACTATCACCAGGGCAACACCGCCCAGCAGCCAGGGCGACGGCACCAGCAGTTGACCCAGATGAGTTAGGTTGTCAATTGTGTGGGCGATCGCCCAGGTGCTCACGATGCAGATCAGCAACAGGATCAGTTCCATCGCTGGTGCCTCCTTTGGCCGCCATGGGCCATTTATCTAGATAAGCTTCAGCAGACCGATTGGTGCAGCTAGAGACAGTTTCAACTTCTGTCTATTATGGCGGCCGATCGCAACCCTGACCCGGCACCATAGAAGAGAACTGTAGAAGACCGGGGCATGGCGATGAAGACTCAACGACGGGGGGCCTTGGCCCTAGTAGCAGGCTTAGCAGTAGGTGCCATGGCCGCCCTTCCAGCCCTGGCTCAAGAGGCAAATTTTGAATCGTTCACGCTTTCTGGGGCCAACTCCACCGCCAGCGTTAGCGGCTTCACCAATGGCCTTTCGGCGCTGTCTAATATCGCTGGGCGCGATCGCAACGGCATTATCTGCGCCGGGTTTGCCGACACCAACCCCGACCACACCATGGTCCTACAGCAAGACCTCGCCTCGCTCACCCTCCAGGTCAACAGCGGCGGCAACGACACCAGTTTGCTGGTGCAGGGGCCCGACGGCACCGTTCGCTGTGGCGAAGACAGCGATCGCCGCAATCCCGACGCCCTCCTTCAGGACCAAAGCTGGTCAGCCGGTACCTATCGCATTTGGGTAGGGTCCCACAACCAGGGTCAGCGCTACAGCTATTCCCTCAGCGTCGGCCCATAGTTCGGCAAAAAAGTCTGGTGAATTTTCTGGCGAAATAAAGTTTGACAGAAAAATATCAGCCCTAGAATCTTGCCCGCGAGTAGGTGTTAGTCGAGGGCAAGCCCACGCTAGGATGAGGAAGCTGCCATTAACTCCATTGCCCGTGCTCAAGACTCTGCTTGCCGACTTTCACATCGTTTTCGAGCGTGACCCAGCGGCCCGCAATTGGCTAGAGGTATTGACCTGCTACCCCGGCTTCCACGCCCTGGCGCTGCACCGATTCAGCCACTGGCTGTGGCACCTGGGCCTGCCGTTAGTACCTCGGCTAATCTCCCACCTGGCCCGATTCTTGACCGGTATAGAAATTCACCCCGGTGCCACCATTGGCAAGGCGGTCTTCATTGACCACGGTATGGGGGTTGTCATTGGCGAGACCGCCATTGTCGGCGACTACGCTCTCATCTATCAAGGCGTCACCCTAGGCGGCACTGGCAAGGAAATTGGCAAGCGCCACCCCACCCTGGGTGACAACGTTGTAGTTGGGGCTGGGGCAAAAGTGCTTGGCAACATCTACATAGGCCACAACGTGCGGATTGGGGCAGGCTCTGTAGTGCTGCGGGAAGTGCCCTCCGACTGCACGGTAGTCGGCGTACCCGGACGGGTTGTGTACCGCGCTGGCGAACGGGTCGACCCATTGGAGCACGGCAGCCTGCCTGACTCTGAGGCCCAAGTCATTCGGGCACTCCTCGATCGCATCGAATTGTTAGAAAAAGAGGTGCAGGCAATCGGCCAAACCCGTTTCCAGCCGGTGCTGGTTGGAGCTGTACAGGCGAAAGATAGCACCTACTGCCGCCTGCAAGATCGAGCTATCGAAGAATTTTTAGATGGCAGCGGCATTTAGCGAATTACACATCCGCTACTGCTTCAAAGATCTAAAGCTCAAATTATTTACCCAAAAAGCGGATCCTTTTTCTCTTAAATGAGAAATCTGGATCCGTTTTTTTATTAGACTCAGGGCCAATTAACTCAGGCATGCGAAGCTTTACGGAATTCTGTTCGCCGCCGCCCTAAAAATGTAAGGGTTCTATCATAGGAGAGACAGCCTTACTCAAGTAGTTTTGCTCCTTATCTGTGGCCAAAGACGTTTCACTTGAATGGCCGCTGCCGACCGCAAAGTGCACCTTGCCCATAGCCAATTTGGTGAATAGGGCCACGAAAAAGTAGTGTATTTGTTCTACAAACTCGGTTTTTCAACTGCGCACAGCATTCATTTTGATCAGGGCTTTACGCCCTAAAGTTAAGCCTTTCAGCCGATTCAATCGCTCTTCTCAAAAGTTGGGGTGGTACATCGCCTGATATTGCAGTTAAAATTGAAAAGCCTCGGCTCCGCTAATGTATTCCTCCTGGTAGAGGCGACAGCGAGCTAGGCCATCAGCTCGGGATCAGTGCTGTAGCTAGCCTACTTATTTGGGCCTATACCACCCGATCGCCAGAAAATAGATCCGCACTTTTTCGGAACTGTGGGCATCTACCGAAGAGAGCTGTTAATCTGATCACAGTCTTTGTCTTTCAACCTTAAGGAGCACGAGGATCGCGGCATGACCCAAGCAAATCATCTGCTCGGCACCATCGACCCTGATACTGAGCTCGATCTACTGATCGACGGTAACGATAGCGATGGCGACGAGAATTTTGTTGCTCAAGATGACGAGGCCGGCGCCGATGACAAAGCGCCTAAGGGGAAAGTAACCCGCCGCCGAACTCAAACCAAGAAGCGCCACTACACCGAAGACTCCATTCGTCTCTACCTGCAAGAGATTGGCCGCATTCGACTACTGCGGGCCGAAGAAGAAATTGAGCTCGCCCGAAAAATTGCCGACCTGCTCAAGCTAGAGCGAATCTACGACGATTTGGCCGACGCCCTTGAGCGCGATCCCTACGATGCTGAATGGGCTGAAGCCGTCAGCAAAGACGAAGGTCAAACCTACAGTCTGGCCAGCTTCCGCCACCGCCTGCACATCGGTCGCCGCGCTAAAGACAAGATGGTGCAGTCTAACCTGCGTCTGGTGGTTTCAATTGCCAAAAAGTACATGAACCGTGGCCTCTCCTTCCAGGATCTAATTCAGGAAGGCAGCCTGGGCCTAATTCGGGCCGCCGAGAAGTTTGACCACGAAAAGGGCTACAAGTTCTCGACCTATGCAACCTGGTGGATTCGTCAGGCCATCACCCGAGCGATCGCCGATCAGTCGCGCACCATTCGCCTGCCGGTGCACCTTTACGAGACAATTTCTCGCATCAAAAAAACCACCAAGCTGCTCTCCCAGGAGCTAGGCCGCAAACCCACCGAAGAGGAAATCGCTACTCGTATGGAGATGACCATCGAGAAGCTGCGGTTTATCGCTAAGTCGGCTCAGCTGCCCATCTCCCTCGAAACACCTATCGGTAAAGAAGAAGATTCTCGCCTGGGCGACTTCATCGAGTCCGATGGCGAAACCCCTGAAGACCAGGTTTCTAAGAGCCTGCTCCGAGAAGACCTCGAGAGTGTGCTGGGCACCCTTAGCCCCCGCGAACGCGACGTACTGCGCCTGCGCTATGGCCTTGACGACGGTCGCATGAAGACCCTCGAGGAAATCGGTCAGATTTTCAATGTCACCCGCGAGCGCATTCGCCAAATTGAGGCCAAGGCTCTTCGCAAGCTGCGCCACCCCAACCGCAACAGCATCCTAAAAGAGTACATTCGCTAAAGCGGTGTTTGAGCCTCAGTCATCTATGGCAGAAAGGCAATAACCCTACCAACAAAAAAGGCTGCCGTCGGGCAGCCTTTTTTGTTGTGCAGCTGTGCGCCTAGGGAAAGTAAGGGTAGATCAATCAACTTTTTCCTGCTACAGTGGACAGATTGCCGCCTAGCTGGTACACTTGTTCCATGAAACGACGTTGATGCTGTGGCTAAACCCTATGGAACCCTTAACAACTGCCCAACAGGAACTCTATGACTGGCTAATCGATTACATCCGAGCCAATCAGCACTCTCCGTCTATTCGCCAAATGATGCGAGCCATGAATTTGCGCTCCCCCGCTCCTATTCAAAGCCGCCTAGAGCACCTCAAAAACAAAGGCTACATTGAGTGGAGCGAAGGCAAAGCCCGCACTATTCGCGTTCGAGATGACGTTCGGGGAGTGCCCATTTTAGGCACCATTGCCGCTGGTTTTGTCAACGAAGCCTTCACCGATGCCGTTGAGCGCTTAGATCTCAACGGCCTGCCCATTCAGTCTGGCGATTACGCCCTCAAAGTGACTGGCGACAGCATGATCGAGGCCATGATTCAGGACGGAGACGTGGTCATCATGCGCCCGGTCAAAGACCCCCACGGCATTCGAGAGGGCACCATTGTCGCTGCTCGGGTTGAGAGCGGCACTACCCTCAAGTCCTTCTATCGCCAGGGCAACCAGGTGCAGCTCAAACCCGCCAATCCCAACTACCCAGTCATGGAGTTTCCGGCCGACCTAGTCGATGTACAGGGGCGGCTTGTCGCCGTATGGCGCGGTATTGATCCCGATTTCGCGATCTAGGGTTTGTATCGACAATTCACATAGTTCTTTTTACCGCTGTTGCGTTTGGCAACAGCGGTTTTTTAGAAGTGTGCTGTTCTTTACCAAGCGGTTGGTAGCCCATTACAACTAAGTGCCCATTCAGAAACGTCCTCAAAAGCCTCTATCCCTCGCGAAGAAGTTGGGGTATTCGAATCGGTTCTAAATTAAATTGATCAACCATTTATTCTAGGCTTCACCCTCTGGGCCATCCTCCCCAATGGGCACTTGAGGGGGATGTTTGAGCACGTATAGACAGTTCTTTAAGGTTTCTCTGACTGACTCGTGGGTGTACTCATCGTCGGGGTGAGGCGGTTGGCCTGGCTGCTGAAAGTAGGGACGACAGTCGTAGATTTGCCCCCAGGTAACATCGGCCTGGCGCACGAGTTCGTAAAAGGTTTCGGGCGATCGCAGTACCGTCTCCAGCAAATCTTTCACGGCTTCGACAGGGTTCTGCGAGTGCTGGCTAAGGCGAGTTTCATCATTACAGAGCCACTGCTCTAGCACTCGATGCAGCGCACCAGGACCGTCGAGCAACGCTTCTTTCAGCGCCTGCTGTGCCCCGTGCTTAGCCTGAACCAGGCGAGGAATGGGCGATTCTCCCTTCATAAAGCTGCCGGCCTCATGCCCGATCGCATCGGCCAGGGTAAACGGACGACTAAGTCGCAGCTCTTGCTGAATATCGGGCGTACCGTTGGCAGAATCGTTGGGCATTGGCTTCTAAACGCGGATTTAGGGCAGTCGCTTTTGCAGCTGCTGAAAGGTTTTGTATATATCTGGCAGGCGGCGGTACACCGCTGAGGCCTTGAGAAATACCTTGTAGGGCAGAGCTGGCGAACCGGCAACCGTTTCACCGGGGGCAACATCGCTGTGGATGCCGGTTTTAGCAGTAGCGATCGCCCCGTCGCCAATCTTAGCCTGATTGGCAATACCCACCTGGCCCGCTAGGATTACTCGATTGCCAACGATCACGCCCCCAGCCATGCCTACCTGAGCGGCCATCACCACCCCTTCGCCCACCTGACAGCCGTGGGCGATGTGTATCAGGTTATCGAGCTTGGTGCCCCGACCCACGCGAGTGGTGCCGACCGCAGGGCGATCAATGGTGGTGTTGCTGCCGATCCGCACGCCATCTTCAATCACCACAATGCCCGACTGCTCCATTTTTTCCCAGCCCTGAGCGGTAGGCACAAAGCCAAAGCCCTCAGCCCCAATCACCGCGCCGCTGTGGATAGCGCAGTCGGCCCCAATCTGGGTTCGCTCGTGGACGGTGCAGTTAGCGTGCAGCACAGTGCGATCGCCCACCTGCACCTCAGGGTAAATCACCACGTTAGGGTGCACACAGACGCCGTCCCCCAGCCTAACCCCAGCCTGAATTACGGCATTGGCTCCGATCGAGACCCGTTCGCCACAGACGGCGGTCGGGTCAATAACGGCGCTGGGATGAATGCCAGCGCCAGGCTGATAGGGCGTGTAGAACAGGGCAATGGCGCGGGCAAAGGCGAGGCGCGGATCAGGGGTGCTAAGCCAAGCCAAGCCGCGATCGGTTGCCTGGGCCTGCATGGTGGGGTTCTGAGGCAAAATCAGGGCGCTGGCCTGGGTCTTGGCCACAAAGGCGGCAAACTTGTCTCCCTCAATGTAGCTCAGCGTCCCTATTGAAGCCTGGTCAACGGCGGCAACCCCAGCGATATCTGGGTCGTGGCTGGGGTCGGTGGTCAAACTGGAGGCCGCAGTAATCTGAATTTTGTCGGCAATGGTGCTGAACTTCATAGGCGCTGAGGATAGGAGCTGGGGACGGGCGCAAAAACCAATCTGGCTTTTACGCTACCAGAAATGCGACGCATTCTACGTGGGGAGTCTGGGGAAAGAAGTCAGCGGGCTGGGCCTTAGTCAGGGTGTAACCGCCCTCCTCCCGCAGCACCTTGAGGTCACGGGCCAGGGTAGCCGGGTCACAGCTCATGTAGACAATACGGGGCGGGTGTAGTTCGAGCAGGGCGTCGAGCACGGGGCGATCGCAGCCCTTACGCGGCGGGTCAAGCACCACCACATCCAGTGGATCGCTGAGGTTGGCAGCCGCCAACGACAGCTGTTCTGACACATCGCCAGCCCGAAATTCTACGTTATCGATGGTGTTCAGTCCGGCATTGATCAGGGCCTGGGCCACGGCCTCAGGCTGCACTTCTATGCCCACAACGCGTTTGGCTTTCTGGGCCAGCGGCAGGGTTAGGGAACCAACGCCGCAGTAGGCATCAATTAGGGTTTCGCTACCGGTGAGCTGCAGCTCGTTTGAGATTACCTGCAAAACCTGCTCGGCCTGCTCAGTATTGACCTGAAAGAAGGTCGTGGCATGGATGCGGAACCGCAGACCTGCAAACATTTCTTCGATGTAAGGCACACCGTCAATAACTAAGGTCTCGGCCCCAAAGATAGCGTTGGTTTTGTCGGGGTTGAGGTTGACGCAGACACCGACAAGAGCGGGGTAGCGATCGCGCCATTCCTGGGCCTGCAGCTCAATATCTTTCAGGTTTGGCGCGGTGGAAACCAGGGTGAGCAGCTGCTGCCCAGTGCGACGGCCCACCCGCAGGGCCAGGTGCCGCAGTCGCCCCTGATGCTTAGTCTCGTTATAGATAGACCAGCCCCGATCCTGAATGTCGCGCTTGACCTCCGCCAGCAGGGGGTTCAGGCGCTCGTCCTGCACAGGGCACTGGTTGAGGTTGACCAGCTTGTGGCTACCCTGGCGAAAGTAGCCCGCCTTGACCTGGCCTTCGGGCGATCGCCCTAGGGGGTAGGTGGCCTTGTTGCGGTAGCCCAAAGGCGCTTCTGCCGCCAAAATTGGCAGCACCTCAAGATCCTCAAACCCACCGATGCGGGTTAGAGCATCGAGCACCTGCTGCTGCTTAGCCGCCAGCTGGGCCGGGTAGTCAATCGACTGCCACTGGCAGCCACCACATTTATCGGCCACAATACAGGCCGCACGCACGCGATCGGGCGAGGGGGTGAGCAGCTGCCGCACTTTGGCTCGGCCAAAGGTGGGCTTGGCCTGCACCAAACGGGCACGTACAGTGTCGCCAGGCACGGTGTCGGGCACAAACACGACCCGCTCCTGCCAACGCCCCAGACCGTCACCACTGCTGCTGAGGTCAGTAATCGCCACGTCAATTGTTTCCCCCTGCTGCCACTGGTCCATGGCTGTGCTCCTGCAATGCTTTTCCAATCCGCTTATCGACTGTAGCAAGGGAAACGACCGATGGGGGAACCCGTGACCTAATGAAACCCTAAGCTCCTAGTCTTCCTCGCTGCGTAGGGCATCAATGGCCTCGGCACTAAGAAGAGGCCTGAGCTGATCCTGAACGGTTTCGGGCTGATTACCCCAAAGCATTTTACAAAAGGCACTTTTGCCCTGCTGGCTAGCTCGGTTAAGCACAACCGCCAATTTTTCGCAGTTGGTGGTGTCGCCCATGGTGAAACCTCTCAAATGGTGTTGCCAGCATAGCGGCTCTGGGTCGCCAGCGCATGACCCATGGGGGTAAAAAGTAAAATGCCGCCCCCAAACGGGAGCGGCAATCTTCACAAGACATAACATAATTCTCGTTACGGGCTGGATAGAGCGGTTGAGCAACTTCAGCCGCTCTTGCACTCTATCCAGCCTGCAGCGCAGTAGCTAGCTCTCGGCGGAGATTAGCTCGCGGCGCTGTTCCGCTTGGATCGTCACCTTGCCGGTGTCGTCGACATCGACGGTAGCGGTATCGCCATCGCCTAGACGACCCGAGAGAATCTCTTCGGCCAGGGTGTCTTCGAGCAGACGCATGATCGCCCGACGCAGCGGCCGTGCCCCATAGCTGGGGTTGTAGCCCTCTTCCACCAGGCGCTCCTTGAAGCGCTCAGTGACCTGCAGGTGAATGTTTTTCTCGGTAAGTCGAGCAAACACCTCCTTGAGCAGGATGTCGGAGATCTCCTTGACCTCGTCTTTGGTGAGCTGACGGAAGACAATGATTTCGTCGAGGCGGTTGAGGAACTCAGGCCGGAAGTACTGCTTGAGTTCTTCGTTGACCAGGGAGCGAATGCGGTTGTACTGCGACTCGGCCTGATCTTGCTCAAACTCGAAGCCGAGACCGCCGCCACCCTTCTCGATCACCTTGGAGCCGATGTTGGAGGTCATGATCAGCAGGGTGTTCTTGAAGTCAACCGTCCGACCCTTGGCATCGGTCAGGCGACCGTCTTCTAGAATTTGCAGCAGCATGTTGAAGACGTCGGGGTGAGCCTTCTCAATTTCGTCGAACAGCACTACGGTGTAGGGCCGACGACGCACCGCCTCGGTGAGCTGACCGCCCTCGTTGTAGCCGACGTAGCCCGGAGGCGAACCGATCAGCTTGGAGACCGTGTGGCGCTCCATAAACTCGGACATATCTAGGCGGATCATGGAGTCTTCGGAGCCGAAGAAGTAAGCCGCCAGAGACTTGGCCAGCTCGGTTTTACCAACCCCGGTGGGGCCGGAGAACACAAAGCTGGCGATCGGTCGGTTGGGGTTTTTGAGGCCGACTCGAGCCCGGCGAATGGCGCGCGAGATGGCTTTCACCGCTTCGTCTTGACCAATTAGACGCTGGTGCAGGGTGTCTTCCATGTGCATCAGCTTCTCGGACTCGGACTCGGTGAGCTTGCTCACCGGTACCCCAGTCCAGGAGGCGACGATGTGGGCGATGTCTTCTTCGCCCACTACAGGCATGTCTTCGCCCTCGGCGTCTTCGGTGACCTTGTTCTGGGCGATCGCCCGAATTTCGGCCTTGATTTCCATCTCGCGATCGCGCAATTCCCCGGCTTTGTCAAAGTCCTGGGAACGCACGGCGTTGTCCTTATCTTTGAGCACCTGGCGCAGCTCGCGATCGAGCTCCTTGGCCGCCGGAGGCAGCTGGGAGTTGATCAGGCGCACGCGGGAACCCGCTTCATCGATCAGGTCGATGGCCTTGTCGGGCAGGAAGCGATCGGCGATGTAGCGATCGGAGAGCTTAGCAGCGGCCTCTAGGGCTTCGTCGGCAATCTTGAGCTTGTGGTGCTGCTCGTAGCGATCGCGCAGACCGTGGAGGATTTCAATGGTTTCATCCACGCTGGGCTCGCCCACCATCACCGGCTGGAAGCGTCGCTCGAGGGCAGCGTCGCGCTCGATGTGCTTGCGGTACTCATCGAGGGTGGTCGCCCCGATGCACTGCAGCTCACCCCGGGCCAGGGCAGGCTTGAGGATGTTGGCGGCGTCGATCGCACCTTCGGCAGCTCCCGCCCCAATTAGGGTGTGAACCTCGTCGATCACCAGGATGACGTTGCCCGCGGTGCGGATCTCATCCATGATTTTCTTCAGGCGCTCTTCAAACTCGCCCCGGTACTTGGTACCGGCCACCAGCAGGCCGATGTCGAGGGTAACCACTCGGCGGTCTTCGAGAATGTCGGGCACGTCGCCGTTGCCGATGCGCTGGGCCAGACCTTCTGCGATCGCGGTTTTACCCACGCCGGGTTCGCCAATTAACACCGGGTTATTTTTGGTGCGCCGACCCAGAATTTGGATAACGCGCTCAATTTCTTTCTGGCGACCCACCACCGGATCGAGCTTACCATCGGCAGCCATTTGAGTCAGATTAGAGCCAAACTCGTCGAGGGTGGGGGTTTTAGTGCGGCCTTGACCGCCCCCGGCAGAGACCTCAGCGGTTTCACCCAGCATGCGAATCACCTGAGTGCGCACCTTGGAGAGATCAACGCCCAGATTTTCAAGAACGCGGGCCGCGACCCCCTCGCCTTCGCGGATCAGTCCCAGGAGTAGGTGCTCGGTGCCAATGTAATTGTGGCCGAGCTGACGGGCCTCTTCCAGGGAGAGTTCAAGCACACGCTTGGCTCGGGGGGTAAAGGGAATTTCAACGGCGACAAAACCAGAGCCACGACCAATAATCTTTTCAACTTCGATACGTGCGTCTTTGAGGTTGACGCCCATCGACTTCAAGACCTTGGCGGCTACGCCTGTGCCTTCCCCAATTAACCCCAGGAGAATCTGCTCGGTGCCCACAAAGTTGTGGCCTAACCGACGAGCTTCCTCCTGCGCCAGCATGATGACCTTGATTGCTTTTTCTGTGAAGCGTTCAAACATGATGGTATTAATCACCTGGTGCGTGCCGGATAGGCAAATTCTAGCACAGTGATTTTTGTCGGTTGTGCCCTACTAAACAGCCGGTTTACCGCGCCTAGTTAGCGTGCTCGTAAAACTGCAAAAACAGCTTGGGATCGCCAATGGTCAATAGGTTGAGATTTGAAAAAATGTAAATTTTCTCAACTTTAAAGGTTCGGTTTCAGGTTCGGTTGCCCGCTATTTTTTCATTTTCAATCTGCCAACCCTGTCGTTTAAGCCGGTGACGCGCCGCGCGGTATCGCTGCCCCAGGCGATCGCGAAATTCAGGCATTTTGAGGGAATTTTGCCAAAGAATCAGGGCATCTTCGCCGTCAGCATAGTAGCGGCGGCGGCGGCCCAAGGTCTCAAAGCCAAAGTTTTCGTAGAGAGCCAGGGCGCGACTGTTAGAGGGACGCACCTCCAGGGTGGCGCGGGTCAGGACAATGTGGTCGTCCGGGGCCGCTCTTTGATAGTTGCAGGCATCGAAGAGCAGATTTACCAGTAGCCATTGACCCAGGCCCCGCCGCTGGTAGCGGGGATCGACCGCCAGTATAGTAATGTGGGCCTCATCCAAAATGGCCCAGTAGCAGCCCAGCCCCAGCAGGGTGGGGGCCGCCTCAGGCTCATTGACCGCATCTGCCTCACGTTCATCTGACTCAGTGACGCTAGCGGTTTTCTTAAGCTCGCCTGGTTCTGAGCCCTTATCCCGGTCAGCTTGCGGGTCAGCCATCGAAGCAATCGATAGATCGGTGGCGTCTCCCCCAGTAGCATTGGGCCTGTGGACCAACATCAGCAACCGGCTGTTGGGGCTATTGATCTCACGGCTGTAGGCCCCTGCTGACCACAACCCCCCTAGGGCGCTTTGGTCGAGTGCCACTAGGGCAGGGATGTCAGCGTGGCTTGGAGTCTGGCAGGAAAGATAGCCCACAGTGTGATTGGCCAAATACAAATAACTTAATTGGCTCAAAACTGGCACAGCCCTTAATTGTACACTGAGGGTTGGGGCGCGGCGCGATCGCCTAAAGCGCTGCCTCGTGGACAACCGCCGGTTTGGAGTCGCAGCTGTCTCCTCAAGTTCTTAAACCCTGCCCATCTCTTTCGTTTCTGTGAGCGCAACGTCTATGGTTTCGACTTCCCCTATACCGGCCTCGACCGCCGATAGCCGCCAGTACCTGCCCCCCGACAGCTCAACCGGAGCGCTGTCCCCGAACCAGCAGCTTTTGCCCCTGACTACCACCGTTACCCCCGACGACCACTTGAGCGTCGGCGGCTGTGACGTCGTCGATCTAGTCGAGCGGTTTGGTACCCCCCTCTATATTTTGGATCACCACACCTTGCGCACCGCCTGTCGCCAGTACCGCCAGGGCTTTAAGCGCTACTATCCGGGCGAGGCGCTGGTGCTCTATGCCTCTAAGGCCTGGAGCTGTATGGCAATCTGCGCGATCGTGACCGACGAGGGGCTGGGCATTGATGTCGTCTCAGCCGGGGAACTGTTGACCGCCACCGAAGCCGGAGCCGCCCCAGCCAATCTTTATTTCCACGGCAACAATAAGTCTTTAGAAGAGCTAACTCTGGCCGTCGAGGTGGGCTGCCGCATTGTCGTCGACAACTGGCTAGAGCTTAAAACCCTGGGCGAAATTGCCACCCAGACAGGCAAAACCGTACCCGTTCTGCTGCGGGTCACCCCCGGCATCGAGTGCCACACCCATGAATACATTCGCACCGGCCACCTCGACAGCAAGTTTGGCTTTGACCCCGACCAAATCGAAGCGGTGTTTGAATTTCTGTCTGGGCAGCCGCAGCTCAACTGTCTGGGGGTACATGCCCACATTGGTTCACAAATTTTTGAGCTCAACCCCCACACCGACCTGGGCGGTGTTATGGCCCAGTGGATGGTGACAGCTCAGCGCTATGGTCTCACCCTGACAGAACTCGACGTGGGCGGGGGCCTGGGCATTCGCTACACCGAGAGCGACGACCCGCCGAGCATCGACACCTGGGTAAAGACCGTGTGCGATAGCGTGGTAGCCGCCTGCGAGGCCAAGGGCATTCCCCTGCCCCGGCTGCTGTGCGAACCAGGGCGATCGCTGATTGGCCCCGCCTGCGTCACCGCCTATCGCGTCGGCAGTCAAAAGGTGATCCCTGGGCTGCGCACCTACGCCTCGGTGGACGGCGGCATGTCAGACAACCCCCGCCCCATTACCTATCAGTCGGTCTATCGGGCCCTGGTGGCCAATCGCATGACTGCGCCCCTGGCCGAAACTATTACCCTGGCCGGTAAACACTGTGAGTCAGGCGATATTTTAATTAAAGATGCGGCTCTGCCTGAGTTGAAGAGTGGCGATGTAGTTACTATTGCGGGCACGGGTGCCTACAATTACAGCATGGCTTCGAACTACAACCGGGTGCCTCGGCCGGCGGCAGTGCTGGTGACCGAAGGTGACGCCACCTTGATTATTCGGCGGGAAACCGTAGCCGATTTGCTTCGTCAGGACTGCTTACCCGAAGCCCTGCGACCCAAAGCCAAATCACCCTAAGCCAGCGCCGGTTGCTAGCCTTGGACAGGGTTTTGCCGGGGGCTGATCGGGCCACCCTATCGCACAGCCGCTCAGGCACCATCCTCTAACGCTGCATGAACTACCTCTGGGAGCAATGGCTAGCAAACCTTGACCAGGTTAGGTTCGTGCTTCAGGCGCTCGACATTGTGCTGGTGCTGCTGCTGAGCTACGTGGTGCTGGTGATCATCGGCGAGCGCCGCACCCTCTGGATGGTGCGGGGGCTGATTTTCTTGATGCTGGCGGCAGCGCTGGGCAAATTTTTGGGCCTGGCGCTGCTGGGCTTTGTGCTCGACAAGCTGGTAATTGGCTCGGCGGTAGCGATGGCCTTCATGCTGCAGGGGGAGTTTCGGCGGCTGCTAGAGCTACTTGGCCAGGGCCGGGTGTGGGAACTGCTCAGCCCCTCCCGCGAAACCATGCCCCAGCCCGACAACGTAATCGACGAAATTGTCGATGCCGTTAAGGAGCTGTCTCAAAACCGCACCGGGGCTTTGCTCATTCTCGAAATCGACAAGCTGATCGACGAGCGAGACTTTACGGTGCCGGGGGTGCGCATCAATGCGGAAGTGTCTAAGGAGCTGATTCAAACCATTTTTCAAACCAGCACCCTGCTCCACGATGGGGCCATGCTGGTACGAGGTTCGCGAATTGCGGCGGCGGGGGTAATTTTGCCCATTTCGGAGCGGGTGGCCTCACGGCAGTTGGGCACCCGTCACCGGGCGGCGATGGGCATTACCGAGCGAGTGGAGCACTGTCTTTGTGTTGTGGTATCCGAAGAAACAGGGTCTATTTCTTTGGCGGAAGGCGGTATTCTAGATCGGCCTCTGACCAGCAGCCGCCTGCGCAGTATTCTGCGGTCTAAGTTTTCAAAGTCGGTAGATCGCGAGGCGGTGGCCCCTCAACTCAGAAGCCTTGGTCGGCGGTTGGGTAGCCTTGGGGTTGCCTACGTGCTGCGCTTGTTTCGTCTCCCTTCATCGTCTCCCCGAGAGAAAAAATGACCACCAAGCCTGTTGTTCGCTACGCCCTGCCCGCCGACCTCCAGCCCGATCGCCTGCCTCAGCACGTAGCGGTAATTATGGATGGCAACGGACGCTGGGCAAAACAGCGGGGGCTACCGCGCATTATGGGCCACCGCCGGGGGGTTGAGACCCTCAAAACACTGCTGCGCTGCTGCCGCGACTGGAACATTGGGGCCCTGACGGCCTATGCTTTTTCGACCGAGAACTGGGGCCGTCCGGTCGAGGAGGTAGATTTTTTGATGGCGCTGTTTGAGCGGGTGCTGCGCCAGGAACTGTTGGAAATGATGGAAGAAAACGTTCGCATTCGCTTTGTGGGCAATCTGGCGGCACTGCCGCGATCGCTCCAGGGTGAGATTCACCAGGCCGTAACCCAAACCCAGGGCAACCACGGCATCGAGTTTACGGTAGCCACCAACTACGGCGGTCGGCAGGAGATTGTGCAGGCCTGCCGCTCGATCGCTGAACAGGTACAGCAGGGCAAGCTCAGCCCCGAAGATATCAGTGAGGAGCTGTTTGGTCGCCACCTGTATACCGCTGGCATTAGCGACCCCGACCTGCTGATTCGAACCAGCGGCGAAATGCGGATCAGCAATTTTTTGCTGTGGCAGCTGGCCTACGCCGAAATCTATGTGACCGAAACCCTGTGGCCCGACTTCGATGTTTCAGAGTTTCACCGGGCGATTTACGCTTACCAGCAGCGCGATCGCAGGTTTGGCAAGATTAAAGGATAACCCCCTGCCCAGCTAGCCCTGCCAGTACTCGCCCAGAATAAGGATGTAAAAGCGGCTGGGCTCGGTATACCCTAGAGCCATGAATTTACCAACTTGGATTACGGTGTCGCGGCTGCTGGGTGTGCCGCTGCTGCTGGTGTTGCTCCAGGCCCCAACGGAGACCCAGCGGTGGTGGGCAGCGGGCCTCTTTGTGGTAGCAGCGGGCACCGACTGGCTCGATGGCTACCTGGCCCGGCGGCTCAACCAGGTTACCGACCTGGGCAAATTTTTAGACCCGCTGGTGGACAAGCTGCTGGTGTTTGCGCCGCTGCTGATGCTGATCGAACTGAATCAGGTGCCCGCCTGGGGCGTGTTTTTAATTGTGGCGCGGGAGGTTACGATCGCAGGCTGGCGCGTCAACCCGGTGCTGCAGTCTGGGGGGGCGGTACCAGGGGCCAACCTGTGGGGCAAGGCCAAAACTGTGGTGCAAATCGCGGCGATCGCGCTGCTCATTGCCCCTCACCCACCCGCCTGGGATCTGCCCGCCCTGGGTCTGTTTTGGCTGGCGGTGGCGCTCACCCTGATTTCAGGGCTGGTCTATCTTTGGCCGCAGCTGCAACCAAGCCGAGCTGCATAGGTTTCTGACAAAAAAAGTTGCCCGGTTCGATCAAGTCTTTGCCAAGTGTCTGCTAAACTAGCGAAGAACTTATGGTTCACTTCTTGTTCTTGGAAGCGTGGCTGAGTGGTCGAAAGCGCCTCCCTGCTAAGGAGGTAGGGGAGTAAACCTTCCCTCGTGGGTTCAAATCCCACCGCTTCCGTATTTTGAACCGACAAAAGCGGCTGAGATGAGCATTCATCTCAGCCGCTTTTGCATAGAGCCAGCCGTTTTTCCAAAATACAGGTGTACTCAGGGTTCGCTTGTACTGTAGGCTTAGGGCAGTGGTGCTAACGTACCCATGATTCCTAAGCACATTGCCCTCAAAAATTTTCTCAGCTATCGCGATGCCAGCCTCGACTTTAGCGGGCTGCACGTGGTCTGCGTGGCCGGGCCGAATGGGGCTGGAAAATCGTCGCTCCTAGAGGCGATCGCCTGGTCGCTGTGGGGCCAAAGCCGGGTTGCCGCCGATGACGACGTCATTCACCAGGGCGCGATGGAGGCCAGCGTTAGCTTTCAGTTTCAGCAGGGCGATCACACCTATCGAGTTATCCGCAGCCGCCACCGCAGCCAGGGCACCAGCCTGGAGTTCCAGGTCTATACCGAAGCGGGCTGGCGGGTGCTGACTCAGCGCGGGGTACGGGCTACCCAAGCACTGATTTGCCGCCACCTCCGGCTTGACTACGACACGTTTGTCAATTCGGCCTACCTGCGCCAGGGGGGTGCCGACGACTTTATGCTGAAGCGACCCGGCGATCGCAAGCAAATTTTGGCCGATCTACTCAAGCTGCAGCACTACGATCAGCTGGCCGAACGGGCCAAAGATCAGGTCCGGCAGGCGAAGGTCGAAGCCGCCCTGCGCCAAACCCAGCTCGACGAGCTGATCGCCACGCTGGCTGACTACGAGCCGACGCTGCGGCGTCAGGCCCAGCTGCAGCAGACCCTGCACCAGCTAGATCAGCAGCAGTCGAGCGATCGCACTCGCCAGCAGCAGCTGCGCGCCCTGGAGCAAAGCCACCGCAGCGTCGAGCAGCGGCTTCAGATGCAGTGCCAGCAGCAGCAACACCTCACCGCCCTGCTGCATCAAACCGAGACGGCCCTGACCGCCCGAACCGAGGAGCAGCGTCAGCGGGAAACCCTACTGGCCCAGGCCGCTGCGATCGAAGCTGGTGTCGTTGAGCTGGCGGCCCTGGAGGCCGAAGATGCCCAGCTTAACCAGCAGTTTCAGCAGTACCAAGCCCTGCAGGCCCAGCGTCAGACCCTGGAGGCAGCCTGGCAGGCTCACTCGCAGCACACTCGCACCCGCTTTAACCAGACTCAGATGCAGCTGGCTGCTGTGCAGGCTCAGCTTGCCGACCTCAACGAACTCCTGAGCCAGAGTGATGCGATCGCCGCCAGCCGCAAGCAGTTCTTGGCGGCTAAGGCCCAGCTCAAGCATCTCGACGCCCTCCAGCTTCAGGCCGAGCCGCTGCAGCAGCGCCGTCGGCAGCTGGAGGCAGAGCTACAGCAGGCCCAGACCCGCCTCCAGACCCGCCTTGAAGAACTCACCGCCAGCGCCCAGCAGCTGCAGCAGCATCAGGGCGATCGCCCCCAGTTGGTAGCTACAGCCCAGGAGGTCTCTGACACCCTCGGCTACCTGGAGCAGCGGCGGGCCTACCAGGAGCAGGTGCGCGAAAAGGGGTTGGAGCGGCGTAGCTTTATGGAAGTATTGCAGGCCAACCAGCGCCGCTGCGAGACCCAGATCGCTCAGATTGGTCAAAAGCTGGGGCTGCTGGGGCTGCCCGAAGCGGCCTGCCCTCTCTGCGATCGCCCCCTGACGGCTCACCACCGCACCGTCGTCGAGCAGCGCCACCGCCAGCAGCAGCAAGAGCTACAGGAAGAAATTTGGGTCATCCGAGAACAGCTAGCCGTCTCCGAGCGAGAGATTCAGGTGCTGCGGCAGGAGTATCGAGCCGTAGAGGCCGAGCTTGAGGCCTACGCCCCGGTGCTGCAAAAGCAGGGGCAGCTAAGCGCCCAAATGGCATCCCAGGCGACGGTGCAGGAGCAGCTGCAGGCCCTGGAAGCCGAGCAGAAACGGCTGGGGCAGTGCCTGAGCACCAACCAGTACGCCCTCGATCGCCGCGCTGAGCTGCACCACATTGATCAAACCCTGGCCCAGCTAGCCTACGACGATCGCGACCACGCCCTGGTGCGGGGCCAGGTCGATCGCCTGCGCTGGGCCGAGATTAAACACCGCGACCTGGTGCAGGGGCAGCGGCGGCGGCAGCAGCTCACCCAGCGGCAGCAGCGCCTTGAGACCGAGCTTGCTCAGCTCGAAGCCGACTTGGACCAGCTCCGGCAGAGTGAGCCGGGGCTGGCTCTGGCCGCCGCCCAGGCCGCCCTCGATCAGCTCCACTACCACATCGATCGCCACCAGCAGGTGCGCCAGGCGCTGTCGCTGGCCCAGGTCTGGCGACAGCGACAGCGCGACCTAGAGCAGGCCCGCCAGCAGCACGCAAGCCAGAGGGCTGAGCTGGCCACGTTGAAGTCCCAGTACCGGCAACAGCAGCAAGACTTGGACCAGCTGAACGCCGCCATTGTGGCCCTAGAAGCCGAGGGCCAGGCCTTGGCCTACGACCCCGCCGCTCTAGAAAAGCTAGAAGACGCGATCGCCGACCGTCAGCACCAGCGCGATGCCCTGCTGGCCCAGCTTGGTGCCCTAGACCAGGCCCGCCAGCACCTCGAAGCCCTACAGCAGGGGTTAGCCCAGCGGCAGCAAGACCTGGCCGCCGTGCGCCAGCGGCAGCGAGTTTACCAGGAGCTGGCCCACGCCTTTGGCCGCAACGGCATTCAGGCCCTGATGATTGAAAATCTGCTGCCCCAGCTGGAGGCCGAAACCAACCACCTGCTGGGTCGCCTTAGTGCCCATCAGCTGCACGTGCAGTTTGTCACCCAGCGGGCTACTAAACGCGGTCAGGGCGTCATCGACACTTTAGATATTTTGATTGCCGATGCCCACGGCACCCGTCCCTACGAAACCTACTCCGGCGGCGAGGCGTTTCGGGTCAACTTCGCCCTGCGGCTGGCCCTGGCTCGGCTGCTGGCCCAGCGCTCTGGCTTGGCCTTACAACTACTCATCATCGACGAAGGCTTTGGTACCCAGGACCAGCAGGGCTGCGATCGCCTGATTGCCGCCATCAACGCGATCGCCTCTGACTTCGCCTGTATTCTCACCGTCACCCACATTCCCCACTTTCGGGCGGCCTTTCAAAACCGCATCGATGTTGCCAAAACTGCCCAAGGCTCCCAGCTGTCTCTCTCCGCTTAATGAGCGACGCAGCAATTCTTAAGCAAATGAGTCGATACTCAGTTTTTTATTAACATTCCTCTTAAATTTTAAGAATCCTGTTCCTGACAATCTCAAAAATATGTCTTCTGGAATGCAACACACCCACTTCAAGGGCTTTAGTCTAGGGAGTATAGCCCCAGTCACCGAGGCTAGCTTGAGTATTAATAACCATTCACGCTCTCTTTAATAAATGTTACACTTGTTTACATAAGCAGTTCACAAGCTTTTACCCATGAGTCCTGTTGAAATTCTTTTAGAAGCTGGTGCCGCCCTAGTTGTGGCCGGTGTCATTCTCAAGCGTCGCTCTGACGAGGCTGCCCTCGAAGCCGAGCCAGTTCCAGTTCCGGTGCGGTCTCGCCCTTAGATCAGGAGAAAAGGTTGCTGGCCGTAGAGGTGCCTTTAGGCTCCCAAGGCAATCCAACACGACTGGCCTCTGGCGCTGTTGTGCCTGAGCCTATTTGCAGTCTGGGTCGCCTGTTTAATTGTTTTTGCGACGCTGTTCCCTAAGGTTGTCGATTTATGAGAGCTGTGCAAAACTCCACGGATCTGGTGCGCACCTACCTGAAGGAGATTGGTAAGGTGCCTCTGCTCACCCACGAAGAAGAGATCGTGTTGGGCAAGCAGGTGCAGAAACTGACAGCCTTGGAAGCGAAACGGCTGGCCGCAGAAGAAATTGCTGGGTATGGGCTCACGCTAGAACAGTGGGCCGAGGCGGTCGAGCTTCCTGTGGCTGAGCTATCTGCGATCGTTCGCCAAGGCAATTTGGCCAAGCGCAAAATGGTGGAAGCCAACCTGCGACTGGTGGTATCGGTGGCTAAGAAGTACATCAAGCGCAACGTCGACCTGCTCGACCTGATTCAGGAGGGCACCATCGGTATGCAGCGCGGAGTTGAGAAGTTTGACCCTACCAAGGGCTATCGCTTCTCCACCTACGCCTACTGGTGGATCCGCCAGGCTATTACCCGCGCGATCGCTGAAAAAAGCCGCACTATTCGCCTGCCCATTCACATCACCGAAAAGCTCAATAAACTCAAAAAAGCCCAGCGCACCCTCTCACAGCGGCACGGGCGAGCGGCTACGGTAGCTGAGTTAGCTATCGAGTGCGACCTCACCACCAAGCAGGTGCGTGACTACCTCGAAAAGTCGCGTCAGCCCCTTTCCCTTGACCTCAAGGTGGGCGACAACCAGGATACGGAACTGGGTGAGCTGCTTGAAGATGACGGCCCTTCGCCCGAGGACTTTGCCACTCAGGTGTCTCTGCGCCAGGACCTGGAGCGCCTTATGGGCGACCTGACCCCTCAGCAGCGCGAGGTGCTCTCCCTGCGCTTTGGCCTGGCTGACGGCAAAACCATGACCCTGGCCAAAATTGGCGACCTGCTCTCAATTAGCCGTGAGCGCGTTCGCCAGATTGAGCGCGAGGCGCTGACGAAGCTCCGCAAGCGTCAGTCTGACATTCGTGAATATCTGGCTAGCTAGAGCAGCAGCGCTGCCTGCCGAAGCGCAGCGCGAATCGTACTTATGTGTGGCCCGAGGGAATTGTCCTTCGGGCTATCTTTTTAGCGAACGCAACATAAAGGCACAGAATCCCTCGCTTCAGCACCGGCAACCGTATCCCAATTGACCAAAGCCGGGAAATCCCGCATTCTAGAGTGGTTCTAGCTAAATTTGCCCCAACTGAGGAGTTCCCATGAGCTACCGCATGGACCGGCGTGCCTATGCCGAGACCTTTGGCCCGACGGTGGGCGATCGCCTTCGCTTGGCCGACACCGAACTCATCATTGAAGTCGAACAAGACTTCACCACCTATGGGGACGAGGTGAAATTTGGCGGCGGCAAGGTCATCCGCGACGGTATGGGGCAGTCGCCCATCGGGCGCGACGCGGGCGCGGTGGACATGGTGATTACCAACGCCCTGATTCTCGACTGGTGGGGCATTGTTAAAGCCGATATCGGCATCAAAGACGGCAAGATCGACACCATCGGCAAGGCGGGCAACCCCTACATTCAAGACAATGTGAATATCATTATTGGCCCCGGCACCGAGGTTGTCGCCGGGGAGGGCATGATCGTCACCGCCGGGGGCATCGACAGCCACATTCACTTCATTTGCCCCCAGCAGATCGACACTGCGATCGCCTCCGGCATTACCACCATGATCGGCGGCGGCACCGGGCCAGCGACAGGAACAAACGCCACCACCTGCACCCCAGGCGCGTGGAACATTTGGCGCATGCTGCAATCGGCAGACGCCTTCCCTATGAATCTCGGGTTTCTAGGCAAAGGCAACAGCGCCCAGCCGGAAGCCCTGGCGGAGCAGATCAAAGCGGGCGCAATGGGTCTCAAACTGCACGAAGACTGGGGCACTACCCCCGCCACCATCGACACCTGCCTGGGCGTCGCCGACGAGTACGACGTGCAGGTGGCGATCCACACCGACACCCTCAACGAGGCGGGCTTTGTAGAAGACACGATCGCCGCCTTCAAGCACCGGGTGATTCACACCTACCACACCGAGGGAGCCGGCGGCGGCCACGCGCCCGACATCATCAAAGTCTGCGGCGAGGCCAATGTGCTGCCCTCCTCGACTAACCCCACCCGCCCCTACACCCGCAACACCCTCGACGAGCACCTCGACATGCTGATGGTGTGCCACCATCTCAGCCCCAGCATTCCCGAAGACATTGCCTTTGCCGAGTCCCGCATTCGCCGCGAAACCATCGCTGCCGAAGACATTCTCCACGACCTGGGAGCCTTCAGTATGATCGCCAGCGACTCCCAGGCCATGGGTCGGGTGGGCGAAGTGGTGATTCGCACCTGGCAGACCGCCCACAAGATGAAGGTGCAGCGCGGGCCGCTGACAGAGGACAGCGATCGCAACGACAACCATCGGGCCAAGCGCTACGTGGCCAAATACACCATTAACCCCGCCATCACCCACGGCATTGCCAACCATGTGGGCTCGATCGAAGCGGGCAAGCTGGCCGATCTGTGCCTGTGGAAGCCCGCCTTCTTTGGGGTCAAGCCCGAGCTTGTGATCAAGGGCGGCGCGATCGCCTGGGCTCAGATGGGCGACCCCAACGCCAGCATTCCTACCCCGCAGCCGGTGCATATGCGACCCATGTTTGGCAGCTTTGGGGGGGCGATCGCCGCCACCTCTTTTAGCTTTGTCTCCCAGGCCGCGATCGATTGGGGCATTCCTGAGCAGATTGGTTTAGCCAAAGCTACCGCTGCGGTGGCCAACTGTCGCAGCCTCAGCAAAGCTGATATGAAGCTCAACACCTACCAGCCCCACATGGAGGTCAACGTCGAAACCTACGAGGTGCGGGCCGACGGTCAGCTGCTCACTTGCGAACCGGCAGACGTGCTGCCCATGGCCCAGCGGTACTTTTTGTTCTAGCAGCGTCCTGGGTACGTAAGCGCTCCACAACGGCACCGCTGACTGTAGCTATAATGAATCAGAGACTACCAAACGCCTGTTCAGGCGCGTTTTGGATTGGGCTCAGCACCAATTAGAGAACGTCAGGCGGTTTGACTAAGGCGTAAAGCCTAGGGATAAGCCAGGTAAAGTTCTCGGCTGGGTAGCTAGTCTGGTCGCATAGTCAAACCTAAACAGTCGCCCCTAGCAATGCGTAGGTTCCCGGAGGCGACAATAATTTGCAGCTACCATAAATTTGTTGCGAATGTCATCAAGCGGTGGCAGATTTTCAAGTGTCCACAGTACAATAGAGTAAAGCGGAGACGTAAAGTTTCCGTTCACTCCTCACACCACACCCCGCCCAGGCCATTGGTCTGGGCGGTTTCTTATTCAGGTTTTTACTTAAAGATCCAACCGGGGCTGAAAACCGCTGTCACAATGCCATTGCTCAAGCGGTAAGGTGTTTTGCTAACCAGATGTTGCCGAAGGACTGAGGTTTGCCGAGGGTTGGCTATGGTAAGATTGCGTGTGGTTAACAACGGCAAGGAACACTAGGCATGGTAGCCGCTCAGGTAACAGATTCTACTTTTAAGCAAGAAGTTCTCGAAAGCACCGTCCCCGTACTAGTCGACTTTTGGGCTCCTTGGTGTGGCCCCTGTCGTATGGTGGCTCCTGTCGTAGAAGAAATTGCTGAGCAATACGACGGCCAAATCAAGGTTGTTAAGGTCAACACCGACGAAAACCCTAGCGTGGCTAGCCAGTACGGCATCCGCAGCATTCCCACCCTAATGATTTTCAAAGAGGGGCAGCGGGTTGACATGGTCGTGGGCGCTGTACCCAAAACGACCCTAGCTAACACCCTCGAAAAGTATCTTTAAGCTCATCTGGCTAGTCCGTCTCAACTAAAGAACCCCAAAAAATGTTTTGCCGGGGCTCAAGACGCTCTAGATTGGCTGACCCACAATTAATCAACCGGAGCCCTCTAGGAAAGCATTAGTCTCTTCCTAGAGGGTTCTTGCAAGGTAAGAGGCGAAATTGTCGCTAAAATAGAGTGCTGCCTCTATGGATACAACAGCGTATGGTTGCGCTCCCCTCAGATTTGCCCTCTAGCGTTCAGGCTGACCTAGCTACGGTGCTGGAGAAATTGCCTAACCTAGAGCATGGCAGGCTTATTCGTCAGGTGATAGAGACCATCCTGCGAATGATGGGACGAGAGGCAGACCGCCTAGACTGGAAGATTTTGAACTACGCCCTGCTCGATATGGAGCAGGGATTTCAGATTTTTTACCCCTACCGCCACATCCGCAAAATTACCATTTTTGGCTCGGCCCGTACCGGCGCTATTAGCCCCGACTACAAGCTGGCTGAACAGTTTGCCAAACAGATTACCGAGCTGGGCTTCATGGTGATGACTGGAGCCGGGGGAGGCATTATGGAGGCGGGTAATGCTGGAGCAGGCTCTGAGCACTCCTTTGGGCTCAACATTCAGCTGCCCTTTGAGCAGGGGGCAAACCCGATTATGTCGGGCGACCCTAAGCTGATTAACTTTAAGTACTTCTTTACCCGCAAGCTCTTCTTTTTGCGTGAAAGCGATGCTCTGGTGCTGTTTCCAGGTGGCTTTGGCACTCAGGATGAGGCCTTTGAGTCGCTTACGCTGATTCAAACGGGTAAGGCTGACCCCATGCCCGTCGTGCTGGTTGATCACCCCGGTGGCGACTACTGGCAGGGTTGGGATAGCTATATTCGCACCCACTTGTTAAACCGTGGGTTAATTAGCCCCGACGACCCCAGCCTTTACACCATTACGGATAACGTAGATGACGCCTGCCACGCGATTAGCAGCTTTTACCGGGTATACCACTCCTGCCGTTATGCGGGCGATCGCTTGATTATCCGGCTCAAATGCGACCTGAGCGATGGCGCTGTTGCCCTGCTCAACGACGAATTTGGCGATATCTTAGCCAAGGGCAGCATTGAGAAATCTGCGGCTCTACCCGAAGAGCACAGTGACGAAACCACCCCTCTGCCCCGGCTGGTGATGCATTTTAACCATCGCGACTTTGGCAAACTGCACCAGTTTATCTGGCGGCTCAACGACCTAGGCGATCATCAACCCGAGGCCCAGCACCCGGAGCAGAAGTAATTAACCCCTATGCCTCAGGTTCAAGCTTTTCTAGAGCAGCTCTACCACGAGTTCAAAGGACTCTCCGACGGTAAGGTGGCGTCCTACATTCCTGAGCTGGCGCGGGCCAACCCCGACTGGTTTGGCATTAGCTTAGTTACCCTCGACGGGCGCAGCTTTGAGGTGGGCGACGCGGCCCAAAAGTTTACCATTCAGTCAATTTCTAAGGTGTTTGTCTACGGCATGGCCCTAGAAGACTACGGCCGCGAAAAGCTGCTCAAGAAGGTGGGGGTAGAGCCGACGGGCGACCCGTTTAACTCACTTATTCGCCTCGATGAAGACTCTAAACGCCCCGATAACCCAATGGTGAATGCAGGGGCGATCGCAACCACCGGCCTGATCACCGGCAGCGACCCCGCCGAGCGGCTCAACCGCATGCTGACCATGTTTGAGCGCTACGTGGGCAGCGAAGTGTTTGTCGATGTGTCTACCTTCATTTCAGAAAAGACAACGGGTCACCGCAATCGAGCTATGGCCCACCTGATGCTCAACTTTGGCATGATTGAGCAGCCAATTGAGGAAGCGCTCGACCTGTACTTTCAGCAGTGTGCGGTACTGGTCACGGCCCACGACTTGGCCGTAATGGCGGCGACATTGGCCAATCAGGGCGTCAACCCCGTCACGGGGCAGCGGGCAGTTGGGGCAGAACAGGTGCGCGACATTCTCAGCGTGATGTACACCTGCGGCATGTACAACTTTGCCGGAGAGTGGGCCTTCCGAGTCGGCATTCCAGCCAAGAGCGGTGTATCGGGAGGAATTATGGCGGTGGTGCCCAATCAGGCTGGCATCGCCGTGTTTTCCCCCCTGCTCGATGATCGCGGCAACAGCGTGCGCGGGCTAAAGGTATTTGAGTCGCTCTCTCAGCAGTATGGGTTTCACCTGTTTGACCTTTCCCTAGGCCGCTGTCGCTTTACCAATAGCGATTGTTAATTACACCAGCGACAGATCGGGCTTTTGCCCCGGTTGTACCAAACTAGGTCGCTCAGCAGCCGGTTTGGTCACAAATTCCACCACTTTGCCCAGATCCTTAAACATTTTGCTTTCGATGTCGCGGCGGTAGGCGTCTACTACAGCTGTAGACCGAAAGTAGTGCAGCGCGTCGGTGAGATACCGCACGTGGCGTTCCTCATCTTTGAGCACCGATTCGATCGCAGCGCGAGTTGCGGTCAGGTGGTCAGGCAGCGCCTTAAGAATGCAGCGAAACCCACGCACCCCCAATTCTTCGGCTAGCAATACGCTGGCCAGCAGGTGGGGCAGAGGGGCCGCCGCCAGGTCATCGACCTGGTGGTAACGCCGCATGGAGGCTTCACCCACGCTTGCGAGCGACTGCTGAGCGGCTTCACCGTCTAGATCGATAAAGTAGCCCTCCCGCTCGACGGCTTTGGTAAAAATCTGGGCGTGGCGCACCTCATCGCTGATGTGGCGCTGCATTTGCTCGTCAAGCCACAGCGGAATCTCCGTCGCCTTAGCCGAGCGAATGTGGGCAACGGTGCGACTGCCCTCAGCCTCTTGCAGGGCCAGTGAGGCAAACAGGTGGGGCCGCCGTTTGGGGTTAGCGGTGCTTTGGCTGTAGTAAATAGCGCTAAAACCAATGAACAGAAGGTGCTGCAGCATGGCTAGGGTAGTTGAGAGTTATGGATCCTGCTAGCTATTGTAAAACTTCTGACGGTTGGTGCCGCCTGAGCTACCCTGCAAAACTTTCAGCCGCAGCATTTAGAATGCTGCGGCTGGGCGGATACTTAGAAGAATAGGACCGCAACCAGCCCTATTTAGGCCTGAGCCTACGGGTCAAGCTGCTGGCTCAACACCTAACCCTTAAGCCAAGTCATCGTCCTCATCCTCAATATCGGCGCTCACGGTTGCCACAGGCGATGGCGGCGGTTCAGAGGCAATTAGAGGCTCAGCTGGGGCTGGCGGACCACTTGGGGTAGGAGGCTCGACTGGGGTAGGGGCGGAAGGTGCTGGTGCTGGCGCTGGCGCAGCGACAGGTGCCAGGGGTTCTGGCGCTGGAATACCCAGCTGTTGTCGGGCCTGGGCCAGCAGGTAGGAGGTACCCGACTGCACCGTATCCAGCAGAGCCTGGCCCGTGGAGGTAATTGGCTGAGCATCGGCGGTGGAGTCTTTTTCGCTGAGGCCGACGTACCAGGCGCGGGTACTGCGGCCCAGGCCAACGGCGGTGCGGTAAAACCACTCACCGCCCACAAAGGTGAGGCAGATGACTAGCCACAGCAAAATGCCGACTTCGCGCAGAATGTCCCAGGTGCGGGCGAGAGCTTTTTTATAGATTTCGCTGGTATCAGCTGAAAACAATAGCTGGCTAACGACGTTAGCCTGTTCTTTAATTTTGTCCATAGGTGTCAGTTCTCCAATAGCTGGGCGGGTAATGACGGCCTTGCACTTAGATAGTAGTCAGGGTCTATAGAACAGTCATGGGGCTATAGGTAGGAGAATGCTGAGCTAGGCGTCTTCACTCCAGATTTTTTTGAGCACCTGGTCGGGGGTGATGTCGGCCAGAGTGCCCTCAGCAGATGTTAGGGTGACCAGACGATCGCCCTCTGGACGGCTGGGCAAGGCGGTATCGCTCTCTGAAAGCAGCCCAACTGCATAGACATTGAGGGCGATCGCCAGCCCCAGCGGATAGCCCGCCACCCCGACCAGCAGATTGGCAGCGGCCACCATCGCCGCTGCCTGCCCCGGCGTTTCGGGTCGCAGAATCTTGAGATTGGGCACAGCGCTGGCGAGCTCAGCGGCCTGGGAGCCAGCCTCGTTGGTTTGCAGCAGGGCCAGGGGTAGGCCCGGCTGGCGCTGCTGAAAGTCTTTGAGAATGGCAATCCAGCTCTCGGTGGGGTAGGTATTACCGCTGGAGGTGGGGCCAGGAGAGACCAGGACATAGCCGTTCTCAAGCCCAGCCCCCTGACGCATCGACTCAACGGTGGTCAGGTCGCTACGGGGTACGTTCACCGAGAGGGCTGGGGGGTCGCCCGTGACATTAATCAGACTGAGCAGGTCACTACAGGAAGTCATTCCGGTGCGGCGCGGCACTGTAGCCGTGAGCAGCATATCGTTAGCAGCACCGCCATAGCCCAGGCGAGTGGGCACTCCACTGAGCCACAGCAGCAGAGCAATCGACCAGGATTGGGTGAGGGTGAGGGCCACATCAAACTCGCGATCGCGCACAATACCGAGCAGATTGGCCCAGTCAGCCGGGCTGTTGGGGGCCGCAAAGTTATAGGGCACAACCTCGGTAACCCCCTTAGAAAGCTGATAAATCGCCGCAGCAGCAGGAGTTGCCACCACAGAAACCTCGGCGTTTTCAAAGCTATTCTTAATCTGATTGATCACTGGAAAGAAGCTCAGCTGAGTCTCCATTTCCCCTGGAACAAGAGCCAGTACCCGCATACATTACGTCCATGCCTGTTCGCAAGCTATTGTAGTGGAACCTGGTCAAGGTTTAAGGGATATCTGGCCGACAAAATGCATTAAATTTCACCAAAGGGGATAATTTATCCTCAATTTCCCTTAGCGCCACTACCCCTATGACACCTGTTCATCTGCTCATCCCCGCCGCTGGCAGCGGTCGCCGCATGGGGGCCGATCGCAACAAGGTTTTGCTAGAGCTGCTGGGGCAACCCATTATCGCCTGGACGCTCCAGGCCGCTGACCAGGCCGAAGCCGTCGTTTGGATTGGGCTAATCTGTCAGGCGAGCGATCGCCCCGTCCTAGCCGCCATTGCTGAGGCGCTGCACCTGGCCAAACCCGTTCACCTGATTACCGGCGGCGACACCCGGCAGCAGTCGGTCTACAACGGCCTGCAAAGCCTGCCAACCGAGGCCACTCGGGTCCTCATCCACGATGGTGCGCGCTGCCTGGCTACCTCAGACCTGTTCAACCGCTGTGCTGCGGCCCTAGACACTTGCCCTGGCCTGGTAGCGGCAGTGCCGGTCAAAGACACCATCAAAGTGGTCGACGCCGACCAGCGCATTGAGGCCACCCCCGATCGCCAGCGCCTCTGGGCTGCCCAAACCCCCCAGGGCTTTGATGTCGCCCTCCTTAAGCAGTGTCACCGCCAGGGCCTTGACCTGGGCTGGAGCGTCACCGACGATGCCGCTCTGTTTGAAAAGAGTGATCTGCCGGTGCAGGTGGTACCGGGCGAGGAAACCAACTTGAAAGTAACGACGCCTGTAGATCTGGCGATCGCAGAATTTATACTAAAGCAGCGCCTGGGCTAGCCCAGGCGCTGCGGAAATAATGCTTTGAAAGCTGTAGCCGCTGATTCTTGGGTCATCAGCGGCGAGTTGACGGCAGCCCCTAGAGGTCGCCGCCGCGCAAAAATAGCAGAAACACAATCATCGGCCCGGCAATGACAATCATGCCGAGCATAGTCAACTGGGCAATTAGCTCAAAGTTAATATTGCTCAAAAAACTGCTCAGAAAGCTCATGAAACCCTCCCAACACAAGGCGACTGGACTAGAATAAAGCTTGCTTTCGGAGCTTATTTTACCCGCTAATGCGGCACCCATTTTAGATAACTTAACAAAATTCTAAGGCAGCGCTGGCTGACCTGGGCAAATTGGGCCAGAGAGGGCCAGAGGAGAACGAATGGCCACCTGGCAATGTGTCAAATCCTGCGGAGCATGCTGCTTTCTAGCTCCCGATGAGCGTCCCGACCTAGAGTCGTACCTCGACCCCGACCAGCTAGCCTTATACATCAGCATGGTGGGCGCAGACGGCTGGTGCGTCCACTACGACAAGGGCGATCGCCTGTGCACCATCTATCCCGATCGCCCTGACTTTTGCCGAGTCACCTTTAGCACCTTCGAAACCATGTTTGGCGTCGCCAGCGATGAGCTAGACGACTTCGCCATCGACTGCTGCCAAGAGCACATTGCCGATATCTACGGTGACGAGAGCCCTGAGATGGAGCGGTTTAACCAGGCGGTTGGGGTAGGTGAGTAGGTAAGTGGACGGGTGAATGGGTGGGCGAGTGGGTGGGTGGATGCGTGTATGGGTGGGTAAAGTGAAGGAAGGCCGCTTTGGTGGCTGCGGGTTGCAGTTTTGCGATCGCTTGCAGATAATGAAAGCATTATGAAATCATCCGGCGGCACTCATCGGGTCTGACCCTAGGGCTTACCTGGCTTGATCGAACCCGGCTCCATCGACGCTCTAACTGACCTGCTGCTTATTTTTATTGTGTCTATCTCTAGCCCTGCTTCCCAGCCCACCACCGAGGCTAAGCCCGCTGCAGCTCTCAGTCGAGCCGCCTTCTGGCGAATTTTTAGCTCCACGTTTATCACGATTTTTTTGGCTGAGCTGGGCGACAAAACCCAGGTCACTACCCTGCTTATGAGCGCCCAATCTCAGGCTCCCCTGGTGGTCTTTTTGGGCGCTGGCACCGCCCTGGTCACCACCAGCTTGATCGGCGTGCTGCTGGGGCAGTGGTTAGCCCGCCGCGTGTCCCCCGCCACCCTCGACACCGCCGCCGGAGCCATGCTGCTGGGCATCACCGTCTGGCTCCTCTGGGACATCGCCCACCTCTAGCCCCTCATCCACCCATCCACTCACCTGCCCGCCTACCCATCCACCCGCCCACCCACCTACTCCCTATGGACTGGAACCTCCTCGCTCTCAGCTTCACCGCCGTCTTCATCTCAGAGCTGGGGGATAAAAGTCAGCTGGCCGCGATCGCCCTCGGGGGCAGCTCCAGTTCTCCCCGCGCCGTGTTTTTGGGCACCGCTGCCGCCCTGCTGCTGGCCAGCCTGCTTGGGGTAATCATTGGGGAAGGCAGCGCCCAGATATTGCCCGAGCGCCTGGTCAAGGCTGTCGCGGCAATCGGGTTTGCCCTGCTGGCCGTCAGACTGCTGTGGCCAGAAAAAAACGCCGACTAGACTAGCTGAGTGCCCTAGGGGCTGTCATCAATTAACTGCTGGTGGCCCACAGCTTAGTAGTTGCAGCCCCTCGCCTGTTTTTTAGGTCGGGCGTGGCAATGCTGATGGGACAAGGATTGTAGCGAAATTAATGACACGCTCTAAAACTTGAGCTGACTCTAAAACTTAATTTGATCGATTACGGCTCGCAGCGTCTGAGCCGAGTTCTGCACAAGCTCCTGTTCCTGCTGATTGAGCGACAGGTTAAGTCGACGGGTCACGCCCAAACGCCCTACCACGGCAGGCACACTCAGGCACACATCGCTAACGCCAAAAATTTCGTCGGCAATACAGCTTACCGTCAGCACTCGGTTCTGGTCGCGAATAATCGACTGCACAATTTGGGTTACCGCCAGGCCCACGGCGTAGTTGGTGTAGCCCTTGCGCCGAATAATTTCGTAAGCCGCATTTTTCGTTTGCTGAAAGATCGCATCCATAGCCTCGCGCTCGTCGGCGGGCATGCCGTCATAGTAAAGCGGAGTACCGCAGACGTTGGCGTGGCTCCAAAACGGCACCTCACTGTCACCGTGCTCGCCAATAATGTAGGCGTGCAGGCTGCGCGGATCGATCCCCAACCGCCGGGATAGCAAGTAGCGAAACCGTCCCGTATCCAGCACGGTACCGGAGCCAAAAACTCGCGCCTTGGGCAATCCCGAGAGCTTCCAGGCCGCATAGGTGAGCACGTCTACGGGGTTAGACACCAGCAGCAAAATAGCGTCTGGGCAGTGGGCCACAATATCAGGGATTAGTTTTTTGAGAAGTTCGACGTTTTTTTGCACCAGATCTAGCCGAGTTTCTCCATCCTTTTGAGGTGCCCCGGCGGTAATGATCACCACATCGGCCCCGGCTCCGTCAGCCATCGTACCCGCCGTAATAACCGTCGGTTCTATAAACGACATGCCCTGCTCTAGATCCATCACCTCGCCAATCAGTTTTTCCTGATTGATGTCCACCAGCACCAGTTCGTCCAGCACGTTTTGAATCATCATGGCGTAGGCGCAGGCCAACCCCACCTGCCCCGCCCCCACAATTACCCCCTTTAGGGGCCGCAGCGGGTCAAGGCGCACATTGGGCAACGGATTGGTGGTAAAAAGGCTA
This sequence comes from Nodosilinea sp. LEGE 06152, assembly GCF_015207525.1. Lineage (GTDB taxonomy): Bacteria > Cyanobacteriota > Cyanobacteriia > Phormidesmidales > Phormidesmidaceae > Nodosilinea. The sequence continues at coordinate 127,287 of NZ_JADEWR010000004.1, forward strand.
TCAAACATAGGACATCCTGGTCTACGGGGCCAATGCCTTTAATAAACCACGACGCTTGCAGATTGTCCTGTAGTTGACACGTCAACCGGTGGCGCAAACCAAACTGGGGCTGAGAACGAGCTGGGCAAAAGGGGTTCGCGCACTTGGGTCAACAAGGTGGGGCCAACCAAAACAGTACAGCCCAACTCCTGGTTAATTTTAGGCCGGTAGGGACGGGGCAGCGGCGGCGATCGCCTGTCGGTTGGTCACCATAGCCTCTAGCCGGGCCTGGAGATCTTTGGTCAACTGCTGCGCCCCAGCCTTGAGCGCCTCAGGAGAATCTTGCCCCTGGAGATAGCCCTGCACCAGCAGCGGTTCGCCAATGTGCACCTGGGCTGGGCAGCGCCAGCTTGGGTAGGCCTCGCCGTAGAAAATATCTACAGGCAGTACCTGCAACCCCAGGCCCGATTTAGCGGCCTCGGCCTGCACCGCCAGCCGGGCTAGACCGGGCTTGAGGCCGTGAATGCGATCGTCGCGGCGAATGCCACCCTCGGGGTAGATCACCAGCAGTTCACCTTCCAGCAGCAGTTCAATGCCGTAGCGCAAGCTGGCGATCGTAGGCCGCCGCACATTGACCGCAAAGCCGCCCAACCGACGTATAAACCAGCCCTGCAATCCCTTGACCTCATCAGCGGTGACCATGAAGCGCAAATCCCGCCCGGTGACATGCCGCCCTGTGGCAAAGGGCAGCAGAATGGAGTCCCAACGGGCGCGGTGGGTGGGGGCCAAAATCACCGGGCCGCTGGTGGGCACCCGCTGCTCACCAGTAATAGTGATAGGGCCAAAGTAAGCAGGAACCACCAGATGCTGACCCAGAAAATAGGCCAGCGGGGTTAGCACGGGCGAACAGCGCGAGCGCACAGGTGCAACGGTCAAGGATTTGCCATCCGGGGCCGTTGCGCCCCCCTTCGACTCAGCAGCAGACGATTCAGAGAACTCAGACGATTTCATAGGAAGGTGAATTGCAGGAGCCATGATCAGCTAAATCCTATAGTGCCGATACCAGGCCTTCCCAGTATGCCCGTCTTGGTGGCCTCACAGCCTACAGGCGGCAACAAAAGGGGGCTGGCCCTGGTCTATAGCTCTACCCTATAGCCCTCGTCATCAAGCGCAACCCCGGCCATGACAGTTCAGCCGGTGTCATGGCGCTATGGCGAGAGGGTTTTGCGGCGGTGCGCCTGACGACGCTGCTGAAACCACCGCTGCAGTTGCTCCCGGCAGGGGTCGGCTAGAATGCCGGTTACCACCGCCAGCCGATGGTTTGAAGAGGGGGCATCGGGCAGGTTGAGCACCGAGCGCACCGCTCCAGATTTGGGGTCGGCAGTACCGTACACCAGTAGCCCTAGGCGGCTCAAAATGATCGCCCCAGCGCACATGGGGCATGGCTCTAGGGTGACGTAGAGCGTGCAGTCGTTGAGATGCCAGTTGCCCAACTGGCGGGCTGCCTCTCGCAGGGCCAGCACCTCGGCGTGGGCGGTGGGGTCTTGATCCTGCTCCCGGCGATTACCGGCCTCAGCCAGCACTACATCACCAGGACCAACCACGACGGCACCCACCGGCACGTCGCCTGCGATCCCCGCCAAGTCCGCCAGTTCTAGCGCCCGCAGCATCCAGCGGCGGTGGCGCAGATCTGACTCATTCTGCTGGTCAACGGGCGGAATGTCGTAGGGCATAGCGGGTCATAGTTTTGTGGGGTAGCCGTCCCGGCTGTCCAGTCAAGACAGGCAGGATGTCTACCCCACAAAGCCTACAGAGATTTTGGCGACTCCGCTGTTGAAAATTCACGCAAAATTTTGCTCAGGCTCGGAAATATAGGCGACTGAAGAAGTCATCGTCAGCCCAAGAGGCTCGTTGTCTGCCCTGCCAGCGTCGGACTAGATGTAGGCCGAGATGTCTTCACCGCACTCGTCGGCCAGGTAGCACAGGGCCCGAAACCGCAGCTCGACCAGTTCGTTGTAGAGGGGGTTGAGCTTGCACAGGGGCGGAATGTGGGCAACGGAGCGACCGCACAGAACAATATCGCGTTCAAAGGGGCACTGGGCTGGGATGAGTTCGGCTACCTTGCGGGCCCGGCGGGGCGTCTCAACTCGCAGGTGGCTGACCCACTGACGTACCGGCCGAAACAGGTCTAGGGCGCGGCCTGCAGCGTGTAGCCCGTGATTGAAAGTAGATATGAAGCGTTTCATGGTTAAACCTCTCGCAAGTCCAACAGTTGAGACTGTCTGAGAAAGCATCGAGTATTGAGCTGGACTTGACATAAAAACTCAATACTTGACTAGAGGAACATAGATACAACAGACCTTGGTTAAGCCTTTTGCTTAAGCTAAAGAATTCCCTCAAACATCGGGTAAAGCATCAGCAAAGCTCGGTTGTTTTCAACTGAAGCTCCGGTAAAGAGAAGCTTCAACAGACCAAGATTAAATTCCGGAAAGATTGGTAATACATAGGTTGTAGAGCATTCGAAGCTTTGCTTGGTGCGTTCCTCTTGGCGCTATTTTCAAGTAGTTTTACTGATCTGATCTGTAGTTAATTATTTCAAACAGGTCTGTTTTTTTGAGTGAAAGCCATGACACTTTTGCAACCGGGTAAAAGCACCTGATAGTATTGCGTCAGAAGTCGGTCTTTTTGTATAGAACGCTACTCAGTCTGATACCATCAGCGGTGACTGAGTTGATGGCACTAAAACAATGGCAAAGTATGTGATGTGGGGCACCTACTGCGAGAACGTGCTCGAACAGCGCGCCCCCTACCGAGCAGAGCATTTGCAGGGGTTACAGCAGCAAAAAGACAGCGGGGTGCTGGTCGCCCTTGGCCCCACCTTTGACAACACCAAAGTCTTTGGCATCTACGAGGCCGAGAGCGAAGCGGCGGTACGGCAGCTCGTAGAGAGCGACCCCTACTGGAAAAACGGCATTTGGACAGGCTACGAAGTCTACGCCTGGAACCAGGTGTTTTGAGGGAAACAGAGGTTTTCAAGCCGCCCAGCTACGCTGGCGACCATTTCCCATTAGAATAGCTTCGTTCGGGTCCGTTGCCCAGGGCATAGTTCCCGATGGCCTAGTTCAGTGAGGTGCCGTGGCTAAATTAGCTCCTACCCAAATCGAGCAACTCCAGAGCATCGGGGCGTACCTGCGCCAGGTGCGACAAGAGCAGGGGTTGTCTATTGACATGCTGGCCAACCAGATTTTCATTCGCCCAGCCCTACTGCAGGCGTTGGAGTCGGGGCAAGACGCTGCACTACCTGAACCAGTCTTTATTCAGGGGTTTATTCGTCGCTACGCCGAAGCCCTGGGGTTAGATGGCCAAACCATTTCTAAAGAGTTTCGGGTAACACCTGTTAATGTGGTGCCCACCCCAGAGCTACTCGAACCGGCCCATAGCAACGGTGCCGTCAAACAACCCGAGCTTCAGCCACCACCTCAGCCCGAGCTGCGCCCTAGCACAGGGTTTAGGGAGAATGCTTCTCTCGCTTCTGAGGAGCGTTCGTCACAGCGATCGCCGCTGCCGCTGCTGCTAGGCCTAGGGGCGCTGGCGGTAGTTCTGGGCCTGGGGGCCTGGGGCCTGTTTGGTCGCAGTAGCGTGACCTCCCAAGCCAACAACAGCAATTTGGGGGCTGAACCTGCGACCGATGCACCTGCTCCCACCGCTGATGCCCCCGCCCTCAGTGCTGGTGCTGGCGGTACAGATACTGATGCGGCTGGTTCGTCTGACCCCTCAGAGACCTCAGACGATAGCCCCAGCGCTGCTCTGGAGGCCCCCGTGGTGGTGAGCGCTAACCTGAGCGATCGCGCCTGGCTGAGCGTGGTGGCCGACGGCAGAAACGTCTACGAGGGTATTGCCGAGAGCGGTTTTGAGGAAACCTGGACCGCCCAAACTAGCCTGGTCTTTAGAACCGGCAACGCGGGTGGGGTAGAGCTGTCGGTCAATGGCGATCGGGCGGTGGTATTGGGCAATTCTGGAGTGGTTAGAACCCTAACCCTAACCCCCGATTCTGACCTGGAGACGGTTCAGTCACCCTAAGTATTGCTTTAGCCCTCAGCCCGAATACCTCTAAATTATGGGCCTACAATAGAAGCGACCCTCCTACTGTTCACCCGCCCGACCTATGACACCGCCTACCGAGCTTGACACCACCGCGACCCAACCGGCTCCCGGTGCCGCTGCCAACCCGGCGGTTGACCTCGACGAGGTACCCTACGATGTCGAGATGTCGCTGTTTGACCATTTGGAAGAACTGCGGCTGCGCATTTTTTACAGCCTGATTGCGGTGGTGCTGGCCATTGTGGCCTGCTTTTGGCAGGTGAAGCCCATTGTGGCCCTGCTGGAGGTACCAGCTCAAGGAGTCAAATTTTTGCAGCTCTCACCGGGGGAGTACTTTTTTGTCTCGTTTAAGGTGGCAGGCTATAGCGGACTAGTGGCAGCCAGTCCGTTTATTCTCTACCAGATAGTCATGTTTGTGCTGCCGGGGCTAACTCGGCGCGAGCGGCGGCTGATCGGGCCGTTGGTGCTGGGTTCTAGCGTGCTATTTTTTGCGGGGCTGCTGTTTGCCTACGTGGCCCTGATTCCGGCAGCGCTCAATTTTTTCATCAGCTACGGGGCCGATGTGGTCGAGCAGCTGTGGTCAATCGATCGCTACTTTGAGTTTGTGCTGCTGCTGCTGTTTAGTACTGGGCTAGCCTTTCAAATTCCGATTTTGCAGATGCTGCTGGGGCTGCTGGGCATTGTCAACTCTGAGCAGATGGTGAAGGGCTGGCGCTACGTGCTGCTGGGGGCGGCGGTGCTGGGGGCGGTGCTGACCCCTTCTACCGATCCGGTTACTCAAAGCCTGCTGGCGGGGGCGGTACTGTTTCTCTACTTTGGCGGCATTGGTCTGGTCAAGGCGATCGGCCGATAGGGTTAAAGCGAGAGCAAAAACAAGCGTCAGAGTGGGGTTTGGGCTGCAACCAGGTGCTTGCAGCCCAAACCTGTGGATCTCGACCATTACAGTAGCTTTAGAGGTCAAACTTTAGACCGCCGATCACAGAAGGACTGGTTTGACCGCTAAACGCATCTTCGATGCGGAGGTAGATGCCGGGGCCAATGGCGCGTCCGGTACCGACGGTCAAAGGAATGCGATCGCCCGCTTCATCGGTAATAAACTGGTGGGTGACAATCGGCAGGCTGCCGCCGCTGGCATCGGCCACCAGAGCGATGACCGGCTCGCCAAACTCATCCACTAAGGGCTCGGTTTTGTACAGGGCGGTCAGGTTGCCGCTCGGGTCGTAGCCGTAGGCGGGGCGCTGCTCTTCGCCAAAGGGGTTAATTACTGCCTCAAGCCGCCAGCCCGTTTCCCCACCGCTGCCGCGTCCCAGCGCCAGTCCCTGGGTAAACAGTTCGGCCCGCAGGGTGTTGGCAGCTGGAGTCCAGGGGGTGTTGCCAAAGTTGAGCACGCCGCCTACTGCCAGTTCGCCCAGCAGTGGCGAAACGTTGGGATAGGTCTCGGTGCGGGTGGTCGCCTGGCGATCGACCTGGGGTGCGCGATCGCCCCCTGCCCCAGAAACAAATTCAGTTTCGGTCACTTCACCCACCAAAGACTCGACCCCGTGGCGTAGGGTAATGGCGGTGGTCGTAGCACCCTCAAAGGTAACGACCTGGCGATCGACCTGGTCAGGGGCGACGTTAATCTGCACATTGTTTAGCAAACCATTGGAGTCAATGTTAAAAGCAGCAGACCCGGAACGATTGGTGGTTTCGGTCACCCGAGTAATCGCTTCGGTGGTGCGGGTTTCAACCTCGGTCCTGGGAGTGGCAAAGAACCGAGTCGTCGTTTGCCGCTGCACATCGTCGGCCTGAATGCGCTGGGTAGCGGTCGCCGTTGTAATGACATCCTGCTGGTTGCCCAGGCCCAGAGAGAGTGACCCCCGGGCATAGAGCCCCGCCGCCACGGTGGTCGTGTAGTAGCCCGGCTGACCCGGTTCTCCCGGCACCGTGGTGTCGGCGGTGACCAAACGGTTGCCGATACGAGCATCTACTCCGGCTGGGTCGCTCAAGCTCAAGGTAGCTATCAGTTCACCGTTAGGCTCCTGGCGATAGAGACCTCGAACACCGTTAAACTGCACGGTAGCCGCGTTTTGCTGGGCCAGGGTATCTTCTACGGCATAGATTTCGGTCGCTTCCTGCAAAAAGTTGTCGCGGTGGTGGTCGGCGGCAATGACCTGCCAGCCCCCGACCTCAACACGATAGCCAGCGGTCGGATCAACCAGGAGAGGATAGGCCTGCCCAAGCTGTAGGTCTTGGTTCGCCTGCTGTGGCACCAGGGCGTAGATCACCCGGCGGGCCTCGCCCGCAGCCAGGGTAATTGACTCAGTGGCGTGGCCCTGGCGGGTCCACTGGGGCACAAACTCGGCGCTACCGTCGGTACGCTCAATTACCAGCCCGCCGACGTTGTGGGTATAGGCGGCGTTGCCGGGGCCTACCAGGTCGGGGTTGGGGGGCGCGATGATCACCGCCTCGTTCTCTGGTAGCTCAAAGATGCCGTTGATTGATATCAGGGCACGGCCTGTAACCACCTGGTCGGGGGTGCCGGGCACATAGCCCACCAGCCGAGTGTTGGCTAGCAGCCCGGCTGGCTGCACCAGGCGAGGGCCGTTGGGGTCAGGGTTCGTGACGACCTGACCGTACATGTCAACTGCTTCGCGGTGGGTAGGGTGCAAGAACTGAGTCAGGCTGACGGTACCGCTGAGCCCCGCTTGGTTAACCGCCGCACCAGGATTAAACCGCAGGGTGCCGGTCACCAGAGTAGGGGGTACCGCTGGATTGTCTACCAGGGGGGGAAGTTGACCCACTAAGCTGCCGCCGTCGCTGCCCAGGCGCACCTGGGCGGCTCCAGCGTAGCGGTTGTAGATTAGCTGCTCGTCGTTGCTGGCTCTAGCTCCTAGACCGTGGGCCAGGGCGGCGGCACTGAGGCCGGTGAGTTTGACCTGCCCGTAATCGCGCTGTTCCTCAGTGTGAGTAACAACCAGGTCTTGTCCTACCGGCGTTTCGACCACCTCCTGCTCCTGGCGCACCAGCGGATCGATGGGGGTTTCTATTACCTCGGTGCGATAGCTGATGGTTTCAGAAATAGTTTGAGTTTCATCAGTGATAACGGCGCTGCCCTCGCCACCCGAGAGCTTGAAATAGTCGCCGTCGTTGAAGTCGCGATCGCCACCGTTGGGCAAATCTTCTACCGCAAACTGACCCTCACGGGTGAAGTAAATGGCAGATTCGGAGGGTTGGCTATTGTTGGTTCGCAGGTGCAGCACACGCAGCTCTACGGTGTCTGCAACGCCATAGTTGACCTCGAGGGTGGCCTGAGTGGGAAGCGTACCCTGGGGGCCAGTCACGACGCGATCGCCGCGCACAAACGCTGTACTCCTGCTTTTTTCTGTCCCATCGGGGCCGTAAACCGTCACCTCAATCCCTTCGCCGTAGGCATGGGCATTGGGTACGTAGCGCAGATTAAACTCTGTAGAGAGTGAAACTGAACTGGGGTCAAGCTCAAAACCGGGAGCCAGGGGCTGGAGCTGCGTATTTATATTGTCAAGGTTAGTTCTAATATTGACTGTATTGGGGGCAAGTTGATTAGTAATTACGGGCTGTGCTCGACCCTCTCGGGGGTTATGAATTAACCCGTTGGGCAGCGGAATATTAGATGTATTTTCTAGTTCTCCGGTAGTTAAAGAAAATGCATTTCTCTCAACTCGAACAGCGCCACCCGTCACCTCAGGCAGAGCCTGCACTGCCGCAGGGGAGAGAAAACTGGCACCAGTAGCCAGCAGGGTTAGCGAAGCAAGGGAGTAAATTTGCTTAGAACAATTGGGGGCAAACGTAGTCATGGAGGCATCTCCTGGGGGCAATCTTTGTCTCTGAATAAAGAAACAGTGAATCCACCTAGATTTACTCCGTCAGTCCTGTGTTTACTCCCACGCCGTTGCGTGATCTCTGTCACAGGTGCCCTTTGGTTTGGCGTTTATTTGTGCGGCGCTCTTTCGGTCGGCAACATCTATTGCTCAACCGACTGGCTGCGGCAAAACCAAACAATCAAACCTATTTAGATTTAAAGAATCTAAAACTTTAAGCGCTCAAGAACTTCTACCAAGCCCGAACCACACAACCCTAATTCTCCACAGGCCAAACCGCAGGAACGAATAGCATTCGCCCTGTTGAACCGGTGGTAACCCAGAGAGCTTTGCCCTATAGATAGCCGTCCCTAGCCCCTTTGTGGCGGCTGAGTGCCCAGCACTCGCTTCGCGAACACCAACGACTCCGCTCAGGGAACGGCTACGGTTTTTCTATTGTTAGGGGTGCCGCGCTAATGACATGGACAATTGCCCTGAAAACAGCCGTCCCTTCGACTTCGCTCAGGGAACGGCTGTAGCTATTGTGATTGTTGAGGGTGCGGCGCTAGCAGCATAGCCGCTGCTCTGAAAATAGCTGTTCCCTAGCCCCTTTGGGGCGGCTGAGTGCTCAGCACTCGCTTTGCGAACACCAACGACTTCGCGCGGGGAACGACTATGGCTGTCGTTGTCGTTGAGGTGCCGTGCTAACGAATGGACAGTTACCAGCCAGTAGAGACAGATTTATCGTCACGGGCGAGGGCAGGTACCTTTTCATAAAGCTTTCAGGTTAGGATCAAACCGTTGCTACCGCCTAACCCCATGTTTCTGGACGAGCTAACCCCATTTGTACAAGAACTGACGGCCCACCCTGTGGCGTTTTTGGGCGGGCTGACATCTGGGCTACTGCGCCTCAGCCTGGCTGATGACCCCGTGAAAAGCTGGCTTCAAAACCAGGGAGTCGCCCCCACGGCTGCCGCCGATGGTTTCGATCGCGCCAGTTCCCGCAATGGTGGCCCCCAAAGTATTTCTATCGACTAGTTGCCTGAGCTGTGGCGACTCGCTGTATCGTGTCGTCACCATCTCGTCGCCGCAGCTTAGGCGCGGCTTGGCTGCGGCAGCAGTTCAGCCATCCAGCGATTGACGCGTTCGACCAGTGGCGAAGAGCAGTGAGCTGAGCCTTGGGCCGCAGCCAGCGCGCGGCGGTAGTCAGCGATCGCGCAGTTCCAGTCGCCACGCAGGTGGTAGGTGCGCCCCCGCTCAGCGTAGATAAACTCAGGCAGCTGATGAAACATCAGCGCTTCGTCGAAGCAGTCTAGGGCCAGCTCTAGGGCACCCATTTGGCGCAGCGTTGCCCCCAGATTGATGCGGGCGCGGCTGTTGAAGGGGTTGAGGTCAACGGCCTGTTCGTAATCGTCTAGGGCGGCGGCCAGGTCACCCAGGGCGGCATGGCACATGGCCCGGTTGTTGTAGGCCTGATCGAGATTGGGGCCGAGGGCAACGGCGCGATCGCAGTCGAGCAGAGCTACATAGGGCCGTCCCAGCCACAGGTAGACCAGGCCGCGATTGCTGTAGTACATCGCCCGGTCGGGATGGCGCTCAATTAGCTGGTTCAGCAGCTGCAGCGCCTGGGAATACTGCTGTCGCTTAACCGCCGCCGCCGCCAGCCGACTCAGTGTGTCGTCAGCGGTGGTGTACGCGGAGGATAGATCTGAGGCCGCCAGAGTGGCCAAGTCGGTTGGCTGTTCCCCCTGTGGAAGCGTGCAAACCAGGGGCTGCTGTGATCGGTAGATGTGCATGACTGTATTCCTGTAGTGTGCTCATAAACCGTGAAACTAACCCAGTAAGGTAAAGGAGTTAGAACCCCTGAGCCCTTACCATCTACGCAGGAACCTTGCTATACAGAGTCCCACGTCAACCGGTGCGACCTCATCCTACCTGTGGCAGTTATCGAGCCGGCTAACCTAAACTCGTTGGGCTCAAGGGAACAACCCTGGCCCTGACAGGTTGGTTAGACCACTTACCCTGCTCCAATGTCGCTATGGTCGCATCTACCCTAGGAAGGCTAAACCGCAAAACAACGGAGGTTAAACCACCTTTTCATGGGTTAACCGGGGCTAAACGCCATAACCTAAGGAAATACACGGAAGATCCCTATGTAGTTTCTTATCCTTGGGTGAGGATTCCGTAACTACCTGAGTATTTATCGGGCGTTGGTGCGGTGAGTCTACTCTGCTCGCTGCAAAGCGGAGATCTTAGGGTCGATAATTTTGCGGCCCTGGCCCTGAAAATAGATGGCTAGGCAAATTTTGTTTCCCGCACCAAAGATGTGGGTGACTTCGCCAGCCCCGTAAGATTTATGCACCACCACATCGCCCACGCTCCAGTCTGACTCGTGGGCACCGCTGCCAGGTTGGGCGGCGGCTTCGCTCTTTTTGCGGGCTTCGCGAATGGGGGTGCTCCACTTTTGGGGCAGACTCAGAGCGCTGTTGCCGCTGATCAGATCGGTGGGCAGCTCGGCTAAAAACAGCGACGGGCTAGCGGGTTCGCGGTTGCCGTAGAGGCGGCGCTCACGGGCGTGGGAGATAAACAACCGCTCTTTGGCGCGGGTGATGCCCACGTAGCAGAGACGGCGCTCTTCTTCGGTGGCGGCGGGGTCTTCCAGCGATCGGTGGTTGGGGAAGAGGCCCTGCTCTAAGCCAACCAGGAACACCACCGGGAACTCCAGCCCCTTGGAGGAGTGCAGAGTCATCAGCGACACGGCCTTGTTGCCCTCTTTGGTGTCGTCAAGGTCAGAGGCGAGGGAGGCATTGGCTAGAAAGGCCAGCAGGGAGGGGTCTTCGTTCTCTTCCTCAAACTGGAGGACGGCGTTGTAAAGCTCCTGCACGTTGCCAAAGCGATCGTCGGCCTCGTCGGTGCCCTCAGCCTTTAGGGCCGCCAGGTAGCCGCTGTCTTCCAGCACGCCCTGAATAATTTCGGAGCCTTTTTGCTCATCGAGGTTTTGGCGGTACTTTTTAATGATGTCGGCAAATTCCAGCACGCCTTTGGCAGAGCGGCCCGCCAGCGTTTTGACTGAGGTTTCGTCGGCCAGAATTTCCCAGAGGGGAATGCCGCCCAGGGTTTGGGTGGCCTGCTCCAGCTTGTCGAGGGTGCCCTTACCCACGCCGCGCCGGGGCACGTTGATGATTCGCTTCAGGCTAACGGTATCGAAGGGGTTGGCGATCGCTCGCAGGTAGGCCAGCACGTCTTTAATCTCGCGGCGATCGTAGAAGCGCAGGCCCCCTACCACCTGGTAGGGAATGCCGTAGCGGGTCAGTACGTCCTCAAAGGCGCGCGACTGGGCGTTGGTGCGGTAGAGAATGGCGAAGTGGCCCCAGTGCAGTTCCGGGTGCTGAGTTTCTAAGTTGCGAATCTGGCTGACCACAAAGTCGGCCTCGGCGGTCTCGTCGTCGGCCCGGTAGCAGTAGATGCTCTCGCCCTCGCCTCGGGTGGCCCGCAGCACCTTGTCGATGCGCTCGGTATTGTTTTCGATCAGGTGGTTGGCGACTTCGAGAATGTTTGAGGTCGAGCGATAGTTCTCCTCCAGCTTCACCATCGAGCGGGTGTCGTCGTCGGGCAGGCCGTCGCCAAAGTCATCCTGAAAGTTCATCAGAATGGTAAAATCGGCAGCTCTAAAGGAATAAATTGATTGATCTGCATCACCAACAACGAAAACAGAGCGGTGGTTCCAGTCTTTGTAGGTAGCGATTGATTCCCCATTGGTGGCCAGCAGGCGAATCAGCTCGTACTGGGTGCGGTTGGTGTCCTGGTACTCGTCGACTAGAATGTGGCGAAAGCGCTTGTGCCAGTAGGCGAGTACCTGCTCATTCTGCTGAAACAGGAACACGGGCATCAAAATCAGATCGTCAAAGTCGAGGGCGTTGTTTTCTGCCAGGGCCTTTTGATAGTGACGGTAGACATCGGCAATCACCCGACCCCGGTAGTTGGGCTGCTCTTTTTCGAGGTCGTCGGGGGTGAGCTTCTGGTTTTTGGCGTTGCTGATTGCAAAGCGCACGGAGCGGGGGTTGAACTTTTTGTCGTCCAGGTTCAGGGTCTGGGTGACGATGGTTTTGACCACGCTCTGGGCATCAGACTCGTCAAAAATTGAGAAGCTCTTGGTCCAGCGGTAACCCGCCGGGTGCTGGTACTTCTCAATGTCAAACCGCAGAATGCGGGCGCAGAGGGCGTGAAAGGTGCCAATCCACAGGTGCTTGGTGATGGTTTTGTAAACCTGAGATTTCAGCTTGGTTTGCTCGTACTGGGGCAGCGCCGAGAGCGATTTGCCGTGGCGGGCCTGGGCATCCTGCTCGGCAAACAGCACCTCAATGCGCTCCTTCATTTCCTTGGCAGCTTTGTTGGTGAAGGTCACCGCCAAAATGTTGTCAGGGTCGGTTTTGTGGGTGAGGACTAGGTTGGCAATGCGGTAGGTGAGGGCGCGCGTTTTGCCCGACCCCGCCCCCGCCACCACCAGCAGCGGCCCACAGTAGTGCTCGACGGCCTGGCGTTGGGCGGGGTTGAGGGGGGCGAGAAAGTCAGTCATTACAGCCGGGTGCGGTTTTTGCCTATCTAGTATGACACTGGCCAAGCGGAAACGATGCCGTGCCGGTTTTAGCTGGCAGTTCTCGCGGCGGCTGCCGCCACCTGACGCAGCAGCAGCACTTGCCAGTAGGGAACTGGGGCAATCAGCACGGTGCCGTTGCCCTCAAAAACATTGACCAAAAACTCGCCGGAGGTCATGGAGCCAACTACTGATTTTGTGGCTTTTTCGACTTTGTAGTTGAGCGCTCCGGTACGGGCGATCGCAAAGTTGCCGTCCACCACCAGCCGCTCCCCGCGCAGTTCCACGGCCTCTACTGGCCCCTGGGCAACCATTACCACCTGGCCTCGGCCCTTTACCTTGGTTTGAAACAGGCCCTCACCACCCGCTAAACCCGTCAACAGCTTGTTGCGCTCAATCGAAACCTCAACACTGCCATCGCTGGCCCAATAGGCCCCTCGATCTAAGATCCACTCTTCGCCCGCCAATTCTAAAATGTGATAGCCCGAGAGCGAGGGCTCTAGATACAGCTCGCCTGTACCGGTGTAGGTGGGGCGAAAAATATTTTCTCCCGTCGCCAGAGACTTCAAAAAGCCGCCCGCTGACGGGGTTTGAGTCTGCATAGTAATCGTGCCGCGCATGTAGTGAAGGGCACCCGATTCAGTACGCACAGTCTCGTTGTTTAAGACAACTTTGACCAGCCGTGAGCCTTCTCGCTCGATAATTTTGAAGTCGGCCATAGGGGTTTACCAGAGCTGGCTCAATCATAGCGCTGCGATCGCCCGTCCCCCCTATCCCCGATAATAGTCACGCTGATGGACAAAGGCGTGGGTACAGATCAAGGTAAGGATAAAACCAAGCTGTTTGGTATCACCACGTTTTTAGTGGGCGTTAGCGCACCCTGGTTCACTAACCCAGCAAAAACCTGACTGGAGGAACCGCGGCCAAAAATCCTGTGATATTCTCAGGGGAACAGCCCGGCGGCTGAGAATTGTGCCCAACGTCAGTTTTTATAACCCTATGAAGTTGTCTCGACGGTGGTTTAACCAGGCCTGCCTGGGGGTAGCGACGGCGCTGGTGGCGGCTGCCTGTGGCGGTGGTGGCAGCGGCGACGGCGGCGACGTGGTCAGCGTTGGCTCCAAAGATTTTACTGAGCAGCTGATCATCGGCGAAATGTACGCCCTGGTGCTAGAAGAAAACGGCTTTACCGTCGAGCGCAAGCTGAATTTGGGCGGCACTCCGGTGGCCCAGGCCGCGATCGAGAGCGGCGAAATTGATCTCTACCCCGAGTACACCGGCACAGCCCTGCTGACAGTGCTCAAGCTGCCCGTAAGCAGCGACCAGCAGGCTGTTTACGACACCGTAAAGCAAGCCTACCAGGAGCAATTCAACCTGGTGTGGCTCGACCCAGCACCGATGAACAATACCCAGGCGCTGGCAATGACCGAGGAGCGTGCCGAGGCGTTGAACATTCGCACCATTTCTGACTTTGCCGCCCAGGCCAGCAACCTGACGCTGATCGGCCCGCCGGAGTTTGAGGTGCGCGAAGACGGGCTGGTGGGGCTACAAGAGGCCTACGGTGGCTTTAGCCTGAAGAGCTACAAGCCCGTCGATGCGGGTTTGCGCTACAAAGGCCTAGTCGACGGCGAAGCCGACGTGGCCGTGGCTTTTGGCACTGACGGTGAAATCAGCGCCTTTAACCTGGTGGTGCTTGAAGACGACGAAGCGCTGTTTCCGCCCTACCAGGTGGCGCCGATTGTGAGTCAGGCGGCGCTAGATGCCAACCCGGGCATTGCCGAGGCTCTCAACCAGGTGTCGCCCCTGCTCAACGATGACGTAATGCGCCAGCTCAACTATGAAGTGAGCGGCAACCAGCGCGAGCCGGCGGATGTCGCCCGCGAGTTTTTGGTCGATGCAGGCCTAGTGACGGAGTAGCTTGCTTAGCCGTCCCTAATAATTCCCCCAGCCGAAAAACACCCATGGGCACCATTCAGTTTGACGATGTTTCGCTGCGGTTTGCCGGGGGTGCGCGCCCGGCGGTAAACCGAGTCACCTGCCAGGTCAACTCGGGGGAAATCGTGGTGATTTTGGGGCCATCGGGCTGCGGCAAAACCACGCTGCTCAAGATGGTCAACCGCCTCTACGAGCCGACCGGGGGCAACATCTTTCTCGATGGGGTGAATATTCGCAAGATCAAGGCCACCAAGCTGCGACAGCAGATTGGCTACGTGATTCAGCAGTCGGGCCTGTTTCCGCACATGACGGTGGCGGACAATGTGGCGGTGGTGCCCAAGCTGCTGGGCTGGGGTAAACCCCAAATTCAGGCCCGCATCGATGAGCTGCTGGAGCTGGTGAAGCTGCCGCCGGGAGAGTTTCGCGATCGCTACCCCGCCCAGCTCTCCGGCGGGCAGCAGCAGCGGGTGGGCATTGCTCGGGCACTGGCGGGCAACCCCGGCATTATGCTGATGGATGAACCGTTTGGGGCCATTGATGCAATCACCCGCACCGCCCTACAAAACGAAATTTTGCGCCTTCAAAGCCAGCTCAAGAAAACGATTCTGTTTGTCTCCCACGACGTGGAAGAGGCCCTGCGCCTGGCCGATCGCATTTTGGTGATGCGGTTGGGCGAAGTGGTGCAGTTTGACACCCCCTTTAACCTGCTGACCCAACCCGCCGATGAGTTTGTCTACAACCTGCTGGGGGCCGACGATATGGTACGCCAGCTCGGTCTGCTGCGGGTTGGCGCGGCGATGATGGCCCTGCCGCCCAACTACAGCAACGGCCACAACCCTACACTTTCGCATCTGGACAGCCTGCGGGATGCGCTGTCGCTGATTCTGAAAACCGGGGCTCCGGCGCTTACCGTACTGGAGGAAGGCAACCCGGTGGGGTTGCTCACCCTCGACCACATTCGCGAGTCGGCGGTGGCGGGGAACGGGCGATGAGCTACCTGCTGAGTAACCCTGGCGAGGTGCTGACCCTGCTGCTGCAACACCTGCGAATGACGGGAATTTCGCTGGGCATTGCGATCGCCCTCGCTGTTCCCTTGGCGCTCGTGGTCATGCGGCTGCGCTGGCTGGCGGTGCCCGTTTTGGGCGGGTTGGGCGTGCTCTACACCATTCCCAGCCTGGCGCTGATTATTTTTTTGGTGCCCCTGTTTGGCCTCAATGCCACCTCGGTGATTGTGGCAATGGTGCTCTACACCCAGGTGATTTTGGTGCGCAACCTGACGGTGGGCTTGGCGGGCATTAACCCCGCCGTGCTGGAGGCGGCGCGAGGCATGGGTATGAGCGTAAACCAGCGATGGTGGCGGGTGCAGGTGCCCCTGGTGCTGCCGGTGTTTTTGGCCGGGGTGAGAATTTCGGCAATTGTCGCCATTGCGATCGCCACGATTGGGGCCAAGTTCAACGCTGGCGGCTTGGGCAAGCTGCTGTTCGACGGCATCCAGACTAACCGCTATGACAAGATTGTGGCGGGKGCGATCGCGGTGGCCATTCTAGCCCTAGTCATCAACGGGCTGCTGCTGGCCCTAGAGCACTACGCCCAACCTCAGCGACGACTGAAGCATGAGTAGTAAGACAGCAGTTACGGCTTGCGAAGTCACTATCTCTATAATCCGCCATGGCAGGGCAGTTATAGCCATCGCCAGGACAGTTAGGACATGCCAGAGCTTCTGGAGCGATGGCTATACGCCAGTTCGCCGCCCCAGTTTTCGCCAATGGCGGTTACTGATGTCCTAAGCGAACTGGCCACCGCTATATATGGAAACTGTCGGCATAATAAATCGTTAGACCGTCTTTTGTAAGCCGTTACAGAATTGGTAAATCGCGAATATTTGAGAGCCAATTATGCAAATAGTATTCAATTTTGGTTTTCGAGAGCAGCCACATTAGAACCACATCCAGAATCAGTAAGCAGTAGAAATCAAATAGGACTTACTGAAAGGATTAGTTAAAAAATCTAACATGTCCATCAGCGAAATCTTCCTCATGGAGGCATTTTGCATCAACTCCCAAGTCTTTCAAATAGACTTTAATTGTTCTTTTGAACCCAGCAGGACCGCAGATATATACTTCTGGGCTAATCTGATTTTGAAGGGACTGAGCAAGAATATCTTGATCCAATCGTCTTTGACCACTGATAAAATATAAAGCTGAAAAATTATCATACCTATCGCTAAGATCCTTGATTTCCTGGGAGAAGATCGTTCCTTCTCTGCTTTTATTAGCATATAGTAGGACCACCCTACTGTTTTTTTCCTTTGCCAGAATCGACCTGACCATCGAATGAATAGGTGTAATGCCACTGCCCCCAGCAATCATTAAATAATTTTTACTTTCGCTAGGGTTGAGCCATACATTAAATTGTCCCCAGGGATACAAAGCCTGAATTTCATCCCCAACTTTGGCCTCATTCCTTAGGTAAGTAGTCACCACACTGTGCTGCTTCACCGTAATTCGTAAAAAATTATCTATTACAGGAGAACTGCTAAGAGAGAAAATACGCTCATATACTTTACCTCTAACTTTGATGCAGAGATTGATATGTTGCCCTGGTAGATAATTATAGAAGTTTTCGTCTTCAGGCTCAAAATAAATTGAGGTGGCTTCGTGAGTCTCAGGTATAATCTTGGAAATCTTGATTGTTCTGTATATTGAATTATCAACGATTCTTGCTGAATTTTTACGGTTTTTTACCTGACTTACAGTCCGGTCATAGTCATCAAACTCTGTGCCGAAAAAAAGATCCCAGAATCTTAGAGATAGCCCATAGTTGCCGTTGTATCTCGTATGGTGCTGATTGTGATGGGTACTGTTAACCAGGTATTTTAGGGGTGTTCTTTCAAAGAACTTTGGATAAAATTCATAGCCAAGATGAGATTTGAGATTATTTAACAAACCTACGGCCAGATTAATTCCAATGGCTAAAGTACTGACCGGAAACAAGAAAATCGAAATATAAACCCACCCCGAAAGAATTAAAGGCTCTAGGAAGTGAAACGACAGCGTGGTGTAAGGAGTGACATCCAAGCTTTGATGATGAACCGCGTGAATATACCTGTAAAGTGCTGGATGGTGAAGCCCTCTATGGGCAAAGTAAAACCAAGCATCGCCTATAATCCACAGTATTACCACGTTGAAAATTAGATATCCAAGCCCGTACTGACTGGGATCAGTATAGATTTTGGTGTAACCCATTTGCTGCAAGATAAGCACAATGGGAGTTGTGAACAGACCTGCCAGCACTACAATTGCGCTGTTTTTGATTTCTTGCCGAATCTGCACCGAGCCAGCGCGTTTAACAGGTTGAATGCGGAAACGCTTAAACTTAGAAGCAAAGACTTTCCAGACAAGGAAGTAAACAATCGTTATCACCAGCATTTGAGATACAAACGACTGAAGAAAACTCTGAACAACAGATTCAAGAAACTGATAAATTTGCTGCGGATCCATCTTAGTTATTTACAAGTGGTTTTGGTTGATTTCCTGAAGCGTAGCAATCAGTTCTCTGGTGTGATTTACACCAAAAAAGACCTCATTGGCCTTCCCGAGTACCATAGCCGTATCTTTTGCTGTGACTATGCCTGCCTCGGTTATTTCAACTTTCTTAGCTCGTGGGTCAGAAGCCGTTTGGCGCGTTATCCACTGCTTCTTTTCTAGGCTTTTCAAGATCTTGGAGGTGTTCATCATTGAACCTCCTGTCACCCGAGCTACATCAACTTGAGTAACTTCACTGAGCCTTGCGGACAATTGCAAGATTGAGATGAGGTGAAAACACTCTCCCTGGCTGGCATTAAACTCCTTGAGCTGTTGGTTGACGTACTTTTCCCATTTATTCGACAACTGCCAAATTAGAAACCCAGCAAAATCCTCCGGGTTAGGCGCGTTTACGAATAGTTGATCGATGCTCACGATTGTCTCCTCGTTTAATATAAACTAGTTTACTATAAACAGTCAAGACTTGCTTTCAAACGTAGTTGTTTGCGCTGAGATGGGGTCTAACTCTGCGCTGAAGCGGCAAATAGAACTTTTGTACTGTGTCTCTAGCGTTCCTGTCGCCGCTTATCTTTGTCGTTATGTGGCTTCCTTTCTGGAGTAGGGTAGCAACCTAAATCTTATCCGTCGGGGTTCGGTTGAGTCATTAATTAGGAGTGCCTTATACCCGCCAGAATAAATGAGGTCGCCTCTTCTATGTGTTCTTCAATCATTTCTGAACTTAGACGGTCAACATTTGGCACTAGATGTTTCCAATTTTCATGCACAGTAAAGTAGAACAGGCAAACGCTCAAGATATAAGTTAGAGCCAAAAACGGTTTAAGAGGGCGAAAACATCCTTCCGCCATGCCTTGCTCTAGAATCTTGAGTAAATACTCATGCAGGCACAAAACGTTACACTCTTTAAAGTAAATTCCTTGATTTTGGCTTGCCTCTTGAAACCACAGCATTTG
The DNA here is from genome assembly GCF_015207525.1 of Nodosilinea sp. LEGE 06152. Lineage (GTDB taxonomy): Bacteria > Cyanobacteriota > Cyanobacteriia > Phormidesmidales > Phormidesmidaceae > Nodosilinea. The sequence continues at coordinate 146,206 of NZ_JADEWR010000004.1, forward strand.
CCGTTGCGGGTTTTTAGCCTCATTTGTGATCGCGATCCGAATGATTTGCTTCAAGGCTTCATCAGGAGATAAACCATCAAAATTTAACTCTCCAAGCGTGGATTGGACTTCATCGATTGGGCGTTGTAGAACGGCCTTGTACAAATTTTCCTTATTTTCAAAGTAGTAGTGAAGTGATGCAGTTGTGACTTGAGCGAGATCCGCGATCGCACTCAGCCGTGCGCCACTTAAGCCATGCCGCGAAAATTCTTGCTCTGCGGCATCCAAAATTCGCTGCTGTGTGAGTTGGGCATCACGAACAGCGTGGGTGGATTTTGCGTCTCGTTTACTGGGTCGAGTCACGACATTCTAATAAAATTTTTGCCTTTCCATCGTAGCAAGGAGTCTGCCAAGCCGAAGACATCCAATCCTCGGCTTGACGGAAGGACAAGGATTCGATAAACTTACTAATTAATTAGTAAGTAGTTACAAGCAGTCATGAATCAATTGCAAGGCGCACCGTGGCTTTTGGCGCATCGTTCCATGCTGAAGCCCAATCAACCGATGAAAATTTCACTATTGGGTAATGATTACGTTCTTTGGCAAGACAGCCATGGCAACATCAATGCCTTGCCAAATGCTTGTCCTCATATGGGTGCAATGCTATCTGAGGGTTGGTGTGTGACTCAAGCTGATGGCAGTAGTGAGATCGCTTGTCCCTTTCATGCCTTGAAATTTGACAGTTTAGGCTGCACTGTTCTACCAGGATCGAATAAACAGACCAAATCGCTTTTGCAGCCGCTGGAATTAATTATCCAGGGGGATTTTATTTGGTCATACGGCAGCTATGAGCCGAAAATCCCAATTCCTGCAATTATGAATGAGATTGCCACAGAATACGAGTTTATTGGTGTGACAGGAGAACGCAGCATTCCAACCGACCTTTTGAGCTTGCTACTCAACATGCACGACTATAATCACCAAAACGGCACTCATCGAGAATTATTTGAGATTGAAGAAGTGCAAATGAAACAGTTCATTGATGAGGGGTTGCATTCTCATGCATATTTGTCACAACCCCGCAAACAACCTACATTGCGTGACATCTTAAGAAACCCTGCTCAGCTTGCGATGCCAAAGGTGCTAGAGGCACATCTAGAAAACTTTTTTCCGTTCATGGGATTGTTGCATGGTGAAGATAAGCTATTGAGCCTTAAGGAATGTCACTTTTATCTTCCAGAAGCCGAGCGGCAATCTCGTGTATTTGTGTTGATGTATATAAAGGCACATTCCCCGATTGCACATTTGCTTAAAAGTAATCTGCTTAAGTTGATCGATGTAGTTGTGGATCAAGATGCAAGGATTTTAGAAAGGATCTATGCGAATGCACCACAGCGTATAAAGCTAAATAATGAAATAGGAATGGATTGGGTACGACGAAATTTTGAGAGCTTTCCAGCAGTCGTCGAACCCAATCTATCCCGGTAATTGCTAGCCACGTAACAACGTCTATGCACGCCGACCGTTGAGAGTTGATTGGTATGATGCAAAGGTTATCTGCGGCGGGTGATGGGCGACGTCATGCAGAAGCTTCATCAATACTGATAGCTAGACTTAATTGTGCGTTTGCTGCGTGCCTGTTTGTGTGACTGAAACAGAACGTTGTCAAAGCAGGACTGACCCATGACTACTGAATCCGTAACGCTGAGTTAACCCTACGCCGATCGCACCCCCGGAGCCTGCGCGGCTCGCTGCACTGCACTCAGACCCAGCTCCGCCAGCAGCGCCAGCAGCGCCACGGGTACCGCCCCCACCAGCAAAATCGCCGGGTCGTAGGCGGCAAAACCCAGCACAATAAAGGCCCCTAGCCCACCAGCGCCCACAAAGGCCGCCAGGGTAGCGCTGGCGATCACCTCCACCGTGGCGGTTTTGATGCCCGCAACAATCACCGGCAGCGCCAGGGGAATTTCGACGGTTTTGAGAATGTCGGCGGGGGGCATACCCATGCCCGTGGCGGCCTCGCGAATGGCGGGGCTAATGTTGCGAAACGCCACGTCAGTGCTGATTAGAATCGGCGGCATTACCAGCAGCGTGAGGGCCAGCACGGCTGACGAAAAGCTCAGGCCCAGCACCGGCACCGCCAAAAACAGCACCGCCAGGCTGGGTATCACCCGCAGTGCATTGAAGCTGTTGAGCATGACGGTAGAAACGACCCGCGATCGCGCACTCCACAGCCCCAGCGGTAGCCCCACCAGCAGCCCAATCGCCAGGGGCACCGCCACCAGCAGCAGGTGTTGTTGCAGGGCGGTGAGAATGCGATCGCTGTTGTCCAGCGCGTACTGGTAAGCATTTTGCAGAGTCGGTAGCATCGGCTAGACCTGGGGCACCATAGTCCTTACCTTATCTCGAGTTTGGTACAAGCACAGTGTCAAAGAATTCATGCGCTAAGCCGCTGTTCGGTTTCACCGTCGAACCAGTGGATAGTTTCTGGCGGCAGAGCCAGGGTTAAATTCTCTCTGCTCCAGGTGGCATCGGCGGGGAGAATGGCGCGGAGGCTGAGGCTCGGGTCGCCCTGCACCTTAAGGCTGACCAGGTCATGCATACCCAGGTTCTCGACCAGAAACACGTTGCCCGTAACAGTCAAGGCATCGCCTGGGCGGGGCAGCCGCAGGTGCTCAGGGCGAATGCCAAGAATGACTGAGGAAGAATGGACCCCAGCGGGCAGCGGTACCCGAAAATTGCCCAGCACCACATCATTGCCGGTGCGGCTTAGGGGAAACAGGTTCATTTGAGGGCTGCCGATGAAGCTGGCCACAAATCGGTTGGCGGGGGTTTTGTAGATCTCGTGGGGGTGGCCCAGCTGCTGCAAATAGCCGTTGCTCAGCACCGCCACCTTGGTCGAGAGGGTCATGGCCTCGGTCTGGTCGTGGGTGACATAGACAATGGGCGATTTTTGGTCGGCAAAAATTTGTTTCAGGTCGGCCCGCACCTGCTCACGCAGCAGGGCATCCAGGTTGCTGAGGGGTTCATCGAGCAAAAACACGTCGGGGTTGCGCACCAGGGCGCGGGCCAGGGCCACCCGCTGTCGCTGACCACCTGAGAGCTTGGCCGGCTTGCGATCAAGTAGTGGGTCGAGGCCCAGCACCCCAGACGCCTCCTGCACTCGCTTTTGAATGTCGCCCGCTGGCAGATGGCGCAGCTTCAGCCCTGAGGCGATGTTCTCGCCCACCGTCATGTGGGGGTAGAGGGCGTAGCTCTGAAATACCATGGCGATATTGCGATCGCCCGGTGCTAGGCGGCTAACATCGCGATCGCCAATCAGCACCCGGCCCTCGGTGGGCTGATCTAGCCCCGCAATCATCCGCAAAATCGTCGATTTGCCGCAGCCCGATGGCCCCACCAGCGTCAAAAACTCGTTGTCTTCTACTGTCAGATTGAGCCTCTTAACCGGCACAATGTCGCGGCTGTAGGCTTTGGTGAGGTCTTGCAGTTCGAGTTTAGCCATGATGTTAGGAGTGGATGGGTGGGCGGGTAGATGAGTGAGGGGGTGGATGGGTGGACGCGTGGGCGGGTGGGTGGGAGCGCGGGCGGGTGGGCGGGTGGTAGGGACGGCAGAGAAACTAGCAGTATTTAGTTCACCTACTCATCCACCCGCCCACCCACTACCCGCCTACCCCTTCACTGAGCCTGAGGTGAGACCCTGCACAATGCGGCGCTGGAAGAACAGCACCAGCAGCACCAGGGGCAGGGTGCCAACCACCGTGGCCGCCGCCAAAGGGCCGTAGGGCACATCAAACAGGGTGGTGCCGCCGAGCTGGGCGGCGGCGACGGGGATGGTTTTCATCTCTTCGCGGGTCATGAAGGTGAGGGCAAACAGGTACTCATTCCAGGCGAAGATAAAGGCCAGAATGCCGGTGGTGACCAGGGCGGGCAGCGTCATGGGCAGCACAATGCGCCCTAGCATTTGCAGGGTGTTGTAGCCATCTACGCGGGCCGAATCTTCTAAATCTCTGGGCAGCTGCTGAAAGAAACTGCGCATGACCAGAATGGTCAGAGGCAGGTTGATGGCGGTGTAGGGAATAATCAGCGCCAGGTAGTTGTTGGCCAGCCCAAAGGCCCGCACCACTTCGAGCAGGCCCAAAAACAGCAAAATGTAGGGAAACAGCGTGACCACCAGCACCAGGGCCAAAATCACCTGCTCTCCCGGAATCCGCAGGCGAGCCAGGGCGTAGGCCGCAGGCGACCCCAGCGCCAGACACAGCAGCGTCGAAACAATCGCCACCAGAGCGCTGTTGAACATGTAAACGTAAAACTGGTTGCGCCGAAATAGATCTAGGTAGTGATCAAAGGTGAGCTGGTTGAGGCCAGGAAGGTACACCACCGAGTCGGCGGTGATGGCGGCGTTGGTTTTAATCGAGGTCAGCACCTGCCACAGCACCGGGGCCAGGCTGAAGAGGACCGTAAAAGCGATCGCCACCCACAGCAGCACCCGCATCCAGGGAATGCCGCGATCGCGGGATTGAGAAGGAGCAGGGGTGGTTTGAGGAACGGTGGTCATGGGGATTTTAGATTGCGGATTTTTGGACTTGTAGTGAGCTTGTCGAACTATTGGGGATTTTGGACTGGGCTTGGAGGTTAAGCGGTTTCTACTCCAAAATCCAAAATAAATTCACTCAGTTCTAGCCCGCAGACGCGAGATGTAGAGCGCAGTCAGGGCCACGACCGCCACCAGTACCACAAATGTCACCGTTACCAGGGCAGCCCCATAGCCAAAGTCGAGGTAGCGCATCACGGCGGCGTAAATATAAATCGACACCATCTCCGTAGCGCCGCCGGGGCCACCGCCGGTCATCACCTGAATCAGGTCGAAAATGCCAAAGGACTGGGCAAAGCGAAACAGCAGAGCAATCACAATCTGCGGCGCAATCAGCGGCAGCGTAATCTGCCGAAAGCTTTGCCAGGGGCTAGCCCCATCCAGGGCGTGGGCCTCGTAAAGGTCTTGAGAAATTGACTGCAGCCCTGCCAGCAGCAAAATGGCCACAAACGAAGTCGTCTTCCACACGTCGGCCCCAATCACCGCCACCATGGCCCAGACAGGTTCACCCAGCCAGTTGACCGGGTTGGCAATCAGCTGTAGCCGCAGCAGCAGGTCGTTCCAAACACCAAACTCGGTGTTAAAAATCCAGCGCCAGGCCAGGGCAATCAGGGCGGTGGGCAGGGCCCAGGGCAGAATGGCGATCGTCCGTACCCAGCCCCGGCCCCGGAAGGCCTGATCGAGGCAAAGGGCAATGACCAGCCCCAAAATTAGCTCAAAAAACAGGGTAAATACGGTAAAAATAGCCGTATTTCGCATGCTTTGCCAGAACCGCCCGTCCTGCACCATCAGCGCGTAGTTGTCTAGGCCGCTAAACACGGGTTCTAGGTTGGTACTGAGGTTTTCGGTAAAAAAGCTCAGCCAAAAGGCACGCAAAATGGGGAAAGCGTAGACCAGCAGCAGCAGCAGCGCCGCCGGCAGCAGCAGCAGTAAGCCCGTTCGCTGTTCCCGCTGGCGAATATAGTCTTTAGTCATCATCCTCTCCGATTACCCATCCACTCATCCATTCCCTATCCCTCTACTCCCAACACCCGTCGACTCTCGCCTGCGGCAGCCTGCATAGCGGCTTCCGGGGTCATTTGATCGGTAATGGCGGCGCTCAGGTAGCGCTGTAGAATGTCTGAAACCTGGGCGTACTGCCCCACCGGAGGACGCGGCACGGCGGTTTCGGCCACTTCGAGCAGCTGTTCATAGTGCGGAAACACCGCCAGCACCTCGGGGTCGGTGAACAGGGCGCGGCGGCTGGGCACATAGGCGAATTCGGTGATGAAATCCCTCATTGGGCCGGGGCTGGTAAAAAACTCCACCACGCGCCAGGCTTCCTCAGGGTGCGGGGTGTTGGCAGAAATACCAAAGCCCCAGCCGCCCAGGCAGGCGGCGGGCTGCTCGCCCTCGGCATGCACCATGGGTTTAATGGCAATGTTGCCCGCCACCGGAGTACCCTCACGGTTGGCCTCGGCCCAGGCGTAGGGCCAGTTGCGCAAAAAGGCCACGTTGCCGTTCTGGAACGGGCGCAGCGAGTCCTCTTCGATGTAGTTGGTCACCCCTGGCGGAGAAATGCGTTGGTCAATTAGATTCTTCATAAATTCAACGGCCTGGATGCCAGCGGGCTGATCGAGGCCCACCTCCAGGGTGTTGGGATCGATCCAAAAGCCGCCGTAGCCCGCGATGATTTCGACAAAGTTGGTGACCAGGCCCTCGTACTGCAAGCCCTGCCATGTAAAGCCCCAGTCCACGTCGGTTTGGTCTTGAATAGTTTCTGAGGCCGCAATCAGTTCGGCAAAGGTTTCGGGGGGCTGTAGCCCCACCTGATCGAGCAGGTCGGTGCGGTAGTAGAGCATGCCCATATCAGAGCGAAAGGGCATGCGGTAAAAACCATCCTGATACACGCCAGCGGCGACATCGGCCTCTAAAAAATCGGCCAGGTCGGCTTCACTGACGCGATCGGATAAATCCCTTAGCCACCCGGCGGCGGCAAACTTAGGAATCCACACCACATCTGAGAAAAGAATGTCGTAGGGCGAGTCACCCAGTAAAAAAGAGGTGGTGTAGAGGTTTTCAACCGCATCGGCGGCATTGGGGCCGCGCACCATCTCAATACGAATGTCGGGATTTTCCGCCATAAACCGATCGGCCAATCCCCGCATCTGGTCAGCCTCTACGGCCCGCAGCAAAAAGGAAATAGTGACGGGCTGCTGCGCCCGAACATAAACCCCAAACAGGAGGGACCCGACGGCAACCACCAGTGCCAACACGAGCAGACTCAGCCGGCGTCGGCCGAGGTTTAGGAATCTCAAAAAAGATTTGTTGCGCAAAACAAAGCCTGGAAATCTAACGCTCCCAGGCTCGCCGCACAACTAATGCAATCTGCTGCAGTTTATGTACAATCTGAGCCCTGCGACTCAGTATTGGCCAACCCAGGCCCTCCCATCAAACTGGAAAGCCCAGGCGCTGGTATCTATCTTGGGATTGAGTTTTGGCCCTGTTTCAAATGGGTTTAGTTGTCTGGCTGTGGGTTTGGACTGGGGGCAGGCTGCAGCGGCGAAGTCGGTTCGCTAGGGAAAAGGGGTGACTGGGGGGCAAAGGGATCACCGCCGGGCTGCTCAAACCCTGGAGGTAACCCCTGGCCACCGGGTACATCCTGGGGAAGGCCGTTGGGAAACCCGTCCGGCAATATGGTAGGGTCCTCCAGGCCGGGTTCGGTTTCCCCAGGCCCCAGGGTGGTATCGCTGGGCAGGGTGGCCAAAGCGACGCGATCGCCCCCCACCGCCCGCAGCTGATCGAGCACCGTGACCACGTCTTCGTAGCGAGCATCGCGGGAGGCGTAGAGCACAATTAGCCCGCCGGGGTTGACCTGGTTAAACTGCAGCAGCACATCGGTGAGTAAGTCGAGGGTGACGGGCTGCTGGTCGAGATAGATCTGCCCCAGGCCATCGACGCTGACATAGAGGCGATCGGCTCCCTCCCCTACCTGGCCGGGCAGCGCCTGCCCTGTCTGAGCGGTCGGCAGATCGAGGTCAATGGCTTGCTGACGAGTCAGGCCCACGGCGGCCAGAATAAAAAAGGTCAGAATGCAGAAAATAACGTCGATCAGCGGAATGATTTCCAGGCGCACATCCTGGGACGGCGTGTCGAGCAGGTCTACTTTCATGGTGAGGGGATCTCCGTCGAAGGCGCAGCATCGACCGTGGAAGAGTTGGGTTCGACCGAGGCAATCGGGGCGACCGCAGGCAGAGGCTCAGTTACCGGAGTCAGGCCGTGGCGCTGGGCCCAGCTCTGGCGGTAGAGCAGCTCTAGCTCGCTGCCCGCCTGGCGAAACATCTTGGCCTGGCCAAAGATAAACCCCTGAAACAGCCGGTAGAAGGCGAGAGCCGTAATGGCGATGATCAGGCCTGCGGCGGTGCTAATCAGCGCCTCGCTAATGCCCAGGGAGGTGCCAGCGGTGGCATCACCGCTGCCCAGGTCGCTGAGTTGAATTGACCCCAGAGAGTTGATTAGACCCAGCACCGTACCCAGCAGACCCAGCAGAGGGGCCAGGGCGATGACGGCTTCTAAAATCTTGTCGCCTCGTCCCATAGTGGAAAGCTCTTCGTTGGCGGCGGTCTCTAGGGCCAGGCGAAAGACTTCGGGGTCGGGCGACTGTAGCCTGAGGGGGGCCGATAGGAAGCGTCCCATGGGCAGTAGGCTAGAGCGTTGGGCAATTTCGCCAGCAGCGAGCCAGTCGCGGCGGGCGGCCTCTAGCACTCGACCCGAGACTTCGCGCTCGCGGGTCAAAATGCGTGACCAAAACCAAATTCGCTCCAGAATGGTGCCCACAGCCAAAATTGACAGTATGAGCAGCGGCCACATGGCAATGCCACCACGGGCAAATAGCTCGGTTATATTCACTAGATCCTCCTATCACCACGAGCCGATCTGTCTGAATGTGACAGCCTGCCCTCTCTCCGGCAAAGCATAACAATTGTAGTGACTTTAGGAACGCTTCAACAGTTTCAGGCCAATTCTACCGGCTGACGCTCCGCCAGGGCATCTAAAATTAAATCTGCCGTGCGCTGGCAGGTACCGGGTGGCCCCAGTTCTGCGCGCATTTTGGCGTAGCCCGATCGCATGGTCTGGCGAGCCGTTTCGTCGTGTAGCAGGGTGAGGGCGGCGGCGGCGATCGCCTCTGGAGTGGCCTGCCACTGCAAAAACTCGGGCACCACCGGCTGGTTGACCACCAGGTTGACCGGCGACACGTAGGGCACGTCAAACTTGAGCAGGTAGTGGGCAATGCGGGCGCTGAGCGGATGAATTCGGTAGGCCACCACCTGGGGCACATCCATCAGGGCAATTTCGAGGTTGGCGGTGCCCGACTTGGTAATGGCGACATCGGCAGCGGCGATCGCAACCTTGCTGTCTTCAGCGATCACCTGCCCGTTCAGCCCGTAAGCGGCTACCCCCTGCTCAAAGCTGGCCTGCAGCGCCGGTATGGACACCGGCAGCAGAAAGGTGACATCGGGGCACTGGGCTTGAATGATCTGGGCCGCCTTGAGCAGGGTGGGCATCAGGTACTTGACCTCCTGGCGGCGAGAGGCGGGCAGCAGGGTAATGACCTGCGCCTTTGGGGATAGACCCAGCTGTTGGCGAGCAGCGACCTGGTCAGCGGGGGCGGGGTAGCGATCGACCAGGGGATGACCCACCCAGGTAGTCTTGGCCCCAAAGCCCTGGTAGTAGTCGGCCTCGGCTTTAAAGATGGCCAGAATGCGATCGCTGCAGTTCACCAGGCGCTGGGTGTCTTTGGCAGAAAAGGCCCACACCCACTGCTGCGGGGCAATGTAGTAGACCACCGGCACCTGGGAATGCTGGGCTTTCAGGTAGTCGCCCATCGCCAGGTTAGGGTTCATGTAATCAATCAACACAGCAATATCAGGGGGATTGTCATCCAGGGCCTGTTTGGCCTGGCGCTGAATCCGCAGGGTGGGCAGCAGGTAGGGCAGTGCCTCAAAAATACCCACCGAGCCAATGCCGGTGGTTTCGCCCACCAGCGTCGCTCCGGCCTTGGCCATGCGCGGTCCGCCCAGGGCGGTAATCTCGAGAGAGATGTGGCGATCGCGGGCGCGATCGCGCAGCGCCTCGATCAGCAGCGCCCCCTGCAAATCGCCAGACACCTCGCCAGTGCTGATAAAAACTCGCTTCCGGCTGGGCTGATCCATGGCTCGTGCTGCTCCCAGACTAGTCGTCATCGCTGTGCTTACTCAGCCGTCGGCCTGGGGTCAACCCCCGGCGATCGGGCTGGATGGCTGCCTGCAAAAACTGGCTAAAGTGGCTGACCAGCTCATTGCCACCGCCCTGGCTCAGCTTTGCAACCGCATTGCTCAACGATTCGCCCGAACGGTAGACCAGACGGTAGGCCTGTTTCAGCTCGCGGTAGGCCTGGGCATCGGCGGTCAGGCCGGCTCGCTGCAGACCGATCTGGTTGAGCCCCCGTACGTAGGCCGGATTGCCGTTGATGAGCGTAAAGGGGGGCACATCGCGATCGATGCGGCTGAGGCCGCCAATCATCGCCAGGCGACCAACGTGCACAAACTGGTGCACGCCCACCAAACCGCTAATGCGCGCGCCCGACTCGACGTACACATGCCCGGCCAGGGCTACCGAGTTGGCGATAATCACGTTGTCTTCTACTACGCAGTTGTGCGCCACGTGGGAATATGCCATTAACAAGTTGTTGCTGCCCAGCAGGGTAGCGGCCCCCGCATCGGTGGCACGGTTAATGGTGACGTACTCACGAATCAGGTTGTTGTCGCCAATCACCACCCGGCTCATCGAGCCGTCATACTTCAGGTCTTGAGATTCTAAACCAATGGCCGCCCCAGGAAAGATTCGATTTTGGGCTCCAATTGTGGTGTCACCGTCGATCACCACGTGGGCCCCAACTTCGGTACCGGGGCCAATCGTTACCTGCTCACCAATAACCGCGTAGGGGCCAACCTTAACCGTAGGGTGCAGCTGAGCGCCCCCATGAACCACTGCCGTGGGATGAATCAGGGTAGTCAACGGCCCGCCTCCAGAACCCAGGGTTTGCAACATAGACACATTATTTACCTATTTCCCCTGAGGAGCCGCTGTCGACTCCACCACCGAAAACATCAGATCGCCCTCGCAGACCAGTTGTCCATCGACTTCGGCGCGGCCGTGCATTTTACCAAACCGCAGCCGCTTCATCGCCAGGAGTTCGACAGTCATCACCAGTTGGTCACCGGGCACCACCGGACGGCGAAAGCGCACCTTGTCGATACCGGCAAAGACGCATAACCCCTCCACCCCCGGCACCTGCATCAGCACAATGCCCCCGACCTGGGCCATAGCTTCAACAATCAGCACCCCCGGCATAATCGGCCGACCGGGAAAGTGCCCCTGAAAGTGAGGCTCGTTGAAGGTGACGTTTTTAATGCCAACCGCATATTCACCCGGCACGTAGTCAGTAATGCGATCGACTAGCGCAAAGGGGTAGCGGTGGGGCAGCAGCGCGTAAATTTCTTCGGCACTGTAGCAGATCTTGGGGGGATTCGCCGCAGTGTTCTCCGCTGGGGCTGCTTCGATCGGGTCTAGGGTGGTAGTCACAGGGCTGGATGCAGTTACGTCAATCACAATAGGTGGGTCAGAACAGTAGGTAGAATCGGCAAGTTGTCTAGCTTGATTTTGCCACTAGAGGGTACCCTCGCCATAGACCAGGGCCGGTGCCAAAGCCGCCGCCAGCTCACCGTGCAGGCGATGGCTGGCTTTGTAGGCCACGATGTGGGCGATCGGCAGACTGCCCAGCAGGCTTAAATCGCCAATTAAATCCAGCATCTTGTGGCGAGCTGGCTCGTTGTCAAACCGCAGGGGCGGGTTGAGCCAGCCCTCATCACCACACACCAGCGCGTTGTCTAAACTACCGCCCTGAATTAGACCGCTGGCCCGCAGCTGATCAACCTGGTGAGCCAGGCCAAAGGTGCGAGCCGGGGCGACAACGGTGGCAAACCCCTCCGGGCCAAAGGGATCGGCCTCGTAGGCCCAGCTAAACCACTGGTTGCCAATGGCGGCCACCTCAAAATCTATGCCGTAGGTAAACCGCAGGCTCGGGGCCGGGAAAGCCGCCACAAAGGCATCGCCGTGGGTAACCGTCACAGGCCGACTCAGGCGGGCTAGGGGCCGAGGCTTAGATTGGATCTGCCGCCCAGCCTGACGCAGCGCCTCAACCCAACCCAGAGCCGACCCATCGAGCAGAGGCACCTCAGGGCCAGTAATCTCAACGCGAACATTGTCGATGCCAAGACCGACCAGGGCCGCCAGCAGGTGCTCAACAGTACGCACCGCCGCTTCCCCCTGGCGCAGTTCGGTGGACAGCATAGTTGGGTTCACCGCCTCCAGGCTGGCGGGCACAGTGGGCTGCCCTGGCAGATCGGTTCGCACAAAAGAACGCCCATAACCGGGTGCGGCTGGGTGCAGGGTAACGGTAGTGGTAGCCCCAGAGTGGAGCCCAACACCCTCGCGCTTGACAGTTTGAGCCAGGGTGGTTTGGGCCGGGGTATAGCTCCAGTTACCCTGGGGCGACACCGTAGCTCCAGGGCTGGTTTGGGCGGTGCTGGTTTGAGCCATTAGAAACGCTCCCCAAAGCCAAAGTGAATCCGTCCTTGCCCCTGATTGTTAAAGCCGTAGTCAATGCGTAGGGGACCTAGCGGGGTAGACAGGCGCACCCCAGCCCCGTAGCCAATACCACTGCCGGGTTTGCCCCGCGATGGCCCAGGGGCACCGGGCACGGCATTGCCGCTACCCAAGTCGCTACCCACATCTAAAAACAGCGCCCCGCCCAGGAAGGAAAATAGCGGAAAGCGATACTCGGCGGTGAACTGGGCGTAGCTGCGGCCGCTGCCCACCTCGCCTTCGTCGTAACCGCGGATGGAGTTGGTGCCGCCCAAAGCAAAGGCCTCGTAGGGGGGCACATCGCCCACAATGGTGCCCGCCTGAACGTTGAGAGCCAGAGCCTGAGGGCCTTCAGCAAAGTTCAGCAGGCTGAGGGGAATGTAGTAGCTATAGCTGCCCCGCAGCCGGTTCATAAAGATGCTGCCTCGCCCTAGGGGAATCGACTGCTCGGTATTGAGGCGCAGTATGCTGCCGCTGGTGGGGTTAAATGCATCATTGCGGCGATCGAGGGTAGCGCTGAGCGGAAAAGTCCACAGATCATCTACTCCGCCGCTGCTGGCAGTCAGGGGGTTGCCGGCAGCATCTACCGCATTAACCCGCCCCCCCTGATCGCGAGCCGACACGTTCTGGAACAGAGTACCCACGGCCACTGTCCAGCCATTATTGAGGGGACGGCTGAAGGTAATGCCGGTACCGAGACGGCGAATGCGCACTTGATCGCCGTTAGGTAAATCGATGGGGTTGGGGCCATCTTCAAAGTTGAGGTTGTTGGCTGAGCGGGCAAAGGCGGTGGCGGTGTAGGAGGTGCGAAAGGGATCGCCAGCAATCCAGGGATCGGTGAAGGACAGATCAAAGAGAAGCTCGCGTGTGCTGAGCTGAGCCTCGGCGCTGAATTTCTGGTTGTTACCGCCAAAGTTATCCTGACGGAAGCTAACGGTGCCAAACAGATCGCCGGTGAAGTTAAAGCCTAAACCCGCCGCTACCGAGCCGGTGTTGCGTTCAGAAACGTTGACAATGACTTTGACCTGGCGGGGGTCATCTTCAGCCGGTTCTAGCCCTGGCACCACATCCTCAAAGATGCCTAGCCCAAACACCCGCTGGAAGTCTTGCTCAATACGGGCCTGGTTGAATACCTCGCCGGGCTCGGTCTCAAATTCTCGGGTGATGATAAACGGACGAGTTCGGCCCCGGACAGGGTTGCCTTCATCGTCAACGGACTGGCCTAAATCATTGATGTAGCGTACCTCAATGCTTTCAATGACCCCTTCAGCCACCTCTAGCGTAACGACCCCCTGGGGCGAGACCTGCGGCGCTGCTACTACCTGGGCCAGCACATAACCCTGGTCTTGATACCACTGGTTTAGCTCCAGGATGCCCTCCTGAAAATCAATCAGGTTAATGATCTCACCCTTTTGCTCGTCGAAAATTTCATCGACGACGGTCTGGGGCAGCACGTCATTGCCCTGCACCCGCACGTCGGTCAGCACCGGGTTGGGCTGCACTACAAACGTCACCCGTACCCCAAGGTCGGTGTCTTCGGGGCGAGCATCGACATCGGCAAAAAAGCCGGTAGCAAAAATGCTGTTGATATCTTGCTGGAGCTGGGTGCGCGTGGTTGTGCGCCCAGCCTGGGTGTCAATGACGCTGTAGATCAGGTTTTCAAGGGATGGGTCAAGCTCCCCCTGGGTAGGCTGCACCTGCACTTCGGCCACCAGCACTCGGGGTTCTTCAGCCTCCTCAGCTGCTTCGACCGGGGCTTCGGGTTCTTCTTCTGCCGACTCGTCAGGGGCTTCGTTGTTTGGGTCTGGGTCTACAGGGGTTTCGGTTTGCCCCTGCTGATTGGGCGCAGGCTGCGGCTGACTGCGGCGCTGCACGGCCCCGTCTAAAATGCGCTGGGCTTCTTCGGGGCTAATCTCACGCGGGGTGCTGGGGGTCTGGGCCAGCTCAGTGCTCTGCGGCTGCACCGCTGCGGGGCTGTCGGTAGGCAAGGGAACGGCAACGGAATCTGCCGCAGCTTCGCCATCGATCGCGCGGTAGTCGTCAATGGCTCCTTGCAGCACCTCCGCGACAGGGCTAGAGCCCGCATCGGGCTGGGTCAGGCCAAAGTCGAGGGTATCGGTGGCTCCGGCCGGGCCGGGCTCGAGGGCGGCTTCTGGGGCAGCCAGGGATGAGGCGCTTTGGCTGAAGGCTGAATCGACGGCTTGACCAGACTCAGAGGAAGATTCTTGGCGCAGTTCTGGAACAGCTGGATTGGCCTGAGCCGGAGCTGTAATCAGCCCCACTAGCCCTGAAGTCGCCAAAACAGCCAGTAAATAATTAGGAGATACCCGCATCTAAAACACACCTGCTAAACACGTCCACACACCAATCAAAGGCCCATCTCCCGGGCTTAGAGCCAGGGAAAATAGCCCTGGGGCGGGCCGCTGCCCCCGCAATCGGACAAATTCTACCTCATTGATGGTGCTAATTCTTGGTTGATTGTGCCAGCACCCGCTCTAGCACACGCTGGTAGGCAGCTTCGACCTGGCCCAGATCTTGCCGAAATCGATCTTTGTCGAGCACCCGCTGGGTTTCATCGTCGGTGGCCTGATCCCATAGACGGCAGGTGTCGGGGCTGATTTCATCGCCCAGCAGAATTTGCCCCTGGGCGTCGAGGCCAAACTCCAGCTTGAAGTCGACTAGGGTAATGGCGCAGCCCATAAAAAAGTCGGTCAAGACTTGGTTGATGCTGAGGGCAAGACGGCGCAGGGTGGCAACCTGTTCCTCGCTGGCCAAGGCCATGGCGCGAATGCGATCGCCCGTCAGCAGCGGGTCGCCCAGCTCGTCGTTTTTGTAGTAGAACTCCACTAGGGGCGGCTCTAGGCGCTGGCCCAGGGGCAGGCCGGTCTGCTTGCAAAGGCTGCCCGCCGCCAGATTGCGCACCACCACTTCGAGCGGAATGATCTGGAGGGCTTTGACCCGCATGGTGCGATCGCCAGTTGTCTCCAACCAGTGAGTTGCAATGCCAGCCGCCTCCAGCTGCCGAAATAAATAGGTAGAAATGGCGCAGTTGATCGGCCCCTTATCGACAATCTGGCCCCGCTTTTGGGCGTTAAAGGCGGTGGCATCGTCTTTGAAGTAGGTGATCAATACCGCTGGGTCGTCGGTGGCGTAGATAATTTTGGCTTTGCCTTCGTAGAGTTTTTCACCGAAGGGGGCGCTGGGGGAAGAGCCAGACATGGTCGGAGGCGGGAGTAGGGACACCCCATAGTAGCGTTCGAGGCCGCTCCCGTAACGCACCCACCGTGACACCCCGCGACAGTGGCCCAGCCCAGGCGCGAACCCAAGGGTTTGCGCCCTAGGGCACTCAATGGTTCGCCGTGGCGCTGTAACCTTATTAAGTAACCGTAACCATTGCGCAACGCCCCATGGCCACCATCAACGACAATTATCTCAAGCTCAAAGCGGGCTACCTGTTTCCTGAAATTGCGCGTCGGGTGGCGGCCTTTGCCGAGGCCAACCCCGATGCACCAATTATCAAGCTGGGCATTGGCGATGTTACTGAGCCGCTGCCCGAGGCCTGCCGCACCGCCATGGTCAAAGCGGTAGAGGATATGGGCGATCGCGCCAATTTCAAAGGCTACGGCCCCGAGCAGGGCTACCTGTGGCTGCGCGAAAAAGTTGCGCAGCACGACTTTCAAAGCCGGGGCTGCGATATCGACGCCAGCGAAATCTTCATCTCCGACGGTTCCAAGTGCGACTGCGGCAACATCTTAGACATCTTCGGCAGCAACAACTCGATCGCTGTCACCGATCCCGTTTACCCGGTCTATGTAGACACTAACGTGATGGCAGGCCACACCGGCCCCGCTAACGACAATGGCGAATACGGCGGCCTCACCTACCTGCCAATCAGCGCTGAAAACGCGTTTACCGCCAGCATCCCCCACGAAAAAGTAGACCTGATCTACCTCTGCTTCCCCAACAACCCCACCGGGGCCGTGGCCAGCAAAGAGCACCTGCAGGCCTGGGTCAACTACGCCCGCGCCCACGGCTCGATCATCCTCTTTGATGCCGCCTACGAGGCCTTTATCACCGACCCGGCTGTCCCCCACTCTATATATGAGATTGAGGGCGCGCGGGACTGTGCCATTGAGTTTCGCTCGTTCTCTAAGAATGCAGGCTTTACCGGCACCCGCTGTGCCCTCACCGTCGTACCCAAAACGCTAATGGGCAAAGCCGCCGACGGTAGCGATGTCGCCCTCCACGGCTTGTGGAACCGTCGCCAGTCCACTAAGTTCAACGGCGTGTCGTATATCGTGCAGCGCGGGGCCGAAGCGGTCTATTCGCCCGAGGGGCAGGCCCAAACCAAGGCGCTGATTGACTTCTATATGGAGAACGCCCGCATCATTCGCGAGCAACTCACCGCCGCAGGGATTGCCGTCTACGGCGGCGTCAACGCTCCCTACGTGTGGGTTAAAACTCCCAACGACCTGACCAGCTGGGACTTTTTCGACAAACTGCTGCATAGCTGCCATGTGGTTGGCACCCCCGGCTCAGGCTTTGGGGCCGCAGGCGAAGGCTACTTCCGCATTTCGGCCTTCAACAGCCGCGACAATGTGAATGAGGCCATGCGCCGCGTCACCGAAAAGTTTCGGGTTTAGCAACATCCCCTCCCAGTCCGGCTACTTTAGTACCGGGCTGGGAGCCAAAGTCCTTTGACCAGGCTTGGCGCTGACTCAAACCGCCGTAGATTGCGAAAATATTGAACTGCCGTAGGGTGGGCGATGCCCACCAGCTAGCGATTCCTTACCCATTCAAATATTGCTCAGGGAGAATCCCATGCTCACCATTGCGCTGCCCAAGGGCGGCATGCTCAACGACAGCATTCGCCTACTTCAGGCTGTGGGCCTCGACTTTAGCCTGTTTCAAGACAGCGCCAACCGCCAGCTGCAAATTACCGACCCCACCGGTCGGGCCAAAGGGTTGCTGGTGCGAGCTCAGGATGTGCCGGTGTATGTGGAATACGGCCAGGCCCAGTTGGGCATGGTCGGCTACGACGTGCTACGCGAAAAAAAGCCTTCCGTAGCTCACCTGGCCGACCTGGGCTTTGGCGGCTGCCGTCTGTCGGTGGCGGTGAAGACCAGCAGCCCCTACCGCTCGGCGCTCGATCTGCCCGCCCACAGTCGGGTAGCTTCTAAATATGTCAACTGCGCCCGCGACTATTTTGAGAGCTTAGACTTGCCCGTAGAAATTGTGCCCCTCTACGGCTCGGTGGAGCTAGGGCCAATTACCGGCATGTCGGAGGCGATCGTCGACCTAGTCTCCACCGGCAAAACCTTAAAGGAAAACAATCTGATGGAGCTAGAGGTGCTCTACCACAGCACCGCCCGGCTAATTGCCCACCCCCTCAGCTACCGAGTCAACCCCTACGGACTGAAAGACTTGATTGATCAGATCCGAGCTGAGGCTGAGGCCGTAGCGGCTCTGTAACAGAATATTCCACAGAGTCAGCAGCCAGAAGGAATCCTTACGGTTAAAGCCCCCTCCATAACAGCAGGGGGCTTTTAAGATTGAGTGAAATTGTACCTATTGGTGCCCCCCCCCAGGTCAGCTTATGAAACCGAAGAGGGGCATGGCTACAGGCCGGTCACTTAGACCAGCAGCTTACCCTACAGCGATCGCACTTCCTCCAGCACCTCAGTCCGCTGTCGATCAGCGCTGAGCGGTTTGTAGGTCAGCAGCGACACCACCACAAAGGCCACCAGGCCCAGCAGCGGGCTAATCAGCGTGGGGAAGCCGTCAAAATCGGCGGTAAACAGACCGTTGGGAAAGTACAGCAGCGTATTGTCGACCCCAAACATTGTCGGCATCAGCGTAAACATCAGCAGGCGCGACAGCGACCCCACCCCAATACAGGCCAGCGCCCCCTGCCGCGTCGCTTTAGGCCAAAACAGGCCACCAATCAGTGGCACCACCAGACCTGCAAAGCTCATGTCAAAGGCCAGCAGCAGCAGCACCCCCGTCTGGGGCACCTTCAGGCCCAGCACCACCCCCAGCACCGTAATCACGATCGCCATCAGGCGAGTAATCAATAGCAGGCGATCGCCCCCCGCCCCGTGAGCCGTAGCGTGGCGAATGCCCATCACATTATGGGCTAGCACCGACGAGGTTCCTAAAATTGCGCCGTCAGCGGTAGATAACGAGGCTGACAAAATCGCCGCCAGCACCAGCAGACCCAGCAGCGGCGGCACCACTCCTTGGAGCATGGCAAACAGCACCGGGCCATCGGGCACTATACCCGCCTGGCTGAGAACGCTGTTGGCCCCCAACGCAACAATCGAGAACGGAATGCCGATAATCAACGTGCCAGCAGAGGCAATAAAGCAGGCTCTCTGAGCCGTTTCGGGGCTTTCAGCGGCAAAAATACGGGCCATGAAGTCGATCGCTACCATGTTGCCAAAGCCCAGGGCAATTATGCTAGCCCAGTTAACTGCCGCCCCAGAACTCACGGCAGAGAGTTGGTCTAACGCCCCTGGCCCCATGCCGGGGTCAATAGTAATACCAAAGTTGACCACCACAAATAGCAGTAGTGCCCAGGCCCCTACCAGGGCAATCAACACCTGAATAAAATCGGTATAGGCCACCGCAAACAGCCCGCCCGACACCGTGTAGGCAAACACCAGCGCCGCCAGCAGCGTAATGCCGCCCCCATAGCTGGTGCCCAAAAAATTCTCAAACATATAGCCGCCAGCCACCAAATTGCCCGCCAGCAAGAACGAAAAGCTCACCGACATAATGCAGGCGGCAATTACCTCCACCGCGCGGCCGTACTTAACCCGATAAAAATCAGGAATCGTGATCAGCCCCATGCGGTTCATGGGCTTGGCCAAAAATAGCCCTGTAAGCAGTAGACAAACCGAAAGCCCAATGGGCAGCGCTGCCCCCGCCCAAAATCCAAAGGCTGAGGAAAGATCGGTATTGCCCAGGGTGGCATTGGAGTCAACCGACTGCGCCATCAGCGTAGCAGCAGCTAGGGGCAAGGCCAGCCCGCGACCTGCCACCAAAAAATTCACGCTATCGCCCTTAATCTGTTGAGAGGCCCATACGCCAATGCCCAGCGTACCGAGCAAAAAGGCAATGATGCCGTAGGAAAACACACTATGTTCCATATCGTTGAGGCTCCTGGCCTAGAGTCATAGTTATCGAGCGGCAGATACTAAAAAGCCCAGGAATAGAACGTCAATTCCTATAGAATTGCGCCGTTCCTCCCGGGCTTTTGTCCCTCCGTGAACTAGGCTGAAGAGGTTACTGTTACCGCCTAGCTGCACCTCTGGAACCAATTACTCGGCTGGCCAAGATTGCCCTCCTGGCCAACTGAATCGGAACCCTAAATGCCTACTCTCAGGTTTTTTAGAAGCAGTTTATATCCCTATTTCTGAGGCACCCACTCTTCAGCGCCGCAGACTGTGAGGAATCGTGTACGAGAACGAGTTATTAGTTTCTAGCAACTGGGCGTGGACAAATTAGTATTCGCCATCACGTTTGTGTCAGCAATGTGTCAATGTTTGATTACCTTTAGCCTGGTTGCGAGGATCTGGGCAAGCGATCGCGCCCTCTGTACCCTTGCCCCCTCGACCGATAGGATATAAAACGTTGCGTTTAACCTGCCCCCATGTTTGTTGACTACATCTCTCTCATGCTGATCAATATGGTGGCCGGGCTGGTGTTGCTAGCCGATTTTGTCTACCGGGGGCTAGATGGGGCCAACCTGAAGCGGTGGATACCAGGCTTTGGGCTAGTGGGGGCGATCGCCCTGGTCACCGGCCTGCACATGGTACTGACCTGGCCCATCCCCGGCAGCTTCAATATTTCCTTCGGCGAAACCACGCTGCTGTTTGGCGGGCTGTACGTGGCGGCAGCGATCGCCATTGCCCAGGGGTGGGATCTACTCTCGCTGACGGTTTACGCCTTCTTTGCGGGCCTCACGGCCATTGTCGTCGGAGCCCGCATTATCAATCTGGGTCAAACTCAACAGCCGCTGGTGGCCGGGTTGGGGTTTATTTTGACTGGGCTGGGCGGGGTATTAGCCGCCCCCACCCTGGTCTACCTACGCACCAACAAAACCTGGCGCACCGTAGGGGCCGTGGTGCTGCTGGTGGCGGCGCTAATCTGGGCGTTCGTTGGCTTCCGCGCCTACTGGGGCCACCTGGAAGGCTTTAGCGATTGGCAACCCCCAGTGATGCGGGGCGAGCCTTAAGGGCTGTCCATCAATTAACTGCTGATGACTCAGAATCAGCGGTTATAGCCCCTAGCTTGTTTTTTGGGTCGGGCGTAGCACCGCTAATGGGATCAGGATTGGAGCGAAAATGGATGACACGCCCTAAAACGGGGGCGATCGCTCTAAGGAGCGTTGCCTAGCCTCTGACTTAATGTTTATTTACACTTAGAGAAGCCCCTTAGCCTGTCTCGCTATGCTGCTTCCGCCCGACCAACGCACCAAACTCGACGAATCTAGCGACACCGCCTTCTACGATGCGCCCCGCTTTGTCACCCACGTAGACGACGGCTTCATTCAGCAGCTTACTGAGCTGTACCGCGATCGCCTGACGCCCAACAGCCGCATTTTCGACATGATGAGCAGCTGGGTGTCCCACTTGCCCAAAGAACTAGCCTTTAAGTGGGTCGAGGGCCACGGCATGAACAGCGAAGAACTGGCCAAAAACCCTCGCCTCGACCACTACTTTGTACAAAACCTGAACGAAAACCCAAAGCTGCCGCTAGACGATCAATCCTTCGACGCGGTGCTGAACACGGTGTCGGTGCAGTACCTACAGCAGCCCGAGGCGGTGTTTGGCGAAATTTATCGCATTCTCAAACCAGGTGGCATTGCCATTGTCAGCTTCTCAAACCGGATGTTTTATCAGAAAGCGATCGCCGCCTGGCGCGACGGCAGCGAAACTCGACGGGTCAACCTGGTCAAGAGCTACTTTGGCTCGGTGCCAGGTTTTAGCACCCCCGAGGTCGTGACCCATACCCCCAGCGTTCCCGCCATTCTGCAAATGCTGGGTATGCCCGGCGGTGACCCCTTCTACGCTGTTATTGCCGAGCGGCTGGAGCCCCTGGCACAGCCATGACGTCTGACCTCACCGATATTCCCGGCATTGGCAAAACCTTTGCTCGCGACTTTGCCCGCTTGGGCATCTGGTCTCAGCGCGACCTAGTGGGTAAAGCTGCCGAAGATCTCTTTCAGCACTTGGTTGAGGCCAATGAGCGGGAGCGCCACAAAACCAGCAAAAATTACCTCTACGTCATTCGTATGGCGGTCTACTATGCCGAGGGCGGGCGCGACCCCGAGCGGTTAAAATGGCATGCCTGGAAAGAGCCGCCCTCGTCCTAGAGCGCCCAATCTTCGGGTTTGCTGAATACAGGTATAAACCAAAAAATAAACGCCTCTTGTAGGGGCAAACGGCCGTTTGCCCTCACCCAAGTTCATGCCTTAATTCAGCAACGTCCCTTCTTCTATCGCTATAGTTTGGCATCGCAGAAGTAGCCCAGACCATTCAGGCTCGGGCAGCAAGCCTGCAGTTAAGTACCAAAGACAACAGCGGTGCGATCGCTGATGGCTTTCAAATTACGAGTCAGGTCGTGGCGAATATGGCGCTCGATCAGCGCCACCGGCATAGCGCGGGGCGGTCGAATTGTCAGGTCATAGCCCAGGCGAACAACTTTCTTCTGGGCGTCCACCACAGGCTCCAGCGTCCAGCGCCCCTCAAACTGCCGAAAGTCGCCTTCTACCATCGAGAAGCGCAGCTCTTTGGGAAAGGCTTCGACCATATCAAGTACAACGCGGGCGCAAAACTTGATGTTGAGAAAACACTGAGAGCCAATTTGCTCTAGCCGAATCCCGCCCTCCGGGTGGTTGAGCCGCTGGCTCAAAGACAGGTTGGGAATAAAGCTCGACAGGTTGTCGTAGTCAGTCAGTACTTGCCACACCTGTTCAGCGGTAAAGGGAATATCGGTGACGGCGAGAATGCGTCGCTGCTGACCTTCCAGCTTCTCAGTCTGAATCGTCACCCCGGCAGCAGGGGTGCCAAAATCCGGCCCCAGGTCTAGCCCAGCTGCTCCAGACTCTATATCTGCTACAGCGGCATCGACAGCGCCCAGAGATAGCGCTTCAAGGTTAGTGGTGTCAGGAACGTTCGCAGTCATGGGTTAAAACCAGCCGATAACGGTGTAGTTTGGCCAGGCCACCACGCCTGTGCCCAGAATACCAGCAAATTTTGCTGATGCGGTGTTGCCCTCGTAAATTTTGGCTCGACTCAGGGCCCAACAAATTTGGCGTAAATTTGTCATGGCGCTAGAACTCGAGGGTAAAGCAGGTCTGCCAGAGCTGGGATGCGCTGGGCTGGCTCGACACCTTTATAGTGCCCTTAAGCTGCTCTACTAGCCCACGCACCAGTGCCAGTCCAGTGCCAGTGCCTGCAATGCCGTCTTTGGTGGCGCTGTGTCCCCGCCGAAACTTGTCAAATACGTGGGGCAAATCGTCCGCCTCAATGGCCACCCCCAGGTTGCTCATTTGCAGGGCTACCCGCCCATTTTGAGGCCGAGCATCTGAGAGTGAGAGGGTGACAGTCGTTTGCGGAGCCGAGTATTTGGAGGCGTTGTCCAACAGTTCGCCCAGCACTTTGCTCAGTTGTTGTGGGTCTGTAGACAGCACAACAGGCTCAGACGGCAGCTGCAAATCTAGAGCTAACTGGGCCTGCTGAAGTTTTGCTTGAGACTGCTCGGCCAGTTCGGTGAGGAGTTGCCCCAGATCAGTGGCTTGATGAGCGGCGGCCGACGCTTTAGACTCCAGCGTTTGCAGCATCAGCAGATCGTTCACCAGATTTATTTCGCGGCTGCACTGCTGCTCCAAAATATCCAGGTACATGGCGGCCCGCTCGGGCGTGAGGTCGGGGCGGCGCAGCATGCGAATGGCCAGCATCATGCTGGTGAGAGGCGTGCGCAGCTCGTGGTTGAGGGTGCTGAGAAAGTCTTCTTTGAGATAGTTGAGGTAGCGCAGCTGCTCGCTATGGCGCACCGCCTGCCCCTGCAAATAGTGCTGATGAAAGGCGATCGCCCCCAGGCTGGCCAGGTTTGCCTGCACCGTTGGCTCAATTGCTAATCCGTTAGGCCCCAGCAGCAGCATTGCCCCCTGTGACCCTGAGCCATCTACGGCGATTGCGGTGCAGGCGGCAACGGCTCGCAGCCAGGCGGGGGGGCCGTTCTCCTCGCGCAGTAGAGCCGCCAGGCCCTGCTGCCATCGCAGGCGATCGCCTCCGATCGCTGGCTCAACCGTCTGCTGAATTAACCCCAGGGCCACTCGACGCTGCCAGTCTAGCGGCGACCCGGCCTCAGCGGTGCCCAGGCAGCGACTGGTCGGAGCCGCGCCCTGGTGCCAGCAGGTATAGATCAAGTCGTTGGTACTGGGGTAGTGGCAGAGCAAGAGACAGGCTCCAGCCCCCAAATGGCTACCCAATACTTCAGCTAGGGCGGGCAGGGGGTTGGGATCGTTCAAAGTGGCCGCCAGAGCGTGAATCAGGGGCCATGTCTCCCGCCCGTCGGCAAGATTGGATGAGGTAGGCGCGCTCCCCTCGTAGGGGCGGACCTGGAACAATACGGGGGAATTTTCAGATGCCATGGGCAACCATCGAACAACGGGTTCCTGACCTCCTGAGCCGGGGGCGAGGCTAGGCTTCCCTGACCTCGCCTCCGACTATCCTTAGCCTATCTACTCCTCCACCAGGCAGTATCCGTGAATTCGCCAATTTTTCTGCCGTCATCACATTAAAGATCCGCAATCTCCGTGTCCGCGTCGACTCAGATTAAAGTTGCCTTATGTATTCTTTACAAACGAACAACGCAGCCCCTACCTTAATTACCAACAGGACATTAGTATTAATGAAGTCTGAACCAGAGCGCGTTCTCTAGCTAAACTGGCAGCAGGTTCTCTAGCGGGGTTTCTATGGCACGGTCACCAAAGACGTCAACGTCTCCAGTTATCGGCACCGTTAAAGGACCGGGGGAAAACGGCAATCAGTACGTGTTTATTACCGCCAATAACAACCAGGTCAAAATCGGCGAATTTGTGTACTACACCGTTGATTTGACCGATATTCCCAACGCCCAAATTTTAGGCAAGATTTCTGACCGCCGCCTGATTGACCACCTGCCGGATCGCATTTTTGCCGACCCCGACATCGACCCGGAGGCGATCGCAGCCCTAGTCGGCTTCGCCCACCCCAACCCCGAAATTTATGAAGTCACCGTCGATGTGGTGGGCCACTTTCACCCCGCTTTGGGGTTTATGAACCCCCGCATTGCCCCCAACCCCGGCGCTAAGGTGACCCTGGCTGACGACGACAGCCTGCGCCAAATTATCAACAAAAAGCAGCAGGAAGAAGTTGGCTCGGCTCATATCGGTTCGCTGCTGCTGCGCCCCGGCAATCGAGTGCCCGTGACGCTGGATGTGAAAGAACTGGTCAGCACCCACATGGCAATTTTGGCGGGCACTGGCTCCGGTAAAAGCTACACGGCGGGGGTATTGATTGAGGAACTGCTTCGCCCTTACAACCGGGCGGCGGTGCTGATCTTTGACCCTCACGGTGAGTACGGTACCCTCACGGACATGCTCGGACATCCCAGCTTTGCCGCTGATGATGGTTACAGTCCAGAAGTGAAAATCTTGACCCCGGATCAAATCCGCATTCGCATGTCGTCGCTGGACTACTACGACATACTGACGTTGCTGCCCGATATGAGCGATCGCCAGCAGGCCATTCTCAACAAGGCTTTTAGTCTTTTAGGAAAACATAAATTTAGTAATCAGCGTTGGGACGCACAGGATCTCATTGCGGCCTGTTATGAGTCAGACCGTACTACCGACGACGAAGGCAACGAAAAAACTGGATCCTCTGCTCCAGCTCTAGAGTGGAAACTGAGCAAGCTGGAGCGCTCAGAGTATTTCCATCGTATGGAACACCTGGCTCCTAAAGATCTTTTTGCGCCTGGTAGGGTGACAGTTCTCCAAATGAACGAAATTAGCCAGGAGGAGCAGCAGGTAATCTGTGCAGCCGTGCTGCGCCAGAGCTACCAGGCCCGCATGAACACCGCTAAAGACAAGATTACCGCCGAAGACGAAAACTACCTGCCCTACCCGGTGTTCATTGTAATCGAGGAGGCTCACCGCTTTGCACCTGCCAACGACCCAGCTCGCTGCAAGCAAATTTTGCGCACGATTCTCAGCGAGGGCCGCAAGTTTGGCATGGGGGTCGGCCTAATTACTCAGCGCCCCGGCAAGCTCGACTCCGACGTGCTCAGCCAGTGTATGAGCCAGTTTCTCATGCGCATTGTCAACCCTGTTGACCAGGACAGCCTCAAGTACGGCGTTGAAGCCGCCGGGCGTGACCTCCTCAAAGAGTTGCCCTCCCTAACCAAAGGCCAGGTGATTGTGTCGGGGGCCTGCGTCAACACTCCGGTGCTGTGCCAGGTGCGCAAGCGACTGACCAAGCACGGCGGCGAAACCATGAATGCCCCAGAAGCGTGGCTCAGCCATTTTCAGCAACACCGCCAGCAGGCCCGACAGCTCGAAAAAGCGGCTCCAGCCCGCATCGGGAAAAAAGCTGAAACCTTCGGTGGCGTGAGTATTGAATAACACCCGCTGGCCCAGGTCATTCCTCGTCTTTTCCCAGATGGCAAGCCGTAAAAACCTGTTTAATCCCGTCCACTCAGAGCCCGTGCGGTTTCGCGACCTTCCTGCTTGCGCTTGAGGCTTTCGCGCTTATCGTGGAGTTTTTTGCCCTTGGCTAGAGCAATGGTGGCCTTGACCCAGCCCCGCTGTAGATAGAGTTTGAGCGGCACCAGGGTCAGTCCTTTTTGCTCAACTTTGCCGATCAGCTTGCGAATTTCATCGCGGTGCAGCAGGAGCTTGCGCGTGCGCTTAGCATCGTGGTTGTAGGCCTTGTTGGTCATGGTGTAGGGAGAAATGTGCACGTTGTGCAGCCATAGCTCTCCATCTTTAATCGAGGCGTAGCCGTCGCGCAGGTTGACCTTGCCCTGGCGAATCGATTTGACTTCCGACCCCATCAACTCTAGGCCAGCTTCGTAGGTTTCTAGAATTTCGTACTCGTGGCGAGCCTGGCGGTTGTCGCTAACTATCTTGTACCCGTCGCTAGAATCGGCCACAGCTTTATCCTCCTACTCCACCACCACCCGCCATTCATGCAGCTCATACTCGACGCAGTGGTTTTTAATCAGCGGGTCGGCGGCTACGATGGCGCGGGCTTCGTCTAATGAACTGGCCCGAAACAACAGCATACCACCCCCAAATTCTGCCCAGTAGCCACTTTTAGCAGCGTGGCCCTGGGCAATCAGGTCTTTGACATAGGCCACGTGGGCGGGCACAAACTGGTCAAAGGTAGCTTTGTTAACAACGCCTTTCTCAATTTTAACGAACCAGGGCATAGCGTGCGATCGCAGAATACTCCTGAAAAAACTAGCTTAGGACAGATCAGCTTGAATATCGTCTTCACTGCCCAAGTGAGTGGTTTTGACCCAGCGCAGCCGCTTGGGCCGCACCGATAACCGCATCGTCATCGTAGCAATCACCAGCAGCCAGTGCAGCATGTAAAGATTGCCCCATAGGGTTTGCAGGCCGCTCACCCATACCGACTGCTGCCGAGTGCGCCGCAGCCCGCAAAACATCCCTACCATCGACAGCGTCAGCGCCAGGCTGGAGACCGGCAAAAACAGCGGCAGCCGGTGCCGCAGTAGCGCCATCACAAAGTCAGGCAAAGCCACCGTAGGCAACCCGTACTGAATCATCCAGAAGGCGGCCATATCGAAGGTTTTGGCCGGAGCCAGTCGGTGCTGAGCAATCAGCCGCCAGTAGTCGAGGTAGCGCTGGTAGCCCCCCTCGGCCCAGCGGTTGCGCTGGTGCCACAGACCTAAGGGCTGCTCGACCCCTTCTTCGCCCACCGCAGGGTGCAGCAAAAACTGAATCTCCCAGCCGCCAAAGTGTAAGCGCAGAGTTAAGTCGAGGTCGTCGGTAATGGTTTCTTCGTTCCAGCCACCGCACTGGGCCAGGGCGGCTCGCCGCACAAACTGGCCGTTGCCCCGCAGTTCACCAATGCCGCCCAGGCTAATCCGCTGCTGCTGAAAGTAGCTGTCGAGCGCCATCTCGGCCTGCTGCCCCCGCGTCCAGAGGTTTTTGGCTCGGTTGACGACGGCCTTTTGCATCTGCACCGCCCCTACAGCAGGCTGATCAAACATCGGCACAATGTGGCGCAGCAGATCTCTAGGGACTCGGGCATCGGCGTCAAAAACACCAATGATGTCACCTTTGGTGTCGGGCCACACCTGATTGAGCGCCCCTGACTTGCCGCCGCTAGCCCCGGCACTGCGGCGCAGCACCCGCAGTTGGGGATAGCGATCGCGGAGGGTCTGCAGGCGGCGGGCCGTGCCATCGGTACTGTTGTCGTCAATAATCCACACCTCATAGCGGCAGGCGGGATAGTCAAGCTGGCACAGGGCAGCGACCAGCGGTTCAATGACGGCTTCCTCGTTTTTGGCGGCCACCAGCAACGATACGTAGGGCCAAGCCTGCCAGGCATCGATCTCAGCGGTGGGGTGAGCGCTGGAGTAATCGACTGGGGGCAGTGGGGCTGGCGACAGCACGGGCCGAGTGAGCAAAATGCGTAGGGCATGGGTGCTCAAAATCGCCGTCAACCCTAGCACCAGCCAGGTGCCCCAGGACACCAGGTGCAGCACAATGGTGGCCCCCCACAACAGACTTAGAGTTAGGGCAGCCTTCGATCGACGACCAGAAAAGCCTGGAAAATCTTCGATCTCTAACTCGTCAAGGGGCGTAAAAAAGCGTCCGGCGGCAAAGCGTTCAGGAATATCAGCCATGAACTCAGGTAGTGAAGCACAACAAAACGGCAACGGCCAGGTTGCCGTGCCCGGAGAGAATACCCTACTCTAAGCGTGCCCCTGGCCCAGGTCTATCATCCCCGATTTTGCAGGAAAATATTGGTGATACACCCAGCACCATCCTAGGGAATGCTAGCTGTGTGTAAAGAATCATCGGTTAACCAGGCAGAGTGGGTATCTAGTATCCTAAGCAGCTAAACCCGATGAACGCCGGCATGATCGTTGGTTAGAACTCGACCTAAGGCCAGACCCATGAGTATGACGTTTGAGGCAATTCAGCCCGCAGGTAAACAAGATATCAGCGTTTACATGCCCTACTACCAGGGCAGCAAACGCAATGCGCTGCCCTACGCCATTTCTCTCTATAAGCAGGGCAACCTGGAGGGGGAGCGCCAGATTGAGGGGGGCAACAGCATCGCCTTTGTCGCCACCTGGAATGTCTCGGTGCTGCCCGCCGATTTGACCCGCTGTCGTATGCAGTTTGATGGTGATAGCGATCTGAGCTACGAAATCACCATGGCAACCTTTGAATTTGTTGACTTTCTGTTTGACGTTATTGTGGCTCTGCGGCAAAAGCGCTCAGCCGATTTTTCCCAGGGATTTTACCGAAAACTGCTTCGGCTCGACGATTAGGCTGCCCATTTCTATCTGGGCTAAAGGGTTTTGCCGAGGCCTAACGCTGACATCCGCTAAAGTGGCAGAATGAGTGTGGTACTGTGCCTACTGGCGTCACATCGTTGGATTAATGTGGCGCTGGGCTGCTGTACGGCAACAACGCCCGGCAGTCAGAGAGCAGTGCATTGCCCCCACGGAGGAGTTGCAGCGTGCCCAGTTTAGCAAAGCCCAGTTCAGCAAAACGTTTAGTGATTGGTTCAACCGAGGCCTACAGCGGCAAGTCGGCGGTGTTACTGGGCGTTGGGCTTCAACTTCAGGCTGCGGGCCTCGATATTGGCTTTGGCAAACCCATGGGCAGCTCTATCGGCGGCAATGAAGCCGACCCCGATCTGGACTTTATTGTTGAAACCCTGCAGCTGTCAGCAGCGCGGTTTTATCCACCCTCCATTTCGCTGACCGAGGCGGCGGTCGCCGATCGCCTAGCGCTCGATCGCCAAGCCCCAACCCACTACAGCCTGCAGGGCTACACCGAACATCGAGGCGAAGACCTGCTGCTGCTAGAAGGGCCTGGCAACCTGACCGAAGGCACACTGCTAAGCCTGTCTGTGGCCCACATTGCAGCGGATATTGATGCGGCGGTGCTGCTGATTACCCGCTACGACTCGCTGCTGCTGGTCGATCGCCTGCTGGCGGCCAAAGCCCAACTGGGGGCACGCCTGATTGGGGTAATTGTCAATGACATTCCTACCGATGCCGCCGAGGCCTGTGCCGAGTTGGCCCGTCCCTTTTTAGAAAGCCAGGGCATTCCGGTGCTGGCGCTGCTGCCGCGATCGCCGATTATGCGCAGCGTTACGGTGCGCGAGATTGTGGCTCGCCTCAATGCTGAGGTGCTCTGCTGCCCTAACCGCCTCGACTTGATGGTCGAAACCCTGACCATTGGGGCGATGAACGTCAATTCGGCGCTGCGGTATTTCCGCAAAGCGACCAATATGGCGGTGGTAACCGGGGGCGATCGCACCGACATTCAGTTTGCCGCCCTAGAAACCTCTACCCAGTGCCTGGTGCTAACGGGTCAAATTCCCCCGACCCCAGAGATTTTGGAGCGCGCCTCCGACCTGGAGGTGCCCATCGTCTCAGTCGACTCTGACACCCTCTCTACGGTAGAGCGCATTGATGAACTGTTTGGCCAGGTGCGGCTGCACGAGCCCGTTAAGGTGCGGTGCATTCAAGACCTGATCGCCACTCACTTCGATATGGAACGGCTGCTGCAGCTGCTCGATCTGAAGCTGCCCGTGTCCGCTAGCTAAGCCAGACTGGCTGCCTCTGTAGCCTTACCCTCGCCTTCTGATACAATTAGCGCGTTATTCTCGCATTCGGTGCAGCCTTTGAGTCAGTCCATTGAAGCGTCGTCGGTCGATTCCGCTAAAGTCGACACGTTTTTGCAGGAACTCGCGGCTATTCAACAGTCGGGGTCTAAGCGGGTGGCCATTTTGGGGTCGCGCCATGTGCCTATCACTCACCAGCAGCTGATTGAGCTGATGACCTACGCCCTGGCCCTAGGGGGCAACCGCATCATTACCTCCGGGGCCACCGGCACCAACGCCGCCGCCATTAAAGGGGCGATGCAGGCAGACCCCAATCTGCTCACGGTAATTTTGCCCCAGAGCCTGGCCCGCCAGCCCCGCGAGTCGCGCGACCAGCTAGAGCAGGTCATGCACCTGGTTGAGAACCCGGCCAACGACGCTATGTCTCTCGCCGATGCTAGCTCCCTGTGTAACCAGGAAATTATTTCTCGCTGCCAGCAGCTGGTCTGCTTTGCCTTTCACGACAGCCACACGCTGCTCAAAACCTGTCAGGATGCTGAAGATCAGCGCAAGATTGTAACGCTGTTCTACTTCGACTAGACGTAGTCCGTTTAGAAAAACGTCCTGACCATGGACGCGAATCCAGCCTTTTGGGTCGATCGCAGCGAACCCTCAGACAGGTTTAGCTGGAATACCTTAAAGCGCATCTCGCACCATAACGTGTTGTTAGAATAGGGTTCTCATGGCATTTCTTTTTACTATGCCGGGCTTTTTGCTGGTCAGCATTGGGCTAGCGGCGCTGCTGGTGTATCTACCTTTTTTGGTGGTGGGCTACGGTCGCTTTCAGGTGGGCTATGACCAGGCGGCACCGCGGGCCATGTTGCCCAAGCTGCCCCCCTACGCCCAGCGCGCTACCTGGGCCCATGAGAATGCCTTCGAGTCGATCATTCTGTATGCTCCGGCGGCGCTGATGGCCTACGTTACCCAGCAGCAGTCGGACTTGGCCTTAGGGGCCGCGATCGCCTACCTGATCGCCCGTACCCTGTACCCAGCGGCCTACATTTTCAACCTGCCGATCGGGCGATCGCTGATGTTTGCCGTCGCCAATCTGAGCACCTTTACCCTCTACTTCTTGAGCTGTCGGTCGGCCTTGATGTAGTCTGTTGGTGCGCAGGTATCCAACATTGTCCTATGGCTTCTAGCTATTCCTTTGATATCGTCAGCGATTTCGATCGCCAGGAGTTGGTTAACGCCCTCGACCAAACCCGACGAGACGTGACCGGCCGCTACGACCTCAAGGACACCAAGACCACCCTTGAGCTGAGCGACAGCACCATCACCATTGAGACCGCCAGCGACATGACCCTGGACGCGGTGAAAGATTTACTGCACCAAAAGGCAGCTAAGCGCAATCTCTCTCTGAAAATTTTTGAGTACGGCGAGGTGGAAGCCGCCAGCGGCACTCGCGTTCGCCAGGTCGTGACCCTCAAGAAGGGCATTGAGCAGGAGATGGCTAAGCAGGTTACCAAGCTGATTCGCGACAACCTCAAGAAGGTGACCGCCGCCATCCAGGGCGATGCGGTGCGGGTGACGGGTAAGTCTAAGGACGATCTTCAGCAGGCGATGCAGTTGGTTAAGCAGGAAGACTGGCCGGTGGCGGTGCAGTTTACCAACTACCGTTAACTTTGATTTGAGCGTTTCATAGCTCGAGGGTCATAGGCGATCGCCCCCGTTTGGGCAGGCTAAGGGTAGCCACCTGCCGGAGCTATCCATGACCGCCGAACTGAGCAAAACCGAACTGGGCACCCTGGGTGAAACTTTGGTGGCTAACTGGCTGCAAACCCAAGGCTGGCGACAGTGCGATCGCCAATGGCACTGCCGCTGGGGCGAACTCGATTTGATTGTGGCCAAAGGTCCTGCCAGTCGCGACGGCCAGCTGGCCTTTGTGGAAGTCAAAACTCGCAGCCAGGGCAACTGGGACGCCTACGGCCTGATGGCGATTACCCGCAGCAAGCAGGCCAAGTTGTGGAAGGCCGCCCAGCTTTACCTGCTCCAGCATCCCCAGTGGGCCGAGGCTGCCTGCCGCTTTGACGTGGCCCTGGTAGCCTGTCGGCATCAGGCAGGCGGGACACCGTTAACCTCAGCCAATTCGGCTCGCCAGATGAGGTTAGACGATCGCCGCTACCTGGTGCTGCAAGACTACATTGACAACGCTTTCGACGGGCACAGCCGGTAGAGTGGAGCCCTCTACGGCCAACTTTTAAGTAAACAATAACGCTCTATTAACAGCATCTAGCCAGTTATAGCCTAAGCTGCTATGTAGAGGTACAGTCGTTGGCCTGCCTCTATCCCTAGCGTCTGCACATACCCAGTGGGCTAGAGCAGGCTCAATACCATACTTCCTAGCCCGTTGTTTCTCTGGGAATGCCATGACCAAGTTTGCTATTTACGTCTGCCCGACCGGGACCCTGGCCGAGCAGATCAAGCGGTTTCTGGACCAGAGTGGTGATGCCTCCGGAGGCAAGGGCGCTAGCGGCTCTGAGCCTGGCTTTACGCTAATTGAAGGATTTGAAGAGCAGGGCAGCGCAGCCCCCGTCTACACCCAAAGTCTCGATCGCGCCTTTAACCGGGGGCTAAAATCGCGCCCTTCCCCGGTGGTAACGATGGACGGAGTCGTGACCAAGCCCGACGGCTGCGGTATGGCGATTACGGCTCCCTGGCTGAAGCAGGTGATGGTTAACTTTGCCTGCACGGTTAAGTCGCCCACCCGCAAAATGCCCCTCCGCATTCAACATGAGTTGGGTATGGCGCTGGCCAGCGGCGTTGACCAAAAGCAAATTGATGCCATTGTGGCCCAGGCCGAAGCCGCCATCGACTGCCAGACGCCCACCCAGTGGGAAATGCGGTTTTACCAGCGATCGCCTAATCAAGACTGGGTTTGCCACCGCAGCTGGGATCTCGGCGACAGCCAGCCCCTAGTAGACCATCAGCAAACTAGAGAAATTCTCCCCGACCTGTAGCGTACCTGTAGCCTTGGCGATCGCCCCCGAGT
This sequence comes from Nodosilinea sp. LEGE 06152, assembly GCF_015207525.1. GTDB lineage: Bacteria > Cyanobacteriota > Cyanobacteriia > Phormidesmidales > Phormidesmidaceae > Nodosilinea. The sequence continues at coordinate 179,366 of NZ_JADEWR010000004.1, forward strand.
CTAACCCCGCCATCCCCCACACGACCCTGGTGCTGGCCATGAGCTTGGACGGCAAAATTGCCGATGTTCAGCGGGGGGCGGCAAGGTTTTCATCCGCCGCCGATTTGACCCACCTAGAAGCACAGGTGGCGGCGGCGGATGGTGTGCTGTTTGGCGGCGGCACCCTGCGGGCCTACGGCACCACCCTCAGCGTGCGCAACGCCGAGCTTTTGGCCCAGCGACGGCAGCGAGGACAGCCCGAGCAGCCGGTTCAGATTGTCTGGTCGCCCTCGGGAAACCTCAACCCTGAGATGCGTTTCTTTCGACAGGCGGTGCCCAGGGGCTTAGTCACGACAGCGGCGGGAGCCCAAGGCTGGGAGGTAAATCAGTTTCAGCACATTTGGACAATCCCCGCAGACAAGACTCATCCCTGGGACTGGAAATGGGTCTTAGCCCAGTTCAAGCAGGCTGGAATCAGCTCCCTGGCGCTACTGGGGGGCGGGGGGCTGGCTGCAGACCTGCTGCGCTGCCATTGCATACACGATATTTGGATCACCGTTTGTCCCCTGATTTTGGGCGGCACAACGGCTCCGACGCCGGTGGAGGGGGCCGGTTTTTTGGCGGATCTCGCCCCCCGACTCAGGCTGGTTTCGCACCGTACCGTGGGCGATGAGGTGTTTTTGCACTACCGGGTGCTGCCCCTGCATAGAACCGCAAATTCCTTTACCCTGGAGAATAACCAACCGTCTCCTACCGGCTAACCACCCATGGGCTACCCCGCTGTGCCGTCGCTGACCGCCACCTGGCTGCGTTCTATTGAAGAGGTGCCCGAAGCGGTGTGGGATGAGCTGGCTCTGCCCCTGGCCACACCCTTTTTGGAGTGGAGCTGGCTGCACAACATGGAGCGATCGCACAGCGTGGGGGCCAATGCGGGCTGGCTGCCCTGTCACCTCGTTCTCTGGCAGGGCAAGACTCTCGTGGGGGCTGCCCCCATGTACCTGAAGGGGCACAGCCGGGGCGAGTTTGTGTTTGACCACCAGTGGGCCGATCTGGCCGAGCGGCTGGGGGTAGAGTATTACCCAAAACTGTTGGGCATGTCGCCCTTTACCCCCGCCGAGGGCTACCGATTTTTAATTGCCCCCGATGCCGATGAAGCGATGATCACCCGAGCCATGGTCGAGGTGATTGACGACTTTTGCGATCGCAACAGTATCTCTGGCTGCCACTTTCTCTACGTCGACCCCCAGTGGCGGGCTACCATGACCCAGCTGGGTTTCTCAGAATGGCTGCACCACAGCTATGTGTGGCAGAACCAGGGTTTTCAAGACTTTGACGACTATCTGAGCATTTTTAACGCCAACCAGCGCCGCAACATCAAGCGCGAACGCAAGTCAATGGAGACAGCGGGCCTGCGCTTAGAAGCCATTGCGGGTGACGCCATTAGCAAGCCGTTGTGCAATCAGATGTACGACTTTTACGCCGACACCTGCGACAAGTTTGGCTGGTGGGGCAGTAAGTATTTGAGCCGCAAGTTCTTTGCGCTGCTGCACCACGACTACCGCCACCGCATGGTGTTTTTTGCGGCCTACGGCGAAGACGACAGCGACCCCGTTGGTATGTCGTTTTGCCTCACCAAGGGCGATCGCCTCTACGGTCGCTACTGGGGGTCCACCATGGATTTCAACAATCTGCACTTTAACGCCTGCTACTACGCGCCGATCGAGTGGGCGATCAACCACGGCATTACCTCGTTTGATCCGGGGGCTGGGGGTCGCCACAAAAAACGGCGCGGGTTTCCGGCCCTGGGCAACTACAGCCTGCATCGGTTCTACGACGCGCGGTTGGCAAAGCTGCTAAATCGCTACATTACTGAGGTCAACGAGCTAGAGCAGCAAGACATTGACGCTATAAATGCCGAACTACCCCTCAAGCTGCCCTAGCCAGCGCAATAGCCGTTGGCGTTACCGCCCCAGCGGGGCTAGATTGGCCCAGTAGGGCCATCGCCCTCTAACTGTGGGAACCCTAAACGCAGCGACGGCAGGGCAAGGAACGGACAGGGGCAGTGGCAGAACTGGAAAGCGCAGAACTAAAAAGCATCGAGCGCAGCCTGCGAGAGCTGGCACCCGCTGATCTCTACGCAGCGCTGTGGGTTGACCCTTCGGCCCAGACCCTAGGCAAGGTATTTGACCACCTGCGCACGCTGCAGCACGTGCTGATTGACTACGTGCCGCGCGATGTATCCCAGCGGCCCCCTACCCGATCGCAGGTGCACCACCGCTGGTGTCAGGGCAGCCTGTTGTTCACCGATTTAGCTGGGTTTACTCCCCTGTTTGCGGCCAATGCCGCCGCCGGGCAAGCAGGGGCCGAGGCGCTATTGACCATCATCAACAACTACTTTGCCCAGATGGTAGAGCTGGTCAGTAAGGCTGGCGGCAATCTGCTGGAGTTTACCGGCGATGCCATGCTGGTGCAGTTTCGCCACGAGGCGTACCAGTCTGATGGCGATGCAGAAATGACCCAGGCTATCTACGCTGGGCTGCGGATGCAGCGAGCCATGGCCCAGTTTGACAACCTTGAGACCGCCCAAGGCTCGCTGTCGCTGCAAATGCGGCTGGGCATTCACCCAGGGCCGTTTGTAGCGGCCAATATTGGCACCCCCATGCGCCGCGCCCACGTGCTGCTGGGTCAAACGGTGCTGGCGGCTAAGCAAACCGAAGCAGCCGGGGTAGTGGGCCGGGTCTGCCTGAGTCAGGCAGGGTGCGATCGCCTGCGGGTCAACTCACTCCTGCATCTGGAGCCTAACCTAGCTGGCGGCAGCCTGGTGGTAGACGACCTCAGCACTAAAACCCTGGGCGAATACGACCTGACCCTAAACCGTCGTCGGGCGGCTAGCTCGGTGTTGTTTGACCGCAGCGTGCCCGGCCTAATACAGGAAATTGAGGCCAGCCTGCAAACCCTTGAGCCACTGGCCAGCTACCTGCCGCGATCGGTACTGCAGCTGCTGGTCAACACTGCTGCCGCCCGCCGCATTCCGCCCGCGTTTCCGACGGCGGCGGTAGCCTTTGTCAACCTGATTGGTCTGCCCGAGGCGGTAGACGCCGACTACCCCGACGATACCGACGGCATTGTTAGCTGCTTTTCCCACGCCTTTGCCCTGATCAACGGGGCCGTCGAACGGCGGCGCGGCATTTTGCAAAAGGTGACCTACCACTCCATCGGCGCAGACATGCTGATTCATTTTGGCGTGCTCAGCCCTGAGACCGACGCCCCCCAGCGGGCGGCCGAAACCCTGCTGGCGATTCGCGATCTGGTGGATAGGTTGTGCCTCCCCACTCGCCAAGGCCAGGCTTTGCCAATTACCTGTCGCATGGGGCTGACCTACGGCCAGGTGTTTGCCGCTGAAATTGGTGAACCCCGTGGACGGCGGGAGTTTAACGTGCTGGGCGATACGGTTAACACCGCCGCCCGCCTGATGAGCCGCGCCACCCACAACCAGATTCTGCTAGATGTAGCGACCTATCAAGCCCTTGCTGCTGAGTCAACCTACGACTGCCGGTTTTTGGGATCGTTGGCACTCAAGGGTAAGGCTGTTCCCCAAGCGGTCTACAGTTTGACCAGCCGCCTCTGAGCCTAGTCGCGTGCCGGGAAAGCGTTGGCCAGATAGCCCAACGCGCTACCATAGAGAGTCTTGACCCTGTACAGGCCGCGATCGCTGCGCCATCCCGCGATGACTCTACCCTCTAGCACTCAGCCCATTGATAAAGCCCAGCGCCAGGCTCTTGATGACCAGCTCTCGAAGCGCTACATCGAGCTGGACCCCGGCGGCTACTTTTTAATTTATTTGGATGTAGAGCAGGGGCTGATCTGCGCCAAACACTTTGCCAACATCATTAACGACAAAGGGCTGGCCTGCGATCCAGTTACGGGTAAGCCTCTACCCGTACGAGGCACCGTAGAACGGGTACCCACCCACACCTACAGCGGTCGCACCGCCAAAGAACTCTGCATTGCCATTTTTGAAGACCCTGCCCTGCCCTGCCCCATTACCTATCTAGACCATGCGGCCTACTTGGGACGCGAGTTTGTACGGGCCGAAGCAGCCCTGTCAGCAGGTGAGCCTTATATTCAAGATTAAAGGACAAGCCCATAGGCCGGGCCCCTCGTGCGCCATCAGCGCGGACCAAACGTTTACTACCTAAAAACGTGTCGGTTCAGAGGTTAACCCAGAGCCAGATTTATTGTGACAAAAACACTGACAAGCGCTGTGAGTAGCCGGGCTTTAACCGTAGCGGCCGCCAGCGATAGAGCAATCAGCCCTGGTGCAGCTCTTGCACCAGCTTCATTCACGGAGCTACTGCGTCAGCTTAATGGACCCGAGTGGCCAACAGCTGTTCTTCTAAAGCCGCAATCCGATTGTAGGCTGCGGTGAGCTGTGCAGTCAGCCGCTGAATCTGAACGTCTTGGGAAAAGGTAGTCTCTGTATTCTGGCGGTCTAGGTCTAAATAGCTGCTGTCTAGCAAAACGTCTTTGTGTTCGCAAACGCTGTCTAGCAGGCCAGGATTGTGTCGAGAAGACTTGCCGTAGGCAAAACGCCCAGACCCAGCATCGTCGGGTGTAATGGCACAGGCCTGGGTGGCAATTAGCGCAGAAACCTGATCGTTAACCTGATCAATCATGTGATGCAGGGCGTCAATCTTGTTTGTCAAAAGAATGACTTGGGTTTGGATAGAGTCCATGTGACGCCTGGTTTTTTAATTTCCCCATCATCCTAGACTCCAGCCTATGGATCACGGCGGGTCTCCTGAATCATTTAACCTTTATTAGCAAGGGTTGATACAAGATCTAAAACCTCTGCAGAGACTAACTCTCAGCTTAAAAAGTAGTGAAGAGAAGCTTTGCTTTGTAAACTTAACCTCCAGGGTTGTTACATGCTGACATCAACCAACCAGAGTCAATTTAGCAGTTTATTCTGCTCAAAGAAAATTAGATTTTGGTTCGATTCTAGATAATTCGATGGAGTTGAGCGATGTCATCCCTTGACCTTGCAGAGGCTAAATCAGCCTAGAGAATGCTGGGGTTGCTATCAACTAGCCACTGATGGCTCAGGAGCTGATCGTTACGGCCCCCAACCCGGTTTTTGGGCTCAGGCGTGGTAGCGCTGGTGTCTTGAGAATATTGGCCAGAGTCGATGATATGCCTAGGCCTGAGCTACCTTCACTCTGCCGCTTAGGAAACTAAAGGGCTGATCAAAATGCCGATAAAGGCGATCGCCCCTAGCCCCGTAAGAATATAGGCCACGACCAGGGCTGGAGAACGCCGCGATCGATAGACCAAATCGTTGCGCTGAATGCGCTGTAGCTGATAGTTGTGGTCGAGAGCGGCACTCAACAGGGCAAACGTACCCAAAGCCACAAACGACAGCCCCAAAATGCGAGACAGGCGCAAAGGATTAACGGTATCTCCCAGGGTTTGGTGAATAGCGGCAACAATACGCTCAATACCAAACCCAAACCCAATTAGCGCCAGGGAGGTACGAATCCAGGCCATCAGAGTGCGCTCTTCGGCGGCACGATTGCGCTCTTTAGCCAGCTCTGTCGCCGGGTTTGGACCTGGGTTAGACGCACTCATAGCAGCACCAGCCTGAATAAATACGCAAAAACTTAATTGAAGTACCCTCAGGGTAGCTAAATCTTGTCTCTAGGCAGCGCTCCGATGCCAAGTCCGAGTTCAAAAACCCCAGTTTAAAACAGGTATTCCGTAGGGACAAACGGTCGTTTGCTCTTGGCCAAGCGGAGGTAGGCAACCAGCATCCAGTACTATGCTGCAGTTTCTCGCTAACCGTTCGCCTACAAAGCCAAAGCCCCAAATTGATACCAGATCTATGAGTGACGCACCCCTGCCCGAACAGGTGACTATCACCAACGAACTCGCCCGAGAACGCACCCGCGCCGCCGCCGAACGCACCCTCAACGCCTGGATTGGAACCTGCCTGAGCCTGATTGGCTTTGGGGTTACCTTCGAGCAGATTAGCCGCCGGCTGAGGCAGCAGGCGACTCTCGAGCTGGCACCAACCAATCCAGCTGTGGTGAGTATCGGCTTTGTTGGGCTGGGGGTAGTGCTGCTGGGGTTGGCGCTGGTTCAACACCGGCTGGCTTTACGGGCTATTGAGCAACAAAACTACGTGCTGCTGCCCATTCAAACGTTGAATCGCTGGGCTGTAGTCACCATTGTGCTGGCGGGATTGGCGGGGTTGGGGGTAACGCTGCTGTGGCCGTAGCCGTCGATGGTTATATCGCTGGTTCAGTGCGCTGAGAACGTGAATAATTGTCGCTGGCAAAGCTTGGGGCGGCGCACTGCGTAAAGCTATGCCCAAGCGCAGCGTGAAAATATTCTGCCAATTCTAGCGATCGCATACCTACGGCAGCAGTTCTAAACTTAACCAACCCAAGGCCACCGCACCAGTGACTAAGACCGCCAGTCCGGTGGCCTCAGCGATCGACCACCGGGGCCGGTAACAGTAGGTGGGCGATCGCAGCCGCCTTTGCTCAGCCTGGTAATCGGCTAGGGCAACAACCAAACTCAGCACCCCCAGCCCCACGTAGACCAGGCTCAGGCTATAGACCCAGGTATCGATCGCGCGATCGCCCGCCGCAAGTGCCGTCAGAATCTGCTCAAGCCCAACGCCAAGGCTGATGAGGGTCAGACTGCTGCGCACGAAGGACAGCAGCGAGCGATCGGCGGCTAGGCGGTTGCGATCGCGAGCCAGCTCAGCCTGAACATTGGGCAGGGAAGGGCTTGGCATAGGGCAGGCTAGGCCAGAGGGCTACTGGGGCGCAGCATCGAGGGTTTGGCTGGCGCGCTCAGCCCAGTCTTGCCCCACCCGAATGGTCAGGTCAGAGCCAAGGTCGCCGGTTGACTCCGACAGCGCTCGGCCCGTCCCCAACAGCGACTGAACCACACGAGCGCTCTCGACATCGCCCTGCTGAGCCAACACTTCAGTGCGGGCTATGGTGCCAGACCAGTCATCGATTATATAGACGTTGCTAAACCCATTCTCGCGCAGGTAGCGGGCCATTGAGGCCGCCTGCTCAGGCTGACCAGAGGCATTTTGAACCGCGATCGCCAAGTCGGCCACGTAGCGCCCCTGGGAATTATCGGCGTAGACGCCCACTTCTTCCGCCGCAAAGAAGTTTTGCATCACCGTGGCCGAAGCTTCCCAGTTGGGTAGCCAGTAGCTAGCGTTAAACTCGGCCGGGGTGCTAAATCGACCGGGCAGCATGACCATTTGCAGCTGATCAGACTCGATTTCGAGGCCAAAGTTGGCGATCGCCAGCATTTCTTCCAGAGTCAAATTGGTATCGACGTAGCGCTGCAGCACCCGAATGGCCTGAGGCAATTTAGGAATAACCGTGGGGTTGGTCAGCCGCTCCCGCAGGGCTTTGAGCAGCATTTGCTGACGCTGCACGCGGCCAATGTCGCCGCTGTCTTTGCGGTAGCGGGCAAACTGCTCGGCCTGGTCGCCATTCAGGGTTTGCCAGCCCGGGTAGAGATCGATGTAGAGGCCCTGGGTGCGATCGGTGTACTCCATGCGGGTGGGCACGTTCACCTCAATCCCCCCAACCAAGTCAACCATCTCCCGAAAGGCGGCGGTGTTGATGCGCACGAAGCGGTCAATTTGAATGTTGCCCAGGTTGTAGCCCAGGGTCTGGGCGACCAGTTCTGGCCCCCCCAACACGTTAGCCTGATTGATTTTGTCCAGGCCAAAGCCTGGTATCTGCACTCGGGTATCGCGGGGAATTGACATCACATTGAGAGTACCGGCCTCGGCATCGACCCGTACCAGCAGCAGCGTGTCGGTGCGGCCCGCAAACACCTCATCTGAGGTGGGTTGGGCGTCAGGAACTTCATCGATTCCCATGACCAGAATGTTGACCGGTCGCGTCACCTGGTAGCGAAAGCCCGCCTGCCACAGATCGCCAAAGCTGGCAGCGCCGTTGGTATCGCCCCCTAAAAAACCTGGCAGCGGCACCGTGAGCGCGATCGCAGCCCCCAGCACCGCTGCCGCCGTAGCTGTACCGGCAAACACGCCTCCCCAGAGCAGCGAGGTGAGCAGACGCCGGGCCGAGCTAGGCGGAGAAGTAAGATTGACCGTAGTCGCCCCCGTTTGGGTAGGATAGCTAACTGAAACAACAGGCTCGGCCTGTTCAACGGTTGGTTCAGGACCGGCGGATGAATCGGGGTCAACGGGGCTATCTTGCTTAGACTCGACGTTCTGCAAAGGGGTTGTCATGGATACCTACTTAACCTGCTGCGACGCCCTACCAACATAGCCCCTGTTACGACGTGCCACTGTAGCCCCAGCATAGGTTTAAAGCTAAAAAGGCAGACAGGGTGGGCTAAACCATCCTGACAAGCAGGCCTGGATTTACCCCTAAAACCCTGCTAAATCTTCGCAGCAGGTTGATGTGTTAATCAATATTAAGCGAATTTTGCCCTGAATTCTCCCCCTAGGGGATAGGATCAAGCCACTTGTGCCGGTGAATTACAGGCCGATGGGCGCTCAGCGGCGACTCTAAACCCACCTGAGACCAGCCGCTTAAGCTGCTTCAAAATCACCGCTGCACCGCTATAGCCACGTAATCTTTAAACTTTAGAGACAGAAATATTATGGCTGCACTTATTCCTATCATTTTGGCCGGGGGCAAAGGCGAACGGTTTTGGCCCGTCAGCCGACTGGCGCGCCCCAAACAATTTTTGTGCCTAGACGGCAGCGATCGCAGCCTGCTACAGGCCACCGCCGATCGCCTGCTGCCCTTAGCCGAGGGCTGGGAGAATATGTGGGTGATTACCGCCGCCCACCTGGCGGATCGCGTGCGCGAGCAGTTGCCCGAGCTGCCCGAGGCCAACCTGCTAATCGAGCCGGTGGGGCGCGACACCGCCCCGGCGGTTGCCTGGGGCACCCTAGAAGTGGCCCAGCGCTACGGCGACGATGCCCTGGTGGGCTTCTTCCCCGCCGACCACTGGATTGCCGATGAAAACGCCTTTTGCCAAACCCTGTGGGCAGCGGCAGAACTGGCGGGCCAGGGGGCGATCGCAACCCTGGGCATTTCGCCCACCTACCCGGCCACGGGCTATGGCTATATCGAGCAGGGCGAGGCCACCGGCACCTACGACTCGCTCAGCGCCTACACCGTCAGCCGCTTCACCGAAAAACCCGACGCCCCCACCGCCCAAACTTTTATCGACAGCGGCCGCTTCAGCTGGAATAGCGGCATGTTCGTCTTCCCGGCTGGCGTCATGATCGACGAGCTTAAAACCCACGCCCCCGACTTGATGCAGGCGCTGATGGCCAAAGGGGTAGACGCCTACCCCAGCCTCGACAAGCTCAGCATCGACTATGCCGTCATGGAGCACACCGAACGCGCCCAGGTGATGCCCGTCACCTTCGGTTGGGACGATCTGGGCGACTGGAACGCCGTCGAGCGCCTGCTGAAGCAGCCCGGCGATCAAAATGTGGATCTGGCCACCCACGTGGCCTTAGATACCGCTGGCAGTATTGTCTACTCGGCCGACCCCGACGAAGTAGTGGTCACCATTGGCCTAGAAGACGTGGTGATTGTGCGCGACGGCAACGCCACCCTGATTGTGCGCAAAGACCGCACCCAGGATATCAAAGCCGCCGTCAAGCAACTCGGCGCTGAAGACCGCTTTCAGCACCTGCTGTAGCCGGGCCGCAGATCACTGCTGAGCTCCATTCAAACACCGCCGTAGGAGTGGAGCTCAGCTTCGGGATCCTCAGCCTTTTCCTGAGAACGTTCCAGGTGGGGCAACGGTTGATATAATTTCGGGATCAGTCGTTTATACCTGCGCTATGCTGCGGAACTCTGTGGCGTGCGGCAGCTTTGAGCCATGCATCCAACCATCGACGACATCGACTTCCAGGCCCGCCAGGGAAGTGTAGCTGCCATTATTCAAATTTTGAATGAGCACTTTGCGGAGGAAGGCATTCGCACCCGCGCCATTCAAGACAGCGGCATTCTCCAGCTGTTGGTCGAAGCGCCCAGCGCCGATGCCCTACCCCGAGAAGCCGTGGTCGATCAGGTCCGCCACGTACTAGAAACGATTAGCCCTCGGGGCATTAGCCGCGTCAATATCAACAGCCGCATTGTGCAGGAGCAGCAGCTGCTGTGGCTCGACGAAATTAAGCGCGATCCCGAAAACAGCCTGCTGTGGTCAGAGCCGATCGTGCTCAAGCGCCCTAACCCGGCAGCTCGCCTGTGGCGCGACCTGCGTGCCCCTCGCCAGCGCAACCCTTTCTTAGACGACGTATATAAGAAGAAGCCGACGTCTAGCCGCAGCGCCTTCTGGCGCGGAATTATTGGCGGCGCTAGTCTGGCGCTGCTGCTGCTGCTGGTGGGATGGGCCACCAAAGACTGGCTAGGGGTCGATCTGAGGCTGAACGCACAAGACGACAGTTCCAGCGCCGCTGATCCGGCCCCGGCCCCTGCTGCCCCAGTGGGGCAAGACCCCTTTGTGCTGGCGGTACGCATTGCCCAGCAGTCGGTGGAAGATGGCAAGTCGGCTACCACTGCCGCCGAATGGCTAGACCTAGCCGTGCGCTGGCAGCGGGCAGCGGATTTGATGGGTGAAGTGCCGCCCGAGGATGAGCGCTATGCGATCGCCCAAGACCGGGTGCAGACCTACTCTGCCAATAAAGCCATGGCCCTAATGGAAGCCGAGAAATTTTAGGTTTTTGGTTTTTGGGGTAAACCTGGGGCAATCGTCGTGCCCTATGCAAGACCTAACCAAGTTCATGCAAAGGGCGCATAATGCCGTAGCTGGTGACTGGGGAGATTTGTTATATCAAAGCTATAGAAGCTTTATATATTGCCATGTCTACCTTAAAATCTTCGCAGCCCACCTCGACCCCCGCTCGCAACGCCCTCGAAAACCGCGAAGACTTCAGCCTCTGGGCCGAAGCTGTCAAGCAGCAAATGCTGGAAGCCCTGCAAAAGCGGCAGCGCAGCTAGGGCATTGTCAAACACCAAGCCGCAAGATAAATGGCGTTGCTGAGTTGAGGCATGAACTTGGGTAGAGGCAAACAGCCGTTTGCCCATCTAAGCAACGCTTAAGTTTTGATTTTTGCCTGAGGTCAGCAACCCCAAACTAATCATTCCCAGAGTTAAAGGGCTGCCAACCCTGGCCTCGGTAGCCATAGCCAGCCCTCTCTGGGTAAAAAATTTCCGCCAAAATCTCTAAAGAATCGACCAGGCGAGGGCCAGGACGGTTGAAGTACTGGTTGCCATCGGTCAGGTAAACCCGACCCGTTTGTGCTGCTTTGAGCTGCGACCACTGAGGATGCGCCATCAGTGCCGCACTCTCGCGACGGGTGACGGCCAGGTCGTAGCCGCAGGGCATGATCACAATGACGTCTGGGTTAGCGGCGACCAACTCATCCCAACTCAACCAGGGGGAGTGCTGGCCGACTTGGCCAAAGAGCGATTTGCCCCCAGCTAACACCACCAGTTCGGGCACCCAGTTGCCGGCGGCCATCAGCGGCTCTGTCCATTCAATGCAGGCGACGGTGGGGGAGGGGATGTCGGTGGTGCGATCGCGACAGGTTTGCACCCGCTGCTTGAGCCCAGCTAAGACAGACTCCGCCTGTGCCTGCCCTGCCTCCCCTAGCAGAGCTATCCCGGTTCTATAAATGTCGTCCCAAACATCGGCTAGGCGGTTGGGGGAAAGCGAAATTAGCTGCGGCTGGCTCTGGGTGAGTTCGGCCACAGCGGCTTCTACATCCCCTAAGCTGACGGCACAGACTTCGCACTGAGCCTGAGTGATGATGTGGGTAGGTTGCAGCACCTCTAGCCTTTCAACATCAACCCGGTAGACACTGAGGGCCGAGGTGAGTAGGTCACTCACCCGCTGGTGAATTTCGCCGCTGCTGCCCTCGGGGTTAAACTTGGGCGCAGTGCAGACGGGCAGCGCTTTGACGGCGGGCGGAAAGTCGCACTCGTGGCTGCGGCCCACCAGGAATTTCTCTAGCCCCAGGCTACAGACAATCTCGGTAGCGCTGGGAATGAGAGAGATGATTCGGAGGGGCGGTTGGGTCATGGAAGATGCCAATTGAATTTCAGACTCATCCCTAACTTAATTGTCTCCACGCCCCAGTGCAGGAACATGCCCGTGCACGCTCCAAACAGTTGTGCCAGTTGCGTTTAGAGACCGGGTGCCTGCTGTCTCGACCCAAGCCGTTGCTAGCAGCAGAAGGCACCCGGTCTCTTTGGGAACAGCTACTCAATGAGAACCGTTCTGGTGAGAATGACCATCCACGTCTCGACTCCGCTCGACGACCCGGCGGCTGTTGCTCTATCGACGCTGGGGGGCGCGGGGATGGGGTCGCTCCAGTCGTTGGGGTCGGCGTAGCCGAGGGCGTGGAGGATTTTGATGGTGCGATCGATGCCTGCCAGGCTGCCAAAGAGCATGTGGCGCACCTTTTCGGGATTGATGCCTTTGTTAATGGCTCCAGACCTGGGCGGGAGCGGCAGGGAATTGGTCTCTTGGTTGTTGCTGGCTTCTGGTTCGAGATATTCAAACATCGGTTCTGTTTCCTTTAGTGATGGGAAGAAAACAGAACGCGAAAACCCCAGCCACCCGCAGCGCAAGTGCAAACTGAGGGGGCTAGGGTACCATGGGCCTAGCCTCGCAATCTGCTGGTTAGATTTGCGGGGTTAGCTGTCTGTTGGTGCCGCAAACACCTTCAGACAGCGCTAAGATTTTCGAGTTCTGCAAGACAACCGCTCTGCTCGAACGGCTTAACGTAAAAGAGTAATGGTACAAGTGCTCCCCGTCAACCGTAGAGGATGGCACGATGCTCTGGCAGATGTTTTTAGTTAGACAGAATAGTTCTGCCTCTTTACCCTTGGTAGGGCTACTATGCAGATTATCTGCTGTATATCTACTCCCCAGGGGAATTAGATTGCGAATAAACTGTATATCTATCCTGTAGTAGGGAATTAGGCAGATAGGAGCGATCCAAAAAAAGTTATACAGCTTTAGTCGGTGAGTTAGGGGGAAAGTTCTTTAGGATATTGGAAGATTCTAAAACTGTGCATTTTAGTGCCATGTTCGATCGTAGTGGATTGAGGCGAGATGGAAATTATTAGGCGCATTATTTCAGACATACGTAAAGGTGAAAACATTGATCTTTACCTCTTCGCGCTCGCAGCACTCGCATTAGCAATCCTTAATGGATTAGGTTTGGCTTCCAAAACTCTTATTGAATCGGTTACGCTAGCTTTATTGGGATTACTAGCAGCTTATAGTCTCGGAATTCGAGATCGATTGAATGGCATAAATGATAAGTTCACAGGAACAAGTAATCTTCTCTACGAAGAGCTTCCATCTAATTTGCGAGATGCTACTATATCCAACTCGAAAGAGTTATTTATCATTGGCATATCCCTCAATCGCACCATAGCAACGTTTTACTCTCAACTAGAGCAGAAATTAAAAGACGGTCAGAAGATCAAAATTCTTGTTGTCGATCCCAATGGTGAAGCGGTTAAGTTGATACCACAAAGAATATACCGACCTATATCTAATCAGCGGCTGAGTGACAAAATATCAGACACTTTATTGCTCACTTGTAGTTTGCATTCAAAGGCATCGGATCAAATTGAAATAAGAACGATTGACTTTCCAATTTCCTTTGGTTGCTTTGCATCCAATATAGAGATGAGCGATGGTTCTATCTACATCGAGTACTACTCTTATAAAACCACTAGAGATTTACCGTGTGTTGTGGTTTCCTCTCGAAAAAACCCATATTGGTATAGTGTGTACAAAATTGAGGTTCTAAACCTTTGGAATGCTGGTAAAGAGTGGCATTGCAAGTCTTAGTTTATTTGCTGTATAACAATTGAGATGGAGCAGACAGAACAAACCTCTTCATTCTAAACTCAAGGCTACTGTTGCCGATCATCTCAATCGTTATACAACTTGATAAAATTATTATAAGGCGAAATAAGGCAAAAATACTATGTTAATTAACATATGGAGGTTTAATAGAACTTGTGGGCGAAGAACTCCGGCGGCTTAGCAAACGTCGAAAAGCACTCCATCAGCTACGTGAAATTGGAGAACGTCAAGATAACACGCTTGTCATTCACTACTCATGTGAAAGTTTTTATGACAGATTAGATGGTTCAACACCAAGAATCACTTCAATCGCTGTTCGCAATTTTGCATCGGGTCAAACTGAATCATTTTCAATTCATAAGATTGCTGAATTATCTCATCTCCTACCGGCACAAATTGTTAATCATTACGATGATCTTGAGCATCAGATGCTTGACGAGTTTTTTCGTTTTTTAACGAGGAATGAGCGGTGTATTTGGGTTCACTGGAATATGAGGGATATCAATTATGGTTTTCAAGCCATTGAACATAGATATCGGGTTCTCGGTGGTAAGCCAGTACGTTTGCCTGAGGAAAGGAAATTTGATCTAGCTCGTGCTCTCGGAGATGTTTATGGACGCGATTATATAGGTCATCCTAGGCTTGAAAGTCTCACTAAAAAGAATAAAATTTCTGACATTGGATATCTTAGTGGTAAAGATGAAGCGGCAGCATTTGAAACCAGGGAGTTTGTGAAACTTCATCAATCAACATTACGTAAAGTTAATGTTCTCGCAAGTATCTTTGAGCGCACACTGCAAGGAAGTCTTCAGACAAATGCTAAATGGTATCAAATTTACGGCTTTCACCCAAAAGCTTTGTTGGAAATTGTCACTGAACATTGGATCTGGAGCTTGATCGTTGTGATTGCAACAGTTCTCAGCATCGTAGTTGTATTCTTGTAAACCGTCTAATAATTCGATCGGAGAGCGATCGCAGATCTCCTGTAGGTTGGGTTGACGAAGGAAACCCAACAAGCCCAAAAGGTCTTTACTCCCAAACCATCGTGTCTTAAAGGGTAATCTCTATCAGTTCCCCAATCGTTTTGACTGAATGGTTGCGTCGTTTTTCTAAGTGTTGGGTTTTGCCAGCTCAACCCGACCTGCTTACTGTTCAACGTTAGCACCGAGGCGAATACTCTAAAAAAACGGCACAAGACCGAGGAGAGCTATAATCTTAGGCAAGTGATTTTCTATCCAGAGTCATGACTACAGTAGCCATTCTGCCTATCTCCGGTGCTAACGGCGAAAAAACCTATCGAGCGATCGCAGGGGATAAACATTCTGTGGGGAAAACTGCTGGTCAAGCTTTAGATGCTTTAACGGCCCAGCTTGACGAAATGGAATTTAGTGCGCTACTAGTCATTCAAAGTTTCCAACCTGATTCTTTTTTTAATGCAGAACAGCAGGAACGACTATCGGAATTGATGGAGTCTTGGCGATCAGCCCGAGATCAAGGTTTGGCACTACCACCAGAACAACAAGTAGAACTAGACAGCCTTGTTGAACTTGAGTTGCGAGCAGCAACAGCCCGTACTGCGGCTTTCATGCAACAGGGCAATTCATGAATCCTTATTACACGGAGGTTGCTCAGAGAGCGAGCCATCGTTGTGAATATTGCAAGGCTCCTGAAGTGGTTTTCAATTTTCCATTTGAAGTAGAGCACATTGTTCCCCTGTCTCGACAAGGTTCAAATGATGAAGCCAATCTAGCCCTTGCTTGTCGTTCCTGTAATCTTCGTAAGGGCAATCGTATCAGTGGAGAATCTTCCCGCGCTAATGCACAAGTTCGTTTCTTTCACCCACGAGAGGATCTATGGAGTGAGCATTTCCAGGTAATTCCTGAATCGGGTGAAATTTTAGGGATAACTCCGATTGGCGAGGTTACTGTGGAGTATTTGGCAATGAATAGTTTTGCTCAAGTGGCAGCACGACAGTTATGGATTCGCTTAGGGATGTTTCCATAGCCGCACAATACAACAACTGTGGTACAGCGGATTTCAGAACCGCATGGATGAAAAACAAAGACTCTGGCAGCGGCTGACTATAACCGCTAGAACAAAACACAATGTTGACGATCGAAGCACCAGGGAGTCAGTGATGACAGACAGTAAACCTCACAAAACGGGCCAGTGTAGATGTGGGCAGGTTCAGTTTGAAGTCAGCTCAGAACCGCTAATGACGATGGCGTGTCACTGCACCGGCTGCCAGCAAATGACCGCAAGCGCCTTTAGTTTGAGCACACTTTACCCCAGCAGCGGGTTCAAAGTAACGCTGGGTGAACCTGCGATCGGTGGACTGCACGGCGCAACACGGCATTATTTTTGTGCCCACTGCATGAGCTGGCTATTCACGCACCCCGAGGGTATGGATGACTTCGTCAACGTGCGATCGACGATGATGGAAGATGCCCAATCTTACAGCCCATTTATCGAGACCTACACTGACGAAAAGCTGCCCTGGGCAACAACACCCGCCGTCCACAGCTTTGCAAAATTTCCACAGCCAGAAGATTTTCCGGCGTTGCTGGCTGAGTTTGCCAAACGACTTGATTAGATGGCAGTTAGACCCCAGAGTTTTTGCAAAAGCTCTAGGGTCTGTTGAGAGAGACACTATTCAGCGGGTGTGGTTAGCGATCGCCCCCTGTACTGGCCAAGATCCGCTCGGTCAGCTTCTCGGGCACCGGGTCGAGGTGGTCGTAGGTCCACTTAAAAAAGCCCACGCCCATCGTCAGCGACCTGAGTTCCAGAATCATGGTCTGCATTTCCGCCTGGGGCAGGTGCCCGGTCACTACATCCCAGCCGGGCCAGTCGGCCTTGCCCTCGTAGCCCAAAATCTGGCCGCGACGGCCTGTGATCAGCTTTAACACATTAGAGGTGTAGAGGCTGGGCACCGAAATTTCGACCTGGGCGATGGGCTCGAGCAGGGTGGGGGTGCAGGCCGCTAGCCCTTCCTGCATGGCGATGCGGGCCGCCTGCTTGAAGGCGTTGTCGGAGCTATCGACGTTGTGATACGAGCCATTGGTGAGCGTCACCGCCACATCCACCACCGGGAACCCCAATGGCCCGTGGTCGAGGTACTCGCGCACCCCGGTTTCGACGCTGGGGATGTACTGCTTGGGCACCACGCCGCCCACGATGGTGTCGCTAAAGGCAAAGCCGTCGCCGCGCGGCAGCGGCTGAATGGAGAGATACACGTCGCCAAACTGGCCGTGGCCACCGCTCTGGTGCTTGTAGCGGCCATGCACCGACTCTTTGGCCTGGCGGATAGTTTCTTTGTAGGGCACCTGGGGCAGGTGGGTGGCCATGGGCAGGTTGTACTTGCGGCTGAGGCGATCGATCGCCAGCTTCAGGTGCACATCGCCCTGGCCCCAGAGAATGACCTCGTGGGTGTCGCCGTGCTGCTCCCAAAAGAGCGAGGGGTCTTCCTCCAGCAGCTTGGTCAGGGCGGCGCTGAGCTTAACCTCGTCGCTGCGCTTGGCGGGGGCAATGGCCAGGGCGTAGACCGGGTCGATCACCGGGGCCTTTGGCAACAGGGTGTCGGGGGTGCCCTGGAGCGTGAGGGTGTCGCCGGTCTGGGCACCCTCCAGGCGGGCTACGGCGACAATGCGGCCGGCCTCGGCCCGGCTGAGGCTGTTCTGCTGGGTGCCCATTAGGTCGTAGAGGCCGCCCATGCGATCGCCATTCAGACTGTCGCCATCCTTCAGCTCGCCGCACCAGACCCGCACCAGCGATAGCTTGCCGCCCTGCGGGGTGTAGTAGGTCTTGAGCACCTGGGCCAGGGTAGCGTCGTCGCAGGCAATGCCTCTGCGATCGCAGGTAATGCTGGGTTCAGGCGCTTCTTTGACCAGGGCATCGAGCAGGGGCCGCACGCCGTAGTCGGCCTGGGCCACGCCAATAAACACGGGTACGATCAGGTCGGCCCCCAGCTCCATTTTTAGGTCGCGGACAATTTCGTCTTCGGGGGGAGTAATATCTTCCAGCAGTTCTTCGAGCAGGTGGTCGTCGTAATCGGCCAGGGTTTCGAGCATTTCGGCGCGGGCGGCCTGTTCTTCTGCCTGAAGCGAGGGTGGCAGAGGCACAGGGTCGGCGGGGGCACCGGGGTGGTAGTGAAAGGCCTGCTCAGTCACCAGGTCGATAAAGCCTACTAAATCCTGGTTTTGGCGAATTGGGTACTGCTGCGGAATCACCGGGCGCGAGGAAACCTGACGCAGGGCAGCCAGCACGTCGGCAAAGGTACCGTTGGCGCGATCGAGCTTGTTGATCCAGATCAGGTGCGGAATTTCCCAGGTATCGAGAAATTGCAGCAGGGGCGAGAGGGTGAGCACCTTATTGGGGTCGGCTTCGCAGACTACGATCGCCGCATCGACCCCCATCAGGGCGTGGTTGGTTTCCTGCTGTAGCTCAACCGAGCCGGGGCAGTCTACGAACGTAAAAGAAATGCCGCCGTACTGAGTACTGGCGGCATTTAGTTCAACGGTCATGTGTCGGGCGCGGGCCTCCGGGCAGCTATCGCCGAGGGTGTTGCCCTCATCGACGCTGCCCTTGCGGGTAGTGGCCCCAGTGACCGAGAGAATGCTTTCTAACAATGTTGTCTTACCGCTAGAGTAAGCACCCACCAGCGCCACATTGCGCCGGCCTGAAAGGACGTTTTGGGTCATTATAAACTCCTTGCCATGTAGCGATGGCATGTAGGGAAAGGCCCACAAAATGCAGGCTGGACGAGCTTGATGTGAAGCGACTCAGCTGTGTCTAGCTTCAGATTAACCCGACCTTAAACCCTTGCTTAACCAGGTTCTAGAAAGTTCACCTGTTGAAGTTTTGTGGTGAACTTTATCGTGGGTTTTGTCGGTGTGTAACGGTAATTTAGAGTAACCGCCCCCTTGAGCGGAGTCGTTGGCAAAGCCGCCCCAGAGGGGCTAGGGGATATCTCGGGTAGGTTTTGGCTTTCTCCCTTCGGGAGACGCTCCACGAACGACTTCGCTCAGCCAGCATAGTTCTAGGGACGATCACCATTTAGAGCGGCACCTCGGCAATGTCGGCGATCGCAGGCAAAACCGTTCCTCCCATTTCGCCAAAGCGCTCCGCCCAGCGCTGACAGCGCACCGCATAGGAGCACTCGGCGCAGTGGCCCGACTCCGGATCAACCTTGGGCAGATCGTCGCCGGGGGCCATTAGATCCGTGAGGCGATCGGTCAGCCGCCGCAGATCGGCCTCGGTGCGGCGGTGCTGGGCCTCGCTGTAGGCGATCGCAATACTGCTGGGCGGCTCAGCCCGGTCTTCTGATCGGGCTTCCGCACCGGGAGGGGCGACAAACCAGTAGGTCATCGAGACCTGCTCTGGGGCCAGATCGCTGGTTTCAACCAACAAATAGAGGTACAGACGAGTCTGCCAATGTTTGGCCAACTGCGCCTGCTTGGGCGGATGCTGGTAGGTCTTCCAGTCAATAATTTGGCCCCGGTTCGGCTCCAGCAGCAGCAGGTCGTAAATAGCGGTCAGCAGGTAGCCGTTGAAAGCTAGGGTGCGACGGTGCTCGCTCTGCCGAAAGCGATCGGCCTGAGGTGTAAACAGTTCCGGCGCAGCGGCCAGCAACCCCTGCACCGCCACATCCAGCGCCGCATCTTCTTCAAGAAAACCCTCAATAGGTAGGTCCAGCTCACGCTGCTGCATCACCAGGTGAAACTGGGTGCCCCACCGCTGCCGCTCCAGCATCTCTGGGTCGGTAGGCACCGGCACCTGCTCCAGATAGCCGTACTGGTAGCGCCGGGGGCAAATTTCTAGCTGACGCAGGTGGCTCTGGGTGAGGGTAAGCATAGCCAATGGCCATAAGGTAGGGGCGCAACATGCTGCGCCCCTACACAGGATGACACGGGGGATTAAACCGTTGCCAGCAGTTTATCGATGTTCTTAGCGGTTTCGAAGAAGTAGGCGGCGTTTTCTTCGGGGGTGCCGGGCAAAATGCCGTGGCCCAGGTTGAGAATGTGGCCCCGATTGCCCGCTTTTTGAATGGTGTCGAGAATGCGATCGCGGATCAGCGCCTGAGAACCAAACAAAATCGCCGGGTCAATGTTGCCCTGCACACCAAGGCTTGGCCCCAGGCGACGGCGGGCCTCCGCCATATCCACCGTCCAGTCGACGCTGACGATATCGACGCCCGACTCGCCCATCAGGTCAAAAATACCGGCGCTGCCGCTGATGTAGAGAATGAGCGGGGTATCGGGGTGGGTCTGCTTCACCTGCTGCACCACCCGCTGCTGGTAGGGCAGGGCAAAGGTGCGGTAGTCCATAGGGCTGAGCTGCCCGGCCCAGGAGTCAAACAGCTGCACCACCTGGGCACCGCAGTCGATCTGGTAGCGCACGTACTGGGCAATGTTGTCGGCCAGCTTGCCCAGCAGGGTGTGCAGCATGGCGGGCTCCGAGAACGCCATACCCTTGATGTTGGTGTAGCTCTTCGAGGTCTTGCCCTCCACGGCGTAGGCGGCTAGGGTCCAGGGCGAGCCGACAAAGCCCAGCACCGCCGCATCGTTGCCCACTTCCTGTCGCAGGGTTTGCAGAATGGTGCGAATGTAGGGCAGCGCTGTCTCGGGGTCCAGCTCGTGTACCGCGTCGATTTGGGCCTGGGTGCGAATGGGCGGGTCGATGATCGGACCCTTGCTCTCAACGATGTCGAAGGGAATGCCCATGCCCGGCAGCGGCGTCAAAATGTCGGAGAACATGATCACTCCGTCGGGGCGAAAGGCGCGCCAGGGCTGCAGCGAGATCTCGATCGCCAGATCGGCATTTTCGGAGCGATCGCGAAAGGACGGGTACTTATCGCGCAGGTCGCGGTACACCTTCATGTAGCGCCCTGCCTGGCGCATCATCCACACGGGGGGACGCTCTAGCACCTCGTGGCGGGCGGCGCGGAGCAACAAAGGTACCTGGTTCACTGCGGTCATGTGAGGCGTCACCAATTTACAAGAACAGCGTTATGAAAGCGCCCGTTCAAAAACGAGCCTGAGCGTAACCGTTAGCGTATCACTCTGTGATGTTCTCTAATTCTTACGGGAAAAGGGGTTCAGCACTTTTCATATCGCAACATTTGTACACAATTAGCCAGCTCCTAAAGGGCATTGTTTTAGCGCCAATCAGCCCTATCCTCAGGCTAGAAAAGGTGCGCTTCGCTTTAGAATTAAAGACTGTGACTCGTTGGCAAAACGCAGATTATCCCCATGGACATTGTGAACTTTTTTGAAACCCTGGCCGGCAAGTGGTTTTCCCAGCGCACGACCCACAATTTGGCTGGGCAGAGTTCTCAAGCAGGGCAGTCCAATCTGGTCATTGAGTTTTTGCCTGCCACCGATAGCGATCTGGCGGCGGCCTGTGCGCCTCTGAGCCATGACCCCGGCCAAATTGCCTGCGGCCTGCGCGTTCACCAGGACAGCCAGATCGACGGGCAACCGCAAAAAACGCAAAGCACTGCCCTCATGGTCATTTTCTCCCCCACTGCAGCAGGGGAGGGGGTACTGGTGCAGGCGGCCGGGTTGTCTGTCCTTGAGGGGCGCTACCGAGTCGAAGATGAGGTACTCACTATTACCACCCCTACCAAGAACGGACAGGTGGAAGAACGCCTGTGGTTCGTGAACCCTAACCTGCGTATGCGCACCAGCGTAGTCAAAGTCGGCGATACCGAACAAATAGCGTCGTTTTGCTCCGAAATTCGGATGGGGGTCAGCAAACCCGCTACCTGACCACTGCAGTCACAATCGTCGTAATGGTAGCTGTCGCCAGCAGGCCAAAGGCCAGCTTTACCACCCACTGCGAGGCCTGCTGATAGGCCGCAAAGCGAATATTGAGTTCCTTGGTTTCCTCGGTCAGCTTTTGAATAGCTTCGCTGTTGTGCTGGATGGCTTCGCTGTTGTGCTGAATAGCTTCGCTATTGCGCTCTACCAGAGCTTCAATGCGATCGAGGCGGTCTGTACTGGCGGCCATGGACTGCTCTCCCTTACCTATTGCAATTATTGCCCAAAACCCAAAGAAAAGTCCCCCGGTTGTAAGCGGGGGACTTGGGGTGCTGACTCTGGTTTGCTGGGTTAAGACTGCCCAATTCGATGGAGTGACGGCGGTCTGCTAATCGGTGTGAGTCCTCCGTCAGCGGCTGCACCTGTGTAGGTTTGTTATGGCGTGGGCAGCTGATCTGGATGACTGGGCTGCGGGCTCGGGAGGGGTCTGATCATCAGTTCGTTGCCTTTGCGGCCCAGCACGGCCACCAGGTCACCGGGCTGAAAGTCAACCCCTGGCTCGACCGGAATGGCGGTCCAGTAGGTGGCCTCATACTTAACCTGATAGCGCGATCCGGGTCGCAGTACGTCGGCCACCTCAGCGGTGTAGTCGGACCAGGTGCCTTCGAAAACCTGTACCTGGTCGTCGTCTTGTCCCCAGGGCACGTGCTCGACGGGGCCTGGCTCTAGGGGAAATTCATCGGGCTCGGGTTGAGCTGGGGAGAAGTTTGTCATGGCGATCGCACCTCAGTGCTAAAAAGATATGGGCTAAAAGAGTATGGGCAAGAAACCGGGGATGATCGATGGCTCATGATCGATGGCTCATGCCCTGATGTCTCCCCAACGTTTGCCGGTCGCGCAGTAGAATGCCACCAGCAATCATCACCATTTATGATGAACCAATTGCGACGGCTGTGACACTGTCGTGGAGTATGAGGCGTGGAATGTGAGGATAGTGGTTGGCTATGGCAGGGTCTCAAATTGAACAGTGGCAGGAGCCAGAACTCCAGGTCGATGCGGCAGTCCAAGAGGCCGCGACGGCGGCGGCAATTACGCTAGCGCCTGCGCCCGCGCCGCTGCCCCGACCCCGCTGGCAACGGCGGCTAGCGATCGCCGCTGGCATCGGTGCCCTGGGCGGGCTAGGAGCTTTATTGTGGTGGTTCTTTGGGCGTACACCGCCCCACCCCTATGTAATCGACCTGTCGCCATCCCAGAGCCAGTATGCAACCGCCGAGGCCGAGTCACCCCGGCTGAGCTGGCAGGTCAGCCATCCCCGCCAGGTTCAAACTATGCTTTTGCGCGGCTACGCCCCCGATGGCACTCTGATCTATGGGCCTGAAACCTACGACCTATCCCAGGGGTTGCCCGTCAGCCTGCTGCCCTACTGCAGCCAAACCAGACGGCTGCTGACCTGTCGCGAAGTGCCTTTGGAGCTGCGTGAGCCGGGTCAGTACCGCTTTGAGCTCACCCTGCTGCCCGACATAGCGCTCAACCTGCCCCCGGTGGTGGCCGAGAGCAGCCTGGTCACGGTGGCTGACCTGCCCCAACCCACTGTGGTCGAACTCGCCCCCGACCAGGTCATTTACTCTGAGGCAGGCACTCAGGTTTCGGCCAGCACCGCCGGTATGGCCCCTGCCGTCACCGAGGCCGGCATCAGCGTTAGCTGGATTGTCACTAACCCCGAAACCCTGCAAGATTTGCTGCTAGTGGTCAAACGGCCCGATGGCGCAACGTTAGGAGGCCGCCGCTTTAGCCTGCGTGACCCAGAAAACCCATCCCAGGTGGCGCTGCCCGACGCGCTACAGCCCTTCTGCCAGCTGCAGGATCGCCTGATCTGTCAGGGCGTGCCCACCGGCATGCTTGAGGTGGGTCAGTACCAGTTTGAGCTCACCCCGGTGCCGGTCAACCTGGGCGATCGCGAGCTGCCCGCCGCTAAGCAGAGCGAGGTCGTCACGATCGAACCCCGTCCGGTTCGCATTGCCTCGTTCACCATCAACGGGCGCGACGCCCAGCCCAAGTACCTGGTTCCGGTCGAGCTAGGCCAGCAGATCCCCGGCTTTCAGGTGGCCTGGCAGGTGGAAGGCGGCTCTACCGCTAAAGTCGAGCTGCTGCCCTCGCCTGGCACCGTTGGCCTGCAGGGGGCGCTGTCGATGCCCCTGAGCCCAGCGGGCACCACCACCGTCACCCTACGAGTGACCGATGGCCAAAACCCTCCCCTGGTGCGGGCCGTTACCTTTGAAACCTTCAACCCTCGGCCCAATCAGCCCGTGATTATCAATCAAGGTGGCGGCGGTGCTCCCGGCAGTGAAGGCGCTCCGGCTCCCCAGCCTGCGGCCCCGGCCCAACCCCGCGATCCGCTGGGCGAAAGTCTGCGCGATCGCGATGCAGCCTCCGATCAACCCCTGTCCGACTTACAGACCCGTCCTCCCGAAGATCTGGATTTGAAATTTTAGGACGACATTCGGCCGGAGGGGGTTATGGCTACAACAGACGTTGACGCGGTGGACTACAGCCCGGTACTGCGATCGCTGATGGCCCAGGCTAGCCTGACCAGCTACCGATCGCTCAGCCGTGCCAGCGATGTCCCTCGATCGGCTATTGATACCCTGCGCCGGGGCCAGGTTGGTCGGCTGCAGGTGTCTACGCTGCAGCGCCTCAGTCAGGCGCTAGGGATGCCCTTGGAGGCGCTGGTAGCTAAATTTAGTGCCCCACTGCCCCGAGATGTAACACCTCAAGCACCAGCCAGCGATGGGCTTGAGGTGATCAGCCAAATTAAAGCCCTGCGACAGGAGTGCGATCGCCTCCAAACCCAGCTCGCCACCCAGGCCGAGACGGTACGCCAGCAGGTGCAGCAGCAGGCGATCGCCCAGCTAGAGCCCTGGCTGGTGCAGTGGCCCACTGCCGTCTACGCCGCCCAGCAAAAGGCCGATCTGCCTGCCCAAAAGCTGGTGCCGCTGGTGCGGCCTGTAGAAGCCCTGGTCCGGCAGTGGGGCCTAACCCCAATCGACTTGGTAGGCGCTGAGGTGCCCTTCGACCCACAGATTCACCAGCCCAAAGCAGGCAACCCTGTGCCGGGACAGCCGGTGCGAGTTAGCCATGTGGGCTACCGGCAGGGCGATCGCCTGCTGTACCGCGCCAAAGTTAGCCCAATCCAGCCATAGACGCGGAGTTTTTCAGTTGGTGCCTGCCTGGGGCATTTTTCATCCCCGCTTTAAAGTTTCCATAAAGTTTTAGATTTGACCTTCGATTTCCTACGGAATTTGGGCTTGATCATGGGAATCTTATGCGTGGGTGAGTCAAACCGGGCAAGCCCAGCTTACGTTGCTATACAGAACTCCACTTTCTAGCCGAACTACTTATATCTGAAAAGCTCCTGGCCCAAGGGCTGGGAGCTTTTCGTTAGGGGCAGAGCAACAGCCATGCCGCTAGCGCCGCACCCCATCGGTAAAAAAGCCATAGCCGTCCCTTCGACTCCGCTCAGGGAACGGCGATTTTGAATTGTCTCCAACGTCCCCTCTACTCGTCGCGCTCCGGCTTCAGCAGCGGAAAGGCAATCACATCGCGAATGCTGGGGCTATCGGTCAGCAGCATGACCAGGCGATCGATGCCAATGCCCTCACCGCAGGTAGGCGGCATGCCGTGCTCCAGGGCAATCAAAAAGTCTTCGTCAACTCCGGTAGCCTCCAGGTCGCCTGCCGCCTTCCGGGCCGCCTGCAGCTCAAACCGCTGGCGCTGGTCAATGGGGTCGGTTAACTCCGAGAAGCCGTTGGCGGTCTCGCGGCCCGCTACAAATAGCTCAAACCGTTCTACGACCCCAGGCTTGCTGCGGTGGGGCTTCGAGAGCGGCGAAATCTCTACCGGATGGTCAATCAGGAAGGTGGGTTGAATCAGCGTCGCCTCCACCTTTTCCTCAAACACCTCGTTCAGCAACTTGCCTACCGAGTCGCAATTGTCTAGGCCAGGCAGGTTCAGCTCTTTAACCGCCGCCTTGGCTTCTTCTAAAGTAGCGAACTGATGAAAATCTAGCCCGGTGTGCTCCTGCACCAGGTCGTGCATCGAGACCCGCCGCCAGGGTGGGGTGAGGTCAATATCGACCCCCTGATAGGTAATTTTGAGCGTGCCCAGAATGTCTTTGGCCAAGGTCGCCACCAAATCTTCGGTGAGATCCATAAAGTCGTGGTAGTCGGCGTAGGCCTGGTAAAACTCTACGCTGGTAAACTCGGGGTTGTGGCGGGTCGATACCCCCTCGTTGCGGAAAATGCGGCCAATTTCAAACACCTTCTCAAAGCCGCCCACTACCAGCCGCTTCAGGTGCAGCTCGGTGGCAATGCGCAGGTACAGGTCCATTTCCAGGGTGTTGTGGTAAGTCACGAAGGGGCGCGCCTCGGCCCCTCCGGCCTCGCTTTGCAGCACTGGGGTCTCAATTTCTAAAAAGCCCCTATCTTCCAGGTAGCGGCGAATGCCCGTGGTAATCAGCGCTCGTTTGCGAAAGGTGTCGCGCACGGTGGGGTTAACGATCAGATCGACGTAGCGCTGGCGGTAGCGCTTGGCCACGTCGGTCAGCCCGTGCCACTTGTCGGGCAGGGGCAGCAGTGCCTTGGTCAGCAGGTTGTAGTTCTGCACCTTGACCGAGAGTTCGCCCTTCTCGGTGCGCTTGATGGTGCCGCGCACGCCGAGAATATCGCCCACATCGGTGAGCTGCTTCAGGTGCTCAAAGGCATCGGCATCCACTGCCCCCATTGCGGTCTGGATGGTGGCTTTCTCCAGGTAGAGCTGAATAATGCCCGTTTCGTCTTGCAGGCTAAAGAACGCCAGCTTGCCAAACACACGGCGGGCCAAAATTCTCCCAGCCAGAGAAACTTCGACATCCACCTCTTCCCCTGCCTCTAGGTCGGCATACTTGGCCTGTAGCTCGGCGGTGTTAGCGGTGATGTCCCACCGGTAGGCAAACGGGTTTTGACCCAGCTGCTTGAGATCTTCGACCTTTTGCAGCCGTGCCGCACGAATGTCTTCAAGGCTAGAGGCGCTTTGGCCAGAACGATTAGAGTCAGACGACATAGCTAGGGGCAGATGAATGGCGTAAGGTCACAAGCCCCCATTATAGGGAACCCTGGCCCCCGCACTGCTAAGCCGTTTTATCTTGTAGTTGGCGCACTTAAAAGCACAATCAGCCTGGCCGCTGGCCCCTTACATTAGGGGTCTGAGCAGCCAGGCTGAAGCAAAGTCCGTAAACGGACGGTTAGAGGAGGGGCGGTTAGAAGTAGGCGTAGGACGAGGCGGTAGCGGCTGCGATCGCAACCAACCCCTGTCGCACAAAGGACAGCAGCAGAAAAGCCAGAATGGGAGACAGGTCAATACCACCTAAGGGAGGAATAATCGACCGAAATAGGTTGAGGTAAGGATCCGTCAGCTGACTGAGCACCGAGAAAGGAGGGCTAAACCAATCCACATTGGGAAACCAGCTCAATAAAATACGAACGATCAGCAAGATCGTATAAATCGATAGAAAAGTCGTGAGGGTTTGTACCAATATGTCCATCTGAGAACCTCGGCAGTAGTCGTTACCAACAATACACGGAACGTCTTTAGTCTGTCAGTTAGTGTAACGGTTTGCTTCGCCCGGAACGTCGCCAACCCGGTAGATTTGCTTAAGAGTTTGCTTAGTCAACGCGGGAGGGGTTTTCCCAGGGGCGCTCGGAGTGGCCGTTAATACCGCCGAGCTGCTGCCTGACATCGTCAATGGCGTCGTTGAGCTGAGCGATTTTGGTCTCTAGGCCCAGACGGGCGGCCTCAATACTGTCTTCGTCGGTATCATCAAACTCGCCAAAGGCCAGATTGCTGTTGTCCTTAGGCAACGAGGGCTTAGCCTTGCCGCCCCCAGCCTGAATGCGCGAGGCAGCTAGGGCACCAACAATGCCCCCTAGCGCTCCGCCCACGACGGTACCGAGCAAAAATCCGCCGACAAAATTGTCTTGCTGACTCATAGATTGCTATCCACCTAACCCAAAGAACCGATGCCTAGAATACTCTATTGTGCCAAAGCCTAGGTCTGACTGCAGATTGCGCCCCGCTTTTCTATTGTGACAATTTTTGGGCGCGAGTAGGGCCAACCATGGGCCAGTAGGTCGCCTACAGCACCTGTTCACTGGCAGCGTTTCCAGTGCTAAGTGCCAAAGGTGCGATCGCCCGCATCGCCCAGCCCCGGCACAATAAACCCGTGTTCGTTGACCGTTTCATCGATCATAGCCGTATAAATGGTCACGGTAGGGTAGGCAGCGGCCAGCTTTTGCAGGGCCGGAGGTGCCGCCACAATTGAGATGATCCGCACCACGGCGGGGTCAATGCCTCGCTGGGTCAGCTCATTCATCATGGCCATAATGGTGCCGCCAGTCGCGAGCATGGGTTCGCTAATGATCACCCGCGTCGCCGGGTCGAGCTGGGCGGGCAGCTTGTTGAGGTAGCAGCTGGCCTCTAGGGTTTCTTCATTGCGCACAAAGCCCACGTGGTACACCGAAGCCAGGGGCAACAGCGCCTGAATACCGGGCATCAGCGCCAGACCCGCCCGCAAAATTGGCACAATCATCGTCGGCACTTCGGGGTTAATAAAGGTGGCTGGAGCCGGGCCGAGGGGCGTGTTAACGGTCGTCTCCACAGTTGGCAGCCAGTCGCGCACCGCCTCGTAGGTAAGCCAGCGGCCCAGTTCTTCCATTGCCGAACGAAACAGCGGCCCCGGCGTTTCGGCATCACGGGCTACTCCTAGCCAGTGCTTCACCAGAGGATGCGGCGGAACATAAATGCGCAGTTGAAAAGACGACATAGCCCGACTACCACAAAAAAATCTGCCACATCATAACCTGGAAGCCCTATTAAGCGGCGATATATGGCCGCCTAATAGGGCTTTACGGCTTCCGCTATACGGTCGATTCGGTGTAAAAACACCGCTTTTACAGAGGTAAGCCACACCTGTATTTAGGCTTTGGTTTTGTCAAGATAGTTGTGTTGGAGAAAGGAGATAGCAATGGCAAAGCGATTTTTTGGTAAGCCTTTTATGAACTGGTACCGTCAGCTACTGCGGAACTCGAAATATCGTTGGGTGGTGTTATTTGGCACCCTGGTTTACCTGGTCAGCCCCATTGATATTTCTCCTGATGTATTCCCCGTTTTGGGTTGGATTGACGATGGCTTAGTCGCCACGATCGCTATTACCGAAATCACCCAAATTCTGCTCGATCGCAAGCGCAACCTGCGCCAAGTCGACGAAGCAATCAGGATGACGGAAGCCGTAGACACTAACGAACAGGTCATTGATGTCGATTCTGTTGCGGTGATGTAGCAATTGTCAGTGTGAGCTGTAGGTATTTTTTGTCCACAGGCTACAGCTCACTTTTGAAAGCTTTTAACAGCCTTAAACCTCATTTTTTGATTAGGAGAAGCCCCCATGACTAACACTGTGCAAGACCGCGTTAAGACCGAGTGGGAAAAAGCCCAAAAAGAGGGTGGTCAGCGCCTGGAGCGGATTCGTGACATCGTCAAGGAAGCCGCGATTGAAGCCCTGGCTGAGCTTAGAGAAGGCTCTGGCGAAATTGAAACTCAGGGCCGCAAAACCCTGGCTGAAATGATTGAGCAACTGAAAGCCAATGAAGCTGCCGACGAGGCTGCCGACGAAGCGGTCGCCGAGGCCGTTGCTGAGGCGGTTCAAGCTGAAGCAGCCTACGGAGCGACCTATACCGGGGCGACCGACGAGGCCACTGCCCCCACCTGGGCGCAAATCTTCGCCGACCTGCGCTACCTAGCCGACGAGCGCAAAGTGGGTTGGGCCCAGCAGCTGCTCTCGAGCCTGCAAACCCACATCGATCGCTTTGATGCCGAAATGGTGACCGAGTATGGCGATCGCTATAGCCCATTTCGCACGCTAGTGCGCGGGGTACGTGCCCTGATCGCTCTGGCTTATAGCAAAGTTAGCCAGGCTGCTGCGCCTACCGCTCACACCCCCGTCCAGATTGAGGTGATCGAGGTGGTGGATGATGCGGAGCACCGTGGCGACACCCAAGCCTAGGTTTGAAGTTGGTTGTGTGATTAACCCTTAGACAGGGCCAAAGCGCTGCGATCGCAGCGCTTTTTTGTTGTTTTTGCGCTCGGCGTAGCCAAATCCTGAGAACAGTAACAAACCTGCAGCATTAATATTGCGCTCTGCGAACCTGTGCAACGTTTCCTGGCAACGGGTTAACGATCCGCTAAGCGGCTTGGTAGAACAATGAAACTAAGGTTGGGTGGCTAGCTCTAGCCACTGGCAATAGTCAACGATCGGCCCCAAAACGATCGCAATATCCCCACACTTTGGCGAGTGTTTACCTATGGTTAGCTCTCCTCTCGCCCCGTCATCTCAGCGCCAGCAGGTGAGCCGACCAGCCGCACCTGACCCCCAGCTGGCCCTGGCCGTAGCCGACGACAGCTTTTTGCGATCGCTCCTGACCGACAGCCTGCCCGCGATCGCCCATCCCCACGAGATTGGCTCAGTCACCGTCGAGGTTGGCGTACCCCTGCCCAACTCGGCCCTAGGTCGTATGGATGCTGTGCTCACCTTCGAGCACATCAACTGCGTGCTGGCCGGGTCGTACCCCGATGCGCCGCCGCTGCCCGACCTCCACAACCACCGCGAATACCAGGCCATCACCCCCTGCCACTCCGACCTGTCCACCCTGGCGCAAAATGTGTCGCTCACCGAAGCAGAGGCCCTGCTGGCGCGATCGGGCTTTAACTCCGACGAGGTGCAGCACATTCTCAACCTGCCTTCCCAGGGATGGCACAAGTCGTGGTGGTACAGCCTCACCGCCGAGGGGTTTCTCACCGTCCCCTTTCAGCGCCACATTCGCAGCCGCTGCTACGCCGACGGCACCTGCACCCTACAGTTCAAAGACCACTACGCCCAGCAGCGCCCCGAAGGCTTTCGCAGCCAGCCCCAAAAGCTGCCGGTGGTGGTGCACTCTCCCCACGTCAGCTTTTGCGACAACCTGGCCCACGTCAACCTCAGCCGCCAATCTTTAAGCACCCCACAGGCTATTTTGATTGCCGACGACCTCACCGAGCTTGAGGTAGAGGGCTACATTCGCCAAAACGTTAGCCTCTACCGACAGCGCAGCCTAGAGTACTTGCTCAACGCCAACTGTCGCTCCTGCAGCCAGGTCAAATGCCCGCTTCAGGGGGTAGACTCGTCGCCCGTGCTGGCCTGTAGGTCGTTTCGGCCGGTGGATGTAGGAATGTAGACCTGTCCCGGCGGGTTCAGCATGGCCGGCATTTTGCTCGATGTAGCGTGGCGCTGAATTTGCCCCCAGCTTAGCGTTACAGCTCCGCCCGCCAGCAGCAGCCCAAACAGGGCCAAGGAGACCTTGTCTTCTGTCGCCCCCATTAGGCCATCCACAGCGCCTACGGTGAGCGCTGTAGCCAGCCAAGGTTGTTTTCTAAAAAGCACCTTAATGGGTCTGTCTCCTGGATGCAGTAAGTTTAATGACGGTGGAGTTCCTCTGGGAGATTCCCCTTCCCCCTAAGAAAGGGAGGCACCTGAGGCAATTGTTCCAGCAGAAATGTGGGGGAATCGAATCTCGTCAGTAGAGCTATTCGCCCTCATCGAGCCGGATCGTTGCGCTACCGCAGCCCCAGCCAGGTCACGATCGCCTGCCCGGTAGCCATCTCAAACAGCACCAGCCCTACAAAACCGAGCATAGCCGCCCGCCCGTTTAGCCGTTCGGCGTAGTCGTTAAAGCCCGCCTTGGAGCGTTCAATCGTAGGGACAACGGTAGGTTCGAGGTTGGCCATGGGTTTGGGAAATGTCATGTGTTTCCTTAGACTACCCTATGGCTTGTTCATTGTGGCACCGGGTGTGACGGCTTCTTTGCGTTGTATAGAGGAGCCGTTGGGGAGGAGCCGTTGGGTGCGATCAACGAGGTTGCGGTTGAACAGCATTGACTGTGCCAATGTCCTGACGCCGACACAGCCCCTCACATGCTTCAGCATCTCCAAAGCTCGACAGGCATGTGGCCAGAGTTGTGCCCAGGCAGAGCACAGAAACGACGGGGGGCCTGTTTCTCCCACTTCCCGTTTCGTGCAGCCTCGCTGCCGTGGACTTCGGCTTCGCCCCTTACAATAGAAACTCAATCCTCGACCCCCAGAAACCGCTGTGGCAGCCACCCCCTCCCAGGCCGACAAACCCACCCTCATGTTGGTAGACGGCCATTCCCTGGCCTTTCGCTCGTACTTCGCCTTCGCCAAAAACGCCGACGGCGGTTTGCGCACCTCCACCGGCATTCCCACCAGCGTGTGCTACGGCTTCTTAAAGTCGCTGCTCGACATGATGGAGGTCGAAAAGCCCCAGTATGCCGCCGTCGCCTTTGACCTCGACCAGCCCACCTTTCGCCACACGGCAGACAGCACCTACAAGGATGGCCGCCCCGAGGCTCCCGAGGGCTTTGGCGAAGATGTGCGCAACCTCAAGAAACTGCTGAGCGACTTTGGTCTCAATATCTACGTAGCCCCCGGCTTTGAGGCCGACGACGTGATTGGCACGCTAGCTACTAAAGCGCTGGCTGAAGGGTTTTGCGTCAAAATTCTCAGCGGCGATCAGGATCTGTTTCAGCTCATCGACCCCGACGAGTGCATTACCGTGCTGCACCTGGGCAGCGCCTTTGCCAAGGGACCAAAAACGGGGATGGCCCAGGAGTTTAAGATCGAGGAGGTCAAGGCCAAGCTCGATATTTTTCCTCACCAGGTGGTGGATTACAAAGCCCTGTGCGGTGACTCGTCGGACAATATCCCCGGCGTGAAGGGCATCGGGGCCAAAACCGCCGCCAAGCTGCTGGCGGAGTATGGCGATTTAGATGCCATCTATGCCGACATCGACAATATTAAGGGGGCAACTCAGAAGAAGCTGATCGAGGGCAAAGAGTCGGCCTACCACTCGCGCTACATGGCCAAAATTATTACCGATATTCCCGATGGGGAGTTGCCCATCGACTTAGCCACCTGCAAGCTGGATGGATTTGACCCTGACGTGGTGATACCGGCGCTTAAGAAGCTGGAGTTCCAAAACTTTGTCAACCGATTGGGCAAGCTGCAGGTGGCCTTTGGTGGAGCTGCGGCCGAAGAGACCGCTGCCAAGGCCGCCCAAGCTTTGGGTCAGTCAGCTAATACGAATAACGATCAAGCATCCACGAAGCCCCGCTTTTACGATACTGGCGGTGCCGATGTGGCCTTCTTTACGGCAGAGGAAACCGACAATGCTCAGGGGGTGGATGAGGTGGCCATTCAGCCCCAAATCATCGCTACCGAAGCTCAGCTCTACGAGCTGCTCGACATTCTCTCGGCCCAAAAAGACCCCGCTACCCCCGTCGCTTGGGATACCGAGACCACGTCGCTGGAACCGCGAGACGCTACTCTGGTGGGCATCGGCTGCTGCTGGGGCACTGGACGGGATCAGATGGCCTATATTCCGGTCGGTCATGCCGAAGGCCAGAATCTTCCTTTAGAAATAGTGCTCGACAACCTCCGTCAAATACTGGAGAGCGACGAGTTTCCGAAGGCGCTGCAAAATGCGAAATACGATCGCCTAGTGCTGCGTCATCAGGGCGTGCAGCTAGCGGGGGTAGTTTTTGACACTATGCTGGCCAGCTATGTGCTGAATCCCGAAGGCAGCCACAACCTGACCGACCTCAGCCTGCGCTACCTCAACCTAGTGGCCCAGAGCTACGAAGATCTGGTGCCCAAGGGCAAAACCATTGCTGATATGGCGATCGCCGCTGTCGCCCACTACTGCGGGGCCGATGTTCACACCACCTACTTGCTGGTGCCCAGGCTGCAGGCTGAGTTAGACCAGGTGCCCGATCTCAAAACCCTGTTTACTGATGTCGAGGTTCCCCTGGAGCCGGTACTGGCCGAGATGGAGTGCACTGGCATTCGCGTTGACCCCGACTATCTGGCCACCTTCTCGAAACAGCTCGAAACCGACCTGGCTCGCATTGAGCAGGAGGCCTATGAGCACGCGGGAGAAACCTTTAACCTGGGCTCACCCAAGCAGCTCGCTGAGCTGCTGTTTGAAAAGCTGGGCCTCGACAAGCGCAAGTCGCGCAAAAACAAGTCGGGAGGCTACTCCACCGATGCCGCCACCCTCGAAAAGCTCCAGGGCGACCATGCCGTAGTGGATTTGGTGGTCGAACACCGCACCCTCTCAAAGCTGAAATCGACTTATGTAGATGCCCTGCCCACGCTGATTCGCCCCGAAACCCACCGGGTACACACCGACTTTAACCAGGCGGTGACGGCTACGGGGCGACTGTCATCCTCGAACCCAAACCTGCAAAATATTCCCATTCGCACCGCCTTCAGCCGCAAAATTCGAGCGGCGTTTATTCCAGAACCAGGCTGGCAGCTGGTGGCCGCCGACTACTCACAGATCGAGTTGCGTATTCTCGCCCACCTCAGCGGCGAGTCGGTGCTGGTGGAAGCCTACAGCACGGGCGACGACGTTCACGCCCTGACCGCCAAACTGCTGTTTGAGAAAGACGAGATTACCGCTGAAGAGCGGCGGGCGGGCAAGGTCATTAACTTTGGCATTATTTACGGCATGGGGGCTTCGCGCTTTGCCCGCGAGGCTGGGGTAAACCGGGCCGATGCGAAGACGTTTATCGATCGCTACTACGATCGCTACCCCAAGGTGTTTGAATACCTGCAGCAGATGCAGCGAGAGGCGATCGCCCAGGGCTACGTGCAAACTATTTTTGGCCGGCGGCGGTACTTTAACTTTACCGACGGCAAGCTGCGATCGCTGCGCGGTAGTGACCCCGCTTCTATTGATCTAGACAACATCCGCCCCGGCGGCTTCGATGCCGGATCGCTGCGGGCCGCCGCCAACGCCCCGATCCAGGGCAGCAGCGCCGACATCATCAAAATCGCCATGATTCGCTTGCACGAGTTGCTGAAAGACTACCAGGCCAATTTGCTCTTGCAGGTGCACGACGAACTGGTGTTTGAGGTGCCCCCCGCCGAGTGGGACGAGCTACAGCCCAAAATTATCGCCACTATGGAATCGGCGGTGACGCTAAAGGTGCCTCTCAAGGTCGAGGCCCACGCTGGCCCCAACTGGATGGAGGCGAAGTAAAACCGCGCCAGCTACCTCAATGTCATCGCTGCTCAAGCTGGGCCGCAATCCAGGTTTCCTCCTCTTTTGAGAAAGCGGGCGGGGGAGGCAGTTCGCCATAGTTCAGTGAAAGATCGTAGGCGGCTTCGTCGTAGATTTCGATGAGGGCAGCCTGTAACTCTAGCGGCACATCTTCATCGGGTGGCTGTAGCGGAATGGGTACCACCGGCAGCGGTGATGTCAGCGGCACGGGCCAAATTTCAGTCTTTTTCGCACTGGCCCGAGTCAGGGCGATGCAGTAGGGCACCGAGGGCAACCGGCTCTGGGCAAAGGGGCGCGTTCCTCGACGTAGCAAATCTATTTCTAAGAGGTGAACGTTGGCGGCATAGAGCCGTCTTCGCTTTTGGCGGTAGGCCGCTAATCCTGGTTCTCGCTTGTTGACTGGAGACAAAATTTCAAGACTGGTCACCAGCCGATTTTTAGCAACGTCTCGAATTTCAACCGCGGTGATGCGAACGTCAACAGTTTCAGGGAACGGCAGGGTCAGGCTCGGTGGGGTAATAATGGCTGTATCGGTGCTGCTGTTTTGGCGAATCTGTTGTTGACCTAGGGCTTCTAGCACTTCGACATCGGGGTATAAGATGCCGATTTCGCCTTCCGGGAAGGGATCTTCTGCCAAGTAGATCTCTAAACGAGCGATGTACCTGGGGCGCAGCAGCGGGGCGAGCTTCTGGCGAATTTTGCTCGCCAGAGCGCTGTGGACATCGGGCCACAGATACCCTTCAAGGTAAGGATCCATACCAGGAAAGGGAGAAGGCATGGTTCAACCATGGATGACGCTTTCCAAATCCTAAGCGATGCAGAGGATAACCGTTGTCGAAGGTCCTCAATCGGCCAACAGCAAAGGGGGATGGCTAACTAAAATCAGCCATCCCCCTGAGGTGTTTTGAGCGTAAGCGTCCCTGCAATGATGCTGGCTGAGCGAAGTCGTTCGCTCTGCGTCTCCCGAAGGGAGAAAGCCAAAACCTACCCGAGATGTCCCCTTCGACTTCGCTCAGGAAACGGTTACTTTTGAGCCAAGTGGTGTTTTAGGCGGCCATGTCATCGCTGGCTTTGGCGCGGCGACGGCCTAGGGCTTTGAAGCGTTCGCCTAGCTGGTCGGCGACGCTCTTGAGGCCGGGGGAGTGGCGGGCGGCGGTTTTGGCGTAGTCGTAGACGAGCAGGCTGCTGCTCATCGATTCGCTGCCGACGGCGAGTAGGGTGTCGTCAACGGTTTCGGTGAGCTGCTCTAGCAGGCCCAGCACTTCGCTGAGGGCGACGGTGAGTTGGTAGTCGCGGTTAAACTCGGCAATGTCAAAGTTGCTGGGCACAATGCTGGGATTGTTTTGGGTGGCGGTGACACTGTTGCGAACGAAGGCGAGGCTTTTGTCACCCATTTTGAAGCGCTTGCGGCGTTCGGCGGGGGTGAGGTTGATGAGAAAGGGGAGATTTTTGTGGATGGCGGCGATCGCCGCTTTGATCTCGCCCATGGCCTGGTCTGACACGGCGGCGCTGATGTTTTCGTAGGGCATACCCTGATGTCTCCTTGTTTTTAGATGCGAGTAAGGTTGGCTTGAGCGGGCAAAACGCTGGAATGGTTTGCTCGCTCATAGGTGAAACATGCCCTGCGATCGGTGGGAGAGATCGAGATATGCCCTCACTCCGAGGTGATTCAGCCATTAGGCTGAGGGTAAGCTCATCATCACATCACTACTAGATTCTCTAGTCCACCTGTAGAGGTCATGCTCAAGGCAACAAGTTTTGTTCAAAATATGTAGCCTTCTAAGATCTTTGGCTAAGGTTTGAGGGAAGGAAAACAGCCCACTCTTACGTTGAGTTGCTTTCTGTTTTACTCCTAGCTTTACAAGCTGCGTAGTGTCGATTCAACTGGTATCCCTGCAAAAAACAATGAGCGGAATTACCCCTAAAAAGCCCACATCGATCTGGAAGCGCCCCCTACAAGTCAAGTTTGGTGATTTAGCTACGGCTTTGGGCAAGGTCGCCATCACTGGATCTTTTGGCCTTTGGCCAGAAACAGCCAGCGGCGGGGTAGATATCTTAGCTGCTCTGGGTATCCAGGGAGATGAAGTAGGGGCTATAGCCTGGATGCTGGTGCAACGATCCCTGTTACAGGCCATGTCAGAATTAACTGGCGAGTGTAAAACCGACCTTATCGATAAGTCGCCCAACTTCAAACTACTGTGTGAACAGCTTGATCATGCTCTGGAAAACAGTGAACTTTCCCTAGATCCAAAGTTCTTCAACCGTCCCAAGCAATTGCCCGTTGTAGAAGAAGTGAAGGCCCCGTTTAGACAGTGGTTACAGACTTACGGCCTATCGCCACAACAAGCTCAGTCTTTGGCTGATCGCTTGCCCCGCTATTTTGTCTTTGCCCTCAATGAACAGTGGCGTGCCAATCCGACTGATTATGTCTTACTACAACAGTCCCTTGGTGGTCCCTTCGAGGCAGCCAATGAACGGGAACTAGCGTGGATGCGCTACGCCGCATGGCTACAGCGACGAGTGGATGAACCCATGTTTGCTGAAGCCTTTGGCCTACGGCAAGTGTATATTCCCCTGCGGGCTTATTATGAATGCAAGATTGAGCCTTCAAAGTCCGACGACCTGTACTACAGCGCCACCAGGCAAGATGAAACTACTCTACGGTTTGTGGTCGATTTACAGACTGCTGTTCTTGATTGGCTAGACAAGGCTGAAAAAGATGATGCCATCCGCATTATTTGCGGCGGACCAGGCTGCGGCAAGTCCTCGTTTGGGCGTATGCTGGCAGCCTACCTGACAGAAACCGAGAAGCTACCAGTATTATTTATACCGTTGCACCA
This sequence comes from Nodosilinea sp. LEGE 06152, assembly GCF_015207525.1. Lineage (GTDB taxonomy): Bacteria > Cyanobacteriota > Cyanobacteriia > Phormidesmidales > Phormidesmidaceae > Nodosilinea. The sequence continues at coordinate 217,069 of NZ_JADEWR010000004.1, forward strand.
ATTTGATCCATCCGGAGATCTAGTTGATGCTCTCAACAACTTTTTACGAACAGATCTGGATAGCATTCTACCTCCCAATCCATTGAAAAAAGGGAACTCAGAACAACAGCTACTTCTAATTTTTGACGGGCTGGATGAGTTGGCCATGCAAGGTAAAGTGGCGGCACAAGTTGCTCAAGACTTTGTACGGGAGGTACAAAAGAAATTATTAGCCTTTAATCGTACTGAAGCCCGTGTTTTTGCCTTAATCAGTGGACGGGATCCGGCAATACAAACTATTAAAACGGAGTTTCGAAAAGTAGGGCAAGTTCTTCACGTTTTGCCCTACTTCCAAACCGAGGAAGAAAGGAGAAAACATAATTACAGTAAAAAAGAAGAAGAAGAGCAAAAACTTCTTCAGCAAGACCAGCGGCAAACCTGGTGGCAAACCTATGGACAGCTAAAGGGCAAAGACTATGCCAAGATGCCGGAAGAATTGAACCAGGGCAAGCTGATCGAAATTACCGCTCAGCCCCTACTGAACTATCTTGTTGCCCTCAGCTACGACCGCAACGAAATCAACTTTTCCGCAGAAAGCAACCTCAATATTATCTACAATGACCTGTTAACTCAGGTATATCAACGAGATTGGGAAGGCTATAAACACCCTGCCCTGGGAAACATTGAAAAAAAAGACTTTATTCGCATTCTCGAAGAAATTGCTGTTGCCTGTTGGCATGGTAACGGGCGTACTGCAACTATTAGGCGCATTGCTGACCGTTGTGCCAGCGGCACCCTAAAACGAGTACTGGAAATTTTCGAAGGAGGGGCTAACGAAGGTGTCACTCGTTTACTCACTGCCTTTTATTTTCGACAAAGTGACATTCAAGGCAGCGAAGCAACCTTTGAATTTACTCACAAAAGCTTTGCCGAATATCTTATTGCCCGCCGTATTGTTTTGGAATTGAATCTAATTCAAGAGGAATTTTCTCGGCACTGCGAAAATATTGATGTAGGCTGGGATGAAAAAGAATGCCTCAAAAGATGGATCACTCTATGCGGCATCATAGAACTGGATAAGTATATTTTGATTTTTTTAAGAGCCGAAGTAGCCTGTCAAGACATTTCCAAGATTTTATCGTGGCAAAAGGTTTTGTGTGAGATTTTCGCTTTTGGTTTACGCTATGGAATGCCTATGGAATATTTAAAGGATCGTCCTGGCTTATTAATTGAAATTCAAATGTCACAAAACTCAGAATTTGCCCTTTTGGCATGCATAAATGCCTGTTCCAGAGTAAGCAAAGTAGCCTTGAAGATTGATTGGCCTTCTTCACATTGCTTCTCCAAGTGGATAAGAATTATTCAAGCCCAGAGCAGCAAATACAATCCCAAAAGCATAATCAGGGATTGCCTCAATTATTTAGATTTTCATGGATGCAATTTAAGCGGATTAAACTTAACTTCATTCAATCTAGAAGGTTCGATTTTTGAGATGGCTCAATTCAATAACTCAAATCTTGAAGGAGTCAACTTAACTCATGCCAACTTAGCAAAGGCTAGTTTCTGCGAGGCCAATCTTTCTAACTCTATTCTCCGGAATGCAAAGATGAATGGGGTTGACTTAAGTGAAGCCATTTTAAGATCAGCCGATTTTGGTCTTTCAAACTTAGAAAATTCAATTCTTTGCGGCTCTGATATTTCCTATGCCAGGATGAATCATACTAATTTGACCAATGTAGATTTTGGTGCGTCTAATGCCAGCGGCACGGATTTTTTGCATGCAGATTTAACTAACGCTACCTTTACAGGCTCTAAACTTAGTTATTCTAATTTCAGTTTTTGCAAGCTTGATGGAGTTTCTTTCGCTCAAGCAAACTTACAAGAAGCCATATTTTTTAATGTTGATCTAAGCAAGACGGATGGACTTACTCTTGGAGAAATGATTAACGAGGATTCTCCTTACATTTGCAAGTCCAAAATGCCTATAAATTTGCAATCGTCCTTCGATGAAAATTTAATGGTAGAAAGATTTTTGCGGCTAATGGTAGATCATAAAGTCTTTTATAATCAAGAGGAGGCAAAAAACTTCTTGCTTGATTAAAGTTATTTTGTCATAAGCCCGCTAGCCAGCTCTACGATCTCCACAAACAGCCGTATTCACGCCGAGCATGGGCACAAGTGAAGCCTCACTACCAACCCTTACCACTTCAGGCGTTAGGGTTAATAATAAAATAAGAGCAACTACCATGCTGCAAGGTGTTATGGCCCAAATCATCCTTCACCTCTCCGATGACCTGGCAGAACGCCTAGCCCCTTTCCGGGATAGGCTGCCAGAACTGCTTGAGCGTGGGTTGCAGGACATGTTGGAAGAACCTGCTCCAGACAACCCCGCTCCAGAATCAGAGTTAAGCCCTTCTCCACAACACATAGAGTTATTCAGGCTTCTTCGCCAACTCCGCACCAATATTCAAGCCAAGCACGGAACCTACCAAGGCGAGCTGCTAGCCGAGACTCGTTCAGATCGGGAAAGATGACTCAAGCCGCATAACGGCGAATTTCAACCTCTGCACCGCTGGCAATGGCTTCTTCTGCCCGTTCTAGCAATTTCCCTGTCACCTCATCACCGAGGTAATATTCACCGCAGTTTTCGCAGACCTCAGCAGGCACCCGCTTAAATACGACGATCGCACCCTCCCGTTCTAAGGTAACCGTCACCAGCCCCGCTTTAGTTTGTCCTTGTTTGCAAATGACACAGTTCATGGTTGCTTCCGAGTTTTAAAGTCAGGTTGCCACAGGTCTAAATCTGGCTCATAAGCAGTAATGACATAGACCGTCAGGGTTTCGGCATCCCTTGCCGCGACCACATGAATGGGGCGCTGATTCACTACCCCTAGCATAAGGTAGCTAGGATAAGGGCGATCATCAGGATATTCAGCGATCGCTTCCCCACTAGCAAGCACTGTCTTCACATCGTCTCGGCTGATACTGCGCTGAAACATCTGCTTAACAGCATGACCTGAGAAAACAATTGTCTGATAATCCACCTTGGCCAATAGTCCTAGAAGGAACTTAATCCATCATTACCGAAAAGATCCCTGGATTCTCGGAGAATCCAGGGATCTAATTCACCACTAACCTAACTGGCGATCGCGCAGCAGCAAGCTAAATACCTCCCCTTGTTCTGGGGTAATCAGTATCCCCGACTCGGGTATCGTGAACTGGCGGCTCCACTCTAGCCGCTCGGCGTATTGCAGCAGATGCAGGTGGTTGATCGCCCCCTGCACCCCCTCCGGCGAGCCAATCGCCAGATGGCGCAATCGCTCGCGCCCCGGCTGAGCCTTAGGATTCGCTAGCAGCAGCGGCGGACGGGTCGCCGCACCCCCACGGGCCGACGACGCCAAAAATGGCAAACACAACATAATCGGGTTCCTTTCCGATGAAACGACGGGTAAGAAACCCAAAAACTTGGCCGCCCCAGACATGTACAGTTCAGGGCGGCCAGGTAAGATCAACCTTAGCCTCCGAGACTGGGTAAGACAGTCGACGGGGTTAGCCGCTGGTTGGTGTTGACGCACCTTCCAGCGGCGCTTGACCAAATTTTTGGGAAGACAAGCTGCACGCACACAGCTATAGCTCAGTAAGATATCCTATTCAGACCACACAGACAAGTTAACTTTGTTACGACTTGAGCATCAGAATCAAGGGCGGCAAATTGTCCTCGGGCAGCAACACCCGCAGAGATCCCCCCTTGATCCCTCCTAAAGAAAGGGGTGAGGGCAACCCCGCCTAAATCTCTAGCTCAGCAACGAAAAAACTTCCCCCTTTTTAAGGGAGTGACGAATAGCACTAAGACCACAAAAAACCGGGGGATCTCTCAACCTGGCTGAGTAGCCTCCGAACCTAGTCGAGTAGCTGCTGAGCTTAGCGGAGTAGTTCCCCAGCTTGGTCGAGTAGCCTCTGAGCTTAGTCGGGCAGTCTCTAAGCTTAGATGATTAGTCTTTGAGCTTAGTCGAGTAATCTCCGAACCTAGTCGAGTAGTCTTTGAGCTTAGACGAGTAGTCTTCGAGCTTAGACGAGTAGTCTTCGAGCTTAGACGAGTAGTCTCTGAACCTAGTCGAGTAATCTCCGAGCCTAGCTAAGTAGTCTCTGAGCCTAGTCAAGCAAGCTCCGAATCGAGAATATCCGAAAGAAACTTTGGGTAAAGCTTTATTTGTGCTGACTGGCCTTCTACTGCACCACCTGGCGCATGTAGTTGCCCCACACCGCCGCCGCCTGGCCGCTGCTGCCTCGGGTTGGGGTATTGTCATCGTTGCCCAGCCAAACGCCTGTGGTTAAATTTCGCCCTGGCACAAAGCCAATAAACCAGAGGTCGCGGTTGTCGTCGGTGGTGCCGGTTTTGCCCGCCTCACCCAGGCCCAAAAAGGCGCTGCGCCCGGTGCCGCCCTGCACAACCCCTTGCAGCAGCCCGGTGAGGGTACTAGCGATCGCAGGATCGATGGCCTGACGGTTTGAGTCGCCCGCCTGCCCAAACTCGTAGATCACCCGGCAGGTGCTGATGTCGTTGGGGTCGGCGCAGTCGCTGCTGTCGAGCACTCGCTCAATGCCGTGGGGGCGATTCCACACGCCATTGTTGGCCACCGCCGCAAAGGAGCCGGTAATTTCTAGCGGAGTGACTTCGCTTTCGCCCAGGGTAAGACCGGGGGAAGCCACGAGCTTAGACTCAATGCCCAGACGCTCAGCCATATCAATAACGTTGCGCAAGCCCGCCTCTTGAGCAATTCGCAGGGCCACGACGTTTTCAGAGCGGGCCATACCCGCATACATGTCGAGCGCCCCCGACCCCGAGCGACAGCCCGCAAACCGCTGCCCGCTCCAGTTCATCGGTGTGCAGGAAAACGATTGACCTGGGGAAATACCCTGCTCTAGAGCCGCCCCATAGGCAAACAGCTTAAAGGTTGAACCAGGCTGGCGCAGGGCTTGAGAGGCCCGGTTAAACTGGCTTTCGCCAAAGTCAACGCCGCCAACCAGGGCGCGAATGGCCCCATTGCTACTGTCGAGGGTAACGACTGCCCCCTGAGAATAGGCGAGAGCCGCACCTTGGGTAGCGACATCCTGGCTGAGGGCACTTTCAGCGGCGGCTTGCAGGTTGAGGTCAACGCTGGTTTGCACATAAAAATTGCCCTCGCGAGCCAGCGATGTGCCCAGCACGGCATCAAGCTCCTCAAAGACGTAGCTGTAGAAGTAGGGCGCACGAGTGTTCTGAAGCTGGCGGGTAGCATCGGGGCTGATTTCAATGCGCGATCGCCGCGCCCGCCGCGCTTCCTCCTGGCTGACCATGCCCAGGCCTACCATGCGATCGAGCACGCGATCGCGGTAATACACGGCAGCATCGTAGTTTTGCACTGGGTTAAAGGCATTGGGGCCAGGCAAGATGCCCACCAGAGTCGCCGCCTCCGAGAGGGTCAGGTCGCGGGCGGGTTTGTCAAAGTAAAACTGCGAGGCATCCTCAAATCCGTAGAGACTGTCGCCCAGGTAAACCCGGTTCAGGTAGGTCAGCAGCAAATAATTTTTGCTGTAGAAGGTCTCTAGCTTGAGGGCCGTCACCGCCTCGCGCAGCTTGCGCCCAGCCGAGTCTTCGGTGCCCACGTACTCGCGGTAAACACTGCGGGCCAGCTGCTGGGTAATTGTGCTGCCCCCCTGGAGCAGGCCGCCACCGCGCGTATTCACCACCACCGCCCGCAAAATGCCGAGGGGGTCTATCCCCAAGTGCCAGTAGTAGCGAGCATCTTCAGAGGCAATCAGAGCCTGGGGCAAGTAAGGCGAAAAGTCGCCTATGCGCCGCAGCTCTTGGTGAGACTGGGTCAGCTGCTCCCGCAGGGGCACAGTCGCTCCATCGTCTTCACCCAGTACCACCACCGGTCCCTGTACCGAGTCGGGCAGGGGCCGCATCGGAATTTTGGGCCACTCAACGCCTACAATCCAGGCCCCCACCGCCAGCGATAGCCCCGTAAACCCGTAGAGGGTATAGCGGGCAGTTTTGACGTACCAGGGGGGCGGTTCGCTAAACCGCAGCGTGACGGCGTCTTCAAGCTCTGGAGGGCCAAGGGTGTAGACATCGCCGTGGTTCATTACCGCCTGGGTCAGCCGCTTTTTGCCCCGATAGATGCCGTTGGTGGAGTTGCGATCCTTCATTACGAAGGGCTGGCTGGGGCGGTTGGTATCGCGGGTGAGGGTAGCGTGTACCTGGCTGACGATGGGGCTGGGGGCCACAATGTCGCACTGGGAGCTGCTGCGTCCCATAATGTAGTGCTCACCCAGCAGGGGATAGCTGGTGGGCTTGCCGTTAACCGTGACCTCTAGCTCGGCAGCGCGGGCACCAGGTTTGACGGCCAGTTTGCCAAAGTCAACCTTGGCTTGCACGGCCTGAAACGCCTGGGTAACAGTTTTGAGCAGAGTTCGGGGCTGAGGAGGATTTGGGGGCGACATGGCAAGTGGCAGTAAGCCCAACCTAAATACAGCCCCATTGTAATCATAAGCTCCATAATTGCTCTGGCAGATAGACCACTTTTAAAGGATGGTTAGCCAGGGAAATGACTACACAATTGGACGACGAACGCGACAGTACTGCACCAGAGCAACAAAAATAGCCGTCCCTGCTGCGTACTTTAGTCCATTGGGAATCCAGGTCTGGGGCGAGAAAAACCCTTCAATCAGCCCGGCAATCACCAGCATGGGGATGACGCCGTAGAGCAGCTGGGCCGCCTGTAGCCCGTAGAGCTTGAGGGCATCGACGCGGCGATAGGGACCGGGCAGCAAAATGCCCCGAGCCAGCAACAGGCCAGCCCCGCCAGCGATAAAGATGGCCGGTAGCTCTAGCGCCCCGTGGGGAAAGACAAACGCCCACAGGTCGTAGGCCAGATTGGCCTGGGCGACCAGCACGCCCACACAGCCAATCATCACGCCATTGAACACCAGCAGAAAAACCGTGAAGGTTCCCGGTGGCGTAATCATGGGCACCTGGGGTAGAAACATGGTGACGCCGCCCAAGAGCGCCTTCAGCGAAACGCCGATGTTGTTGATCATGATGCCGCTGGAGGCAACAGGTTCAACCCCCATAATCGACACTGTCCAGAGTTCCTGGCTGGTTTTCACCTCTTCGACAAATTCCTGACCCAGCACCAGGGTGAGAAAAGCCGGGTCTTGCCGGGCAAACCACCAGCCCATCAGCCCACCGATCGCAAACAGAGCCGTTGCGATCGCAATATAGCCCCAGCTCTGCTGCACCACCGCCGGAAAGCCGTAGCGGCAAAACTCCCACAGCGCCTGCCACTCCTGGCGGCGAGACCCTTGATAAATTTGGCTGTAGCTGCGGCTGGTGAGCCGCTGCAGGTCTTTGATCACGGCTTGGCCCACGCCGTTGCCCTTCGCCCGCGCCAAATCGGCTGACACCGACCGATAGAGGCTGGCCATGTGCCGTACTTGGCTTCCTGAGAGAGACCTGAGCCCAGTTTTTTCGGCCTGGGTTAGCAATGTTTCGAGCTGCCGCCAGCTCGCTTCTCGTCGAGCCATCCAACGCTGAACATTCATGAAGCAAAGCAGGATAAACGGGCATTCTAAACAGAAGTGTAGGCTAATCTCGAAATGAGCACCCACCAGATTACATCCCGTTTCATAAACCTCAGGAGTCGCTGATGAACCCATCTGCACAGCAGGGTAGCCAGCTCGGCCCCCTCAACCCTGGCGATGTCGTGAGCGCAGCCCTGCGACTTTACAAAGATCGCTTCAAGACCTTCTTTCAGCTGGCGGTGCTAGCGACGCTATGGCTGGTGGCTGGGATAGTCGGCCTGGGGCTAGCGATCGCGATTCTGGCAGGCATCGGCGCTGGGGTGGGCGGCGATGTTGGGGCCATTATCGGTGGCCTGTTGGGGTTGCTGGTCGGGTTTGCGCCCCTGCTTTACGGCTCAGCCAAGTACTACGCCCTCTCTAGCGTCATTGGTCGCCTGTCGTTTCAAGATTTAATCAACCAGCCCGAGACCTCCCTCGATGCCCAGCGTCAGGTCGCCCCCCGACTGGGCCAGTTTTTGCTGCTGGGCTTTTTGCTGCTGCTGGCCTATATGGCTTCATACCTGGTAGGTACCCTGGTAGCGTTCATCGCTGGCGGCAGCGTCGGTTTTTTGACGGCGGGCATTTTAACAGCGCTGATTAACCAAACGGTGGGCAGCATCATGGGCGTCTTTTTGGGCTTCCTGCTGGGCCTAGGAATTTTGCTAATCGCGCTGATCTGGGTGGCTTCGCGCCTGTTTATTGCTGAAGTAGTGCTCGCCATCGAGCCCCAGCAAGACGCTGGCGGCAGCATGACCCGCAGTTGGGAGCTAACCCAAACGGCGATCGTGCGCATTCAGATAGTATTTCTAGCCACGTTTTTAATTCAGCTGCCCCTGCTCTCAGTCACCAACTACATCCCCAGCATTTTGCTGGAGCTGCTGCCCGCCGACGGCGTTGTCTACGGCATTACCTTCGCCCTCAGCCTGATACTCAGCTTGTTCGGCAGTATGGTAGTGCTGCCCCTGTGGCAGGCCGTCAAGGGCGTACTCTACTACGACTTGCGCAGCCGCCGCGAGGGCCTCGATTTGGCTTTGCGCCATGGTAACCCTGAGTCGTAGAGGAGTGGGGGATGGGTGGATGAATTCAAAATTGACAATTCAAAATTTTGAATTTTGCACTTTGAATTTTGCACTTYSMRCCYWCCCMYNCCTCACCTCCCTCACCCTCCCCACCGACCTCACCCCTCCCACATCCCAATGCCCCTCTTCAACACCATCACCATCCGTACCCCCGAGAGCGTTGAGCTAGAGTTTGTGCTGGCTGGGGTGGGCAGCCGGGCCGTGGCGCTGACCCTCGACTACCTGTGTTTGGGCGCAGGGCTGGTGGGGCTAACCCTGGTCTACAGCTTTTTGCTGGTGCGACTGCTGGCGGTGGATACGGTGCTGTCGATTCCCAGTGAGACGGTGCAGCTTTGGGTGACGGCGATCGCAGCTGTTCTGGCTTTCTTTCTCTACATTGGCTACTTCGCGCTGTTTGAAACCTGGTGGTACGGCCAAACTCCCGGCAAGCGCTGCGCCAAAATCCGCGTCATTCGCGACGACGGTCAGCCCGAGCGGCTGCCTCAAGCCACGCTGCGATCGCTGCTGCGCCCCATCGACGACATTTTGTTCATTGGTTTTTTCTGCATTCTGCTCAGCAAAACCGAAAAACGGGTGGGCGACTGGCTGGCGGGCACCTTAGTGGTGCAAACCGACCCCGTCACCAACAGCCAAATTCGAGTGCCCGAGCGATCGCAGGCGATCGGCAAAGACCTGCTGGCACTGGTCGAGATCACCCGCCTCTCCCCCGACGACTTTGCCACCGTGCGTGAATTTCTGCAGCGGCGGCAGGCCATGAGCCCCAAGGCCAAAACCCTGGTCAGCGACCAGCTCGCCCGCCGCTTCAGAGGTCAGCTGGGGCTCGAAACCCTGCCCACCGAGATGACCACCGATACCTTTTTAGAAGCAATCTACTTTGCCTATCAGGAAGGCAATTAGGGCGCTAAGGGGTGAGGAGTAGGGGAAGACTTCGGTAGATACCTCCGGCTCCTTCCAAATCACTTCCCGTCAATCATTAGGAACCCGTAAAGCTTAGAGCATCCTTATAGCCAGGCTGCTATCATTCGCAGCATGGTTTTGCTGCTCACCCTACATCCTGTTCCAGGTCATGTTCTTCGACCCTATTTACATCCTGCTGGTTGCTATACCCACGGCCATTCTCACTTTTTGGGCACAGAGTAAGGTCAAAGGCACCTATCGCAAGTACTCGCAGGTGCAGTCCAACATGGGCATGACTGGGGCTCAGGTGGCTCAAACCATTCTGGTCAAGAAGGGCGTGCGCAACATCAAAGTCGAGCCAGTGGCGGGCGAATTGACCGATCATTACGATCCCAGCGCCAAAGCGGTACGCCTCTCCCAGGGAATTTACGGCTCCGGGTCGCTGGCGGCGGCGGCGGTGGCGGCCCACGAGTGCGGTCACGTGCTGCAAGACGTCGAAGGCTACAAGTTTATGAACCTGCGCGCAGCCCTGGTACCGGCGGTAAATTTGGGCTCTAGGCTTGGCCCCATGCTGATTATGGCGGGGCTAATTTTCAACTTTTTGAACCTGGCCTGGCTGGGGGTGATTTTCTTTGCCACAGTGCTGCTGTTTCATGTGGTTACCCTGCCAGTCGAGTTTGATGCCTCACGCCGTGCCCTGCGGCTGGTTGATGAGTTGGGCATTCTTCAGGGCGAAGAGAATAAGGGGGCACGAGCTGTGCTGAGCGCTGCGGCCCTGACCTACGTAGCCACTGCCTTCACGGCGTTTCTCAACCTGTTGTACTACATAATATTGATCAACCGCCGCCGTTAAACCCGCGCTGCTATGACCGCTCCATTGCCGACTGCTCCATCGCCAACGGTTGAGTTTTACGAAGGTATTGCCGAAACCATCGACAACATCAGCCTCAGGCGCGATCGCGCGACGAACAATCGCATTGTGCTGCTGACCTTTAACCAACTGCGGGCGATCGAGCAGTTTCAGAGTTTTCGCAGTCGGTTTGCCAGAGCGCTGAAGCTAGTCGATGAGGAAGGCGCGATCGCCATTGAGCCAGAGGGAATTAAGTTTATTTTTGGCGGTCCCGAAGGCGACGACCTGCAGCGGGTAGAGTGCAAGCTGGTCATCGATCGCGACGATCACTGGGATCGCCTGATGCGTTTTATGCAGCGCTATGCCCAAGCCAACGGTATGGCCTATGGTGAATCGCCCTAGGCAGATGGTTTATCCTAGACCAAGCCCACCGCTATGGCAGGGTCTTGTTTACCCAGAGTCAGGTGCCCATGAAAATTGCAATTACTGGAGCCACAGGTTTCGTCGGTAGTCGCCTGGTAGAACGGCTCCAGGCCGACGGTCACAGCGTTGTGGTGCTCACCCGCAGCGTTGAGCATGGTCGTCACGCGTTTCCCGCCGCCAAGTTTCCCCAGGTCGAGGTGGTGGGCTACAGCCCGCTGGCATCGGGTGGGTGGCAAGATGGCGTGTTCTCAGGCTGCGATGGCGTGGTAAACCTGGCCGGAGCACCGATCTCAGAGCGCTGGAGCGACGAGCACAAGCAGGCCATTATGGATAGCCGCAAGGTGGGCACCGAAAAGCTCGTCGAAGCCCTGGCCAAGGCTGACCCAAAGCCAGCGGTATGGGTCAACGCCTCCGCCATTGGCTACTACGGCACCAGCGAAACCGCCACCTTTGACGAAACCAGCACCCCAATCGACAACGATTTTCTCTCCCAAGTATGTCAGGCCTGGGAGGGGGCGGCTCAATCGGTCAAAAACCACGGTACTCGTCTGGTAATTTTGCGCTTTGGCATTGTGCTGGGCATGGGTGGGGCGGTGGCCAAAATGCTGACCCCCTTTCGCATGTTTGCCGGAGGCCCCATTGGCAGCGGACGTCAGTGGTTCTCCTGGATTCACCGTGACGATGTCGTCAGCCTGATTGTGCAGGCCCTGCAAGATCCTCAGATGGAGGGGGTTTACAACGCTACGGCCCCCAACCCCGTGCGCATGGGCGAGTTTTGCAAAACCCTCGGCAACGTGCTAAATCGCCCCTCCTGGCTGCCGGTTCCCGATTTTGTGCTAGAAGCAATTTTGGGCGACGGTGCCCAGGTGGTCTTGGAGGGCCAACAGGTGCTGCCCAAACGTACCGAGGCCAGCGGGTTCACCTATCACTACAAGCAGGTGAAAGCCGCCCTCGAAGATATCGTTTGAGCTTCAGTTTTTACCCCTAGAGAGTTGCTAAAACACGCCATGGATATTGGTGAGCTGCGTCGCGACTATACCCAGCGGGGCCTCGATGCCACCGACCTCGACCCCGACCCCTTTGCCCAGTTTGAGCTGTGGTTTCAGCAGGCCCGCGAGGCCGACCTGCTGGAGCCCAACGCCCTGGTGCTGTCGACGGTATCGGCTGAGGGAGCGCCCTATCAGCGCACGGTGTTACTCAAATATTTTGACCGCAGTGGTTTTGTGTTCTTCACCAACTACGGCAGCCGCAAGGCCCAGCACATCGCGGCCAACGCTCAGGTGTCGCTGCTGTTTCCCTGGTACCCGCTAGAGCGGCAGCTGGCGATCGCAGGTACCGCCAGCAAAATTTCGGCAGCGGAGTCGCTCCGGTATTTTTCATCGCGCCCTCGCGGTAGTCAGCTGGGGGCCTGGGTATCGCAGCAGAGCAGCGTTATCCCTTCGCGGCAGCTGCTAGAGCTGCAGTTTGACAAGATGAAGGAAAAATTCCTCAACCAAGAAGTACCCCTGCCCGATTTCTGGGGGGGCTACCGGGTCAAGCCCACCAGCTTTGAGTTCTGGCAGGGGCGACCCAGCCGCCTGCACGATCGCTTTTTGTACAGCCTAGACCAGAGTGAGTGGAGAATTTCTCGGCTATCGCCCTGATGTTGAAGCTAACTTAGCGCAGAAGAACTTTACAGGTTTTTCTCTAAAGGAAGGCAAAAATTCGGTGAGCCGACCAGGTTTCCTAACTTGAGTCCAGCTTGGGCACAAGTAAATGTTGCCGTCGCAAAATATCTTGAGAATTGTTAGATATATAACTTACCCTAAGTAACTCAAGATGAGAGCATTACTTGAGGCGGCTCTATTGTCGCTCTCAAAGCCAGCTTTTTGCTGCGAGCAGAAGACTTATCTATTTTACCAATCAATCCTGTATTAACAAGAAGATGAAAAAATACGGAAAGATTTTTATCTCCTACCGACGAACTGATAGCCCTTCCGAGAGTGAGCGTATTTACGAGCGTCTGTCGCAAGAGTTTGGTGAGGATAACGTATACAAAGATGTTTATTCTATTGCCGCTGGGTCAGATTATAGAGAAGACATAAAAAATGCCCTCGAGCAATGCGATGTCTTGATAGTCGTCATCGGCAAAGATTGGCTAACCGTGCTTGAAACAGGCAAGAAAATGCGACGATTAGACAACCCAAAAGATTGGGTTAGGCTTGAGGTAGAAACAGCTTTAGAGCGCAAAATAGTTATCATCCCCGTCCTCGTAGGTGGAGCAGATTTGCCTCAAATTCACGAATTACCAAATAATTTGAAGAAGCTCATTTATTTTAACAGTGCCAAAATCCGTGAATATCAAGACTTCAAACGCGACATGGAAGACTTAATAAAAAGTATCAAGTCTCATTTTTCCAGTAAAGGTCTTACTTTTTCAGACTCTCAAAAGCCCAAAGATAATCAGAACACAGAAGCAGTTCAGGTTGCTTTCCGCCCACCTAAACTTAAAAAGAAAGAAAGTACAACTACAAGTGATAAAGTACTTTGCTTTGTGTTTACTGTTTTAGCTTTTGCCTTCCCAGTAATTGCTTCCAACCTTTTTATGGACATATTCGGATTTCTGTTCTTTATTGTAATCGCAACAATGTGTGTTTACGAAAAAGAAGGACGATGATACGTGGGCAATCGATCGCCTGTCGCCCTAAACCAGCAGGCTAAAATCAACCCGCTCATAAATATCCATCATCGGCAGACGGGCATCGGTAATGGCCAACTCTACCACCGAGTCCAGCCCCGTCTGGGCAGTCATACCCCACAGGTGCTCTTCAGCCCGGTAAAACTGCTCGACTCGAGCCTCGGCCTGGTGCACGAACAGGTAAGCCTGCAGATACGGAATCGTTCGGCATTGGCGAAAAATTTCGCCTCGCTCTGGCAGTGTCGCCGCCTTTGGACTGTAACCAGGGGTTGGATTGGCCAAAATCTCAAACATGACGCAGGGGTTGAGCACGCGATCGCTCTGGCCGTCGTGTAGCAGCGGCTCACCCGCCACCACCAGCAGGTCAGGATACACGCCAAAGCCCTGGTCCGGCAGCCACACTTGCACGCCTCGGGGCAGCACCTCATAGAGGCTGTGGCCACAAGTAACATCCATCAGGCGCATCAGGTTGCGTAAGATGCGGCCCTGGTTAACCGAACCATCACTCATACCAGTCTTCGGCTTCGCCCCCCACAACCACATTGCGAATCCGGAGACTAGGGCCACCGCAGCCTACGGGTAGCCCATTCTGCCCGCCCTTGCCGCAGCCCCCCGACTCATCCCAGTAAAAGTCGTCGCCGATCGCCTCGATATCGGCCAGGGTGCGAAACACATTGCCCGACAGGGTAACATCCCGCACGGGTTCGGCGAGCTGCCCATTGCGAATCATCCAGGCTTCGCCAGCCGTAAAGGTAAACATTTCGCCATTGGTCATACCCTCCAGCCAGTTGCGGGCATAGACCCCTTCTTTAATGTCGGCAAACAGGTCATTGACGGGGGTGGTGCCGCGCTCAATCCAGGTGTTGGTCATGCGCACCAGCGGCGAGTAGTGGTAGTTGAGGCAGCGGGCGTTGCCGGTGGGCTGCTCGCCCAGCTTGCCCGCCGTCTCGCGAGAGTGCAACCGCCCGACCAGCACCCCATCTTGAATCAGCTGGGTGGTGGTAGCAGGGGTGCCTTCGTCGTCGTAAAAATAGCTGCCGCGATGACCCTCGGGGGCTGCCCCGTCGAAAATTTGCAGACCGCTGGGGCCAAACCGGCGTCCCATGCTCATTGATTCCAGCAAGTCGGGATTCTCGTAGGCCATATCAGCTTCCGAAAGGTGGCCAAAGGCTTCGTGGACAAACAGCCCGGTCAGAATTGGGTCAATCACTACATTGTAGGTGCCCCCCCGCACCGAAGGTAGCTCTAGCGCCGCAACAGCCCGCTGGGCTGCCTCCATCACCTGGGTATCCAGATTCTCCAGGTCTTCGTAGGCTTTGCGCGAACCCGTCGTTTCGCGCCCGGTTTGCACGGTGTCGCCATCGCGGGCGGTGGCGGCAAACCGCATTTCCATATCCGACCAGGCCTGATCGATCAGGGTGCCTTCGGAGGTGGCCAACAGCACCCGCTGCGCGACATCGGTGTAGCGAACGGAGGTCGTGGCAATGCGATGGTCTACACTCTGGAGCAGGTCGGCGTAGTGGCTACACAGGGCTTTTTTGCGGGCCAGAGGAATAAAGCGGGGGTCGGTACCCGCCAGGGGTAGGCGACGGGCAACCCGCACCGGGTCGATGGGGGCCAGCAGGGTTTCATCGTGGCCGACCAGACGAGCCGCAGCTACAGCCGCTTCCACACAGGGGGCCAAGCTCTCCAGATCGTTGAAGCTGGCAAAGCCCCAACCGCCCCGATAGCAAGCCCGCACATGCCCCCCGATCGCGATCGCCTCGCTGAGGGTCTCAGCCTTTCCGCCCCGCAAAAAGACATCGGTGCCCTCAGACTGCTCTAGGCGAATCGCCAGGTAGTCTACCTGCACCCCCCAGCGATCGCACAGTTCCTGCATTCGGGTCTTAGCCTGATCAATCGCCTCTGCCATATCCCTACCCTGCCGCTTTTCCCAAATGTATCATTCAGAAGCCCCTGCCCAGGCTAAGATCACAGGTATGACTACAGACTTTGACTACACCCTACCTCCCGCCGTACGGCGCATCTCAGGCTCCTTTCGCCTAGTGGGCTGGATTAGCTTTTGGACTCAGGTTGTGCTGGCCGCGATCTCGAGCCTGGTGCTGATGTTTGCCCTGGTAAACTTGGGGGCGCGATCGGGTCAAAGCAGTAACCCCGGCACTGGTGTAGGCTTACTGTTTGCGGCCCTAGGCCTGGTAGCGGTTTACATGAGCGCCTTTTGGGCCTTTCGCTACACTCGCCTAGGACGGCGGCTGCGCAGTCACGACACCACCAAGCGACCCAGCCCCAAAGACGCTCTCCAGGCCCTACGGCTGGGCACCGTCATCAGCATGGTAGGCATGTTAATTACCCTGTTTGGCAGTCAAGCGCTAATTGGGTCACTGTTGGGTAAAGCCTTGGCCCAGCCCCAGGGAGGTACAGTGTTTGTGCCCGGCAACATTAATCAATACGTCGAGGCTTTCGACATTTTTGTCGTGCAGGCCAACACCAACACTTTGTTGGCCCACTTTGTATCATTGGCCGCAACGCTGTGGCTGCTGCGCATTGTGAACCGCGCCTAAGCCATCACCATGCCACCGTCAACGTTAAAGACCTGGCCAGTAATGTAGGCCGCTGCGGGGTCGGCCGCCAAAAACCTCACCATACCGGCAATATCTGCGGGCTGGCCAAACCGCCCCAGGGGAATAAACTTGAGAATCTCTTCGGTGTTGTTCAAGTCGCCGGTCATGTCGGTCTCAATGAAGCCAGGAGCCACGGCATTGGCCGTTACGCCCCGACTGGCTAGCTCTTTAGCCACAGTTTTAGTAAAACCAATCACCCCAGCCTTAGCGGCGCTGTAGTTCGCCTGCCCAGGGTTACCCATTTGCCCAGCTACAGAGGCAATATTGATGATGCGGCCCGATCGCTGCTTTAGCATGATTTTGGCTACAGCGCGGGTACACAGAAATACCCCGGTCAGATTGAGGTCAATGACCGCCTGCCAGTCTTCGGGCTTCATCCGCAGCAGCAGGGTATCACGGGTGATGCCGGCATTGTTGACTAAAATATCGACCCGACCAAATTTCTCTAAAGTACCGCTGATCAACGCATCGACCTGGTCTGCCTGTGAGACATCGGCTTGAATAGCCACAGCGCTGCCACCATCCGCCAAAATTTCGGCCACCACTTCATCAGCAGCAGCGCTAGAGCGGGCATAGTTTACAACAACCTGAGCCCCGACTGCGGCAAGCGTTATGGCCACAGCTCGACCAATGCCGCGTGAAGCCCCCGTAACCACAGCAACCTGGCCCTCCAGGGATGGGGATGATGCGCTCATGGGGTCACCTCGCTCAGCAAAACGTGCCCATTGTTTTTATCACAAAACGGGGGCCAGGCGAGAGGGGCAGCCGCAGCATAGCCAGCTTTACTGCTCTAGAAGCCGCCTACGTGTCTGAAGCTTACTCCTAGCTAGTTGAGGCCAACCCTGGGGTTGTCACACTCGGTATTGTTGGCAGTTTTGAGACTGCCCAGCAGATTGGCCACAATCACGCACTGTTTAATTGCGCCTGGCCCACCGTTAACAACAATGACAAAGGGTATACTGTTGCGATCGGTCGGTAGTCCCTGATGGTTGAAGGCAATATTGTTAACTGCCGTATCTTTAGAGCCGTCAGGCCTTACCCGATAGGCCTCTAGCCTAATTTGGCCAGAGCGGTTGGCCTCGCCGCCAAGCTCCTGAGGCGTACCTGTAAACACGGGGTTACCGGCAGCGTCAAAGTTTAGAGATCCAATTCTCAGCGTGGGTTTGGAGACGGCAGTAGTCACTACTTCTACTCGGCGGGCCTGGCGCAGTTGAATGGCATCCTGCTGAGCGTTTCTAATGGTTTGAACAACATCGCTGCGTACAGCGATCGCCCGCTGGCGACTGGAAAAGGCAAACCAGCTCGGCGCTGCGATCGCGGCTAGCACAGCAGCAATAACCACCACTACCAGTACCTCAATGAGGGTAAACCCTGCTTTAGACTGTTTAGCCGATGTGCTCAGGCGTTTCATAGCAGGCACCAGAATAAAATAACTCAAATTTGATTAGGCTAAAAAATGTACCCGAGTTACTACAGGCCAGGCTGTTTATCGAGCACTCCCCGAATGAGTACTTCAGACCTCAAGGTGGGCAACCTGCCAGCCTGTGAAAAGGCACCAAGACCAGAATTTTCAGTACTGGCGTTACCCCGCAAAAACACAATTAGCGTTTGGTTGCTGCCGACAGTTAGACTGGGATCGTCGCGGTTAACTTGGGTAGTTCCTTGCCGTACACAAGCGTAGAAGTTATTGGCATTGGCTGGAGTTTGCAGATAGCCCGTTGGGCACAAGCCGGTAGTGGCTGCGTTTGTATCCGTATTATCGACGAAGTCGGTGAGCACTGACAGGTTGCGGGGGGTAGCCCCTGTTCCCTTAGTCCACCTATCAAAGGTATTGGTGCTGCCGGTCGGTTCTGTATAGCCAGGCGTAATATTTAGGGTAGATAACCCAGTTGCCGTGTACTTGGGTAGCTCGTAGCGCACAATTCTAGACTTGCCACCCCAAATGTCGTTCCCAGTATTTTGTTGCTGGGCATAGACCACCAAGGTGTAGTAGCCCTGGCGAAGCTTTAAGGTGTCGCATTCATTCCGTTTGACCCCCGAAAACGTCGTAGAACAAGCGTTGTTGAAAAAGGTTCTAACGTTTGCATTGTTGGGGTCTAGCGGATCTAGCCGCCAAAAAGCCAGCACCGGCACTTCACCCGGGTTAGGAAAGTTATCGAGTTGGCCAGTGACAGCATCAGGGGTTGAGTAAATAAATACAGCCTCCCCCGCATCGCGGGTAATGTAGTCGATCGCGCGACGCATGTCTTGCTGAGTTTGCGTAAGTATCTCTTCACGGCGGTTGATTTTTAGCAGCTCAACTACCAGGTACAGCATGGTGCCAACTATCAGCGACCCCACTACGATCGCTACCAGCAGCTCAATCAGGGTAAAGCCACGCTGCCCAGTTCGTTCAGCCCGTAGTAGCCCAGCAAGCATTAAATTCATAGCGGCTTTTTTAGCCATAGGGTGTCACCCTCAAAAGACAGTTGTAGATCGCACAATTAGTTGCAACCGGTAGGTACCGAAGCTGCTGCATTGAGATGCTGAATGTATTGGCAGAGAGAAGTACCCCCCTCACCTACCGTGACATTTGTATAGAGCGCAACTAGCGGGCGACGGCTCCGCTGCCCTTCGCCACTGACCATGCGTAGAGAAGCAGGATCTTTGGCCAAGCTACCGGTACCATTCAGCACGGCATCGTAGTCGTACACCCGCACGCCCATGCCAAAGGTGACAGGCACATTGCCCACAAACCTGCCCGGCGTGCGGTAAACCTGCACCGCAAACTGGTTGCCATTGAGCGTCGCTGTGCGGGTTTGAAAGGCCGTAGTTGGTGCAGTTACAGGGGCACCGTAGTTTGGGCCTGCCACCTCAGCCACTCTACTATCTGGGTTGGCACCTGTAATGGCAACAGCAGGCGGTAAGTTGCCAATGTTGGCCTCAGACCGTTCGACGAGTAAACGCACCCGATCAATTTCAGACTGAGCCAGCTCTAGGGCCTGCTCGGCCTTCTGGCTTTGCACCCGAGTAGCTACCGAAATAACTAGGGCAGGAGCAATGGCACTGCTAACCAGGCCCACAATAATAATGGCGACTAGACATTCGATTAGGGTCAAGCCCTGCTGCCCTTGGGCCGGGGAGCGCCCCCCAGCCCGGTAAAGATAGCGTTTGAGACGATTTGTCATCACGGTGTGCGGCCTCCTGGTGTCACAGTGCGAGTAGCAGTAGTTAGGTCGTTGGTTTTGTACAGAGATTAGGCATTAGCCTTGTACCAGCGGCATTCCTTGCACAGCGTAGGTTAACGATATAGGGGTCATCGGCAGGCAGCTCGCGGTAGTACTCGCTACGAGGGGTACCGATGTTGACAAAACGACGGGCGGCTGGTGCAGGGGGTAAGTACAACAAGGCCACGTCATAACCCCAACGCCGTAGCGGCGGAACATAATATCCCAATCGTTGGCTGTTGTCTGGAGTAGTGTCAGTACCAAAAGCCTGCCAGATGTCGTGCTCAAAGGGGCCAGTTGCATTGGTTGAGAAATTGAGCTGAATAAACGATCCGGCTATGTGCAGGTTGACTGTATCGTTCCAATCCTCCAAAAAGCGGACGAAATTGTGCAGACCTCCATAGCCCTGCTGAGTTCGCTGGGGCACCAGACCACTAATAAAGGTGGCATTTACGAAGGTCTGGGAGGCTCGCTGTAAGTTGAGACGGCGAGCGTCATCATTGCTACCGAAATGGGTCCACTCATCATTGCCATATACATTGTAGAAAGGCCGAATGGTAGGACTTGTGGTCAGGCCCCGCCGATAGTAGGTACCGTTGCGGTCAATCCACACCGGGGAGGTGGGGGTAGTGCCCTCACGTAGCCAGGCCTCGGGCGGTAAGTCGCCAGCGGGTGTTGCAGGATTACCGCCAACACCAGGAATCGCTGCAAAATTGGGGCGGTTTTGGTTCATGTAGGACGAGTCGGCCACGGCCCGAGCCGTGGGTCGATCGCGCCTAAAGCCGTCTTCGACCGCACCATCGCGGAAGGTACCCGACAAGATGGTAATGGCATCGGCCAAAATCTCGACTGGTCGCCAGTGGTCTCTGGCAATGGTGGCAAAGGTGCCAGTGTTAAGAGTGGTGCGGTTGTCGTAGAAGGCATCACCAAAAACGGTAGCGGCAGCGCCATCATACAAAGTTTGAGTGAACTCTTCGATGATGTTGGCGGTGGTGCCGGTAGTGCTGTGGACGTTGAAGTCACCCTGGATATAAACGCTGTTGTCGGTAACAAAAGTCATACCCACTACACGGGGGCCAGGTGCACCACCGGGGGCTGTCGGGCCGCTAAAATCGGCGGGATTGCCACTGGCGGTGCGTAGTCTAAAGCCGTGTGCTCGACGAGCTGGGTCGGCATAAAAATCGACGGGTTTAAGGCTAACTTTCAAGTCATCAGTCAGCGGT
Organism: Nodosilinea sp. LEGE 06152; assembly: GCF_015207525.1. Classification (GTDB taxonomy): domain Bacteria; phylum Cyanobacteriota; class Cyanobacteriia; order Phormidesmidales; family Phormidesmidaceae; genus Nodosilinea. Next base: position 237,629 of record NZ_JADEWR010000004.1, read on the forward strand.
GGGTCGCGTAGGGTACCATTACCCGGTTCGACATACATGCGGCAATCGCCGTTGGTTTCGAGATTAAACCGGACAGGAGCGGTGCCGTTTGTCTGTTGGCAAGATGCGGCGGTAACGCCTGAGATCTTGGGCCGCACGATTTCGTCTTCTCGCACAGCGTCTTCTCTAAAGGCGTAGACTACGCCCTCGGCCTGCCTGTCGCGATCGGCAGACAGCCACCGATCGCCCCCAGGAGCAGGATTTCTAACCAGCGCCTCAATATCAATGTCGAGTACCCGAGTATTGAGCTGCTCACGACCGTTGTAAACGCCTTTGTCGATGAAGGGAACGCGCAGAACAGAGCCAGTAGGCGAGACAACCTTAAACGCCTCGGTTTGATTGTCAATAGTGGCCACTGTAGGTGCGCCAGTTGTGGCCGTGGCAGGCACAGTCCAGGTAGTGGGGTCTACCCCTCTGGGAACAGCCGCAATGCCATCGGCCCAGGTAATACCATTGGTGCCAACAATGCCGTAAGAGGCGCTACCGTTGACGTCAGTTCTGGAGATATAGCGATTGGCCGCAGTTGCAGTATTTTCAGTGAAGTATTCTTCGGTGGTCGTCGGTTGCAAGTTGCCATCCACCGCCGTTCCCTCACGGCCATGGCCAACTAGAGGGAACAGGTAGAACAGAGAGGGATATCTAACCGGCGATTGTTGAACTTCCGAACACACAACGAGAGCCAGGGCCACTCTAAAATCGCCATTACCGTTCGAGGTGCGCTGAAATACGTTGGGGTTACATCCTGTTTTAAGCGGAATAGGCGTGCTAGGGGCGTTGGAAAAGTTGACATTTCCGGTGAGGCCAGTAGTTTGGTTCCAAGGAATGTTTTCGGTATAGCCAGGGATATTTTTGAGAGAAGGCAGTCCTTGGGCAAAGCCAAGTTCGCGATCGCGCAATATAGGAGCCAGGCTAGTGTAGATCGTGGCTGCTTCCCTGAGGTTGTCAATGTTCTGCTGGCTGGGGTTAATCGATTCATAAATCGCCATCATCTCGTCTAAGGAGAAGCTGTTGAGATAGGTGGCTAGATCGCACCTGACAAGATAACCAGGGTTGGCTGCGGTAAAGGCCGCATTGACCGCGCATCCGGGAATAGCCGTAGCTGCTTTCGGATCTTTAGCCGCAGCTAGATAGATCGGCTTAGTGGCAGTTCCACCCCCAACAACCAGGTCTGGGCGCACATACCGTAGTACATCCCTAAAGGCATTACTAAGCTGAGCTGCCTGGCTTTGTAGGTTGACATCCACCAAGGTGATGAATCGGTTGTACTCAGCGAGGTCTTCTTTGACGTTGTAGGCCAAAAGGCTGAGGGTGCAGGCGGCGCTATGAACAGTCGCCTGGTCGGCGGGGCTAAGGGCTCTAAACGCCGTAGCATTATCTAAGCCACCGGCTTCGACGATGCGGCGCAGGGGTGAGAAGTCGCCCCACATCGACAGGTAGGGGTAGGGATGCACAAAGGTATCCTGCACGGGCGGAAAGGAAGGTGCGCCACCACGGGGGTCGCCCGCAAAGTAAGCCAAGTTGCGCAGGGCGCGGCCTAGGGGTGCAGTAGCCACCACCTGCCCCGCAAACGTAGTGGATGTGTTAAAGGTTGCAGGAAACTGAAATTCCCAACCGTTAGTGCCTTTGCCGTTTAAGAAGTCGAACTTAGGGGTGGTGGTACTGGGATAGTACGTGAAAGTGCGGCTATCGAGAATACTCTGACGGGTGCCAGGGTGCGCAGTCATGGCCATACATGCAGCCGGAAACTTGCCGCTCTCATAGCCGTAGTGATAGACGGTCATACCCTGGACAGCGGCCAGGTTGTCGCGCAGCGCTTTGCGCTGAAGATATTCGTGGGGACGACCGTAGCGAGGGTCAACATTGTTGTTGTTGGTGGCTGACTCATCAGGCGTAACCTTGGCCGGGTAAAGTGCATCGCCTTCGGTTTCAGCAGCAATTGACCATACCTGGTCAGCCGCAGTGGTTACATCCCGTTTGATAGGGTTGGCGTTCCAACCGTTGGCATTGCCCAATTCCAGGCGCTCGCCCACGATTAGCCGCAGGCCTGCCCGAATAGCCTGACGCTCCCAGTAGCCATCGAAACCACCTTCTTCTTCGGTGAGCTTGCTCAACCCATTGATGTTGACACCCGTGCTGGCCCCAGCGACGCGCACCATATCTAAGGAGGGGTCTCGGCTGTCGTAGCGAGGTTTTGGCCCCCAGCGGTTGTCGGCCCGGTAAAAGTCATCCACAAAGGGGCGAGCAACTTCATCGTTGATGATGCGGGCTTTACTGCGGAAGTTGTCGGTACCGGTATTCCAAGCGGGGTCGCGCTGCCAAGCAGCGGGGTTGATGTGCTCGGTAACGTCGCGGGTAAAGAGGGCTAGTGGATTGATAGCTATATCTGACGGGCGGATGGGGTCAGAGGATCTGACAGAGTCGGTATCGTTGGTCAGGTTTCGGTTGGTAATAGCTTTTTGGTTGCGGCCATTCCACACGTGAATGGTGGATTGGCCCTCAGCAGTGGTGTTATCGGTGAGCAAGCTACCTCGCACCGCCTGTCCCTGAAATTCCTGTGTATTAATGCCATCAACACTGACAACTTTGCCGGGAGTGGCCGAAGCGTCGCCGTCGAGATCGATCTCAGACAGTGAGATTTCAGAAGCCTCCTGGCTGTAGAGGCAGGAGTTGTGGGAGCTGATCATGTGTAATCTGAGGCCTTTGCCCGTGCCAGCGCCACCGGGGACAATACTGAAGAAGCTGCCATCGGTGTGCATGGCCCCATTCCAGTTAAATTCTGGACCAGGGGTAACCTCAAGGTCATAGCGAAACCAGGCTCCCCACTTGTTAGCTCGAGCGGCGGTGCGAGACTGCTGAAACTCCAGGGTTTCAAAGGTGCGGTTGGCATCGTTGAGGTTGGCTACAAAGGCATTGACCTGAAAGTTCTTTTGCAGGGAAGAGTTGTTGCCCTGCTGCACCACCTGCCAACCTCCCTCGGCTAAGGCACCTACACAGCCAGGGCTGGCTTCGGTAGTGGCCAGGGGACCAGTGCGGGTTATCAAGGCATCGGCCTTGGTTTGATCAACTCGGCTGTCGAGTTGGCGAATATTTGTGCCAGTAATAGCCGTTGGGCTGCTTGGGGAGGCCTGATCGTCTACCAGCACAGAGTAAACGACGATTTCGCCGGTTTCAACGGTGCCGTTGCCGTTGATATCTGTGTTGAAGGACCAGGCATTATCTAGATTATTATCCCCATTAATATCAACCCGTGTTTCGTCGGGGAGGGTGTAGGGGTCGTTGGCACCAGCAATCGGGCCGACGCGGCCAGTATAACCAGCAAAAGCGTTTGTGCCACTCCTGACCAGCATGAGGTCGGCCAGAATATCGCTGGCGGGTACCCCACTGGGAAAGCGGTTATCGGTTTGAAACAGAAACTCAATTTTGGCCTTAGCTCGGTCGATAGCAGGCGTTGCAGCGTTGGAGATGACCTGCTGCTCGCGCTGGGAGATGGCCATATCGCTGCGGGTAAAGGAGCGATAGGTGAGTGCGGTAGCGGTGAGCACCACCATCAGCACCAGTAACACCGTAGTCGGCAATACAAAACCCGACCGGGCTAAGCGGGCCGGTCGGTTGGCTAACAGCACAAGTTGTAGCAGCCCGGTAACCAAACGCTTAACTGCTGCTTGAGGAAGCCGCAAAGCTTGTCGTAGTAGATGACGACTCATGTTTCTAAGACCAACGTGCCAAACAACAAAACCGATAACTCGCGTGGGGTAAGGCCCAGGTGGGAGGCATTAGCCTTACAGCAACAGCAAACTTGTAGACCTAAAACAATTGACCAAGCGCCCAGTGAGGACAGCTATACAGAGAGGAAACGGGTGTGCTCCATTGGCCGGTGTAAAGGCCAGCAAACGTCATGGGCACTTCTACGGAAGCGACAGACGTTTACTTACTAAAATACCCAGCTATTGTAACGGAGCGATCAGAGTTGTAAAGTCGTTTGATTTACCCCTGCGATCGCTGGCTATATTTGTGACCTTACTCCTAAGGGGCTAAAGGAGGAAGGATGGAGCCTGGGGGTGTGCACCTCAGGCTTCTATCTTATTGAGAACTTCATACTCTGTACTGAGTATTTTCTCGATACTTAATCGAACTTGAGTAACTTTTTTATGCTTGCACGCGCTGGATACTGAGATCGCTAGTGATCTATACCGGCAATGTTGGCCAGTGCGTGGGCATAGGCTTCTAGACCCGTTCTAAGTTCACTGAGTTCTTGGCGCAGGGTGGGCTCTAGCTCCCATCCCTTTTCATGGGCAACGGCGCTGACGCCCTGGGGCCTTTGGGCTTCCCACTCCTGCAAAATAGGGTGCCACTTAGACATGAAGGGGCGTAGGCCGTTGTTGAGTACGGCGATCGCAATACCCCCCACCGACTCTTTAGAGGCTCCGACCTTGGGGCCAGCAGTGCGTAAAATCTCGCGGGTAGAGCCAAACAGGCTGTAGAGCGAGTTGAGCGCTTCTCGCACCAAACCGGCATCGGCATCGAGGGGCTGCACGGCAACGCGGGTGACGAGTTCGATGTAAAGCTCCCAAGCGGCGGCGCGCTCGGTAATATCGGGCTTCCATTTGGCCCCGCCAATGCCCCAGGGTAAATTTACGGAGACTTCGGTAAGCTGAACCGCATCAAATTTGGTCATGGGGGCGGGGAGAATGTTTGGCCCTCATTATATAGTGCCGCTCTGAGAACTGAGAATTGCGCAAGCTGTCTGGAGGGATTACGGCAATCTAACTAGAAAGGTCGTAACCACCGTATAGCGAGAGACTAGCTCTTCGGTAACCACGGTTAACTTGGGGCGTTTCCCCCTCTGGGAGGGTGAGGGAGACTGTCGCAGAATCAAGGAAGTGAGTGGTCAGCGAGGAGCTTTCCCTGGCACCTCGCACCTTTGAGTTGACCTTAACCTACAGGACTTGCCCCATGAAAACAGAAACCCCAGTGCAGTCGGCCTACAGCACCTTTGTCGAGCAGGTCAACCAGGCCCAGGTGCAGCGGGTAATGATTGGGCGCGATCGCATTGACTATACCCTTAAGCCCGAGTTTGGCCCCAAAGCTGGCCATCGTCGCTACACAACTCAGCCACTTGGCTCGACCGATGAGATTGTGAATCAGCTCAAGAGCCAGGGAGTGCAGGTGACGATCGCTCCCGAACCGCTGCCTCCCGCAGGCATCGTTGGCTTAATTATCTCCTCAGGAATGCTGGTAGGGGCCTTAGCCCTGGCGGCAAAGTTTAGCCGTGCGGGTGGAGTAGGCACGGCCAGCATGGGTAAAAGCAAGGTTCGTAGCTACGGCAAAAGCAAAACTGGCGTTACCTTTGCCGATGTGGCTGGGATAGACGAGGCTAAGCAGGAGCTGCAGGAGGTGGTCGACTTTTTGGCCAATGGCGACAAGTACCGCCAGCTGGGGGCCAAAATTCCTAAGGGGGTGCTGCTGGTGGGGCCACCGGGAACGGGCAAGACCCTGCTGGCGAAGGCGATCGCTGGAGAGGCCGGGGTGCCCTTTTTGAGTATGGCCGGTTCAGAATTTGTGGAAATGTTTGTGGGCGTTGGGGCCTCGCGGGTGCGCGACCTGTTTAACAAGGCCAAGCGCCAGGCTCCCTGTATTGTATTTATTGATGAGCTAGATGCGGTGGGTAAAACTCGCGGCGGCAACCCCACTGGCGGCAACGACGAGCGCGAGCAAACCCTGAACCAGCTGCTGACCGAAATGGATGGTTTCAGCGGCAATGACGGGGTGATTGTGATTGCAGCCACCAATCGTCCCGAGACGCTAGACCCGGCTCTACGTCGCCCCGGACGCTTCGATCGCCAGGTCTTAGTCGATCGCCCCGACAAGAGCGGCAGACTGGAGATTTTGCAGGTGCACGGTCGCGGCGTGACCCTGGGTGAAGACGTCGACCTAGCGGACATTGCGGCCCAAACCGCTGGTTTTGCTGGAGCCGATCTGGCCAACCTGGTCAACGAGGCAGCGCTGATGGCAGCCCGCAACAATCGTCAGGCAGTGCTGATGACCGACTTTGGCGAAGCCATTGAGCGGGTGATTGCGGGGCTAGAGAAGCGCTCTCGAGTACTCACAGCGACCGAAAGGCAAACCGTGGCCTACCACGAAGTGGGTCATGCCCTGGTGGGTGCGCTGATGCCGGGGGGCAATCGGGTGACCAAAATTTCGATTGTGCCGCGCGGGCTGGGGGCGCTGGGCTACACCCTGCAAATGCCAGAGAATGACCGCTTTTTGATGCTCGAAGACGAGCTGCGGGGCCAGCTGGCTACCCTACTGGGGGGTCGCGCCGCCGAAGAAATTGTCTTTGGCAAGGTTTCGACCGGAGCCAGCGACGACATTCAAAAAGCCACCGATCTGGCCGAAAAGGCAGTGACTGAGTACGGCATGAGTGCCAGTCTGGGGCCAGTGGCCTTTGCCAAAGCTAACGCCCAGTTTTTGGATGGGAGCAGCGATCGCCGCACCACCAGTCCTGAAGTCGCCACTGAGATCGATCGCCAGGTAAAGCTGTTGCTCAGCAACGCCCGCTCCATGGCAATTGAGATTTTGCGGTTGAACCGGGGCCTACTAGAGTCGGCGACCCAGACTCTGTTAGAAACAGAGGTGCTGGATGGAGAACAGCTCAAAGCGATACTGGCCCAGGCCCAGGCTCCTGCTGAGCTACAGACCTGGCTAGCAGGGAACTACAGCGTGGTGTAACTTCCATCCATAAGTTGAATTTGGGGGACGCTGCGATCGCAGCGTCCTTTTTTCTGACCTGAGCTAGTCGGGCAGCTTGTACTGACCGACAATGCGCTTGGCAAACTCCGGCACGTGGGCGGCCAGCTTTTGGGGGTAGTTGCGCTTGACGTAGAGGTAGTTGCGGGTGAAGTGGGAGTCGATGGAAAATCGGGCGTACTCTAGCCCCTTGGGGCCGATGCGCTCGATCACCACACCCATCAGCCTGGCGGCCCACATGGGCAGGGTCACCGCCTTGTCGTAGGCAGGAATGCTCTGCTGCACGGCGGCCTTGCGATCGCCCTCAGATATCACCGGCTGGGTATCGAGCTGATCCATCACGGTATCGAGCATGGTTTGGCCGCGATCGTTGCGCACCACGATCCACTGCCAGCCGAAGGGAGCACCCATATAGCCCACCACCAGGTCAGCCAATCCATTCACATAGTCAAAGCAGCTCATGCAGGAGGGGGCAAAGACATCCTTGAGCTGGTTGGTTTTGAGGCCAAAGAAGGGCACCGTTTCGGTGGAGCCGTCTGAGTGTTTGAAGTGGACACGGAAGTCTTGCATAAACTCGTAATGCACTACCGTATCGGGCGATCGGCTGGTGGTTTCGAGGAATTTTTGCAGGCCCGCCCGGCTGACGTTATCGACGCAGGGCGTACCCAGCACGTAGAGCTGCTCCAGGCCGAGTTGCTTTTCGATCGCCCGCAGCGCCTGAATTTGGCAGCCCACCCCAATCACCAGCAGCCGCTTCATACCCGACTGTTCGACCTGCTCCAGCACCGACAGGTTGGGCGACAGCGTGGGCTTGTTGACCCGCGCCGCCAAAATCTCCTCAGGAGTAGTAGCGAGAATGGGCTGGGGCTGAAAGCGATCGCTTTCGGTATTCTGTACGCACACCACCCCTTCAACTAAGCCCTGGGTCAGCATTTCGATCGCGATCGTGCTGACAATGCCCGTCCACTGCGCCCCCTCAATAGGCTGCTGCTTGCGAGCGGCCATCATGTCCTGGTGAACGCCAAAGTAAACTTCGTCATCAGTCTCCAAATCGCGACTGCGCCCGTGGCTCTGCTGCTCCAGGGTCGGAAACTGCTGGTTTAGAAAGGCACAGGCCTCTTTGACGTAGTGAATATAGTAGGTGTCGCAAAAGCCGCACTCGCTACAGAGTTCTTTGGCAGGGCGAGTGGCTCCTGGGCGCAGGGCTTTGGCTTTGTTGTGGGGAGGCTGGGCCAAGGTCATAGGGGCGGCAGCGAATTGCTCAATAACGACTGTTCTTCACGATACCGCAAGGGTTTAGGCGGATTGGTGCGATCGCCCCAATTGTTACGAAATATAGCGTTGTCAACGAAGCAGCAAAATCCCCCGTCTCCGTCCGATTGCAGGTTAAATGGAAGTAAGCATAAGCAGAAACTATGCCTCTGCGTCCCTGGGTTTGCCGTTGTGATGATCTGCTGTCTCAATCCCCACTGTACCCAGCCCAATCACGCGACCCTGGCTGCGGTTTGTCCTACCTGCGGCACCCCCCTAGAGCATCGGCTGAGGGGCCGCTATCGCCCGCTGAAGCTGATTGGGCGGGGAGGCTTTGGGCGTACTTACTTTGCCCTCGACACCGATCGCCTCAACAGCCGCTGTGTGATCAAGCAGTTTGCGCCCCAAACCCAGGGCACCAAATCCTTTCTTAAGGCTGTGCAGCTGTTTGAGCAGGAGGCCGTGCGGCTCCACGAGCTGGGAGAGCATCCCCAAATTCCTACGCTGCTGGCCTACTTTGAGCAAAACAAGTATCTCTACCTGGTGCAGCAGATGGTGCAGGGCCGCACCCTGCACCAAGAAATTTCGGCCCAGGCCGCCTACAGCGAAAGCAGCCTCCGGCAGCTGCTCGAAGATTTGCTGCCGGTGCTGTACTTTATTCATCAGCACGGCGTTATTCACCGTGACATCACGCCCTCCAACATCATTCGCCGCAAGATTGACCAAAAGCCCGTGTTGATTGACTTCGGCGTGGCTAAGCAGTTTAGCGAAGCCATTCGCTACGAACCAGGCACCCGCATTGGCACCGAGGGCTACGCCCCCATCGAACAGCTGCGTAGCGGTCAAGCTTACCCCTCTAGCGATCTCTATAGCCTCGGGGCCACCTGCCTTCATTTGCTAACTGGGTGCAAGCCCGAAGACCTCTACAGCCCCCAGGAAGGCCGCTGGCTGTGGCAGGAGTATCTGCAAAAACAGGGGCGCACCATTCACCCCGGCCTGGCCGCCGTGCTCAACTGTATGACCAAGGATTTGGTCAGCGAGCGCTACCAAACGGCCCAGGACGTGCTGGATGATCTGCAACGGCTGCCCAAGCTGGAGGGCACCGTACCCGGCTGGGTCTCCAACCAGTCAGGCCAAAGCTTGTTTGCGGGGCTAGATCGCCCGCCCCTGAGCGGGCCAGGTCAAGCTGCCGGACTGGCGATGCCCATTACATCGCTGCCGCCGACTGCGGAGACAGCAGGGCCAACGTCAAAACCGTTCCCGCAACCCACATCAGATTCAGCCTCCAGACCTGTTTCAGGCTCTGCGTCGAGCCCCCCGGCGAGCAGACCGACTTCCAGTTCCTCGGCGAGCAGACCGTCCAGTCCGTCAAGTTCGGCTACGCCCAGCGCTAAACCTAGCAGCGCTAGGTCGTCCAGTTCTGGCGCACCTGGCTCGGGGCCAGCCGCTGGTAACGGTTGGCAGCTGTTGCGCACTCTCGCGGGGCATCAGTCGTGGGTGATGGCTGTCGCCTTTAACCCCCAGCAGCCCGTGTTGGTCAGCGGCAGCCTTGACGACACACTGCGCTTTTGGAATTGGCAGTCAGGAGACTTGCTGCACTCGCTCAAGGGCCATGCCCGAGGGGTCAACGATGTCGCGATCGACAGGCGTGGTCAGGTGCTGGTAAGCTGCGGCGACGATGCCACTATCAAGGTCTGGAACCTGGGCGACGGCACCCTGCGGCATACGCTCAAAGGGCATTTGCGGGATGTCACCGCGATCGCCATCGGCAGCAGCAACCTGCTGGCCAGCGCCAGCGAAGATGGCACCCTCAAACTGTGGAGCCTGAGTCAGGGCACCCTAATCAAAACCCTGCCCGGCTCGGCGGGTATGCTCAAAACCGTAGCCTTGACCGATGCCGACCAGCGCCTGGTCAGCGGCGGACTCGACAACACCGTGCGTCTGTGGAATGCTCAAACGGCACAGGCCCTCAAAGTCTTTACGGGCCACACCAATACCGTCAACCAGGTAGCCGTTAGCCCCGATGGTCGACTAGTTGCCAGCGCCAGCAAAGACCGCACCGTGCGCCTGTGGAACTTAACGACGGGCGATCTGCAACATACGCTTCAGGGACATACTCAGGAGGTCAATACGGTGGCCTTTTTCCCCGACGGTAAGCGGTTAGTCAGCGGCAGCAGCGACGGCACTCTGCGCCTCTGGCATAGCCAAACCGGCGCACCGCAAGAAACCCTGCCCGCCCACACGAACCCGGTGCATCGGGTGGCCGTACAGGGCAGTGGCGGCGTTATCGCCAGCGCCAGTGTCGACAAAACCATCAAGCTGTGGCAGTGGCGGAGTTAGCAGAGTAGCCAGTACAGAGGTGCCTAGATCGCGCTTAGATGGGTTTTGATGTCAGCACCAGCCGCAGCTTGGCGTGAATCAGGTTAAGCTGAGCCATGCCTAGGTCAACGTCGCCCTCGACTACAACACCTGTATCCAGCAGGCGATCGAGCAGCTCTAGAATGGTGGGATTTTGGTTTTTGGCCCCAGGGTAGTAGCTGCCTTCCTTGGGCAGCAGGGTGCCAATTTCCCCCAGGTCGATGTTGAGATCGGCCGGGTCGACATCAAAGATCTCGCACATGTTCACAACCTGCTCTTCTAGCTTGCGCAGGCTGTCAGCCGCTCGCTCAAGGTCATCATCCCCGAGGTCGCCCGATTCCATCCGGCGAATGACCTGGGCTTCCATGAGCTGGCGCACCAGCTCAATCACGGTGAGCAGCAGAGGCGCTAGGCCCGCATCGGTTTTGGCAGGGGGCTGTAGCGCCAGACTGGGCAATAGATCTGGCTCGACATTTTCGGAGGTCATGGCCTCAGTCTAGTGCATCTCAAGGATTGCGATTCTAGGTTCCGAGCCTAGGCCACAACCACAGCTAGGGTCGATTTTGCCACTGCTGCTGCAGCCACTGGCGGCGAGCTTCCTGGGCCTGGGTTCGGCTTTGGTGGTAGCCTATACGGCTCGCATCGGTCAGGCGATCGCCCCCGCTCTGGCTGCGGCTTGGCGCTGAGCGAAAGCTGGGAATTGTGCGGCTACTGGCAATTTGTAGCAGGGTGCGCAGGGTCAGCATGACGGTTTTTACAGCGTGTAGGGTGAGCAGGTAACGCTCCAGGTGCTTGAAAAAGCCGAGGTTTACTCGGCATTGCAGCGACCCGATTGACCGCTCAGATAACGGGTTCGGCAGGTCGCAAAGCCTTTAGCTCGGCTTCTAAGGTCTCTAAGCGGGTTTGAAGCTGTTGATTGGCCTCTAGCAGTTCGTTGGTGCGGCTGCTCAGGTAGGGATCGCTTTCCCACCAGTTGATGCCAATTTCGCGGGCCTTGTCGACCGATGAAATAATCAGGCGAATGCGAATGCTCAGTAGTTCGGTAGACCCGACGGAGACTGAGATATCGCCAGCGATCACAATGCCTTTGTCGAGCACCCGCTCAATGACATCTACCAGGGAAGATCCCTGGGTAGCGGTAGCCATGCTTCGACCGGGTTGGGGGCGGGTCGTGGGGGTGGAGGTGGTCACGGCAGATTACCTTCAGTTAGAACTTAGCTGATAGCCTGTGAGCTGACCTTCGACCTCGTGCTTCTCAATCAGCGCCTGATCGAGCATGGATTTGAGGGCGGTGACAACCTGAAAGCGGGTTAACCCCAGGGCTGCCTCGATGGTAGCGAGAGATGCCGTACCCGTGGCATCGAGATAGTCAAAAATGCGGGTTTCAAAGTCGTCGCCAAGGGACGATTCGACCGACGAACTCTCTGTAGTAACCGCAGGTTCAACTTCGGCAGGCCGCTCAATTGTCGCGACGGTCGGGGTTGCGATCGCAACGTCCGGCTCTGGCTGATTTTGAGTCAGGGTACTCTCACCGGGCTCGGTACTGACCAGGCCGCCTTCAGCAGCGTCTAGGTCTACAGCCTCGTTCTCTACCAAATTTTCTAGAGAGGCTTCTAAAGGGGCCGCTGGAGCCTCATGCTCTTCTTCGCCGTGAAGGCGGGCCGCAGGCTGAGTCTCGGGCTTGAGGGTAAGATCGTTGACCAGTGTGGCCTGGGAGACCACAAAGCGGTTAAACAGGTTCCACAGATGGCGAGTAGCGGCGGGCGCGGGCTCTTTAGATCGGGCCAGCAAGATGTCGCTGCACACATCGCGGAAGTCGGCGTTTTCGGCCAGGGGCAGAATACCGTGGTCGTGGCAGATGGTGGCAATCATCAGGCTGGGGCGCAGGCTAGAGACCATGTCGGGCGCTGCCGACGACTGGAAGGCCTTGACCAACTGCACAATTTGCAGAGCGGCGGAGCTATCAATGCCGACCTTCTGCACCAAAATTTGCTGCTGGGCCAGTTCGTCAGGCTCCGGCATGTTGATGGTAATGAGGCGGTCTTGCAGGGCATCTTGGGTGCCGTGGACGCCGCAGTACTCTTCGGGGTTAGAGGTGAGAATGGCGCGGAAGTGGGGGCTAACGCGAATGTACTCGGCCCGGTTGTTGCTGGGGGGCAGCACCAGCAGTTTCTCTTCGAGGGCCGACAGCAGCACGTTGTTGACCTCGGGGCGCGATCGGTTAAACTCGTCATACACCATGGTGAAGCCCTCGCGGCAGGCCAGGGTGAGGCGCGAGTCAGTCCAGTTCTGGCGCAGCTCGTCCTCCACCTTCATCACGCTGTGAATATAGTTGTCGACCACTTTTTTGCGGGTGTAGCCCGACTGGTTGCCGATCAGGTCTGAGGTTTTAAACTCGTCATCGCCGAACAGCAGCATGATCGGGCGGGCCAGCAGGTCGGCCAGGTGCAGCGCCAGGGTAGTTTTGCCGGTGCCAGCGGGGCCTTTGAGGTGAATAGAGTACCCCGACTGCAGGTACCGCAGGGCTCGGAGGGTGGTGCGCTCTAGGGTGGGGGTAGAGACGAAGTTGCGGGGGCGGGCTTGTAGAACAGTGTTCACAGAACGGCTTCCTCTTGAACGAGATAGGTACGGTCTTGCTTGATGACGAGGTCTTTTTGGATCAGCGATCGCAGCGCATCCACGGCCTGAAACCGATTGATGCCCAGCTCCGTCTCAATTTCGCTGAGGCGAGCACCCTGGGTCAGATGCAGGTAGTTGTACACCACCTCTTCAAGGGAAGGGGTTTCGGGGGCAGGGGCTGAAACTGGAACGACAGCGACCGCCGCTGGTGCAGCGGGAGCAGTGACGGTGGCGACAGGCACAGCGCGCGCAGCCGCATGGGCGGGGACCGGAGTGGATGGGGCCACCGGGGCCGGAGCTGCAACCGGAGCAGTGGCGACGGTCGGGTTTGACACAGCCGGTTTCGCTATGGGCTTGGGCGCAGGCTTGGGCGCTGCGATCGCACGGGTCGGCACCGCAGTCACGGCGGGTCGTGTGACCGCGGGACGGGGAGACGGGGTGGCGACGGGCTGAGCGGTATTTTTTCCACCCCATACCAGGTGGGAGAGCTGCGCCCGCTGGGCCTGCAGCTGATGGCGAAAGTCAGCCAGTTCATCGAACATGGCATCGACAGAATCGGTCAGCGCCTGGCGATCGCTCTGGCGGTGCCCCTGGTTAACCACTGCCGCCTGCTGGCGCACTGCGGTCAACTCTTTTAGCGTGGCCTGCACCTGCACCTGCAGGTCTTCGACGTAGGCCGTCAGCTGGGGTAACAGTTCGGCCCGCACCATCGCCTGCTCCTGGCGGTAGCCCGCTAAATCAACCGCTGTTTTAGCCTGAATTTCGGCCACCTGCTGCTGCACCTGGCGCAGCTCCTGGGCAATCTCTAAGCGCAGATCGCTCACGGTGTTTTGGAGCACCTGGCAATCGTACTCAAGCTTTTGCCGCACTTCGGCAGCGCTCAGCTTGCGATCGGCCTGGTAATTGTCTAGCAGCACCTCTGTATCGGCCTGGAGCTGCTGAATGTAGTCTTGGCGGGCCTGCTGCCGAGGCAAAATCTGGGCCTCGCGGTCTGCGGTAGTTTGGGTTAGCCACAGGGCGGTGTTGGTGCGCAGGTCAGCCATGAGCTGATCGAGGTTTTGGCGCAGCTGCACAGCATGGACCAGCCGCTCGGCCTGCCAGCGCTCCAGGTCGGTAAAAACCTGGTCACGCCGACTAACTACCTCGCTCTGGCGCAGTTGTCGTGCGGCTTGCCACTGGTCATAAAGTGCTGTCACAGGACTGCTCTCCCTTGGGCGAAAATAAAACTTGGTGAATACTTCGGAGAATCTTTTAGGATAGAAAAGAGGGAAATAGCGCCGAGAGAAAGACTTTTACCAAACCCTAAAACTTCAATTATTTTTTAAGTTTCTGGTGTTATTACTGAGCGCCATTCCTCGACTTTCTAACGGAAGCCCGCCATTAACAACTAGCAAAAAATGTTGTTTTATGGAATTTATGGGGCAGATAAACAAGGGTCAAGCCCAGCATTCTACTGCCCCATAGGGTTGCAAAGAGCGGTAGTGCTTTGCTAGGCAGCGGGCACAGCAGCTTGAGCGGTTAGGCCAACGGCCTCGGCGTACTTGAGGTAGGTATCAACAGAAGCAATGACGACGCGAGCTTCGATAGCCAGCAGTTCAATACCAACTAGGGAAACACGAACCCAAGCATCAACAACAATGCCTTTGTCCAGAATGCGGTCAACAACTTCGGCCAAGCTAGAGGAAGAGTTTACTTTTTCAACAGCCATGATTTTGAACCCCTAAACAATTAATGTGTTCAATGAAATTGCAAGCATAGCTTCCTTAAATGCGCCTGATTGCTACTGCAAAGAAGCGGTAGAAACAATCTCGGTGCGTAGGGCTTCTTGTCTTGCACATTTGTAGTCTGCCCATCTGCTTAGAACAGCTCACAACTTTTGAAAAATCAGTTCATTTATTGTTACCTCTAGGGGGTTGAGCTATAGCCAAAACGGGCTTAATGCCCTTGGGCAGCTAATCTCAGCCGAATGCTAGATAATAGAAGCGCAACGCTACAGTCAGGCACAGGCATGATGGACGATTCAACCTTAGAAGTGCTGCTGCAAAGCCTGAAGCAAGCCGATGAGTATCAGCGCGAGCTGGCTACTGCCGCCCTCTGGCAGCGCTGGTTTTACCAAAAGGGAGCGGTGGGCAACCAGCGGCTGCAAGATGCCCAAACCCTGATAGACCAGGGCCAAATTGACGCGGCGGAGGCGTTGCTATCGGCCCTGGTGGCCGAATTGCCTGACTTTGCCGAAGCCTGGAACCGGCGAGCGGTACTCTACTTCATGCAGCATCGCTATCTGGAGGCGAAGGCCGACTGTCAGCAGGTCATTGAGCTAGTGCCATATCACTTCGGGGCCCTCCACGGGCTGGGGTTGTGCCATACCGCCCTGGAGCAGTACGAGGAGGCCATTCAAGCGTTTCGGCGGGCTCTGGTGGTGCAGCCCTACGCGCTCATTAACCAACGGTTGATTTTAGAATGCACGGCTCAGCTGAGCTGAGGGTTAATACCGCTTAGTTTTGGTTTGGACCCAGAAATTGGGCACAAAAAGCGCTAAGGCCACTAGAAACCTTCAACAGCCTTACGCTTGTAGGGGGTTTGAAGGAGCCTGGCCCAGACCCGACCACCCTACTTTGTCTAGAACCTGCTATGCCTCAAAACACCGCTGCAATTCTGGCCCGTTTGAAGGAGAGTAGCACTCGCTTTGTTCGGGTGGTGTGGTGTGACAACGGCAATGTCATTCGCGGCAAGGCCATCCACATAAATGCCCTAGCGCGACAGTTAGAAGGGGGAGAAGCGGTTGCCGTGGGGCTATCGGCGGCGCAGCAGGCGATTCCGGTGGTGGCAGATGCGGTGGCCCCTGGCAGCGGTCTCGGGCCGGTGGGGGAGGTGTGGCTGGTGCCTGACTGGAGAACGATTCAGAGTCTGCCCTATGCCCCTGGGCAGGCGCGGGTGATGGGCAACATGGTCAAGGACGGGCAGCCCTGGCCCTGGTGCTCGCGTCAGTTTCTAAACCGGATGGTCCAGCAGGCTAGCGAGCGGGGGCTGACCATTAAGGCGGCTTTTGAGCCAGAGTTTTATCTACTGCGGCAGGATGGGGAGACGATTTTCCCTGCGGATACTACACCCTTTGCGGCCACGCTGGCGATGGATATACATGGGGAGGTAATTGGGGCGATCGCCGATGCCCTTAGCGCCCAGGGCGTTGCCGTAGAGCAGTACTACCCCGAATCGGGGCCGGGGCAGCAGGAGATTTCGGTACGCTATACCGACGCGTTAGCGGCCGCCGACCAGCACATTGTCTACCGCGAAACCGTCAAGGCCGTGGCCCAGCAGCACGGACTGGTAGCCTCCTTTGTGCCAAAGCTGTTTGAGAACCAGGCGGGCAGCGGTTGTCACCTGCACCTGAGTCTTTGGCGGGGCGATCAGAACCTAATTCCAGATGGTGCGAGCGGGCTTTCAAACACCGCCAAGGCTTTTGCGGCTGGGCTGTTGCACCACCTGCCCGCTCTGATGGCGATTACTGCGCCCAGCCCCAACTCCTACCGTCGCCTGCGCCCCCACTGCTGGAGTGGAGCCTACTGCGCCTGGGGCATGGACAACCGGGAGGCCGCCTTGCGGGTGCCGAGTAATTTTGCCCAGCCCAGCCCAACCCATTTGGAGCTAAAGACCGTGGATGGGGCAGCTAACCCTTATCTAGCCCTGGGGAGCGCGATCGCAGCTGGTTTAGACGGTATGGCTCAAAGCTATACCCTGCCAGAGTCGGTTCAGCAAGACCCAGGGATGCTGTCTGAGGCCGAGCGGCGCGATCGCGGTATTGCCCTACTGCCCCAATCCTTGGCCGCAGCCCTGGCAGCCTTCGAGCAGGACACGGTGCTGCTAGAGGCGCTGGGTAAACCCCTAGCCCAAACGCACCTGGCCGTTCGCCGGGCCGAACTAGCCGCGATGGAAGGCATGACCATAGAGGCAGAGGCAGATCTACTGCGCGATCGCTACTAATGGCATTAATGGCGCTACTGACGATGTCGCGCCTGACTATACCGCTATGTTGAAGGCTGAGTTTTGCTACCCATAAACCTCCAGCCCATCCTTGCCCTACTCGACGGTTAACTCGTGGATATTCCATAGGGCACCACCCAGGGCCGTGTACTTGACCCCATTTACTCGGTTGCGCACAGCGGTGAGCGATAGGTTGTTAATTAAATAGGTAAAGGGCAGGTACTCCTGGGTAAGCTTCTGGGTTTCTTTGTACAGTTCAAAGCGCTCCTCTTCATCAATTACCTGGGCCGCTTGGACGTAGAGCTCGGCGATTCGTCGCTCCCAGTCGGCAGCCTGCCAGCCCTCTAGCGGGTCTTGGCCAGGGCCAGCGTTTTGGTTAAAGGCGTGGAGCGCCCCGTCGAGCAGCCAAACATTGGCACCGCCATTGGGTTCGGTGCCGCCGGTTAGGCCCAGCACTAGGGCTTCCCACTCCAGGCTATCGGTGAGGCGATCGACTAGGGCATTAAACGCAAGGGGCTGAAAATCGACCTGAATGCCTAATTTAGACAAGTCGTTTTTGATCTGGGCTCCAATCGATTCGCGAATTTTGTTGCCAGAGTTGGTAACGAGGGTAAAACGCACCCGGTTGCCTTCCCCATCTAGCAGCTGCCCAGCGCTGTTGTACTGAAAGCCGTTGGCCTGCAGCAGTTCTTTAGCCTTTTCAAGGTCGTAGTCGTAGGTGCGAATACCCATTTCAGGCGGGGCATAGAAGGGGCTGGGCACCGAAATTGGCGATGTCTGGGGCTGGCCGAGACCCTGAAAAATGTTGTTTACCATCGTCTGGCGATCGATGCCGTAGGAGATTGCCTGGCGAAAGGCCACGTTGTTAAACCAGGCCGATCGCACCGGGTTAACCAGAGGTTTGCCGTTGCGGCTGGCCCGGTTGAGGTTGAAGGCGAAGAAATTGGTACCCAGACCAGGGCCACCGTTGTAGATAGTAAAGTCGCCTCGTTCTTCTTCACGCTTTAGCAGCGAGAAAAAGTCGGGCTGTACGCTGTCCATATCCAGCCCGCCGGAGCGAAACTGAAAGAAGGAGGTATCGGTAGAGCCGACAATTTGCCAGACAACCTGTTCAACATAGGGTTGGGGGTTGCCCTGGTCATCCTTCTGCCAGTAGTAGGGGTTGCGCTCAAAAATGACCCGCTCTCCCGGCACATACTGGGCCAGCACGTAGGGGCCATTGCCCACAATTCTACGAGGCGGCGTATCGGTACCCCAGGTTGAGAGAAACAGCGGATTGCCCTGGGCATCGAGGTTTTCGACCGTTGGCCGAAGAATATGGGCCGGAATAATTTCTAGCGACGTGTTGCCCAGCATGGGCGCGAAGGGCTCGGGCAGTGTAAAGCGCACCCGGCGATCGTCAACTTTGCTGACCTCAGGCAGCAGCCCCTGGGTGCCAATGCGAAACCCGTCGCGGCTGTTGGTCAGAATGGCTGGGTTAAACAGGGTGTCGTAGGTAAACACCACATCGTCAGCGGTCAGCGGTTCGCCATCGGACCAGCGCAGCCCCTCGCGCAGGGTAAACTCCAGCAGCTTGCCATCGTCAGAGATCTCCCAGCTTTCGGCCAGGGCGGGCACCGTTTCGCCGCTGATGCCATCGGTGGTGGTCAGGCCCTCAAAAGTAAAGCCAAAGATATTCGGCGACTCTTGACTGAGGGTGGGGTTGAAGGTTTTGGGGTCGCTGAGGGTGCTGAGCACCAGCCGGGGCACATCGGCACTCGCCTGGGCAAACCGGGTAGGGTTGCAGCCAGTGCTCACCAGACCGATCACCAGCGCCAGCACCAGCGCCAAGACTTGCCTACCTCTAGCCCAGGTGCCTGTCATTAGCCAACGGTTGGTTGCCCCAGGTGCAATGGCCACAGTTGCGAGTCTCCTATCTGCCAAGACAATGCCTAAACACTATAGCGATTAACCCATAAAGATTGACATGCCGGGGCTTTGGCGCAGGAACAGTCGTAGGCCAAGTCTCTTTTCAGCGCTGAATCTGTCCCAGCGGAATTGTCTGGAGTTGAACCAGGGGCGATCGCCCCTCTGTCAAAAACACCCAGGCTTTAGGGCACCCTAGAGGCGTTCCCCCATCCGACGCCTCCCAAGAGATAACCTATGGCTGATCGCTACTATCTGTACGGTATTTTTCCGGCCCCTGGCCCCGCTGAGCTACCCCTAGATGGCTTAGATGAGCAAGCAGTGCAGGCTCAGCAGCTGGATAACTTTACCTTTCTTTATTCTCTTGCCTGCCAGAAACGCTATCTGTCGAGCCGCAAGAACCTGCTGGGCCACGAAAAAGTGCTGGAAGCTGCCATGGAGCAGGGCCACCGCACGCTGCTGCCGCTCCAGTTTGGGCTGATTGTCGACAGTTGGGAGCAGGTGCAGAACGATCTGGTCGCCCCCCATGCCGAGGACCTGGCGCAGCTGTTTCAGCGGCTCGATGGCTGCCGCGAGGTGAGCATTAAAGTGCAGTGGGAGCCATCGACAGAACTCGAAATGATGATGGCCGAAGACGGCACCCTGCGTGCCCAGCGCGACCAGTTGGAGGGCACCCAGCTGGGCATGGAGCAGGTGATTTTTATCGGTCAGCAGATTGAAGCGGCGATGGAGGCGCGCAAGCAGGGCATTGTGGAGCAATTTCGCCAGGCTCTGACCCCGCTGGCCAAGGACGTGCTCGAGAACGCACCCCAGACCGATGTGATGATTTACAACGCGGCCTACCTGATTCCATGGGAGAGCGAAACCGAGTTTAGCCAGGCCGTCAATGCCATAGACGCTACCTTTGGCGATCGCCTGCGCATTCGCTACAACAACTTTACCGCCCCCTACAACTTCGCCCAGCTCAACTAGCTGTCACCCCCTATGCTGCTAAAAGTTCTCTTTGCCCCCGTGCTCGGCCCCATTGAGGGGGTGAGCTGGGTGGCCAACAAACTCCTAGACCAGGCCGATGTGGCCACCAACGACCTTGAAAGTCTGAAAAAGCAGCTGCTCGCCCTTCAGCTCGCCTTTGATATGGGAGAGATTGCTGAAACAGACTTTGAAATTCAGGAAGAAGACATTCTCCTCGCCATCCAAGCCATTGAGGATGAAGAAGACGAAGATGAATGACCTAAAACTGGGGTGCTAGGATTCGAACCTAGGAATGCCGGGACCAAAACCCGGTGCCTTACCGCTTGGCGACACCCCATCGTTATCGCTTTGACAATATAGCAGGTCTAGCAGTACTACTGTCAAGGTGTCTGAGAAAACTTAGTGCCAGAACCTGCACTTTGCTACTGCACATGGTCTAAATGCATAGTCGGTGGCTGCGGGGCATAACTATGGAGCTGGCTCGCAACCGCCGTGCTAAACATCGCGCTGTTCCCCCCAAACTCAGTGGTGGCAGCTATACCCATGGCTCAGGTGGTGTATTCGGCGTTGATTTTGACGTAGTCGTAGCTGAGGTCGCAGCCCCAGGCCTGTCCTTTGCCGGGGCCATCACCCATGCTGATGTGGATAGCCACGGTGTCGGTCTTCAGATATTCGCCCTGGGTGGCCGCCGTCAGGTAGGCGCTGGCGGCGGGGCGATCGAAGGCCAGGGGCTGACCGTGCTCCATCAGCAAAAAGTCACCCAGCTGCACCCGCAGGTCGCTCTGGTCGAAGGTGACCCCGGCTCGTCCGGCGGCGGCGGCAATGCGGCCCCAGTTGGGGTCGTGGCCAAAGATGGCCGACTTGACCAGGGACGAGCCGGCGATCGCGCGGGCGACCTGGTTGGCGGCCGCCGTGTTGGCCGCCCCGGTGACGGTGACCTCGATTAGACAGGTGGCCCCTTCGCCGTCGCGGGCGACCGCCTTGGCCAGGTGCTGGCAAACGGCGGTGAGCATGGCCTCGAGTTGGTCGGCCTCGGCCCCTTCGTCGGTGATAGCGGGGGTGCGCGATGCACCATTGGCCAGGGCAATCAGGGTGTCGTTGGTGCTGGTGTCGCCGTCAACGGTGATCTGGTTGAAGCTGCGATCGGCGGCGCGGCGCAGCATGTCTTGCCACAGAGTGGGCGACACGGTGGCGTCGCAGGTAACAAAGGCCAGCATGGTAGCCATATTGGGGTGAATCATGCCAGAGCCCTTGGCAATGCCGCCAATGCGCACGGGGCGATCGTGGATGGTGGTTTCCATCGCGACGGATTTAGGCACCAGGTCGGTGGTAATAATGGCTCTGGCGGCGGCCTCAGAGCCCTCCGACGACAGGCTTTTCACCAGATTAGGAACGCCCGCCTTGAGCTGATCCATCTTGATCCGCTGGCCAATTACCCCGGTGGAGGCAATTAGCACGGCCTCGGGAATCAGGTTGAGGGCAGACCCGACAGCAACAGCGCTCTCGATCGTATCGACCCAGCCCTGGTTGCCGGTGCAGGCGTTGGCCTGACCGGCATTGACCAGAATGGCGCGGGCGCTGGGGCGAGCCTCAAGCCGCTGGCGGCAGTAGTCAACACAGGCGGCACGCACATGGCTGGTAGTGAAAACCCCCGCGGCGATCGCCTCAGCATCTGAGTAAATCAGCGCCAGATCCGGCGCACCGGAGGGTTTAAGCCCTGCTGCAATACCTGCCGCCTGAAATCCTTTGGGGGCCGTAATGCCACCCTCAACTAGCCGCCACTCTGCCATGCTGCTGTCATCCCATAGGTATTGCCGGGGATTATACCAAGCTTCTGTGGGGATGCTGCTGGACGTTCAAACACCAAATTATGCCCGCGATCGCCATCGTCAACTGTACAGAGCTTCAGCGGCAAACCATTGATCATCTGGTTGCAGAGAGCCTGCGGGAGGGCTTTCGGTTTGTGCAGCGGCTGGTTGAGGAGTATGACAGCGGCGTAAACCGCTTTGATCAACCTGGTGAGGCATTGCTCACCGCCATCGTGCAGGGGACGATAGTCGGCGTTGGCGGTCTCAATCGCGACCCCTATTTCAACGACCCTAAGGTGGGCCGATTGCGGCATGTGTACGTTGAAGCTGCCTGGCGCAGGCACGGGGTAGGGCGGGTTTTGGTTACGGCCCTCATAGATGCAGCCCAGCCGCACTACCAGCTTTTAACCCTGCGCACGGATACCCCTGCCGCCGATGAGTTTTATCAAACTTTGGGCTTCAAAACTGAGCCTCACTGGACCCACACTACCCACCATCTACAGCTCGGGAATGTGGGCGATTGCCCTGGGGAATAGCCGTCCCTAGCCCCTTTGGAGCGGCTTCACCAACGACTACGCTCAGGCCCTTCGACTACGCTCAGGGACCGGCTATGGCTATGGCTATTGTCGAGTGCCGCGCTAGCGGCATGGCCGTTGCCCGCCTAGTGCTGTTAGCTAGCGTGATCGGGTCCTCAGGGCTCTACCGTAGAGGCGAGGGAATGCTCCAGAAAGGCAAACTCTTCGACGACCTGGCCGCCAATCAAGTGTTCTTGAATGATGCGCTCAATTACCGCTGGGGTGGCGCTGTGGTACCAGACGCCATCGGGGTAAACCAGCAGAATAGGGCCTTTGTGGCAAACCCGCAGGCAGTTGGCCTTAGTGCGAAAAACAGAGGTGGGGCGATCGGCCGTGGGCTGATCTAATCCCAGCTCCTTGAGGCGGTTCTTGAGATAGTCCCAAGCGACGATGCTCTCGGCTTTGTCGCAGCACTTCGGTTTGGTCTGGTCGGCACAGATCAATACATGGTGCTGAATCGTGTTGAGCGCCAGGGCATCCACACAAGCGGTCAGAGAGTCACAGGCGTCGGGGGTGTTACTCATTGGGGATGACAGCAGGTTTTGTGGGGTCAGTGGACGCCTGTGATTCAGTAGGTGCTGGAGTTTCGGTGGGCACTGCGGATGGTTCGGTTCCTGAAGACGGTGTGTCAGGGGGTTCCGTTTCGGCAGATTCAGCGCTGGTAGCGGGAATCTCAGATACCGAGGCAGTTTCCGGCCCAGGGGAGGAAACCGCTTCGATCGCAGGCAGCTCCGGGCGCACCCGACGAATGGGCAGGTTGGCGATCAGCGCCGTCATGCGCTGGTCGCTTTCCAGGGTAAATTCTAGATGCTCCTGGTCCAGCTCGACGTAGCGAGAGACCACTTCGAGAATTTCCCGACGCATTTTTTCGACCACTTCGGGGGTGAGATCGGCGCGATCGTGGGCCAGCACGAACTGCAGCCGCTGCTTTACCTCAGCCCGGGGGGTAATGGTACGGCTGCGGTTAAACAGCTTATCGAGAAGTTCGCTTAGCATCGGCACTGGCGGCTAGGTAGAAGTAACATCGAACACCGGGATTAGTTGAGAGAACTTAGCCGCGAAAAAAGCGGCGCAGGCGACTAAATAAGTCGTCGTGGGTAGCGTTGAGGTCAATGAGGGGTACCTCTTCGCCCAGCAGGCGGCGGGCCACGTTATTAAAGGCGACCCCGGCCAGGGAGAGCTGTTTGTCGAGCACCAGGGGTTCGCCCCGGTTCGACGACACAATCACCCGCTCGTCGTCGGGCACCACCCCCAGCAGGGGCACAGCGAGAATATCGAGCACATCGCGCACCGACATCATCTGGTCTTCCTGCACCATTTTGGGCTTGATGCGGTTGATCAGCAGCTTGGTGAATTTCACGTCATTGGCTTCGAGTAGGCCAATGACCCGGTCGGCGTCGCGCACGGCAGAAATTTCGGGGGTGGTGACGACGATCGCTTCTTTGGCGGGAGCGATCGCATTTTGAAAGCCCATCTCGATGCCCGCCGGACAGTCGATCAAAATAAAGTCGTTGCTGGGGGCCAGACCCGCCACCAACTCTTTCATTTGGCTGGGGGTAATGGCTTCCTTGTTGCGGTTTTGAGCCGCTGCCAGCAGCCCCAGGGTGGGCTGGCGCTTGTCTTTAACCAGGGCTTTTTCCACTGTGCAGTCGCCCGCCAGTACGTCGAGGGCTGTGTAGACAATGCGATTTTCTAAGCCCAGCAGCAGGTCGAGGTTGCGCAGGCCAAAGTCGGCATCGACGACGGCGACCCGCTGATTGCGCTGGGCCAGGGCCATACCCAGGTTGGCGGTGCAGGTGCTCTTGCCGACGCCCCCTTTGCCCGAGGTCATTACGATAATGCGAGTCATGGACGAACCCAACTTTCCTTAAGGAACCAACTACCCGACTAAAACAACCGTTAATAATACGCTATGGGTGCAAGCTAAGGACTGTGAACTTAGTCGATCGATAAGGTGCAGGGTATAGGCTATGGGGCTCAAGGACTGCCGTGAACCCTATACCCTATACTCTGCACCCCTTTGACCTATCACCTTTAGCTTGGCAGACTCCATAAACCTAAAACCCATCAGTCGGCTGTGCCCCCTGCCCCAGGGTGGCGTCGAAGTTTTGGCGGGCAAAGGCCTGGGCCTGGGCAATGCGAATGCCGTTGTTACCCACGTAGGCCACCTCGGGCAGGTAGTCGGCGCTGGGGCTATCGGGGGCGCGGGCGACCAGGTCGGCCAGGCGCAGCTGGGTAGGCTGCATCTGTAGGGCCATAATGTAGCGATCGCGATCGCCCCCAAACCCCGCATGGGCAATGCCCCGCAGCCGCCCCCAAACGAGAATGTCACCCTCCGCCACCAGCGAGCTGCCGGGGTTGACATCGCCCAGCACAATGATCGTACCGGGATGGCGAATTTCAACCCCCGATCGCACCGTAGTTTGCAGGTATAGGGGTTCGGCCAGGGGCTTGCCCGGAGCTGGGGGCGACTGCACCAGGGTATCTACGGTCTCCAGCTGATCGACCGAGTAGCCAGCGGTGACAGCGGCTATGGCCGTCTGGCGGCGGCTGGTGACTACCCGTTTGAGGGTGAGCTGGGCGGCGGCGAGCACCTCCTCTAGCGCCTGGAGCTGGCGGGCATCGAGCAGGCGATCGCGGGCGGCCAGATGCACGACCGTATTGGGTTGCCAAAAGGGTTCACCAACCTTCAGCCGCTGCTTGAAGTGCTGCAACAGCTCCCCCCAAACCAGGGCACCTCCTTCCGCCTCGCTCTGAGGCCCGTTGGGCATCAGCAGCACCAGATGATCGCCCTCATTGCGCAGCCGCAGCTGGGTACGAGGGTCAATGGGTGGCACTGGCTGGGGTGGCTCGGTAGGGGTTGATGGCTCGGGAGCAGACACCTCCGGCGCGGGGGTAGACGCGTCGATAGGGGTATCGGTACTGGGGTCGATGGCCGAATCGGTTACGGCAGCTGAGTCGTCGGAAGCCATAGGTGCCAGCAGGGGATGAGAAGACCGGGGCAAGCGCGGTGCTGCCATATTAGATCACTGCGGCGGGGATGACAGGTCAAATAACCCATTCAAGAAGGTCGGGTTTCCCCTTGCGGTTTACCCCAGGCTATTGGTTATAGTGAATGAAGTCTCACTACGGCGTTGGTGACTGCCAACAATGTTTGTCGATCTATGTTTGTTCCGAACGGGAGCCAAGTTGCATCGGCGGCAGTAGACCGAGCTTGTACTCGGAAACTTTAAGCCAAATGCCACGGCACCCCCCTGGTTTTCCCAGGTCGGAAACTGAGGCAAGACGGCGCTGCGGTGAGACCCTTCAATATTTTTGCCATTCCCCTGTCCGCCTGGATGGGGGAATTGTTTTAGAAATGTGATTTAGCTTACTTGAGCGCTAGTATTGACACATAGCTAGACCCACAGCTGGATATGGCGATGGTGACCAGCTTGGCTGAGGGATTGCTGAGTATTTTTTGTAGGGCCTGCGCCGTTGAATTCGGTTGATTTTCCCGCCAGTGTAATTCGTTTGGAGAATGGGCTGACCCTGATCCACCAGGAGATTGCGGCCACCCCTGTTGTGGTTGCCGACGTGTGGGTGAGGGCTGGGGCGATCGCCGAACCGGCAGAGTGGGCGGGTATGGCCCACTTTCTAGAGCACATGATTTTTAAGGGCACCGACCAGCTGCCGCCGGGGGTATTCGACTACGCGATCGAGACCCAGGGGGGCATGACCAACGCGGCTACCAGCCACGACTACGCCCATTTTTATATCGCTATCGCGGCCGACATGCTGCCCCAGACGCTGCCCTACCTGGCCGATCTGCTGCTGCACGCCGCTATTCCCGCCGATGAGTTTGGCCGCGAGCGCCAGGTGGTGCTCGAAGAAATTCGCCAGGCGCAGGATGACCCCGACTGGTTAGGCTACCAGGCAATGTCGGAGCTGATTTACCAAGACCACCCCTACGGTCGCCCGGTGCTGGGCACGGCAGAAATTTTGCAGCAGCGATCGCCCGAAGAGATGCGCTGCTTTCACCAGGCCCACTACCAGCCCGACCAAATGACGGTAGTCATTACCGGCGGCATTCCGCTAGAGCCAACGGTGGAGCTGGTCAAACACGCCTTTCGCGGCTTTGCCCCACCGCCCCCCTGCCCCCCGGCGGCGAGTTCGCGGGTGCCCTCGCTGCCCGGCGTGCGGCGCGAGGTGCTCCACCTGCCGCGCCTAGAGCAGTCGCGGCTGACCATGGCCTGGCTGGCCCCCGGCATTGGCCAGCTCGAAACCGCCTACGGGCTGGATTTGCTGGCGGCGATTTTGGCCGAGGGGCGATCGTCGCGGCTGGTGCGCGAGCTGCGAGAAGACCGTCAGCTCGTGCAGGATGTTGGGGCCGGGTTCTCGCTCCAGCGGGAGTGCAGCCTGTTTACCATCCAGGCCTGGCTGGAGGGCGACGATGTTGATCGGGTGGAGGCAATTGTGTGCGATCGCCTCAGCGAACTGGCGGCCAAGCCAATCAGCGAGGCCGAGCTAACCCGAGCCCAACGCCTGCTGTGCAACGACTACGCTTTTTCGACCGAGGCCCCAGGGCAGCTGGCGGGGCTATACGGCTACTACGGCACCATTGCCGCCGCCGATCGCTGTCTTTCCTACGTGCCCATCCTGCAAAGCTATACCGGCGACCGCCTGCGATCGCTGGCTGACCAGTACCTCACACCCCTGCGCTATGTCTCCACCATTCTGCACCCCGCCTAGTTTGCCTGGCGCGATCGCCTGGGCAGACTACAGCCTGGGCGGTCTATAGTTAGACTGGCCTGCCGCTCAATTTTGTTCTCCAAACAGCTTATTTCTTGCCTGTGACAGCCTCCCTTCTCCAAGCGCCTCGCCTGCACCGCACCGTTCTCGCCAATGGCTTAACGGTCCTGGTTTTAGAAAACCCGGTTGCCGACATTGTCTCCGCCCGACTGTTTATTCGAGCCGGCAGCACCTTTGAAGCTCCCCACCAGGCCGGGTTAGTGAGCTTTTTAATGGGGCTACTGACCAAAGGTAGCGATACCCTCTCCTCGATGGCGATCGCCGAAACCGTTGAGTCGGTCGGAGCCAGCCTGGGTACCGATGCCGCCGCCGACTACAGCGTCATCAGCCTCAAAACCGTCTCCGCCGACTTCGCCGAAATTTTTGCCCTGGCCGCCACCGTGCTACGCCAGCCCAGCTTTCCCCCTGACGAAATTGACCTGGAGCGCCGCCTCACCCTGCAGCAAATACGCTCCATGCAGGAGCAGCCCTTCACCGTAGCCTTCAACCAGCTGCGCCGCGATATGTACGGCGAGCACCCCTACGCTCTGCCCGGCATTGGCACCGAGGCCACGGTTTCTGCCATCACCCAGCAGGACCTAGTTGACTTCCACCGCCAGCACATGCGCCCCGACAACGTGGTCGTCACCATTGTGGGCCGCATTGCCCCCGAAGCCGCCCTTGCCCAGGTGGAGAAGACCCTGGGCGACTGGATGGCTCCAGCCACACCCCTCCCGGCCCTCACCCTGCCTCCGGTGACCTCAGCGCCCACCTGCTCGGTAGTCACGCAGGACACCAACCAGGCGATCGTTATGGTCGGCTACCCGGCGGCCTCGGTCAAGCACCCTGCCTACCCCGCCCTCAAGCTGATTAACACTTACCTGGGCAATGGCCTCTCCAGCCGCCTGTTTGTGGAGCTGCGCGAAAAACGCGGCCTAGCCTATGACGTGTCGGCTTTTTACCCCACTCGCCTGGGGCTGTCGCAGTTTGTGGCCTACATTGGCACCGCCCCCGAAAACGCCGCCACTGCCCTAGAGGGCCTGCGGTTCGAGGTCGAGCGCTTGCAAACCACCGTGCTCTCCGACGAAGAGCTACAGTCGGCCAAAAACAAGCTGCTGGGCCAGTACGCCCTGGGCAAACAGACCAACGCCCAGATCGCTCAACTGCTGGGCTGGTACGAGATTTTGGGCCTGGGGGTCGAGTACGACCAGCAGTTTCAGGACATGGTGGCCGCCGTCACAGTACTGGATGCCGAAGCTGTGGCCCAAGAATTTTTCCACACCCCATACATTTCGCTGCTGGGGCCAGAGGCTGCCGTTGCTCCCCTAGCCGCCGCCCAAGCTTAAACTAAATTCTGAGGCGCAACCGAAGGTGTAACGATCGCAATCAGCGGTGACTTACACCTCTGTATCCATACCACTAATTGTCGCTTGTCCGTTGCATAGCTCTTGTTATAAGGCTTTTATTTCTACTCGGCCCCTCTAGCCTCAATGCACTAATGCAACTTAAATTACTTTAGTAAGAATTACTTGTTGCCGTTTA
Organism: Nodosilinea sp. LEGE 06152; assembly: GCF_015207525.1. Classification (GTDB taxonomy): domain Bacteria; phylum Cyanobacteriota; class Cyanobacteriia; order Phormidesmidales; family Phormidesmidaceae; genus Nodosilinea. The sequence goes on from NZ_JADEWR010000004.1 coordinate 266,196, forward strand.
GATGTTTCTGCAAAACAGGTTTTGAAGTCTTGAATAGTTTTACGGCATTCTTCAAGCCAGTAATTCGGGTCATATTCAAGGGAATTAAAGTGGCGAATTAACTCATCTGATTCAACTTGATTTAGCACATTAGCAATCGTGTTAACTTGCTCTGGCAGAAGATAACGCAAGTCTGACGTTAGTTTAATACGCTCACCTCCCCAAATTGCTGTATGAGCAAATTCAGTATCCAACGTTGGAAACTTTATCTTTAGCTCTTCCAACAGAAATGAATAAATTTGCTCATCTGTTCGTCTGTCAAAATAGACCTTTCGCTGCACAAGAAGTGGATCATCTGCTTTTAATTGCTCCAACCGCTGTTCCAAAAGGTTACAGTATGCCTCTAATTCCGCCTCAGACTTAAAGGGGTTGTCCAATATTCCTGCCATTGCTTTGTAATCCTGTCTGAATTCTTCTATTGGGCTTGACAAGCTTCCAAAGCTAGTCGTAGAAGGTCGTGTGAACCAAAAAAACATTCCACCTCCGCAACCCCATAGTTGATCAATCAATATGTGCAGCTTTTCATCAGTGTGAATCTGTTCAAAGAATTCAACAGGTATGGCTTGCTTCTCAACGGAATGTCCCATCCTTATACCTCTTCTAATATTGAGCAATGGTTTCGTTGGGGTTTCGCTATCGCTAACCTAACCTATGGCAGAATCAAGGTTTCGAGAGTTTTGTTAATCAAGCAGGTTCTAAGCACCAATGTTTTGTTGCTCCCAATGGCTAACATCTGCGGCCTCGCCAACGGGTAAGATGAATCGATCGCCTGACTGACAGACGCTGCTAAACCGCTAGAGGGATTGCTGTGGGAAGTGGACTGATTTTAGCGCTGGTGGGGCTGCTGGCCGGGGTGCTGGCGGGGTTTTTGGGCATTGGCGGCGGCACGGTGATGGTGCCTGTGATGGTCGCTTTGGGAATGTCGGGGGTGCAGGCGGTAGGGACGAGCACGCTTGCGATCGCCCTGATCGCCCTGGTGGGCAGCGTGCAAAACTGGCGCATGGGCTTTCTTAAGCTCAACCATGTGGCCATGCTGGGCCTGCCCGCCCTGGTTACCGCCTATCTGGGCAAAGAGCTGGCCACCGCCCTGCCCAACTACGCGCTGTTAGGGATATTTGGCCTGTTTCTGCTGTTCAATATTTATCTGATTGGCATCAAAAAACAGGTGGTGCGCCAGGCCCAGCGCAGCGAATCTGCTGGCCTACCCGTTACAAATTCCACACCACTGCCCGTGTCGCCCACGATCGCTCGGCTGAGCATTGGCGGGCTGGCCGGGTTTCTGGCGGGGCTATTTGGGGTGGGCGGCGGCGTGGTGATGGTGCCATTACAAATTTTGCTGCTGCACGAGCCGATTAAGGTCGCGGTGCAGACCAGCCTGGGGGCGATCGTGATTACCGGGCTGTGGGCTTGTCTGTGGCATGCCCTGGCGGGCAACGTACTGCTGACGACGGGGCTAATCTTGGGGGCAGCGGGGGCGATTGGCGTACAGGTTAGCACCCGCTACCTGCCTCGGCTGCCCGACCAGGCGGTGACCATTATGTTTCGGGCACTGCTGGCACTGCTGGCCGGATACTTCTTCTTCAAAGCCTGGGATAGCTACACGGCCCTGACTGCGTAGGCCTGTTCTAGCCGAATCGATTCGCGCTCAGGGCGTGACCTGAGGTTAATTTTTCATCGTACAGAATTTTTTGATCATCGCGGCTGAAGAATTGCTCCAACCAGTGGCAGCTCAAGGTTAAACGGGCTAGCGTGCGAATGATGCGTTTTCAACCCCTATGCGCCCGCTGTTCACTGGCCCCCTCACCGTTGAAACGGTAACTGTTCCGATTTGTGACCTGCCTGGGCGACTTGAGGGGTGTCGCATTGTGCAGCTGTCTGACTTTCACTTCGATGGCGAACGCCTCTCAGTTGGGCTGTTGCAGCAGGCAATCGATCGCGTCAACGACCTGAAGCCCGACTTGGTTGCCCTTACCGGCGACTACGTCACCCATGACCCGGCCCCTATTTTTACCCTGGTGACCTACCTCAGCCAGCTTAAGAGCCGCTACGGCACCGTGGCCGTGCTGGGCAACCACGACAACCGCACTCTGGGCGGGCGGTACACTATTCTGCGATCGCTCCAGCAGGCCGGTATTTGCACCCTGTGGAACGATATTGCCTACCCCCTGGGCGACGACCTGCCGGTGGTGGGGCTAGCCGATTTTTGGTCGCGCGAGTTTCGTACCGCCCATCGGGTGCTCAAGACCCTGCCTGCGTCTCAGCCCCGCCTCGTGCTCTCCCACAACCCCGACAGCGCCGAGGTTTTAGCCCGCTGGCGGATCGACTTGCAGCTCTCGGGGCACACCCACGGCGGCCAAATTGTGCTGCCCGGCGTTGGGCCAGCCGCAGCTGTCAGTCAGGCGCTGCGGCTGGCGGTGCTGTCAAAGCTACCCTTTGACCGCCCCCACCGCAAGCGCAAACGCTTAAAGATTGTGCACCACTGGGAATGGGTGTCGGGACTGCACAGGGTGGGGGCAAACCATCTGTACATTAATCGGGGGTTGGGCACCTACGCGCCAGGGCGGTTGGGGTGCCCGCCAGAGGTGACGGTGGTGGAGCTGGTAAGCGGGTAGGCGGGTAGGTGGGTGCTTCGGAATAGGTTTCGTTGATGGGGGCGATGCCGACGAAAGCGATCGCGATTTGAAGCTGAAAACTCTCCAGGGGAGTCAGGTGGCAAGGGGAGCGGGTTGATTGCCTGAGGGCAATTTTTCGCTGTCGCGGATTTGGTTGGGCAAAAACCCTACCGCTCCCATAATGGCCCCCAGGTTGACGCCGTCCTCGAGCAAGCTGGCGTGGCCGCTGTGAGGCAGGGGGTAAATGCGGGGGTTGGGCAGCAGCTCGGCCAGGCGCTGGGCTTCTTCTAGGGAGGGCAGCAGGCGATCGCCCAGGGAGGCCACCAGCAGCGTGGGTGCGGTCACCCGCTGCAGCTGCAGTGGCTCTAGGCGAAACTGCGACAGCAGCGCCATCCGCCAGGCGGCACTGCTCTGGGTCACCGCCGTCATAGCTCGCATTAGCGCCTGCCGATTGACCTCGCCAATGCGGCTGAGGTTGGCCAGCACCGGCAGGCTAAACAGGTTAGAACTCTGGTAGAGCGGCGGGGCTACCCAGGGAGTGAGGTTGGCCACCCAGTGCAGCCACGGAAAGCGGTGGAACGACGAGGCCGAGTTAATCAAAATCAGGTGGCTAGCCAGGGCTGGGGCCAGCGCCACAATGCGTAGCGCCAGACAGGCCCCAAACGACTCGCCACAGAGGTAAACCGGAGCCATGCCCGCCTCCTGACGAATTAACTGCACAGCCTGGTGGGCCAAACGCTCCCACGACGACAGGTCATCGCCCGGTATGACCAGGCAGCGAATATCAAAGTGAGATTTGAGACCAGCGCTTTGCAGCGCAAAGAGTTCGCCGCTGCCATCCATACCGGGCAGGTAGACAAACATAGGTCGGTTGGGGTGTTTACCGGTAGGGGCGTAGAGCTTGAGGGGAACAGGTTCAGCCATAGATGATTAATGCAGACGATGGGTTAGCCCTGAGATTAGCAAAGCGGCCTTAGCTCCATGCGGCAGATCCCAAAACGGCGGCCCCAAGCTATCAGTAGCACCCCTGTTTTAACAGCTCCGCAATTTCATTCTCGCAGCACTGGGTCAACTCGGTGGCCATATCATGGGAGCCTTTAGCGCGGTAGCGCGATCGCAGGCGTGCATCGACCCGTACCGGACGCCCAATTAGCAGGTTTACCTCCTGGTAAAACACCGCCGGGTGCCACCCCGGCTGCTGAAACAGTGGCTCAGAGGAGTCAAAGAGACTCAGCCAGCGCAGGGGCACAACCGAGTTGGTGGTTTCTCGGTGGGCCGCGATCGCAACCGGCACAATCGCCAACTCATCGACTCGCGCCCGCAGGGCCAGGTGGGCAAACCCGCGGTGAAAGCTATTCAAATTGTCGGGGGTAGTCTTGTTGACCATGGGGGCCGCCCCCTCTGGAAAGATGCCCACCGCCTCGCCATCGCTCAAGGCATTCATAGCGCGGCGAAAGAAGGCGGTTTGGCCCTTGTCAGGGGCATCGAGGGGTAGGCAGCCCAGCGCGTTGATCAGGTTGCGCAAACCAGGCACCTGGCTCATGTAGTGGTGGCAGGCAAAACGCACCGGGCGACCCACAGCGCTCATCAGCAGCGGCGCATCCATAATGCTGCGGTGGTTGCTAACCACCACCAGGGGCTGATGGGGCGGCAGGCGATCGCGCCCGTGGACCGACATTTTTACCTGTGACAGAGCCAGCAGCCAGTTAGACATGTCCAACGGGTTAGCGCTTAGAGACGTCAGCGGGGGTACAGGAGCTAAGGCCATGCAAACCTACAGAGAAGAAGGACGGCTTAGCCACCCTGAGCGATGGGCAGCAAAACCTTAGTCCTCATAACGTAGCAAAATCTCAGGGCATCAGAAGGCGGCAAACCCACCATTCTCAGCGAGATCTCCCCATCGATAGACCATTAGGGTTGAGAGGCGCGCAGCTGCCCACAGGCCGCATTTTCGTCTAGCCCACGGGAGTAGCGTACCGTCACGGCAATGCGGCGCGACTCTAGCTCGTTCACGAAATTGCGAATACTGGCCTCACTGGGGCGCTGGTAGTCGGCCTCACTGATGGGGTTATAGGGAATCAGGTTGACGTGGCTCTGGAAACCGCGCAGGTGCTGGGCCAGCTCGGCGGCGTTGGCGGGTTGGTCGTTGAGCCCGGCCAGCAAAATATACTCAAAGGTCACCCGCCGCCCGGTGATCTGCACGTACTCGCGGCACTCGTCGAGCAGCACCGCCAGGGGATACGCCCCGGCGCTAGGAATCAGCTGCAGCCGCTGGGGCTGGTTAGAGGCGTGCAGACTGACCGCCAGGGTGACCTGGAGCTGCTCTGCGGCCAGGGCGCGAATGCGTCCCGGCACCCCTACCGTAGACAGGGTCATGGCTCGCTGGCCGATGCCCACGTCGCGGTTGAGGCAGCGAATGGCGGCTACCACGTTAGTCACATTCAGCAGCGGCTCGCCCATGCCCATAAACACAATGTGGCTAACCCGCTGGCCAAAGTCCTCCTGCACCGTCAGCACCTGGTCCACAATTTCGTGGGTGGCCAAGTTGCGCATAAACCCGCCCTTGCCCGTGGCGCAGAAGTCGCAGGCCATGGGACAGCCCACCTGAGACGACACACACACCGTCAGCCGCTTGGCCGAAGGAATGCCAACGGTTTCAATAATTTGGCCATCGGCCAGCTTGAGCAAGTATTTCACCGTGCCGTCGCTGGCCACCACCCGGTGGTGCAGGGCCGATCGGCCCAGGTCAACGGCTTCCATTGCCTGCCGCCAGGCTTTGGGGAAGACGGTAATGTCTTGCAGCGATCGCGCCCCCTGCTGATAGAGCCACTGGTAGAGCTGCTTGCCGCGATAGCCCGGCTGCCCCTGGGCCTGCACCCACTCGGTCAGCTCCTCTAGCGATTTGCCCAGCAGCGGGGGCTCTGACAGCCCTCTCTCCTCAGCAAGGACGGGCGTGGGGAATTGATTGGATTGGGAGATGACAGCCATAACCGCAGTGAATGCACAGTATTCAATGGTAGCGATGATCGAGTGCGATCATCGGGTTCTAATTGCTCTGGCGGCGGCGGCTGGGGAAATCGTCGGAGTCGGCCCTGGGGTTCGGGGTGGTGGTGTCGGTTCCCATCAGCTCAACTAACCCCTCTGTCAGCATCTTAGGATCCATGAAGAGCACTTTAGAGTTTTCGCTTACCCCCAGCTTTTCGTTGGCTTCGACATAGCGCTGGGCCAGCAGATAGTTAAGGATCTCGCTGGTATCGCCGCGATTGGCCAAGGCTCCAGACAGCATTTGAATCGACTGCACCGTGGCCTCGGCCCGTTTGATAGCGGCCTCCTGCTCTCCCTGGGCCTCGAGCACCGTAGCCCGGCTTTTCAGCTCTGCCGCCTGCTGCAGCTGCATCGATCGCCGCACCTCGTCGGGTGGAGTAATCTCTTGCACCTCCACGCGAGTTACCTTCACGCCCCAGGGCTCAGTCGCTTCATCAAGCTGAGATAGCAGCGCCCGGTTGAGCTCATCGCGCGATGAGAAGGTTTTCTCAAACTCCATCTTGCCGATTTCCGATCGCAGGGTGGTAATCACCAATTCTTCAATGCCCTGCTCGACGTTTTCAATCGCGTAATAGGTCAGCTCCAGCTCCAGAATGCGCCAGTACACCACCGCATCGACGTCTAGAAAGACGTTGTCTTTGGTAATTGCCGCCTGCTTATCGACATCGAGAATTTGTTCGCGCACGCTGTCGCGCAGCACGATGTAGTCAAGCACCGGCACAATAAAATTTAGCCCTGGCTTGAGCTTGCGGTGGTACCGCCCCAGCCGCTCAACTAGAGCTTCCGTGCCCTGGTTGATAATGCGTACCGAACCTACGGTGTAACCAATAATGATTAACGCCAAAATTCCAATAATCGACGGCACGGCTAGCCCTCAGGACTAAAAGTTGAGTAAACCTGTTCTACCCCCAAGTGTACCGAGTTCTTCCCCAAATGAGCTAAATCCTCACCCCCCTTTCGCTCGGGCCACATGCTCAAGCACCGTCATTGGCCCCAGGGTTTTCAGTAGCTCCAGCTGCTCCAGATTCTTTACCAGCAGCGACCCGGCAAACCCCAAAGAATTTACCGGAATCGACTGGTAGCGATCCTGCTGGCGAGCCACGGCGACCATCCAGCGGCGGGTGACCAGCAGGTTGTAGGGAAAGGTTTCGGGCGGCTGCTGCCAGTCGCAGCCAAGGTGGGTCAGCAGCGACTGGTAGGCGGCGAGCAGCATTTTGCCGCTGGCACCAGGCTCTGTCAGGGGCAGATCGATTAGGGGCAAAATGGCGTGGTGAAAGGGCAGCATGGGCGATCGCACCGGGCCATCGACATCGGCGATATTGCCCAGGGCCGCAATGACGGTGGCCAAAGGCAGGGGGCTGCGATCGGGGCAGAGCGGCGGCGGCACCAGCTGCAGGTGCTTGTGGCGCTGGCTGGCCCCCGCCAGGCGACCGCCATTGAAAAAGGCAAGCCCATCAATTTCGGCCATACAGATCGCCAGGGCTTCAAAGTCGGCCAGGGTTAGCCAGGTGTCTTGGTCCTCAAAGGCGCGAGTGACAATCAAAATGTGGTGATCAACCACGTTGTACTTATTGAGCAGGCACAGGTGAGTAGCCGACAGGTTGGCCACAAACAAATCGGGGTCGTAGGGCAAAAATGGATTGACAGGCTTACCGGCCTGCTGCTGCTTTTGCTGCACCAGGTCAGCTTTTTCTTTGCGGGTCAGGTTGGCCAAAATTCTGACCAAAAAGTGCATTCCCCCCTGTTCGACAAACTCGTGGCGGGTATCGATGGGCTGCAGCGCACCGCGATCGAGGGCGTGGTGGGTCTGCTGCTGAATTTTGCTCCAGAGGTCACCGGGGGCGAGCCCGGCCTCGGGGGAAAGGGCCATAGAGACACTAGCGGAACATTACCCCACCGACTCTAGCAAACCCCCGACCCCAACAACAGAGGCAAACCGAAAGAGTTGGGCGTACAAAATGGGCTGGTGTCAAGAGACAGGTCAACGCTTAAGCACATTCAAACGCAGTGCTCAGATGCGGTATTTCAGCACAATATTCGGACCCACAGCTAAGCGCAACAGTGCACCCTCTTTAAACGCAGCAGCTTAGCACAACAACACCCAAGTTTTCATTCAAAGAACTTCCTACATCACGTCGAGCCTATACGGAGATCGGGAACTCAATTTACTCTCAAATGAGCCTAAATTGCCAAACCCTAAAACTCCCTTTTGCCTACTTCAGGAAGGATTGAACAGTATCTTGGGTGCTGCTGTTTAAACGAGACAGATGTAAAATTAACAGCGCTTTCACTCCTTTTTGTGTGTGGACAATTGGCTGTTTTATCTGCCAAGGGAGCCTCATCAGCTCCACATTCAATATAACCCTCTCTTCTCAGCGATCCCCATCAGTGAAACGATAGTTAACACTGAATTCAGTACCCTTTCAAAACAGGCACAACCATCAGCAATCGGGCTAGTTATTTGCGTCTATGCTGCTGTTCTAGCGGGCAAACTGGTACGGGCCGCCCCGCTCTAGGGCACGCTTGTAAGCTGGGCGGGCGTGAATGCGATCGCAAAAGTCAAGCAGCTTTGGATAGCTGGCATCTAACCCGCCTCGGGCCACCGCTGCTTCAATAGGAAAGCTCATTTGAATGTCGGCGGCGGTAAAGTTGTCGCCAGCAAACCAGGGGCTTTGGGCCAGCTCTGCCTCCAGATAGCTGAGGTGCTGCGTAATTTGCGGCACAATGAACGACGATTTGGTGCGGCTCGTAATTAAATTGGCAATCGGTTTGACGAAAAACGGCATCGGCTGCTGCTCAATGCGATCGAAGACCAGCTTTAGCAACAGGGGGGGCATGGCAGAGCCCTCGGCATAGTGCAGCCAGTAGGTGTAGCGCAGCCGCTCTGGGGTACCAGCGGGTGGGGCCAGGCGGCCATTGCCATACCGTTCGACCAGGTACTCAACAATGGCTCCCGACTCGGCCAAGGTCAGCCCGCCATCGGTGATAACGGGGGACTTGCCTAGGGGATGAACCTGCCGCAGCGATGCGGGGGCTAGCAGCGTCTGGGGGTCACGCTCGTAGTACTTGATGTCGTACTCCAGGCCCAGTTCTTCTAGTAGCCAGAGAATGCGCTGCGATCGCGAATTGTTCAGGTGATGGACAACAATCATGCGGTGCTCAATCTGTCCTATAGCCGCTACAACCAACCAAACCGTAAATCTTGAGGAACAGGAACTCACCGCTTACCTAACCCATCAACAGTAGACGGTAATTGGCAAATAAGCTTCTACCCAATGCAGGAGAACCCTACTTCAACGCATTCGGCAGCAGGTCAGCGCATTGCTCTACTTATTAGTAACGCGATTTAGTAACGCGCTGGCAGCTAAATTTCAAGCAAGATTTACCCTTCGACTCACTGTTTTTGTTGTCTATAAACACGCAAATCATGCTTAAGAAATATCCTCTATCTCAATTATCAATGTCGGCAGACACAGGCGGCAACGCGGAAAAAAGGTTCTTAGCAACCGCCTCTGGATAGAAGACAGGTGTCTCTGGTTCTGAGAATCTTTAGCTACTTCTCGTCAATTCACTGCGCAGGCTAAAGCATTCGTGTGACCCAGACAGCCCCCAATTCAGTTACCGTTTCCCCCATGGACACCTACAACCAGACGCTGGTGTCCAACCTTCACCCTTCCGATTGGCAAAATCCGGTTGCTACCGAACGCTACAACCTGGTCGTAATTGGGGCTGGTACGGCAGGGCTAGTCACGGCCGCCGGAGCCGCCATGCTGGGGGCCAAAGTCGCTTTAATTGAACAGCATCTGATGGGCGGCGACTGTACCAACGTAGGCTGTGTCCCCTCTAAGGCAATGATTCGCTCGGCGCGGGCCGTGCAGGATGTGCGCCAGGCCCATCGCTTTGGCGTACAGGTTCCCGATGGAGTCAAGGTAGACTTTGCCCAGGTCATGGAGCGGCTGCGGCGAGTGCGGGCAGAAATTAGCCAAAACGACTCGGCTCGTCGTATTCAAGATGAGTATGGTGTCGATATCTTTTTTGGCAAAGCCACATTTTCTGGCGCAGACACGGTAATGGTGGAAGATCAGCCATTGCGCTTTCAGAAAGCGGCGATCGCAACCGGCTCTAGCCCCGTGCAGCTTCCCATTGAGGGGCTAGAAGAGGCAGGCTACCTGACCAACGAAACAGTCTTTGAGTTAACCGAGTGCCCGCCTCGGCTTGCCATCATTGGTGGCGGCTACATCGGCTGCGAACTGGCCCAGACCTTTCAGCGGCTGGGGTCACAGGTGACGCTGCTGCAGCGGGGCGATCGCATCTTACAGAAGTCTGACCCAGATGTCTCAGAGCTGATGCAGCGCCTCTTTAGGGAAGACGGCATTGACCTAAAGCTGCAGGCCCAGATCCAGCGGGTGGAGCGGCGAGGCCATGAAAAAGTTATTCACTACCAGCAGGGAGATACAGCTCACACCGCCGTTGTAGGCGAAATTTTGGTAGGCGTAGGCCGGCAGCCCAACGTCAAGGGCCTGGGTCTGGAGCGGGTTGGGGTCGAGGCAGACCCCAAGCAGGGCATCTGCATCAACGACTACCTGCAAACCACCAACCCCCGCATCTATGCCGTTGGCGACTGCTGCATGAGCTGGAAATTTACCCACGCCGCCGATGCTGCCGCCCGCATTCTGATTCAAAATGCGCTGTTTGCCCCCCTTGGCCTTGGCCGCCGCAAGCTGAGCAGCTTAACGATGCCCTGGTGCACCTACACCGACCCGGAAGTAGCCCACGTGGGCATGTCTGCCAGCGAAGTGGCCGAGCAGCAGGATGTACGCACCTTCACGCTACTTCTGGCGGAGGTCGACCGGGCGGTGACCGATGGGGAAACCGATGGCTTCGCCAAAATTCATCTGGCCGCTAACCGAGACCAAATTTTGGGGGCGACGGTGGTAGCTCGCCACGCGGGGGAGATGATCAGCGAAATTACCCTGGCCATGGAGAAAGGATTGGGACTGGGAGCGATCGCCCAGGTTATTCATCCCTACCCCACCCAAGCAGAAGTCATCCGCAAAACGGCTGATGAGTACAGCCTCAGCAAATTTACGCCTTTAGTCAAAAAATTAGCGGCCACCTGGCTGCGGTGGCGGCGTTAGCAGGAGCCAGGGTTTCTAAAATCTGTAGGGGCCTGCTAAGTTTGTAAGGGCTGACGGTTAGCTGCGCGTTATGAAAGTTGATGTGGTTGGGTATCCTAAACCAACCTTTTGTCAACTACCGAAATGTTTATTCAACGCGAAAGAAACAGCATGTTGTGGAGAGCCACCCTGGCGATCGGGGCAGGCATTCTTTTAGGCGGCAGCGCAGCGCGAGTTGAAGACCAGGCCTGTGCCCAACCGGGAGCAATGCCGAGGTACTGCCTCATGGAAACATCCAGGGCTCGGGTGGCCGATGGTATGGTCGGCGGCGCTTTTGCCAGCGGTAGCGCACTGCTGATGATTGAGCTTTGGGGAAGATTTCGCAAACCCGACTAAGAGTTCATCCAACAACCACGCTTCTCAGGCTTCGGCCCAAGGGCTACCGGGCGTTTTTGAGTGGGCTTTAAGGGCAGCGGGCTGTTGAGAACCTGGGTTACCTTCGGGGCTCACTGTTGTCGGCGATCGCGACCCCAGCGTTTAGCTGCGGGAGAAACTTCGCCGTGCAGCGTCAAACTTCCACAGGTGGAGCCTCGGCATCGACGGCGCGGGTGGGCAACTCAGTCATAGCGGTTTGCTCGATCAGGCGATCCACGACCTGTCGCAAATCCCCTGTTTCTTTCAGCCATTGGCGTTGACGGCTGGCGGCATTTCCAAAGGTCAAAATTCTCTGGACTGCCGAGTAGACAACCTCCCAGTCGTGGTTGGCCTGTAGGGCTGGTTTTAAAGTGTCCAGCATTTGGTTGATGTAGGTGCTGGCGGGGACAGCCGCCGAGGCTTTCACTTCGATCAAATCACCGGTTAGACCATAGCGGGCAGCCGTCCAGTGGGCAGCTTTTAACAGCTCAGATTTGATCGGGGGACAGGGTTCTCCGGCCCGTGCCGCCTCGGTGCTAGTCCGCACAATGCCCCGCACCAGTCCGGCCATCATGATGGCTTCGTCAATGCTTAGACACACATCAGCAATGCGAAACTCTAGCGTCGGAAAGGCCTTTGACAGGCGAATATCCCAGTACAGCTTAGTAATGTCGGGCATAACGCCAGCCCGAATCAGGCCCTCCACAAATGTAGAGTACTCGCTGTGGTTAGCAAAGTAAGGCGGCGGGCCAGCCGTCGGTAAACGAGACCACAGTTCGGTGCGAAAGCTGTCGTAACCGGTGTCGCGGCCTTCCCAAAACGGAGAATTGGCGGTGAGGGCCAGCAGAGGGGCGAGCCACAGCCGACAGCGATTGACAACATCAATAGCCAGGTCGGGCTGGTCTCGAAATTCGCTGCCGTTAAGCCCCACATGAACGTGACAGCCAAAAATAATCAGGTCGCGGCTCGTCTGCTGCAATGTTTCGGCCAGCTGGTGATAGCGCGCCTTGTCGGTTAAAGTTTGGTCTTGCCAGGCCGAAAAGGGATGAGTACCGGCAGCGACAACCGCTACTCGCTGCTCCTGGGCAGCGGTAATGACCGTCTGACGCGATCGCACCAGCTCCTGCCGCAATTCCTCCAGCGAATGACAGACATCGGTGGCAATTTCGATCTGACAACGGTGCAGCTCTGCCTGCACCCGGTCAGGATGCTGCTGAGTATTGGCAGTAGCTAAGACCTTACCAGCCCGACCACACAACTCACGGGTGTCAGGATCGACAAGCTGATACTCTTCCTCAACGCCGAGGGTGTAAACATCAGGCATGGTTTTGCCCTACCTCTAATAGCCCTAGAATGGCACCTTTGAGGGCTACTGCGCGTCTGTCTATAGAACGATAGAGGTGGCTGGGGTGGCCGCTGGAGTGGCTACCCCAGTCACAGCGCGCCCGGATGCCCGAGACTTTGGTCATGCCTACCGCTTAGCCCCAGCGCAATACTATCCAACCAACGTTGGAGCGCTCGTCGGCAACGCCATCAAAAAAAGGGCTCGATCAAACTGCCTGCAGCACCAAGTTGCTACACGAGTTTCACTTTAAGAAAGTAACCGATCAGGCGAGCTCCCCAAAACCGCTTGGTTCCAGGGGGTTTGCAAGAAAAGCTGGTGACAAGACTCGAACTTGCGACCGGCTGATTACAAATCAGCTGCTCTACCAACTGAGCTACACCAGCAAAAGCATACTCAGTATAGCAACCTTAGCAGGCCGCTTCATCATCTGCAGAAACCGATTGCTAAGACCCTACTTCGTCGGCGGTTTCCAATTCGGGGGCGGGTTCAGCCGGAGAAACCTCGCCGTCGTCTTCTTTAAACACAACTCGCAGCAGGGGCGGAGCCAAGAACGTGGTGAAGATTACCATCACAATAATGGCTGCATCCAGCGATTCTGTAAGCACGCCGCTGGCGGCCCCGACACCAGCAAACACCAGGCCCACCTCCCCCCGAGGAATCATGCCAACTCCCACCGCCAGACGGTTGATGCCCGGTTGGCCAAAGATGACAAAGCCTGCGATCACCTTACCGATGATGGCAACAACCACCAGAAATGAGGCAATGATCAACCCGGCCCGATTAGCGGGCTCTAGGGGGTTGAGCACGCTTAAATCGGTGCGCGCCCCCACAGTGATAAAGAAAATCGGCACCAGCATGTCAGCAATGGGGCTGATTTGCTCCTCTAGCTCCTTGTGCTTAGAGGTTTCGGCCAGAATGAGACCAGCTGCAAAGGCACCCAAAATGGCCTCTAGCTGAATGGCGGCGGCAATATAGGCCAGCACAAAGGCAAAAATTAGCGAGCTAATGATGACCTGACCCCGGGTCCGCATCTGGTTGACCACCATGACAAAGTAGGGGCTAAGCAGTCGGCCAATCAAAATCGACCCAACCAAAAATGTGGCCGCTCCAGCAATCAGATAGACCACGTTAAGAATTTCGATTTCGCCGGTTTTAGCCAAACTGGCTACGACGGCCAGCACAATGATGCCGAGCACGTCATCGAGTACGGCGGCCCCAATGATGATTTGTCCTTCTTTGGAGCTGAGCTGCTGCATTTCGGCCAGCACCTTGGCGGTAATACCAATGCTGGTGGCGGTGAGAGCCGCCCCGGCAAATACTGCCGGAATGGTGTCGATGCCAAACAGTGCAATTAGCCCAGCTGTACCGGCAGCGAAGGGGGCAACAACCCCAACGACGGCAACCATGGCGGCCTGAGGGCCAACCCGAATCAGTTCTTTGAGGTCAGACTCTAGACCAATTTCAAAAAGTAGAATGATGACTCCTAGCTCAGCCAGGATAGAAATCACCTCGCTTTCGCCCTGAAATACCCGCAGCAACCCCTCTGGCGATTGGCCAGCGGTCATGCCCACCAGTTTCATGAGCAGCGACGGCACTTCGACGCCGCCCTCGGGAAACACAATCAGGTGCAGAGCCGAGACGCCAACAATGACGCCCCCCACTAGCTCTCCCAAGACCGCAGGCAGGTTGATGCGAGCGCATAGCTCACCGCCAATCTTGGCGGCCAGGTACACCACAATTAAACTCAGCAGCACGCTGGCCAGCACTAGGGGTTCTAGTTCCGCTTCCGATTCGGCTACTTCGGCCAACCAGGGACCAGGGCCAGCCAGGGAAGGGAAAAAGGGGGTGGAAGAACTAATCAGGTCGCTGCCGATGAGGGCACTCATCCAATTCGCCATGCAGACCGCTACAACTCATCCCATACAATGTACATGAGATTTCTCCCTGCAAAGAGTTCGTGGGGATCGTTCTAGCCGTGGTTCTGCCTAAAGAAACTGGCGTTAGGGAAAAACTCGGTGGGCTAAAGACGGCATTTGGCGTCGCACCTGGGAGATGCGATCGGGGTTGATTTCAGCGATCGCAACGCCTGTATCTACCCCAGCATCGGCCATCACTATGCCCCAGGGGTCAATGATCATAGCGTGTCCGTGAGACTGGCGGCGGGCGTTGTGAAAGCCGGTTTGGGCGGGGGCAATTACGTAGCAGGTGTTTTCGATCGCGCGCGCCTTGAGCAGCACCTGCCAGTGGTCTTTGCCGGTGAATTCGGTAAAGGCGGCGGGCACCACCAGCACCTCAGCCCCCTGCTGTGACAGGTGGCGGTACAGCTCCGGAAAGCGCACGTCGTAGCACACCGACAGCCCCAAAATGCCAAAGGGTTTAGAGGGAAACACGTCGGGCAGCAGATGGCCCGAAATCACGGTGTTCGACTCGCGGTAGGTGTTGCCGTCGGGCAGGTTGACGTCGAACAGGTGCACTTTTTCGTAGCGCAGCAGCTCCTGGCCCTCGGGAGAAACCAACAGCGCGGTGTTAAAGACTTTGCCTTCCTTAGCAGGTACCGGGTAGCCACCGCCAATCAGCGTCACCTGGTAGCGCTGGGCCATAGTTTTGAGAAAGGCTTCGCTGGCTCGGCTAATGGCGTCAGCCTCGGCAATCTTGGCGGCTTCATCGCCCAAAAACGAAAAATTTTCGGGTAGGCTGACCAGTTCTGCCCCCTGGCGCGCGGCCAGGTCGATTAGCTCTTCGGCCTGGGCCAAGTTTTTGGCCAAATCTGGCACACTGGTCATCTGTATAGCGGCGGCCCGATACGCTCTCATAAATTACCTGACTGGATGTGGAGGAATCTGGAACAAATCTGTTCCCTACGCATCAATTTTATTCGCTCGGGGGAACGGTTTGCCCAGTTACACCAAAACAGCCTAAAGAATCGCGGCCGCCTAGGGAGCGGTGACCACCGTAATAGAGAGCGTCTCTGGCTCAGCGCTAATGGCAACAGGTGCCCCAGCGGGGATTGGTGGAGACTGATTACGCTGCGCAGCGCGCAGGGCGTCTAGCAGCCAGGGCTGAGCGGCGGCCCCAGGGGCGGCCAGGGCGACAAACTGGTTGGCGTAGACCACTTGGGCCATGGTGAGTGAAGCTCCATCGCTGCGCGGCAGCACTAGGGTGGCCCGATCGCTCGCCAGTTCTACAGTAGCCAGGCCATCAACCGAGCGGCCGAGCGTGCGGTTAGCGGTGCCAGGGGTAAAAGTAAAGGCCAGCTGGGCATTGACCAGGGCTTTTTGCAGATCGCTAGCGGCAGGAGAGTTGGGGGCAGGGCTGGCCTTGGCCTGCCGATCGCGGGCGATCGCCCCATTACCCCGGTACTCCTCGACCTTAGCCTGGGCCTGGGCATAGTTGGCGTCATCGGTGGGCACGCTCTCCAGAGCGGCGATCGCCTGCCCCCACAGGTCGCTCACCCGTTGCCAGTCGGCCTGGGTTTGAGCCGTTTGAGCCGCTACCGCCGCCTGCCAGCCCAGGTCAGTGCCCTGCTGCCAGGGCGACACCGCAAAATTGTTGAGAGTCAGCTCGGGTTCGGAAGGGTTACTCTGTCCATTGCTCTGGCCCAGATACGATAGGCCGATCGCGGCGGCGGCGATCGCTCCCACCCCGCCAATACTCCAGGCTAGGGGTGACTTCGCTAGATGCTGCACCATAAAAACCTCGCACCATCGGTAGACCCTTAGTTTTTCAACGCAGCCAAAGCCACAACCGGGAAGTTTTAGAGCGGGTTTTGCGACCTCAAATTGACCTAGGCATGTCAGCAATTTCGGCTAAAGGTCTGATGCTATCAGCATTGCCGCACCCGGCCCAAAAATAGGTCAAGGGCTGTAGCTCCTGGGTCTTAGACCATCGGTGGCTATTGATGGCAGCTCTAGATTAAGCAGCTTAGATCGCCCGCTTTCTGACTGAATAGGAGATTTTCGCGGTAGTCAACTGGGCAATCAATAACGGCGGGCACGTTGTCTTCGAGTGCTGTTTTTAGAGTAGGAATAAAGTCTTCGGCTGACTCAATTCGGTAGCCCTTCAGGCCCATAGCCTCCGCCAATTTGACAAAGTCAGGGTTGGTAAAGTGAATGTAGGTTGACTCGCCATAGTAGTTCATCTGCTTCCACTCGATCAGCCCATAGCCACCGTCGTTAAAGATAACGGTGACAAAAGGCGTGCCCACCCGCAGAGCGGTTTCGAGTTCCTGGCAGTTCATCATAAAGCCGCCGTCGCCGGTCACCGCCACCACCTTGCGGTTGGGGTGCACCAGCTTGGCCGCCAGCGCCCCCGGCAGCGCAATGCCCATGGCCGCAAAGCCGTTTGAAATCAGGCAGGTGTTGGGGCGCAGGCAGTGGTAGTTGCGGGCCATCCACATTTTGTGGGCACCCACGTCAGAAATTACAATATCTTCGGCGCTGAGCACCTGGCGCAGGTCGTAGATCAGCTTTTGGGGCTTAATCGGGAAGCCGTAGTCGTCGGCGTATTGTTCATAATCGGCGCGAATTTCGTCGCGCACCTTGAGGCTAATGGGGTCAGGGTGGCCCTGGCGCTTCACCCGCTTAAGAATTTCCTCCAGCGAATCAGAAATATCGCCAATTACCTCTACTTTAGGAATGTAGCTGCTGTCGATTTCGGCGTGGGTGAGGTTGATGTGCAAAATCGGCAGGTTGCCCTCGGGATTCCATTTTTTGGGCGAATACTCGATCAGGTCGTAACCCACGGCAATGATCAAATCCGCCTGTTCCATGGCGCAGGTAATGTAGTCGCGCTGCTGCAACCCAATCGACCACAGCGCCAGCGGATGGG
Source organism: Nodosilinea sp. LEGE 06152 (assembly GCF_015207525.1). Taxonomy (GTDB): domain Bacteria; phylum Cyanobacteriota; class Cyanobacteriia; order Phormidesmidales; family Phormidesmidaceae; genus Nodosilinea. Next base: position 283,595 of record NZ_JADEWR010000004.1, read on the forward strand.
TATAGGGAATCACTCCCTTGCCCATGAAAGTGTTGGCCACCGGAATGTTGAGCTGGGTGGCAAACTCAGTCAGGGCTTCACTGGCGCTGGCCCGAATAGCGCCGTTACCCACCAAAATCATCGGGTTGCTGGCCTGGGAAATAGCGACAGCCGCCTGCTGAATGCTCTGAAGTGAAGCGTAGGTCTTTTCCTGGCTGTCTTTGCGCAGGGCGGCCCCGACCACCTCCATCTCGGCAATATTTTCGGGCAGATCGATGTGCACTGCGCCGGGTTTTTCGGCCTGGGCCAGCTTAAAGGCCTTACGCACAATCTCGGGGGTAATGCTGGGCCGCACAATCTGGGCATTCCACTTGGTAACCGGGGCAAACATGGCCACCAAATCGAGGTACTGGTGCGACTCGATGTGCATGCGATCGGTGCCTACCTGTCCGGTGATCGCTACCAGGGGGGCGCGATCTAGCGTCGCATCGGCCACGCCGGTCATCAGGTTAGTCGCCCCCGGCCCCAAAGTAGAAAGGCAAACCCCCGCCTTGCCGGTCAGCCGCCCGTAGACATCGGCCATAAAGGCCGCTCCCTGCTCGTGACGGGTGGTAATGAACTGAATGGACGATCGCTTGAGCGCCTGGAGCAGCTGCAGGTTTTCTTCCCCCGGCAGACCAAAGATGTACTCGACGCCTTCGTTCTCAAGGCACTGGACAAGCAATTCGGCGGTGTTCATAGCGTGTTAAGGAGGGGTAATTGGTCGCGAAAACGGGGGTGAATGGCAACCGATGCAACGGTGCTTAATGCGTTAGAACGTGGGGGATGGAGGGCCTACTTAACCCACACGGTTTTGATGTTGACGAACTCGTGAATACCCTGGCGGCCCAGCTCTCTTCCATATCCTGAGCGCTTAATACCGCCAAAGGGCAGGCGGGGGTCAGACTTTACCAAACCATTAATAAAGACTGCCCCAGCCTCCAGTTCGGCCATCAGGCGCTCTTGCTCAGCGGGGTCTTGGCTCCAGGCGCTGGCTCCCAGCCCAAAGGGAATGTCGTTGGCCCGCGCGATCGCCTCGTCTAAACTGGCAACGCGAAACACCAGCGCCACCGGGCCAAAGAACTCCTCCTGGTCGGCGGGGGTGCCGGGCGGCAGGGCGGCGAGAATGGTGGGCGGAAACCAGTTGCCGTTCTGCAAATCGGCGGGCAGCTTCGCCTTCAGCGCCGCAACATCGCCACCGATGAGGGCGGTGCCCCCCGCGGCCAGGCAGGCGTTGACCTGCTGCTCTAGCTCGGCGGCAATGTCGGGGGTAGACATGGGGCCGACGGTAACCCCGTCATTTAGAGGGTCGCCCACCACCAGGGCGGCAAATTTTTCGGTCAGCCCCTGCTCAAACTGATCAGCGATCGCCTCATGGACAATGAACCGCTTGGCGGCAATACACGACTGACCGTTATTGAGCATGCGGGCGGTGGCGGCGGTGGCGATCGCCGCATCCAAATCGGCACTGGGCATGACAATAAACGGATCGCTGCCGCCCAGCTCCAGCACCGTCTTTTTGATCTGCTGACCGCAGGCGGCGGCCAGGCTGGCCCCGGCAGGTTCGCTACCGGTTAGGGTGGCGGCTTTGATGCGATCGTCGGTGACCAGCTTGGCAATGCGATCGCCCCCAATCAGCAGCGTCTGAAACGCCCCCTCCGGCAGCCCCGCCTTTTGAAAAATTTCCTCGATCGCCAGGGCGCACTGGGGCACGTTGGAGGCGTGCTTGAGCAGACCCACATTGCCCGCCATCAGGGCCGGGGCCGCAAAGCGAAACACCTGCCAAAACGGGAAGTTCCAGGGCATCACCGCCAGCACTGGCCCCATGGGCTGGTAGCGCACAAAACTGCGGCTGGCGTCGGTAGTGGCAGGCTCGTCGGCCAAAAACTCGGCTCCGTGGTCGGCGTAGTAGCGGCAGACCAGGGCGCTTTTTTCGACTTCGGCTACCGCCCCGGCCAGCGGCTTGCCCATCTCCAGGGTCATGATTTTGGCGTAGGCGGCTTTGTTGTCGTCAAGCACCTGGGCCGCCTGACGCAGCCAGGTAGCCCGCTGCTCAAACGATGTCTGACGGTAGGTGGTAAACGCTTTGGCCGCCAGGGCGAGCTTGTGCTCAACGTCGGCGTCGCTCAAAGGTTCAAAGGTCTTGAAAACTGCTCCGGTGGCGGGGTTAATACTACTAATGGGCATGGTTTGACCTCCTGTTGGTCAACTGAGGTCGGCGGCCAGTTCGATCGCGTCTACGGCACAGCTGCCCCTGGAACACGGCCGCTAGGTCGTACCCCCAGGGTCTTAGCTGGGTCTAAATCTCGACAACCCAGCCCGTCGGCTATGAACTGTATTGGCGCTCAGAACGAGGGTAGCTTTGGTCGTCAACCTCTAAACTAAGTCTCTCTTAACTGTGCCCTGAAGCACAAAAAGCTACCCTCCCATCCTATTACTTCTGCACAAAACATAGTGTTATGTAACGTTGACCAAATAGCGCCTGTTTTCAAGGAGTTGAGGCCCCATTGGGGATGCTGGCCTGGGCCCAGGGCCAGGGGTTGGCCAGCAGGGCTGTTGCCCCATCGCGCCCCAGGGGTTGAGAAAACAGATAACCCTGTCCCCGCCGACAGCCCATTGCTCGCAGTCGAGCCAGCTGGGTTTCGGTCTCAATGCCTTCGGCTACCAGGTCCATATTCAGCTTTTGCCCCAGAGTGATTATGGTGTGCACAATTTCGCGATCGTCGTCGCTCTGGTCCATACGGCCCACAAAAGATTGATCAATTTTGAGGGTGTCTGTCGGGAAGCGATGCAGATAGCTCAGCGATGAGTAGCCGGTGCCAAAGTCGTCGATCGCCAGCTTCAACCCCAGCTGCTTAAGCCGGTGCATCAGGTCTACAGCCCCATCGACATCGCGCATAATCATGCTTTCGGTAATCTCAAGCTGCACTCGATTGCCAACCAGCGCCAGCTCTTGCAGAGTATCGCCAAACTGAATGACCAAATCGGCCTGGTGAAACTGTCGCCGCGAAAGGTTAATGCTCATCGTCAGCGGCTGGTCAGGAAACTGCTGCTGCCAGGCCTTGAGCTGGGTACAGGCGGCCCGAAAAATCCACTGACCCAGGTGCACAATCAACCCTGTTTCTTCGGTGACTTGAATAAACTGCCCCGGCGACACAAAGCCCTCCTCGGGCCGATACCACCGCACCAGCGCCTCAAACCCGGCAATGCGGCCGCTCTGAAGACAAACGATGGGCTGGTAGTGCAGCAAAAACTCGTTGTTTTCAAAGGCGCTGAGCAGATGGCTCTCTAGCTCTAGACGACGCACCGCCTCTTCGTGCATGGTGCTGGCAAACACCTCGTGGCGATACTCGTGCAGCGCCTTGGCCCGGTACATGGCGGTATGGGCATCGCGCAACAGGTCTTGGGCTGTGGGCGGGTGGTCGCGGTGGGCCATGGCTACCCCCATGGAGCTAGTCACCGAGAGCCGCCGCCGCGCCACCGAAAAGGGAGCCGACAGCTCGGTTTGCAGGCGGCCGAGCCACTGGTCTACGGTGGTTTGGTCGTGCACCGGCAGCAAAAAGGCAAACTCGTCGCCGCCTACCCTTGCCAGCTGGGCCGAGGTGGGCAGAAACTGCCGCAGCCGCTGGCCAATCGTTTTCAGCACGCGATCGCCCATTAGGTGGCCAAAGGACTGGTTGATCAGCTTAAAGCGATCGATATCTAAAAACACCACCGTGACCGCCGTGCCGGGGTGGTGCTGCAGCGCCCGCTGCACCTGCAGCAGAAACATGTCGCGCCCTGGCAGCATCGTGAGCTGGTCGTAGCTGCTGCGGTACAGCGCCTTTTGGGTAAGCACCAGCCCCAGGGCCAGCAAAAAGGCGGCGATGGGTTCGACGGTGGGTACCCACACCAGCTGGGCCAGGGCCAGACCGCTAAGGCCCCAAATGCCCAAGACAATACTGCCGCTGAGCACCAGCAGGCTCGCCGGACGGCGCACAGCCCACCCAGCCACACCAGCCACCAGGGTCCAGCCCAGCAGCCAGAGGAACTCGCCCCACTGCGGCAAAAATTGGTAGAGGGCGGGTTCGCCCGCGATCGCATCGAGCAGCTGGCTAATGCTCTGGGCGTGCATCTCTACCCCCGCCATCACAAACTGCGACGACTGATCCTGACTAAAGGGAGTAAAAAACTCGTCCTTCAAACTAGAGGCCGTCGAGCCAACCAGCACAATGTTGCCCCGCACCCAGTCGGGGGGCACCGCCCCCGCCAACACCTGGGTAATTGTCAGGCTGGGGGCCGTTTGGTAGGAAGTACGGTACTTCAGCAGCACCTGGTAGCCCCGGTTGTCGACCCTGGCGTAGCCGCCATCACCGGGCATCAAAGCCGGAAATTTGGCATCCCCAATGCGCAACAGGTCGTTTTGCCGATCGACTTGAAACGGCAGATCGCGGTGGTAGGCCAGCACCACCCGCAGCGGAAACGAGAAAAACGGGTCCTCTGCAGCCGATACGTACAGGAGGTTGCGACGCAGTACCCCGTCGGGGTCAATGACCAAATCGTTGAAGCCCAGCTGATCAGCGGGCCAGGTGGGGGGGGCTGGTACCTCAATGCCCTTCCCCTGCTTGCCCACGTTGAAAATGCCAATTACGTTAGAAGCCTCAAAGGCCTGGGCCAAAGCGGCCCGACCGGGCATATCCTGCGGCGTGTTGCGGTACAGGTCTAAGCCCACCACCGTCGGTTCGTGGCGCTGCACCTCTGCAATGATGTCGGCTATTACCTGGTCAGACAGGGGCCAACCGTAGGCTTCGAGATCGGCCTCAGTGACTTCTACCAGCAGCAGGCGGGGGTCTGGCGACTCCTGGATTTGAAGGCGGGTGAGCAGGTCAAAGCTCAACATCTCAAAGGTTTCAAACAGCTGCAGCCGCTTACCCATAGACACCAGCGTCAGCGCCAGCAGACTAGAAACCAGCACGGCTCGACTGCCAAAATTAATCGGTTGTGACAAATAAGCGGCTAGCTGACGAAACTGCTGACCCAAGGGCCAGGTCCGGAAATGCACCATGGATTAGACCGACAACGGTAGGCGTGGACAATGGCAGACATTGACTCAGATTCCTGGATATACAGATATACAGGGCGTTATCGGCGCTATCCGGACATCCTTAGGGTCTAGATTGCGGCTAGCGCCCTCTGGCATCCCTGGACCTGCCAAGGCCACAAACGTTAAGCCATAGTGTCATGGTGTAGAGCATTAACCCAGTGGGTGCCGCCCCCTCGTCGCTGGCCCGGAAACTCATCGCGGGGGCCGTTGGCCTGGCGATCGCACCCCAGGCTGGGCCAGTGCAGCAGTAGCAAAGTTAACACGCTGACTCCTACCAGCATGGCCGTGCCGCTGGGCCAGATGAATACTCGTATAAGGGTTGCCTTCATAGCTGGAACCAACCTTAGAACAGTGACAGAACTCCTCCATTCCCACTGATCCAGGCTCGCCGTTGCGGTCCTGATGCTGCCGGAGGCATAGTGTGATTCTTCACGCTCAAGGTTTTATTCGATACTTGACTACCCAGGCTTTTACGGAAGCTTTATGCTCCTATAAAGGCCTGCAAATGTCCCTTAACCCCAAGGGTGACAGCCGATCGCGTTTGTTCTAACCCTGCCGAGGGCGGAGGCGAGCTGACGTTGAAGCAGACTCAGGCATTAAAAACTTGTTAAGGGAAGGCCCTACCACCCCGTTCCCCAGATATGCTGAACGCAAGATACCTCCTAACTGCGTCTCCAGCCCCGTCTGACCCCTCTGTTGGTGTCATTAAGATGGGGCTGCTACTTTGTACAGTTAGGTTTTAGAGGGTTAGTTATTCAATCAGGTGTAGTGACTGAGGGTGGGTGACCCACTAAGCCTACGGATATTCTAGGCACCTGTACTTGAAAGAATCTCTCAGGGTTTCACTGGCCTTCGACAGCGCTGAACTCCAGACCAGCGGTTCCGTCGCAGCCACTAGGGCAAGCTTGAAGCGAATACCCTAAAGTCTTTGTAAGGAATGTCGTTGCATATACAAATTTTAGATGTTACGCTGAAAAATTATTCGCTTGTTTGCGAATAACCTCGAAAGCTAGCTTTTTTTGCCCTGGTAGCTAAGCAAGTGCTGTTACCGGGGTTGCTGCTTTCTATTGCCCCCAGCTACAGCTTGTCGCTAGGTCTACCGTTGGGTAGAGCTACGGGTGCTGCGGGCGTTGATCTCAGCACACGCATAAATGACGTTATTTGGATTTCTCTGGGCTGCACTTCTACCGCACCATCTCAATCAACCTGTTACGCTGCAAGCCGCTAATCCCTACGCGGCAGCTCATTTGCAGCGCTCATCAGCGGTAGTTCCTAGGGCACAGCCTTACTCACCTCTGCACCTGCAAGCATCGGCTAAGCGGCCCCTGTCGCTGCAGCCTCAGCTCGCCTGGCCACAGACCGCTGCGATCGACTGGCCCCACTGGGTCGCTACTGCAGCGGTGGCCGTAGTGGCCCAGGGCAGCAAAGCCCACATTAGTAGCGGTTTTGCTCAGGTTACGCCAGCCTCTGGTGCCTGCGGCAGCACTTTAGCAGCTGGGGTCGATAGCTCTGCGGCGGGGTTCACCATTCAGGTCAAAGATGTGCCGATTGGTCGAGTGCTCTCTCGCCAAGTGGCAGACCGGATTGCCAACCAAATTCGTCAGGCGGTGCCTGTTTTAGAAACTAAACCAGACCAGCTTACCCCTAGCCTGAGCCAGTACCAGGCGGCGGCTCAGGTAGATGGCAAAACTGTGTTTGTGCTGCCCGACCCGGCCCAAAACATGGCTACCTCTGAGAACGAGCCACCCGCGCTACAGGCCGCTCAGTGGGTCAACAACCTGCGTTTGGCCTTTGGGGCAACTCCCTTAGACCCTAGCCAGGTGCAAATGGTGGCCAAAGGGCTGGGCGAAACCCATCAGACCTTTAGCGGCATCGCCTCCTGGTACGGGCCGTACTTCCACGGCCGACAGACAGCCACGGGCGAAACTTTCAACCAGCACGATCTCACCGCGGCCCACAAAACACTGCCCTTTGGCACTCACCTAAAGGTGCGTAACCAGCTCAACGGTAAGACCGTGGTGGTGCGCATTAACGATCGGGGCCCCTACATTGGGGAGCGATCGCTCGATCTCTCCTACGCCGCCGCCCAATGTCTGGGGAGCGATGCTGTTGGGGTAATTCCTTACCAGGCAACCATTCTAGCCCCTGGATTTCCCGCCGCTTGGCGCGAGGATGTAGTGGCGACGCTGCCTTAGAAATAGCTGTTCCCTTCGACTTCGCTCAGGGAACAGCTATGGCTTTTTTGTTGTTGAGGGTGCTGCGCTAGCGGCATAGACGATGGGTATAAGACCTGATGCTTCGCGCCCTATGCCCTTCTTCCACGATGAATAAACGGCTACGCCCGCCACTTAAGCAGCTGCGTCTTGACGGGGGTAACAAACTCGCGGTCTTCGGTTTGGGCGCGCTGGTACTCTTTTTTGAGCTGGTAGTACCAGCGGGCCAGGGTGTCAGAGTCTTTGATCAGGCGTAGCACGGTCTCGTGTTTAAGTCCTTCCTGCTGCTTGATCACAACATCGCGGTCCTGTCCGAGGAATGAGCGAATCATCAGCGGTAGAATGGGCTTGAGCAAAGCGCCCCAGGGCAGATCCCAGTACAGCTCAAAGGTGACATCGGTTTGGTCGTCGGTGAGCGGCGTAACCGTGGTGAGGTTGACGACGCGGTGTTTGGCGGTGGTGGTCTCTTCGGTACGCACGCCAGGCAGGTAGAAGATGATTTCGTTGTCGGGTACGCCGCCGATTAGCCAGTAGCCGTAGCCCATGTTTTCGCCCATGCGGTGCTTGCGCATGGTAAAGCCGTAGGTGGAAGGGTCAAACCACTTAATTTCGTCGTTGAGGGTGGCCCCGCGCCACCACCAGGAGCGATGCACAAAGGGCGAGTGGGCTGGGTCCATAAGCCCTACTACAGCGTGGTCGATGTAGCAGGGGAAGCGCATGGTGTAAGTGACGTTGGGCCGCACGTCGTCACCAAAACCGGGCACGCGGGGCACGTCAAAGCGGGGGGGCTGGGGGTTGGCGGGGTCGGCCATATAGACCCACAGGTTGCCCTGCACTTCTTTGACCTCGTAGTTCCGCACGTCAAAACGGCTGAGATCCATGCGCTGGTCGGGCATCAGCGAGGGGATTTCGGTGCACTGGCCGTTTTCATTGAAGCGCCAGCCGTGGTAGCAGCACTCGACCTCGGTGCCGTCGAAGCGGCCACAGCTGAGGGGCACCGCCCGGTGAGGGCAAATATCGCGAATGGCAAAGGCTTTGCCTTGCTCGGTTCGACCAAACAAGATCGGCTCGTTGAGCAGGGTTTTGGCCACCATCTTGCCCGCCTTCAGCTCGCGGCTGGGCATGGCGTGGTACCAGATATTGCGCAGCAGGTAGATGTCGTTAACGGCAACCACAGGTTTTCTAAAGAGTTAGGGATTGAGGCGATTAATACTGTAGCAGAGGCTTGGTGGTGGCGAAGGTTTAGCTTGGGCCAGTTCGGAGCATGTCTCGCCGCAGCGCTTCTACAGCAGTTGCCCCAGCCTGTACAAGCCAGGCTGGGGCAACTGTTAACTATGCAATAGCCTTTAACCCACCAGTTGGGGGTCCTGCACCTGCTTGAGCTGTTCGCGCAGGGGCGGGCCTTCGATCACCTCAGCCTCTAGCAGCTGCTGAGCCAGGGTCTCTAGCAGCTCGCGATTCTGCTTGAGAATGTCGAGGGCGCGCTGGTGGCCTTCTTCAACGATGGCTTTCACCTCTTCGTCGATCGCCTTGGCGGTTTCCTCGCTGATGGGGCGGCGAGCGTTGGGCATGCCGCCTTCAAGGAAGGCGTTGCGCTGGGCGCGATCGTAGGCGAGGGGGCCGAGCACCTGACTCATGCCGTAGGTGGTGACCATTTGCTCAGCCAGGTCAGTGGCCCGCTGCAAATCATTTGAGGCACCGGTGGTGATGCTGCCGAAGATAATTTCTTCAGCCGATCGCCCACCCAGCAGGGTAGCAATTTGCCCCTTTAGCTCGGCCTCATCACGCAAAAAGCGGTCTTCGGTGGGCAGTTGCAGGGTGTAGCCGAGGGCGGCCATACCGCGCGGCACGATAGAGATTTTTTCGACCTCATCGGTGCCGGGCATCATTGCGCCCACTAAAGCGTGTCCAACTTCGTGGTAGGCAACAATTTTCTTTTCTTTTTCGTTGAGTACGCGGCTCTTCTTTTCAAGGCCAGCAACCACACGCTCGATCGCCTCGGCAAAGTCTTCCTGCTCGACCACAGCACTGCTGCGACGGGCGGCTAGCAGGGCGGCTTCGTTGACCAGGTTGGCTAGGTCGGCCCCGGCAAAGCCTGGGGTACGAGTGGCGGTGGTCTTGAGATCGACAGTGTCGGCCAGCTTCACATCCTTGGCGTGGATTTTGAGGATGGCTTCGCGGCCCTTGAGGTCGGGGCGATCGACGAGAACCTGGCGATCGAAGCGACCGGGGCGCAGCAGGGCGGGGTCGAGGGTTTCGGGGCGGTTGGTGGCAGCCAGCACAATTACTGTAGTGTCGCCAGCCTCAAAGCCATCCATCTCAGTAAGCAGCTGGTTGAGGGTTTGCTCGCGCTCGTCGTTGCCGCCGTAGAAGCCGCTGCTAGAGCGGGATTTGCCGATCGCATCCAGCTCATCAATGAAGACGATGCAGGGCGACTGTTTTTTGGCCTGCTCGAACAGGTCACGCACGCGCGAGGAGCCCACGCCAACAAACAGCTCGACAAATTCTGAACCCGAAATGCTGAAGAAGGGCACTCCCGCCTCACCAGCAACGGCCTTGGCCATCAGAGTTTTGCCCGTACCAGGAGGGCCAACCAGCAGCACCCCCTTGGGAATTTTGGCTCCCAGGTCGGTAAAGCGCTTGGGGGTTTTGAGGAAGTCAACCACTTCTACCAGTTCGGTTTTAGCCTCTTCAACCCCGGCTACATCATCAAAGGTAATTTTGCCAGCGTCGCCCTCGACATAGACCTTGGCTTTGCTTTTGCCAATGGAGAGCGCTCCCTGGGGGCCACCACCGCCACGAGCTAAAAAGAACCGCCACACGCCAATGAAAATCAGCGGCGGAATCACCCAGCTCAGCAAGCTGCCAAACCACTGACCCTTGGGCGGCGGCACAGCGGCAAACTCAACGCCGTTGTCTTCGAGCCGCTGGGGCAGTTGGAGGTCGAAAATGGGGGTAGTGGTATATACATCGCCCGGTTCACCCGTGGTGGGGTCTTTGACCTGGTAGCGAATTTCGTTTTGGCCCACCGAGGCGCGCACTACCTCCTGCTCGTCGATCCGGTGAATGAACATGCTATAGGGTTCACGGGCGGTTTGGCTGCCAAACACGCTAGAGAACACAATGTTGAGCAGCAGCAGGCCAGTGGCGGCCCAGAGCACGATATTGATAATTTGCCGCGATTGCGGTGGCTGAGGGTCTTTTTTGACGGGCATAGCGATTTTAGATTGGCGATTTTGGATTCTAAATTTTGGATTGGCAATGGCCAACTCCGAAGTCGCAGGGCAGGTGCTGCGAAAAAGCACCTAGGGTGCGCTGTTAGCTGCAAGCAGGTTCGCAATCAACCCTTCCCCTGGCTGCAGCGCACCGTTTCACTCGGGGCTTCACTTCGGGCTCATGATGGGTTGAGCTGCACAACACGCAGGGGGTGTCACAGGAAACGTAACGCACCCAATGCCGATTTGAGGCTACGACACGGACTGGTGCTCGGCCATCGACCTACTGGTCGAAGTTGACATCGACGGTGGTGTTAGCGGCATCGGGAGTATCAGCCCGCAGCCCAGACTGCTTTTTGTTGGTCAACCCAGACAGCACGATCTGCGACATGGCGGCAATAAAAATAGAGGCCACCGCCGCATCATCAATCCAGCCAATGATGGGGATGAAATCGGGAGAAATATCGATGGGGCTAAGCAGGTAAAGCAGTGTGGCACCGGCCAACAGCCAGCGGTATTTGGGGTGTTCGAGGGTGCGCTTATACCAGTCGTAGAAAGCCTGAACAGGAGAGTTCATGGGGGCAAGGTTGAATGCGATGGCTTTATGGTGCCACGGAACCCATGGGTTGCTCTGTGGCGGATAGCCGTCCGCCAGCGGGGCGAGGGCCGAACTTTGGCGATTTTGGATTTTGGATTGGCGATTTTGGATTAAAAATCATACTTAAGGAGGACTAAGTCTTTTGCAAGCGGTCTCGAAAATTCAAAATATAGAATCCAAAATTATCCCGCTCGTAGGTGCCAAGCCCGAGGCTGCAAAAACGTATAGATTCCTGCCAGCGACAGCGTTGCCCCCAAACCGGAGTGGCCGCGACCGCTCCAGGGCAGGCGAGGACTGACGCGATCGCAGCAGTTCCAGTAGGCGCTCCCCGTCTTGAGCTGGCGCAGAATGCCTACAGCCCGCTCCCGCTCCGTTCCATACACCGCCGCCGTCAGCCCGTAGGGCGTATCCTGCATCAGCGCTACGGCTTCCGCATCGCTGGCCACCTGCTGAATGCCAATTACTGGGCCAAAGGTTTCTGCCTGCATCACCGTCATGGTGTGGTTGACCTCGGTGAGCACCGTGGGAGCAAAGTACCAGCCGGGGCGATCGAGGGTTTCGCCGCCGCATTGCAGGGTGGCCCCCTTAGCCAGGGCATCCGTCACCTGCTCTGCCAAAACACTGAGCTGCGGTTTGCGGCTCACCGGGCCAAGGTAGGTAGCCGGATCGGTGGGGTCGCCCAGCTTAAACCCTTGCACCGTTGCCATGAACGCTTCTAGAAACTCGTCATAGACATCGGCGTGCACGTAGATGCGCTCCACCGCGCAGCAGCTTTGACCATTGTTGTAGAACGCGCCATCCGCCAGCCCCGCCGCCGCCACAGACACCTTCGCATCAGCGCACACGTAGGCTGGATCTTTGCCCCCCAGCTCTAGCTGGGTGCGGATCAGCTTGGGTGCGGCGGCGATCGCGATCTTCTGCCCCGTAGCGTAGGAGCCCGTAAAGAACACTCCGTCGATCGGCTGCTCCAATAGCGCCGCCCCGGTTAGCCCCGAGCCAATCACCGGAATGAAAATGTCTTCGGGAATGCCCGACTCGTGCAGGAGAGATGCGATCGCCCCCCCTGTCAACGTGGCAAACTCCGACGGCTTGTACAACACCGCATTGCCCATCAGCAGCGCCGGAATAAACACGTTTCCCCCCACAAAATAGGGATAGTTCCACGCCGAGATGTTAGCGATCACCCCCAGCGGCTCCTGAGCAATCACTTCTTCTAGGGTGCCAGCTCCCAGCGCCGCCTCCGCTGGCTCGGCGTAAACCCGATCGGGAGATAGAACCTGATCGGCATTTTGCACAAAGAAATCGATTCTGCCTGGCAGAGCCAAGATCTCGCTGCGGGCCTGGGTGATGGGCTTGCCAGTTTCCGAGGTTAGCAACGCCGCTAGGGTATCGACTCGCTCAATCAGCAGGTCCCGGAACCGCAGGATGGGCGTGATGCGATCGGCCAAAGGCAGTGCCCCCCACCCCAGCTGTGCCTCCCGCGCTCTGCCATATTTTTCGGCAACGGCGGCTCCGTCATCTACCGGCATGTCTTTAATCAAGGCCTCGGTGGCGGGGTTAATGATCGAGAGTAGGTCAGCCATAGCGCAGGGGATTGAGTAGGTCGTTGATCGACGGTTTTGGTAGGGGGTGGATGGTGGGCAATGCCCACCCTACGGGCAGGTCAATTGCAGAGAAGGACAGGTTGCTTTGCAGAACGGAGGTTTAAACCGATGATCGATAAGTCCTTTCCGTGAGGTCAAGGACGACGGAACGTCCTTGTCGATGGGGGTCTGGGGCCAGCGAAATGGCCCCAGCAGCAGATCTGGCCATTGCCCCAGATTGTGCGCCGCGATCGATTGTGGGCTAAGGCAATGGTGCATTGCTGCGCGTTGGCAAAGCCTCGCCTTAACGTTATGCACCCTACGGTTGAATGGCAAAGGGCATGGCGATTAGAAGGCATCTTGATAGATGGCGTAAAAGTCCTTCTCCGTAACGGGTCTAGGATTCAGCGGATGACAGCCATCCTTGATCGCCACCGCCACCAGGGGCTCGAGACTATCGGAATTTACCCCCAAAGCCCCCAGCGAAGTCGGGATGCCAATCGACTCCGACAGCCCCATAATCCAATCCACAAACTCCTGCCCATCGGTCGCCTCTGGCTTTACCACCCGCGCCATCCGCAAAAATTGCTCGGGGGCGGCGGCTAAATTAAACCGCATCGCCGCCGGCAGCATGATGCCATTCGCCAACCCGTGGTGCGTGTCATACACCGTAGAGAGCGCATGGGCGCAAGAATGGGTAACGCCCAGGCCCTTTTGAAATGCGATCGCCCCCATCATCGACGCATTCAGCATTCCTCCCCTAACCGCCAAGTGCGCCGCCGCTGTTGCCTCATCAAAGGCTTCTCCAGCTTGCGATCGCCGGGCAAAATCCACGCAAGCCTTCAAATTCTGCGCCACCAGATAAATACCCTCCAGCGCAATGCCATCGCACAACGGATTAAATCCCTTGGCCAGGAACGCCTCGATCAGGTGAGTCAGTGCATCCATTCCCGTGGCGGCAGTAATTTTGGCCGGTAGGCCCAGCAGCAGCTCCGGGTCAGCCAGCACCACCTTTGGCAACAGTTGCGGGTCAAACACGATCTTTTTGGCGTGGGTATCGTCGTCTGAAATTACCGCACTGCGGCCCACTTCGCTACCAGTGCCTGCGGTAGTGGGGATAGCGACAATCGGTGGAATCAGCTGATCGATGGGGCGTGTACTGTTGCCGTCCTCGTAGTCGAATAGGTGGCCGGGGTGGTTGGCCATTAGGGCGATCGCCTTCGCCACATCCATCGGCGCACCGCCGCCAACGGCCACAATGCCATCGGCCCCGTGCGTCTTCCATGCCTCCAGTCCTGCCATGACCTGGGAAACCACTGGGTTGCCCCAAACGCCGCTAAAGGTGACGGCATTAAAGGCAGCAAGGGAGGCTTCTAGATCTGGGAACCAGGGAAGTTGAGCGACATCTTTATCGGTGACGATGATGACTCGCTCAATGCCCAGAGTCGTGAGTTCGGCAGTAAGTTCTGCCCGCGCTCTTGGCCCAAAGCGAATGCGGGTGGGGAAGTTGTAGGTGTAAATAGTAGAAGACATAACGAATTTACGCTTTGGAAAGAGGAACTGTAGGGGGCATCCGCGCAGCGATGCACCGTTGTCTTGGGCTAAAGACCCTGCACGTCTACAAAAATCTTGGGTAAAAGCCAAACCTGCTGCTGGGGGCGTTCCGATTGCCCCCAGCCCCCCTCGTCCAGGGCCGTTCCGCCGCCCTGGACCCAACGGAAAGGATCAACCGATCATCGGTTTAAACCTTTGTTCTGCAAAGTAACCTGTCCTTCTCTGCGATTAACTTAAGCAACCGTAGGGCGGGCACTGCCCACCATTCACCTTGTCTACCCATTGATCATCCCGATCACAGATACCTCACCAGGGCGAGCGGTCGTTCGCCCCTGCGGGACTTCTAAATATTCACGTACTGGTTCATTTCCCAGTCGGTAACTTGGGCATTGAAGGCGTCCCATTCCTTCGCCTTCATTTCGAGGAAGGTTTTAGCTCCGAGTTCGCCCATCATGTCCATGAGCAGGGGATCTTGCTTGAGGGCGGCCATCGCTTCGTAGAGATTGTGGGGCAGGGTTTGCAGGTTAGGGAACTCGTCGCCACGGGCAAATAGGTTTTCGTCAATGCGCTGGCCTGGGTCGGCCTGGGTCCTAATGCCGTCGAGACCCGCTGCCAAAATTCCGGCGGTGGCCAGGTAGAGGTTGACGGCCCCATCGATCATGCGGCACTCGAAGCGACCCGTATCGGGAATGCGAACCAGGTGAGAGCGGTTGTTGCCGCCGTAGGAGATGTAGCGGGGGCTCCAGGTGCTACCGGAGGTGGTGGTGCTGGCCCCCAGGCGGCGGTAGGAGTTAACGGTGGGGGCGCAGAGGGCCGTCAGCCCTTTGCCGTGGGCGAGCACACCGCCGAGGAAGTGGTAGCCGATGGACGAAAGCCCGCCCTCGTCGGCCCCTTCGGCAAAGAGGTTGGTATCGCCCTGCCACAGGCTGTTGTGCACATGGCCGCCGTTGCCGGTGATGTGGCTAAAGGGCTTGGGCATAAAGGTGGCGACAAAGCCCCGCTGCTCGGCCAGGGTTTTGACCATGTATTTGAAAAAGACGTGGCGATCGCAGGTTGTTCTCGCATCGCTATAGGTCCAGTTCAGCTCAAACTGACCGTTGGCGTCTTCGTGGTCGCACTGGTACGGCCCCCAGCCCAGGTCTTCCATGTAGGTGACCAGCGTTGAGATCAGGTCAAACTGGCGCATCAGGTTGAGCTGGTCGTAGCAGGGGCGCTCAGCCGTGTCCTTGGGGTCAGCAATTTCGTACCCCTGCTCGGTTTGGCGCAGCAAAAAGAATTCGGCTTCTACCCCAGTTTTGAGGGTGTAGCCCAGCGACGCGGCCTGATCAATCACCCAGTTGAGCATCATCCGGGGCGCAGCGGGGAAGGGTTCTCCTTCGTAGTAAACATCGCTAGCTACCCAGCCCACGGTTGGCTCCCAGGGCAGCTGAATCAACGAGTCGGGGTCGGGCACAACAGCAATCTCTGCCGCCTCTGGCCCCAAACCCAGGTTGGAGGCAAACGAGCAGAAAAACGCGCCGTCTTTCTCTACCCCAGCCATTTGCGAAGCGGGCACCAGCTTGGCCCGCGTGCCCCCCAGCAAATCGGTGTAGGAGACTAAGAAAAACTTGATGCCGAGGGCCTTGGCCCTTTCTGCCAGGTTCTGTACCTGGGTCAACATGCTGACCATAGAACGACTCCGGGAGTTTCAGCTTAGTAAAACAGGCTGACGACGTCGCTTTTGTAGCTGTAGATACGGCCCCTCAATCTGAAATTTCACAGCCGTTTGATCAAAACGACAGCCCCTTCAATCAGCGCTCTATCTGGCCCTGACAGACTCTGACAAACTGAAGCAACAACGCAACGGCCTCTGCCCTGTCGCACTAATCCTGCCGCACTAATTCTGTCCTGGGGCAGAGAAATAACCCAGCCCTCTAGCCGAACAGCCTGAGGCAGAACCTGAATAGCGTGTAAGCGAGGCCACCTGTAGCTGCCAACCCTCAGTTCTAGAAAGCCGCTTTGACGTCAGATACAAATACCATGAACAGCGATAACGACATCAACCGAACCGGGCGAGGCGCGAACCGCAATCTCAACGCTAAGCCTGTGCCGCCAGAGAGGCAGCCGGTTGAGCAGGCTGGCCAGCCTGCAGACACTGGGAACACTGGCATTGGCCCAGCTGGGGCCAGCGTTATGGGTACAGCCATTGGCGGTATTGCCGGTGGGCCGGTGGGGGCTGCTGTCGGGGCCGCTGTGGGCGCTGTCGCAGGCGGACTCGCCAACGAAGGTATGACCACCGGGCATGCCGACCCTATCGCCGAGGAAAAGTACTGGCGCGACAATTATCGGCATCAGCCCTATGCCAGGTCGGGCTACGGTTACGACGACTACAGCCCCGCCTACCGTACCGGCTACGAAGGCTATAGCCGCTACTCTAGCCAGGGCCTCAACTTTGGTCAGGCAGAACCTCACCTGCGCCGAGATTACGATCGCCACAACCGATCAGGCCGACTCGACTGGAACCAGGCTAAACAGGCCATTCACGACGCGTGGTATCGGCTGCAGTCTGCGGTTGCAGACAACGTTGCAGACAACTCTGTGGGACGTCCGCGCTAGGGCGATCGCGGCCCCCAGCTCGCTGCAAAAGTTAATTTGGGGACCACCGATACACCTAACTGCCCCCCAAAGCCTTTTCAAAGCCGCTTTTAGGGTAGGACAAAACCTGAGTAAGATAAAAGCCGTGCCCCAAGCGGATTATTTGCCAATCTCGAAAAATTCTGAGATAACTTGATATAACAAGTTTGATGCAACCCCTTTGGCCCTCCCACCAGGCTTACCGCTGCGGCTAAACGAGCTTGCCCCCAAGCGTATAACTGAAGGCTAGGTCTAATACCCTATGGATATTTTGGTTGTTCAACACGTTGAGGCCGACCCGGTTGGCATTTTGGGCCGGTACCTGGAGGTGAACGGAGCCTGGCTGCACACCTGGCTGGTGCCCCAGCGGTCGACCCCGCCCCAGGGCCACTACGATGGCTTAATAGTGCTGGGCGGCCCCATGAACGCCTGTGAAGACGAGAACTTTCCCCACCTGGCGCGGGTGACAGAGCTCATTCGCGAGTTCCACAGCCAGGGCAAGCCAGTGCTGGGCATTTGCCTGGGGGCGCAGCTCATCGCTCGAGCCTTTGGCGGTCGTGTCTACCAAAACGAGATCCCAGAGTTGGGCTTTACACCGCTGTTTCCTGTGGCGGAGAGCGCAGAACCCTGGATTCAAGACTACCTACCCGGCATGCCGATGATGCAGTGGCACTTCGACACCTTCGATTTGCCCGCCGGGGCCAAGCTGTTGTTGACCAATGAAATCTGCACCAATCAGGCATTTCGCCTGGGTAGCCACACCTATGCCCTACAGTTTCATCCCGAAGTCACGCCTGACATTGTGATGAACTGGATCGCCTTCAAAACTGATTGGATTGAGGCTCATTACCCCCATCTGTTTGAGCAACTGCAGGAGCAGCTGGTGATGCACTGGGTGCAGTCGGCCCAGTTTACCGAAAAGTTGGCCAACGCCTGGTATGCCCAGGTGGTGGCCTCGGCTCAGACGGTATCGCTGCTGCGGCAGAGCTAAGCAATTGGCCCAGCAGAGGGCTAAGGGTTTAATTAAATTTACGTTTTGTAGGTCAAGCATTCTGCCTGACCTTGCATGGCCGAGTTAACTATTTCACACGTATAAACTCTTGAGCCTGCATCTTCTAAGGCTGTGGCGAATAAGTAATTGCCCTAGACGGGGCAGCAATTGTTACACAAATGTTTTATGTAGGGCAAGCGCGCTTGGAACGGGTGACTGATCAGGGATCAAGCTATATCAACCATCGAAGATTTCAATGGGTTAGGTAATCGCGCCCTAGTCGCTGACAGTGCCCCTTCGGGCTCAAAATTTACAGAGTGGGTCAACTTATTTGGATGAGGATCATGGTAAGAAATACACATGATCAACCCCATTCCGCAGCCAGTGGCCCATGCTCCAGAGCCGCATCACCGACAACAGCAACGGCTAGTCTGGTGGGGTGTCAGCATTTTTACGGCCCTGACCGTAGCGTTTGCTGCCCATGCGCTACCCGTGCGGGTCAATCGAGGGCTGTCGGTGCGCCAGCTGCAGGGCGAGGTCACGCTGTTGCGCCCTGGCCGTTCTGCGCCAGCTGCGGTAGGCGATCGCCTCGATGCGGTAGGCGACGGCCTGCGTACGGGTACGCGATCGTCGGTCGTGTTGGAGGTCGATACCGATGTGGGCTTTTTAGATGTTTCTGAGCGTACCGAGCTACGCATTCGCACCCTAGAGATGGCCGCCGACGGTGGGCGCATTACCCACCTCAGCGTGCCCCGAGGGCAGGTGCGCACGCGGCTGCGGCGCTTTACCAACCAGGGCTCGCAGTTTGAAATTGAAACCCCGGCCGGCATCAGCGGCGTGCGCGGCACCGAGTTTGGCGTTAGCGTGCAGGAGAATGGCAAAACCGGCATTGCTATTCTTACCGGAGCCGTAGACACCTCTGCCGTGGGCGAAACCGTGGCGGTGCCGGCGGGGTTTCAAAACCTGATCTGGCCGGGCGAACCGCCCACTCAGCCGGTACCCCTGCGCGATGACCCAGGCCTAACCTATGAGCGGCAGGTCATCTTTGAAAACAGAACCCGCTACGTCAGCATGACGGGTCGGGTTGACCCAGTTAATACCGTGCTTGTGGATGGAGCCCCCCAAGCTGTGGACCGCCAGGGTGAATTTCGCATCACCCGTTTGGCGACGGCCCGGTTGCGAGTCGAGGTTGTAGTAACCACTCCCCTTGGCCGCCAGGAAATTCATGAGATTTACCTTCTCTAGCCGGTTTTGGCGAGGTTTAGAATCGCTGCTAACCGTGAGCTTGGCTGGCCTTGTGGTGTTGAGCGCAAGCGAGCTGGGCCTGCTTTTGCCCCTGGTGCAGGCCGAGTACCAGCTGCGGTTTCGTCTGCGCGGACAGCACCCCTGGAGCGACCACGTTGTGCTGATTGCCATTGATGACCCTAGCCTCGACAGCCTGGGGGCATTTCCCTGGCCGCGACGGCGCTACGCTGAGCTGCTGCAACAGTTGCAGGCTGCGCCGCCCGGAGTAATTGTGTTTGACCTGCTATTTAGCGACAGCAGCTCCGACGATGACCTGTTTGCCGAGGCGATCGCCACTCATCCAGCCGTTGTTTTAGCCTCTGCCTGGAATCGCGACGGGCAACCCCTGGGGCCAACCCCAACCCTGGCGACGGCCGCCCTGGCCAGCGGCCACATTTCGCAGCAGCACCAGGGCGGCTACATTCACAGTGTGGCCCCCCTGGCCGATGGGCAGCCCGCCCTGGCGATCGCCACCGCAGAGGCAATCAGCCTGACCCAGCGGGCAGTGCCGCTGCCGCCGCTCGATCGCCCCCTGTGGGTCAACTGGCCCGGTTCAGCCGCCGCTTTGCCCACCTATTCATTTGTTGACGTGCTGGAAGGGCAGGTACCGCCCCAGGTGTTTGAAGGCAAAGTGGTGCTGATTGGGGCCACTGCCCTGGGCCTCGATGACTGGGTCACTCCCTTTGACGCCGACCCACCCGCCAGCGGCATATATTTGCACGGAGCGCTGCTCGACAATCTGCTGCATCAGCGCTGGCTCAGGCCAGCACCGGGAGGCTGGCTCGCGGCGCTGGGGCTGGGGCTAGGACTAAGGCTGATTTTAAAGGGGGCACTTCAAACCAGCGCCAGGTTGCAGGGCGGTTCCCCACGGCGGTTCGGATCGCTGTGTCGGCAGGGGGCGTTGGTTGGGGGGCTGGTAGTGACCTGGTGGGGGCTAGCCCTGGCGCTATTTAAGGTCAACCTTTGGCTGCCGGTGGTGGGGCCAGCCCTGGTGGTAGGTACGGTGGGAGGCTTGAGCATCGGCCACCAGCTGGTGCGGCAAAACCGCTGGCTTCAGCAGCTCACGGACAGTTTGCAGCGTCGCCACGGGTCAACGCTGGTGCTGCCTGGGGCCGATAGTTCCGTTGCTCTGGCGCGGAGTCAGCCGCTGGCCTCGCCCGGTCTCACCCCCGAAGTAGCTCAACTGGTTGAGCTGACTCAGCAGCTAGGGCGATCGCAGGCGATTCAGGCGGCCGTTGCTCGCAGTTTGCCCCTGGGTTTAGTGGCGGCGGCAGCCGATGGCACTGTGTGGTTTGCTAACCCGCTGGCGGCCGAGTGGTTGGGCGTGGCGGCGGGCGACAACCTCGGCACCAGCCCGCTGGCCAACTGGTTTGACGAGGGTGCCTGGGAAGCGCTGTGGCAGCGGGTAGCCCAGGGGCAACCAGTACCCACCCAGGTGCGGCAGCGGGGCGAGCCACAAGCCACAAGCCGCTGGTACGAGCTGCGCCTAGAGCCGCTAGTCACCGACGCCAACCTGCTGGCCGACTGGCCCCAGGGCGCGATCGTGCTGGTTGAAGATATTACCTACCGCCAGCACATCGAAACCGAGCTGCGGCGGCTCAACGAAAGTCTGGAGGACCAGGTGCAGGTGCGCACCCGGCAGCTAGAGCAGCTCAACCTGTCGCTGCAGGAGCAAATTGCCGAGCGGCAGCAGGCCCAAAGCCAGCTTGCCTACGAGGCTCTGCACGACGCGCTCACGGGGCTGCCCAATCGCCGCCAGTTTCTCAGCCATCTCAGCGCTCAGCTGGCCCAGCCCGAGGGCGATCTGTTCGCGGTGCTGTTCCTAGACTGCGATCGCTTCAAGCTAGTCAACGACTCCTTTGGCCACTGGGTCGGCGACGAGCTACTCAAACGGGTGGCAACCATTGTGCAGGAGTGCGTGCGCCCCACCGATGTCGTGGCCCGTTTTGGCGGCGATGAGTTCACGGTGCTGCTGACCACCCTTGACCAGGTAGAGGATGCGATCGCGGTGGCCCAGCGCATTCGCCAGCGATTTGCCCAGCCGCTGACCATTCAGGAGCACCAGCTCTTTACCAACACCAGCATTGGCATCGTGCTGAGCGGCCCCCAGTACCACCACCCCGACGAGCTGCTGCGCGACGCCGATACGGCCATGTACCAGGCCAAAATCAACGGCC
The DNA here is from genome assembly GCF_015207525.1 of Nodosilinea sp. LEGE 06152. Classification (GTDB taxonomy): domain Bacteria; phylum Cyanobacteriota; class Cyanobacteriia; order Phormidesmidales; family Phormidesmidaceae; genus Nodosilinea. Next base: position 304,924 of record NZ_JADEWR010000004.1, read on the forward strand.
TGGGCCACGCCCTCTTTGAACCCGGTATGCACCTAGACGTACGCCGCTCGCTCCAGATCGAAACCTCCCTGCGGCTGGCCCTAGAGCGGCAAGAATTTCAGCTCCACTACCAGCCCATAGTCAACCTTGCCACCCAGCAGCTAATCGGCTGCGAAGCCCTGCTGCGCTGGCTACACCCCGAGCGAGGGCTGCTGCTGCCCAGCGAGTTTTTGGCCATTGCCGAAAGTTCTGGGCTGCTGCTGCCCATCGGCAGCTGGGCGCTGCAGGAAGCCTGTAGCCAAATGCAGCGCTGGCGACGCCGCAGCCTGATTGCCCCCGACGCGATCATGAGCGTCAATCTGTCAGCCACTCAGTTTTTGCAGCCCGATTTGGTGGCTATTGTTGACAGTATTTTGGCCAACAGCGGGCTGCCCGCCGCCAACCTCAAGCTCGAAATCACCGAAACCGTCGTGATGGAAAACCCTGCCCAGGCGGTGCAGATGATTCAGGCGCTACGCGATCGCGGCATTCGCCTCAGCATCGACGACTTTGGCACCGGCTACTCATCGCTGGGCTACCTGCAACAGCTGCCGGTTGACATTCTCAAAATCGATCGCAGCTTTATTGTCGATATCCACCAAAGCCCTCAGCAGTACGGCATTGTAGACGCCATTATTCGCCTCGCTGCCCACCTCAATATTCAGGTTATTGCCGAAGGCATCGAGCTGCTTCCGCAGCTGCAATCGCTCAATCAGCTGGGGTGCGAGTTTGGCCAAGGGCACCTGTTTGCCCGTCCGCTGAGCGTGAGTCAGTTTAGCCAATACCTGCGGCGAGAGGGGGGAGGGGGAAGGTGAGTGGATGGGGGGAGGGGGAGGTGAGGGGGCGGGTGAGACCCGATTCGAATTCAATGGCCCCGATGGGAAAATAGGCGGCCTCGTAGGGGCAAATGGCGTTTGCCCTGCCCAATCTCGGGCAGCCTCGTAGGCAGTGCCCACCAAGGTTCRRCNSTGMTNNTKCNGTWKATCTNWGSGCTGNTKSTGNCKARRGMAGCGNTCGCNGSCGANCAGNCCMKMKRCYWCSANKKGCWYRRKKMRRKCKGTATCCCAKKCNCGSSWYGARCWSMGGGGGCTGCTCCGCCGCCAGCAGGCGCAGTTCGCCGTCAGCCTCTACAGTGCCCAAAAACTCCACATCGTAGGGCACGTAGGCAGAGGTGGGGCTCAGGCGAATGAGCGATTCTGCCGTCTGTACGTCTCGGCTCACCAGTTGATTATCGACCACTCGTCCTACCGCAAATTCGGGCGGGGTGGTGAAGGTTTCAAAGGGTACGGTTTCGGTTTCCATTTGCCGGTAGCGCACCAGACACACCTGCCCCGCTACTGTCGAAGGAAATACCGTTGTAAAGTCGTAGGGCATCAGGTTCCAGTCGCGCACCCAGGTACCCAAAAAGGGCGCGATCGCAGGATTGACCACCGCCCACTCCTGTCGGTACTGCTCCAGCTCTAGAGAAACAGGCTTGCCCAGGGTGGTAATCTTGCCCAACCCCGCCAGCGCCAGCTCCGAGTCGATCAACTGGCTCAGTTCGGCGTTGCGCTGTTGCGAAGCGGCAGGCGTCAGCGGTGGCAGCAGGGTAGCGGGGTCAACCTCAGCCGCAGGGGCATCAGGGTCGGTGGGAATAGGCGGCTCCTCCACCGGTAGGGTACAGGCAGTAACGCCCCAGATACCCAAAACACTTACCCCAAAGGTCCACAGCTGTTGCTTAACCATCTCCGTCACCCCATCCACGCAGTCCAGCAGTTATGCGTGTGAGTGTAGCAGGGGTGAAGGGGCAAGGGCGCGATCGCCCAGCCAGTCGTCAAGCTGGACAAACCTGTATCACAACAGATGTTTTAGTAGAGTAGCCCAGACAGGAACCGGTTTTTTACAGCTCACCCAGGGCGTTGAACAACCATCTTAAAAGCCCGGTTTTTAATCCGCAGCCTCAAATACCTGGGTTGCCAAACAATGCGTTAGCAGCTTTACGGCGGTTGCCCCTCCCCCAATGCGCGCCTAATCCAGCAACCTCAAAATTTCTAGGGCAAACAATCCATATAATTCTCCACATCCCAGTTGGTGGTGGTGGCCAAAAAGCGAATCCACTCATCCCGCTTGTACTGGTCGTAGAGGCGATACATCTCCCCCGGCAGCGCCGACTGAATCACCTCGTCGGTGGCCAGGGCACCCAGCGCTTCGCCCAGCGACATGGGCAGCTTCTTCACCTTTTTGCCGTTGTCCATCGCCTCGTAGATGTTGCGCTGCTCCGGCGCACCGGGGTCAAGCTGACGGCTGAGGCCATCGTCAAAGGCTTTGAGAATCGCCCCCGCCATCAGGTACGGGTTCACCATTGAGTCGACCGCGCGGTACTCAAAGCGGCCCGGTGCCGACACCCGCAGGCCGCAGGTGCGGTTTTGGTAGCCCCAGTCGGAGTAGACCGGAGCCCAAAAGCCCGCATCCCACAGGCGGCGGTAGGAGTTGACCGTGGAGCAGCCGATCGCTGTCAGCGCGGGCAAATGCTCAATCACCCCACCAATGCAGTGCAGCCCCACCTGCCCCGGAATTCGGCGCGACTTGCCCTCGACCGGCATAAACGTATTCTCACCGCCCTGGTGATAGGTGAAGTTGCCCTCCAGGCCGGGCAAGCTGTCGAAGCCAAACATTTTGATCGCCTCGTCACCGCCCCGCCACAGCGACAGGTTGTGGTGGCAGCCCGAGGCCGATACCCCCATAAACGGCTTCGACATAAAGCAGGCAATCAGGTTGAATTCGCGGGCCACCTGGGCGCAGATTTGGCGGTAAGTAGTGAGGCGATCGCACGTCCGAATCGCATCGTCAAACATAAAGTTCAGCTCTAGCTGCCCCGGCGCATCCTCATGGTCGCCCTGGATCATGTCTAGCCCCATGGCCCGCCCGTACTCGATCACCCGCAAGAATACAGGGCGCAGCTCTTCAAACTGATCGATGTGGTAGCAGTTGGGCTTGGTCACCCCACCGTCGGGCTTGCCGTCGGGGCCTTTTTTGAGCCACATCATCTCGGGTTCGCAGCCGTGGCGCAGCTGCAAACCGTGCTTGGCCTGAAATTCCGCATGGATGCGCTTTAAATTGCCGCGACAGTCACCCGTCAAAAACGCCGCCGCATCAACCTCTTCTTCCCGATTGCGGAAGCAGACGCAGTAGACCCGCGCCACCCGCTTATCCCACGGCAGCTGGCAAAAGGTCTCAGGGTCGGGGATGGCGACTAGTTCAGCCGCCTCAGGCCCGTAGCCCAGGTACTGGCTGTGGCGATCCATCGCCAGGTTGACGGTGGCCCCATAGACCAGCTGAAAGCCGTTGGCAGCGGTAGTCTCCCAATAGTCGGCGGGAATGCCCTTGCCAACAATGCGCCCGGTAACAGAGACAAATTGGTAATAGATGTACTGAATGCCCAGCTCGTCGATTTTGGCTCGCACCTGCTTAACCAACTCGTCGCGCCCCTCGGCAACGACGTAGCGCTCCAGATCGGTCGAGGTATCGACCCGTGTTAGCACTCCAGTCACCGTGAGACCTCCTAGTTTGCACAGCAGAATGGTCTCAGTAAAGCCAACTTGTTATAACAAGTTTGTAGCGATTGATACGTCGACTGGGATACGGAGCATCAGTTCTGGCGTATAGGCTTTGCCGCTTCATATAGCCAAATGTGAGGAAACGTGACAGAGTAAGATAGCATTTGATACTCTTAGTGATGTGCTCTCGCAATATTGGCTTGCGCTTTACTGTGTGCCTTCTGCATAAGTTGAAAAGCCTTCTTTACATAAATCTTGCGTTAGCTATCTTGTAGAAAGTATTTCTTAGCCGTTGTCTTCTCTTTCTCACAGCGATAAGCGAAAGCTGGAAAAGCTTTTCGGCATGGCATCTGGTTATGTTCTGGACTTCAGTAACCGGACATTTTCGGATTTTATGCAAGATGCAGCTGGGGTCGACATCTATGACTCGAAATACGAGTATGCAAGTGGTTCAAAGGCAAATCGTCTCAGAGCCTTTTGGACACAGGAGCCAGACGATCTTGTTTCTAAAGTACTAGAAGATCTCATTGAGTTAGCTGAGGATAACTCATCGTCAGATATGAAGGAGGTTCTTGCTGCTCGTAAGATTGCCCTTAGGCTAAAAGGAGATAAAACTCTAGAGGTGTCAACAGAAGATAGACAGAGCACCGCAGGATCGGCTAGTTCTGATACAGGAACAAGCTTTCTCTACGATGTCTCACTTTCCTTTGCAGGAGAACAGAGAGATTATGTCTCTCGTGTTGCAAATTATCTTAAGGAGGCAGAAATTTCTGTTTTTTATGATGAGTTTGAGGATCTCTGGGGCAAGGATCTTGCTATTGAACTTGAAAAAGTTTATTCCTCTGATTCACAATATATCGTTATTTTTGTCTCTCAAGACTACATCAATAAGTCTTGGACAAATCATGAGCGCCAGAGTGCCTTGGCTGGCAGAATCTCACGCCGAGATGATAGCGTTTTACCAGTTCACTTTGATTCGACTAAACTTCCTGGTCTTCCGTCTACAGTTGCATATCTAAGCATTAGTAATGTTACGCCTGAGGATCTTGCGCTTCGGATTGTCAAGAAATTGCGTAAATAATCATTGCAGTGAAATTTTTCTTGGGCAAAAAGCCTCAAATTTAATTACTCATCATCTAATTTATTGTAATTCGTGGCATCTTCTATGCATCTTGACAGCCAACTTCAAGAGAAGCGTGACAGAATTTTAGCCCTTGCAGAACAGTATGGAGCGTACAACATTCGAGTTTTTGGCTCTGTAGCGCGTAACGAAGCAGATGCCCAAAGTGATATTGATTTCTTGGTCGATATGGAGTCGGGGCGCAGTCTATTCGATTTAGGCGGACTGCTGATGGAGTTGCAAGATCTGTTGGGCTGTCCGGTAGATATCGTGACCGAAAAAGGTTTGCGGGCTAAGATTCGCGATCGCATTCTGAACGAAGCAGTACCGCTATGAGAAGCGATCGCGAGAAATTAGAAGATATTCTGGAAGCCATTGAGCGCATTGAGCGCTATGCCGTTCAGGGTATCCAAGCGTTTGAGCAAAGTGAGCTGATTCAAACCTGGTTTATCCAAAACCTGCAAGTGATTGGTGAAGCATCCCGGAGCTTATCAGCGGCAATCAGAGAACAGCATCCTGAAGTTCCCTGGTCAAAAATCATTGGAATGCGGAATATTTTGGCACACAATTATTTTGAGGTTGATGTCGATATTGTTTGGACTGTTATCGACCAAGAACTACCTGCATTGAAGCAGAACATAACATCAATTTTAAATTCTCTACAGTGATGCCCTGTCTGCTTGCAAGGCCTTAACCTGCGGCCCCTACAATAGCCCATAGCGTTTATGCAGCCCAATCATGGACTTCCTCTGCCAGGCAGTTATCTTTGACGTCGACGGGGTGCTGATCGATTCAGACCCGGTGGCCGAGCGCCACTGGCGGGCCTGGGCCGATCGCCACGGGGTTGACTACGAGGCGATCGCCCGCATTCACCACGGCCGCCTCACGGTCGAAACCATGCGCCAGGTTGCGCCCCATTTAGATGTCGATATCGCCCAGGAAGCTCGCCTGAAAGAAACCGCCGAGGCCGACGACACCGACGGCCTGACCATCTACGCCGGAGTAAAAGAACTGCTGGACCAGCTGCCGCGCGATCGCTGGGGAATCGCCACCAGCGGCACCCGCCGCACGGTTTCTCTGCGCTTTTCTCACCTGGGCTTGCCACAGCCTGCGGTGGTAGTGACCGCCGACGATGTGCAGCGCGGCAAACCAGCCCCCGACCCCTATCTGCTGGCTGCCGAGGGGCTTGGCCTGGCCCCCGCCGMCTGCCTGGTGATTGAAGATGCCCCTGCTGGGGTAGAGGCCGCCAAAGCGGCTGGCGCACGGGTCATTGCGGTGGCGACCACGAACCGAGCCGAAGATTTGACTTTGGCCGATGCGATCGCCCCTGCCCTGGCTGCTATCGCCATCAGCGTTACCCAAAAGGGTTTGGCCGTGCGGGTAGACAGCAAACGGTAAAAAACCGATCGGCGGGTCTGGACATACTTTGGGGAGCCGGTTTGAGGAGAGCGATCGCAAAAAAAGGTGCGCCACTTCTGCGTGGCACACCTCCAGGTTAGGGTTAGGATAAATTTTGGGTTAGGCCTCGTTCCACAGTTCTCGAACGCCGTTCTCGGGTAACCAGGTAGCGATCTCCTGAATGCGTTCTTCGGTCAGCTCCCTTTTGGTAGCTGAGAAAACAGCTTTTACCGCCTGCTTACGCTCGGCATCTTTATTAGTCGGGTCGCGGCGCAGACCACCCTCATTTGCTACTCGGAAAAAGAAGCGATCGGAGTCAATTTTAAAAATGCCCGGCCCCTGCCACGGCGGACGCACCCGGCTCAGAAATCTAACCAGGGGGTTGCTGTCTTTCCACAAGTCGGTCACCTCCATTTGCAGAGCCTTTTCCTTAGTGGGCATGGCTTCTTCGTGAAGTTCGTCGGCAACGCGATCGGCTGATTCGGTGCTCATCAAGTCGCGCATGACTCGAAAAACAACCTCAGTAAAGTCTCTTGCGTCATAGGGTTCAGCAAACCCCCCTTCCACCATGACATATTCCAGAAAGGAGCGATCTTTGTCTGCGATCGCTAGTCTGGCGTCTTCAGTTTCTGTGGGATCAATTTTTGGTAAGTTTTCTTCTACGGCTTTATCTACCATTGTTACTTCCTTTAACGAATTAGCAATGGTTTAAAGACTAAGCAAATTAGGAATGCACAGCTTCGCTCGCCGGTTTGAGTTCTGGCGAGTCAAAAGATAGAGATTTATAGTGCCTTGAAAATTCCTTCCCGCAGCCTTTTTTCTATCCTGAAAAAATTAAAGATCGGTAAAGGGAAACGCCTTCCAGGGAATCCATTCGGCCCAGAGTTTGGCCAGGGTGCCGTCGGTGAAGGTGGCGGCGATCGCTGCATTTAGCGTGGCATTGAGGGTGGGATTGGTTTTGGGAGTGGCGATCGCAAAGGGCACCCGCGTCGGCAGGCTAAAGGCTATCTCCAGGGAGTCGTCCTCTTCGGCGGCGACCACCAGCACTAGCTCATCATCGATCAGCGCGTTGATGTCCCCCGCTCGCAGGGCTGCAAGCATTTCGGGCAGCACCTGGTCGCTGCCGGGGTAGGGCACCGCCGTTGCACCAGGGAAGCCCTCTACCAAAGCAATGTTGGTGCTGTCGGCCAGCCCCCCAACTCGCTTGCTCGCCAGGTCATCCACAGAGGCAATACCGCTGCCCTTCTTCACCAAGACTGCCTCGTCAAACAGGCCGTAGGGCTGAGTAAAATCGACCACCTGCAAGCGTTCTGGGGTAATCGCCTGGTTAAACCACACGGCGTCGTACTGGCCCGTAGCCAGGCAGGTGTAGAACTCAGCCATGGGCAGGTTGTGCCACACCGGCGTCAGCCCGAGGGACTTGCAGATTGTCCGAGCCAGCTCGGGCTCGTAGCCGGTGCGCTGCCCGTCAGGGGTGAGAAAGCTCATGGGGCGGGCGTCGAAGTCGCTGGCGGCAATGTGCAAAACGCCCCGTTCAACGGTGAGGCTAGTCGGAGATTCGGTGGTGGGTAACGGGGGACACATAATCTTTGGAGGGAGAACTTATTATGACAAGTACATAGGGCACCCCCAAATTTGTCAACTAAGAGGTGAATAATTCAGCTCAGTAGGGTCAAATTCAGCTTGGTAGGTGGGTGAAACCCAACGCAGGGTTTAGCTCTGTTGGGTTGCGCTAGCGCTCCACCAAACCTATGTCGCTGTTTGTCGCTTGTTTAGGATCGCCCCCGTAGGGTAGGCACTGCCCACCAAAGATAAATTCCTGTAGACCAGCCTTACCCTGATTCCCGTGTTTCCTGCACCCAGAGACTCTGTCTGCAATGGACTACCAACCCGTTCAGCTCTCCCCCCCCCAAATTCAGCAGTTCCAGAATGACGGCTTCTTGATTCTGGAGAATTTTTTGCCGCTGGACTACGCCCAGCGCCTTGCCAGCAGACTAAACCCCATCTTCCACGGCGAGTTTGAGACCGGCATTTATCCCGACGAGTGGCACTGGCGACCGCGCATGAGCCTGCCCGACATCACCCGCGAAATTTGCAACGGCTGGAAGTGCGATCGCACCATCGCCAGCCTGGTGCTTTCGTCAGAAATTGGTCGCCTCAGCGCCACCTTGGCGGGGTGGGATGGCGCTCGCATTGGCCAAGACAGCCTGTGGATGAAGCCCCCCGGTGCCCAGGCGATCGCCATGCACCAGGATGGCGTTTATATCGACTTTTTAGAACCCGCCGAAATGATCACCTGCTGGATCGCCCTCGATCGCGCCACCGCCGCCGATGGCACCTTGGTCTACGCCAAAGGCTCCCACAGGTGGCCCATTTCGAGCGTAGCGGGCGAGTTCCACGCCCCCACCAAAGACTACCGCTGGGCCATGCTGCAAGCCGCCGAACATGCTGGCGTGCCCGAACCCGAGCTAGTTGTGGTCGATGTGCCCGCCGGGGGCTGCGCCTTCCACCACGGGCGCACCTGGCACGGCCTCGGTCCCACCACCCGCACCGAAGGCATGTTCCGCAGCATTGGCCTGCACACGCTCCCCGCCGCCGCCCGGTTTCATCCCACCAACCCCCAGGGCTACATCTATGGCCGCTACAAACGAGTGGGCGATACCGAAATGGATGAGAGCTTTTTCCCCATTCTCTGGCGCAGCGATGGCTACCGCAGCCCCCACCTGGCGGAGTATTGCGAAGACCCGCTGGGGGTGGCGATAGCGATCGCCTGACGATTTTGAACTGGCGCTTTTAGAGTTTGAATGGTCGGCCCAAGTCTCCTGGCGGTGCGTTGCGGCCCTAGCCAAGGCGACGAGTTTACCTACCGAGCTGCGGCCTAACCCACCCTAACCCGCCTGCCTCTTCCATCCCTTACCCATTTACCTATCAAAGAGCAGATCTATGACCCTTGCCCAAGAACGTCCTACCGCGATCGCCGTGGCCCACCCCCTCGAACCCCTTACCCCCGACGAAATCGCCGCCGCCGTCGCCATTCTGCGCGCCGAAAAATCCTTGGGAGCCAGCATCCGCTTTGCTACCGTCACCCTGAATGAGCCATCGAAAGAGACGGTAATGGGCTTTAAGCCCGGAGATGCGATCGCCCGCGAAGCCTTTGCGATCATTCTCGACAATGCCACCGCCCAGACCTACGAGGCGGTGGTTTCGCTGAGCGAGGGTACTGTGATCTCCTGGCAGCACATCCCTGGTGTGCAGCCGCCGATCATGCTGGATGAATTTATTGAGTGCGAGAATGCGGTCAAGGCCTGCCCAGAGTTTTTGGCGGCGATCGCAAAACGAGGCATTACCGATGCCAGCCTGGTGATGGTTGACCCGTGGTCGGCAGGCAACTACGGCCTAGAGGATGAGGAAGGCGTGCGCCTCTCCCGCGCCCTGTGCTGGGTGCGGGCCAACCCCACCGACAACGGCTACGCCCGCCCCATCGAAGGCGTCATTCCGGTGGTTGACCTCAACAAAATGGAGGTGGTACGGGTCGAAGACCACGGCGTGGTACCCCTGCCACCCCAGTCGGCAAACTACTCCCAGGAATACATCAAGGATTTCCGCACCGACCTCAAGCCGCTCGAAATCATTCAGCCCGAGGGCCCCAGCTTTACTGTCGAGGGTCACGAGATTCGCTGGCAAAAGTGGAAAATGCGCATCGGCTTCACCCCCCGCGAGGGCCTGGTGCTCTACACCGTCAGCTACAACGACGGCGGTGAAGAGCGGCCCATTCTCTACCGCGCCTCCCTGGCGGAGATGACCGTGCCCTACGGCGACCCCCAGCCCCACCACTACCGCAAAAACGCCTTCGACGTGGGCGAGTACGGCGTCGGCACCCTGGCCAACTCCCTCAAGCTGGGCTGCGATTGCCTGGGCGAAATTCACTATTTCGACGCCTTTATGACCAACTCGCGCGGCGAGGTGGCCCAGATCGAGCACGCCGTTTGCCTCCATGAAGAGGACTTTGGCATTCTCTGGAAGCATGTGGACTGGCGCACCGATGAGACTGAAGTGAGGCGATCGCGCCGCCTGGTCGTCTCCTTCATCGCCACCGTGGGCAACTACGAGTACGGCTTTTTCTGGTATTTCTACCAGGATGGCACCATTCAGTACGAGGTCAAACTCACCGGCATGCTCAGCACGGCTGCCTTCCCCCCCGGCGAAGTGCCTAAGTACGGCACCCTGATCGCCCCGCAGCTCTACGCCCCCGCCCACCAGCACATCTTCAACGTGCGCATGGACATGTGCATCGACGGCCTGCAGAACTCGGTTTACGAAGTGGATATTGAACCCGAGGAAGACGGAGCTCTCAACCCCTACGGCAACGCCTTCTACGCCAAGTCGACCCTGCTCGCCACCGAGCTAGAGGCCCAGCGACTGATCGATCCGATCAAGGCCCGCTACTGGAAGATCGTCAACCCCAACGAAACCAACGCCGTGGGCTACCCCACCGCCTACAAGCTGATGCCCGGCGAAAATACGCTGCCCCTGGCGCGTCCCCACGCCAGCGTGATCAAGCGCGCCACCTACATGACCAAGCACCTGTGGGTAACCCCCTACGCCCCCGACGAAAAATTTCCGGCGGGCGACTACCCCAATCAATCGCCTGGGGGTGAGGGGTTGCCCAAGTGGACCGAAGCAAACCGCTCTGTCGCCAACACCGACCTGGTGGTGTGGTACACCTTTGCCCACACCCACGTGCCCCGCGCCGAAGACTGGCCGGTAATGCCCACGGCCTACGTGGGCTTCATGCTCAAGCCGCTGAATTTCTTCGATGAGAATCCGGCCAACGACGTCCCCCCCGCCGCTAGTAAACACAGCTGCTGCAACTAGTTTTTGCCACTGGAAGAGGCCGATGTCCGAAGCGCGATGGCCATCGCTATATCTAAGTCTCAAATAGCAATTCTATGGGATTCGCAAAAATCTCTAGAGCGGGCGTCTCGTCTGCACGGACAAGCTCCTATTCTACTTGTAGAACACTCTAGGTCTGCTTGTGTTATAGCCATCGCCAAAACGGTTAGGACATGACTTGTATCCCCTAAAGCGGTGGCTATACGCCATGGCGCTGTCCCAGTTTTTGCCACTGGAAGAGGCTGATGTCCTAAGCGCGATGGCCATCGCTATAGATGTTTTGAGGCGATCGCAATTAGCAATACTACCTTGTTGTTTCTGTCGCTGTGAGAGTCACCTCCCGGCAATTCGCTAAGACCTATCGTGGACTGTCCTTAGGCTCGGCTGAAAAACGCTTAGCGCTTTAAATCGGCGGCGGCAGACTAACCGGAACTCAGTAACAGCAACTTTTAACTGTCCGCTGCACTTGAGTTGCTATGGGCACTACTGCAACGCACTTTTTCAACAACTTGACGAATTGCGTCGATGACAAATTCTGGCTTATCGAGTTGGATTATGTGTCCACTTTCCTTAGCAACAATGTGAACACCCTGGGGCGACTCATTCGCGAGATCTGCATGTAATGCTTGCAGCTTCTCACGAACCTCCTGGGTTATGTCGAAGTCTAGCTTTCCAGCCGACAAAACAACGAGAGGAATATCAGGAAAAGACTTTGTTTGCCGTTTCTGTTCCATTTGATTCATGCTGACTGATACCGCAGCCGATTCTTGAGCAAAGGTTTTCGCAAACTGAGTTTGAGAATAGAATGCCTTTGCAAGCGATCGCGTTGAAGATGGAAGCTTTTGAAATATACCAGCCGCCATTGGCAAAGAATCAAAATTGACGAGCAAACGGAGCAGGCCAGTACGTCCCATTATTGGCAAAACATAGGGTAATAGTTCTTCAAGTCGTTTGTTTAATTTAACCCATTCGACTGGTGCATCCTCATACATTCGCTCATGAGTCACGTCCACTAAAACCATCCCAGCAACTTCTTCTGGGTGCTCGTAGGCAAACAAGCGAGTGAATAACCCACCTAAAGACATTCCTACTAAGACATAAGGCGGCTCAATTTTAACCGCTTTCAAAAGTTGCCTCAACTCACTAACGGCTTGCTCGGCTGTACGGGGTTCTGAACTTGCCTCACTCCAGCCAAGACCTGCTCTGTCATAGGTCAAGATTCTCGTAAATTTAGCCACTTCAGGCTGCACTAGTTGCCAATCCAGGTGGCTACCTCCGGTTCCACTATCTACGACGACTGTTGGGTAACCCTTACCCATAATTTGATAATGCCAACTTCTATTGTTGATTTCAATTAATTGGCCAGATGGCAGAAACCTCCGGCGATCGCGGCTAGTAGCAAGTGCTTGATAGATGACTCCAAATCCGATTACTACAATCACTACTCCAAGAGACACAGCGAGCCATAGCATTCAGCTGACCCTCAAGTTTCAGTACATCTGCAATTATCCCATATCCGACTTTTTGGCCTTTGGTGGCCCCAGCCGTGGCGATCCGTCATATTACCTGAGTCGATAGCTGAAAGCCGCTCTGGCAGGGAGTTCTAGCAACAGAATTGGGGAGGGAGGCCTGCTCGGTACTGCGATTGTGCGATCGCAACTTTCGCAGCGCCTACCCTGGGCCGTTTGATCAGCGGGTTGCGGCGCTCAACCTCAACCTGCGTAAAGCAGCGGGACTGGTTGGGGGCGATCGCTCTAGTTAGTGAAGAGTTTGCCTGCGATCGCGGCACTGGCTCCAGCCCGAGCACCCCATCGGCTTTCCCCGTTCCCCCTATACTGAGCCGTGCCGATCCAGATAGACAACACTGTAGTGTTGACTTGGCAGCATCCTTTGGGAAAAAGTTCTGCGCTGGAATTGCACCTGGTCCACCGCAAAATTAAGAATTTTTGGGCCACAATTCAAGATTCCAACCACAGTTCAGTATCGCTGACTACAGCTCTTACCTAGTTTGCATTGCACACTCTTGACATAACAAGTTAGCTAGATTTGCTCAGCCAACTTAGTTATCTACTTCTGGCTTAGTTTCAGCTTCAACAAGTCCCCCAAACGAACCGCAGTGCTCTCCCCTAGCACAGCAGATTGACCGCGTCGTCCCGTTTTTCTGACCTATTTAGCCCACTTGTATTTCACAGGTTGGTCGTTCTGTTTTCGTCAGTTTTTTCGTACAACTTAGTTGACAGCTAGGAGTGTCTATGTCTCCTGAATCGCAAGAGTTTTTAGCAACGTTTGTCTCAGAGTCTTACTATTACTGGGCCTCTGTGTTCATGTTATTAATTCACGTGGGCTTTTTAGCGTATGAAGGTGGCGCGGCCCGCTCCAAAAATGTTTTGGCTACCATGGTCAAAAACCTGATGACCCTGTCGCTGGTGGGCCTGACTTTCTTCTTCTTTGGCTGGTGGGTCTACAATGCCTTTCCGCTGTTTCCGCTGCAGGGCGGCATCGTTGGCCCCTGGACTGACCCGGCTGCCGATGGAGTTGTGGGTGACGTTCTAGGGCTGGTTCAGGCTTCTTACCCCTGGTCGCCTGCCCTGGGGCCAAACATTGCCGATAACCTAACTGGCGTGTTCTGGTTTGCCTTTGCACTGTTTGCCATGACCACCGCCTCTATTCTCTCTGGGGCCGTCATCGAGCGCATCAAGATTGGAGCCTACAGCATTTTGGCCATTGTTCTGGGCTCGTTTACGTGGGTGGTAGCCGCCGCCTGGGGCTGGAACCCCTACGGCTGGTTCTTTACCCAGATGGGCTACCACGACTTTGGCTGCTCTGCCGTGCTTCATGCCGTAGCTGGATTCTTCGCGTTGGGGGTAGTGATTAACCTTGGCCCCCGCATCGGTAAGTTCGATGCCCAGGGCAATCCTCGCGCCATTATGCCCCACAATTTGCCCCTCACCATGGTGGGGCTCATGCTGATTTTTGTGGGCTTTTATGCCTTCCTAGCCGCCTGCGTCATCTTTGTGCCTGGCCAAACCGGCGAGATCACCATCTACGGCACACCGATGACTTTGGCCTCCATTGGGGTAAGTACGACCCTGGCCCTGTCGGCGGGTTTTGTAGGGGCCTATATGGGGTCAAAGGCCGATCCTTTCTACACTATTTCTGGGGGTCTAGCCGGGATTATTTCAGTGGGGGCGGGTATGGACCTCTACAGCCCTGCGATCGTCATTTTGCTAGCCTTTATCGGGGCCTACACCATGCCTTTTGTAGGCGGTGCGATCGAAAAAGCCGGTATTGACGATGCCGTTGGCGCGTTTGCGGTACACGGCTACTGCGGTATATTTGGGGCTCTCATGGTGGGCATTGTTGCCGCTGGTTATCCTCAGCCTGAGGGCGTTCCTGCCATTAATTTTGGGGCTCAGCTAATCGGTGCCTTGATCTGTTCTATCCTGCTGGGCTTTATTCCAGGGTATGGCGTTAGCTTTGTGCTCAAAAAACTGGGTATGCTGCGCGTTTCTGAAGCCGAAGAAATTGCTGGTCTAGACCTAGCTGATTTTGGTATCGGCGGCTACCCAGAATACTCCATTTTGCCTGAGCAAAATGGTCATTCGCCGATGGGTCCTATTGTTGTGCCTGAGGCAACGGTTCATAAGGCTTAAACGGGCAGTTTGCCAGGATGCTAAAAACTTTGAGGAGCAAGTGACATGTCAAGTCCGTTTTCTACCTTTGAAGAGTTTGAAGGAGCCATTGATGGCCCGACCGGTGGTGCCATTTATACCTTTGCCAACAGCCCAGCCATCAACACCGTTATTCTGTTAATCTGCGTTGGGTTGTTCATTTGGTTCTTAGTTAGAACTTTCTCAACCCACTACCAGGGTTCTGCGGTCGACAAATCGCTAAATCACCTCAGCGCCTTCATTGTGGCGGGGCTGCTTTCGATCGCGGGGGCAGAGTATCGTCAGTCTACTCAGAATCACCAACCCGCCACCCCCCAACCCCAAGCGATGACGCAGCGGCCTGGGGCTAAATCGGCCCTGGGTCTGCTGGGCCTGGCCGGAGTTGGCCTACCGCTGCGATCGCGAAGCACCAAGGCAACGCGCCGCAAGGGTCTCTACCGCGACATCACGTCGTCTCGATAGGGCAATAGCCCTGCATTTCTAGCGTTGCCTACAGCGTTCCCTCGTAGCGTTCAATAGCGTTCCACATAAACCCACTCTTGCCCTGCTGGTGTTTTGCCAGTGGGGTCTTTTTTGGGCTAAAGAACAGGTGCTATGGGCCAAAAAAGCGGCTCTAGCGGTATGATTTGGCGTAGCGGAGCGCGAGATGCCTTTTTACTGGTGAATACTACCGATTTAACTGAACCAGTCTGGAACCAGGCTGAGGCCGAGCAGCCAGGGGCGATTCCTGGGGCGATCGCGGCGGAAACTGCCCCCCAAGGCCCGTCTTTGCAGACCATCGCCGAGTTGATCACCAGAGCAGTCGATGATGATCAGGTGCGAGTAGAGGTCTCTCGCCGCGATCGCACCCTCTACGTTTTTCTCACCCAGGCCCAGCCGCCGCTGCTGGAAATCTACCTACACCGCATTCACGCGGCCGCAAGCGCGCTGGGTCTAGACACCATTACCCAGCTCAAAGTAGTCGACGGCACCGAAAAGCGCCTGCTCAACCGCTGGCACTACGACTTTGACCTCCAGCCCCAGCCGCAGGCAACCCCGACTCCGCAGGCTGCTCTGCCCGAAGCGACGGTCAGCAATCGGGCTGAATCGTTAACTGTGGAGGCCGCAGCGGTTGTTAAGTTAAGGCCAGCTCAGACCAAGGGGCGATCGCGCCGCTGGCGGTGGATTGTGCTACCAACTGCGATCGTACTGGGGTTTGGGCTAGCGGCCGGGGCTACCCAGTGGCGCTACAACCGACGGGCCGCTGCAGCTTCAGCCCACCTCATTCAACCCCTGGGGCTGGCCGAGCGAACGGCTACCCTCACCGCCCCAGCTCTGAGCACCCCTGTTACCCTCACCATCAAAGCCGTAGGCGACATCATCCCCGGCACCGACTACCAGCGCTACCGACTGCCCGACGAGTGGCAGTACCTGTTTGGCAGCATTCAGTACCATCTGGGCGATGCCGACATTACCTTTGGCAATTTCGAGAGCACCCTAACCGAGGTGCCCCACAGCGCCAAAAATACGGGCCGCGCCAACACCTTTGCCTTTCGCACCCCGCCCTGGTACGCCAGCGTGCTGGGGGCCGCTGGGTTCGACGTACTGAGCGTGGCCAACAACCACTCAATGGATTTTTTTGAGCAGGGCTTTGAAGACACCATTGCCCACATCGAGGCAGCAGGGATGAAAGCTGTAGGCCGCAAAAACGAGGTTGTAGTGGTAGACGCCCAGGGGCAACGGGTGGCCTTTATCGGCTTTAGCAACTACCCAGAACACAACCAGGTGCAAGACTTGGAGAGCGCGATCGCCCTAGTGCAAACCGCCAAGCAGCAGGCCGACATTGTCGTAGTTTCCTTTCATGCGGGCAAGGAAGGCACCGATGCCACCGTCACTCGCGACCAGGACGAACTGTTTTACTCCGAAAATCGCGGTAATGTTGTGCGCTTCTCCCGCACCGTTATCGACCACGGGGCCGACCTGGTGCTGGGCCACGGTCCCCACGTTCCCCGCGCGATCGAGCTTTACAACGGCAAACTGATCGCCTACTCCCTGGGCAACTTTTTGGGCTACCGCAGCCTCTCTACCGCAGGTGCTCTGGGTACGTCGCTCATTTTGCAGACCAACCTCAATGCCCAGGGCGACTTTGTCAGCGGGCGCATTATCCCCGTTGCCCTCGATCGCAACGGTGTGCCCTACCTCGATGACCACTTCGGCGGCGTTGTGCTCGTGCGTCAGTTCACCCAGCGTGACTTTCCCGATACGCCGCTGGCGATCGACGATTTAGGCTACATCTGGCCCCGGTAAGGGGGCAACAAGTGAAACCAGGTTAGACCTGAAAATACAGTTAATTTGGCGATCGCCCGTCGCGCCAAAATCTGGCTAAAGGCGGAAGGCGAATCGGTGCGACCTGCTCCCAACGACAGTGTTGAGCGCTGCGGTGACCGCGTTAGTTTGTGCGAGGAATGTCGTAGTTGCTGAGCGCCAGCGATCGCCCACAGCGGTTGGCAGATCTCAGCAGTGCGATCGCTATTACCCACCGAATTAACTCCTATGACTGACGAAAATAATCGGCCTCAGCACGTTGGTAATCCCCAAGAAGCTGAACCAGGGCGTGGCGCTCCTGGTAACCAGTGGGCCGTACAAACAGCGCAGCCAACCAACGTCAACCCCGACGACGAAAAAATTCCATCTAACGTGGATGTGGACAAAAACCGCCAGCAGATTGAAGCCTACGCGGCCCAAGAAGAAGGTACGCTGCCCACATCCCACGGATTTGTGATCGATGAATCCGGCAGAATTGACAACTTTCCCGTTGAACCCCCCATGTACGTCGAAGAGTAGCTGTGGTGATCGGTCTGTCAGGCCATAACGCTAACCAACCAATTTCTGCACTTGAAAGGAGGCCTTATGCCAATTGCTATTCGCGACGACACAGTATTCATTATTCTCAGAAAGATTGACGAATTTAACCAGAACGGTGGGCAGGGAGACATCAACTTTTCTGCCACCGACTTTACCGGCCTGGGGTTAACCCAGTCTGACCTGCTGGGTCACCTAGACTACCTAAACCAGCGGCAGTACATTGATGCCGAGTTTACCGGCAATGCCTACGGCAATCAGGAAGATGTGCCCAGCCTGGTAGATTCCGACGAGGTCGGCTTCCGGGTTGCCAACACCTTTGGGGCTGAAGATGGCCCCTTACCCCACCTGATTACCTTTAAGCGGGCGACTTTGACCGAGAAAGGGAAAAGCATGCTGCAGGATATGGAGGAAAACCCGCCCAAAGACCTGGACAAGGGGCCGAGGGTACCGTTGATTACCGAGCACACCCCGTTTTTAGAGAAAGTCAAAATCAAAGGTAGCCTGCCCGATATCTACGACGCGCGCGATATCACCGAGACCGTCTTTCGCGTCATGCGCGACGTGATGACCACAGCCGAGGCTGACCGCGTGCAGGCAGAGCTGCACGACGCTGTCCTACCAACCGACGAAAAGGCTCTCCAGATGGAGGTCGCTGATCTTTGGAAAGACCGAAATCCCATCGTGGGACTGCTAAGCCGCATTCGCCCCCCGCTGAAAGGACCAGCCCCTATCGGTATTGACTCCAAGCTGTTTTTGACGCGGGTGGACAACGAAGCCGGAGTACCGAAAACGGTCAACGCAGAAATTGTGGTCGCTGCCGTATTTTCAGCCACTAAAGATGAGCTGTCCCAAGAGCGCATTGAGGCTGTGGCCCAGTGGCTACCGGAAGGCAAAGTGCGCGAAATCTGGCAAGCAGCCTAATGGCTTGTCAAACTTACTCAATTTTGGGATCCACATGGGGTGCATCTCTGAGGTAATCCACCGCACAGGGGCTACGCCAGAGATAGCACAATCCCAAGTTTTAACGTTGACAGACCACTAGCGCGATTAGTTCGTTCAATCAAAGCAGAGAGGGTGCGTCACCAGTAAAGCGGTAACGCATCCTCTCTATGTTTGGATTCAAATTTGAACCCACGTCCCTAGCGCTGAAAGTTGGTCGGGCCGCTGTAGCCCGAAAGCTCGGCCAATCGCGCCAGGCTCTGGGTGCCCGAATAAAACTCACCGTTGATTTCCCAGGTGGGGAAGCCCGTAATCTCGGGCTTAGCGCGGCACAGGTCGGGCTGAGGGTTTTGGCCGTCTTCGGCGCACTCAACGTAGTTAAAGGCCTGGGCAGCTTCGGCCCCAAACAGCTGCTTTTGGTCGTGGCAGTGGGGGCACCACCAGGCACCGTACATCGTCGCGCCAATGTCTTTGAGGTGGTTGGCCAGAGCCACTTCGGCAGGGCCAGAAGCGGTGGTAATCGGTGGCCCGGCCTGACCGGCGACATCGGCGTTGGGGCTGCCTGCCGCGTTGATGGGGGCATAGACAGCAAGGGTGGCAACAATCGTCACGATGCCGACAATTAAGCCGATAAAGGCGATCTGACCCAGGTCATCCCAACGGTTGCCCAGCAAAATAATGACAAACATGGAGAGGGCAAACAGCGCCGAGCCAATGCAGTAGGGACAAACCGCCTGCAGCTCAAAGGCCAGCACCGTCATCAGGTAGCCGCTAAACACAAGCATGGCCGAGGCCAGCATAAACATCAGCGGCCAGGTCCAGGTTTCGAGTTTTTGGCGCAACGCCTTATTTTTGTCGACGTTGACAAACAGAGGAGCCACGGCCATCGCCAGCATGGTGCCGTAGGCCAGGAAGCCAAATAGCGTTAAGGGCTGGCCGAATACGGTGCCCCAGGGGCTAGAGAGCACGCGATCGCACCCCTCGGTAGGGCAAGCCCCACCGCCCGTCAGCTTAGCGATGGTCAGATAGCCTGTACCCAGAGCACCAATCAAGGCGATCCCCGCCACCAACCAGCGCGACCAGCGATGAATCCAACGGCTCTCCTGACGACGACGTCTCATGATGCGCCTCTCTTCCACAACAATTGACCCAAATTCTAAACGTCAAACTAGGGTAGCCAATCGCTTTCAAAACGTGGCCATCTCGTGTCTATCTTAATGCCTAGGCCAGGGGGTGGACAGCGCAGCCCCTCGAGAGCACCAGAACGCTATCGCTAGAACGTTGCCCTAAGACGGCACCATGGTCGGGTAGGGCAGGGTGCCCTCCAGCGCTTGCAGACCTTCCTGCATAGCCTCCACAAACTGCCCCACCCGAATTGGGTCAATGGGCTGGTTAATGTCGCCCTGGCGCTTGAGAGAGCTGGCGACAATCACGCCGTCGGCGGCTTTCATTAGGGTGCCAATATTGTCAACGTCGGCCCCGCTGCCAATAAAAACGGGGCGATCGCCCGCAGCGGCCTTGGCCAACTCCAAATCTTCGAGGCTAGGAGGGCTGCCCGTCGCCCAGCCCGACAAAATAATGCCGTCAGCTAACCCCCGGTGAATGGTTTCCTGCACCGCTGTAGTCAGGTTTGGCGACCCCAGCGGGCGGGCGTGCTTCACCAGCACGTCGGCCAAAATTTTCACCGAGCTGCCCAATTCTTTGCGGTAGCGCAGCAGGTCGTGGGCGCAGCCTTCAATCAAGCCCTGGTCGGTGGCCATCACTCCGGTCAGCACGTTGACGCGAATGAAGGCTGCCCCGGTGCAGGTGGCGATCGCCAGAGCGCTGTGGGCGTCATTGCGCAGTACATTGATGCCCAGCGGTACCGTAATCAGAGTTTGCAGGCGCTGCACCACCAGGCCCATGGCGCTAACCACCGCCGGGTCGACGGGGCCTTTGGTGAAGGGGGCATCAAAGAAATTTTCAATAATGATGCCGTGTACGCCGCCCGAGGCGAGGGCCGTGGCCTCTTGCTCGGCGCGATCGACAACGGCCTGTAGATCTCCCTGCCACCGGGGTGAGGTAGGCAGGGGCAACAGATGTAGAACCCCAATGACTGGGTTATGGGTGTTGAAGACTTCGATTAAGTCCACGTGAATTTTGCCTGGACTCGCAGAACGTTAAAGAACAGTAGGCGATCGTGATTCACCACAGCACTCACCGCGGCAAACGCCAATCTACCCTATCAGCATATCAACCCCTGGGGTCCGATTTAGGACACCCCTTGCTTTTGTGTTGTATTATTTATGAGTGTTAATTTGTATTGCCCCCTGGTGCCGCTGGCCAAAAGATTTGCTGGGCAATTCGTCAACACAGGATTGATGGATGCCTGAGCTGTGGTGTTAGGGATATTGGTGCCGATCGAGCGGTGCCCGATCGCTCTGGTGCGATCGCGCTAACCCTCTCAAGTTTTTGGCAAGATTGGCGTGTTCATATATTAAGAGATACAAGAGACACCATGGGGCTAAAGCCAACGGTTGCATTTAACCACCTGGGCTGCGAAAAGAACCGGGTCGATACCGAGCACATGCTGGGTCTGCTGGTGCAGGCTGGCTACCAGGTCGACGCCAACGAAGAGCTGGCTGACTACGTAGTGGTCAACACCTGTAGCTTTATCGAAGCGGCGCGGGAAGAATCGGTGCGCGCGCTAGTCGAGCTAGCCGCCGCCCAAAAGAAAGTGGTAATTACGGGCTGTTTGGCCCAGCACTTTCAGCACGAACTGCTGGAAGAAATTCCCGAAGCCGTGGCCCTGGTCGGGACGGGCGACTATAACCGCATTGTGGAAGTGATCGAGCGAGCCGAGGCCGGGGAACGAGTGAAGCTGGTTTCGCCAGAACCCACCTACATTGCTGACGAAACGGTACCCCGCTACCGCACTACGGCCTCTAGCGTGGCCTACCTACGGGTGGCCGAAGGCTGCGACTACCGCTGCGCCTTCTGCATTATTCCGCACCTGCGCGGCAACCAGCGATCGCGCACCATTGAGTCAATTGTGGCCGAGGCCCACCAGCTCGCCGCTGAGGGGGTGCAAGAGCTGGTGTTGATCTCCCAAATCACCACCAACTACGGCCTGGATATCTACGGCAAGCCCCGCCTGGCCGAGCTGCTGCGCGCCCTGGGCGAAGTCAACGTGCCCTGGGTACGCATGCACTACGCCTACCCCACCGGCCTCACCCCCGAGGTAATTGCCGCCATTCGCGAAACTCCCAACGTGTTGCCCTACCTCGACCTGCCGCTGCAGCACTCTCACCCCGAAGTGCTGCGGGCCATGAACCGCCCCTGGCAGGGGCAGGTCAACGACGACGTTATTCACCGTATTAAAGAGGCCCTGCCCGAAGCCGTGCTGCGGACTACGTTTATTGTCGGGTTTCCCGGTGAAACCGAGGCCCACTTCGAGCATCTGCTGGCCTTTGTCGAGCGGCATCGGTTTGACCACGTGGGCGTGTTTAGCTTTTCTGCCGAGGAGGGCACCCCCGCCTACGACCTGCCCAACCAGGTGCCGCAGGCCGAGCGCGATCGCCGTCGCGAGATCTTGATGCTCGCCCAGCAGCCAATCGCCTGGGAGCACAACCGGGCTCACATTGGTCGCGTGGTCGATGTGCTGATCGAGCAGGAGAACCCGGCCACAGGCATGACAATTGGGCGATCGGCCCGCTTTGCCCCTGAGGTGGATGGCCTGGTCTACGTGACCGGAGCCGCTCCCCTCAACCAGATCGTGCCCGTTACCATTACCGCCGCCGATACCTACGACCTGTTTGGCGAAGTTGTTCCCATAGCCCCAGCGCCAGAGCCTTCGCTGAGTCTGGTCCACTGAGCTGCGTCCCCCCCGTTTGACCCATACCCTTTGTTCACCGTCCCGAGGAACCACTATGACCTTATCGTTCACTAGCCTGGGGTTATCAGAAGCCCGCGTTAGCCACCTAGAGAGCATGGGCTATGCAGAACCCACGGCCATTCAGGCGGAGGCCATTCCCCATCTGCTCTCGGGGCGCGATCTAATCGGCCAGGCCCAGACCGGCACCGGCAAAACCGCTGCCTTTGCGCTACCGCTCATGGAGCAGGTTGACGCCAGCAACCCAGCCGTGCAGGCGCTGGTGCTCACCCCCACCCGCGAACTGGCTATTCAGGTGTGCCAGGCCATGCGCGGCTTTCGCATCAGCGGTCGCCCCAAGGTACTGGCCCTCTACGGGGGTCAGTCGATCGAGCGACAGCAGGAGCAGCTCAACCGGGGCACTCAGATTGTGGTGGGTACCCCAGGGCGCGTGCTCGACCTGCTCAACCGGGGCAGCCTGTCGCTCAAAAGCCTGGGCTGGCTGGTGCTCGACGAAGCCGACGAAATGCTCAACATGGGCTTTATTCAAGACGTCGAAAAAATTCTCAGCAAGGCCCCAGCCAATCGGCAAACCGCCTTTTTCTCCGCCACTATGGCCCCCGAGATTCGTGAGCTGGCCACCAAGTATCTCCACTCTCCGGTGACGGTGACGGTGCAGTCGCCCAAGGCCTCACCCAAGCAAATTCAGCAGGTGAGCTACATCGTGCCGCGCGGCTGGACCAAGGTGCGCGCCCTCCAGCCCATTCTCGAGCTAGAGGACCCCGAAACCGCCATCATCTTTGTGCGCACTCGCCGCACCGCTGGCGACCTCACCCGCCAGCTTCAGGCGGCGGGCTACAGCGTTGACGAGTACCACGGCGACCTCAGCCAGTCCCAGCGCGAGCGGCTGATGATGCGGTTCCGTCAGCAGCAGGTGAAGCTAGTTGTCGCCACCGATATCGCCGCCCGCGGCCTGCACGTCGATGACCTCACTCACGTGATCAACTTCGATATGCCCGACGCGATGGAAAACTACGTCCACCGCATTGGTCGCACCGGACGGGCGGGTAAACATGGGGTAGCAATTTCTCTGGTAACGCCTTTAGAGAAATACAAGCTGCGGCAAATCGAGCGCCACACCAAGCAGCCCATGACCCTGATGAAAATCCCTACCCGGGCTGAAATCGCCGCCCGCAACCTGGAGCGACTGCGCAGTCAGGTGCGTGAGGCGATTACCAGCGAGCGGCTGGCGTCGTTCTTGCCGATTGTGTCGCAGCTCAGCGAGGAGTACGATCTGCGCACCGTAGCGGCGGCGGCCCTGCAAATGGCCTACGACCAGACCGTGCCCGCCTGGCAGCGGGAGCACCACAGCAGCGACGCAGAGGTGTCTGAGCGGGGTGTGCCGCTGCCTAAAAAGCGCAAGGGGCCGGCGTCTGAGTCGCGAGAAGTTAGCAACGCCAAAGAATAGCGGGCTGCACTGCGATCGCCATCAGGGGTTTGCTCAAAGTGCCCGTGGTTACACCAGATGGACAGGGTCACCTCTACTCAAGTAAAGGTGACCCTGTCCGTTTGCGTTTGATTGCGTATGCCAGCACACAGCAGGTTCTATAGGGCATCCTAAGATTAGGAGAAGATCAGGTTAACCCTGGCCCACGGGAGGTAACCGCAATGTTGGTCATAATGACTGATAGCCAGCTAATTTCACCCCAGACGGTGTGCTGCAACTGCCTGATGGCCGATCGCCACGGTCAGCCCCGCTGGCAGCAGGGGGTACTACGCTGTGGTCATCGCGTAGCGGGTTTAGACCAGACTCAGCCGACCCAGTTCGAGTGTCAAATGGGCTTTCGAGTAGCCGACATTGAATAGAAGGGATAGGACCTAAGGGTTGAAGGACTAAGGTTAGGGGTTTGAGGTGTACCGACTAAGGCCTGCCCGCTAACCTGAAGCATCGAACTCTGCACTCCGCCAACTATCCCCTTTGGCCTGGCGACTACTAGGCTGCTCCGGCAAATCGTAGATTTACGATATGGTAAGGCTATAGCCCGGTAGCCCTTAGAGTTTGTCTGGAGAAAACCCATGACCTGGAGCAGTTCCCCCAACCCCACTATTTTGGATCGCATTTTGGCGGCCCTGCCTTACATTTTGCCGGTTACCGCTGGACTGCCCTACGGCCTTCAGCTGATTAGCCAGTTTCCGGTGTTTGGGTTTTTGCTGCTGCCCCTGGCTCCGCTGATTACGGTCTATGGCACCCTAGAGCGCACGATTCCCTTCTTTGGTCTAATCGTGTTTTTTGCGCTGATTTTGCTGGTGGTGCGCAACGAAAACATTAGCCGGTTCATTCGCTTCAACACGATGCAGGCGATTCTGCTGAGCATTATTTTGGCGGTGTTTAGCCTGATTCTCAGCCTGCTCGACCCGAGCGTGTTTGGAGAACTACTGTTTAACACCCTCTCCAACGTGCTGTTTCTAGGCATGCTGATTTCGGTTGGCTTCTCCCTTGTGCAAACCTTTCGCGGCCTCTACGCCGAAATTCCGACCATTTCCGAAGCGGTACATATGCAGGTGCGCTAGAGCTATCGACAACCAACCATTGATAACTCAAGCACAAGCGTTACGGCCCCTAGCCTATTTTCAGGTCGAGTTTGGCAGCGCTGGTGCTTTGAGGTTTTTGAGCAGGATTAATGACACCCCCTGAGGTTAGGGCCTCAGCGCCACCGTGTTTTCGAGCATGCCAATGCCCTCGATCGCCACTCTGACTTGATCCCCGACCACCAAAGGGCCAACGCCAGCGGGGGTGCCGGTTAAAATCACATCTCCCGGCAGCAGGGTCATAATCTCGCTGATGTAGGCCACTAGGTAATCGGGGCTGAAGGTCATTTCATCGACTGAGGCAGACTGCACAGGCGTTTCCTGTTTGTTGAGAAAGGTCTGGAGCTTGGAGCCTGGGCTGAGCTCGCGCACAATCCACGGTCCTAGGGGACAGAAGGTATCAAAGCCTTTGGCCCGAGTCCACTGGCCATCGCGTTTTTGTAGGTCGCGGGCGGTAATGTCGTTGGCGATGGTGTAGCCCCAAATTTTGGCGCGGGCCTCGTCAGCGGGCACGTGGGCACAGCGATCGCCAATTACCACCGCCAGTTCACCCTCGTAGTCGACCTGAGCAGCCTGGTTGGGGTAGTAGATGGGTGCCCCCGCTGCCGTCACCGCAGTTGAGGGCTTGATAAACAGCAGTGGCTCAGAGGGCATTGGAGTACCCATTTCGGCGGCGTGGTCGGGGTAGTTTTTGCCGACGGCAACCACCTTAGAGGGAGCGCAGGGGGCCAGCAGATCGTAGCTACCGGGCAATAGTTCGACCTCGGTGGGCTGCCCCTGAAGCCACGGCGGCGCGTCGAGCACCTGTACGCTGCGATCGGGGCGCAGTAGCCCATAGTGCAGTTGCCCGGTTTGAGACTGAACCCTAACGTAGCGTTGCGCCATAATTTTCTAACTCTTGGCCTGCTAATTCTTGGTATGATTGTAGATCCTTGTCTTTGCGCCAATACCTAGGCGTGGATAGGAATGCGGTGGCGATCGCCATTGGCGCTTATTTATGCCCATTTTTGGCTGCTAAAGGCCACTATGTCCACAAGGAGTTTTCATGAGAGCTTACGTGTACGAAACCATGTACATTTTGCGGCCCGACCTCAACGACGAGGCCATTGATGCCACCATCGGCAAATACCAGACCATGCTGAAGGACCAGGGCGCTTCTATTTTAGAAACCCAGCATCGGGGCAAGCGCCGCCTTGCCTACGAAATCGATCGCAACCGCGAGGGCATCTACATTCAGATGAACTACACCGGGCCTGGGGCCGCGATCGCCCCCCTAGAGCGAGCCATGCGCCTCAGCGACGAAGTTATTCGATTTTTGACGGTTAAGCAAGAGTCTGACGAGCCGCTGCCCGCCGAAGTCGAAGAACCCGTGGAAGAAGTAGCCGTTTCTGCCAGCGAAGAAGAATAATCGCCCCGTCGATATTCACCTAGCCAATATCCACCGCAGCAGTATTCACACAGTGCCGCTGGTCATTCTGCCCCAAGGGTGAGAACGACCAGCGGCACTGTGTTGTGGCCCAGTAGGGCGTTTTTTAGTTGTCGGCTGCTGGCCTCAGCCGGACCATCGCAACAATTTAATGTGCCAACTTTTCTAACAGGTGCTATAAATTAGCAGCAACTCATCCACCCCGATCAATCTGGGCCTGATCAGGCCGGTTTCGGTAGTTCGCCCAAGCTGTTATTAGGCTTGGTTAGAAGCCGAAGGGTGGTTCAGGCTTTGGGGCATCGAGTAGTAGGTTTAGTTGTAGGTGTGGGAGTAGTAGTCTCGTGGCGCAGTCTTCATATTCAGACATGAATGAACACCAGGCTGAAATTGCCCGGCTAGAGTCGGAGTTGGCTATTCGCGACCAGCTGGTGCAGCAGCTATCACAGGAGCTGTTTCGGTTGGTTAAGGGCAACGCCGGATTTGTGCCCAGCCCCGAAGTGTCTGAGCAGCACCAGGCCGAGATGTCGGCGCTGCGCGACCAGCTGCGCGGCGTTGAAAAGCAAATTGACTTTTACCAGGGGCAGCTCGAAGATCGCGACAGCGAAGTGCTGCAGCTGCGGCAAACGGTGCAGGAACTCACCGATCGCACTCGCATGCTGGAGCAGGTGGTGCAGGAGCTGCCCACGGTTTACCGACAAAAGTTCGCCGATCGCATGGCCGCCGTTAAGCAGCGCGTAGCCGAAATTCAGCGCGAAAATCGCCAGCTCCAGGCCGAACTCCAGAGCGTGAGCTACCGCTTAGCCATGCGAACTCGCCGCAGCCAGCGCCTAGAGCTGCCCACCCTAGAGCAGGATGGGCTAGACGGAATCTCTTTGCCCTCTTTTTAGCTAGACGTTGTCAGTTAGACTCAGGCAGCCCTACCACGTAGGGAAACGGCACATCTTGCAGGGTGCCGGTGTAGACCAGCGCCCGGTGCAGCATAACCGCAACCTCGGCCCGACTGGCGAGCCGGTTGGGGGCAAGCTGATTGCGATCGGGGTAGTTGACCACCAGTCCTGCCTCTGTGGCCGCCACTAGCGGGGCGAGAGCCCAGGGCGGCACCTGGTTTTGATCGCTGTAGGGTTTTAGCGCCGTCGTCGCGCTGCGGCTAGATTTCAGCAGGAGGCCGTTGGCCAGCGCCACAATGACGTGGATGCGGCTGACGGTTTGATCGGGCAAAAAGGTGCCGTCGGGGTAGCCGCTGAGAAACCCCATCTGCACGGCCTGCTGTACGTTGCCGTAGGCCCAGTGGTTGGGGGTCATATCGGTGTAGAAGGTTTCTTCCCCCAGCCGCGATCGCTCCAGGGGAAGGTTAAACAGCTGGGCGAGCTGCGTCGCGAACTCGGCTCGGGTCATGGGATCGGCAGGGCGAAACGTGCCGTCTGGAAAGCCTGCGATCACCTTGCGCTGGTTTAGATCATTCAGAATTGGCCAGGCCCAGTGCCCGCTGTTGAGGTCGCTAAAGCCAGGCTGCCCCTGCACCAGCGGCAGGTCGGGCCAGGCCTGCTGGGGCGGCAGGGGCTGGGGCAGCACCGGCAGGGGCACTGTCAACGGCGGACTTTGTCGGCTGCTGCGGTTAAATAGAGCCCGAAAGCCCCTGGCCTGGCCGGAAAAGGCCACTGGTGCCAGGGTAGATTTTGTTCTGGAGGGATGTTTGACGATCGCCGTAACCAGGGCCAGAGCCGCTGCGATCGCCGCTAGCCCAGCGGGTGCCAACCGCCGCCACCGGGCACTGGGCTTTGCCCCAGACGAGCGCTTCAATCTGGGTAATGGACGAAACAATGAGCGGAATAGCGGCGGCATTGGAGGCAGTTAGGCGGCTACTGCTAAACTAGAGCAGCCGGTCACAATATTGACTGGGCTTGCCCATTATGATAGTTCTTGCCTAAGGTTTAGGCCCTTTTAGTGCTAAATCTGAGGCTAAATTTGGGGTTAGTTCGACCCGGCATGCTGTTTGGCCCCACTCTGGGGGAATAGTGCATCTGTCGGTCGCGCCTTAGCTTGAGTTCGCAGGTTAGATTTACAGGTCGGATTCACACATCGGATTGGGAGTAATGGTCAAAGGCAGACAACAACGCTTGGGAGCGATTACAGCGATCGCCGTAACCGCATCTATTGCTGGTCTAGCGGCGGTTGGCTATGGCCAGCGGCCAGCAGCCCAGGCGACTTACAGCCAGACCACCGCTGCCCCTGCACCCGAGCAACCGTTCTACTACCGTCCCAAGGCTAGTACGCTGCTGAATGGCGTGCTGGTCCCCCTCAACTCTCTACGGGTGATGCAGCGGGCGATCGCCTTGGCCCCCGAGGCCGATGTCGATAGGGCACCCACCCTGGCGCTGCTAGCGGCTCCGCTTAAAACCACTGGTCTTGGCCCCATTCGCATTGGTATGGAT
The DNA here is from genome assembly GCF_015207525.1 of Nodosilinea sp. LEGE 06152. Taxonomy (GTDB): domain Bacteria; phylum Cyanobacteriota; class Cyanobacteriia; order Phormidesmidales; family Phormidesmidaceae; genus Nodosilinea. The sequence continues at coordinate 333,640 of NZ_JADEWR010000004.1, forward strand.
TTAGAGGATCTTGAAGCAGCGGGGCTAACCCCAGTGACCATTGCCGAGGCTAGCAATGGCCAGTGCCAGTACTACCGCATCCAAGACTATGGCGAACCGGTCGGGCTGATGGCTATTGACGGGCAAATTCTGCGCATTGATGTGTGGCCGGGCAGTTTGACGACTACTCGCAGCGGCATCAGAATTGGTTCAACCGAGCAAGACCTAGTCCGGGTTTACGGTAAACAGCTGGAGGCGACCGCCAACCCTGCCACCCTTGGCAAAACCGTTATTTTTACCCCTCAAGACCCTGGCGAAGACGTCTACCGCCTAGTCTTTGAAACCGACGACCAGGGCCAGGTGACTCAGTTTCGAGCCGGGCAATTTCCTTCGGTAACCTGGGCTGAGGGCTGTCTGTAGGACACCACACCGAACCCTGGTTGCACACCCTCAATGGGTGGTGGGGCAAACAACCGTTTACCCTACGGTATACCTGGGCTGGATTTAGCGGCGATTGCTAACTCAGGCACCGGATGGCTTCTAGCATGCCCCGCGCCTTATTCAGGGTTTCCTGGTATTCCAGTTCGGGCACCGAGTCGGCAACGAGCCCAGCCCCAGCCTGAACAGCGACACTGTGGCCACCCTCGGGCAGCGCCTGCACCACCATCGTGCGAATGGTAATGGCGGTGTTGAGCTGCCCTTCAAAGTCGTAGTAGCCGTAGACCCCCGAGTAGGGGCCGCGACGGCAGGGCTCTAGGTCGTGAATAATCTGCATGGCGCGAATTTTGGGCGCGCCGCTGACGGTACCCGCCGGAAAACAGGCCTTGAGCAAGTCCCAGGCGGTTTTACTAGGGCTAAGCTGGCCCACCACATTGCTGACGATGTGCATGACGTGGGAATAGCGCTCAATCACCATCAACTCGTCGACCTGCACGGTGCCGCTGAGGCAAACCCGGCCCAGGTCGTTGCGACCCAGGTCAACCAGCATGACGTGCTCAGCTCGTTCTTTAGGATCGGCCAGCAGATCGCGCTCGTAGGCGGTATCTTCGGCGGCGGTTTTGCCTCGGGGACGGGTACCGGCGATGGGGCGCACGGTGGCGACGCGGGGCTGGCTGGGGTCATCGGCCAGGGTGGCCTTGACCATCACCTCAGGACTGGAGCCAATCAGCTGCCAGTCGTAGAAGTTGAAGTAGCACATGTAGGGAGAGGGGTTGATCTGCCGCAGCGATCGGTACAGGTCAAACGGATCCCCGCTGTAGGTGGTGCTCAGCCGCTGGGAGATCACCACCTGAAAGATATCCCCAGCCTGAATGTGGGCCTTGGCCCGTTCGACGCTGGCGCAGAACTCGGTGGGGGTACGGTTGCTGGTATAGGCTACCGGCGGTGTGCTGCTGGAGGGGGGATGCCAGGGCAGCGTAGTCGGGGCTGCCGCCAGGGGTAGCGTGAGCTTGTGGAGGAGTTGCTGAACGCGATCGCAGGCCCCTTCGTAAGCCGTCCGCATATCCAGCCCCGGCTGGCGCAGATCGGCGTAGGCAACTGCCCAAATCTTGCGCTGCACCTGGTCAAAAATCAGCAGGCTGTCCACCTGCATCCACAGCCCGTCGGGCAGATCGCTGTCCTCTAGGGGGTGAATAGGCACCGTTGGCTCGATCCAGCGGATCAGCTCGTAGCCCCAGAAGCCAAACAGGCCGCCAATGCCCGCAGGCAGGGCCGGTAGCTTGACCGGGTGATAGGGAGCCAGACAGGCGGCTAGCGTGTCGAAGGGATTGCCCGCGTGCTCGACTACGCTGCCGTCGCGGTGGGTTTGGGTAGACCGATCGCCCCGGCTTTCTAAAACCCACAGCGGGTCGCAGCCCAAAAAGCTGTAGCGGCCCAGGGTTTCGCCCCCCTCTACCGACTCCAGCAAAAAGCTGTAGGGTTGCCCGGCACACACCTTGTACCAAGCCGATACAGGTGTATCTAAGTCGGCCAGCCACTCCTGGTAGACCGGCACAAAGTTGCCCTGGGTGGCGTAGGCCTGAAACTGCTCAAAGGCGGGAAAAATCATGGCACTTATTCTACCGCCCCAGCGGAGGTACGAAGACATTGCCCGAATCGCAAACGGGCCTGGATAGCAAAAGGGGCCTAGCCTAAGCTACGCCCCTCACAACACAACAGTCACAGTCAGCACTTAGCAGAGTTTCCCTGCAAAGTTGTCTACTGGTTTACAAGGCGAAAACCAGTGGGGAAAAGACTACACTTCGTAGGTAGTTTTGCCGCTAAATTTAATGGTGGCGGGGTCGGGGTTGGCCCCGATGTTGCGGCCAATGCTATTAACTGCCCCACGACCTTCGTTGACCTTCTCAGGGAAGACACCGTCAGCGGGGTGCAGGTACTGGGTTTCGCCAGTGGCGTAGACCCGATAGATCTTGTAGTTTTCGATCCTGGGCTTAAACTTAGTGCGCAGTTGGCGACTCAGGGCCAGGCACTGCTCTTTGCGGGCCAGGTACAGGAGGTTATCCCCTTCGTTCATGAAAGCCGCACCACCGGTAGGCATTTCAAAAACCTGCTTCTTGGGACTGGTCCAGGTAATAGCGTACTTTTCTTCAACCTGGGCTTTGGTGAGGAGACCGCCGGTGTTGCCTCCAAAAATAGGTGTTTGACCTGTCAGCGTTTCAGTCATGAATTCCTATCTCTCAACCACTTAATGGGCGTTTGATGGGCATCGTATCATCGCGAGAGCGGTGGGTAATACCGATTGTTGAGGAAGTGTAACAGTTCTTCAGGTAAGGGATGGCGGGCTGAGGGCTGAGCGGATCCGGGCATGGCGGAGGGTGCGAGGTTTCAGGCCAAATCCTTCCTGATTACCCCCAATTTGGAAAAGCGAATGCGATTCGCCCCTACGGTTTGGCCCTTTCAGAATCGGGGATATGTGATTCGGATTTAACGTTAGTTTCAAGCCGCTGGAACTGCCGTAGCCCCAACGGCTTGAAACCTTACACCCTTGCCCCAGGGCACGTTATCAATTCTCGCCACAACCCTTAGCCCATCAGCGTTACTCAAAGAAACCAGCTAGGGGCTGTAAGCGCTAATTTTTGGGCCGTCACCCGTTGATTGATGGCAGTTCCTAGGCCGACCACGGTGATTGGAAGTCGGCATACAGCGTTAGCCCGCCGTCAATGTACAGGGTTTGCCCGGTGATGTAGGCGGCTTCGTCGGAGGCGAGAAAGGCGACGGCGGCGGCCATTTCCTCGCTGGTGCCAGCTCGACCCATGGGAATGTGGCTTTCAACTTCGGCCTGTTTCTCGGGGTCTTCGGTCCAGGCGTCGTTGATGGGGGTAACGGTAGCCCCAGGGCCAATGCCATTCACCCGAATGCCTTTGGCGGCGTACTCTAGGGCCAGGGTGCGGGTCATGTTGCCCATGCCCCCTTTACTAATGGAATAGCTGAGGTACTGGGGCCGAGGAATGATTTCGTGGACGCTGGAAATGTTGATAATGCTGCCGGGACGGTTTTGAGCCAGCAGGTGCTTTAGAGTTTCGCGGGCGCACAGGTAGGCCCCGCGCAGGTTGACCCCCAGCACTTTGTCAAAGCTGTCACTTGCGATCGCCTCCGATGGGCTTTCGGTTTGCACACCCGCGTTGTTGACTAAGATATCGAGCTGGCCAAAGTGGTCAACCGTTTGCTGCACCAGGGCGATCGCGTCGTCTTCCTTAGACACATCGCCCTTGAGCAGCAGGGCTTTGACGCCGCAGGCTTCTACGTCTCTGCAGGCCTTTTCCATAGCCTGGCGGCGGGTGTCTTCGGCCCCATCGCTGTCGCTGCGATAGTTAATCACCACGTTGCAGCCCTCTTCGGCTAGGCGAATGGCGATCGCCTGGCCAATGCCCGATGAGGCACCGGTAACAAGGGCAGTTTTGCCGGTCAGTCCTTTCATGGGATAGCTCCGTGGGGTGGTGGTTACAGGGAGTAGTGCCGCAGTAGAAAAGCCGATTACGGCCTTGGGATCTCTACTCGGGTGAGCATACTAAAGCCTAAAACTTTGGTATATCCCTCTGGGGGGTTAATTCTCCCTAAAGCAGCTTGACCGTCATTGATTAAGGAGTCTTTAAGCATGTACGTTTTAATTGGCGGTGCTGGCATGCTGGGCCTGGAGCTGGCCAAAACCCTGCTCGATGAAGGGCACACCGTCGCCGTGGTCGACACCGACCCGCTGGCCTGTCAGTATGCTCGTGAAAAAATTGGCGTGATGGCCTTTGAGGGCAGCGCTGTGAACACCACCACGCTGCTGGAGGCGGGCATTCGCAAGGCCGATGCGGTGATTGCGGCCCTACCCGAAGACGCCCTCAACCTGGCGATCGTCACCCTCTCTAAGCACTACGGCGTGCCCCAAACGGTGGTGCGCATGAGCGATCGCGATTTTGCCGAGCCCTACCAGCTGGCCGGGGCCACCCACACCATTAGCACCACCGAACTCACGATCAATCGTATGGTGAGCGCCATTGAATACCCCCAGGTGGAGGCAATGATGCACTTTGAGCAGGGCCAGGTGGAGGTGCTCAAGCTGCCCATTCCGCAGCAGTGCACGATTGTGGGGCGCTCCGTGGCCGAAATTGCCCAGGATGCTCGCTTCCCAGCGGGGACGCTGATCATTGGGTATCAGGCTCATCCCCACGAGGATTTAACCATTCCCAACGGCAGCACCATTCTGGAGAGCGGCTCGACTATTTTGGCCGTGACCAAACCCGGTCTGGTGCGAAAAATGCTCGATTTTATGGGGCTGTGCACCTAAGAATGGTAGCCCTAGCGCCGCCGGGTGAGGCGACGGCCCTCGGCCACAGCTTCATTGCTGCGTTTGACTGCATCTCTGATTGCCTGTAGCCCTCGGGCCAATGCTGCACTCATCCCTAAACCTCCCATCCGTTTTGTCAACGCTTCATTTTGCCAAAGTCATAATGACTACACTGAAGCTAACAAGCGCTAGGCTGTGCCGTCAATTCAGCCAAAGGAGTAGGTTCTGGAGGTCAGTCGTCCTTAAGCGTGAGCAGTTTTTCGTTCAGCGATCGCACGTAGGCCTGGCTAGTCTCCTCCGACAGCAGGCCTTTGCGGAGGGCGTCGTTGACGGCCCCCTTTTCAGCCAGGTATAGGCGGCGACGCAGGCCGTCGAGGTGGCTCTGGTCTTCTAAATGGGCAGCGTCGTTGAGGGTGCGCTGATTGTAAAAGTCGCGTAGGTCGCGATCGGCGGTGGCAATCTGGGCCTGGTAGGCGGCAAACAGCTCTTCATAAAGGTTTTTGGGCAGGCTGCCCGACTGCAGCAGGTTGGCCAACTCCTGCTGGGCAGCCTTGGCGGCAATCAAATTGAGCTGGAGGGTTTCGATACGCTGTTTGGTAACGGAGGGGCTGCTCAGCCGCAGCCGCTTGACCAGAAAGGGCAGGCTCAGCCCCTGACCCACCAGCGACACCAGCACGGTGCTAAAGACCAGGGCCACCACCTGCTGCCGCCCCGGCAGGCTGGGGGGCAGGCTCAGTGCCAGCGCCATCGACAGCGACCCCTTGATGTTGCCCAGAATGAGCACGTGCTGCCAGCGCAGGGGCAGCGGGCGATCGAAAAAGCGCAGCAGGTACAGCAGCGGATAGGTGGTCAGAATGCGGCCAGTCTGGTAGGCCACAACCGCAAACAGGGCCGCCGGAATGGTCTGCAGCAGCACGCTGGGGTCAACCTCAATGCCCACCAGCAAAAAGATGAAGGTATTGACGCCAAAGCCCGCGTATTCCCAAAAGTTGAGCAGCGTTACCTTCGTTGAGGCCGAGGTCTGGCGAAAGCCCAGTTCGCCAATTACCAGCCCGGCAATGACGACGGCGATCGCGCTCGATACCCCCAGCGCCTGGCCAATCTGAAACGTGCCTAACGACACCGCCACCGTCAGCAAAATGTTGCTGAGGGCATCGTCGAGCTGCTGAAACAGGCCCACGCAGAGGTAGCCCAGCCCCAGCCCCAGCGCCCCGCCGCCCACAAAGGCAATCACTAACTGCTGCACCCCAGCCCAGGCCGTAAACGACCCCTGTAGGTAAATGGTGGTGATCATGCCCAACAGCACCAGGGCAATGCCATCGTTAAACAGGCTCTCACCTTCCACAATGGTGGACAGCCGGGGCGGCACCGGCACCGTCCTAAAGGCGGCAATCACCGACACCGTATCGGTAATAGTCAAGATCACCCCGATCGCGGCTGCGGTAATAGTGGCCAGCCCCAGGCCCCACTGCAGCAGGGCGGCGGTAATTATGGCCGCCAGCAGCACCCCCGGCCCTGCGATCAGAGCAATGGGCTTGATGGTGCTGCGCAACCGACTGATGTCGGTGTTAATGGCGGCCTCAAAGATCAAAATGGGCAGAAACAGGTTGAGAATAATCTCTGGGTTGAGGCMYMSCGMYYSCGGMAGCAGKSATYYRSTANRWCGTNAKCNMSCGMMRGCACSAGCSYCACNNNNCMCGTRGGNNGMASCSGCNAGNCNCGCMKRSTRMTCRSCGMKMSCRSMSTGSCMACCAGCAGCAGCACAATCAGAGTGTTGACCAAACTGGTAACGTCATTGCCCACAGCGGGTTGGGTGGGCAGCACATCTACCCCAGGAGGTACCTGGGCCAGCCGCCAAAACAGCATCAAAGTTATCCCCATGGGGCTAGACAACAGCCAAAACGCTAAAACTATTCCCTATCCTAAGGGGGTGAACCTACCCTCGGCGCGATGCAAATAAAATTGCTTATTCTCGCTCTGCTGGTACTCAGGCCGGTGCTCAGGCCGTAAGATGAGCCAAGGGGCAAGCCGTAGCGGTAGGTGTTCCCTATTTACGGGGTGGCTGGTTACACTGAGGTTAAACAAGCAGCAGCTTCAGAAAGCAGGGTCAGGCTACGGGCGACCAGTCGGCCAGATCCATCAGCTGAGGTTAGCAACGTTGTCAAGTCGTCTGGGGGCTGTGGGGTTTTGCAGATGAGCGACCAAAATTCGTACGAACTGTTGGGGCTGACCGAAGCCTCAACCTTTGAAGAAATTCAGGAGGCCCGCGATCGCCTGGTTGATCAGTATGCCGAAGAACCCAAGCAGCAGGCTGCTGTAGAAGCCGCCTACGACGCCATTCTGATGGAGCGGCTGCGGCTGCGCCAGGAGGGCAAGATCAAGGTGCCCGATCGCATTCGCTTTGCCGAAAACGTGCCCGAGCCGCCGCCACCTACCAAGTCTGCCCCCAGCCTGCCTCGCCCCGAGTGGCTCAGCGGCCTGGTCGACACCCCCAGCCGAGACGATATTCTCTGGCCTGCCGTCATCTATGGCGGGCTGGCGCTGCTGGGCTTTGCCGCGCCGTCGCTAGCCCTGGCGGTGGCCATTGGGGCCGCAATTTACTTTCTCAACCGCAAAGAAAACAAATTCTGGCGATCGGTACTGCTCACCATTGGCGGTTTGGCCGCTGGCTTGGCCCTTGGCCTGACCGTCGGCCAGCTGCTGATTCCGCAGGGGGCACAGTTTGCCTGGGCCAGCCCCGATGCCATTGCGGCGGCGGTGACCTGTCTGTCGCTGTGGACCGTAACCAGCTTTCTCCGCTAGCGTCCTGTCGCCCTTGCCAGGCCCAAGGTCTCAGACTCAAGTTGAAGATAGCCTGAGACCTTAGACCGCACGTCCTTGAGCCCCTTGCTGCCGGTCGTATCCTTTGTCCCTAGACCAGGCTGCCGCGCTTCATTTGCTCGCGCTCGATGGCCTCAAACAACGCCTGAAAGTTGCGTTCGCCAAACCCCTGGGCCTGCACGGCCTCCTCCTTGAGCTGCACGACCTGACGCTGAATTAGCTCAAAAAAAATCGTTGGAATGCTCAGCAGCGGCTGGGTGAAGGTTTGCAGCAGGCGCGCCTGCGGCAGATGCGGCTCCCAGTCAACCAAAATTTGCAATCGGGCAATGGCCGCCTCGCGCTGGCGCAGCCACTCCGAAGCGTTGTTGCCCTGGGTTTGGTAGCCGGGGCGCAGCCGTAGGGCCTCGTAGTAGCTCGGCGGCACCGCCAAAAACCCTACCCCCCCCGCTCGCAGCTGCCCCACCGTATGCACAATATCGGCAGTGTGCAGGGCCACGTGCTGAATACCGCCCCCCCGGTTGTAGTCGAGAAACTCCTGCACCTGCGAGTTGTCCGTGGCGGGTTCGTTGATGGGCAGCTGGGCGTTGCCCTGGGGGTGGGCCAGCACCTGACTGCGCAACCCCGAATGAGGCGTATCGATGGAAAACCGCTGCCGGGGCTGAAAGCCAAGCTGGCTGGCATACCAGGCGATCGCCTGGGGCAGCTCTCCCCTGGGCACGTTGACGACGGCGTGATCAATGGCGGTGATCAAGCTGCCTCGAGCGGCGTACCTGCCGCTATCAGGGGCAATGCCAGGCACCCAACTCTCCGGCTGCCATGACTCGATCAGCGTATGGGTGAGCGATCCCCACCCCTGGATTTTTGCCCAGCGGCCTCGGCCCCAGCGATCGCGCTGAATGGGCTGCACCAGAGTGCCCCCAGCCGCCGCAACTTGGTCTAGGGCTGGTTCCAGCGCCCTGACCCGCAGCGCTACATCGCCAATGCCCGGTGGGTGCTGCTGTAGATAAGCGCCCACCACGGCAGCATCGGCCACGATCAGCAGGGGCACCTGGCCCACGTACACTAGCGCCCGCTGCTGAGTTTTTTGCTCAGAGGCAGCCCCAGCCGCTGGGCCAGAGCAAACGCCTCCCCAGGCGTTGACAAACCAGTCGCGCCAGGGGGCTACCGCCTCCACGTAAAAACTCAGATGGTTGAACTCCATAGGGCTAAGGTTTCGTGGTGATCTCGCTGTTATTGGAGCACAAACCTACTCCCCAACGTCCTATCCTTTGAGAAGATTTTCTTTTAGATACTAAAAACTACCGACAATTTTAGACCATGCCGCTAGCTTACTGCGTTAGCCCGGCAGCCGCAGCGCAAGCCAACGGCTCAACCCTGCCGGACTGAGCACTACCCGATGCGCAAGCGGGGTTAATTTCCGGCTACGGCTACCACCTGGTCCTGGTTTTCGGCGGTATAGCTGTTGGGGGGGTAGCGATCGAGGTGGCGAAATAGGGCAATGGGCTTTTGCACCCGGCAGGAATAAAATTCCACAATCACCTCAGCATCTTGACGCAGCACCACCTTGGGCGAAAAATCTTCGGGCATTTTGGTGCGCCACTGCCACGGAATTTGCTGGGGAGGGGCGGCTACAAAGCGGTGGTGAACCCAGCGGGCGTAGCGGCCAAAACGGCCAAACTCTCGCACTTCGCGGGTAAAGATCGAGGCCGTGAGAAACGAGGCCAGCGAGCCGTCGCCTTCAATGCCAGCCATCAGGTTGGGCAGTGCCCCCATGGGCTTAGGCACCTGGTCGGCGGCGGTGACGTTGTTGATGGCGTCCTCTAAGTATTCTGTGGTGCTCAGCAGCCCCGGTAGGGCCACTGTCGTGCCCAGGCCACCGTTGCCATCCTGGCGCAGGTAGGTGACCAGGCGAATACCGGGCCGCATCCACAGCCCTGGTAGCTTGGTGAGCGCATTGGCAGGGTCGAGGGTGCTGACAAACCAGCGCCCCTCGGTGTTGGGAGCAGGCACGTTGTCTTCGGGCAGATCGCCGACCCGAAACAGGTCGCCCAGGGCGTTGAGCGAGTCAGGTATGGGGCCATCGTCGTCGTCTTGGGGGCTGGACTTGCCTGGCTGCTGTTCATGGGCAGGTAGCACCAGCGTTTCACGAATAAACTGGCTCACCTTCTGAACTGTAGCTAGGGGATATCTTTGAAACGCCATGAATCACCGGAGCGGTGGCTAAAGGGTAGGTGGTAAAAACTGGTTTACAGACTACGCCACAGGCATAGTTGCAGCCACCTTCGATCGCGCACTGAGCGATCGCGCACTGATAGTTAAGGATGCCCTTGAGGATACCCTTTAGCCCCAATGCCGGCATGGCTACAGGACAAAATCAGGAACATTTCTATACCTGAGACAGAGCTATCCCTGGGTCAGAGGGTTGGGCACCTCGACCCAGGTGTTTTGGCGTTGAGAGCGGTGGGCTAAATCCATTAGGTGCTGCGATCGCACCCCATCCCAAATTGAGGGAGCCGTTGCCTGCCCCCGGTCAATATCGCTGACCCAGTGGTTGACGACCCGCACAAAGGGGGCAATGCGGCCATCACTGTAGGTGGTAGGGAACTGGAGGCGATCGGGAATGGCGATCTCCGCCAAAGGTGCGCCCCCCTGGCTACCCCATAGCTTAAAGCCGTGGACGTAGTCGCTCAGGTTGTCGCTGCCCAGTATCAGGGTGCCACCGTCGCCATAGACCTCGACCCAGTGGCCCCGCCCTGCATAGGTGACCGAGCTAATCACCACCTGACAGGGAACCCCGTTTTGCAAATCCAGAATGAGACTACAGGTGTCGTCAGCATCGACCGGCTTTAGCTCCCCAGTCGTCGGGTCAGGGCGGTGGGGAATGGCGGTGCTGAGGCGGGCGCACAGCCGCTGAATGGGGCCAAATAGCCAGGTAATGTAGTCGAAGCTGTGGGAGGCAAAGGCCCCTAGGGCCCCGCCCCCCTGATCCTGGCGCGAGTACCAGTTCCAGGCGCGGCTGGGGTCGGCGCGGCCCGGCACTGTCCAGGTGATGTTGACGCAGCGCAGATTGCCGACGTAGCCAGCGGCTAGCCGCTCAGCTAAGTGCTGCCAGGCGGGCACAAACCGAAATTCAAAATCCATAGTGGCAATCAGGCTGCGATCGCGGGCTAGCTTCGCGATGGCCTCCGCCTCGGCCCCTGAGAGCGCCGTGGGCTTCTCCAGCAGCAGGTGCTTCCCCGCTTCGAGCACGGTTTCGGCCTGGGAATGGTGCAAGAAAGGGGGCGTGGCCACGGTGACGGCCTGCACCTCTGGCAGGGCGACGATCGCCTCGACGGTGTCACAGGCATGGGGAATGTGGTGGGCGGCGGCGATCGCCTGGGCCTGGGCCAAATCGCGATGGTAGACCGCGACCACCTCGGTGCGGTGGTGGGCCTGCAATCCCGGAATGTGAACCTTTTGACCAAAGCCGGTGCCTACGACCGCAACTTTGAGGGGAGTTTCTACCATGACGACCTCGTCTATACCTTCCTCTATACCCTGATCAATGCAGGGGGCGACCTGGATAGCCAGTGCCCTACCCCAGAGTAAGGGGCGAGATGCAATCGCTACAATTAAACTGAGTAGTTTAGTTTTAGCCGCGTTTGGTACGTTGCTCTGTGTTTCAGACACCAAACGCCGGACGTTGGATGCAGGATTTAGTTATGCAGGTTCCTCTAATGGGTAAGGTGCGTCGTCCGCTGGTTTGGCTGCTGGCCGGGCTAGCGGCCGCTACGCTGGTGGCCGGGGCCGTGGGGTTTGGCCTCTGGCGCAGCCGTCAAAACGCCTACGACGTGGGAGAGTTTACGACTCAGGCAGCGATCGAGCCGCTGACGGTGCGGGTGTCTGCCAGCGGTACCGTCAGGCCGGTGCAAACCGTTAACCTCAGCCCCGAGAATGCTGGTGTTTTGGAGCAGCTATACGTCGAGCAGGGCGATCGCGTCGAGCCCGGCCAGATTATCGCCCGCATGCGCAGCCGCGACACCGCTGCCCAGGTGCAGCAAAACCAGGCCGCCGTGGCCGAAGCCGAAGCCGCTCTGGCCGAGCTGCGCCGGGGTAACCGATCCGACGAAATTGCCCAGGCCGAAGCCACCGTTGAGGCCAACCGCGCCCAGGTGAGCGACGCCCAGGCGCGGCTCGATCTAGCCACCAGCGAGCTGACTCGCCGTCAGCAGCTGTTTGAGCGCGGGGCGGTAGCGGCTACCGACCTAGATACCGCCAGACGAGAGCAGCGCAGCGCCCAGGCGGCCCTAGAGCAGGCCCAGGCCCGGGTCACCGAGGCACAGCGACGAGTCGATGACCTGCGCAGCGGGCCGCGTCAGGAGGCGATCGCCCAGGCCGAGGCCCGCCTGACCCAGGCCCGCGCCCAGCTCAACGGAGCCCAGATCCGCCAGGACGAAACCCTGATTCGCGCTCCTTTTGGCGGCGTTGTCACCCAAAAATTTGCTACCGAGGGGGCCTTTGTCACCCCCACCACCTCGGCCTCTGACCTGTCGTCGGCCACATCTACGGCCATTGTGGCCTTGGCCGAAGATCTGGAGGTACTGGCCGAAGTGCCCGAGGCCGACATTGCCCTGATTGAGCCGGGCCAAACCGTGGAAGTTGTCGCTGACGCCTTTCCTGAACAAACCTTTGCCGGTCGGGTCAAGCTGGTGGCTCCAGAGGCAATTGAGCGGCAAAATGTCACCCTGTTTCAGGTGCGAATTGAGCTGCTCGACGGCAAAGACATTCTGCGATCAAATATGAATGTCAATGTGGCCTTTGTAGGCGATCAGCTAGCCGATGCCCTGGTGGTGCCCACGGTGGCGGTGGTGACCCAAGCGGGCGAAACAGGCGTGCTGGTGCCCGGTGACAACCGCGAGATTGTGTTTCAGCCGGTTACCTTGGGGCCGCAGGTGGGCGACCAGATTCAGGTGGTCAGCGGCGTAGAGGCGGGCGATCGCGTCTTTGTCGACCTGCCCCCCGGCAAATCGCTCGAAAATATTACCGTGCGTCAAGATCGCTAGAATCGTTGTACCGGCACAGCCTCCCGAACCCACTATGCCCCCTAAAGCCAGTAATTCTAAAATCCAGGTGAACGCACCACCCTTGCATGGCTTAACAGCTAGCGGTACCGCGCCAAATCTCATTCCCGAGGAGCCTTTCTTTGACCTGAAGCAGGCCCTAGAGAACGATTGGCTCTCCCTGGCAAGCGCTTCAGAATCGCAGGGAAGATGATGCGATGCCGACTCAAGTTTCCTTGCCAATCCAGCCCTCCTCTGTAGAGCAAACCCTGACCCTGCCAGGCCGCTATCCATGGAGCCACTTTAAGAGCCTGCAAAGCTGGTCGTCCCAAACCCCTGGCCTCAAAATTACCTACCTGGATGGCGTAATTGAATTGATGACCACCGGCAAATCCCACGAGCGAGTGAAGAAGCTGATCGCCATTTTGATCGAAGCGTACTGTTTTGAGTTAGGCATTCGCTTCTTTCCGTCGGGCAATGCCACCTGCGAAGCAGAAGAGAAAGGCGCATCCTTTGATCCAGATGAATCCTATTGTTTTGAAGCTGACAAAACTTATCCAGAGCTGGCTGTTGAAGTAGTTTTTACGAGTGGCGGGCTAGAAAAGCTGGAGAAATATCGGCGGTTTGATGTGGCGGAAGTTTGGTTTTGGCAAAGCGATCGCCTGGCAATCTATCACCTCACTCCCACTACAGATGGAAACCCTGACTATCAGCTGGCCGATCGTAGCTGCTGGTTACCCGATTTAGATATTGCCCTACTGGAACGCTGCACTCAGCTGGAAGAGGCCGTCGAGGCCCGAACTCAATTTTTGACTGCCCTGCGCTCTAATTCCTAACAAAATATTCTCCATGAATCTGCAAGAAAGCCTGTCAATGGCGACAAAGACCCTGGCCGCCAACCGCCTGCGCAGCACCCTCACCATGCTGGGCATTGTGATCGGCAATGCTTCGGTAATTACGATGGTGGGCCTGGGTGAGGGGGCGCAGCGATTTGTCAACGCCCAGCTCGAAACCCTGGGGCCAAACGTGCTGTTTGTGGTGCCCGGCAGCCGTGAAACGCGGGAGCTAGGATCGCTAGAGGTACCCCGCACGCTGGTGCTGGCCGATGCGGAGGCGATCGCCCAGCAGGTGCCCTCGGTCGCGGCCGTGGCGGCTGAGTCGAGCGGTCGTCAGTTAGTCACCTTTCGCAACCGCAATGCCAATGTCAACGTGGTCGGCGTTAGTCCTGATTTTCTGGTGGTGCGAAGCTTTGAGGTGGCCAGAGGACGGTTTATCAGCGATCTGGATATGACCCGCAGCGCCCAGATCGCCGTAATTGGCGAAACTCTGCGGGAGCGTCTGTTTGACAATCAGCCCGCCCTGGGCAAGCAAATTCGGGTGGGGGGCGTCACCTTCGATGTGGTGGGGGTGCTGGAGAAAAAAGGCTCTAACCTCGGCCTCGACTACGACGATGCGGTAATGGTGCCCTTGACCACAAAGGATAGTCGCCTGGCTGGGGGTGAGCGATCGCCCTACGGCATTGAGGTCTCGTTTATTACAGTGTCAGCCCGCGATCGCGCCAGCATGGCCACCGCCGAGTTTCAGATCACCAACCTGCTGCGCCTGCGCCACAACATTCGTACCGAAGACGACTTTTACATCAGCAGCCAAGACTCGCTGCTCACCATCGCCAATACGATTACCGGGGCGCTCACCTTGATGCTGGCGGCGATCGCCGGGATCTCTCTGTTTGTTGGCGGCATCGGTATTATGAACATCATGCTGGTGTCGGTGCGCGAGCGCACCCAGGAAATCGGTTTGAGAAAAGCGATCGGGGCCTCCCAGAGCGATATTTTGGGCCAGTTTTTGATCGAGGCTATTATTTTATCCATTGCCGGTGGCGTAATTGGCACCGCCCTCGGCGTCAGCGGCATTCTGCTGATTGGGGTGCTGACGCCCTTTGAGGCCGGTCTTTCAGTAGGTGCGATCGCCGTTACGGTGACCATCTCCGGCGGTATTGGCCTTTTCTTTGGGGTTTTCCCCGCCCGCCAGGCCGCCAAGCTCGACCCCATTGTGGCTCTGCGCACCGCCTAGGACAAACCAATGCACCTTCGTACCGCTACAGAATCCGATGTGCCAATTTTGGCGGCGCTGTTTCGAGAAACGGTGCTGGTCAACGCTCCCCAGCATTACACCCCAGCCCAAACCGAGGCTTGGGCTACCGTCGATAGCCTCCGCTTTCGCCAGTTCATTCTGGGGGTAACGACCTATGTGGCCGAGGACGACACCGGCATCCTCGGCTTTGCAGGGGTTGGCGATGACGGCTATGTCGCTTCCGCCTACGTGCGCCACGACTGCCTGCACCGAGGCATTGGCTCCATCCTTATGCAGGCTGTGTTAGCCCACGCTCAAGAAAAACAAATGCATCGCCTCTACTCTGAGGCCAGTGAATTTAGCCTGGGGCTGTTTCAAAAATTTGGCTTCAGCCAGTACGACACCGAAGTGGTCAATCGCAACGGCGTGGAGTTCACCCGCTACCTGGTGGAGCGAGTTTGGGTCGAAACACCGTAGGGGCACAGCGTGCTGCGCCCCTGCGATCATTTTCTGGCTACCCCATCGACCCTGGCAGCGTGTTTGACGGCGGAGGCCACAGCAGCGGCCACCCGCTCATCGAATACCGAGGGAATAATGTGCTCGTGAGTCAATTCTTGGGGGCTAACTAGGGCTGCGATCGCGTAGGCTGCCTCTAAATACATCGACGGCGTAATCTCCTGCGCCCTGCAGTCCAAGGCACCGCGCAGCACCCCCGGAAAAGCCAGCACATTGTTGATCTGGTTAGGGTAGTCGCTGCGGCCCGTGGCCATTACCGCCACCTTCCCCGCCACCAGCTCTGGCTGAATTTCGGGAATGGGGTTGGCCATGGCAAACACAATTGGCTCGGCAGCCATCGAGGCCACCATCTCAACACTTACCACCCCCGGCGCGCTGACCCCTAAAAAGATGTCGGCCCCCACCATCGCGTCGGCCAGAGTGCCCGACGTATCTACAGCGAACTCCAGCTTTTGGGGGTTCAAATCGTCGCGGCTGTGGGAGAGAATGCCCTTCGAGTCGCACAGCACAATGGCGGTAGCCCCAGCCTTTTGCAGCAGCTTGGCGATCGCCACTCCCGCCGCCCCGGCCCCGTTAATTACCACTTTGACCTGGGTGAGCGATTTGTTGACTAGCTTGAGGGCGTTGATCAGCGCCGCCAGGGTGACAATGGCGGTGCCGTGCTGGTCATCGTGAAAGACCGGAATATCGAGTTCTTGGCGCAGCCGTGCCTCAATCTCAAAGCAGCGGGGGGCGCTAATGTCTTCTAAATTGACGCCGCCAAACACCGGGGCCAGCTGCTTAACCGCCGTCACAATGGCGTCGGTATCCTGGGTGTCGAGGCAAATGGGGAAGGCGTCTAGCCCCGCGAACTTCTTAAACAGCAGCGCTTTACCCTCCATCACCGGCAGGGCGGCGGCGGGGCCGAGGTTGCCCAGACCGAGGACAGCGCTGCCGTCGGTGACAATCGCCACGGTGTTGCCCTTAATGGTGAGGTCAAAGACGCGATCGGGGTGCTCGGCAATTTCGACACACACCCGCCCCACGCCGGGGGTGTAGGCCATGGCCAGGTCATCCTGGTTGTGCAGCTCCAGCTTGCTCTCAACGCTGATCTTGCCGCCCTCGTGGATGGCAAAGGTGCGATCGCAAATCTCTAGAATTTCAACCTCTGCAACGGTTTTGACCGCCGCGATGATGTCCTCAACGTGGGCTTCGCTAGAGGCATCGACATGCAGCACTCGCACCATGTCGTAGCGGCTGCGGCTGATCAGCTCAAAATCGCCCAGGTTACCTCCCGCCTCGGCAATGGCCTGGGTAACCCGCGCCAGCATGCCGGTTTTGTTGGGCAGCTTGAGCCGCAGACTGAGACTGTAACTGGGGTTGGGGGTGAGAGTTGCCATGCCAAAACCTTTAGGCGATCGCGCCAGCGAAAAGAAATGCCGTCTTGAGGGAATAGTTAAGACTAGTCACTCAGTTTAAGCGACTGAGTCTCCTAATCAACTGAGCCTCCTCTGTGTCCCCCCAGTGTGTGTGAAGATAGCAGTAGCGTCTGTTACTCATGCACGGTTCCTGGCTACCCCCTCACCGCCATGCCCAGCCTCTACAGCGAAGTCACCATCAACGCTCCCCGCTTTGCCGTTTGGGATGCCCTCGTCCGTAAAGAAGAATGGCACCGCTGGAATACTTTTCTCTACGACTGCGACCCCAACTTGCCGATTCGTCCCGGCGGCGAAATCTTCCTCGCCCTGCGCCGCTTAGAGGGCGAAGACGAAACCGAGTTTCAGCCCCGCGTGCTGGTGGTGCAGCCCAACCACTACCTGCGGTGGGTTTCGATTGGCCCCGGCTTTAAGAGCGAGCACGTCTTTGAACTCGAAGATGTCGGTCCCAACCGCACTAAATACATTCACCAGGAGCGCATTTCGGGCTTCCTCTCCCGCGCGTTTTTGCCCTTCATTCGCCGCGACGAAAAAGAAGGCATTCGCCGAATGGCCCGGCAGATTAAGCGCTACGTTGAGCACCACTACCGGAGGCAGTGGTAAAAGTTGGAGGAGTTGACCGTGTCGATGAACCTGTCCACCTGGTTAGCCTGCTGATATTGGGTATAGCCTGCTGATATTGGGTATAGATAGTGCAGAGCAAGCATCTATTGTTTGAGCCACTTACGGCTGCCCATGCCGAGGAACTTTGGCCAATTCTGGCTACCCCGGCTGTGCTCGCCTGGATTGATCCCCAGGGCAATCTACCGACCCTAGAAGACCTGACGGCACAGTACGCCGCCTGTGCCCATGGCCCAGTCGCATCAACCATGCCTAAAGAAAGATGGTTCAATGTGGCGATCCGGCTGAAAATTTCTCCTTCCCCAGCCATTGGCCGCCTTGAAGCAACTCAATACGATGGCTGGGGTGAAATAGCCTTTTTACTAGGCGAGGCCTGGTGGGGCAAAGGACTGGCCTTTGAGGCCATGCTCTGGTGGCAAGATTACCTCGCTACGGCTGCCCCAAGCACCCAATGGTGGGCCACTGTACACCCTATGAACCAGAGAAGTATTCGTCTTCTTAAGCGGCTTGGGTACAAGCAAGTAGACTCAAGCGATCGCCCAAAACTTCAATCCTACGATCCGGGAGACTGCTGCTTTGTTCAATCTGTTTAGAGAGTTGCAACTAATCAACGCCTATGGCAAAAAGCCTTTTGCCATAATTTGGCTAACCGTGTAAGGACCATTAGCTGGAAATGTAGCCCTGGGCAACGCTGTCTGACTGGCAGCCTGATATGGCGTCTTCGTAGCACTCTGCCAAACATTCGTCTAAGTGAAGCTTCAGACTTGGGGATGCTTGGATTGCTCGGCGAATGCGTCGCCGATGTTCGAAAATGCTGCGCTCCCAACTGCCACTGCGGTAGTCGGGCTGAAACTGCCAATTGAGTAAGTGCAGCAGTAAAACGACCAGGTTGCTCTCTAAGCTTTGCCGTTCCCGTCGCCCCACGTCTTCAATTTTCTTCAACCACTTTTCCCAGTCGATCGCCCCGTGGTCTTGGCGCTTTAGGGCGGCGGCTGTCGCTTCAAGCCAACCGAGGTAGTCGGCTTCGTATAGGGAAAGGGCTGGGGCGGGCCGAGCTGGGGTCATGGGCGATCGCCAGGAAACAGGCTTGAATTGGCAACAGGCTAATATTTACCCCTAGGGTTCTTAGGCTAGAAACCCCAGGGGCAAATAGTGGAGTCGTCAAAGTTTTCTCGGCTTACGAATCGCTAAACACGTAGCGGGTGAGTACCCGCATTGACTCCTGCTGGCGATCGGTGGGAATGGGCTTACTCCACTCAATTGAGTCAGAGAAACCCAGGTGGCTCATTTCCAAAATCACTCGATTCACCGCCGTGGGGCGTCCTATGACGAGAACGCGAACTTTGTCGCGCTCGCCCGCTGTAGAAGGCGTCGCCTCGTCTTCCGACGGAGCGCTGGTGTACAAAAAGGTTTTAGGCATAGGAAATTAAAGGATAGGGGGTTCAACATATAGCTGCGGTGACGACTCAGGCAGTAGTTATGACGTTGAATAACCCGGCGGAGAAACGGCTACAGCCGAACTTCCAGGCATGCAAATACACCTATCCCCAGCGTATTCACAATACCGAAAAGCGGAGGTCTAGCTAGGGGAATTTGCAGAGGCTTTAAAGTTGCCAACAGGCGCTAATTTGTCAGATTTAGGCCCATAGTTCTCTGCAAGGAATAAATTGGCCCCAGTGCAGTCTTTGCCGCCTTTGTTTAGCCTCATCGGAGCTTTGCACAGACAGCAGAAACATAAGCCCAGTGAAAAAGTTTGGTTCACCAAATTTTGGTGCGATCGCCCACTTGTAGCAAATTCAGACTGGCCCAATCGCTGGGGCTATAACTCATCAGGCGGGCATCCTTACCCGTCTGGCGGTTGCGATACCAGCCTAACCCTATCAGTCCCGGCTACTCTGCCACTCCAGTGCAGCTGCGAGTAATGCGACTGTGAGTTACCAGACCCGATTTATTGTCGCCAAACCTAAATGGCAAACTTATCTGCTAGGATGTAGCTTCGCCAGTCATCCGGTCTGAGCTGGCCAACAGAATTTGCTTAGCAGCCATTCTTTTGATTAAATTCTCTGCTCTTATGACTGGGCCCAGGTAGTTGATTTGGGATAGGGGCACCATTCGGAGCAAAAACTAAATGACATTTGAGCAACTCGGTCTTGCGGCCGGTCTACTTCGCGCGGTTGCCGATCAAGGCTATACCGAGCCTACGCCGATTCAGCTAAAGGCGATTCCCGCGATTTTAGACGGACAAGACATCTTAGCCAGCGCCCAAACGGGGACTGGCAAAACAGCAGGCTTTACCCTGCCCATGCTGCAGCGGCTAGCCGAGACCAAAACTACGGGGCGACGCATGCCCCGCGCCCTCATTCTCACCCCCACCCGCGAGCTGGCAGCCCAGGTGGGCGATAGCGTCACCACCTACGGTAAGCACCTGCCCTTTCGGGCGGCGATGATCTACGGTGGCGTCAGCTTCGGCGGCCAAATTCGCCAGCTGCGCCAGGGGGTCGATATCCTGATTGCTACCCCCGGTCGCCTGCTTGACCACGTCAGCCAGGGCACCATCGACCTTAGCGCAGTCGAGATTTTGGTGCTGGATGAGTGCGATCGCATGCTCGACATGGGCTTCATCCACGACATCCGCAAAATCATGGGTCGCCTGCCCGATGAGCGCCAGACCCTGATGTTTTCGGCTACTTTCTCAAAGCCCATTCAGCAGCTGGCCCACACCCTGCTGAAGTCGCCCGTGCAGATTGAGGTTGCCCCCCGCAACACCACCGCCGAACGGGTTGAGCAGGTGGTGCACCCCGTCGATCGCCACCGCAAGCGGGAGCTGCTGTCGCATATTATTGGCTTTCACAACTGGCAGCAGGTGCTGGTGTTTACCCGCACCAAGCACGGAGCCAATCGCCTGGCCGAGCAGCTCGCCAAAGACGGCCTTAAAACCGCCGCCATTCACGGCAACAAGACCCAGGCAGCCCGCGCCCGCGCCCTCAAAGACTTCAAGCAGGGCCGCGTGCGGGTGCTGGTGGCCACCGACGTTGCCTCCCGCGGCATCGACATCGACCAACTGCCCTACGTGGTCAACTTTGAGCTCCCCAATGTGCCCGAAGACTACGTACACCGCATTGGCCGCACCGGACGCGCGGGAAATGAGGGCCGTGCTGTATCGCTGATCAGCGACGATGAGCTACCTCTGCTCATGGGGATTGAGCGCATGCTCAAGCAGTCGATTACCCAGGACATCGTACCCGGCTACGAGCCATCCTTCTCCTCAGATACCACAACGGTGAGGGCGGTTAGCGCTCCCGGCAAGCCTCGGCGGCMGCGGCCTCGGCGGCAGKGCGGCAGCAGCAGTGCCCCCCGCCGGGCTGGGGCTGGGGCCAGGGGTTAGACTCTGGAGTCAAACCTAAGGCTAAGGTCTGCTATGTACAGCGTCGGCCCGGTAGTTGCGGATATAACTGATAGCTGAAAAGCTCATCACTGCGACGCTGCCGGGCGCACTAGCGGTTTAACAAAACCGACGCTCGTATAGCTCCAAAAGCTAAAATGGCCCCTGCTCTGTCAACCAGAGCAGGGGCCATTTTACTGGGTTAAGGCTGGGGATAGTTGAGCTGCCAAGGCGCAGACTAGCCAGGATCAGGCGCTACACCTGATCGCGCTTGAGGGCGTTGGCCATCAGCATTTTGTGGGTGCCGCGCTCCTCCTCTCCCTTTTTGGGGCGACGCTGGGTAAAGGTGCCATCGGCCGCCATTTCCCACGCCTGGCGGTTGTCGGCTAGCAGCACGTCGAGAATGGTCTGTAGCTCCTTAATTAGGCTGGGGGCCTCGATCGGAACTACGGCCTCTACCCGGCGATCGAGGTTGCGCGTCATCCAGTCGGCGCTGCCAATGTAGTACTCGGGCTGACCGCTGTTGTGAAAGCAGAAAATGCGTGAGTGCTCTAGGAACCGACCAATGACGCTAATCACGCGAATATTGTCGCTCACTCCCGGTATTCCGGGGCGCAGGCAGCAGATGCCGCGCACGATCAAATCAATCTCGACACCAGCCTGGGAGGCTTGGTAGAGCAGCCTGATAATGCGGGCATCTACCAGGGAGTTCATCTTGGCGACAATTTTGCCTCGGCCACCCTTTTGGGCGTGATCGATCTCGCGGCGAATCAGATCTTCCATGCGATCGCGCAAAGTCAGCGGTGCCACCAGTAGCTTACGGTAGGCCTTTTGGCGCGAGTAGCCAGTGAGAAAGTTAAATAAATCAGACAGATCAGCGCCCAGTTCCTCCTGGCAGCTAAACAGCCCCAGGTCGGTGTAGAGCTTCGACGTTTTGGGATTGTAGTTACCGGTGCCAATGTGCACGTAGCGGCGAATTTCGCTGCCCTCTTCGCGCACGACCAAAGTAGTTTTGGTGTGGGTCTTCAGTCCTACGATGCCGTACACCACGTGCACCCCGGCATCTTCCAGCTTTTTGGCCCACTCAATGTTGTTGGCTTCGTCAAAACGGGCCTTGAGTTCGACTAGAGCCACCACCTGCTTGCGATTTTCTGCCGCTGCGATCAGCGCCTTCACAATAGGTGAGTCGCCTGACGTACGGTAGAGGGTAATTTTAATAGCCAGCACCTTGGGGTCGTTAGCCGCTTGGGTAATAAACTCCTGCACCGAAGACCCAAACGATTCGTAGGGGTGGTGGACTAAAATATCCCCTTCCCGCAGCGTGGCAAAAATGTTGGGGGGGTGCTCGGAGTAGCTGCGGTTGCCGTCCTCATCGAGTTCCATTACGGGCTTGAGCCGAGGCGGCACCAGCGCTGACCAGGGTTTTGCCTTCAGCTCCGGCAGCGGCAGCGACATAAAAAAGAATAGGTCTCTGAGGTTTAACAGCCCGTCGATGTCGTAGACGCGATCGCTGCTGACCCTCAGCTCGCGCATCAGCCCTTCCTTAAGATCGGCAGGCATAGCGCTCTCTAGCTCAACCCGGCAGACAAAGCCCTCTAGCCGCCGCTTGTTGATCTCCTTCTCGATCGCAAGCAGTAAATCATCAGCCTCGTCCTCTAAAACCGGGAAATCGGCATCGCGAGTAATGCGAAACAGATGGTGCCCCACAATTGTCATGCCCGGAAATAAGTAGCCCAGGTTTTCGGCAATCACCTGCTCCAGCGGCACACCAATCCACAGGCAGGGTTCGCCCTGGTAGGTGCACAGCGGCTCGGGCATACCCACAAAGCGCGGCAGGCTGTTCGGCACCTTAACCCGGGCAAAGCGCTCAACACCCGTGTCTGGGTCAGCCACCCTCACCGCCAGGTTCAAGCTCAGGTTCGACATGCGCGGAAAGGGGTGCGATGGGTCAACGCTGAGGGGCGTCAGCACCGGAAAAATGCGCTTCTCAAAATAGTCTCTGAGGTAGAACGTCTGCTCTTTGCTGAGGTCGCGGTAGTTTTGCAGGTATACCCCATGCTCCCTTAGCGCTGGCAGCAGTTCATGCTTAAAGGTCTGGTGCTGGAGCTGCACTTTCTCGACCAGGTGCGATCGCATCACCTCTAGCTGCTTCACCGGCGTCAGCTTGTCTGGCGTCTCAGGGTGAACCCCAGCCTCCGCCTGATCCATCACTCCAGAAATACGCACCATAAAGAACTCGTCCAAATTGGCGCTGTAGATCGCTAAAAACTGCAGTCGCTCCAGCAGCGGCGTGCGGGGGTCAAGGGCCTCGTGCAGCACCCGCTCATTAAACCCCAGCCAGCTCACCTCGCGGTTGATGTAGTAGCGAGAATCGCTGAGATCAATCTCCTGCTCTGCTTTCTGCGCGGCCCCTTTCTCTGTTTTCTGCTCTGCCCCCTTCTCTAAGCGCTCAGCCTTCGTCATTGCGGTGTCTACGCCCCAAGTCTGTATATGAGGGTATTTTAATGATTTAACCTGATGGTTTGGTTAAGGGCCATCCCGCCAAGCGATCGCTCGGCCTCAGCGGGTCAAAGCACCCAAGGATTAGATAAAGTCAGCGCAATCGTCGTAGGCTGTCGCGCTCTAGTGATACTCTGAATGGTGGCGCTTTAAAACGTAACAGTCACTCAATAAAGCGACCGAAATAGCTGATCATACGAGATAGGCGCAAGGCATGGTCACCACAGCAGAAAAAACAAACGTTGGTTACATCACGCAAGTCATTGGTCCAGTCGTAGACATCAAGTTTCCGGCCGGCGAAATGCCCAAGATCTACAACGCTCTCAAAATTGAGGGCACCAACCCCGCCGGTAATGAAGTTGCCGTTACCTGTGAAGTACAACAGCTTCTAGGCGATTCCCAGGTTCGAGCCGTATCGATGAGCTCGACCGACGGCCTAGTGCGGGGCATGAAAGCCGTAGACTTAGGAGCCCCCATCAGCGTGCCCGTAGGCGCAGCCACCCTGGGTCGCATTTTCAACGTGCTGGGTGAACCCGTTGACGAGAAAGGCCCCGTCAACGTCGAAACGACCTCTCCGATCCACCGATCAGCGCCTAAGTTCACCGACCTAGAAACCCAGCCTTCGGTCTTTGAAACCGGCATTAAAGTGATTGACCTGCTAGCCCCCTACCGTCGCGGCGGTAAAGTTGGCCTCTTTGGCGGTGCAGGCGTAGGCAAAACCGTACTCATTCAAGAACTCATCAACAATATTGCTAAAGCCCACGGCGGCGTGTCGGTGTTTGGCGGTGTAGGCGAACGCACCCGCGAGGGCAACGACCTCTACAACGAATTCATCGAATCTGGCGTTATCAATGCCGACGACCTCAGCCAGTCGAAGGTGGCCCTGGTCTACGGTCAGATGAACGAACCGCCTGGGGCTCGCATGCGGGTGGCCCTCTCGGCACTGACCATGGCCGAGTACTTCCGCGACGTCAACAAGCAGGACGTGCTGCTGTTTATCGACAACATCTTCCGGTTTGTGCAGGCCGGTTCTGAAGTATCGGCGCTGCTCGGCCGCATGCCCTCCGCTGTAGGCTACCAGCCCACCCTGGGTACCGACATGGGCGACCTGCAGGAGCGCATCACCTCCACCCTAGAGGGGTCGATTACCTCTATTCAAGCGGTATACGTGCCTGCGGACGACCTCACCGACCCCGCTCCGGCCACCACGTTTGCCCACCTCGACGCCACTACGGTGCTGTCTCGGGCGCTGGCGTCCAAAGGCATCTACCCCGCTGTGGATCCCTTAGACTCCGCTTCTACCATGCTTCAGCCCAGCGTGGTTGGCGAAGAGCACTACGCAACCGCTCGGGCCGTGCAGTCGACTCTACAGCGCTACAAAGAGCTACAGGACATCATTGCCATTCTCGGTCTTGACGAGCTTTCCGAAGACGATCGCTTAGTGGTAGCCCGCGCCCGTAAAATCGAGCGCTTCCTGTCTCAGCCTTTCTTTGTTGCCGAAGTGTTCACGGGTGCTCCTGGTAAGTACGTCACCCTGGAAGACAGCATTAAAGCCTTCAACCAGATTCTCTCTGGTGAGCTAGACGACATTCCTGAGCAGTGTTTCTACCTCAAGGGCGGCATTGAAGAAGTGCTAGAAGCCAACGCAAAGCTCAAGGCTGAAAAGTAGAACGTGGCTGCTGTCGGGGGCATGTGAGCTACCTGCCCCCAACCCCGTGTGCCCTCATACCCTGTGACATACCTATTTCATCCTTGTTATGGCATTAACCGTTCGTGTAATTGCCCCAGACAAAACCGTTTGGGACTCTGAGGCTGAAGAAGTCATTCTGCCTAGCACTACTGGCCAGTTGGGCATTTTAGCTGGCCACGCCCCACTGCTAACCGCCCTAGATGTCGGGGTAATGCGGGTCAGATCTGACAAAGAGTGGGTGCCCATTGCGTTAATGGGCGGCTTCGCCGAAGTTGACAGCAACGAAGTGATCATTCTGGTCAACGGGGCTGAACGAGGCGATGCGATCGACACAGCCACAGCCCAGGTGGCCTACCAGGAGGCCGAAGCCCGCCTGAATGAGGTCGATCCTGATGACAAGCAGGCCACAATCCAAGCCCGTCAGGGGCTGAAGCGGGCTCGGGCTCGGCTTCAGGCCGCCGGAGGGCTAAAGTAACCCTGCTGGTTTGCCTATCTAAAAAGCCCACTGCCTTAGTCTTAACTAAAGCAGTGGGCTTTTTGTTAGGGTCAATACCTTGGGTAAGGCATGACCACAGGAAGTTAGCCTGGACCGAGAACTGCTGGTAAGAACCCGCACCTCGGTGAAGCCATCACGAGCTACCGGTAAACGTAATCTCGGGAAAGCGATCTTGGGCTTCGGTTAGGGGTTTACCCTTACCTTCTTCCTGCCAATAGTTGATGATCTCGGTGGCCTGGTTGAGAATTTCAACCCGCTCTTCTTCCTCGATCCAGGGCTTTCCCTCTAGCTCGGTTTTCATTTGTTCCCAGGCATCGTTACGGGGCCAGAAGAAATAAGAGGTGAGCGGGCTAGTGCCCTTGCCTACCACCTGATCAACTGCCAGCGCAACGTCATTTTCTAGCCAGAGTACTTTTAGGACAAATCTGGACAAGTAGACCTCCGCCGCAATTCCAAAAATACTACAGTCTATAATTCTATCACTTCGACTCCCTCAACTCTACCCCAAGTGTACATGCCATGACCTCCTCGGCTGCTCCCCTCGCGATCGCGGTGTTTGATATTGACGGCGTACTGCGGGATGTCGGTAATTCTTACCGCCGCGCCCTGGCTGATACCGTGGAGGAATTCACCGGCGGCGGGTACCGGCCCTCTACCGAAGACGTGGACCGCCTCAAGGGGGAAGGAATTTGGAACAACGACTGGGAGGGATCGCAGGAGTTGGTCTACCGCTACTTTGAAGCCCAGGGAAAACCCCGAGAGACCGTTGCCCTCGACTACGACGAAATTGTTGAGTTCTTTCAACGTCGCTACCGGGGGCCGCACCCCACCGACCCCGACCAGTGGACGGGCTACATTACCCAGGAGCCGCTGCTGGTCGAAAAATCGTATTTTGAGCGTTTGACCCGCGATCGCATTGCCTGGGGATTCTTTAGCGGCGCTACCCGAGGCTCAGCTAACTTTGTGCTGCAGCGTCGCCTGGGGCTGAGCACACCAGCGCTGGTGTGCATGGAAGATGCCCCCGGCAAGCCCGATCCCACCGGGCTGATGCAGGTGGTCGACAGGTTAATAGCTCAAAATTCGCTGCCTGAGGGTTTGCCCATCGTCTATGTGGGCGATACCGTTGCCGACATGCAGACCGTTGTGCAGGCCAAAACCGCTTATGCTCAGCAGTGGTGGCTGGGGGTGGGCGTACTGCCACCCCATATCGTCGCCAGCGATGACGCCTACCGCGCTACCTACCACGATGAACTCAAAAGGGCTGGGGCCGATCGGGTGATTAGCCAGGTAACCGAGTTTACCGCTGACTACATTCAGGAGCTGATACAGGCTTGAGGCGTAGCGGTGTGCGTCGCTGAATTGAGGCATAGACTTGGTGGGGCGTAGGCGCAGCCATGCCACAGACTTTGCGGCCGTTCGTCCCTACGGGAGACGTTGCACTGTTGATTCATACCTTGTATCTAACCGCCCCGGTCGTGTGCTGGCTGCGGCGGATGCTGGCAATTGCAACCTGGATCCGGGTGCAAAGAAAACGGGAGGTGAGATAACTCACCTCCCGTCTACCATCAGGGTGCATCACTTTGATAAAGGCGCTCGTAACGCCTTTGGCCAACTCGATTGAGCTACTCTGCGGCCATTTTGCGGCGACGCAGGGTGGTAACTCCACCGATGCCTACGGCTAGTATGCCCAAAATTGCAGAGGGTTCAGGTACGTCTTCGGCAGGCGGTGCCCCATGCTGAATGCCGCGCACCGCAAAGATAACATCGTTGTAGTCGCGATCGCCGCCGCCGACAATATCCTCAAAGCCCAGGATAATCCAGTCTTTGTGCTGAAAGGCCACGACGTGCTGAAGACCACTGGGGTTAGCGGCGGCGTTGGTGCCCAACATAGTGGTGCCGCCGTTCTTGCCGTTCGACTTAATCATAAAGTCGAGCTGAGTAGCACCGACAAACCCGCCCAGGCTGACACCTTGGCCCAGCGCCAGCGGACCATTCTTTTCGCTCAGCTTGCTGTCGGGAGACGAGATATCGTCAAAGATTTTGCCATTGCTGATCAGGCTGCCGGAGCTGTCTTTAGCCGTATAAAAGAGCTGGTTACGGTAGCCTGCGCCCTCGTTGATGAAGTAGACCTCGACGGGGTCAACCCCATTCCAGAACAGCTTGCTGGTATCAAGCTGGTACTGAGACAGAAAGCTTTGGGAGAGGGCATTGGCCTCATTATTGATCAGCTTTTTGAGCTCTTCTAGCGTGGTAGAAGACTCCAGCAGATTGAGCGACTTGAGGTTGTCAAAGCCGAGGCTGGTAGAGAACTGGTTGGGGGTGAGACCGGCGGCGGGCAGTTGGGCTTGAGCGGGGGCAGTAGCCACAACGCTAACAGACACTGCGGCTGCCGCCGCGAGCCCTGCCTCTAAAAGGTGACGATTTAAAAACATCCCTGGTACCTGGTTAGTAATTTAGTGTGGTTACATTGGGCACCCACCGCTAAGGGAGGGTCTGGGGTGAGCAGCCTGGCCCGCAGTTGCGGCCTAGGCTACTCTGGAGCCAGCAAACAGGCTGACACAGCATGGTTCTAATCTACTCGCCCGGTTGCGGCCTAGCCTGGGTAGATGCCACAGTTAATTCATAAAGTTTCCGTGATTTAGCTTCTAGAGAAGTAAAAAGTATTGCCAGAAATACGGATGTCGCCTACGTAGTTGCCTAACCTAACACTCTTCAGCTCGTGCAGCAAACTCGCCGCCCGGCTGGAGAGGTCAATAGGACGACAGAAATTCTTGGGAAAATTTTGTCGACCTGGGCTATTCAGGGGTTAGTGTCTAGGTCTAGCTTATCTGAATCAATTAGGACAGCACAATGGCTAAAGCTGACCCCCAACGACTCAAGCTTTCACAACTGCGGGCGCTAGTGGCCATTGCCGATGCAGGATCCTTCAGCGATGCGGCGCTGCATTTAGAGCTGTCTCAGTCAGCGGTGAGCCACGCCATTGCCACCCTGGAGGAGGAGCTGGGGGTGCTGCTGCTCAATCGGGGTCGCCAGGGGGCCGTGCTGACCCCAGTGGGCGAACAGATTACTGAAGAGGCGCGGCAGGTGCTGCGATCGCTGCACAGTCTTTGCCACAAAGCCGATCTGTCCAAGGGGCTAGAAACTGGCGAAGTTCGGATTGCGGCGTTTCGTAGCGTAGCCACCCACATTTTGCCGGAGGTGATTCGTCAGTTTCGGCAGCAGTTTCCGGGCGTGGCCATTACGATTGACGAAAAATTTCACTACGAAATGGTTGAGAGCGACCTGCGCCAGGGGCGGGCCGACGTGGGGTTTACCTACCTGCCCACCCAAGCCGAATTTGACCAGTGGGAACTCCTGCGCGATCGCTACATTGCGCTGCTACCGCCCGGATCTCCAACGCTGCAGCCGCTCACCTGGGAGGAGCTGGCCACCTACCCGCTGATTTTAACGCCCCCCGACGATGGCGACAGGCAGTACATCGACCGTCTGCTGCACCGTTCGGGGCAGCAAATACAGCCGGCCTATGTTGTGCGCGAAGACTCTACTATTCTCAGCATGGTAGAACGGGGGCTAGGCGCAACCATCATGGCTTCCTTGGCGGCGGAACCGATTCCGGCGGGGCTACGGGTGGTGGAGTTGCCTCAGCCGCTGGAGCGGATTATTGGCATGGTTGTGCTGCGCGAGGCCCTGCTGCCGCCGCCGGTATACGCCTTTTTAGATCGGCTCAAGGCCATTTGGCCCCAGGTGCGATCGGGGCCGGCATCCAATATTTTGACGACCGAGAAAAGGTAGATCCAGGGGTTGCCGCTGAGAGCAGCCGATGAAAAATGCCCCAGCACTGGGCCGGGGCAGAAGGTCGTTGTTGTTCTGGAGGGATGCTGAACGCTGTTCACAGTCTCCAGCGATAGCTACAGGTCGCTCAGGTCAATTTACGGATGAAATGCAAAACTTATACTTATGGTTAGAACCCCATTGCCCTTGCCAGGGTGGCGGCATCGGGGTTGAGTCCACCTTTTACCTGGTTGTTGCTGTGGGCGATCGCGGTGTCGGGGTCTTTTAGCCCGTTGCCAGTGAGCACACAGACAATGTTGGCCCCGGCAGGCACCTGGTCTTTGACTTTTAATAGCCCAGCTACCGAGGCGGCGCTGGCGGGCTCACAAAAGACTCCCTCCAGGGCCAGCAGACGGTAAGCCTCTAAAATTTCGTCGTCGGTAACCGCATTAAACGTTCCCTGGCTGGCGTCGCGTACCGCTTCAGCCTTGGTCCAGCTGGCCGGGTTGCCGATGCGAATGGCGGTAGCCAGCGTTTGCGGGTCGCGCACCACATGACCACTGACGAGAGGAGCGGCCCCAGCGGCTTGAAAACCCATCATGCGGGGCAGGCGGCTGCACTTGCGCTGCTGGTGGTACTCGCAGAACCCCATCCAATAGGCGGTGATATTACCGGCATTGCCCACCGGAATGCACAGCCAGTCGGGGGCATCGCCCAGGGCATCAACCACCTCAAAGGCCCCGGTCTTTTGCCCCTCCAGGCGGTAGGGATTGACCGAGTTAACCAGGGTAATGGGGTAATCTTCCGCCAGCTCACGCACCATGGTCAGGGCATCGTCAAAGTTGCCGTTGATGGCGAGCACTTCGGCCCCATAGAGCAGGGCCTGGGCCAGCTTACCGAGGGCAACGTAGCCGTCGGGAATTAGCACAAAGGCCCGCATACCGCCCCGGCGAGCGTAGGCGGCGGCGGCAGCGGAGGTGTTGCCGGTGCTGGCGCAAATAACCGCTTCGGCTCCGGCCTCCTTGGCTTTAGAAATAGCCATGGTCATGCCCCGGTCTTTGAAGCTGCCGGTGGGATTGAGGCCGTCGTACTTGACCCAAACCTTCACATCCTTGCCAACGTGCTGGGCCAGTACCGGCATCGGAATTAGGGGAGTGTTGCCCTCGCATAGGGTAACCACCGGAGTTTGATCCGTCACAGGCAGGTAGGCTCGGTAGGCCTCAATGAGCCCGGGCCAAGGCTGTAGCCCGGTGGCCTGGGGCCGAGAGACTGGGGTGGCGGTGGCAGGATTTATGCTTAGGGTCACGGTAGGTCGACGGTATTAATAGTTGAGTATAGAGAGCGTTAAAGGCCCAGGGGACTCGGCAGCCCGACCCGAACACCAGCTTTTGTGTTTCCTAGTTTACCGTGAGCCTTGACCTCAACGGATCAACTACCGCAGTTTTGGCAGGCCGAGTAGAAAGCTGACTTGACCAAACCGCTATCCAATTGGCAAACTGCCCAGGTTAAACCAATGACCCAAACGGTTTGGTTTAAGATTGCCCTCTGGACAGTAGGGTTAAAATGCCTTAACTTTCTGACTGAGTACAATTCCCTATTTTACTACTTCTTCCATGAACGCCCCCCTAGACCACGCCAATGTTGAGGCTGCTGCTCTATCTGGCCAGTCAACCCTACAGCCGACGACGGACCTAGCGCCAGCGCCAGCAACCGGGGCCCCCTCGGCGCGGGAGACAGCCCCCGCCCACGACGACAAAATCTGCTGGATTGAGATGCACCAGGTTCCATACCCCCCCAATCAGCAGGTTGAGCTGCTACACCTGCAGGCTGAGGCCGAGGCTCTGCTCCTGCAGCTACAGGCCATGCACCAGCGGCGGCACAGCGCCCGCGCAGGTGCTGCGGAGAACGTTTAGCCGAGCGCCAGGGTTATATTGCCCGAGATTTTTCTGCGATCGCATGCCTATAGCCACAGCCACAGCGCCTAATAGCCATGGGGCTGAAGTGGGCCGTTTAAATGCATTCAAAACGCGCCACTTTCTGAGGAATTCGCTAATGTTAGGGGAAAACTGTGGGGAGATGCTGCGATGACCTACTCTGCCAAGCCCAGGCAAGCTGGGGAAACTAAGCTCAACGGCTTGTCTAAGCGCAAGCTGTACACGGCTATTTCGGGTGGTTTACTGCTGGCGATCGCGGCAGGGGCGGCTCTCAAACTCACGATGGGCGACTCTAGTCCTGAGGTGGCTGGGGTAGACCCAACAAGTTCTGACCTGGTGGCCACCGATGCGGCTCCGACCGATTTCGAGGGAGCGCTGATACCCCAAACCGACGAAGCGGCCACGCCCTTTCAGTCCAAGCCTTTCTTTCAGCCTTCGGCCCCCCTACGTCTGGCCGATCCAAACCTGCTGCGTTCCACCTCCTCCCAGGCTCGGGTCGAAGCCGTTGCGGCAGGTCGTCCTGACCCCTTCGCTTCGGTGGTGCTGCCTGGGCCTAAAGCCTCTCGCCCTACCCCAGCGGCGGCCGCGCTAACGCCGGTTCCGGCTGCGGTCGCGTCTAGGGGGCTGCCGACGGTGCCCGTAGCAGCGACTCAGAGCCTACCGCCCCTGCCCCAGGCCCCTGCCCAGTCGGTGGCGTTGCCCAGTCTGCCTCCTCCTTTTCTGCCGGGTAGCGTGCCCCCCATTCCCACTGATATTGCGGTTGCTCCCACCGGCAGCCCGGTTTTTCAAAACTTGGTTGATCAGGTGGTCGTGAGTGGCGTAGTACAGGTGGGCAGCGGCGTCAGCGTGATTGTGACCGAGCCAGGCAGCACCGTGAGCCGTCGGGTGAGCCAAGGCGATATGCTGGCGGGCGGACGCATTAAAGTCAAGTCGGTCGATATGTCTGGGCAAGAGCCTGTGGTAGTACTGACCTATGACGGCCAAGACTATACCCGCACCGTAGGAGCACCGATGGTCAGCTCCCTATAGCGCCATCCCGCAGCGCCATCCCGCAGATAGATAAACGGGGAGAGCGGTTGCGGCTCGCGCTGAGGCTGGGCTGCATCGATTAAACTTGAGGAGGCTGCAGGTCAGATCGCCTCCTGGACTTAGCTATGCAAGGCTAAGTTTTGTGTTAGCTATTTGGTCAGCACCGTACCCAGAATAGCTAGCAGATTGGGTTGAGGATTGCCGATGGGCAGTAGCAAGATAGCGTCTGGCAAACAAAAACCGCAGCGACTGCTGGGTCTCGATGGAGCCGATACCTACGATTGCCCAGTCTGTCGCCACGGACAGATACAGCCCATGGCCCTCATGGATGCCTATGCCTGTAGCTTTTGCCGTCATATTTTCGATGTCAACCTCGACCAGCAGACGGTGCATGTCGTCGACAGCGTACAGCCCATGGGGTGGCGCTGGCAGGGATGGCGCTGGCAGCCGCTCTACCAAAGCCGCAGTGACATCACCCTCACCCTGTGGTTGGTGGGTCTGGCCCTGGTTATCTTTCCCGCTGGCATTGTAGCGCTGGGGGGATACGTGTTTCCCCCGCTAGAAGAAAGCGCAGGCGTTAACTGGTCTCTGGCCTGGGCGTTTGGTACTCTAGTGGCCCACGGCACCATGGTGGGCTGGCTGGTGGCTGAGCACTACCAGTTTCCGTTTTACGTCATGACCAAAATTCGACTGCAAAGGCTCGTTGATCGGCTGCCAGGTTAGGAGTGTTCTAGCTAAATACTTATCCAGATTCTGACGGCAACAGGCCCAACGGGCCAAGTTTGCACTTCAGGGTGAGTGTTTGTTTAGATGGAATACGCTAAGGGCGGCTGCCAGTCTGGCAATCGGTGACAGCAAACCAGATTAGGGGCACATCGGTCTCGCTGCGCCAGCGAACCCAGCCTTCCTCAGTGCTGGAGCCCGGCAGCGGAGTGCAGCCCTGAGCAGGCTGGGTAACGCGCACCTGCAGCCAGTCGCCATCGAGATCTAGGGGCTGAATAATGCTGTTTGGCCCTACCAGCGCCTGAAGCGGAGCGGTGCCCGTGGGAGCGAGCCGCATCGGCTGTGATAGCCCAGGTCGTCGGAACTGAATGCGAGCCGCGCTTTCCAGGGAGGCCTCCCAGGTTTCTACCGTAAGGGACACGGCACCCAGATCTAGATGGGAAGTATGGGCCCAGGCCGTTCCTGCCGGGGTGTACTGAAAGCGAAACCAGCCGTCGGGCCGAACTTCGAGCACCGGAAAGGTGTAGATCTGCTGATCGGTTTGCACCATGGAGAAGGCGGCGTCGCGACCAATGGCTAGGGGATCGGCATCGTTGGGAACCAGCCAGCCGTTGATTAGCCAGCCCCAGTGCTCGCTTTCAGGGGTGGGATAGATGGGTAAGGCTACCCCGCGCAGCCACTCAGCGCCTAGCTGAGGGGCATTAGGGCCAGCCGAAGAAAGGCTGGTCGGGCGCAGGTGGCCCAGACCAATGTCGTCATTAGGGGCAGGATTTAGACCGACAATGCCAGCTTCGTCTGGGTCAATGGCGTCTGGAACGGAGTCTGGCAGGGGGGGTACGGCCGGGAACGAAGGGGTTTGTTTGGTTCTGAAGGTTAAAACGGGGTGGGCTGCCGTGCCCGGCGCATGGGGGATCAGGCGGGGTGCTGCGGATACTGGCGGAGTAACAGCTGATGACCGGAGTGGTAGAACCAACGCGGCTAACAAGCCGCCTGCGCTGCCGATCGCTGCAGGACGCCAAAAAATTCGATGGAGGGGAGAGTGAAGGGAAGTACGCTTAACCATGGCAACTGCTGGGGGCAACATCAATACTCTTGAGCCGGTACGCTTGCGATCGCGGTTTGGATGTAGTTGGGCCACACGGCTAACCCAACCGGGCCTGACGCCGTGCTTTGGTCAATTCGGCCTCTTAAAGTTGTGCCTGGCGTAGGCTTTGGTTTCCCTGACCCACGCCTAAACCCTATTGTGCCTGATACGACACGATTGGGTGACGACGGGCGACCGCGGCGCAGGCGTGCAGGAGCTGATCGAGTGGCTGCTGGCTGAGCCTTAGTCTCTGCTCACCCACGCTAGACAACTCGGCTTCTCAAAACCGTCAGCAGCTTGAGAAAGTGATCGGGCAGGGGGGCGATCGCCACTACCTGCTCCCCCGTCGCTGGATGGCGCAGCTCCAGTCGCTCGGCGTGGAGGGCCTGCCCCGGCAGATTTACCCCCACATCGCGGCCCGAGCCATAGGTGGGGTCGCCCACGATGGGGTGGCCTATGTGGGTGCTGTGGACGCGGATTTGGTGGGTGCGCCCTGTCTCCAGGCGAAAGCGCAGCAGCGAGAAATTTCCCAGGCGCTCTTCGACCTGCCAGTGGGTGATGGCGGTGCGGCCTTTCTCAAGGGGAACGACGGCATTTTTCTTGCGGTCTGCTGGGTGGCGACCCAGGGGCGCGTCAACGGTGCCCGAGTCGGCTTTGGGCGCACCGTAAACCACGCCCAGGTATTCGCGCCGGGCGGTTTTGGCCTTCATCTGGGCCTGCAGGTCGCTGTGGGCCAGGTCGGTTTTGGCCACCACGATCGACCCGGTGGTGTCTTTGTCGAGCCGGTGCACAATGCCGGGGCGCTGCACCCCGCCAATGCCTAAAAGCTGGTCGCCGCAGTGGGCCAGCACGGCATTCACCAGGGTGCCGCTCATGTTGCCGGGGGCGGGGTGCACCACCAATCCAGCGGGCTTGTTGAGAATGATCAGGTGCTCGTCTTCGTAGAGAATGTCGAGGGGAATATCTTCAGCGGTCAGCTCCAGGGGACGGGGTTCGGGAATGGTCAGGTGAATGCGATCGCCCGCCTGGACGGCTTCCTTTTTATTAGTGCAGAGCTGCCCGTTGAGCTGCACGTATTCCCAGTCGATCAGCTTTTGCACTCGGTTGCGGGAGAGTTCTTTGACGTTGGCGGTGAGCCAGCGATCGAGCCGCTCCGGGTCGGGAATATCAACAGTGAGTTCGAGGGTTTGGTCTGCGATGGTCAAAGGTTGAGCGCGGTAGGATTTCTATAATCAATCATAATTCGCTGCTGTGCTCAGATCTGTCCTATGAACCCTAGCCCCGCAATGGCTCCTGCCCTGGCCCTCGGTCAGCTGCGCCGCATTCACCACCTGGCATTGAATGTAAAAGACATGCAGGCCTCACGCCAGTTTTACGGCGGTCTGCTGGGGCTGCGGGAGCTGACTGGCGACGAGGTCGACGACACCCTCAAGGATCTGGTCGCCACGGGCAAGGTTGCGAACTTTGTGCTGCCCGATGGGCTAATTCTCGACCTGTTTGGTGCCCCCGACCTGGAGCCGCCTGATCCTGACCCCGATAAATCGTTCACCCGCGCCTATCACCTGGCCTTTGACATTGACCCGTCAGAGTTTGATGGCGCTCTGGCGGTGCTGGAAGCGAATGGGGTTGCGATCGCCCACGGCCCCGTTACCCGCCCCACCGGACGCGGCGTGTACTTCTACGACCCCGACGGCTTTATGGTCGAAATCCGCTGCGACCCCGTGGAGGGGTAAATACTGTTTGGCTGTAGCAATAGGGGAGTGAGGAAAGTGCTGACTGGGGTTTGATAGACTAGAGGCGTAAGCATAGGAGACCTGCTCCAATGCTCAGGAATTCGTCGGTTCTCAGCATTTCATCCGAGGTTATGGGCGGTGCGCTGGTGTTTGCCGGTACCCGTGTACCTGTGGAGACGTTCTTTGACTATCTCAAGGCAGGAGAGTCTGTTGACGATTTTTTAGAAGGTTTTCCCTCCGTCAGCAGAGAGCAAGTAGTTGGCTTGCTGGAGGAAATTGGTAGGCAGCTCTTGAATACCGCCGCCTAACATGAGGCTACTTCTAGACGAGTGCATCGATCGCAGACTCGCTAGGGATTTTGCTGGTTACGATATTAAAACGGTGTCCGAAATGGGTTGGGCGGGCACTAAGAATGGCCAACTGCTGGCTCTGGTAGAAGCTTCCTTCGACATTTTCATTACGGTTGATCGGAACCTAGCGTTTCAGCAAAATTTGCCTCAGTTTGATATTGCTGTAATTGTTTTGCAAGCCCACTCTAACCGGCTGGCTGATCTCAAGCCACTAGTCCCGAGAGTTATAGTGGCTTTGCCAATCGCTCAAAAGGGCACAGCCACAACCATTGCTCTATAACCCCAGAGGATGGTCGCTGCTTGCCATTAACCTTAGCAACTGGTAGTCAAAGACCAGCCTTTACGGGACCGTTCCAAAAATGGACGGGGGCGATCGCTCACTCCCCCGCCCACACCTTTGCTTGATGAGAATGAAACCCCAGCCCTGCATTACCAGAGGCAAGCCGCCAAGGGGTTTTGCCCAATAGGTATGCAGTAATCGCTACTTACCAAACAGCAAAGCGTTCTATCGCACAAGGGCAGGCTTCTCAACCTGGTAGGTGGCTAAAATGCGCTCGGCCATCTGAGGCGGAGTCAACCCCAGCGCTGCCTTCGACTGGTCTGGGCTGGCGTGATCGACCAGCACGTCGGGCACGCCGATGCGTAGCACCTGGGCGGGCACCTGGGCATCTAAAATCGATTCGGCTACGGCGGAGCCAAAGCCGCCCATCAAGCAGCCCTCTTCAAAGGTGACGACTTTGCCGATTTCCCGCGCCAGGGGCAAAATCAGCGCCTCGTCGAGGGGCTTGGCGAACCGGGCGTTGACCACGGTGGCCTCAATGCCGTGCTCGCTGAGAATTTCGGCGGTTTGCATGGCGGGGTAGACCATCGAGCCGTAGCCCAGCAGCAGCACGTCGTCGCCCTGGCGCAGCACCTCGGCTTCACCAATGGGCAGAGGCTCCCAGCCCTCTTCCATCAAGGGGGCACCGTAGCCGCTGCCGCGGGGATAGCGCATGGCGATCGCCCCCTTGGTGTAGTCGATTCCGGTCACGATCATCCGCTGCATTTCGGCCTCATCTTTGGGGGCCATCAGCACAATGTTGGGAATGCAGCGCAGGTAGGCGATATCGTAGAGCCCCTGGTGGGTCGGCCCATCGGCCCCCACAATGCCCGCCCGGTCGAGGCAGAAGAACACCGGCAGCTTTTGAATGCAGACATCGTGGACAATCTGGTCGAAGCCGCGCTGCAAGAAGGTGGAGTAAATGGCGGCCACGGGGCGCATGCCCTCACAGGCCATACCCGCCGCCAGCGTCACCGCGTGCTGCTCGGCAATGCCGACATCAATGTACTGCTTGGGCAGGGCCTGCTGGAGCTTGTCTAGCCCGGTGCCCGTGGCCATGGCGGCGGTGATGCCGACGATTTTGGGGTTGTCTTCAGCCAGCTTGATCAGGGTTTCGGCAAAGACCTTGGAGTAGCTGGGGGGCTTAGGCTTGGTGGAAGGAATGCCCTTGCCGGTCGTGAGGTTGAAGGGCGACTGGGCGTGGTAGCCGACCTGGTCTTTTTCGGCGATCGCGTAGCCCTTACCCTTGGTGGTGGCCACATGCACCAGCACCGGCCCGGTGTGCTTGTGGGCCTCTTTGAAGGTGGTGATCAGCTCCTGCAGGTTGTGGCCATCCACCGGCCCCATGTAGGTAAAGCCCAGTTCCTCGAACACGGCCCCCACCTTGGGTACCGCCAGCCGCTTCATACCCTCTTTGACCCGGTCGAGTTCCGGCGACAGCGACTCGCCCACAAAGGGCAGATGCTTAAACTGCTCTTCGAGGTTGTCGGTGAGAAATTGCACCGGGGGGCTGAGGCGCATTTTGTTCAGGTAGCGCGGAATTGCCCCTACGTTGGGCGAAATCGACATTTCGTTGTCGTTGAGCACCACCAGCAGGTTGGTGTTGGGCAGGTGCCCAGCGTGGTTGATGGCCTCTAGGGCCATGCCGCCGGTCAGCGCGCCGTCGCCGATGATGGCCGCCACCTTGTAGTTGTCGCCAGCCATATCGCGGGCCAGGGCCATACCCAGAGCCGCTGAAATACTGGTGGAAGCATGGCCTGCGCCAAAGTGGTCAAACTTGCTCTCGCTGCGCTTCAGGTAGCCCGCCACCCCGTCTTTTTGGCGCAGGGTATGAAAGTCGTGGTAGCGCCCGGTGATCAGCTTGTGGGGGTAGGCCTGGTGGCCCACATCCCAAGTGACTTTGTCGCGATCGAGGTCAAGGGTTTGATACAGAGCTAGAGTCAGCTCCACCACGCCTAGGCCTGGGCCCAGGTGCCCCCCGCTTGCCGCCACAGTCTCCAGGTGCTTTTCGCGAATCTGGCGGGCCACGTCTTCGAGCTGGCGAATGGATAAACCGTGGAGTTGATTGGGGTGAGTTATGTCACTCAGGTGCATACTGCCTTAACCTCTGTGTCACGAAATTGAGTTTTTCCTGCTACTCTTCACTGTAGAAGATTCAACGACCAGAAACATTGAGGAGGGCAGGCATTGATTAAACCAATGCTGCCTAGGCTAATTTGAGAGAGCTATTCCTCTGTAACTATTGATCAACAGACTGTAACCACTGATTACGCCCGTTAACCAACCGATATAACCTTTAACGTTCTGTTATGGTTCATTTTCTAGCTTCTGCTACCCGTCGCCAGTGCTTTGTAATACCGTTTGCCCTAATTGCGGGGCTGGCTACGCCCATGGTGCTGCTCTCGGCTTCCCGAGCGATCGCCAACGACTATGAAGCCTGCGCCAATACTTTGGTCGGGGCTGGTCTAGACGGCTTGGCGGCGGCGGGGGCCTGCGGCAAGGCGCTGAACCCTACCGATCTCTCTAGCTGCACTCTCGATGTCGCTCGCGTTGCCGATATCAACGCCGACCAGGCTCTCCTAGCCTGCCAAAGCGATCGCCGCCCCAGAGAGCTAGCCACCTGCGTGAGCGACATCCACCAGGGTTTAGAGGTCGCCAATTCTACCGCCGTGCTCAACAGCTGCCGTCGCAGCGTGCTGCCCCTGCGCTATTCCGACTGCGTGGTGGGCGTGGCTACCGCCGCCAATCTGGCCGTGGCCGACTCGCTGCAGCAGTGCAGTGCCGCTGGCTATACCCTGACCGATGTGGCACCTACCTTTATTTTTGCCCGCTAGCGCTTTGCTCTAGGGCGGTGATATAGTCAGGAATAGCCTCCTGTCCCACTTGACAGGCAGCTCGATCGACGGCGAGCAGGCTGTCACCATAGATTACCTGGCCAACAGGAACGCTATCGCCGCGATCAGGCTGCCAGTCGCGGCTGACAAACTTTTGGGTGCAGTCAACCACGCCCCCTGCAAAGTACTGGCCCAGGGTGTAGTAGACGTCTTGCAACACCAGCGGTACCGAGGGCCGATGGAGCTGCCCCCGAGAATTGGCGCTGCGGGCTTTATATCTAGCCCGAGGAAACAGGCCGTAGAGATTTTTGAGCGAGGCCGAAATTAGCGGCACACCTTTGAGCTGAGTGCGCTTAAAAGCGCTTACCGACAGGCCACAATCTACCTCCTGCAGCAGCCTAGGTGCCCACATAGTCTTAAACCGCACCGGGTTGGGGGAGCGGTTGGGGTACTCGACTAGCTCTAGCTCATCGGCGTTGAGCAAATGAACGCGATCGCTTAAAAGCTGATGAACGCCCAGCTTGGCCATGATGGTGTCAAAGGCGACTTTAGAGCAAACCCCTTCAACAATAAAAATTTCTGCCCTGGGGCTGTGAGCCTGCAAGCTTCGCAGTACCTCTCCCAGAACCGCCAGGCTGACGGTGGCCGGTGGCCCCACGGGGTAGCCCAAATTGGGCTTGATCAGAATGCGGCGGGCCTGGTGGGCAGCGGCGGGTGGGGTGTACTGAAAGCGATCGCTGGGGGTCGTCACCACCGAAGCTAGAGCGAGCATAGGGCTGCCTCTAAAGAACAGAGCATTAGCTGATAAACTGCATCACAATGATGCCGATGGCCCAAGCAAAGAAAATCCAGGGAATGAGGCTGGTCATAGGGCTATCTCTCAAACAATTCTTCTAATAACAAAAAATCCTCTTGTTCTACTCTAGTCAGGTGGCGAGACCATTCCGAGGGCAGAAAACCGAACAGACAGCGACAGGCTTTTTCGCGCTAGTTTTGGCATTGTTCTTTGCTGCTGGCTTCGACTCCGCTCAGCCAGCGGTGAGGACTGTTCAGCCAGCGGCGAGGACTGTTCAGGCAGCGGTGAGGACTGTTCAGGCAGTGGTGAGGGACAAAAAACTGCCGGGTGGGGTTTACTCTCATGGCTTGTGTCGCGTATAGTAGTAGACTGTGTCTGTGATAAAAAGGTCTTACGGCTAGAGAAACCAAATGGCTAAGAAAAGCATGATTGCGCGGGAGCGCAAGCGGGAAAAACTGGTGGCACAGTACGCTCAAAAGCGTGAGGCGCTGCTTGAGGAATTTAGCAACGCCGCCAACCAGCAAGAAAAGGTGGCAGTTCACCGCAAGATTCAGCAGCTGCCCCGCAACAGCGCGCCGACTCGCCTGCACAATCGCTGCTGGATGACCGGTCGTCCCCGTGGCTACTACCGCGACTTTGGCCTCTGCCGCAACAAGCTGCGCGAGATGGCACACCAGGGTTTGCTGCCTGGGGTTGTCAAGTCGAGCTGGTAATTTAAGCTCTGAGTATACTGGCTGATTTAAGGCTTTAGCCTTCAGCCTTCGGTTCTTATTTCTAAAAAGGCTTGGGCAGCGCTCAAGCCTTTTTCAGTTGGGAACCTGCCCTCATCTATGCTCAAATCGTTGACAGCGTGAGCGCAAAACCTGGCAGTGCCGCTTCACCAAAGAGCTGTTCTGGCTGGCTCAGATACTCAGTAGGTCGTCCCAGGCGGTAGATTTCTACTCGTTTTTCTTGGGGGTCAATTAGCCACCCTAGCCGGACCCCACAATCGCGATACTCGGCCATTTTGTGCTGCAGCGTAGCCAACTTATCCGTCGCCGACCGTAGCTCAATCACAAAATCCGAAGCTAGAGGTAAAAACTTGGCTGGGTCTGGTCTGATAGCTTCAACGCGCGACTTTTTGACCCAGGCCACATCGGGCGAGCGAAAGCTCTCAAGAGCTGGCTTCGCCAACGGCCCCGTTGGGCAGAGAAAACCCAGTGGAAGAGTCAAACACAATACCCGCCTGAGACTGACGATTCCAAATATTCAAGTCGGTGGTCAGGTTTGCATTGTGCTTACCCGATTCCCAACCCGTAGGTGGCATAAGGATCAAATCTCCTGTACTGCTGCGCTCTAGGCGGATGTCGTGGTTAACCTTACACAGCTCCTAGAACTGCTCTCGGGTGAGCCGCACCACCGGGTCGAGGGTCAGGGTTAGAGAAGTCATAGGCTTAGGGTAGTGGCGTATCGTTACAGGTTAGGTGATATCGCCCTGGGTATCGGCGGCACCAAAATCTCCGTCACCATCGGATAGGCTGCCTACGCGGTTGGGTTCGAGGGTGGTAGAGCGCCCGCAGCAGCGATCGATGCCCAAGCTGTCGAACAGCAGATCGCCGACGGCATTGGCGACGGTAAACTCGCCGTAGAAGCTATCCGAAAAGTCAAAGGCCTGTAGCTCAGTTAGAATGGCCATCACCAGCGAGCCAACGTCGTTTTCGCCCTCCATGCGCTGGCGCACAAACACCTGAGAAACCCGGTCGGCGATCGCGCGATTGGCTGGCTCCGGCAAGTATTCTGCATTTAGCCAGGTCAGCAGTGCCGACTTGAGCCATTGCCCCTCCTGTTGAGCATCCTCTGGGGGCGGCAGCATAATTGGGTCGAGGGGGTCAGTCATCGGCGCGGGGGGTGAAGCAACCTGAGAAAACCTTCTGTACACTCAATACTACCGCCTTAAATTCTTGCCTTGGGACGAAGGCGGCGGAGCGTAAAGAATCATCACTCACCTATCTGTACTCACCCGTCTGTCAAGCACCCATCCATTAAAAACCCATCCGTTGAGAATACAGTGACCTTCCTCAAGTACGACCTAGACGCCATCATTCGCGGTTATTCCCAGGGATATTTTTTGATGGCCGATGGTGAGGGCGATGATCTGGGCTGGTATTCGAGCC
Organism: Nodosilinea sp. LEGE 06152; assembly: GCF_015207525.1. Lineage (GTDB taxonomy): Bacteria > Cyanobacteriota > Cyanobacteriia > Phormidesmidales > Phormidesmidaceae > Nodosilinea. Next base: position 375,667 of record NZ_JADEWR010000004.1, read on the forward strand.
GTCAGCGCACCTTGATTCCGCTGGACGATCGCTTTCGCTACCCCAAGTCGCTGCGGCGATCGCTCAACCAAAACCGCTTTCGGGTCGCCATTAACCAGGCCTTTGAGGAGGTGGTCAGCGGCTGCGCCGATCGAGATACCACCTGGATCTCAAACGAACTCAGGCAGGTCTATAGCGAACTCTACCGGGCGGGCTGGGCCTACAGTTTTGAAACCTGGCAGGGAGACGAGCTGGCGGGCGGAATTTTAGGCCTGGTGATCGGCGGCGCGTTTATTGGCGAGTCGATGTTTTTTCGCATTTCTGAAGGTTCTAAGGTAGCGATGGTGAAGCTGGTCGAGCACCTGCGCCAGCGCCACTTTGCCCTGTTTGACGCCCAAATGATGAACCCCCACCTGGAGCGGTTTGGGGCCTATGTGACCGGCGATCGCGAGTACAAAAGCCTGCTCAAAGTAGCGCTCAAGCAAAACTGTAGCTTTTTGTGAGGTGCAGGCCAGGTTTTGGCCTGGGGTTTTAAGTGGATTACTGTCGGTAGCGGTTTTCCAGCCATATTCGCACGTCATCTTCTGAGTAGAAGGTAGCTTTTTGGTGGGTCGTGGGGTCGTAGATCTGCCAGGTTTTGTTGCCGCCGCTGACGGTTTCTCGAATTTTGGGCTGGTGCCCCTGGATAAAAAGAGCGGTGAGGGTTAATAGCACAGAGGTGACGATCCGCTGTGGTTGCAACTTGAGGGCCGAATGGTTAGCGGTCAAGTAGGTTTCATTCGAGATGAAGGGGTACATAGTGACTCCTAAAGCGGTCGAAAATAAAGGCATTGTGTTTGCGCTTGAGTTTTAAGGTAGAGAGCAGTCGAGAAGATGCCGAGAAAGAACTGGGGAGAAAGTCGAGAAGTTTAGGGATGGCGGGCGGTAGTTTTTCTGCCTGGAAAATAGAAATGCAGGGTGTGGCTGCGATCGCCCAACCCGATCAGCTCATGCACCTGAAACGGTAACGTCCAGGTCCACTGGCCAGCGGTCAGCACCCGTTCAGAGGCAACGATCAGCTGCCCGCCGGAGGTGCGGTACTTGCGCTCTAAAATGCGGCCCGACTGCACCCGCGTGAGGTTAAACGAGATTTGGTGGCAGTGGGGCTTGGAGGTTTGGCGATCGCCCCAAAAAATTGACAGCACCTCCCAACAGCGGTTGTGCCAGAGGGGTCGATAAACGTAGCCAAGGGGGTGCTCAACTAGGGGCTGGGGTGCCCGCCAGCGGGGTCTAGCAGCAGCACCCAAATGCGGCAAGTCGGGGGAAATAAACATAGTTGGCTTCTGGGGGTTCTAGCGATGTGCATGCTCTGAACCTAGGGAGAAATGGGGAAAAACTGGAATCAAAACTGAGAAATACTCGGGATTTTTGTGAGGTTAAGCGCAGCTTCTCGAATTCTTCTCAAAGTTTTCTCGATTCTCTCTCGGCTTATTCTCGTTTGAGTAATAGGGTTCGATGTGTTGAGCAAAGCTAATTCAATCACTGCGATCGCCAGAGCATTTTCTGGAGCCATATTCCTCTCCAAAAATATTTGCGATCGCGCCGTTGAGAAGCAATAAAGCTAATTCACACACACTTTCTCAAACTCTATAGGGAGCCAAATACTGTGAAGCGTACTGCCCTGTTTGTCCTAACTGCTGCGATCGCGGCTACCACCTTTTCTCCTGCCTCTGCTGGGGCTCGCTCGGCCTATGGGTCGGGCGAAGCAACTACCGACAAAGTAGCTTTCGAAAAGCTACGTCAGGAAAATCTCGACAAAGTAAATTTCGACAAGCTGCGTGAAGCGAATCTTGACAAAGTGAATTTCGACAAGCTGCGTCAGGAAAATCTCAGCAAGGCCAATCAAATTTAGTACCGTAGCCACCCCGTTCCCTTGGTATGTCGATATCGATCGAACGGGAGGTTACCCCTAGCGCTACCCAAAGCTCAGAATTCTCTCCCCTACATTCCCCCTAAGGAGACCGACCCTATGCAAGCAACACGTCCTTCTATTACCTTTACGGACTACCTCAGCGTGGCAACCCAGGTGGCCGAGCAACTGGCCGCCGATGCCGTCAACCAAGACCGTGAAGCGGGTCTGCCCACCGCCGAGGTCGAAGCCCTCAAACAGTCTGGGCTGCTGCTATTATCCATTCCCCGCCAGTATGGTGGGGCGGGGGCGACCTGGCCTCAGGTGTATCAGGCGGTGCAGGCCCTGGCCAATGCCCAGGGCTCGGTGGGGCAGCTCTACGCCAACCACGTCTCACTGGTGGCGGCGGCTGAAGCCATTGGTCGCCCCGGCCAGGCGGAGTACTACTACCGCCTCACCGCCCAGCACAATCTGTTTTGGGCCAACGCCCTCAACGGGCGAGACTCGCGGCTCAAAATAGCCCCGGCCCCCGAGGGCGGCTTTCGAGTCAACGGGGTGAAAAGCTTTGGCACCGGCGTAGCCGCCGCTGACATCAGCCTGATTGGCGCAATGCCCGAAGGCGGCGACCAGCCGCTGGTCTTTGTGCTGCCCAAGGATCGACCCGGCTGGACCTATAACCACGATTGGGACAACATTGGCCAGCGCCGCACCGCCAGCGGTAGCTACCAATTTGACAACGTAGTGGTGAATGATGACGAGCTGATCGGGCCGCCGCCCGTGCCCGAAAGCGCCTTTCCAACGCTGATTTTTTTGGTGGCGCAGATGGGCAAGGTGTTTACCTACCTGGGCGTTGCCGAGGGGGCGCTCAAGGCCGCCCGCAACTACACTGTCAGCGAGAGCCGCCCCTGGATGTTTTCAGGGGTTGAGTCGGCGAGCCAAGATCCGTACATTTTGCAGCAGTACGGCGAAGCGTGGGCCCAGCTACAGGCGGCGATCGCCCTGGCCGACCAGGCCGCCGAGCAAATTCAGATGGGCTGGCAGAAAAAGACCGCCCTCACCTTTGCCGAACGGGGCGAAATCGCTGTCACCGTCGCCGCCGCCAAGGCTGTGGCGATCACCGCCGGGCTGGCCATTACCAACCAAATCTTCGATGGCATGGGGGCACGAGCCACCGCCAGCCGCCACGGCTTTGACCGCTACTGGCGCGACCTGCGCACCTTTACCCTGCACGACCCGGTGGCCTACAAGTTTCGCAATGTGGGCAACTACGTACTGAATGGCGAATACCCCGCACCGAGCCAGTATTCGTAGGCTTCTAGGCTGTGGGGAGCGATCGGGTGGGCCATTTACGGGTGGCTCACCCTTTTTTGGCGCTAAGAATACTCAGCTCCGGTTAGCTGCCTCTGCTGCTTAGGGCGATCGCCATTCAGCAGCTTGACTTCTCACGGACGATTCGAGACTATTAAGATTAATTCGCAACAGCTTCGGCACCTCCATCTATGAGCCTCGTCCTAACCGATCAGGAGGTTTCTGCCCTTTGGGCCGAAGCCGAGCAGCACTGCCTACTGGCAACCTCCATAGATCGTCTAGAGACTATTCACACCTTGCCGTCGTCGTTGGGGTATGGTTACTGCCGCGAAATAGAGCTGTGTGCAGGCTTAGATCTGACGATCTTCAACGAAACCTATTCCACGAATTTCACCTTTCGAGGGGTGGAGAATCGGCACCTGGTGCAGTTTATGGTTCACCTCTCAGGGGTGGTCGATAGCGGCGATTTTCTCTACCAAGATGCGACTCAGAGCTACGTTGGCGGCAGCGGTATTCAGCGGGCGGTCACTAACGTTCACCCAGCCAATCAGCCCGAAGTTGGGGTGAATATTCACCTGCAGCCGTGGCTCTTGAGCCAGCTTTTTGCCGCCCCCACCGGCGAACTGCCTCCCGAACTACAACCCTTGGTCAAAGGCGATGACTGGCAGCAGGTCTTTTCGCCCAGCGTTACCGAGGCGATGCGGGGGGTGGTGCAGCAAATCATCGACTGTCCGTTTTTAGGGGTGACCAAGCGGCTGTATTTACAGGGCAAAGTGTTTGAGCTGATGGCCCTGCAGCTCGACGGCATGGTTGTCCAAAAACCGGTTGAATCTGCCTCCTCGCTGAAGGCTGATACAGTGGCACGGGTTCACTACGCAGCGGAAATTTTGCGATCGCAGCTCGAAACCCCCCCTTCCCTAACCGATCTGGCCCAACAGGTCGGCATCGGCCACTGCACCCTCAACAAAGGGTTTCGCGAAATTTTTGGCATGACCCCGTTTGCTTACCTGACCCGGCAGCGGATGGAGCAGGCGAAACAGCTCCTGCGATCGCCCGGCTGCACGGTGGCTGAAGTGGCAAACCGGGTTGGCTATGCTAACCCAGCCCAGTTTGCCGCCGCCTTCAAGCGCCACTTCGGCATGACGCCGAGGGAATGTATGCGGGGCGTTATCAACCGCTAACAAATTCTTTTTCAAAAACAGAATCTTGGGGTGATGGCGTCGTTTCGGGGTGGATCTCATCCCTGCTGTGTCTCTACACTCAGCCTACGCAAATAAGAATCCTTCGCATTTGAAGGATAACCGTAGGTGTGAGGGCTGAGGATAATGACGAAACTCTGGGTTTTAGGGCAGTTAGCGATCGCGCTGAGCGTGGCAGGCAGTGCGATCGCAACCAGCATTCCGTCTATGACTGCCCAAGCGAGTGAGGGCAATGTAGAGCCTGAGACTAATACAGTGGAAAGGTTAGGGCCTGAAGCAGCTCTCCCCCCATTTTCCCATCTCCCCATTGCCCCACCGCCCGCGACAACCGTCGAGGAGTGGATCGCTCAAATCGACGCGTCGCTTACCCAGATTACGGGGGTGCGCGTTGAGGAAACTGAAGCGGGTTTGCAGCTGGTATTGGAAATCGCTGAGGGCGACCTGCCCACCCCAGCGACGCAGACGGTAGGCAATGCGCTGATTGCTGAAATCCCCAATGCGGTGCTGGCTTTACCCGACGGCAACTCGTTTGAACAGTTTGCGCCAGCCGAGGGCATTGCCCTGGTGAGCGTAACCAATGAGCCAGGGGACTTGGTGCGAGTAGCGATTACCGGAACGGATGCGCCACCGGTGGCTGAAGTTACGGCTACAGGGTTGGCGGTGACGCTGGGGGATACAGTAGTCGGTGCCGAGGATGAGGCCATTCAGGTGCTGGTAACTGGGGAGCAAGATGAGGGATACAACCCTTCGAGCGCGACTACTGCAACCCGGACAGACACTCCATTGCGAGACATTCCACAGTCCATTCAAGTAGTGCCTCAGCAGGTATTACAGGATCAACAGGCTTACCGTCTAGACGAGGCGCTAAGGAATGTCCCTGGCGTAACACGAGCATTTTCAGGTCCTTTTTCCGTTAGTACCTTTACCATCCGTGGCTTTACCGCTAACGAAAATTCTGGCAACAATTTTCTTAGGAATGGGCTGCCCGATCCCACTGCCGGAGGAGTTCTTGAGCTGCCCGGCATTGAGCAAGTTGAGGTGCTCAGAGGCCCAGCATCCGTGTTGTTTGGTTTTGGTAATCCGGGCGGAACTATCAATTTAGTGACGAAGCAGCCCCTAAGCGAGCCTTTCTACGAAGTTGAGGCAACGATTGGAAACTACGATTTTTATCGAGGCGCGATCGATTTATCTGGGCCTCTGAACGATTCTGGAACTGTGCTGTATCGGCTGAATTCCTCCTATAGAAATTCGGGTTATTTCGTTGACTTCTTTGATAGCGAATATTTCGGCATTTCACCTGTTGTAAGCTTCAACCTCAATGAAAGAACTAGCCTAGCTCTAGATGGAGAGTTTGTAGAGGTAAGCTCTGGCAACTATTCAGGCGTTCCTTTGAGCGGCATATTGTTATCAAATCCAAATGGTGAGATACCTCGTAATCGAAACTATGCTGAGCCTTTTAGCGGAAGCAATCAAAAAATTAGTGGAATTGGATACCGACTAGAGCACCAATTTAGCGATACCTGGACATTACGCAATACATTTCGGGCATCATTTCGGCGCTATTATGACAACTATACTATTCCTACTGGCGGACCCATTTTAGACGGTCGTACTCTGAATCGTTTTTACCGAGAGTTTGAGCTTAATCAAGACACCTATGCCCTTACAACTGACTTTGTAGGTAGTTTTTCCACGGGTTCAATTCAACATGAGTTTACTGTTGGATTAGATTTGAATCGATTTACTCAACAAAGCATTGGTAGTAACACTGCGACTCAGATTGATTTGTTTAATCCGGTGTACAATCAGCCGCTTGGACCGCTTGAGCTTATCTTCGAGGATGATGCTCAGAGGAATTCCCTGGGAATTTACATTCAAGATCAGGTGATACTGGCAGAGAATCTAAGGCTATTGCTAGGTCTGCGCTTTGACACCTTTGGACAGGACACTTTAGACCTATTCGCCGATACTGAGATCAATCAGTCTGGTAATGCCTTCAGTCCTCGTGTAGGAATTGTCTATCAGCCCATTCCACCCGTCTCGCTCTATGCGAGCTACTCACGATCGTTTGCGCCACCCTCTGTTGGTACAGATATTAACCGTACCCCTTTTCTACCGGAGCGTGGCACCCAGTATGAATTTGGGGTCAAGACAGATTTAAGTGATAGGCTTTCTGCCACCCTTGCCTTTTACGACCTGACTCGCACCAATGTTCTCACAACCGATTTGATTGATCCACGCTTTTCTGTTCAAACAGGCGAACAGCGCAGTCGCGGCATTGAGTTCACTATTGGAGGTGAAATACTGCCGGGATGGAACATTATTGGGGGCTACGCCTACACTAACGCTGAGGTAACGCAAGACAACACACCCGAACTTATTGGCAATCAGCTCAACAACACACCTAGAAATGCTTTTAACCTGTGGACAACCTACGAAATTCAAGCGGGTGACTTGCAGGGTTTGGGGCTTGGCCTAGGACTATTTTTTGTAGGAGACAGGCAAGGAGACTTGGCTAATACCTTTAAAATTCCCAGTTATCTACGTACGGATGCTGCTATCTTCTACAGCAGAAACAGGTTCCGAGCAGCCATTAATTTCAAGAACTTGTTTGACGTAGATTTTTTTGACTTTGCACTGAACCGAAATCGTCTTTCTTATGGGGAACCCTTTACCGTACAAGGAACAATTTCGTGGGAATTTTAGAAACCAGATTTAGGCGCTTTATCCCTTTTCTACTGCTAGGGATTGTAGGAGTTTTTCTGATTACGGCCTGCAATTCAACACCTAGACAAAATATGCGCTCCACTGTTGAATCACCAGGAGAGGCCTGTCATGTTGTCCAGCACAAAATGGGAGAAACTTGTGTTCCGGCTGAGCCTAAACGTATCGTCACCTTGTCTGCGCCCACCTTAAATAATGCACTTGTTCTCGGCGTCAAGCCCATTGCGAGCACCTATTTTTACCAGGATGAGGTTGTTAGTTCTTTGCAGGGTAAAGGAATAGAGTTTTTAGGGCGTTCTCAGCCAGATTTAGAAAGAATGCTGCTGCTTAAGCCGGATTTGATTCTGGGTTGGGAGGTTACTGGCAGCGAAATCTACTCTCTACTGTCTCAGATTGCTCCTACGGTATTAGGTCGGTGGGAAGGGCCATTATCCTGGCAAGAACACTTTAATTTCGTAGCTGAAGTGTTAGGTAAAACGGAAGCTGCACAAGCAGCTTGGTCCGACTACGAGCAGCGAGTCAAACAGCTAAAGGAGGCCCTAGGCGATCGCTATCAAGATCAAAAAGTCTCCTTTATTCATTTCGGTTCGAGGGGAATCGAAAGTGATGTCAAAAATTCATTTGCAGGCTCAATTCTCAATGAGGTTGGTTTACAGCGCTCAGCCGCACAGGATGTAACTGCTCCATACGGCATCATTAGCATTTCCGAAGAAGAATTACTAGAAAAAGCCGATGGAGACATTTTGTTCATCACCACCTGGACTGGGGATGACCAGCAAGTCCTTAAACGACTTCAGCAAAAACCACTTTGGCAACAGCTTCGAGCTGTTCAGCAAAATCGCCTTTACTTTGTCAGCTTTCCAGCATGGACAGGATCTAGTTTGCTTGCTGCTGCTGCCGTGATTGATGATCTATACAAGTATTTGATCAACACACGTTAAACTCATGCCCAAATACACCTTTTTTGTCTGCGAATCCTGCCAATTCTCAGAAGAAGAACCTGAAGGTAAACTCGCTGATGGCACACGTTTACTTAAACAACTTAATAGGGTAGTGGCTGAACAATCACAGTCTGATAAATCTCAGTTCCGGCCAGTTGTTTGTTTGTGGACATGCGATTGCCCCCGCGCCATCACGTTCCCTGCCCCTATTAAGCCTACCTACCTATTCAACACATTGCCAACGGACGAAACCGCCCCTGCACTCCGTCAGTTTGGCCAACTCTATCTGAATAGCAACACAGGCAGTATCCCCTGGAAGCAGTTGCCTGAAATGTTGCAGTCGGCAAGTATTGCCAAGATTCCAGCAGTAGAGAGGTGAGTGGATGGGTGGATGGGTCGATGAGTAGATGGGTGGATGAGTGGGGATACTAAATCCCTATTAATGATGAGAAAGACTGTGGGCGATCGCCTCTACACAATGCCCAATGGTGCCACTTATACATTCACTAGATGCTTCCGCGACACCATGACCCGCATGGCTGACCGCCCGACCCATAGCCTCAAGATCTTCACCCCTTGGGATGTCGCCCAGCTCATAACAGGTCATATCGGCCTGTGGTTCAGGCTGCTCCGCCAGTCTGCGTCGATTGCGGTAGAGATCTGCACAAAAATAGCCTATCCCCAGCGCTGTAGATGAACCGATTACTAAGGGAAGCAAGGGCATAGCTGGTACCTCAGCAGTTGATAACCCTCATTCTAACTTTTTTGAAAAGGCACCCATGGCCACTCGCACGACTCAGCCCCTTCTGCGTCTACTCCGCTATGGCAAACCCTATCAGCTCTGGGTTTGGGGAGCGATGGCTTGCTCCATTCTCAATACCATCTTCGACCTGGCACCGCCATACCTAATCGGCGTTGCTATCGATGTCGTGGTAAACGAAGAAAACTCGCTGATCGCCCGATTGGGCTTCGCCAGCATCACGGGACAGTTGGCAGTTCTATCTCTGCTCACCCTGCTGCTCTGGAGCCTGGAATCGCTGAGCGAGTATGCCTACAGTCGCCTGTGGCGCAACCTAGCCCAAACCCTTCAGCACGAGCTGCGCGTCGATGCCTACAGCCATCTGCAAGAGCTAGAGCTGAGCTACTTTGAAGATCGCAGCTCTGGCCTGCTGCTATCGGTGCTCAACGACGACATCAACCAGCTAGAGCGGTTTTTGAACTTCGGTGCCCACAACATTCTGCACTTTCTCACCACCGTTCTCTTTGTGGGCGGCACGTTTATTGCTCTGGCTCCGGGGGTGTCGTGGTGGGCGATGGTTCCGATTCCCTTTGTGATTTGGGGAACGGCCGTGTTTCAGGCCAAACTAGAGCCGCGCTATGCCGACGTGCGCGAGAAGAGCGGATTGATTAGCACTCGGCTGGCCAACAACCTGTCTGGCATTGCCACGATTAAGAGCTACACCGCCGAAGCCTACGAGCGCGATCGCGTCGCCACTGACAGCAACGCCTACCGCCAGAGCAATGCCCATGCGATCGCCCTCAGCGCCGCCTTCGTGCCCCTGATTCGCATCGTGATTTTGATCGGGTTTACCGCCACGCTGTTTTTGGGCGGGGTTGCCGTCGCCAACGGCAGCCTATCGGCGGGCACCTACGGCTTTCTGGTGTTCATCATTCAGCGGTTGCTGTGGCCCTTTACCGACCTGAGCGAGCTGATGGATGAGTACCAGCGGGCGATGGCTTCAGTGCGCCGGGTAATGGCCTTGCTCGATACGCCAGTGGCCATTGCTCAGAGCAATCTCCCCCTACCGCTGAGCACCGTGCGCGGCGAAGTGCAGTTTGAAGACATTACCTTTGCCTACATCGGTCGTCAGCCGGTGCTCAAGAATCTTGCTTTGCGGGTTCCGGCGGGGGCAACCATTGGCATTGTCGGTGCCACCGGGTCAGGCAAAAGCACCCTGGTCAAGCTCCTGCTGCGGTTCTACGAGGCGCAAAGCGGGCGCATTCTGATTGACGGCGTTGATATTGGCGATCTCAATTTATTGGACTTACGCCGCTGCATCGGTTGGGTAAGCCAGGACGTGTTTTTGTTCCACGGCACGGTGGCCGAAAATATTTGCTACGGCAGCTTTGACGCCACCCATGAGCAGATCATCCAGGCGGCAAAATTAGCCGAAGCCCATGGGTTTATTGAGCAGCTGCCGCAAGGCTACGACACGATTGTGGGCGAACGGGGACAGAAACTTTCCGGTGGGCAGCGACAGCGGTTGGCGATCGCCCGCGCCATTCTCAAAGACCCGCCGATTCTGATTCTTGACGAAGCCACCTCAGCGGTGGATAACGAAACCGAGGCGGCCATTCAGCGATCGCTGGCGGTAATTACTCAAGGCAGAACGACAATTGCGATCGCCCACCGCCTTTCTACCATTCGTCATGCCGATTGCATTTACGTAATGGACAAGGGGCAAATCGTTGAACAGGGTACTCACGACAAGTTGCTAGCCACAGGTGAAATGTACGCAAATCTCTGGAGTGTACAGTCTGGACTTTCGCCAACGCTACGCTGAGTTAGGGAGGTGTTTGGCAGCAGTCTGACCAAACTAATGGTGACGTTTCACGTAAAGTTTCGCAATTCAACCCAAGTTTTGAAGAGCACCATCGGATCTTTGTTTTAGTGCGCCTTACCTCAATAAAACCGCTGTGTATAAAATTCTGATTCTTTAAAACAAAAACGCCATCAGCTTTCTCCTGATGGCGTTTGGCTAGACTGAGTGATCTCGTCAGAATCAGCCCTGGAGAATTAGGGCGGGCTGGGATAGGTGTGCCCAGGCCAAGGGCAGGCAGGCCTGGCAAATGGCCTCAATGTGGCGCTCGTCAGTGCCGCAGCAGCCTCCCATCACGTTGAGATGGGTCAGTTTGGCCTTGAGGGCGCGGTACTGCTGGCCCAGTTCGGCGGGGTTGCCCGCGTCGAGTTCGGTGGCTTCGTCGAGTTCAGCGTGGCTCTTGGTGGAGGCATTGGCCCTCAGTCCGCGAATGCGCTCTAACCAGGGGGCGCTGGCGGGTAGGGCCTCGGCMNNNTGGGTGGGGTGGGCACAGTTGATCATGTAGTAGGCGGGGGCACGCTCCGTTGCGGCATCCACCTGCTCAATAGCCTCGCCCAGGGGCTGGCCCGTCGGCAGGCAGTCATCGGTTTCTACCGTGAAAGAAATCACTACTGGTATTCCGGCAGCTTGGGCGGCCAGGGCAATACCCTGGGCTTCTTCCGTATAGTTCATGGTCATGGCGGTGACCAGATCGGCCCTGGCCTCACGCAGGCTGTCGATTTGGGGGCGGTGGTAGGCGGCGGCTTCCTTGACGGTCATGGCGGCGGTGGGCACATAGCCGTCGCCCCTTGGCCCCAGACAGCCGCTGACAACGATGGGGGTTTGGGGGGTTGCGTGGGTTTGGCGCAGGTCGTGGAGCAGGGCGATCGCCTGCCGGTTAATCTCCACTAAATCGGCGCTGGAGTAGCCCAGCTTGGCGGCCCAGTCGGGGTTGGCCCGCCAGGTGACGCTCTCTAGCACCAGGCCGACCTGGTAGGTCTGGGCGATCGCAATGTAGCTGCGAAAGTAGCGCTCTAGCGCCTGACGACCCGCCGCATTCGACAGCAGCGTAAAGGCAGCAAAATGGGGCAGGTCAAACCCGTCACGAAATATGAGGGTGGTTTCGATGCCGCCGTCGGCGAGGAAGAGGCGATCGGAGAGCTGGGGGAGGGTGGGGGTGGGTGACATGGGGGAGCCTTTGATGGGTGGATGGGCAACGGTCCCTGAGCGGAGTCGAAGGGGGTGGGCGAGTGGATGGGTGGGCGAGTGGATGGGTGGGCGAGTGGATGGGTGGGCGAGTGGCGAAGCCTGTTTGAAGGAATTAGGGGAGGGGGAGAGGTTATTGGGGGGGACGGAGCATGGGGAACAGGGGCGGGGAGGTACCCGCCTGGATGGTGCCCAGCGGCTCAAAGCCGTGGCGCTGGTAGAAGGGGATGTTGTCGGGCTTGGAGGACTCGACGTAGGCGGGCAGGTGGTCGCGATCGCACCGCGCCAAAATCTCACGCATCAGGGCTGAGCCGTAGCCTTTGCGCTGGTGGGCGGGTTCTACTGCCAGGAGCGAGAGATACTAGTGGGGCTGGTGAATGTGGTAGTGATCCATTTGCTCCAGCACCCCAAACAAGTCGCCCGGCAGAGCGTCAGATACACTGCGCTGAAATAGCTCGATCAGGGCTTGTTCGTCAACTTCTACCCCTGGCGGCAGCCAGAAGGCGGCTCCAGCCTGGCCGCTGGCGGCGTAGGCAGTTTGTTGCTCAAAGGCGCGACCTCCAAAGGCTCTGACGAAAGTAGGAAAGTGGGTGAGGTACTGGTGGGAGTCGGGGTACATCCACCGCATGATGGGGTCGTCAGCAAAGGCCAGTACCAAGGCGGCAGTTAGGTGTTTCTGGTCGGCCTGGGTGGCCAGGCGAATGGCAGTCTGCGTGAGCAGGGGTCGCTGGAGGGCCGAGGGCACCAGCGGCAGATTCGGCACTGTGGTTGTGGATGGTGGCATCAACATAGGTTCCTTAGGACCATAAATAAAGGCGGCCAAGCATCTGGCGTGGTTGCTTAGCCGTGGGGGAATGAATTGAGTAATGGTTCGTGCTAGAGCTGTGGGTCGCTCTTGAGTCTCAAGGTAGGGAGCAGTTGGGAAGATGCCGGGAGGCAACCGGGGAGAAAATCGGGAAGTTTTGGGGAGGGTTGTTTCGCTACGGGGCGACTTGGCAATGCTCAACAATATTTAAGTAACCTCGCCTCAGCCAGCGGACTGCGGTAGCGTGGCAGTAGCCTTTTCTCGATAACAGCAGGCCACGGTGAGAATTCTGCTGGTCGAAGATGACGTGATTTTGGCGGATCGGCTGGTAGACTGCTTGGCCAGCCAGCGGTACGTGGTGGATGCGATCGCCGACGGCCAGACCGCCAGCGATTATGCCCAAGCTACCGCCTACGACCTGATCATTACCGATGTGGGGCTGCCCGGCCTCGACGGCATTGCCCTCTGCGAACGGCTGCGCCACCAGGGCTGCAAAACTCCCATTTTGCTGATGACCGCCAAAGACGCCCCCGCCGAACGGGTGCGCGGGCTCGATGCCGGGGCCGACGACCACCTGATCAAACCTCTGAATCTAGATGAATTTCTTGCCCGCGTGCGCGCCCTGCTGCGCCGGGGCGAAGTTGTCCCCGACACGCTGCTGCTGGTGGGACCACTGCGGCTAGACCCGGCCAGCTGCCAAGTCGCCTACAGCGACACCCCCCTCAGGCTCACCCCCAAGGAATACAGCCTGCTAGAGCTGTTTATGCGTCACCCCGAGCGGGTGTTTAGCCGCGCCCACCTGGTCGAGCACCTGTGGAGCTTCGACGACCCGCCCCTCGAAGACAGCGTCAAAGCTCACATCAAAGGCCTGCGCCGCAAGCTCAAAGACGTTGGTGCCGCCGACTGGATCGAAAACGTCTACGGCATCGGCTACCGCTTCAGCCCCAATACTCTCCCCCAATCCCAAACCCATATCCCTAACCCCCCTCTCCCCACCACCTCATCCTCCCCMYCYTCTCTATTCCCTTCACCCACCCACCCATCTACCCATCCACCCATCCACTCTCCCCCTCCCCCCACCCTAGAACAAACCTTCCAGCAATCCATGCAAAGCCTCTGGTCTAAATACCAGGACGTCATGGCTCAACGGTTAGGCGTTCTCAACCAGGCGGCCACGGCGATTCAGGCCAATTCTCTACCTCCTACCCTCCAGACCGAAGCGGCCCACGCCGCCCACAAACTGGCCGGGGTGCTGGGCATGTTCGATCGCGACGAAGGCACCGTCTTGGCCCGTCGGCTCGAAGCCCTGCTGGAGGGCGACACTTGGGATGAGGTGCCCCCCCTGGTCGTTCAGCTAGCCAGTAGCCTAAATTTGCAACCCCCCACCGACTCCGTAGAACCGTTGGATGCTGACGTGTTGCTGCTGGTATCCAGCGATGTTGCCCTGGGGCAAGAGATGCAGGCGCTTGGTCAGGCGGCCTATCGCTGGGTGCAGGCCCCTGGCCCCGACCAGGCCCAGAGTCAATTGCAGAATCACCACCTGGTGGGGGTTGTGGTTGACATTACGGCGGCCTCTGAGTGGGCCTCTAGTCTGGCGTTTTTGCAACATCTGGCGGCGCAGCCTCGGCCCATACCCTCCCTGGCGCTGATTGCCACCGACAGCCTGATCGATCGGGTGGCCCTGGCCCGCACCGGCCTGCAGCGACTCTTGATTAAACCCGTGACCCCGGCGCAGCTCTGGGAGGCGACCCACCAGGTTGTGCAGCGCCATCGGTCAACCACCGCCCAGGTGCTGGTGGTCGATGACGACCCCCTGGTGACTAAAGCCCTGCGGCCCCTGCTCGAACCCTGGGGCCTGGGGGTCACTGAGCTAAACAATCCTCAGCAGTTCTGGCAGGTGCTGACAGCGACCGCCCCTGACCTGCTGATTTTGGATGTGGCCATGCCCCAGTTCAGCGGCATCGACCTGTGCCAGGCGGTGCGCACCGACCCCCACTGGCAAAATCTGCCGATTCTCTTTCTCACCGCCCACCGCGATGCCGACACCGTGCAGCAGGTGTTTCGAGCCGGGGCCGATGACTATATTTCGAAACCCATTGTGGGGCCAGAATTGTTGACCCGCGTGCTCAACCGGCTGGAGCGGAATCGGTTTTTGCAGGGGCTAGCCCAGCGCGATCGCACCACCGGCCTGCCCAATTACTCCCGGTCACAGCGGCAGCTAGCCCAGCTGATTGAAACCACCCACAGTCACAAAATACCGTTATCACTGGCGCTGATCCACCTCAGCGATCTGCGCCCGGTGACGGTGCAGTACGGCCACGAGGCTGGGGCGCTGCTGCTGCAAGCCTGGGGCCAGTGCTTCCAGGCGCTGCTGCGGGGGAACGAAACCCTGGGCTATTGGGATAACGGCGACTTTGTGATTGGGTTGTCCGAGCTAACGCCCACCGAGGCGCAGGACTACCTGGCCCCCCTGCTGACGGCCCTGCGGCGGCAGATTGTGACCCTGCCTACCGGGGAGCGGCTGCAGCCCGACTTTGAGTTGGCCATTGTCAGCTACCCAGAGAATGGGCTGAGCCTGCAGCGGCTGTATCAGAGTGCCGTCGCACGGATGCAGCGATCGCCGGTATCCCCAATCTGTGAACCTTCTAACTGATGGGGCGGGGGCTTTCGCATCTTCCCGACATCTTCTCGATTGAACCGTAGAGTAACGCTAAGTTGGGCATCGCCCAACGCTAGGGAGGGCAGGGACTATGGGCGTTGACTTGGCAGCACGGGTTGACCAGCTACAGACCACCCTGAGCAAAATGGAGCTGGCCCTAGGGGCGATCGCCGATGCGATCGTGTGGACGGGCTGCGACAACCGGGTGCAGTGGTGCAACGCCGCCTTCGATCGCCTGGTCGATCGCGATCACCTCAGCATTCTTAACCAGCCCTTGCCCCAGGTGCTGCCGCTCCAGGTGCAGGGGCAGCCGCTAACTCGCCGCGACTATCCCTCCTATCAGGTGCTGGCAGGCGACTACCAAATGGCCCAGTACGAGTTTTGCTCAGGCGACCAGACCCGATGCCTGGAGATTTCTGGCAGCCTAATTTACTTTGACGACGACCACTGCTCGGCGGTGATGGTAATTCGCGACATCACCGCCGCCAAGCGCCGGGGCGAGGAGCGCCAGCGCCACCTATTTGCCCTGCAAGAGGCCGAGCACCGCTACCGATCGATGTTTGAGCACGCCCCTCTGGGCATTTACCAAACCCGGCTCGATGGGGTTTGTATCACCGTTAACCCGGCGCTGGCGCGGCTGCTGGGTTACGAGTCGCCCACTCAGTTTTTGGCCGACCCGGTGGGCATGGGGGGCGATCGCTACTGCCACCCCGCCGACTACCAGACCTTTCAGCAAAAGCTTCAGCAGGAGGGAGTGATTTCGGGGTTTGAGGCCGCGCTGTGGCGACAGGATGGTTCGACTATCTGGGTGTCTACCAGTGCCCGCCTGGTGACCGATAGCGCCGGGCAATCGGCTTACTACGAAGCCTTTGTAGAAGATATTGGCGATCGCAAACAGCGCGAAGCAGCCCTGCAATTAATTGCCGAGGGCACCGCTGCCCAGACCGGGAATGCCTTTTTTGAATCCTGCGTCAGCTATATTGCCGACCTGCTGAGCGTGCAGTCGGTGATGATCACTGAGTATGCCAGTGAGGCCCGCGATCGCATTCGCACCCTGGCCCTGTGGCTGGGGGGTCTGCAGCCAAACTTTGAGTTTGACCTGGCGGGCACCCCCTGTGAGCCAGTGCTGCAGGGGCAGGTGGTGTACTACGAAAAAGAGCTGACCACGCTGTTTCCCTGGGACGCGCTGCTGGTGGAGCAGGGGCTAGAGAGCTACCTGGGCATTCCCCTGGTGGGGTCGACGGGGGAGGTGATTGGCCACATCGCCATTCTCGACACCCAGCCGATGGCGGCAAACCCCAACCGGGAGCTGTTTTTACGGATTTTTGCGGCCCGTGCCGGAGCCGAGCTAGAGCGCCACCACGCCGAACTGGCCCTGCGCCAGCGAGAGGAAAAGTACCGGGCCATTTTTGCAAATTCTCAGGTGGGCATTGGCCGCACCCGGCTGTCAGATGGGCTAATTTTAGACGCCAACCAGCGCTTTGCCGACATCATGGGCTACGACTCAACCGCCGAGTTGATCGACCGCGTTTCGACGGCCCAGCTCTATGTGGACCCAGACGATCGCGATCGTGTACTCACCGTGCTCAGCCAGCGGGGCGGAGCCCACCACAACTTTGAACTCCAGCTGCGGCGGCGCGATGGCCGCGAGATCTGGGGGCTGCTGTCGCTGTGGCTCAATGCGGCCGAGGGCTATCTGGAGTTTGTACTGGCCGACCATACCGAGCGTCGCCAGCTAGAAGAAAGCCTGCGCCGCTCAGAGGCTTTTCTCAACATCGTGGTCGAAAACATTCCGATTACGGTGTTTGCCAAAAATATTCAAGACGACTATCGCTACGAGCTGATCAACCCCAACTGCGATCGCATCCTCGGCTTCTCGCACCAGCTGGGCCTGGGCAAAAACGACTACGACCTGCTGCCCGCCCCTCTAGCCGACCACTACCGCCGCCAAGACGAAGAAATCATCGCCCAGGGGCAGACCGTCGAAAATTCTGAAGCCATCACCCAGCCCCACACCGGCGAAACTATTTACATTCGTAGCCTCAAGGTACCCCTGTTTGACGACGACGGGCAGCCTACCTACCTGCTGGGCATTGGCGAAGACATCAGCGAGCGCAAACGTCAGGAGGAGGCCCTGCGGCTGATTGTCGAGGGTACCGCCGCCCAAACTGGCGAAGCCTTCTTTCGCACCTGCGTGCGCTACCTAGTGCAGGTGCTCAACGTGCGCTACGCCTTTGTCTCCGAATTTAACGGCGACGGCACCGCCACCACCCTGGCCTACTGGGAAGACCAGGCGATCGCCGACAACTTCACCTACACCATCCACGGCACCCCCTGTGCCGGGCTAACCCCCAACGGGCTGCTGCGCTACCCCCGCAACGTCAAAGCGCTGTTTCCCCACTCGCCCCGCCTGCAGCAGATGCAGGCCGAGGGCTACTTAGGCGCACCGTTAATGCATTCCAGCGGGCGCATGCTGGGCCACCTGGCCGTGCTCAGCGCCACTCCCCTGACCGAAAACCCAGGCCAGGAGCTAATTTTGAAGATCTTTGCCGCCCGAGCTGGGGCCGAGCTAGAGCGCCTGCAGGCCGAGCTAGACCTGCGCCAGAGCGAAGCCCGCAACCGGGCCATGCTCAGCGCCATTCCCGACCTAATGTCGGTGGTTAGCGCCGATGGCATCTACCTCGACTCGGTGCGCTCGACTGCCGATCGCGACCTGCTGGCCACCGTGCCCAACCCCCACGGCAAACCCCTGGCCGACCTGCTGCCCGCCCCCATTGTTGAGCGGCTGCTGGCCGCCGCCCGAGCCGTGGTGGCCACCGGCAAAATACAGGTTTACGAGCAGCAGGTCACTATTCAAAACAGCGCTCAGTTTGAAGAGGTGCGGGTGGTGCCCTACGGCGAGAACTCAGTGCTCACCCTGGTGCGCGATATTACCGACAACAAACGGCTAGAGGCCGAGCGCAAGCAGGCCGAAGACACCTTTGCCAAAGCCTTTCGCTCTAGCCCCAGTCCGATTTCGATCACCACCCTGGCCGAGGGGCGGTTTGTGGAAGTCAACCCCAGCTACCTGAGCCTTACCGGCTACCGTCGCGACGATTTGATTGGTCAGCGGGTCACCGACCTCAACCTGGTGGCCGACGCCACCCTCTACGATCGCGGCATCGAAGACCTGGTGCGAGCCGGGGTTTTGCACAACCGTGAAGTTGAGCTGCGCATTCGCTCCGGCGAAACCCGCACTATTTTGCTCTCCGTGGAGCTAATTGAACTCCAGGGCCAGCGCTGTGCCCTCAGCATTGCCAACGACATCACCGAGCGTAAACGCCTCGAAAACGAGTTTATCTCCCTGGTCAGCCACGAGCTACGCACGCCTATGACCGCCCTGATTGGTTCCCTAGACCTGGTGGCCGCTGGACAGCTCGGCGACCTCAACCCCAGAGGCAGGCAGATGGTGCAGGTCGCCATCACCAACGCCGAACGGCTGATTCGCCTGGTCAACGACATTCTCGACCTGGAGCGGATGAAATCGGGCCAGCTGACGCTCCACAAAACCCACTGCGACCTGGCCACCCTGCTCGACCAGGCGATCGCTGCTATGCAGGCGATGGCCGACCAGGCCCAGGTCACCCTGGTGGTCGAGGCGCTGCCGCTGAGGGTGTGGGTAGACTGCGATCGCATGCAGCAGCTCCTCACCAACCTGCTCAGCAATGCCGTCAAGTTTTCGCCCCCCGGTGGCACGGTTTGGCTCCGCGCCCAGGTAGAAGAGGTGGGTGAGTGGACGAGTGGGCGCGTAGGCGAGTTCGCCCATTCCATCCACCCATCACCCTCCCTACCCATCTACCCATCCACCCATCCACCCACCTACCCGCCTACCCATCCACCCCCTTCGACTCCGCTCAGGGACCGCCACCCGCCTACCCTCCACCTCTCCATCACCGACCAGGGGCGCGGCATTCCTCCCGACAAGCTCGAGCTAATCTTCGAGCGCTTCCAGCAAGTCGATGCCTCCGACGCCCGCGCCAAGGGCGGCACCGGCCTGGGTCTCGCCATCTGCCGCCAAATCGTCCACCAGCACAGCGGCGACATCTGGGCCGAAAACACCCCCGGCCAGGGCAGTAGCTTTCACGTCCTACTCCCCCTAGCCCCAAATTCTGGTTAATTTAACCCACCGTTGCTAGGGCAAACGCCGTTTGCCCCTACTCCCTTCGACTCCGCTCAGGGACCATTACCCGTCTACCCGCCCCCTTCGACTCCGCTCAGGGACCGCCATCCGCCTACCCGCCCACCCACCTACCCCACTACCCCATGCCCAAATCCATTCTCATCGTTGATGACGAAGCCGACGTGCGCGCCGTTATTCAGCTGGGTTTAGAGATAGCCACCGATTGGCAAATTCTCTGTGCCAGCTCGGGTGCAGAGGCGCTAGTTACCGCCGCCGATCGCTGTCCCGACGCCATTTTGCTCGACCTGATGATGCCCGACATGGATGGTCGTGCCACCCTCCAGCAGCTCAAGGCCAACCCTACGACCAAAGGCATTCCGGTGATTTTGGTAACGGCTAAGGCCCAGGCTTTTCAGCAGATCAACCACTCCCACCTGGCGGTAGCAGCGATACTGGCCAAGCCGTTTCGGCCCCTGAAACTGGCGGCGGAGATCAGCGGAATTTTGGGGTGGTGAGGGGGGTGGATGAGTAGGCGGGGGGCGGTCCCTGAGCGGAGTCGTTCGCACTAGCGTCTCCCGTAGGGAGAAAGGGGGGTGGATGGGTAGATGGGTGGATGGGTAGRYGGAGGATTGAGGCTCGGTTACTTCATGGGTGCTGGTCTCGCCCACGCTCCTACGCTCCCACGCTCCCACCCTCCCACCCTCCCACCCTCCCACCCTCCTACTCGCCCACGCTCCCACCAGCTTCCCCATGCGCTCGAAAGAAACCTCGCTTTGTTTAGTGATGGCGATAAAGCCGCCGAGGAAAGCGAGAAAGTAGGTGACAAAAGATAAGTAATAGACGAACAGGGCAAAGTCGCCTACGGTAAGGTCGCCCTGGGCACCGAGGCTCTGGGCAGCGACCAGCAAAATTAAGCCGGTGCCGATGCTGACGATGTTTTCAAAACCGGAGTTGAGGATGGCGGTGAAGACCTGGTCGCGCACCATCAGGTCGCGGCGGCGATCGCACCGCTCATTTAATTCCTCCAGCATTTGGGCCTCGGCCCCGGCCACCTTCACCGCTTGCACAGCGGTAAACAATTCGCCAATTAGCCCGGTGACCCGCTGGGTGGCCTGGCGGCTGGCGCGGCGGTAGCGCTTCAGGCGGTGCTCGGCCTGGTGGGCCAAAAGGGCGATCGCACACAGCGGCAAAAACACCAGCAGCGTCATCGTCGGGTTGACGCTGATCAACAGCGCCACAGAGCCCACGGCAAACACCCCGGCACCAAAAATCTCGTTGGTGCCCACCACCACATCCTCAATCTGGGCTGCATCGTCGCGAAAGTAGCTGAGAATTTCACCGGGGGAAGCATTTTGGCCGTTGGCCCCGCCTGCCGCCAGTTCGGCCCCAGGGCGCTTGAGCAGCTCATGGAGCAGGTTGTGCCGCACCAGGCCGCTGATCAAAAACCGATGCTGGGTCTTAGTGATGCGCCCCACAAAAATGGCTACCACCCGCGCTGCCCCCACCGCTAGCAGCAGCCCAATCCACACCCAGGGCGATGCATCAAAGCGCGATTCCCCAGTGAGGGTGTCAAAAAATTCGCGAATGATCAGCCCCGGCACCGCGGGCAACCCGAGAATGAACAGCCACAGCAGCGTATCGACCCAGTAGAGCCGCTGGGCGTAGCGGATTAGCTGCCAGAGGAGGTGGGTGATGGGGGGCATGGGGGTGGATGGGTGGGGGGTAGATGGGTGGATGGGAATTATTGGGAGGGAGACGGTAAGAGAAGGGTAGGGGAATGGCTAGGGGATTGGTTAGAAGCTATCGGGATTTGGAGGTTTATCAGGTGGCTTTTGCCACGGCTATGGAGATTTTTGAGGTGTCTAAGCGATTTCCGGTTGAGGAAAGATATTCTTTGACTGACCAAATTCGGCGATCGTCTCGATCGGTGTGTGCCAATTTGGGAGAAGCTTGGCGCAAACGACGATATCAAGCTGCTTTTGTGGCAAAAATCAGTGACTGCCAGGCCGAAGCAACAGAAACCCAAATTTGGTTAGAGTTTGCAGTCAAATGCCAATATTTAGATGCCGAAGTGGGTAGAGACTTCTATCGCAACTATGACCAAGTTCTGGGTCAGCTCGTCAACATAATCAAAAATGCCTCCCACTGGACAATCCAATAACCCTCCCCCTCATCCACCCGCCTACCCATCCACCCATCCACTCTCCCACCCCACCCCTCCCCCCAGGAGCCCCTGCCGGATCTTTTTGGCTGCTCAGCGGAGTTTCTTTAGAGAGCTTTGCCTGGTTGGTAGGATGATTGCAGATTAGCTTACTAACTAAGCTTTGATTGTTGACCTTACTCAGTGCCATGGTTGCCTCGCCGCAGTACCTCACCCCTGAAGATTACCTTCGGCTCGAAGCTGAAAGCCTCACCAAGCATGAGTACTTCGACGGTGAAATTTATGCCAGGGATGGGGCTAGGGATGGGCATGTCACGATCGCGGGCAATCTGGCAGCGCTGCTCCGCAGTCATGTGCGCGGTACGGGTTGCCGGGTCTATATCTCAGATATGAAGGCGCGGATTGAGGCGCGTAACCGTTTTTTTTACCCGGATGTGATGGTGACTTGTGACCTGCGCGATCAGGAGACTGCGGGCTATAAGCGCTTTCCTAAGCTGGTGGTGGAGGTGCTGTCTGAGTCTACGGAAGCGTTTGACCGGGGGGATAAGTTTGCGGACTACCAAACTCTGGAGAGCTTAGAAGAATACGTGTTGATCAACACGCGCCATCAGCGGGTGGAGTGCTTTCGCCGCAATGAGGCGGGGCTGTGGGTATTGCAGTATTATTTGCCCGAAACAGCCGTGCCCGAAACAGCAACGTTTTGCCTGGAGAGCATTGGCTTCACCGATACTATCGCGGCCCTGTACGAAGACGTGACGCTGGAGCCGTCTGAAGAAGTCTCTGAGGCTTGATGCGAGTTGTCTGATCGGCCAGGGGCGATAGGTTATTTAGAATTTGCTTTGGTTAGCCTGGGTGGGTTGGGCAAACGCCGTTTGCCCCTACGGGAGGCATGGCATGGTTGATTTACACCTGTGTTCAAAAACGCTAAAGCCCCCAGGGCGTTTAGAACTCTGGGGGCTTTTTTGCAGTTTTGGTCTGGGTAGTTTAGGCGGCGCGGCGGCGGGGGCGCTTGCGTTCAGACTTTTTCTTGTAGCCGATGGCTTGGGCTTCGTGACTATCGAGGCCAAACAGGCCGCGCACCGATTCTTTCATGGCCATGACGCTGTTGTGAAAGTCCCACTCGGCCTGGCGGGCTTTGTCGGCAGCGGCTTTGGCTAGGGCCGCTAGTTCGGTTTCTTTTTGCTGTTTAGCCTGCATGGTGGCCAGGTNTRKMWKGSASMGCCTCGGGGGTAGCTTCGGGGCGGCGGGCTGTGTAGTCGTTTACGGCATTAAGCCCTTCGTAGGACTCAACATCTTGCAAAATGACGCGGGTTTGGAGACGGCGACTGGTATCGACAATGGGCATGGGTGGCACCCTTAAATAAGGTTAATAGGTTGGCGTTTTTGAACGAGGCAGCAACGGGGCAAGGTTTTCAGGAGTTGAGTGGTGCAGGGTAGGGCGTTTGCCGTTGCACCGGGTAAAGCGTTGTCTCGCACAAGTTCATACTGCCCCTGGGGTTTACACTCGCGCTAGGGCAAGCAGATTTGCGGCAAACATCGGTCAAATGGCTGAGCACGATCGCAGTGCAGAAGGCTGCTTCTTAAGCTGACCCGCCGCAGAGCCGTGCTTCGGGCCTGCAATGCCAAACTGCTGTGCCACATTGGCGATCTGCTGTGCCACATTGGCGATCTGAGGGTGCAGATCGCTAAACTGCTGTGCCAGTTTCGCCAAACTGCTGTGCCGCATTGGCAATCTGAGGGTGCAGATCGCTAAACTATTGTGCCACGTTGATGATCTGCTGTGCCACATTGGCGATCGCAAGGTGCAGTACGCTAAACAGCAATGTCAGTTTGGCGATCGCAGGGCGCAGATTGCAAGTAGGGGCGATAAGGTACCGGGTTCTTTTGCTCGTAGCCTGGTTTGGGCAGCAGCAATAGGAACCCGGTATCTGTACCGAAGAGACTTATTCAATCAACACGGTTTTGGTGAGAATGGCCATCCACATCTCGACTCCGCTCGATGCTGGCATATCGGCTTCGCCCGATGACCGTGGTTCGGCTTCGCTCGATGCTGGCATATCGGCTTCGCTCGATGACTGTGGTTCGGCTCCGGTCGATGGCTGCGGTTCGGCCCCGGTCGCTGAGCGGAGTCGAAGCGACTGGATTGTGTCACCCACCGTAGCACCAGGCGGCGCGGGGATGGGGTCGCTCCAGTCGTTGGGGTCAGCGTAGCCGAGGGCGTGGAGGATTTTGATGGTGCGGTCTATGCCTGCAAGGCTGCCGTAGAGCATGTGGCGCACCCGCTCTGGGCGAGCCTGGGGGTTGCTGCGCGAAGACGGCGGAAGATTAGATGCCCCGCTGGCATCGGGTTCGAGATATTCAAACATGGGTTCTGTCTCCAGTTGTGGTTTAGGAAGACAGAACGCGAAAACCCTAGCCGCCCGCAGTTGAAGTGCAAACTGAGGGGGCTAGGGTACGATGGGCCTAGCCACGCAATCTGCTGTCTAGATTTGCGGGGTTAGCTGTCTGTTGGTGTTACCAGCACCCTCAGGCAGCGCTAAAGTCTTCGAGTTCTGTGTGACCACCGCTCTGCTGAACGGCTTAATGTAAGAGAATAGTGGTACAAAAGCTCCCCGTCAACCGTAAAGTGCAACAAAGGCATGAAGGGAGTTTGAGAAACTTCAGTTGACTCTGGGGGGCAGTTACACTGGATTTTTTCCACCCAGACACGCCATATAGGAGTATTAGGCTGACGTATTTCTACCTAATCCGCTGTTTAGGTAGATTGGGTAGAAGTTCTTCCTCTAATAGCGAGCTAAACAGAAATGTAAAGGAAGAAACGCAATGAATAGAATTTCAGTATCATCATCGAACCTTGCATCAGTTGGATATGATTTAAGTACTCAAGTATTAGAGGTCGAATTTCTTAATGGTAGTATCTATCAATATTTAGGAGTTCCTTCATCAGTTTATGATGGCTTAATGGCAGCTAGCTCACATGGCTCATATCTTGATCAGCACGTTAAGAGAGCTGGATACTCTTACCGCAAGACTGGGTGAGGGCCTTCAATCTTTGGATTGTTGTCTATTCATTTAAGAACTTTGAAATGGACAAGGGAACCGACTACGAACTCAAAGTAATGAAACTTGTAAAACTAAAATTGGAAGAGGATGAATTCGGCATTAATCCAAAACAAGCTAGGGTTTCTCATAAGCCAACCTATTATTCTAGAGATCGGCAGAAAGATATCATTTTTGACGTCTCTATTGAAATATGCCGTAAAGGTGCTGAAACACCTTATTGGATTTGGATTTGGGAATGCAAAAACTATTCACATAAAGTGCCTGTTGATGATGTTGAAGAGTTTCATGCAAAGCTAAATCAAGTCGGTGCTAATCGAACAAAGGGTACAATTATTACACCAATAGGATTTGATGAAGGTGCATGTGAATTTGCACGTTCTAAAGGAATCGGATTATGGCGTTGGATTCCTGATGGAACTCCTATAATTCGTTTAGATGCTGGTTCCGATTCATGGTCGTATGATGCAGTTTGGCATGGTATTACACATGAGATTACCAGTGGTCTCTCAGGCGATGATTTCGTTTTCGCTTTAACAACTAATGGGCAATCAACTACGGTGTTTTCTGAGATGATTGCTCAAGAGTTTCTGGATATGTAGTATAGGTTAAGTACTGTTTGGCAATCTGCTCTAAGCGAAGCCAAGGCATATTAGTGTACTGCCAAAGTCAATTTATAGTTGCTCAAGCGAATCGCTAGCCTTTCTATTAGAACAGATCCTTTAGGGTTATGAGTAATAAAAGATATGATGAAACCAGGCCTAGCATTTCAGCAGAACTTCGGCGTGCTGTAGAAGTTGAATCTGGACATTGCTGCGCAATAAAAGGGTGTGGGGAGCACACTTACCTTGAAGTTCATCATGTTGATGAAGATCGAGAGAATAACACTATGGATAATTTAATTCTTTTGTGTGACAAGCATCACAAAATGGCGCATAGTAGAGTAATAGACCGGAAGGCTTTGCGAGAGTACAAAAAGCTTCTTTCTGTCTCTTATAACACTTTGATAAATGAAAGATTTGATCAATTAGAGAAACTGTTAAGAGAACAAAGTAAGTCTAGGTTAGACCCTGAGTTACCCGAGAAACAGTATATTAGTTTTGACCTAGAAAAAAGGTCACCTAAACGACATGAAATCCTGTACTTTTCACTAGATCACATTGCTATTTGCCACTACGAAAGATTAAGTGGACTGGAATTTGAACATCAAGTCGAATTTTTTCGAGGGGAAGACAAGCTTCTGCTCGATGCTCTAAGACAGAGTGATCAAGAAGAAGATATCATTATTGATGTACATTACTTTAGGACATCGTATATTGATGCACCTGCATATGCTTCATGGCTAGAGAAAAAGATCGAACTATATGAGCTTTTGACGGGTAGGAAAGCCAGAGGTATTCTTCTCATTGTAGTTAGAAAGCCACATATGAAAAGAGAAGGATACTTGTCCCTAACGGAGCAGGGAGTCAAGGCTTGTACTCGCAACATTACGCTGAAAGTTTACTCTTGTGAAGAAGTTGGCTTTCAACCTGATCCTTGAACGATCTTATTCAGAGTCTTGGTCATCGTCTTGACCCATACCTACGCCCTCTTCGTCGCGGCGATCGCCGAGCATCTCAGTGCGATCGCAGATCTCCTGTAGGTTGGGTTGACAAAGGAAACCCAACAATCCTAGAAGGGTTTTACTCCTAACTCACCATGGTATAGGTCAACCCTCTCCTCCGTATCGACGAATAACGGCAATTGATCTAGGGTTAGTTTATGGACTACCGAAACTACATCACCATCGAACCCAACAAGCGCGGCGGCAAGCCTTGCGTACGCGGCCTACGCATCACCGTCTACGAAGTGCTTGAGTACCTAGCTTCCGAAATGACCGAAGCCGAAATTCTTGATGACTTCCCCGACCTGACGCGAGAAGACCTAAAAGCCTGCATCGCCTATGCCGCCGATCGCGAACGTCGGTTCATGGCCGCTCCCCTATAGGCATGAAATTACTTTTTGATGAAAACCTATCGCCCAAACTGCCAAATCGCTTGAGCGATCTTTTCCCAGACTCGCTCCACGTCCGCGATGTAGGCATGAAAGCAACAATCGACCCAATAGTCTGGGATTTTGCGAAAGACAATAATTTCATGATTGTCTCAAAAGACGCAGACATGCACGATCTAAGCTTAGTATTTGGGAATCCACCAAAAGTGATTTGGCTTCGCCTTGGCAACTGCTCAACGCGGCAAGTTGAAGATGTGCTGCGTCGAGATTTTGACTCGATCAAATTATTTTATGAAGATGAGAGCTTGTCACTACTCGCTTTGTCATGATAGGTGCGATCGCAGATCTCTTGTAGGTTGGGTTGACAAAGGAAACCCAGCAAACTCAAAAGGATTTTACTCTCACCCGCTGTGATATTGCAGAGTGCCAGATTAACGCTGGCATTGAGTTACTCTGCGAGAAAGTAAAACCTATGCTAGCTCAGCTCAACCTACTGACTGATGTGCGATCGATCGCCCCAAAGACGGGACAGCAGCCAAACGCGCTAAACGAAATTATCCAGAGTCTTAGTTATCGTCTTGACCCATACCTACGCCCTCCTCATCGCGGCGATCGCCGAGCATTTCAGGGGCAACAGCAGGGTTTGCAAGGATTTCTTTGGGGTCTTTATCGTAACCGCCCTTATTGACCAAGTCACGGGGATCAAAAGTTTCCGTGTCAGTGGATAGGGCGTTGTCGGGATTGTTGGTTTGATTCTCAGTCATAAAACCACCTCTTTTACGTCGGCTCCTAGGAGCACTTATCCATTAGCGTAAGCAGCAACAGCAATCGCTTCATCCCTCATCCGCTATACATTGAGTGCGATCGCGGATCTCCTGTAGGTTGGATTGACGAAGGAAACCCAACAATTTCAGCTATCGTAGGTTGAGTGAAGTGCAAATACAACCTACCCTAAGCGCATAAATTCTTTAACCCCTCCATGCGCGATCGCCGCGCCCAAACCCCAGCAGCCACATACTTTTTCACCGTTGTCACCTGCGATCGACAACTCTTCCCTATGGATGCATTCACAATTGTTCCGATCTTCATTGGTATAGTTGCCGCCATTATGGTCGGCATCACCATATTTACAATAATTAGAGCAATAGTTAAATGGCAACACAATAATACGCAACCCATTTTATCTATTGCATCTCGAGTTGTTACGAAGCGAACACGAGTGAGCGGGCATGCTCCACCCGATCGCGTTAGTCATACATCAACCTATTACTACTGTACCTTTGAGGATGAACGTGGCCAGCGACACGAGTTTCGTATTTCTGGCAAAGAGTACGGTCAGCTTGTTGAGGGAGACTTAGGTACACTGACGTATCAAGGAACTCGATATCGTGGATTTCAGCGGCAAATGAGGTGATTAGTTCGCACTTTTGAAACGAGTAGAGTGGTTTGACAACCTATTGCAGCGCCTAAAATCAAACCCCTGGTGCAAGCTGGTTATCAGCGTATGAATTAAGAATTGAGACTTAGGTTGAAGGTGTTGAGTAACACTGCGTTTCATCTAACCCACGGCTGCTACATCATGAATACAATTTAGCTAGCGAGTCGGGCTGGGATAGCGCCTGACGTTATCTCTTGGGAGCCATGACATGGTGAAGCCAGCAAAGAACACCATCTGCCTTTGGTACAACGGCGACGCCGAAGAAGCGGCGCAGTTTTATGCCAAAACCTTTCCCGATTCATCCGTTGATGCGGTGCACCACGCACCGGGAGACTTTCCCTCCGGCAATCAAGGGGATGTATTAACCGTCGAGTTTACCGTCATGGGCATCCCGTGCCTGGGGCTCAACGGTGGCCCTGCATTTAAACACAGCGAAGCCTTCTCATTTCAAGTCGCAACCGCCGACCAGGCCGAAACCGATCGTTACTGGAACGCGATCGTTGACAATGGCGGCCAAGAGAGCGCCTGCGGCTGGTGCAAAGACAAGTGGGGGCTATCTTGGCAGATTACGCCCATCGTGTTGACAGAGGCGATCGCCAGCCCTGACCCCGCCGTAGCCAAGCGCGCCTTCGAGGCCATGATGCAGATGCAAAAGATTGATGTCGCTGCGATCGAGGCGGCCTGCCGAGGTTGAGGGCGATCGCAGTTTTTTAAGTTGTGTCATGGGTAAGATGTCGCGGTGGCGCTGGTCTGGTTTAGTTTAATCAGGCCCTGTGAGGTGTGTAATGTTTCCAGCCTGGTTGGTAATTGCAGTGGTGGGAGGGGCGATCGCGTCTGCGTCTAGCCTGATCCGTCCTCGCGGTATTAAGTGGTTTAAGCGGCAGCGTCGCCCCGACTGGCTGACGTTTGAGTTTGTCATTCCTTTCGTGTGGATGGTGGTCTTTATCTGCGGCGGCTGGTCGGCCTACATTGTCTGGACCCAAACCCAGAGCTGGTTGTTCATGGCAGGGTACATCTTGCTGGAGCTGCTAATTGTGAGCTACAACCCGGTCATGTGTAACCTGCAGAGTTTGCGAGTGGGGACGGCGATCGGAGGGGCGGGGTTTGTGTTTGGGCTGCTGCTGGCTTTGTTGGTGGCGCGGGTGGATGGCAACGCATTCTTGCTGCTGCTGCCCTACCTGCTGTGGAGCCCGGTGGGTACGCTAATTACTTGGCAAATGTCGCAGCTCAATCCGGGTCAGTGAGCTAGGGGCTGTCATCAATTAGCTGCTAAACGCCCAAAATCAAGGTTTACAGCCCCTAGCCTGTTCTTGGGGTCGGGCGTGGCAAGGCTTAACATGCCAGGCTTTTGGCCACAATTGATGACACGCCCTAGGGCGCAGGCGGAATTCGCGCCGTTCTGTGGGACTGCAGATCTTTGGGCAGCTTGAAGGCGGGCACCATGCCGTCGTCGCTGTCGAGGTAGAGTTCGGCGGCGGTGAGCAGGTCGGCGGCGCAGGTGGCGGGGTCGAGGCCGGTGAAGAGATAGGTGGGTTTGCCGGTGCCCACGTAGGCGATCGCGCAGGGCCGTTCACAAATGCACAGGCAGCCGGTGGTTTCAATGGTCAGCTCAGCCTGGCGGGGCCACTGTTGGTAAAGCTCTTCCAGATGCTTCAGCAGGTGCCCTCCACCCGTCTCCCCGTCACGCTTTTCCTCATCCACCGAAAAGCCGCAGCTTTTGCACACAATCAGCTGGTCGGGCATGGCTAAGAGTTCTCCACAAGATAGGTAAACAGGTCGTCGAGAATGCGGTTGGCCCCCAGGGGGCCTGCCACAATCCAGTTCTCAGGCTCTACGGCATAGATCCGCTCGGTCTGCACCGCCCGGAGCTGCTGCCACAGGGCGCTTTGCTGGTAGCGAATGATTTCTTCTCCCGATTCGTGGACAAGAAACATCGCGTCGCCGTCGTGGGCGGTGAGCTGCTCCAGGCTGAGGTCAATGCGGCCTTTGGGCTGGGTTTGGGCGGCGGGGCGCTGAAGGCCCGCATCCTGCAAGACTTCGCCCAGGGTGCTGAGCAGGCCAAAGGTTTTGATCTCAGGCCCCTGTACGGCGATGACCGACACAGTCAGCGTGTTGAGCCGATCGCCCAGGGCCTGCTGGAGCTGTTGAATGCGCTGCTGGTAGCGATCGAGCACGGTCTGGGCGGCCTCGGGTTGCCCCAGCAGGGTAGACACAGTTTGCAGGTGCCCTTTAAAGCCGCCGTCTTGCCAGTTGACCATGACGGTGGGGGCGATCGCACTCAGCGGCCCATAAAACCCCCGCTGAAACTCGCGCCCCATGATCAAATCGGGCTTGAGATTCAGAATCGCCTCCAGGTTGGGCTGGTCGGGGGTGCCCACCAGGGTCAACTCCTGGGCCACATCAGACGGAATGCCTCGCAGCAGGGGGCTACCGTCGTCATTGGGGTAGGCGGCGACGGCGATGGGCTCTAGCCCCAGCGCCAGCAGGGGGTCGAGCAGGGTGGAGTCGTGCAGCACCACAATCCGCTGGGGCGCAGCGGGAATGCAGGTTTGCCCCAGCAGATGCTCGACGGTGCGGCAGTCGATCGAGGGAGCGGGCGAGGCATTGGGCGAGGCGGTTGGCGAAGAGGGTTGGCAGGCCACCACCAGCCCCCAAACCAGGGCCACCAGCCACAGCCCCCAGCGCCGCCTCGACCTAAAACTCATAGGACACCCCCAGCTCAAAGGTGAACGGGGTGCCGGGGTAGACCGCCCCAAAGGTGCCTTCGTAGTAGCGGGTGTTGAACAGGTTTTTGATATTGAGCTGGGTGCGCAGGCCATTCTCAAACTCGTAGGCGGCAAAGGCGTCGGCGGTCAGGTAGGCGGGCAGCTGGTAGTTGTTGCCGAGGCTATCCCAGCGATCGCCCACGAAAAACAGCCCGCCCCCCAGGCTGAGGCCCGTCAGGTTGCCGTCAAAGGCGTACTTGCTCCACAGGCTAAAGCTGTGGGGGGCCACCGTAGGCAGCCGATTGCCCTCGGGGAAGGTGTTGTCCTGCGTTACCTGGGTATCGGTGTAGGCGTAGGAGCCGTAGATGCCCCAGTTGGGCGTAATCTGCCCCGCCAAAGTCAGCTCAACGCCCTGGCTGCGCTGCTCCCCGGTTTGAATCGAAAAGCCCGGATTGAGCAAATCGGAGGTCAGCACGTTGCTGCGGGTGAGGCGATATAGCGCCAGGGTGGCCGACAGGTTGCCGTCTAAAAAGTCGGCCTTGGCCCCAATTTCGTACTGGGTGCCAAAGGTGGGGTCAAAGGGGTTGCCCGCCACCGTGGAGCCTGAGTTGATCTCGAAGGAGCGGCTGTAGCTGCCATAGAGCGACAGCCAGTCGAGGGGCTGGTAAACCAGGCCGAGCTGGGGGCTAAAGGCATTCACCGTGTCGTCGCGGGTGAGAACGTCGGTAATGCGGTTGCGAAATTGCAGCAGCGCCGTGTCGTAGCGCCCGCCCACCAGCAGAGTGAGGTTATCGGTCAGGTCAACTAAATCTTGCACAAAGAAGCCCAGGCGGCGCTCGGGGTTGTTGAAGGAGCTGGTGACCGTAAAGGCGGTGGAATTGTTGCCGTAGACCGGGTTAAACAGGTCGAGCGTGGGCAGCAGATTGCCGTCGAAGTTAACACTGGGCAGCGCTTGGTAGAGGTAGTCGACGCCAAACCGGAGCTGGTGATCGACTGAGCCGGTGGCAAAGGTTCCCAGCACATCCACTTGCCCAAAGTAAAGGTTGATCGACTGCTCGGTCGCCGATTGAGAGCGCAGTAGCGTCTGCCCGTCAGCCGCTATGCCGTCTACGTTGGTGTATTGCCGAAAAATTCGCTCGCTACTGTTTAGGTTCAGCACGTTGCGAATCCGCCAGCTATCTGAGAACTCATGCTCCAGCGTCGAGGTCAGCGACAGTGATTCCCAGCGAAAATCATCCCCCGGCTCATTCAGCAGCCGGTTGATGGGGATCTGTTGAATAAAGTCGAAATCGACTCCGGGTATGGCCAGGCCCACATCGGAGATGCGGTTGTCTACGGTGTATTCGGCCTCAAAGGTCCAGCGGGTGCGATCGCTAATGTCCCAGGCCAGCACTGGCGACACAAAAAACGTGCGGTAGTTAAAGAAATCGCGAAAGCTGTTGGCATCGTCATAGCTGATGTTGAGCCGATAGCGCAGGCTGGCGTCGTCATTCAGCGGCCCCGAGACATCGGCCCGCGCCCCGTAGCGTCCGTAGCTGCCCACGGTGGCTCCCACCTCGGCAAAGGTAACGGGCAACGGCTGCTTGGTGATCAGGTTGATCACGCCACCGGGGGCAATGTCGCTGAAGAGCACCGAGGCTGGCCCCTTGTACACCTCAATGCGATCGATGTTGGCGTTGATCGGGTCGCTGAGGTGGGGAAACCGCAGCCCATTGCGGCGAAAGTTGCCGAAGTTGCTGGTGCGAAAGCCCCGCAGAATGATGTTGTCGTAGGTGCCAAAGGCGGTGCCGCCCGAGGTCACACCGCTGACGTTGCGCAGCGCCTCGCCCAGGCTATTCACCCCCTGGTCGCGCAGCAGCTCCTGGGGAATCACCTGAATCGAGGCGGGCAGATCTTGCAGCGGCGTGTCGGTGCCCGTTAATGTAGATGCCTCGGGCACCCGGTAGCCCTCCGGCTGAGTCTCCCCCGTCACCTGAATGCGCAGCCCGCCCCCCGCTTCCTGGCTCAGCTGCACGGCGGGCGGGGTATCAGCTTCTGCTACGGCGACAGGTTCTAGGGCTGCCGCCTCAGTGCTGTAGCTGACCAGCGGCTCGGGTGCCCTCTTACCCTCACCTAAGCTGGCGGAAATAGCCCCATCGATCGCGACCGATTCAGGCGCGCCTGTCGAAGCTGCATCGGTAGATCCTACAATTTCAACCGCCGACGGCTGATCCACCGCTGCCTCCGGTATTGGTGACAGCTCCGGTTGTGCCCAGGCCGTTGTTCCCGCTAAAATCCACAGCAGCCCGGTGAACCCAAGTTTCGTTTGCAACAAATTTCCCATCACTCCACACACCTATGCGATCGCCAAGGCTGAGAGGACCGCGCGGCTCTAGCTGTCGCCTTGCGATTAGCCCCCAGCCTTTGGCTAAACAAGAATCTTTCTCAAGAAGATACTGGGTTTTCTGCACCGATAGGCACTCAAAGGAGGGGCAGGCGGAATTGTTTGGGGGCTAGCCGGAATTTTTGGTCAACTGGGCGCTGAACAGCTGCCGCTGCGATCGCAAATACGCTCTCGGATTTAGCCCAAATTTTTTGCGAAAGGCGGTGGCAAAGTAGCTGCGATCGGTGAAGCCCACTGCCCGCGCCACCTCCGACACATTCAGATCGCCCTGGTCTAACAGCTGCCTAGCCTGATCCAGCCGGTACTGGTGCAAAAAGCCAAAAGCCGTGGTGCCAAACACATGGCGAAAGCCCCGCTTGAGGGCGTAGTCGTTTAGCCCCACCCGTCGCGCCAGCTCTAGCAGCGAGGGTGGGTCAGCCGCCTCGGCCATCAGAATGGCGCGGGCTTGATGGATGCGCTGCACATCGTCGGGTTTGAGGATGGGGCCGGGAGGCGGGGGCTGGGCGGTGTGCTCTATCAGCAGGGCAACTAGCTCCAGCGCCTTGCTTTCTAAATAAAGGCGCTGGAGCCCGCCCCCGTGGGGCGACTGCCACAGTTGCCGCAGGGCCTCTGCCATGGCCGTGGTCATCGCCCCACGGTGGATCGCCTGGGGTTGATTCTCATCGCCAATCAGGGCCTTTAGCCACGGGCTCATCTGGCCTTCGCCATCCAGGCCATAGGTTTCTAAAAAGGCAGGCTCCAGGTGAATGGTGACGTTCTTTAAGGTTTGCGGAGCGGGCTGTTGGGCCACCCCGGCCAGCGCTACCCCAGCCCCACATAGCGAAAAATCGCCCGTGCCCCAGCGATCGTCGTTGTAGCCGTACTCGCCCTCCAGGCAAAAGGAAAATTCTAGACCGTGGGGGCGATCGGGCAGGGTAATGGCGATCGCATCCTTCAGCTCGTAGTCAGACAGCTCCAGGGTCAGGCCATCGCGCAGGCTAATTTCTCGCAGCTGCCCCGCCCCAATGGCCTGCGGGAACTCCCAGCGCTGCTCAAAGGCCGCTGAGGGCGGCGTTTGATTGGCTATCTCGCTGGCGAGCAACTCCCAATAGGCCTGCTGTGAAAGGTGAATCGTCATAGGTTACGGGGCAGATATGCTGGGGCTAGAGCAAAGCTTAAATGACAACGCTTCGCATTATTCCCTACAGAATCTACCATTAAATGGTTAACGCCACTGCTTAAACGCGCCCAGGGGTGATGGATGGCTCAGCAGCTCTGACTTCTGACCAAAATCAACTGGTTAGCGCCCCCTACGATGGCTCCACAAGATACTTGAACAGATCGTCAAGGATAGCGTTGGCGGCGATCGGGCCATCCCCAATCCAGTAGGAAGGAACTTCGTAAACCTGCCCATTCTGAACCGCACTTAAGGTAGACCATACCGGATCAGCTACCAACTTCTCTTTCTGACTCTGAGCCTGCTGGGCAACGTCATCTTGAAATCCGTAAGTCCAGAGAAATATGGCGTCACCATCGGCATCGGACATTCTTTCGCGACTGATCGTGTACTGAATTGGATTGTCAAACAAAGTGCTGGCTTCCGCTGCGGTTAAATCTTGGGCCGGGGGGCGAGACAGTCCGGCATCGGCAACCACCGTTCCACAAAATGAGTCTTTAAGGTACAGGTTCACATAACTTGGATATACCCGCACAATTGATACGTCAATTTCAGACGCCCGATTCCCCGTTTGCGTCTTAAACTCCTCTGCCCGAGTCTGGTAATTATTCATTACCTGTTCGGCTGCTGCGGTCTTACCTAGCGCCTCTGCAAAACTCATAAAAAACTCTTTCCACTGCCCGCTGTGCTCGTAGGCAATCAAGACTGTGGGGGCAATTTTAGATAGGGCACCGTAGTTAGCTGAAACATAATCTGCACCAATAATGAAATCTGGGTTGAGGGTCAAGATCTTTTCAATGTTGGGGGCATTGTTACCGCCTACGTCTTCAATGCCATCGAGCATGTCGTTGATGTGAATGTCCTGAGCATTTAACCAGTCGCTACCGATCGGTTTAATGCCTAAGCTCAAAGCGTAATCTAAAGCACCTAAAACAACAACGCGCTGAGGGTTATTAGGCACACAGGTTTCGCCTTTGGCATGGCGAATGACTCGACAGTCAGCGCTGGCAAGCGCACCGTCCCCTTGGGTAGAGTCATGGGGTGTACAAGCACCAGCCATGACGACGACAGTAAGACAGGCTAATAACCCTAAAAGCAGCGATTCGCGGAGCGTTCGGGAACCGACTCGGAACGAGTATTCGCTCCGGAATAGCCACCTGGCTATTTGTGAACCAAAACGGGAGATTCGTCGAATCATTCTGTAGCTATTCATCACATTTGACCTAATGCAAACCGCTAAAATTCAACCGACAGTGAGCCAACAATGCTGAGGGGTTCACCCGGCTCGATCGCCACTCGGCCAAAATTATTGGAGCTGAAATAACGCACGTCAAACAGGTTTTGCACATTGATGGCGGCCCGCCAGTTGTTGCGACGGTAGAATACTGCCGCATCGGTGCGCAGGTAGCTGGGCAAATCGAAGGTGTCTTCAAAATCTCCGGCGCGATCGCCGACGTAAAATATCCCAGCCCCAAAGCCCAGCCCTTGCAGATCGCCGCTCTGAATTTCGTAGGTGCTCCACAGGCTAGCGGTGTGGTTGGGCACGTTTTGTACCCGGCTGCCTGGGGGTAGACCAAAATATTCCGCAGTGTAGGCGGCATCAATATAACCATAGGAGGCGATCACATTCCATCCGGGCAGAATTTCGCCAGCCAGATTCAAATCAATGCCTCGACTGCGCTGCTCAGCAATGGGAATGCTGAAGTCGGGGTTGTCGGGGTCGGTGGTGGCCAGGTTAGTTTTGGTAATGTTGTAGGCCGCCAGCGATGCGGTCAGTCGATCAGTGATGGCTGCTTGAACACCTACCTCATACTGAGTGCCCCGCTCGGGGGGCAGAAAGTTATTGTTAGCGTCGGTACTGGCGTTAGGCTGAAACGATCGCGCGAAGTTAGCGTAGAGCGAAATCGGCTCGACCGGCTGGTAAACCACGCCAACTGTCGGCGTAAATGCCGTCACATCCTGGCCAGAGTTTTCGCCCGTCTGGTTGTTGCGGCTGTTTTGCGAAACCACATCAAACCGTCCCCCAGCAACCACGATTAGGTTGTCCAAGATCTGAACCTGATCCTGTACAAAAAAGCCGAGGGCATTGGTGCGATCGCTGTTGTTGCGCACCTCATTAGTTAGGGCGCTGAGGGCAGGGCGCTCAACAACGTTGTAAACCGGATTAAAAATATCAATACTGGGTGTCAATCCGCCCGGCAGGCGGCGCTGGGTGCCACCGGAGGTCTGCCGCCGCAGATCTAGCCCAATTAGCAGGTTGTGTTCCACCGAGCCGGTAAAAAAGTTGCCCAGCACATCGGTTTGCAGCGAGTAGACCTCAGAGCGATCGTCGTTGGAGCGAAAGTTGCGGGGCAAAATGCCCGTGCCTTCGTCTAGGGCTAAGGGCTCAGCCCGATAGTCAAAGGTGTCGGTCGAAAGCAGCCGAAACTGGTTGCGCACCTGCCAACTGTCACTAAACTCGTGCTCTAGGCGGTATCCGGCTCCGTATTCCTGCACGCGGCTGACATCGTCAGGTTCCCCAAAAATTCGGCTCAGCGGAGTGTCGACAACACCTCGCCCGATGGCAAGCAACCCCCGGTCAAATGGGCGCTCGTCGCTGCGGTAGGTGAAGTCCAGATTTAGAGTGGTCGCATCGCCCAGGCGAAAGGCCAGCGACGGCGCGGCAAAATAACGGGTGATAGTTTGGTCAAAGGCCCGAAAGCCATTGGCGCGTTCATAAGCCCCATTAAAGCGGTAGAGAGTGGTGCGATCAGTATTCAGTGGCCCAGTTAAATCAACCGTGGGGCGAATAAACCCGTAGCTGCCCGCTTGGAACTCTAAGCCATAGAACGGCTCGTCGAGGGGCTGCTTGGTGACCAGGTTAACAATGCCGCCGGGCTCTGTGTTGCCGAACAGAACCGAGGCTGGCCCACGCAGCACCTCAATGCGCTCCACATTGGCGGTTTCGGCAAACCCCGAGCCATTACCCCTAAACCCATCGACAAAAATGCCGTCCGTAAAAAAGCCGCGAATGTTGAGCTGGTCGGTGGTACTGCCAAAGCCGCCATCCTGCACTACGCCACTGACGTTGCGTACAGCATCGGTCACTCGGGTAATGCCCTGATCCTCCAACACTTGTTCGGGAATGATTTGAATGGTGCGTGGGGTATCGCGTAGGGGGGTATCGGTGCGGGTGGCGGTGCTGGAGTTGCGCGGCGCGTAGCCTTCATCCCCCTCGCCTGTTACCCCAATGCGGATGGCCTCATCGCCGCCGGAGGCTAGACCCAATCCAGGTGCAATGCCCAGCACCAGCCCCGCCGTTCTGGAACTCACAGTCACCGCGGGCGGTCCATCGCTGCCGGTAATCGCCACCCGCACCCGGTTGCCGGGTTCATTGGTCACGCTCACCAGGGCAATGCCTTCGGCGGGGCCAAACTGCTCAAAGCTCTCGCCCTCGGGCAGGGTCAGCACCGCATTGGCAATCTCGGCCACCAGCGCGCTGCCGACTACCGAGGTGGTGGGCTCCCCCAGTGCCCCGTTGGCATCTAGCACTAGGCGCAACCCTTCGCCCTCGGGCTCGATCCGCACACCAGTAATCTGCGTTGCCGCCTGGGCCAATTCCAGATCCACTGCCTGGCCACCAGGTTGGGCTATA
The DNA here is from genome assembly GCF_015207525.1 of Nodosilinea sp. LEGE 06152. GTDB lineage: Bacteria > Cyanobacteriota > Cyanobacteriia > Phormidesmidales > Phormidesmidaceae > Nodosilinea. Next base: position 413,643 of record NZ_JADEWR010000004.1, read on the forward strand.
TTCCCTAAAGACAACGCCGTTTCGGCCTGCGCCGCCGTTGGCACCAGCGCCAGCCATCCCGCCAACCACACCAACCGCTGCAATCGAACGCCCATCACACCACCTGTTAAATCGTTGAGAACAATGCCCTAGCTACGAACGGCTTCGAGGCAATCAGGAATACTTCTCAACAAGATACAGGCCAGTGGGAGCTGCTAAAGCGAACGATGATCCCTAGACGGAGTATTTGCGATCAGATCTGGGAGTTTTTGGGCAAGCTCTACTCAAACACAGGCGACCACAGCTCTGCGATCGGCACTTCCCATCCGGGCAGCACATCGGGAACAGTCAAGCGATCGCCATCGCGCAGCACTACAGGGGCCTGGTTGAGACGGTAAACCGTGACAGTGCGATCATCCGGGTTGACCAAAATGCCAACCACAGTGCCCTGAGCCAAAAACTCTTCTATTTTTGCCCGCAACTCCTCCACAGAGTCGGTGGGCGACTTGACTTCTACCATGAGATCCGGCGGGATTGTGGCATAGCCCCGTGGGGCCTGGGGTAGGCGATCAGCTCGCACAAAGGCAACATCGGGAGCGCGAGTATTGGCGAGGTTAAATCCGGCGCTAGAGCCAGTCACCCGTCCCAGATTGCGAGGCTCTACCCAGTTCCATAGCTTGCCACCGACTCGAAAAGCTACCTCATCCGACTCATACCCAGAAGGACTCATAACAATAATCTTTCCATCGACCAGCTCCAGCCGATAGTCGGGGTGCTGTGCCTGCAGGGTCTCTAAGTCTTTGACAGTAAGTGCCATAGTACGGTGCCCTTAGCCCATCCCTTTATAGTGTAAGAGCGTAGACGGTGGACAAGTAGAAACGTTTAAGTATCAGGTATCAGGCTCCCCTTAAAAATCCAATACTCGCCCACCCGCCTACCCATCTACCCATCCACCCCTACGCCCTCCTCCCCCTCACATACACTCCCGGATTCACCCCATACTTGCGGCGAAAGGCGGCGGCGAAGTGACCCCGACTGGCAAACCCCACCGCCTCGGCGGCGGCGGTGACGCTGAGATCGCCCGATTCGAGCAGCTGGCGCGATCGCTCCATGCGGTGCTCGTGCAGGTAGCCAAACACCGTGGTGCCAAACACCTGGCGAAAGCCCACCTTGAGCTTGTGGTCGTTAATGCCCACGGCCCGCGCCAGCTCAATCAGCGAGGGGGGCTGGGTGAGCTGGCGGCACAGCAGCTTGCTGGCGTAGTGGATACGCTCCACATCGTCGGGTTTGAGGGCCGGTGGGCTGACGCTTTCGGGCGTTGTTTTGAGGTCTTCAATTAACAGCGCCATCAGCTCCCAAACTTTGCTTTCCAGGTAAAGCCGCTGGGTCAGCCCCTGAAACGGGCAGCGCAAAATGGCCTGCACCGCCATCTGCATTGCCGCCGTGGGGGTGCCAGAGCGTTCAAAGTAGCGCTGATCGGCAGGGCGCAACAGGTCTGGGAAATCGTCGCAGGTTTCCCCGCTCCACTGCTGGAAGATGTGTGGCTCGATATGGACGTTTATACCCACAAGCCGTCGATTGCCGGGGACCCGCCAGACCTCGGCTGGAGCCAGCCCACTGCCAAAAAAGTCGTAGCGCTGGCTGCGTTTGCCGCCGCTTTGGGCCTGCTCAAAGGTGAACTCTAGGGGATGGACGCGATCGCAGTGCTGAATTTCTAAATCGTCCTTAAGCCAGCAGTCTTCAATACAGAGATCGATCCCTTCGCGGAGGGCTACATGGTGCTGTTGCCTATGCCCCAAGCCGGCAGGATAAGCCATCGCGTCGTCCGCCGTAGCGGTAGTCTCGTCGAGCCAGTTCGCGTAGTCAGCTTGGGAAAGGGTAATGGTCATAGCAGCAGGCCCAACGACAGCACGGAAAAATCAGGTGTTTACCCAAATCCACTGTGCGCAGACCTGGACAAACACCCGATAGCTTCTATCTAGGGGGATAGATGCCTGAGAGGATAAGCCAATCTTACCGCTAGTTGGCACTGATTCTCAATACCTAACACCCGCCACTTTGCCTTTGGCAGCGCACCAAAGTCTCAGAGGACGTTTGAAAAGGGGTAGGAGTGTAGCCAATTAGACCAAGCGCCTAAGCATGATGCGAATCATGGCAATTTGGAGCATGGCCTCAGCGTTTTCAGGCAACTGCTCATAATCCTGAACCAAGC